>NZ_JBNNJT010000019.1:0-1077 GCF_050270195.1 Rossellomorea sp. NPDC071047 | reverse complement strand
GAGCCTCCTGATATGAACGAAACTGTCAATACTCATTATCCACATCGATTTAAAGGCAGCTTTAATAAAAGAAGCCATTTTAGCTCCTTCTTTTATTTTATGTTAAAGCCGTTACTGGCTAGACTTTCTCCTTCTTTAGCTTACTGACCACTCCTCATCTCATCCCATAGCTGTCAAGGGTTTTTCTTGATAGCTATGGGATGAGATGAGACGATTTTTGAGCTAAAGAAACTATATACTTTCCCCCTTTATTTATTAGAAGGTAAGAACACGGCACGAAGGCAAAAATTCTACTGCGGTTTGCATTCTGATATTCGTGGGTTCACACATTTTATCTTTCCGTATAAAGGACTGATCCACTAACTCGGGTCGTGCGTTAATCTAAAGAGATATAGCACAGAGGAGGCCACGTGGGTTTTCCTTTCCGGTTTTACTCTTTGCCTTCGAGCCCTATTCTCATTCTTCTATGGTTTTACCTTACTCTTCGAGCTACAAGTATTCGTTTTTTAATTTATTTTGAGTCTTGGTGTTTCTTCTACTTCTTGCATTACAGCCCATATAAACCCTGCCAATTCTCTAGCCACAGCCGTTACTGCTTTTCCCTTTTCTTTTCCTCTGGATAGTAGACGATAATACTTATTGTGAAGTCGATTTTGTGCTTTCCAAGATATAGCTTGAATGGTAGGAGATTGGCCACTTTGTCTCCGTTTAAGTTCACCCCTGACTGCCGGTTGGTAACGGTAGCTCCAGGCTGATTCCACCAGTAACCTTCGAACATGTCTATTACCCGTTTTGGTAATGTTTCCTTGTCTTCGCCTTTCTCCACTTGAATACTCACTGGGGATTAGTCCAACATAGGCCATAAATTCTCGAGGAGTAGAAAAACGCTTGAAAGACCCGACTTCAGCTACAATACTTGTCGCCGTGACAAGTGCAACTCCCCTTAGTGCTTGGAGCGCTTGTATTCTAGGTGCATGTACGCCTTCATTCGCTTGAATTCTAATTTCTTCTTCTAGTCGCAAAATTCGTTGCTTTAACTCTTTTAATTGGTGATAATACTCCTGGAATACAACACGT
>NZ_JBNNJT010000018.1:0-1216 GCF_050270195.1 Rossellomorea sp. NPDC071047 | reverse complement strand
AACACGGAAGTTAAGCTCTTCAGCGCCGATGGTAGTTGGGGGATCTCCCCCTGTGAGAGTAGGACGTCGCCAGGCAAATAGAAAAAGAGTAGCTCTTAGGGGCTGCTCTTTTTTGTGTTTTCATGTAAATGAGTTCTTGGTTCGAAGAACAATTTGGTTATAGGATAGAGAGGGCGGATTTTTTGCGTTTTTATTTGTTGAAGAAATGTTATTGAAGGCTGATCGTACTATTAAAATAAGAAATGAAGGACAGATTGCGATTAAAATACGGACAATGTTTTTGGATGTATTTGGAAAAAAATCGCAATTCTAAAACAAAATGACACAATAACGGATGTAAACGACGAAATAAAAATAAAAAAGACGCAATTTCGATCTATTTTGATGCAATTATTTTAATGGCCCCCTATAATGCTCTGACAATTGAAGCCACAATCTATATTGTAGGTCTGATTATTACCGATCGTACATTGTATAGGGCTAAATCGTTCTATTTTTAATGATAAAACACGCACTGATTCTAGTATTGAACGATTAATATATTAGAAAGTTAAAAAATATCAAAAAATACAAACTAAAATTAGCTTTTGCCTAAGAGTGTCGCAATTGATTTCGACCACCTTCAGATCTGGAACTCTCCCTACCTCTCAATAATTTAGTTATCCTGCAGGAACTCAGCGGCATATTTCCATTCAGAATACCTCAATCTAAACGCGGAGATAATCAGGTAACCTGAAATCATCAAGCGGATATGTTTAAGATTCTTTTCTATGTGTATATATATAGTGTAGGTATTCTAAACTGAACACTCAGACACCTATAAATAATAAAAAAGGTATTGTTATTAAATCGATGTTTGTGATATTATTGTTTTTCCGCCTTTTATAAGGGAAGTTAATTAATATCTCTTTTAGGCTCGTTTTAAGTGTTTAATAACTTAATAAATATTAAAGTTGAAAAACACCTAAAAAGAAGTTGACTTCTGCGAAGTTAACTGGTAAAGTATTATTTGTTGCCACAAACGGCCAACAAAACACGATGAACTTGATCGAAACTTTCTCAAAAAAGTTGTTGACATCAAATGAATGATCGTGTAACATAGTAAGGGTCGCTTCGAGAGGAGCACTTACACATTGAACCTTGAAAACTGAACAAAACAAGACAATACGTCAACGTTAATTCTAGATTTATTTTTAAAGAGCTATTCAAACTTTTA
>NZ_JBNNJT010000017.1:1489-2865 GCF_050270195.1 Rossellomorea sp. NPDC071047 | reverse complement strand
TGGTTAAGTCCTCGATCGATTAGTATCAGTCAACTCCACATGTCGCCATGCTTCCATCTCTGACCTATCTACCTAGTCATCTTCTAGGGATCTTACTCACATACGTGATGGGAAATCTCATCTCGAGGGGGGCTTCATGCTTAGATGCTTTCAGCACTTATCCCTTCCGCACATAGCTACCCAGCGATGCCTTTGGCAAGACAACTGGTACACCAGCGGTGCGTCCATCCCGGTCCTCTCGTACTAAGGACAGCTCCTCTCAAATTTCCTGCGCCCACGACGGATAGGGACCGAACTGTCTCACGACGTTCTGAACCCAGCTCGCGTACCGCTTTAATGGGCGAACAGCCCAACCCTTGGGACCGACTACAGCCCCAGGATGCGATGAGCCGACATCGAGGTGCCAAACCTCCCCGTCGATGTGGACTCTTGGGGGAGATAAGCCTGTTATCCCCGGGGTAGCTTTTATCCGTTGAGCGATGGCCCTTCCATGCGGAACCACCGGATCACTAAGCCCGACTTTCGTCCCTGCTCGACTTGTAGGTCTCGCAGTCAAGCTCCCTTGTGCCTTTACACTCTGCGAATGATTTCCAACCATTCTGAGGGAACCTTTGGGCGCCTCCGTTACTCTTTAGGAGGCGACCGCCCCAGTCAAACTGCCCACCTGACACTGTCTCCCACCCCGATAAGGGGCGCGGGTTAGAATTTCAATACAGCCAGGGTAGTATCCCACCGATGCCTCCACCGAAGCTGGCGCTCCGGTTTCCAAGGCTCCTACCTATCCTGTACAAGCTGTACCAAAATTCAATATCAGGCTACAGTAAAGCTCCACGGGGTCTTTCCGTCCTGTCGCGGGTAACCTGCATCTTCACAGGTACTATAATTTCACCGAGTCTCTCGTTGAGACAGTGCCCAGATCGTTACGCCTTTCGTGCGGGTCGGAACTTACCCGACAAGGAATTTCGCTACCTTAGGACCGTTATAGTTACGGCCGCCGTTTACTGGGGCTTCGATTCGCACCTTCGCTTGCGCTAAGCACTCCTCTTAACCTTCCAGCACCGGGCAGGCGTCAGCCCCTATACTTCGCCTTACGGCTTCGCAGAGACCTGTGTTTTTGCTAAACAGTCGCCTGGGCCTATTCACTGCGGCTCTCTCGGGCTTGCACCCTACCAGAGCACCCCTTCTCCCGAAGTTACGGGGTCATTTTGCCGAGTTCCTTAACGAGAGTTCTCTCGCTCACCTTAGGATTCTCTCCTCGCCTACCTGTGTCGGTTTGCGGTACGGGCACCTTTTTCCTCGCTAGAGGCTTTTCTTGGCAGTGTGGAATCAGGAACTTCGCTACTATAATTCGCTCGCTATCACAGCTCAGCCTTATG
>NZ_JBNNJT010000017.1:0-1393 GCF_050270195.1 Rossellomorea sp. NPDC071047 | reverse complement strand
GGTACGGGCACCTTTTTCCTCGCTAGAGGCTTTTCTTGGCAGTGTGGAATCAGGAACTTCGCTACTATAATTCGCTCGCTATCACAGCTCAGCCTTATGCGATGATGGGATTTGCCTCATCATCAGCCTAACTGCTTAGACGCACATATCCAGCAGTGCGCTTACCCTATCCTCCTGCGTCCCCCCATTGCTCAAACGGAAAAGAGGTGGTACAGGAATATCAACCTGTTGTCCATCGTCTACGCCTATCGGCCTCGACTTAGGTCCCGACTAACCCTGAGCGGACGAGCCTTCCTCAGGAAACCTTAGGCATTCGGTGGATGGGATTCTCACCCATCTTTCGCTACTCATACCGGCATTCTCACTTCTAAGCACTCCACCAGTCCTTACGGTCTAGCTTCGCAGTCCTTAGAACGCTCTCCTACCACTGACACCTAGAGGTGTCAATCCACAGCTTCGGTGATACGTTTAGCCCCGGTACATTTTCGGCGCAGAGTCACTCGACCAGTGAGCTATTACGCACTCTTTAAATGGTGGCTGCTTCTAAGCCAACATCCTGGTTGTCTAAGCAACTCCACATCCTTTTCCACTTAACGTATACTTTGGGACCTTAGCTGGTGGTCTGGGCTGTTTCCCTTTCGACTACGGATCTTATCACTCGCAGTCTGACTCCCATGGATAAGTCTTTGGCATTCGGAGTTTGTCTGAATTCGGTAACCCGATGAGGGCCCCTAGTCCAAACAGTGCTCTACCTCCAAGACTCTTACACATGAGGCTAGCCCTAAAGCTATTTCGGAGAGAACCAGCTATCTCCAAGTTCGATTGGAATTTCTCCGCTACCCACACCTCATCCCCGCACTTTTCAACGTGCGTGGGTTCGGACCTCCATTCAGTGTTACCTGAACTTCATCCTGGACATGGGTAGATCACCTGGTTTCGGGTCTACGACCACATACTCAATTCGCCCTATTCAGACTCGCTTTCGCTACGGCTCCGTCTCATCGACTTAACCTTGCATGGGATCGTAACTCGCCGGTTCATTCTACAAAAGGCACGCCATCACCCGTTAACGGGCTCTGACTACTTGTAGGCACACGGTTTCAGGTTCTATTTCACTCCCCTTCCGGGGTGCTTTTCACCTTTCCCTCACGGTACTGGTTCACTATCGGTCACTAGGGAGTATTTAGCCTTGGGAGATGGTCCTCCCAGCTTCCGACGGGATTTCACGTGTCCCGCCGTACTCAGGATCCACTCAAGAGGGAATGAAGTTTCAACTACAGGGTTGTTACCTTCTTTGACGAGCCTTTCCAGACTTCTTCGTCTACTTCATTCCTTTGTAACTCCGTATAGAGTGTCCTACAACCCCAAGAGGCAAGCCTCTTGGTTTGGGCTA
>NZ_JBNNJT010000016.1:0-4791 GCF_050270195.1 Rossellomorea sp. NPDC071047 | reverse complement strand
AACTCTCCGATAAAAGTTTGAATAGCTCTTTAAAAATAAATCTAGAATTAACGTTGACGTATTGTCTTGTTTTGTTCAGTTTTCAAGGTTCAATAAAAGGTAATAAATTGGAGCGGGTGAAGGGAATCGAACCCTCATCATCAGCTTGGAAGGCTGAGGTTTTACCACTAAACTACACCCGCATATAAAATTATGATGGTCGGGAAGACAGGATTCGAACCTGCGACCCCTTGGTCCCAAACCAAGTGCTCTACCAAGCTGAGCTACTTCCCGCTAGAAAAGCATATGTATTGCATTGAGTATGAAATACCCGCTTGTAGAAACAAGATGGCGCGCCCGAGAGGAGTCGAACCCCTAACCTTTTGATCCGTAGTCAAACGCTCTATCCAATTGAGCTACGGGCGCAATATGTTGTAAAATCTTTGGTGCGGCCGAGAGGACTTGAACCTCCACGGGGTCGCCCCCACTAGGCCCTCAACCTAGCGCGTCTGCCATTCCGCCACGACCGCGTTTTAAGCGACAAACACTATTATAACGAGGATAATCTGTTGTGTCAATACTTTTTCATAAGTTATTTCAACAACTTTTAAAGTGCGGGTGAAGGGACTTGAACCCCCACGCCTTGCGGCGCCAGATCCTAAGTCTGGTGCGTCTGCCAATTCCGCCACACCCGCATGGTGTTTTGCTGTCGCAAAAAAGGTAAGATCTTTTGCTTACGCAAAAATCTTTGGTGAGCCATGAAGGACTCGAACCTTCGACCCTCTGATTAAAAGTCAGATGCTCTACCAACTGAGCTAATGGCTCTTAAATGGCTGGGCTAGCTGGATTCGAACCAACGCATGTCGCAGTCAAAGTGCGATGCCTTACCGCTTGGCTATAGCCCAATGTTCCCTCAAAAAGTGACGAGGTTTATATAATAACATGTCAAAAACATTAAAGTCAATAACTTTTTGAAGAAAAAATCTGGCGGTCCGGACGGGACTCGAACCCGCGACCTCCTGCGTGACAGGCAGGCATTCTAACCAACTGAACTACCGGACCAGAGTTTTTTGCTTTAGCAAAATAACTTTCATTAACTGCGTCAGCAATATAACTTTTATTAAGTTGCCAATAGCAAAAATAAAAATGACCCATACGGGATTCGAACCCGTGTTACCGCCGTGAAAGGGCGGTGTCTTAACCGCTTGACCAATGGGCCATGTTTAAAAGTAATGGCGGAGAAGGAGGGATTTGAACCCTCGCGCCAGTTGCCCGACCTACACCCTTAGCAGGGGCGCCTCTTCAGCCACTTGAGTACTTCCCCATAAAAATGGCTCCGCAGGCAAGATTCGAACTTGCGACCGATCGGTTAACAGCCGATAGCTCTACCACTGAGCTACTGCGGAACGTAAAGTATTCTTTCGCTTAACTCGTCTTATCGACTCTTTAGATTATAATGACTCATCTATTTATTGTCAACTACTTTCAAACAATTTTCATCCGAAAAAAGATGATCATGGTCCGTGGATTAAACACTCAGGATTTGTCTTCCTTCATAATAACTTCCTTCACTAATTTAAGTTTGCCTTTACACCGTCCACACACGTATTTTCTTATATTGATCTTCCTTCTTCTTTTAAACTCCAACCCGCACTTGGAGCACACATAAATCAAATACCTTCTCCTATTATTCACACTCGTTAATATCGAACAATGTCTTGGACCCCCAACTTCATTTAGAAGTCTCTTAAAATCTTCATCTCCATGCTTATATCCTTTACCTTCAATATGTAAATGATAATGACACAACTCATGTTTAATGATTCCTATTAATTCGCCCATACCATGCTCGTCTAAATATTTTCGATTTATGTCGATATTATGACTACCTAACATATACCTTCCCCCAGTGGTCTTGAGCCTTGGGTTGAAATATGCTTTATGAAGAAAAGGCTTATGAAAAGATTGAATGGAAATTTTTCCAACAAGAAATTGCAGCTCAGCGTCCGTCATATGAAATCCTTCTTTCTTAATTAGAACATGACAACCTATTATAGCATAAACTAGATATCACCCTTACTGTTTCAGCATGACAAAATACTCAAAGGAATGTCACCACATGGATTCAGCTGGCACTTTCTTAGAGATAAGGAGGTTACCCCATGCCTAACTGGCTTGTGAATCAATTGAGGAGAGCCTATTTTGAGAAGGATCGATATCAAATCAAACTCCTTAATCAATGCTGGTATTTTTATCGTAAGAAGAACAGCTCTTAATTATGGACATCTATCATGGCCCATCCTCAATGGCAAAAAGAGCTGACCTGAGATAACATTCACTACCCTGCAGTCAGCTCTTACCTGATTATTGAATCATCGTTAATGCGACCCTGCCTTTTTGAACATCCACGCTATCAACCCAAACGGTCACAACATCCCCAACAGATACCACATCTAATGGATGCTTAACGAAACCATTTTTCAGCTTTGAAATATGGACAAGTCCATCCTGTTTCACACCTACATCGATAAACGCACCGAAATCCACTACATTTCTTACTGTCCCTTGTAACTCCATACCTTGTGTTAAATCTTCGAGTTTCAAGACATCCTTCTTGAGAAGAGGTTTAGGAAATTCATCACGGGGATCACGCCCTGGTCGAATTAATGAATCCACAATATCTTTCAGCGTTAATCTCCCTATTCCCAACTCCTCAGAGACCTCTGCTAAATTCAATTGATTCAAAGACTGTTTCAGTTCCTCTGATCCGATGTTATTTACACTCAACCCGACTTTCGCAAGAAGTTTCTTCACATCGTTATAATTGTCCGGATGAATAGATGTTCGATCAAGTATCTCTTTCCCGTCCATTATTCTTAGGAAGCCAATACATTGTTCGTATGTTTTTGCGCCAAGCCTTGGAATTTTCTTTAATTGGGACCTGGAAACAAACTTGCCCTCTTCCTCTCTCTTTTTCACAATATTAGTAGCCACTGTTTTTGATAGTCCCGCTACATATTGCAATAGTGAAGAGGAGGCAGTATTCACATTTACACCCACTTGGTTTACAGCCGTTTCCACCACAAAGGTTAGTGATTCATTCAACTTCTTTTGTGAAACATCATGCTGGTATTGCCCGACTCCAACAGATTTAGGATCTATTTTCACTAATTCAGCTAATGGATCCTGCAATCTTCTTGCGATGGAGACGGCACTTCTTTCTTCAACCTGGAGGTCCGGGAACTCTTCTCTCGCCACATCTGATGCTGAATATACACTTGCTCCAGCTTCGTTGACAATTAAATAGAAGATAGGTTGATCCATATCTTTTAACACATTTACAACAAATTGCTCTGTTTCCCTGGATGCCGTCCCATTTCCAATAGCAACAACCTCAACCGAATATTTTGTCATTATCGCTTTGATGGCTTCTTCCGCCTTTGCGAGTTGTGATTGGGATGAATGTGGATAAATCACATTTATATCAAGAGTTTTCCCTGTTTCATCAATGACCGCTAATTTGCAGCCAGTTCGGAAAGCGGGATCCACACCCAAGACCATTTTTCCTTTCATCGGCGGCTGAAGCAATAACTTTCTCAAGTTTTCAGAGAAGATATGAATGGCTTGATCCTCTGCTTTCTCTGTTAATTCATTACGAATTTCTCTTTCTACCGATGGTTGGATCAATCTTTTATAGCTATCTTCTACCGCTTCTTTCACTAGAGGAACGGAGATGGAATGAACATTTTTAATGACCTGTCTTTGCAAATAGGTAAGGATACCTTCTGCATCAGGCTGGATATTCACTTTTAATATATCTTCCTTTTCTCCTCTGTTCATGGCTAATATGCGGTGAGGTACTACTTTATGAATGGGTTCTTGATAAGAGTAGTACATTTCGAAGACCTTCTTTTCGTCTTCCTCTTCCTTCTTTACCTTTGATTCAATTAACCCTTTACGGAACGTATAACTTCTTATGTATTCTCTGTATGAAGCTTCATCGGAAATGTACTCAGCAATAATGTCTTTGGCCCCATTTAAAGCTTCCTCGGTTGTCATTACTTCCTTTTCTTCAGCCACGTAGTGAGAAGCTTTTTCTTCTAGGTCTCCTGTTGCCGGGAATGTAAGGATCCATTCAGCCAGTGGTTCCAGTCCTTTTTCTTTCGCTATGGTGGCTTTTGTTCTTCGTTTTTGCTTATATGGTCGGTACAAATCTTCTACCGTTTGCAGCTTATCCGCCTTTTTAATGGCCTGGGTTAACTCTTCAGTCAGCTTCCCTTGTTCTTCGATCAATCGGATGACTTCTTCTTTTCTCTGCTCTAAATTTTGCAGGTAGTTCCATTTATCCATAATATTACGGATCTGAACTTCATCTAGTGCTCCGGTCTGTTCTTTCCGATAACGTGCGATGAAAGGAACTGTATTCCCTTCCTCCAGAAGTGAAATGACGTTTTTAACATTTTTTATTGATAGGTTCAATTCTTTGGATACTCTGTTAAGTAATGATTCTTGATTTGTTAATGTTGCTGGCAATTGTATTACCTCCATTAAAAGGATTCTTATTTATTTTACCATAACTGTCTTTGGGGATTGAAAAGGTGTATTAACATAAAGGAATAATCTGAAATTATGCATTTGTTATCACAATTCATTCTGCGAGCATACCGTGGACCGTTCCTTTCCGCTCCAGGCACTTCCTTTCCGCGGGGAGGAAGTCGAGCCTCCTGATATGAACGAAACTGTCAATACTCATTATCCACATCGATTTAAAGGCAGCTTTAATAAAAGAAGCCATTTTAGCTCCTTCTTTTA
>NZ_JBNNJT010000015.1:0-11761 GCF_050270195.1 Rossellomorea sp. NPDC071047 | reverse complement strand
GGGATAACTCCGGGAAACCGGGGCTAATACCGGATAACTCATTTCCTCGCATGAGGAAATGTTGAATTATCGTCACTCCCAGGTGCTGCTGTCACATCTATTCAAATAGATGGAGTACTGCATGAATTTTCAACAATTGAAGGCGTCGTAGAGGATGTCACATCCATCATTTTGAATATCAAGAAGTTAGCGTTAAAGATCTACTCTGATGAAGAAAAAACGCTAGAAATTGATGTACAGGGCGAAGGAGTTGTAACGGCTGCTGATATTACTCATGATAGTGATGTAGAAGTGTTAAATCCTGATTTACACATCGCAACATTATCTAAGAGTGGACACTTCCGTGTGCGTCTAAGCGCATCACGTGGACGTGGATACAGACCGGCAGACCAGAACAAACGTGAGGATCTTCCTATTGGCGTGATCCCAATCGATTCTATTTACACTCCAGTTTCACGCGTTAACTATCAAATAGAAAATACTCGTGTTGGTCAAATGACGAACTACGATAAACTTTCTCTTGATGTATGGACTGATGGAAGTATTGGACCAAAAGAAGCGATTTCTTTAGGTGCTAAGATTCTAACAGAACACTTAAATATTTTCGTTGGCCTTACAGATGAAGCGCAGAATGCTGAAATCATGGTAGAAAAAGAAGAAGACCAAAAAGAGAAAGTTCTTGAGATGACGATCGAAGAATTAGATCTTTCTGTTCGTTCTTATAACTGCCTGAAGCGTGCTGGAATCAATACTGTTCAAGAGCTTGCTAACAAGACAGAAGAAGATATGATGAAAGTGCGTAACTTAGGACGTAAATCACTTGAAGAGGTTAAAGTTAAACTTGAAGACCTTGGACTTGGCTTACGTAAAGACGACTGATAACATCTTCTTTCATATATAGAAACAAAGGAGGGAACCCTTAATGGCTTACAGAAAGTTAGGACGTACCAGTGCTCAACGTAAAGCAATGCTACGTGATTTAGCTACAGACCTAATCATTAACGAGCGCATCGAAACAACTGAAACTCGTGCGAAAGAGCTTCGTTCAGTTGTGGAAAAAATGATCACTTTAGGTAAACGTGGTGACATTCACGCGCGTCGTCAAGCTGGTGCATTCATTCGTAAAGAAGTTGCTAACGCTGAAAACAACCAAGATGCTTTACAAAAGTTATTCTCTGACATCGCTCCTCGTTACACAGAGCGTCAAGGCGGATATACTCGCATTATGAAGGTTGGTCCTCGCCGTGGTGACGGTGCTCCAATGGCAATCATCGAATTAGTTTAATAATTCGTGACTTCTAACATTAAGGGCAGGACAGTTAATCCTTAACTGCTTCTTTGCCCTTTTTGTATAAGTGCATGTTGATGAAAAGCAGAGCGTTACGATGAGCAGCTCCGGCTGACTCGTCTAGCTCGTGCACCCCTTCCAACTTCTATTTTCATAGAAGCTGTTCAATGGTTGAACAAGAAAAGTTCTCTTTTCTTTGGTCGGGGTGCAGGCTTTTTTTTATATGCGGAGATTTTTTAGCAGAGCTGAGTATGAAGAGCGTAGAGGAGGTTGCAAAAATTGAAAGAAATCATTCAAGTAGACGATGTACATTTCAGATACCCTGATCAAAATTCCTACGCCCTTAAAGGGATTAGCCTGACTGTCAATCAAGGTGAATGGTTAGCGATTGTCGGTCATAACGGATCCGGTAAGTCGACTCTTGCCAAAATGTTGAATGGGCTTCACTTTCCTGAAAAGGGGAAGGTAACGGTGGACGGGATTATTCTTGAGGAGAACTCTATTTGGGACATCCGTTCAAAGCTGGGTATGGTCTTTCAAAATCCCGATAATCAATTTGTCGGTGCTACAGTTGAGGATGATGTGGCTTTTGGGTTAGAAAACCATGGGGTACCTTATGAATCGATGGTACAGCGAGTCAATGATGCTTTAATAAGTGTCCATATGGAGGATTTTCTTAATCAAGAGCCGCACCATTTATCAGGTGGTCAAAAGCAGCGTGTAGCAATTGCAGGGGTTGTAGCCCTTCAGCCGTCGATCATCATCTTAGATGAAGCGACATCGATGCTTGATCCAAAAGGAAGAAAAGAAGTTCTTGAAACTGTACGTAAGCTGAAAGACGAAGAAAATCTGACGGTGATCTCGATTACCCATGATCTCGAAGAAGCGACAAAAGCAGATCGAATGATTGTATTAAATCAAGGGACGGTCTTTAAGGAAGGAACCCCGGAAGAAATTTTCTTATTAGAGGACGAGTTAATCAAGCTGGGCCTTGATTCCCCTTTTACAATAAAGCTGGCCGGGGCTCTTAAAGAAGCAGGGATACCCTTATCTAAAACATACTTTACAGAAGAAGAGTTGGTGGATGAATTATGCAAATCACATTTCAACAGGTAGAATACCGATATTCATTCAACACTCCATTCGAAAAGCTTGCCCTTCAAGATATCGATCTTACCATCCCGACAGGTCAATTCCTTGCGGTAATCGGTCACACCGGTTCAGGGAAGTCAACACTCCTGCAACATTTAAATGGGCTGTTAAAACCTACAGAGGGAGTTGTTCAAGTAGGGGAACATCAAATAAAAGCCAAACAAAAGGCAAAAAGCTTAAAGCCGGTCAGACAGAAGGTAGGCATCGTCTTTCAATTTCCTGAGCATCAGTTGTTTGAAGAAACAGTCCTTAAAGATATCTGTTACGGACCGATGAACTTTGGCGTATCAGAAGAAGAGGCGATAAGAAGAGCCAAGGAACTGATTGTAAAGGTTGGACTTTCAGAAGAAGTGCTTAGTAAATCCCCTTTTGATTTATCAGGTGGGCAAATGAGACGTGTAGCCATTGCAGGTGTACTTGCTATGAATCCGGAGGTCATTGTACTCGATGAACCTACTGCGGGACTCGATCCAAGGGGTCAACGTGAAATCATGGACATGTTCTATGACCTTCATAAGGAAAAAGGACTGACGACCATTCTCGTCACCCATAGCATGGAAGACGCTGCTCATTATGCAGAAGAAATTGTGATCATGCAGAAAGGCCGTCTTAAGCAAAAAGGAAGTCCTGAAGAGATATTCTCTTCTGCCGATGAACTGTTTGAGATGGGATTGGACGTGCCAGACGTCGTTCGTTTTCAATATCAATTTGAACACAAAACGGGGAAGAAGCTACCGAAGACCTGTTTAACGATAGAGGAATTAGCTTCAGCCATCCGTACAGTCAGTGACGGGGGTGAAGCCCTATGATGGAGAAAATGATCTTTGGCCGCTACGTACCTGCTAAGTCCATCCTTCATCAGATGGATCCGAGGGCAAAACTATTATTTATCTTTGGATTTATTTGTGTCGTGTTTCTTGCAAATAATTTTGTTACGTATGCATTGCTCGGTCTTTTTACATTTAGCGCACTCATTCTTTCTAATCTTTCCTTGCGTTTTATTATCGGTGGATTGAAGCCTATACTATGGTTGATTCTGTTTACGTTCTTTTTACACGTGTTCTTCACCAAGGAAGGTCCGGTCATCCTGGACTTAGGAATATTGTCTGTTCATGAAGAGGGGTTAAGGCAGGGGATATTCATTTCTTTACGATTCTTTTATCTGATTCTCGTCACGTCTTTATTAACGCTGACTACCTCCCCCATCACGATTACGGACGGGCTCGAGACGCTATTGAACCCATTGAAAAAAGTGAAGTTTCCCGTTCATGAGCTGGCCCTTATGATGTCGATTTCCTTAAGGTTCATTCCGACCCTGATGGAGGAAACGGATAAAATCATGAAGGCGCAAATTGCAAGGGGGGCTGAGTTTTCTTCCGGTCCCATCAAAGATCGGATCCAAGCCATCATCCCTCTATTGATCCCACTCTTCGTCAGTGCTTTTAAAAGGGCTGAGGACCTGGCAACCGCCATGGAGGCAAGAGGGTATCAAGGGGGAGAGGGCAGGACGAAATACCGCCTGTTATCCTGGCACAAGAAGGATACGGGGGCTTTAGTGGTATTGGCCATTCTAACAGCTGTATTGATTATTTTTAGAGGATAACGGGAGTGTCGTGTATGCAGAGAGTGAAATGTACCATCGCTTATGATGGCACCTATTTTCATGGTTATCAGGTTCAACCCAATCAACGAACCGTCCAGGGGCTCATAGAAGGTATTCTGTCCACTATCCATAAAGGGGAAAGAATCCGGATCAGTGGGTCGGGGCGGACCGACGCTGGTGTTCATGCGAACGGTCAGGTTTTTCATTTTGATACACCCTTATCCATCCCTGAAGAGAAATGGCCGGTCGTGCTGAACACGCGCTTACCGGATGAAGTAACCGTTAAAGAAGCTGAGTTTGTTCCAACTGAATTCCACTCAAGATTCTCTGTCGTACAGAAGGAATATCGATACCGTGTTTATACGGGAGAGTCGAGAAGTCCGTTTAACCGTCACTTTGCTCTTCACTATCCCTGCGCTTTATCTGTAACGGATATGGAGCGTGCTGCACGGCATTTGATAGGGGAACATGACTTCACGAGCTTTTGTTCAGCTAAAACGGAAGTGGAAGACAAAGTAAGAACCATTCACCATATTGACATTCAAGAGCATGAACAAGAAATCATTTTTTCTTTTGTGGGAAATGGATTTTTATACAATATGGTGAGGATACTGACTGGTACCTTATTAGAAGTAGGCTCCGGGAATTTACCGGTAGAGGAGATCCCTGAAATACTGGAAGCACGGGATCGCAATCGGGCAGGGAAGACAGCACCGCCACATGGATTGTATCTGTGGAATGTTGAATATGCTCTTACTGTGTAATAGTATTGTATCTTACTTTCAAAAAAAATTCTAAAACAACTAATCCTGGTGTAACATTCTCTTGACAATAGACTGGGAACAAGATAATATAGCATATGGTATGTTATTAACCCCACGATAAGCCCCGGAAACTTATTGTGATTAGAAAATAAATACTACGGATTCATCAAATAGGAGGTTAAATCATGCGTACAACGTATATGGCAAAAGCCAACGAAATCGATCGTAAATGGTTCGTTGTAGATGCTGAAGGCAAAACTCTAGGACGTTTAGCTAGTGAAGTTGCTTCTATTCTACGCGGAAAACACAAACCAACATTCACACCACATGTAGACACTGGTGATCATGTTATCATTCTTAATGCTTCAAAAATTGAACTAACTGGTAAAAAGTTAACGGACAAGATTTACTACCGTCACACGAATCACCCAGGTGGTTTAAAGCAACGTACAGCATTAGAAATGCGTACAAACTACTCAGAGAAAATGTTAGAGCTTACTATCAAAGGTATGCTTCCAAAAGGTTCTCTAGGTCGTCAAATGTTCAAGAAATTACATGTGTATGCTGGAGCAGAGCATAAGCATCAAGCACAACAACCTGAAGTTTACGAACTTCGTGGATAATTAATAAGAGGAGGTTATTATCTTGGCTCAAGTTCAATATTACGGAACTGGTCGTCGTAAGAGCTCAGTAGCTCGTGTACGTTTAGTACCAGGTAACGGAAACATTGTTATCAATGATCGTGAAGTAGAAGTTTATATCCCATTCGCAGCACTAAGAGAAGTAATTAAGCAACCACTAGTTGCAACTGAAACTCTTGGTAACTATGACGTTTTAGTAAACGTTCATGGTGGAGGCTATGCTGGTCAAGCTGGTGCGATCCGTCACGGAATCGCTCGTGCTTTACTACAAGCAGACCCTGAGTACCGTGGAACTCTAAAACGCGCTGGATTATTAACTCGTGACTCTCGTATGAAAGAGCGTAAAAAATACGGTCTTAAAGGTGCACGTCGCGCGCCACAATTCTCTAAGCGTTAATTATTATTTCAAACAAAAGCTCAGCCGATTCATTCGGTTGGGCTTTTTTTGTTTTGTGAGGGACGGACCTCCGATTTCACGTTAAACCGGGAGCATTGTCCAGTTCATACCAGGCTTCATCCTCGTCGCAGGACTGTATCTGGAGGTCCGTCACCCAAAAAAATTGGTAACAGTTACTCGAATGAAGTGTTGTGTTAAGTAGGAAAATACGTTCAAAGGGGTGGATGAACTTTGAACGTTATTACAACTTTCAATACAAAGAGAAGAGAAAAGCAAATTAAGACGGAAAGAACATTGTTGAAAGAGATTTCGATTAAAATGCTTCAGGAGAGTGTCCGAAAGCATTTTGGATATATAAAGGTTCAAGGCGGTGTATTTATGCAGCAGGGTTTTGATGAGGCATGCTTTGATGTGGCCATTGAAGCTTATCTGCTCGGTGGGAAGGTCAGCAAGTTTGGTTATACCGGCGAACCCACAGACCTCGTGAAAAAGCGGTGTGAGGAAGAGTTAAAACACTTTATTGATACACTTTATAATTTCTGGTTGTATTGGTCAGAGATGGGCGTCTCTAATCAAGTGGATGAATCCTTTTATTTCTGCTGCGAGCACTTTGTGGAAACATGGTGGTCAGAAGGGTATGAAAAGGGGATCAAGCGTCATAAACTGCGTTTGAATTAATCATTTCAGTTCTAAAAATCATTCTCGTCCCATATTTTTTTAGTAAGGACAGCGGAGCTTTACTCCGTGTTGAAACTGAAATGGGAGGACTGGAATGATTCAGAAACTAAAGGTTATCGGGATGATTTCTGCACTGGCGATATTATTATTCATTATTCAATATAAGATTCTGGACAAGGATACGTGGGATTCCTGGAATCTCCCCTTATCAGGTAAAATCATCTATATAGATCCCGGACATGGCGGGCCGGACGGTGGGGCCGGTGATCAGGATGCCCTGGAAAAGGATATCGCTTTAAATGTGTCTCTGATGGTAAGGGATTATCTTCAGGAACAAGGGGCTCTCGTAATACTGACACGTGAAAAAGATGAAGATCTTGCCGATGAAGGAACCAAAGGATACAGCCGACGGAAAGTGGAGGATCTGAAGAAGAGGCTAAGCTTAATCAATGAATCTGAAGCCGACTTATTTTTAAGCATCCACCTGAACTCCATTCCATCTGCTAAGTGGAGCGGTGCCCAAACATTCTATAATCCAAAGTATAAAGAAAATAAAGCCCTTGCAAAAGCCATTCAGGGAGAGCTTATACGTAATTTAGAAAACACAACACGGGAAGCGAAGGGTATTCAAAATGTGTATATATTAAAGCACGCCAAAAAGTCGGGAGCCTTAGTGGAAATCGGGTTCTTATCCAATCCAGGCGAGCGGGCGAACTTACTTAAAGAAGACTACCAGCAAAAAATCGCTGCCTCTGTATACCAGGGTGTTCTCAATTATTTAACTATGGAAGAAGAAGATAAAGAAAAAGCTGATGAGGAATAACCTCTCAGCTTTTATTTTTGGCTAATCTCGAAAAGCCTGTTGGTGTAATACAGAAGGGCTGTTTGACCGGTGTCAGTGAGTGGGTAGAGAATAGCCTTTAAGGAAACATGCTCCGAAAGTTGATTGGAGCATCCTGGAGCGGAAATCAACTACTGCTTTCTTATCTAAGGAAGAATCAAACGTTACGAACAGAGCTTTTTTCATTATTCAACAAAAGCATTCACATCCTTTTGATCATTCATTCAACTAAGAATATGTTATACTGAAAGCAGATTGATTGAAAACGAATACATAGAAAAGGGTGGTTATTCATGTTAACTGAACAACAGACACGCGAACTTTTATTTGGATTAAAAGATCCTTTTTTAAATAAAACGTTAGAAGAAACAAACGGTATCGCAGAAATTTCAATTAAGGAAGAAAAGAAGCATGTAAGTGTGAAGATCGCCATTGCCAAGACGGGTACTGGTGAACAAATGCAATTCCAACAAAAGATCGTACAAGTCTTAAAGGATAACGGAGCAGAATCTGTCGGGATCCGGTTCACTGAGCTTCCACAGGAAGAACTTGAAAAGCATAGAGGATCCGGTGGACAAGGTACGGATTTATTATCACCTGCAAGTAAAACAACGTTTATTGCGATTGCCAGCGGTAAAGGCGGAGTTGGAAAGTCGACGGTTTCTGTTAACTTAGCTGTGTCCCTGGCCCGTCAAGGCAAAAAAGTCGGGCTCGTGGATGCTGATATTTACGGGTTCAGTGTACCGGATATGATGGGAATCGTCAAACGACCGGTCGTTCGGGGAGAACGAATTATCCCGGTAGAACGTTTTGGAGTAAAAGTCATTTCCATGGGCTTCTTTGTTGAAGACAATGCTCCCGTTATTTGGAGAGGTCCTATGCTCGGTAAAATGCTGAATAACTTCTTCTCAGAAGTAGAGTGGGGAGAACTGGACTATTTACTGCTGGACCTGCCGCCGGGAACAGGAGACGTTGCCCTTGATCTTCACACGATGCTTCCGCATTGTAAGGAGATCATCGTAACAACACCGCATCCAACAGCTGCATTCGTAGCGGCTCGAGCAGGTGCCATGGCCCTGCAAACTGATCATGACATTCTTGGTGTGGTTGAGAACATGTCCTATTTCGAAAGTAAATTGACAGGCGAAAAAGAATTCGTATTCGGTCAAGGTGGCGGAGAGAAGCTGACAGAAGAACTCCGTACCGATTTATTAGGCAAGCTTCCACTTCAACAGCCTGACTGGAACGAAGAGGATTTTGCTCCTTCCATTTACGCAGCGGACCATCGTTTAGGGCAGATCTATGGTGACATCGCTCATAAAGTGATTGAAAAACTCTCTTAATGAAACTGAAAAAGGACAAATGTCGAGGGTTACCCCGCATTTGTCCTTTCTTAAATTTATTGGCCGCCACCGCCACCGCTGCCAGAACCTCCAGAATCACCAGATCCGCCTTCTTCACCACCGCCGGAAGAAGACTCGCCGCCACCGCCGCTTTTACCGCCTTCTTTCATTTCACCGGCAGCCTTCAATAAAACATCCTGCATCTTAGCCTTAAACAGAGGGCTTTCAAATGTTTCCGTAATGACCTTTTGCAGATGTTCCCTATATTCTTGGCTTTTTAATGCTTCAGTCAGTTCCTTCTTGAATTCAGGATCCTTTAACAGGTCCATCATCATTTTTTGATATTCGGGATCCTTCATGAGGTCTTTGAGTAATTTTTCATTTCCATCCTTCATGCTTTTTGCCATCGCTTCGGCAAACTTAGGGTCTTCGAAGGATTTCTTCCAGAATTCAGTTCCTTTTTCAGAGGTTAACGTCTTCGAGATCGTATCCGTCACAACCCCTTGGTCCATAATAAGCTCTGATTTCATTTTTTCATCAGACATGACTTCTTCAATCGCTTTTTTACCATCATCTGTCTTTAATATATCGACAACCATTTTCTTGGTTTCTTCATAATCCATTTTGCCACTGCCTGTATCTCCACCACCGCCACAAGCGGATAGAAGAAGAATCGACAGTAGAAATACAAAGGAATATCTTTTCATGGGTAGGCTCCTTCCATACAAATTCCCTTACCCTTAATATGAGAAATAACGAAAAAAATATGCACAAGAAAAACTGGAACCTGGATTTTTTAAGAATGCGTTGGTACAATCAAAAGAGTGTATATTTTTTTATTTGGAGGAAAATAGAAGTGACCATCCGCAATTGGATTCGTTTTTTTATTCATACGTTAGTGATCGGAGGAGCCGTGACTGCCATCGCCGCACTTCTCATTAGATGGGATCAGTTCGGACCATACATTCAAGACGGCAACGTGATTGGTATATTTTCAAGTCTGCTTTGGTTTATATTTGTAGGTTTCACATTCAGTGTAATCAGTCAGATGGGGTATTTCGCTTATTTAACCATCCATCAATTCGGGATGGGAATGTTTAAGAGCTTATGGAATCCTGTTCAAGTGGTGCTAATTGCCCTCGTCCTGTTCGATTTAATTTATTTCCGATTTAGAGCCTTCGCTGAGGAAGGCGAGTCGTATACGCCTTATATTTTTCTTGGAATCGGAATCCTGGTCGTTGGCTTAATCGTAGCTTATATGAAGAATCAGCAATCAGAAGCCAAGACGAACACATTTGTGTCTGCCTTATTCTTTATGATTGTTGTAACGACACTGGAGTGGCTTCCGGTCCTATTGGTGAATTCCGTTAAATGGCTGTACCTTATGCTGCTGGCATTATTGGCATGTAATGCATTCCAGCTTCTGCGTCTTCCTAAATATATCGAAAAGTCCCAAATGGAAAGACAACGTAAGGAGCCAACTAAAAGTTAAACAAATAAAAGCCCGCTGATGAGATCCCTTCATCAGCGGGCTTTTATTACTGTATGAGGGATGACTTGGCATCACCGTTTGAAATCATGTCTGAAACCGTAATGAAGTTCCCTTTTCCTTTCAACTCTTTCACGATGGTCGGTAAAGCGGATTTCGTTTGTTTAGCTGAATCCGATGCGTGAAGGAGTATGATGTCCCCTTTCTTGGCTTTCTTCACATTATTGATGATTTCATCCACACCAGGATTCGTCCAATCTTTAGAGTCTACACTCCAGTGAACCACAGTAAGTCCAAGAGAGTCCGCTATCTTTAATGTTTCTTTATTAAAGTGACCAGTTGGCACGCGTAATAACTTCACATCTTTTATATTCAGCTTCTTAAATACGGTGTCGGCTTTTAAAATGTCCTGCTTGATCTTATTTGGTTCCATATCCGTATAATCGGAATAGGCATAGCCAAGATTTCCGATTTCATATCCCTGCTTCACAATTTGCTCCACTAAATCAGGGTGTCTCTCCGCCCAGGCACCTGAAAGAAAGAATGTAGCGGACTGGACATTCATTTTCTTTAATTCTTCAAGGATCGGCTTCGCTTTTTCATCTCCCCAACCAATATTGAATGTAATAGCGACTCCTTTTTCTCCTTTATAGATCGCTTTCGGTCCATCCTTCGTACTAAAAACAGAAAGAGTCGAAAGGTTACTGCTATATACAAACAACGCAGTAAAAAATGAAATCACGATAATCAGACTGATTTGCTTTAACCTCTTAGCATTAACTGTGTGAAACGTATTCAATATTTCATCCCTCCGTTCAACCGTCTATCTCTACTAAAGATATGCATGTCCCCGGAAAAAATATCTATCTTATAAAAAAATGATTATAAATTTCTTTTAATGGAAAAAACTACAAATACAAACATTAAGGGGTGACATACTTGCTGGGGTTAATGATTAATGACAGAGAGAAACAAGAAATAGAGTATTTGTTAAAAAGAGAGATGGATGAAATACTGTTTGACCTAAAAGATTCTCGAATTGATCATATAGTTAAAAGAGCAATGGATGAACGGTACAAAATCTTATTTTCACTCTTTAAAAGGTTTGCCAGTCATAAGGAATGTTTAAAGTATATGAAGACGGCAGCGAAGAAAGAAACATATTAATGAAAATCAGCTTCCGTGTGTATTCGAGCGGGAGCTTTACTATTTGTACCCTACATGAGTGAATGATGGGAGCGGCTAGCTTAATTAAGAAGCGGGAGTGTAAAAGAGGTAATGTGTTTGAAATGTTTTTTAAAAAAGTTCATAAAATGTATTGACCCCTCCCAATAAACTTGGTATATTAATAAACGTCGCTGAAACGCAATGAATTATTTAGAAGAAACACCAAAAAATAATTTTAAAAAACAGTTGACATCACATGTGGATGTGTGATAAATTAATAAAGTCGCTCCAAATGGACGTGACACACATTGAACCTTGAAAACTGAACAAAACAAGACAATACGTCAACGTTAATTCTAGATTTATTTTTAAAGAGCTATTCAAACTTTTATCGGAGA
>NZ_JBNNJT010000014.1:0-20816 GCF_050270195.1 Rossellomorea sp. NPDC071047 | reverse complement strand
AAACTCTCCGATAAAAGTTTGAATAGCTCTTTAAAAATAAATCTAGAATTAACGTTGACGTATTGTCTTGTTTTGTTCAGTTTTCAAGGTTCAATATAACATCGGGCTCTCTTGAGCACCTCTTAAATATAACATTTTTCGTGATAAAGCGTCAAGCTTTTTTTGAAATTTGTTTTCCGTGTCGTTTTGGCGACAAGGAATATAATAGCACCTTCTACTATTAAGAGTCAATAGTATTTTACACCTTTTACACTTTAATTTCAGATGTTTTTTCTGCTTCATCCTTTTTTGAAAGGTGATCACTACATAATATAAAAGAACAGCACCTTACCCAAACTTAAGGACAGGTACTGTCTACGCAAGGGTCACTCTGACAATTGTATATACTTGAACGCTCTTTTAGGATATATTCCGTCAATGAAAGCTAGATCCCATAAGAATGCATGCTCTTTTTTTCCAAAGCACCCCGTGATAACCATTTCCACATCTACTTTTTCATGGGGGATGCTTTTTGTGAAATACGAATAATGAGAATGCAAGTCCAGGAGAACCACGCCTTCATCAATGATCCTGGTCACTTCGAACACTCCATAAGCGGTTTCATCAAACTCTTCCATTCTTTTATCCAAACACTCTATTTCATTCATATATTCCCAGTCAGGGAGATGTAACCCCGGATAATTTTTTAAGAATAGCTCTGAGAATAGGTCTTCATATTTCTTTAATGTCGGTGAAGCCTGGGAAATGTAGGGATCTACCACTTCCAGAAACGTTGTATCGTTTCTTTTGTCGAGCCACCGGACAAACTTTCTCAGCTGCATGAGGAATTGTTCTGTGTAGTTTTTCTTGGGGACGAATTTCATGGTATGAGGGAGATAGGCAAAGATCAGTTCTTCCCAGAAGGACGGTGGACACTCTTTCCACGAAGGGGGACACTCATCTTCTAAATGATCCGTCATATAGTGGGCGAATGCGGTGAGGAAATCATTGCGTTTTTTATTGGCCATTTGTTCACGTTTATAATCTATGAGGTCAATTCCATAGTACTCTATTAATCCACGTGACCGCAGATTGAATTCTCTGCCAATCTTGAATTTTTCCAGCATTTCGAGATGCTCGTCCGGATGATTGAATTCTTGTAACCAGACTCTAATGTGAGGACTTTCATGTAGTAGTCTACTTTTCACTATTAAAACCACCAGCTTTCTAGTTTTTCTGTTAAATTGGAAAATGAAACAGGAAGGAAGGAGAGGGATTATCCATATTATACCAACCCCTACTGGTAATGAAAAGTTTTATTACCTTTATATTTGTAAAATTTATTGCATAAACCAATAAAGGAATTTCAGAATGTTAATAGAAGAGTACTAGAGAAAGAGTTTGTTATGAAGGGAGAATATAAAATGAACGAAGTCACTCGTGCCATTCAGGATGATTATCCAGATGATTTTGCGTGGTGTTATGGCTGCGGCCGACTCAATAAGGAAGGTCATCATTTTCGTACCGGATTGGAAGATGGTCACACGGTCACGATTTACACACCTAAACCGGAACACACTGCATTGCCAGGATTCGTGTATGGCGGGTTGATTGCTTCCTTAATCGATTGCCACGGAACTGGTTCAGCTGCGATTGCTCTTCATAGAAAGAACGGTGGTGAAATTGGTGGTGGGCAAGAGCCTCCACGTTTTGTAACTGCTTCCTTACAAGTGGATTTTATGAAACCCACGCCTCATCACGTTCCGTTAAAAGCGGTGGGCACAGTCCATGAAGTTCATCCTAAGAAATTCAGGGTGGAAACGGAAGTGTTTGCAGAGGGAAAACTGTGTGCACGGGGTGAAGTAATAGCGGTGGTGATGCCAAAAACGTTTTTAAGTGAATAGTAGAAGATCAGCAAGTGACTTTCCTTCAACCAGGAAGGAAGGTCACTACAATGATACAAAATTAATCTGGGTTGTTACCCGTCTTGCCAAATAACTCATATGTCCTCATTAACCTCGAAGCCGCTTCTTCCAATAAAGCACTTCCGTTTGTCATGGCCTCCGTTAATGTCATAGGTTCATTAACTATTGGAAGAAGTAACTGTATACCTTCAGCATATAGAAGTTCCAAGTCTCCTTCAATTACCCCTGCAAACACCGCCACTGGTATCCCGTACTTTGCAGCTATTCTCCCGATGCCTACAGGTACTTTTCCATAAAGGGATTGAACATCCACCTTCCCTTCTCCAGTCAAAACGAGTGTCGCGTCCTTCAAGTGATCCTCCAGGCTGCTCTCTGTTGCGATTATACTAAAACCACTCTTGAATACTGGTCGAAAAAAGGAAAGTAGGGAAAAGCCCAGCCCTCCGGCAGCTCCACTTCCTTGATCAAGCCTGAAATCCAGTCCCGTATGTTCAACCACCTTTTCAGCGAAATGCTCCATCCCTCCTTCAAAGTGTGCAAGTGTTTCAACTGTGACACCTTTTTGAGGTCCAAACACAGTTACAGCCCCTTCATCCCCCAAAAGATGGTTCGTTACGTCTGAAGCGACTGTCCACTTAATTCGCATAAGCCTTTGATCCAATTGAGTAGAATCAATGGATTGAATTTCTCCAAGCATGTTCCCTCCCCCTTCAAGCACATCGCCCTGTTTATTGAAGAAACGGATGCCTAATGCCTGAAGAAAACCTGCCCCTCCATCAACAGTGGCACTCCCTCCCAGCCCGAGGATGATGTTTTCTGCTCCAAGATCTAAAACGGTTTTCACAAGCTCTCCGGTCCCGAAAGTAGAAGCTACTCCCGGGTTCAACTCACTTTCTTTTAACAAGGTAAGCCCTGAAGCAGCTGCCGTTTCAATAACCGCTGTCTTTGTTTCAGGTACCCAGCCAAAAGCTGCTGAAATTGTACGACCCAGGGGATCTCTCACTTGAGCAGAGCTTGTTTCCCCATCCATGATACTCATCATGGCATCGACCGTACCTTCACCACCATCAGCCATTGGGATGATGACTGTTTCGCATAAAGGATTAATCTGATGAATCCCTCTCCGTATTGCTTCAGCCGCTGCGATACTTGTCATGGAACCTTTAAAGGAATCGGGTGCAATGACGATTTTCATTGTTCTTCCCCCTGTTCTCTTTCTATGTAAAAAAGCAGCCAAGATCCAAGTTAGAAAAAATCCCACCTGGTGCTTCGACTGCCTTTTTCTTGCTATAGTATGGTTATAAGATCCACAACTGAATGACGGTCAATCCCACCACTCCCGGAATACCTAATATTCCAGAAACAGATGAGGTCGCCAGATTAATAGGAACGTGGATTCCGTACTGACTGCCAAAGGCGTTCAGGAAAAATAAAAAGAGCGCTCCGATCATGACCTTCATGGCAACTTGTCCCACAAACCGAAGTGGCTTGATGGGTGTGCCTGTGGCCAATAGAAGTACAATCAGTCCGCTGATCACCGCAATGACGATAACTGGGCTCATACCCTTCTCTCCTCTCAACATAGAACATAAATAGTCTCTTATTGAAAGGATATGAGGGTTGTCTACCTTTTTATGACGATCTTTCTATGTTTTGCTTCTCTAAAGAGAAAAAAATATTTAGCTTCTGCTATTTTCGAGTGACAGTGGATGTTCAGATTATAATCCACACTCATCTCATCGATGGAGCGTTGCTGATTCCAATGATCCTTGGTTTCGTCTAAAACGTGAAGTAAGGATTGGTCATACTCTTTTTTCAGCTTTCCTTTTTTCCGGAAAAACATAGGTATCCTCTCCTTTGTTAAACGTCTCTTCTTCCCTCAAGGGCTTTCGATAGCGTTACTTCATCTGCATACTCAAGATCTCCACCGACAGGAAGCCCATGAGCAATCCTTGTGATTCGGATACCTGATGGTTTGACTAGCCGTGAGATATACATCGCTGTCGCTTCACCTTCTATATTGGGGTTAGTAGCCAGGATGACTTCCTGGACCTCGTCACCGTGAAGACGCTTTATCAGATCCGGAACATTGATGTCCTCGGGTCCAATCCCGTCCATAGGGGAGATGGCACCGTGGAGCACATGGTATTGTCCGTTATATTCTTTCATCTTCTCCATCGCAATGACATCTTTGGGATCTTGAACCACACAGATGATGCTGCGGTCCCGTCTTTGATCCTCACAAATATAGCATGGGTCCTGATCTGTAATATGACCGCAAACAGAACAGTAACTTAAATTACGTTTCGCATTGACCAAAGCTTTCGCAAAATCCAATACAGTATCTTCTTTCATGCTAAGAACAAAAAAAGCCAGTCGGGCCGCAGTTTTCGGCCCGATTCCCGGCAGTTTCATAAAGCTGTCGATCAGCTTCGATATAGGCTCAGGATAATGCATCGTATTGCCTCCTAGAACATTCCCGGTAGGTTCATTCCTTTAGTGAATTGACCCATAGTTGAGTTCGTTAATTCGTCTGCTTTCTTCAGTGCATCGTTTGTCGCTGCAAGGACTAAATCTTGTAACATTTCTACATCATCCGGATCTACAGCTTCTTCGTTGATCTTTACATCAATAACTTGCTTGTGACCAGAAACGATAACAGTCACCATTCCGCCGCCTGCTGTTCCTTCGATTTGCTTTTCCCCTAATTCTTCTTGAGCTTCCGCCATTTTCTTTTGCATCTTTTGCATTTGCTTCATCATATTTTGCATATTACCATTTCCACGCATCATATCATTACCTCCATTTAATTTTTTCCATATTAATCGTTTAATTCTATTAAATCCATACCGACAAGCTTTTCAGCTTCCTTCAAGAGGGATTCTTCACCTTGATCCTCGCCTGATGGTTCTCCATCTTCTGTTTTCGAGTTTCGGATAAAGTCTTCTCTTATGGACATCCACTGATCTTCAGGAATTCCAATCGCTACATAGGTGTTTCCTGTAAGCTCTTCCAGTATGGAAGCAATCGCTGAAGTGAAAGCTTGATTCTCCATTGCCATCTGACAATGAATATCGTATTTAAATTTTAACACAAATGAGCCGTTTGTAGCTGCTACAGGTTCAGCATCATTTAACAATGCTGATTGTGAGCGCATTTGACGCTGGTTCAATGTTTCGACCATATCTCCCCAGCGGCTCTTGATCAGATTAAGATCTTCTTTCGTCGCCGTACGGAGTACTTCCTGGATTTTCCCGGTAGGAGCCCGGAAGCCTTTCTTTGCCCTGATCGGTTTTTTCGCCGGTTGTGAAGCCGGCTCTGCTTGAACCTTGACTCCATTCGCCTTCAGCTGTTCGATCTCTTTTTCAAGGAATTTGATCTTTTTCATCATCTCGCTCACTTCGGGAGAAGAAGCAGATGCAGGTGCTTCCATTTGACAAAGCTTCACAATGGAAACCTCCAGGTAGATCCGGGCATGATTCGTGAACTTCATTTCCTGACCCGCCTGATTCAAGACATCGATATATTGGTAAATCTGCTGAGGCTGAGTTTGACCTGCCAGTTCTTTAAAATCATCGTCGAGCATGACGCGTTCCAGTGATTCTTCAAGATTTGGAGCAGTCTGGTATAACAGCATATCCCTGAAATAAAGAATAAAGTCCTCTGCGAACCTCGCCGGGTCCTTTCCTTGGAATAGCAATTCTTCCAAGGCACCTAATCCACTTGTGACATCTCTTTCCAGAATCGCTTTTGCCAATGTATTTAAATATCCTTGAGAAACAGCCCCTGTTACAGTCAAAGCATCGTCTACGGTTACCTGGTCCTGACTAAAGGAGATGGCCTGATCCAGAAGGCTAAGGGCATCACGCATCCCGCCTTCTGCAGCCCGTGCAATGATCGTAAGGGCATTTTCTTCAAAGTTCACACCTGACTCTGTGGCAATATGACTCATCCGTCCCACAATATCCCTGGCTGTAATCCGTTTGAAATCAAAGCGCTGACAGCGTGAGATGATCGTAAGGGGAATCTTGTGAGGCTCTGTAGTCGCAAGAATAAAGATGACATGCTTAGGTGGTTCCTCTAACGTTTTCAGTAAAGCATTAAAGGCACCGATAGACAGCATATGAACTTCATCTATGATGTAGACTTTATACTCGACTACGTTTGGAGAATATTTGACTTTATCCCGGATATCCCGGATCTCTTCCACACCGTTATTGGAAGCAGCATCGATTTCGATGACATCGGGAATCGAACCATCAGTAATCCCTTTGCATGCATCACACTCATTACACGGTTCCGCTATCGGAGACCGCTCACAGTTAACTGCTTTCGCTAGGATCTTCGCTGCACTCGTCTTACCTGTTCCCCTTGGTCCCGAGAATAAATAGGCATGTGAAATCTTCTGATGAAGGAGGGCATTTTGCAACGTTTTCGTTACATGCTGCTGTCCAACTACATCAATAAATGACTGAGGACGCCACACACGATATAAAGCTTGATATGCCAAAATACTCCCCCCTCTTGTTTATGTACTATAGTGTCTATTATAACGTAATCTAAATCCCTTTTACAAAGAAAACCGGAGATCAATTTAGGTTGAACCTTAAACCTTTATACAAACAAAAAACTCACCCAATGAAGGATGAGTTGTTGTATATAAATTAAACTGCCGTGCACCTTTCGTCGACAAGCATCCATAGGCGTTACTCAAGCAGTTAGCTCGGCCCAGGCAACCCTGCGGCACATGGGAGCTTCCACTTAATGCTGCTTCCTTCCGGACCTGACATGGTTCATGGATTCCCATTGCGCAGGACCCAGGCGTCAACACCACTTACTTGAGGCAGCCCTACAGAGTGCCAGCCTCGGAAAGGAATTCGGTCTCGCTAGAGCGGATTGCGAGTACAGGGCACCGCTACCTCCCCACCTAGCACGGCAAAATTGATACCATATTTAGTTGCGTCATAAGTGCGACGCAAGATTAAGTATACTAGGATTTACGGTAAAAAGCAATGATGGAATACTGTAAGTTATTTACAGACCCAAAGTCCTATTTTTCTTCTCGAATTTCTTCCGCTCTCGCAAGTCTTTAAAAAAACGGGAAAGGATTCCACCGCACTCCTCCGAAAGGATTTCAGGGACTACTTCACATTGGTGATTAAATCGATCATCTTCCAGTAGATTCATTAACGTTCCGGCACAACCTGCTTTAGGATCCTTTGCTCCATATATGACTTTCTCAATTCTCGAAAGGATGATCGCTCCACTGCACATCGGACACGGTTCAAGGGTGACATAAAGCTCCGCTCCCTCAAGCCGCCATGTGCCAAGTTTTTCACATGCCTCTTGGATGGCCAGTGTCTCGGCATGGGTGATGGCATTTTGACTCGTTTCTCTCAGGTTATGAGCACGGGCAATGATTTCATCCCCCATGACAATGACCGCTCCGATCGGAACTTCCTGAATCGCTGCCGCTTTTTCTGCTTCCTGTAATGCTTCCATCATAAATCGTTCTTCTCTTATACCCATTATATACTCCCGTAAATTTATTTCTCTTTTCTTTATAAAATATCCCCATTCACTCCAAACTATAAAAGAAAGGGGCATTCAATATGATACCTAACGAAACAGCACTTCTTATTATCGACATTATGAACCCGTTCGACTTTGAGCATGGAAATGTATTAGCTCGCCATACCCGCAAAATTGTTGAACCCATCAACACATTACGTCATTATTGTACCAAACATCAGCATCCTATCATTTATATTAACGACCATTATGAGTTATGGAAAGCAGATTACAAAGAGATTTACCAGAAATGTCATAATGATGTGAGTGATAGTATCATGACTCCGCTCCAGCCGACGGATAAAGATTTTTTTCTTATTAAACCAAAGCATTCCGCTTTTTACGGCACTGCGTTAAATACACTTTTGCACCATTTGTCTGTAAAAAACCTTATCATTACGGGTATCGCCGGAAACATCTGTGTACTTTTTACAGCAAACGATGCCTATATGAGAGAGTTTAATCTTATTGTGCCCAAAAATGCCATTGCATCTGTCAGTGATGAAGACAATCACTATGCGTTGACGATGATGAAAAATGTATTAAAAGCAAAGATAGATTCCACCGATAGGATAGTATAAATTTTGTTTTGCAGAACATATCGATGCCTTCCATTTCATAAGTTGATTATAGTGAATGAAATATAGGAGGGTCTGTGTATGCAAATTCATGTTGTCCAACCGAACCAATCGTTATTTGGTATCGCTCAAGCGTATGGATCAACAGTTAAGGATATAGTAGATGCCAATGAACTGCCGAACCCTGATAACCTTGTGGTCGGCCAATCACTGGTTATCCCTATTATAGGAAGCTTTTATTTTGTTCAACCTGGAGACAGCCTTTGGGCAATCAGTCAGAAAACAGGAGTACCCTATCAGGAATTGGCAAGAGTGAATGGAATATCCCCCAATCAACCATTACAGGTGGGGTTTCGTTTATACATTCCACAGAAGCCTAAAGGAAATGCGGAGTTTAACGCATATGTAGAGCCTTACGGAAAAGAAGTGGCCCAAAATCTTGAAGATAGTGCCAGGGAAGCCGTACCTTTTCTTACGTATCTTGCTCCATTCAGCTTTCAAGCTAAACGTGATGGCACCCTTCAAGAACCACCTCTCGGGAATCTGATTCAAACAGGGAAAGACAATAATAATGTCATGATGATGGCCATCACCAACCAAGAGGAAGGAACATTCAGCGATGAACTGGGACGTATCCTGCTGACCGACCAGGCGATCCAGGATAAATTCCTCAATAATGTAGTCCAAACAGCGAAAAAATACGGGTTCAGAGACATTCACTTCGACTTTGAATATTTACGTCCACAGGACAAAGAAGCCTACAACCAATTTTTACGAAAAGCAAAACAGCGTTTTAATCAAGAAGGTTGGCTGCTCTCAACCGCCCTGGCTCCCAAGACAAGTGCCGACCAAAAAGGTAAATGGTATGAAGCCCATGATTATAAGGCTCACGGTGAAATTGTCGACTTTGTCGTGATCATGACCTATGAGTGGGGATATAGTGGGGGTCCCGCCATGGCCGTTTCCCCTATCGGACCTGTCCGTGAAGTGCTTGAATACGCCATTTCAGAAATGCCTCCATCCAAGATTCTCATGGGGCAAAATTTATATGGATATGACTGGACCCTCCCATTTGTACAGGGGAGTACAGCAAAAGCCATCAGTCCTCAACAGGCAATCAAGATAGCCGCGGATAACAACGTACCGATTCAGTATGATCAAAAAGCACAGGCTCCTTTCTTTAAATACCGTGACGGGAGTACAGGTAAGGATCATGAAGTGTGGTTTGAAGACGCACGGAGCATCCAGGCAAAATTCGACCTCATGAAAGAGCTGAAACTAAGAGGGATGAGCTACTGGAAACTGGGCCTTCCCTTCCCGCAAAACTGGCTGTTACTTTCTGACAATTTCAATGTCGTAAAAAGATAATAAATAGAAGCTGATGGATAGGTAAATCTATAAACACCTATCCATCAGCTTTTTATGTGTGTTCCCTTAAAGAATTGACAGGTGACAGTCGATATAGTGAACATAGCGTAATTTCCGAACCCGGGAAATAACCTGAACAAACCATCCATATATTGTGTTACAATAATTCCTGTCGTAATTTTTTATTTTTACATTTTTATTAGAGAAAAAGATTGCCGTAATATGAGGAGGACAATTAATGGGGCGCATTCCTTTCATTACCGTCGAAGGCCCGATTGGAATAGGAAAAACCTCTCTGGCAAAAGCGATTTCAGAGCATTTCCATTTTCACTTACTGAAAGAAATCGTGGATGAAAACCCGTTCTTAGACAAATTTTATGATGACATTGAAGAGTGGAGCTTTCAAACAGAGATGTTTTTCTTATGCAATCGTTATAAACAGCTAGAGGATATCGAAAAACACTACCTATCTCAAAACAAATCTGTTGTAGCAGATTATCATATTCTTAAAAACATCATCTTTGCTAAACGTACTTTAAAGGATGAACAACAGTTCAAAAAGTATCTTAATATCTATGACATTCTAACGTCGGACATGCCGAGGCCAAATGTCGTGATTTATTTGAACGCAAGCCTCGATACGCTATTAAAGCGCATTGAAAAAAGAGGAAGAGACTTCGAAAAGAAAATCAGCCCTCTTTATCTTAAGCAGCTATCACTGGACTATGAAGAATATATGAATACATTTGAAAAAACTCACCCTGACATTCCTGTTCTTCGCTACAATGGCGACCACGTAGACTTCGTTCAAAATAAAGAGGACCTGAAACACATTCTTACACAGTTAGAGACTACACTTAAAAAAGGAGTTCACTATCATGAATCTTCGCACTAAATACGGGATCCCGAATAATGCCGTGATCACCATTGCCGGAACAGTCGGTGTCGGGAAATCCACTATGACAAACGGCTTGGCCACAGCACTCGGCTTCCGGACGTCTTTTGAAAAAGTTGATACCAATCCGTATCTCGATAAATTTTATCAGGACTTTAAGAGCTGGAGCTTCCATCTTCAAGTATACTTCTTGGCGGAACGCTTCAAAGAACAAAAGAAAATCTTTGAATACGGCGGCGGCTTCATTCAAGATCGTTCCATCTATGAAGATACAGGCATCTTCGCCCGCATGCATTATGAAAAAGGGAATATGAGCGAGATCGATTATGAAACGTATACAAGTCTTTTCGATGCCATGGTCATGACACCATACTTCCCTCACCCTGATCTTCTGATTTACCTTGAAGGATCCATTGATAATGTCGTTGATCGCATCCGTGAGCGCGGCCGCCCGATGGAACAACAAACACCTGTTGCCTACTGGGAAGAAATGCACGAGCGTTATGAAAACTGGATCAACTCCTTTAACGCTTGTCCTGTCCTTAGACTCGACATCAGCGAATACGACCTGGTGAACGATCAAAACTCAATCGAACCAATCGTTGAAAGAATCGGGTATTTCATTGAACAGACGAGAATGTTGAAGAGCTAAACGAAAAGCGGAGGCACCTTGGTCAGGCACGTCTTATGACCTCGAGGGACTAGGCGTCGGAGCTGGATCAGAATAAAACATTATAAAAAAAGACTACTCAGCGGCAATGTTGAGTAGTCTTTTTTGTATTTAAGAATCTTCACTCAACCAATCCACCCGTTTATTTCCAACCTAAAAGAGGTATATGTACAAACAAACAGAAATATAAGGAGTTGAATTAATCATGGAATCGAAACAAACGTATTTTGTGGATATCAGCAGTGGGGACATCTTGCAGGACCCGAATCAAAATGCCAGTCCCAGCTTTCGCATTTTTGCCACCCCGACAGAAGTAAACGAACTGAAAATGCTGTTCAATGATAACTATGATGATGACATGTCGACTATGAGACGGGCTCAGGTCCCGTTCCGTCAATATCATAATTCACCGGAAGACAGTCAATATGATCAATCCATGAGGGATATCTATTCGAAGATTTACTTGCTTGGAGATGAAGAAGCACGCCTTCATATCACTAAGATAGGCGTACTGGAACATACAACGGACGACCATTTAAGAGAAGATATCAAAAACCTTAAGTAAATCGGACTGAGTCGATCGGCATATCCATAAAACAAAAAAATTCGTTACATAAAATGTAACGAATTCTATCTCCAATGTTTATGCGCTATGGTTATAAAAAAATCAATGGAGGAGGAAGGGGGATTCGAACCCCCGCGGGCTGTTACACCCCTGTCGGTTTTCAAGACCGATCCCTTCAGCCGGACTTGGGTATTCCTCCGTATCGACAAGAATTATAATAACATGGTGTACAAATGGAGTCAAGCATATTTCTAAAAAAAATTAAAAGGTGCCACACGCTGAATTCGTGAGGCACCTTTTCAATGTCGTCCAGCTGGGCTGATATTATTTAATGACTTCCGCTCCACCCATATACGGACGAAGAGCTTCCGGAACGATGACAGATCCATCTTCTTGCTGGTAGTTTTCCAATATGGCGGCAACAGTACGTCCGATTGCTAAACCAGATCCATTCAGCGTATGCACATGTTCAGGTTTTCCCTTAGCTTCTCTTCTGAAACGAATGTTCGCTCGTCTTGCCTGGAAGCCTTCAAAGTTACTGCAAGAAGAAATCTCACGGTAAGTTCCGTAGCTTGGAATCCAGACTTCAATGTCATATTTCTTGGCGGCCGTGAAGCCTAAATCCGCGGTACACATAGATAACACACGGTATGGTAAGCCCAGTAACTGAAGGACTTTCTCAGCATGTCCAGTCAGCTTCTCAAGCTCATCATAAGAGTCTTCAGGTTTCACAAAGCGAACAAGCTCTACTTTGTTAAATTGGTGCTGACGGATCAGACCACGTGTATCACGGCCGGCAGATCCTGCTTCAGAACGGAAGTTAGCACTGTACGCCACATAGCTTACGGGTAATTCTTCTCCATTCATGATCTCATCGCGGTGATAGTTCGTTACAGGCACTTCTGCTGTAGGAACCAGGAAATAATCCTCGCTTTCGATTCTGAACGCATCTTCCTCAAACTTAGGAAGTTGACCTGTTCCTGTCATACTCGCTCGATTCACCAGGAATGGAGGGATCATTTCTGTATACCCATGCTCATCCATGTGGAGATCCATCATGAAGTTAATCAACGCTCTTTCAAGTCTTGCTCCTAACCCTTTATAGAAAACAAAACGGCTTCCGGTCACTTTGCCGGCACGTTCGAAATCCAAGATCCCAAGTCCTGTTGCAATGTCCCAGTGAGGCTGTGCCTCGAAATCAAACTCACGTATCTCTCCCCATTTGCGGGCCTCTACATTATCATCCTCTGTTTCACCAACCGGTACCGTTTCATGTGGAATGTTAGGAATGGAAAGCAGCATACGCTCTAACTCCTCTTCAACTCCTCGTAATTCATCATCGAGCTTTTTAACCATGGCCCCAACTTCACGCATTTCAACGATCATGTCCTGAGCATCCTTTTTCTCTTTCTTCAGCTCTGCTATCTGCTGGGATACGTCATTACGTTTGCTCTTTAATTCTTCACTTTCTACAAGCAGCTCTCTTCTTCTCTTATCAAGCTCTTCGAATTTGCCGAAATCCTCCAGATTCTCACCACGGTGCTGAAGGCGTGCTTTCACATCTTCCAGATTATTACGTAAGTACTTAATGTCTAACATGAGATTCTCTCCTTTTTTATAAAAAAATAAAAAACCCCCATCCCTGGTAAAAGGGACGGAGGTTTCCGCGTTGCCACCCTAATTGAAGACGCTAAGCATCTTCCTCTTAAGAGATGGTAACGGAATCACCGAAAATACCTACTTCATTCAGTACTTCACTCAAGGATGGATTCATAAAGCTCTTGCGTCGATTCTCACCGGCCATCGACTCTCTTAAGCAAGCCTTCTTTACTACTATTTCCTGTCAACGATTTTGTTTTTTATTGGTTATTTCATAATCTACTACAATGTTTTCCATTTTGCAATAGAATTATGCGATTGTTTTTTCCATGCTTTCTTTCACCATCTCAACGAAGAAAGAAGTCAAGCGGTGATCATCCGTTAACTCAGGATGGAAAGAACAACCGAGGAATTGCCCGTGGCGTGCAAGGACAATCCGTTCATTATGCTTAGCCAGGATTTCAACATCTTCTCCGGCTTCCACGATATGCGGAGCACGGATGAAGACGGCATTGAACCCTTCTCCAATATGAGCAATCGAAAGATCTGCTTCAAAACTTTCTTTCTGACGCCCAAAGGAATTACGTTCCACTGTTACGTCCATCACACCAAGATGAGGTTCGTCGTAGCCTACAATGTGCTTCGCTAAAAGGATCAATCCTGCACATGTTCCAAAGATCGGCTTCCCGGCTGCCGCAAATTGTCTTAACGGCTCCATAAACCCATATCGATCGATCAGCCTTCTCATGGTGGTACTTTCCCCACCAGGCATGATCAGGCCATGAATCTCTTCCAGCTGCTCCACACGCTTAATGACGACGGCCTTGGCACCAGAAGCTTCGATTGAACGAACATGCTCCCTGACGGCACCTTGAAGTCCTAATACACCGATGTTCAACATAGAATCACACCTTACCATCCACGATCTTGCATACGGTTTTCAGGTAAAATAGAAGAAATTTCTACTCCCTTCATTGCTACACCAAGCTCTTTAGATAGCTCTGCGATCAACTTGTAATCTTGATAGTGAGTTGTCGCTTCTACGATCGCTTTTGCAAATTTCTCAGGGTTCTCTGATTTGAAGATACCAGAACCTACGAAGACTCCGTCAGCCCCTAATTCCATCATAAGAGCCGCATCAGCTGGTGTTGCAATTCCGCCTGCAGCAAAGTTTACAACAGGTAAACGTCCGTTTTCTTTAATTTCTAACAATAATTCATATGGAGCTCCCAAAAGTTTAGCTTCTGTCATGATTTCATCTTCGTTCATGCTTACAAGCTTGCGAACCTGGGCATTCACTTTACGCATATGACGAACCGCTTCAACGATGTTACCAGTTCCCGGCTCACCTTTTGTACGTAACATGGACGCGCCTTCACCAATACGGCGGGCAGCTTCACCTAAATCACGGCAACCACATACGAATGGTACAGTGAAATCTCTTTTATTTAAATGGTACTCTTCATCAGCAGGAGTCAATACTTCACTCTCATCAAGATAATCAACACCCATTGATTCAAGGACTCTTGCCTCTACAATATGACCGATACGTGCTTTTGCCATTACAGGGATCGACACAGCCCCCATAACTTCTTCAATAATACGGGGATCTGCCATTCTTGCTACCCCACCTGCAGCCCGGATGTCTGCTGGAACTCGTTCTAAAGCCATTACTGCCACTGCACCCGCAGCTTCAGCAACTTTTGCCTGTTCTGCATTGACAACGTCCATGATAACGCCGCCTTTTTGCATTTCAGCCATACCTCTTTTAACACGATCTGTACCAGTATTCATATCTATATCCCCCTTATATTTATCCCATGCCTGTCCCATTTCCACCCAAAAAAGGAAGAAAACGTGACTAAAACAATCGGAATGATTATGTAACCCTACTGCTAAATAAACAATAAAAACAAGCTTATGTCAAGACGAAAAGCGGAAGCGGCTTGCTCAGGCCCGACAAGCATAAGATGAATTGACCGGAAAGGCGTTCTTTGCCTTTTTGGTCGATTTAGCTTATGACCTCGAGGGCCTAGCCGCTGGAGCTGGACAAGACGAAAAACGGAAGGGCTTTGCCCAGAGGCGACAAGCATAAGACGAACATGCCGGAAAGGCGTTCTTTGCCTTTTTGGCATGTTTGGCTTATGACCTCGAGCCTCTAAGCCCTGGAGTTAGACATCTCGAAAAGCGGAAGCGGCTTGCTCAGGCCCGACAAGGATTTCATGGTAATTTCTGAGACGCTCTCACCATGCCTATAAAAAAACACCAAGACTTGTCCTATCATAAAAGTCTTGGTGCTGATTTAATCATTTAACCTCAGGGCTTATTAGAACCAGCCTTTAACCGTTGATGTCACCGAGTTCCAGATGTCACCGAAGAAGCCGCCTACAGCTCTCATTGAAAGGACAAACCAGTTTGCTTTTTCAACACCATCAACAGCTACAACAGATGCTTTCGAGGCATTTGTCCCTTTATCAGTAAGGTACCCCAAATCTTTCTTATCCTTAGATTCCAACGTGACATACCCAACTTTTTCTCCTTTTTTAACAGGAGCTGTCAGTTCACTGTCATCGTTCAACTTTTTCTTATCTAACACAAATTTCGGTTTGTATTGATCTTCTTCACCGTTTTTTATTACCATGCTCAACGGGGAATCTGTTTTGATTTGAACTTCTTTTTCTTTCCCTTTTTCAACCGGTAGTGTCTTTTGACCTTTTACTTGATAGTCAGCAGGGAGTACTTCCTCTATTGAATAATTATTGAATGCAAAATCCATCATTTTTCTTGTTTCACTAAAGCGGGCATCATAAGAGTTTTCACCTGGTGCGACTTCTACATTCATCACTACTGTAATGTATCTCATGCCATCTCTTTCGGCAGTACCTGTGAAACATGCTCCTGCAAAATCAGTTGTCCCTGTTTTAAGTCCATCCATACCCTCATATTCACGAATGAGACTCGGCAGCATATAGTTCCAGTTTTCCATTGGTACTTCGTCTTCAGTACCTTCTGCAAACACCTTTTTGGGAATGCTGGAAGTTTCTAATACTTCCGGAAAGTCTTTCAACATACGATAAGCTAATGTAGCCGTATCTTTAGCTGACATCACATTTTCTTCTTCAGGGCCACCCACTACCTGATCAACATAAGGAGCTAAGTCCCGATTATTCAAACCTGAAGAATTGACAAATTTATAGTTTTTTAATCCAAGTTCTTTGGCCTTTGCGTTCATTTTTTTTACGAAGTTTGCTTCTGACCCAGCCACTATTTCAGCTATGGCCATAGTTGCTGCGTTAGCAGATTCAATCGCCATTGCTTCATATAGATCTTTTAGTACATACGTTCCTTCTTCTCTCAATGGAACATTACTTAAGCCATCATTATGGGACATATTTGATACTTTCGTCGGTACCGTATACTTCTGGTCCCATTTCACTTTACCTTCTTCAATTGCTTCAAGTAACAAGTACTCTGTCATCATTTTCGTCATACTTGCAATGCCTTGAGCATTTTCTGAGTTCTTTTCATAAAGAATTTTACCCGTGCTTGCTTCTACTAGAATCGCAGCTTTTGCGTTAACGTCCAAGTCTCCCTGAGCATTTGCAGGTCTCCCTACGATACCCATTGCCATCATAAAAACCATCATACAAACAAAAGATTTTTGAATCCAACTTCTTTTCACTGTTAGCCCTCCAAGATTTTATGTACACCTTCGTTATTTTATCATAGTTCGAAAGGTAAGAATAGACAGAGAATATGACTAGTTTCGGCATGGGTCAAGGGACTTGCGACCTCTGATAAAAGGCGGTAAATATCCTTTTAATCTAAATAAAAAAATGCTGATCAGGAGTATCTGATCAGCATTTGGAATTATTTTCTTATAATGAATAATTTGGTGCTTCTTTCGTGATTTGCACATCATGAGGATGACTTTCACGAAGTCCGGCACCCGTCATTTTAATGAACTGTGCCTGCTCTCTCAACTCATATAAATCCTTCGTTCCACAGTATCCCATGCCTGAACGTAAGCCTCCGACTAACTGATACAGTGTATCAGCTAAAGGTCCTTTGTAAGGTATGCGTCCTTCAATGCCTTCTGGAACAAACTTTTTATTTTCTTCCTGGAAATAGCGGTCCTTAGATCCTTTTTCCATGGAGCTGACGGATCCCATACCTCTATATACTTTGAATCGGCGTCCCTGGAAGATTTCCGTTTCGCCTGGGCTTTCAGATGTACCTGCAAGTAAGCTTCCTAACATAACGGCATGCCCACCTGCTGCAAGGGCTTTTACGATATCACCTGAATACTTGATGCCGCCATCAGCAATGATGCTCTTTCCGTGCTTTCTTGCTTCTGTCGCACAATCATATACAGCGGTAATTTGTGGAACACCTACACCTGCAACAACACGGGTCGTGCAGATTGAACCAGGTCCAATCCCCACTTTGACAACATCAGCACCCGCTTCAATTAATTCACGTGTCGCTTCAGCCGTTGCCACATTACCGGCTACAATATTTAACGTTGGATAAGCTTCGCGGATTTCACGAACAATAGAAAGAACTCCTGCTGAATGACCATGAGCCGTATCGATTACAATGACATCCACATGTGCTTTCACTAAATGTTCAACACGAGTCAGCGTATCTTTCGAAATACCAACAGCTGCTCCAACTAATAAGCGTCCTTGATCGTCTTTGGCAGAGTTAGGGAACTCAATGACTTTTTCGATATCTTTAATCGTAATCAAGCCCTTAAGTGTACCTTCTTGATCAATCAGAGGAAGCTTCTCAATTTTATACTGCTGAAGAATTTTTTCCGCTTCTTCTAGGGTAGTCCCAACAGGAGCTGTCACGAGATTTTCCTTCGTCATGACATCCGAGATTTGAATGGAGTAATCCTGGATGAAACGAAGATCACGATTCGTTAAAATACCGACAAGCTTCTGCTCTTGTTCGTTGTTCACAATCGGAACACCGGAAATTCTATATTTGCCCATCAAGTGTTCTGCAGAAAAGACTTGATGATCCGGAGTTAAAAAGAATGGATCAGAGATAACTCCACTTTCGGAACGTTTTACTTTATCTACCTGCTCAGCCTGCTGTTCAATACTCATATTCTTGTGGATGATACCCAGTCCACCTGTTCGAGCCATTGCTATTGCCATTTCAGCTTCTGTTACAGTATCCATCCCTGCACTGATCACAGGAACATTCAATTTTATTGAATCTGTTAACTCAACAGAGATGTTTACATCCTTTGGTAATACCTCTGATTTGGCTGGTAATAATAAGACATCATCAAACGTTAAACCTTCTTTAGCAAATTTAGAATCCCACATGTTTTCGGCCTCCCTAGTCCCAAAATATTATTAGTAGGTTATCAATTGGTTAAAATACTGTCAAGAAGAATAGGATTAATTTAATTTTTCAGAATAATTAGAAGGTGATCATTTGAACGAAATACATCAGCAATGGGACTTCATCCACTATTTTCAGTCTGCAGAATACTCCCAGAAGTTTCTAAAAAAATGTTATGAAAAGTTAGGGGCTTCTCATGCTGAAATGAAAAGCTATGATAACTGCTATCCATTCATGTACTACTTGGAGCAAGGAGAACTTTATTACAGACAAGCCATGCAATCTCCTATATCACTTAAGCCCATTTTGCTTTTCTATGGATTTATTCACTTTATCAAAGCCATTGTTTTAACGGAGGATCCCCTATATCCAGAAACAACCACGGTCCTGGCCCATGGGATCACCTCCCGGAAAAGAAAAAAGCAGCAGTACCGCTTTTTACAAGATGAAGTAAAGGTACAGAAAAATGGACTGTTTTCACACTTCTCCAACCTTGTGTTTCACGTGAAACATATCGTGGGGGAAAAATACAAGATGGAAGATTTACTCATACAAATTCCTGAGCTTGAAGATGCATTTCGAACTTTGCTCAATAAGAAAACCATGTTCTGGTTTAACCATCAACAAGAGCTGATCATTGATGAGTCAATTCTTTCCCATTTTCATATGTCAGAAAGTTTGTTCAAACAATATCTGAATGAAAAGGTAACTAAGAATTTCATTTGGATTTCGGACAATACGTTACAATCACTACATGTTAGGGAGCAACTTCCCGTTAGATGGCACTTGGACAAAAACAGATTAGCCCTTCCCGGCATTCGGAATGAAGCCACCACAATACCTGAGGTACTCATCCATTATGCTATATTATATAACCTGAGCATGATTGCCCGATACGAAACAGAATGGTGGGTGGAACTATTAAAAAACCGAACCAATGAAGACTATCCCATCATCCATACTTTCATTAATGTAACAACAAAAAAAGCACCGTATCTTTTACTAAAATTACTTCAGGATAAAATGTAGTAGAAAGAGGAAGGATGACGGACTCCCTATCCTCTTTCCCTATTCTGCTTGAAGTAACTCCTTAATATCATCCTCAATTTTACGAGGTGTTGTTTGCGGAGAATAACGATCAAATACCTCTCCATTTTTCCCAACTAAAAATTTAGTGAAGTTCCACTTAATATTTGAAAGAAGGACACCCTTTTTCTCTTTCGTTAAAAAAGTAAACAGAGGATGAGCTTCTTTCCCTTTCACATCGACTTTCGCAAACATCGGAAAAGATACCCCGTAGTTCACCTGACAAAACTCCATGATCTCATCCTGATCATCAAATTCCTGGTTCATGAACTGATCACATGGAAATCCAAGTACAACAAGTCCTTCATCCTTATACTCTTCATACAGGCCCTGCAGCTCCTCAAATTGAGGTGTAAAGCCGCACTTACTGGCAGTGTTCACGATTAGCATCACTTTCCCTTGGTACTCTTCTAGGGACGTCACAGATCCATTCGCTTTTTTTACGGTGAAATCATAAATTGTCGTCATGTTCATCTCTCCTTGTATATACTCTTATATAAATAATACTTTAGAGAGTTGGTGGATAGCAATTTTGAGCATGTGATGGTGGCGGTATGTGGTTGATTGAGATGCAGTGGGTAGGTGAGTTGATGGTTGTCAGGTTGTAGGACGTCGGATATCATAAAGGATTATTAAATTGAATAGTTATAGAAATAGAATTTAGATACAAATAATTAAGGATGATTTGGAGTAACATTGCATTTGCTGGACACCAGGAAAAATTTCGAGGATATCGTGTTCCTCAAAATGAAGATTTGTATGTATTAAGTACTAATAAATGTTCCTATCTATCTCAAAAATTTTCTTTGTGTTAACGAAAGCTATTTTAGGGAGGTAGATATCAATATTTTCATAGAAATAGAGGCCGTTAAGCTTGAAGTTGTATGCTAATTGCGTCGTATTGACCGTTTATTGCGTCGATTTTTCATTATATGCGTCATTCTTAACTGTTTATGCGTCTATTACCAATTACCACCTAAATTCACATAACGAACGATTTCCAATTGACTCAGATTAACTTTTCCCCAAGCCACTGTTTTAATAATTGAAGCGAACTCCACTTCCACAATACTTCTCAAAAATAAAAGCACAAAAAAAGCAGCCCCTAAGAGCTACTCTTTTTTACATTTGCCTGGCGACGTCCTACTCTCACAGGGGGAGATCCCCCAACTACCATCGGCGCTGAAGAGCTTAACTTCCGTGTTCGGCATGGGAACGG
>NZ_JBNNJT010000013.1:0-28869 GCF_050270195.1 Rossellomorea sp. NPDC071047 | reverse complement strand
CGTCGCGGGGTGGAGCAGTTCGGTAGCTCGTCGGGCTCATAACCCGAAGGTCGCAGGTTCAAATCCTGTCCCCGCAATACCATTTTTGACTTAGGGTAGGATAATACTTGATGAGTCACGCATGGATAGTTATTTTCGCAGTCGCGAGGTAATGAAACCTATTTTGCTTACGCAAAAAGCTTTGGTCCGGTAGTTCAGTTGGTTAGAATGCCTGCCTGTCACGCAGGAGGTCGCGGGTTCGAGTCCCGTCCGGACCGCCATTTTTGTTCATTCAAACGAAACTTTGTTTCGTTTTTTTTATTGTCTGTAACCACAACCTTTACTCTCATACCCAAAAAAGGGTAAACTACATATATACATTCTCCCTTAGGGTAACAAATGATCCTAAGGGTTTTTTATACTCTAAATGACAATTGAGGAGATTAACATGAATCAGTTTGAGATCATAACGACCAGTCCAGAGGAAACAGGCCAGTTTGCAGAGAAATTGGCAGCTCATTTGAAGTCTGGAGCTGTGTTAACGCTAGAAGGTGATCTTGGGGCGGGAAAGACGACATTTACCAAAGGTCTTGCCAAGGGCCTAGGTGTCACTAAGACAGTTAACAGTCCCACCTTTACCATCATTAAAGAATATAAGGGCCGTTTGCCTCTTTATCATATGGATGTATACAGGTTGGACGATTCATTTGAAGATTTGGGATTCGATGAATACTTTGAAGGGGAAGGTGTGACCGTCGTTGAGTGGGCTCACTTAATTCAAGATCAACTTCCGGAAGAATTATTAAGTCTATCGATTTACCGGGAAGGCGACTCCACAAGAAAAATCGTGTTGAAGCCTTATGGTGATCGATATAGTGAATTGTGTAAGGAGATTGTGTCATGACGATATTATCGATCGATACTTCCAATTATCCGTTAGGCGTTGCGCTTATCGAGGAAGGCAAGGTAATTGGGGAGTACATTACCTATATTAAGAAGAATCATTCAATAAGAGCCATGCCGGCTATCGAACAATTGTTGAAGGATTGCGGGATTGAGGCGAAAGACTTAACGAAGGTTGTCGTTGCAAATGGTCCTGGTTCCTATACAGGTGTCCGGATAGGGGTCACCTTGGCCAAGACCCTTGCATGGTCTCTGGGCATCCCGCTCATTCCAGTATCAAGTCTTGCGACACTGGCTTCATCGGGACGATATTTTTCAGGATATATCGTTCCTTTGTTCGATGCGAGAAGGGGACAGGTGTACACTGGGCTGTATGAGTTTCAGGGAGATCAATTAAATTGTGTGGAAAATGATTGCAACATACTGATGGAAGAATGGGTGACGAAGTTAAAAGATTTTAATAAAGATATACTCTTTGTCGGAAATGATGTTGCCCTTCACGAGAGCATGATTAAGGAAGTCCTGGGAGATCAAGCAAAAATCGCTCCTTTTGTCAGTCATAATCCACGTCCGTCTGAGCTTGCTTTTATTGGTAGTGGTATGAAAGAGACGTCTGCGCATGAAGTGCTCCCTAATTATATACGTATGGCTGAAGCAGAAGTGAAATGGCTGGAATCTCAAAAAAAATCTGAATAGAAGATAAAGGATCGTTAGAATATGGATATACGATTTATGACAGTTGATGATTTAGATGCTGTAATGGAAATTGAAGATCAATCTTTTAGCATTCCTTGGAGCCGGGAAGCTTTCCTGAATGAAATCGAACATAACCACCTGTCTACATATCTCGTTGCCGAGGATGAAGACAAGCTTGCAGGATACTGTGGGGTGTGGCTTGTAGTGGATGAGGCGCATATCACAAATGTAGCTGTGCTCCCTGATTATCGGGGGCGGGGTTTGGGAGAAGGTCTCATGCGCAAGATCATGGGTATTGCGATTGAATTTGGCGCTCGTGTGATGACCCTCGAAGTCAGGGTATCGAATACACCGGCACAACATTTATATCGGAAGCTCGGGTTTCAAGATGGAGGAATCCGTAAGCGGTATTATTCTGATAATCAAGAGGATGCTTTAGTAATGTGGGTGAATTTATGAAAAAAGATATCTTTATATTGGGAATCGAGACAAGCTGTGATGAAACAGCTGTTGCGATTGTGAAAAATGGGACAGAGATTGTGGCGAATATTGTTTCGTCTCAGATTGAAAGTCATAAGCGGTTCGGTGGGGTCGTCCCTGAAATTGCTTCACGTCATCATGTGGAGCAGGTTACATTTGTGCTGGAGGAAGCGCTTGAACAAGCTGATATGACAATGGACGAAATTGATTGTATCGCCGTGACGGAAGGCCCCGGTTTAGTGGGAGCTCTTCTGATAGGTGTCAATGCTGCCAAAGCACTCGCTTTTGCTTATAACAAACCTTTGGTAGGTGTCCATCACATTGCAGGACATATTTATGCCAATCGATTAGTGAAAGAGATGAGGTTTCCTCTGCTTTCATTAGTTGTTTCGGGAGGACATACAGAGCTTGTGTTCATGAAAGAGCACGGTTCGTTTCAAGTGATCGGCGAGACCCGGGACGATGCAGCCGGGGAAGCCTATGATAAAGTGGCCCGCACCTTGAGTCTTCCGTATCCGGGTGGACCCCATATCGATCGATTGGCTCATGAAGGGGAACCTACTATTGATTTGCCACGTGCATGGCTTGAAGAGGGTTCCTATGATTTTAGCTTCAGTGGATTGAAGTCGGCGGTTATTAACACGCTACACAATGCGAAGCAAAAAGGAGTAACCATTCATCCACAGGATTTGGCAGCCAGTTTTCAAGCCAGTGTGATTGATGTGTTAGTGACCAAAACCGTTAAAGCTGTAAAGGAATACAGAGTGGAGCAAGTATTACTGGCTGGTGGAGTTGCAGCCAATAAAGGCTTACGTGCTGCCCTCCAAGAAGCATTTGAAGGGGTGGATGCGGAGTTGATCATCCCTCCGTTATCACTTTGTACGGACAATGCTGCTATGATTGCAGCTGCTGGAACGATTTTATTTGAACAAGGAAAAAGAGGGAGCATGGATATGAATGCTCATCCTGGACTTGATATCGAGAATTTCTAAGAGGGAAAGCTTAGACGAAACTTCGTTTAAGCTTTTTTTATTAGGTACAGTTATTGTTCTAGGGTTTTGTTGATATCTTGTGAGTGAATGGGGAGGAGAAAGGAACGAACATACGTTTTATCAACAGACTGTGGATAAAATGTTAGTAACTACATAAATGATGTGTACACTATGTGAAAAAGCTCTAGTGGGAATGACCTATTATTTGGTAGTTTTTGTGGATAACTTATGTTGCAATTGTGGATTATGTGGAAAACCTCTGTTTATAACGGATAAACGGGATTTGATTTGTGGATAATGATGTGGAATAAGAAAGGATTGGGGTTCGATATTTATCCCCAATCCTGTGGATTATTGTTCTTCTTGAAGAATTTCTTCAAGTTCTGTCCATTCTTCCAATAGAGAATCAAGCTCTTCTTTTGCTTTTGTAAGGGAGTCATTGATGTCCTGAACCTTTTCATGATCCTGAAAAATATCAGGGTCACAGAGAAGATCTTCTTTTAACTGGATGTCTTCTTCAAGAGCTTCCATGAGACCTTCAATTTCTTCTACTCTGCGTTTTCGTTGACGCTCAAGCTTCTTCGCCTCTTTATCGATCTTGTGGGACTGTTTTTGAGTGGTCACCTGTGCTGACACTTGTTCTCCTTGTTCCATCCGCTCAAGTGCAGCTAATTCTTCCTGCTGTTGTAATTTCTCTACATAATAATCGTAATCGCCTAGGTATTCGGTCGATCCCTTTTTGGACAGTTCTACAACCTTTGTGGCAATTCGATTGATGAAATAACGGTCGTGAGATACAAAGAGAATCGTCCCTGGGTAGTCAATCAGGGCATTTTCCAGCACTTCTTTGCTGTCCAGATCCAGATGGTTCGTCGGTTCATCCAGGATCAAGACATTCCCTTTTTCCATCATGAGCTTGGAAAGTGCCAGACGTGCCTTCTCTCCACCACTCAGTGTGGAAACAGGCTTTAAGACATCTTCCCCTGAGAATAAGAAGTTTCCAAGTACAGTGCGGATTTCTTTTTCCGTTTTCATTGGGTATTCATCCCACAGTTCATTTAAGACGGTCTTATTTGAAGACAGCTCGGCTTGTTCTTGATCATAATAACTAATCGAGACATTTGATCCGAATTTAAATGCTCCTTCCAGAGGATGCAGTTTATTGACCAATGTTTTCAACAGAGTCGATTTCCCGATTCCGTTTGGACCTACAAGAGCGATACTGTCTCCCTTTTTAACAGAGAAGTCGATGTGAGATGAAATCTGTTCGTCTTTTCCATATCCGATGGTAAGGTCTTGGACGTGAAGAACATCATTTCCACTTGGACGATCAATTTGAAAAGCAAAGTTGGCAGATTTCTCATCACCCAAGGGTCTATCCATCTTGTCCATTCGTTCCAGCTTTTTTCTGCGGCTTTGGGCCATCTTGGTCGTCGAGGCACGGGCGATATTCCGTTGAATGAAGTCTTCGAGTTTCGCGACCTCCTGTTGCTGGCGCTCGAACATCTTGAGGTCCTTTTCGTAGTCTTCTGCTTTCTGTTCAAGGTATTTGCTGTAGTTACCGTGGTATTTCTTGCTTCGATTCCGGGAAATCTCATACACTTGATTGACGACGCTATCCAGGAAGTACCGGTCATGGGATACGATCAGGACGGCTCCTTCATAGCTTTGAAGGTAGATCTCTAGCCACGATAAAGTCTCTATATCAAGATGGTTGGTCGGCTCATCAAGAATAAGAATGTCAGGTTTGGATAAAAGAAGTTTCCCAAGAGCGAGACGGGTTTTCTGCCCACCGCTCAATGTGGATATCTTTGTATCGTAATCAAAATCTGCGAAATTCAATCCGTGAAGGACAGAGCGGATATCCGCTTCATATTGGTAACCGCCGGAATCCTTGAACCTGACTTGAAGCTCATCGTATTCTTTTAGTACGCGTTGATAGAGCTCTTCCTGTTCATATACCGAAGGATCGGCCATCTGTTGCTCCAATGTTCTTAAATGCTTTTCCTGTCTCTGCAATTCCTCGAAGACAGTCAGCATTTCCGACCAAATGGATAGATCGGACTCCAACCCGGTATTCTGGGCCAGGTATCCAATGGAAACCCCTTTTGGTTTCGTGATGTCTCCTGAGTCATAGGAGAGATGACCTGCAATTATTTTTAAAAGAGTCGACTTTCCTGCACCGTTGCGTCCGACGAGAGCCACCCGATCTCTTGTCTGTATTTCAAGCTTAATATTTGATAGGATATTATCTGCACCAAAGTTTTTCGTTAGTTGATTCACTTGTAGTAGAATCATGACGTTTCACCTCTATTTCATAGTGCTAGTGTACCGTATTTGGGAGGGGAACGGCAATAAATCGACTATTAATCTTCGTACACTTAGGATAAAATATAGTGTATGATGGGTAGTAGAGTTTTAAATTCTGTATGCTTTCTATTTTGGAAGCGGTATCAGAGGTTTTGAATAGATGTGGGGGAATACAATATGAACCAGGATACAACGAAAATTCCACAGGCAACGGCTAAGCGCCTTCCGCTATATTATCGCTTTATCAAGAATCTATACTCGTCGGGAAAGCAGAGGGTTTCATCGAAAGAATTGAGTGAAGCGGTGAAAGTTGATTCTGCCACGATACGCAGAGATTTTTCTTATTTTGGAGCGTTAGGTAAAAAGGGTTATGGATATAATGTCAATTACCTGCTATCCTTTTTTCGTAAGACATTAGATCAAGATGCCATTACGAAGGTTGTGCTGATAGGTGTAGGGAATCTCGGTACAGCGTTTCTTCATTATAATTTCATAAAAAATAATAATACTAAGATTGAAATGGCTTTTGAAGTAGATGAAAAGAAGGTTGGGACACAAATCAGCGATGTACCCGTTTTTCATTTGGATGATTTAGAAGAGGGACTTGAAGGGCATGATATTGAAGTGGCGATTCTGACGGTTCCGGCATCTTCTGCTCAAAATATCACAGACCGTTTGGTTTCTTCTAATATAAAAGGGATCCTGAATTTCACTCCTGCGAGATTAACGGTGCCGGATCACATTCGCGTCCATCATATTGATCTGGCAGTCGAGCTTCAATCACTGGTATACTTCTTAAAGCATTATTCAGAGGATGACACGGAAATGTCACAAGATGGAATCATATCCGAATAGAAAATGATCCTTATATACGTTATGATAGAATGGTAAAAGAGGAGGTGTCTCATTATGTTAGGTGCAGGTAGTATCGTACTGATAACGGTTGTTGCTTTACTGATCTTCGGACCAAAGAAATTGCCTGAATTAGGGAAAGCAGCCGGGAATACATTACGCGAATTTAAAAATGCAACAAAGGGCTTAGCAGATGATGAGGACGATAATAGCAAAAAAGCTAAGTAGGGTAGGATGAACGCCATGAGTCAAAGTCAAAGAGACATGACAGTCTATGAACATATAGGAGAATTGCAAAAACGACTCATGTTTGTAGTCGTTTTCTTCTTGTTAGCGGTAATCGTGAGCTTTTTTCTTGCGGAGCCGCTGATTCGATATTTGCAGCACGCGGATGAAGCGAAAGAATTGACGATGAACGCCTTTCGGATTACAGACCCTCTCAAAATCTATATGGAAATGATCATGTTTATTGCGATCATCATGACATCACCCATCATTCTATTTCAAGTATGGTCGTTCGTTAGTCCAGGCTTATATGAGAAAGAGAGGAAGGTAACGCTTAGTTACATCCCGATTTCTGTCATTCTTTTCTTAGGTGGATTGTCATTTTCATATTTTATTTTGTTTCCTTATGTTGTGAAATTCATGATGGGTTTATCAACCAATCTGAATATCCAGCAAGTGATTGGAATTAATGAATACTTTCATTTCCTGTTTCAAATAACCATTCCATTTGGGTTTCTATTTCAACTTCCGGTTATTATGCTGTTTCTGACACGCCTCGGGATTATTACCCCGATGCTGCTGGCGCAAATGAGAAAAGTGGCGTACTTCATATTGTTGGTCATTGCGGCCTTCATTACACCACCGGACATCGTCTCGCATTTAATGGTAACCGTTCCTTTGCTTCTTCTTTATGAAATCAGTATTTGGATTTCAAAAATCGGATATAAAAAGGTTTTAGAAGCAGAGCAAAAGCTTGAAATGGAACAGTTCGAGGATATAAATAAGGATTGATCAAATGATCAATCCTTATTTTTTATTCTCTATTTTCTTTTTGATTTTGAAATGCAGCAGCACCATCCGCAACCCGGAACCAAAATCAAGGGTTGCCAGAAAGACAAGCATATAAGCGAAAAATCCCCAACCATCATCCTGTACATTTTGCACAGCAAAGTATGTGAAGAGCACACCGAGAAGGAGATAGATCACGCCTGAGAATAATGGTGATCTCCTCATAGAAATAATCCTCCAATAAATCCTTGTATTTGTTCAGCTTCGTTGATCATTTTTTCAATTTCATCCTTATAGATAGATTGCATTAGAACGACCGTTGTATTCATGGCAACATGGGCAAATATTGGAACCAGGATACGCTTCGTTTTGACATAAAGAAACGCAAAGGTAAAGCCCATAGCAGAGTACAGGATCACGTGCACAGGCTCAAAATGAGCAAGGGCAAAGATTACAGAGCTGATTAACGCGGCGAAGAAGAAATTCATCTTCTCGTAAAGAACGCCGAAGATAATCTTTCTGAATACTATCTCTTCCAGTATAGGTCCGATGATTGCAGCGACCATCATGGATAGGGGTACCTTTTCAATAATGCTGATAATCATCTGAGTGTTTTCAGACCCCATCTCGATTCCCAGCGCATACTCGACTTGTATGGCGACGGATTGAGCGATGAACGCCATAAAGATCCCGACTACAGCCCATACAATGGAGCCCCCTGCATTCATGGGAGCGGTTCTTTCGAGTCCGGTGCTTGTGTCACTCTTCCTGAGAATGCCCCACACAACAAGCAGGGTTAAGGTAAAGCTGATTACTAGCCAGTATCCCGGAACAAGATTCCTAACTGTATCTTCGGGCTGACCGAGGACATCCACACCAATTTTAAATAGTAAGGGTATGCCTACAACGCTTGAAAGCTGCATGACAATATAGGTAATTAAGATATATCCGAAATGTTTTTTCAACGTATGATCTCCTTTAGCACCTGTTAGATGAGGAACAACCCCATTCATCTTGAACTCACTCTTGTACAATTCTACTAAGAAAAGAGGAACTGTTCAAATCTGAGGGTCTTGTAAGAATTGCCACACTTCAATCGACATAAGTAATAAAGCCATATGAGAAGGCATAGTATAGGAGGGTGTGAAAAAAAGAGAAAAATGACGAAAAAAATTTTAAGCAGGACTCTTGCAAAATGAAAACGAATTAATTAATATAATAGTTGTGTTAGCACTCACAACAAGCGAGTGCTAATAAATATCATTTACATAATTTCAAGGAGGTTGTTTCACTTGTTAAAACCACTAGGTGATCGCGTCGTTATCGAGCTAGTTGAGTCAGAAGAAAAAACAGCAAGCGGTATTGTGCTACCGGATTCCGCAAAGGAAAAGCCACAAGAAGGTAAAGTGATGGCTGTAGGTACTGGTCGCATTCTAGACAACGGTGAGCGCGTTGCTCTTGAGGTAGCTGTCGGCGATCGAATCATTTTCTCTAAATACGCTGGTACAGAAGTGAAATACCAAGGCACAGAATACCTGATCCTTCGTGATAGCGATATTCTGGCTGTAGTTGGCGAATAATCAAACTTCGTATATAAACAATACTTTATTTAAATAAGAGGAGGACTTTATCAATGGCTAAAGATATTAAATTCAGCGAAGAAGCACGCCGTTCCATGCTTCGCGGTGTCGATCAATTAGCAAATGCAGTAAAAGTAACTCTTGGACCAAAAGGACGTAACGTGGTACTTGAGAAAAAATTCGGTTCACCACTTATTACAAATGACGGTGTAACCATTGCGAAAGAAATCGAACTGGAAGATGCATTCGAAAACATGGGTGCAAAACTGGTTGCTGAAGTAGCAAGCAAAACAAATGAAATCGCCGGTGACGGTACAACGACTGCAACGGTCCTTGCTCAAGCGATGATCCGTGAAGGTCTTAAAAACGTAACAGCTGGCGCTAACCCTGTCGGCGTTCGTAAAGGAATTGAAAAAGCGGTTCAAGCGGCTATCGAAGAATTAAAAGTAATCTCTAAGCCGATCGAAGGTAAAGATTCCATCGCTCAGGTTGCGGCGATCTCAGCTGCTGACGAAGAAGTGGGTCAACTGATTGCAGAAGCAATGGAGCGCGTTGGTAACGACGGGGTTATCACAATCGAAGAATCTAAAGGTTTCACAACAGAGCTTGACGTGGTAGAAGGAATGCAATTCGACCGTGGATATGCGTCTCCATACATGGTGACTGACTCTGATAAAATGGAAGCTGTTCTTGAAAATCCATACATCTTAATCACTGACAAGAAAATCGGTAACATCCAGGAAGTACTTCCTGTTCTTGAGCAAGTTGTACAACAAGGTAAGCCACTATTAATGGTAGCAGAAGATGTAGAAGGTGAAGCTCTTGCAACGCTTGTTGTGAACAAACTTCGCGGTACATTCAACGCTGTTGCTGTTAAAGCTCCTGGCTTCGGTGACCGTCGTAAAGCAATGCTTGAAGACTTAGCGGTTCTTACTGGTGGAGAAGTGATCACAGAAGATTTAGGCTTAGACCTTAAATCTGCGAACATCACTCAACTTGGCCGCGCTGCGAAAGTAGTCGTAACGAAAGAAAACACGACTGTCGTAGAAGGTTCTGGAGATCCGGAAAAAATCGCAGCTCGCGTAAACCAAATCCGTGCTCAATTAGAAGAGTCCACTTCTGAATTCGACAAGGAAAAATTACAAGAGCGCCTTGCTAAGCTTGCAGGTGGAGTAGCCGTCGTGAAAGTCGGAGCTGCGACTGAAACTGAGCTTAAAGAGCGTAAACTACGTATCGAAGACGCATTGAACTCTACTCGTGCAGCAGTGGAAGAAGGTATCGTTTCGGGTGGTGGTACTGCCCTTGTGAACGTATATAACAAAGTAGCATCAATCGAAGCGGATGCAGATGTAGCAACTGGTATCAACATCGTGCTGCGTGCTCTTGAAGAGCCGATCCGTCAAATCGCTCACAACGCTGGATTAGAAGGTTCTATCATCGTAGAACGTCTGAAGAAGGAAGAAGTAGGTGTCGGATTCAACGCAGCTACTGGTGAGTGGGTCAACATGATCGAAAAAGGTATCGTAGATCCTACCAAAGTAACTCGTTCTGCGCTTCAAAACGCAGCGTCTGTAGCAGCAATGTTCCTGACTACTGAAGCAGTAGTAGCAGACATTCCTGAAGAAGGCGGCGGCATGCCGGATATGAGCGGCATGGGCGGTATGGGTGGAATGGGCGGCATGATGTAATTCATCATCCCCATTCCCTGGAGCAATCCAGATAAAAGTGGTCATTCCTTATGGAGTGACCACTTTTTTTGCGTTCTGAGAGAGTTGAAGCGTTTAGAAAATCACCATATAGGTAAAAAGTATGATAAGACATCCAAACCGGGAATATTTACGTATACTCCATGTGACTTCTACTTTCTAATAAATGTAAGCAGGTGATAACGTGAATTACTCAATCATGAAACTAAGAACACTGGTAGAACGGATCATAGAAGGAGACGAACGGGCAAAGGAAGAATTCGAAAGGCGATGGGAGATTCCCTGGGAACAAGTCGGGACGGTACCAATATCGATTGAGAAGAAGCCAAGGGACTGACGTGGTTTCATTCATCCCTCTTATGATAAAGTATGGATAGAATAGTTCAGAAAGAGGGTTACCGATGACAGTCAAACAATACTATCAAGATGCCTATATGAAAATCTTTCAAACATCCATTCAGGAGCAGCAACAGGATGAGTCAGGCTGGTACGTCGTATTAGAAGAAACAGCTTTCTATCCAACAGGCGGTGGCCAGCCCCATGATACAGGAATAATAAAGGACAAGCGGATTACCAATGTTGAAGAAGTGAACGGAGAGATCCGTCATTACATAGAAGAGCCATTCAAGGATATCTCAGGGGTCTTTGAGGGACAGATCGATTGGGAGCGCCGCTTTGATCATATGCAGCAGCACGCCGGTCAGCATATGCTGTCTGCCGCATTTGCAGGGGCGTTACAATATGAGACGATCAGCTTTCACCTCGGGAAAGAGATTTTGACCATCGATTTAGAAGTAAGTGACATCAATGAGTCAGACGCCCTACAAGCCGAAGCACTCGCCAACCGGATCATTCGGGAGAGCAGGCCAATCGAGACGAAATGGGTGACGGAAGCGGAACTCTCCCACTATCCGCTACGCAAACAGCCATCCGTCACGGACGAAATCCGTCTCGTCATCATTCCGGATTTTGATTACAACGGATGCGGTGGAACCCATCCCCGTTCTACGAGTGAAGTCGGGGCAATCAAGATTTTAGATTGGGAGAAACATAAAGGTCATATCCGCTTGCAGTTTGTATGTGGGGACCGGGTACTGAATCAATTACACCGTAAGCATGGACTACTGAAAGAGCTAACCGGTGTGCTGCAGGCGCCGGAAGAAAATATGGTACCGACCGTCGAGAGAATGCTCACCAAGCAAAAAGAACAAGAGAAAGCATTGGATGGGTTGAAAGAGGTTCTGTTGACGTATGAAGCAGAAGGATTAATGGGAAAAGCAACTCTAAAAGAAGGCCATTCATTAATCAAATCATCGTATACTGACCGACGGATCCAAGAGCTCCAAAAAATTGCACAGCATATCGTTTCGAATAAAGCCGAAGCGATTGTTTTCCTGGTTGTCCAAAATGATCAAAAGCTGCAGCTGGTAGCAGCAAAAGGCTCCATACCCGGTGTCAATCTAAGAGAGGTTGCGCAAAAGGTCTTTCCGTTGATCAACGGGAAAGGCGGAGGAAAAGAAACTTTCGTTCAAGGTGGGGGAGAAGCTGTTATGAGTAGGGAAGAGCTTCTTGAAACGTTGGTGAATCAGTTATAGTTGATAACCGTTTAATTGGGTGAAAAAGACACGAAAACTAATCAATGAAATCACTTGCGATTTAATTTATGAATAATCACAAAAAATGCATAAATTTGGAATTAAAAGGTTATTTTCCTTTAGATAAGGGAAATAACCTTTAATAATGACTAGGTCATTAATTCTGTGATAATGAACATCTGGAGGTCTTTAGTCTTAATTCATCGCAGTTATGAAACATTAACGGGTGTCGTTCGTAAATAAAATTATGAGGGTTAATGGGAATGGGAAGCGAAGGTTTGAAGATATAAATATCATAAAAATATTAAAATTGCTGTTTCTTAAGGGTTAGTATAATGTTAGGCTCATTTTGCTAAGCCATTGGTTCTTTGGTTCCAGACCCAGGTACTACAATTGGTGGAGCAGGCAATGGGTTTAATAGGTTCCGGTAATTACTTTATTATGAAATCCATAGAAGGAAAGGCAACGGAGTATTCGAACAGGAAACAAAAGCATCTGATTATATAGGGGGTTCGGCAAAGAAAATTTGAATAAGAGCGAGGAGATAAATTGAAATCGAGATTGGGTGATATTTTTGGATGAGAGAAACAACCTTTCTTTTAAAGAAAGCAGGATTCTACATGTAACGGTTTCTATAATCATTGTTACATTCTTATTTAGTGCTTTACCAGAATGGTATACTCCACAATTCATAATGAACAGTGTTGTGTCTAGCATATTAGTCATCATTATTGTGGTATCTTGGAGACTAGTGGAACTTAAAGTGAGGTATTTTTCTATTCAAAGCTATTGTTTGGTTTTTAGTCTTTCCTTTTTGTTTGCCCAGCCGCTTATTAAATACTTCTGGCAAGAAGGAAATTCCATATGGTTTTTCTTATTAGGGATTTGGGTTGCAGGCTTTATCATTACAACTCTCTTAAAGGAGAATATTTTTCAAGCCTTTTCAAAGACTTTCGAAAATAGGTTTAGCGTGGCCTTTCATATTGTAGTCTTTATCTGCATAACTGCGGGTCCAATGTTTATCATTATCGGAACTGCAAATGATTATAATAAAAATATTTCATATGGCTCAGTGCTATATTTAATGTCGGCTCTACTGCAAATTACATTGCCTGCTTTTTTGAAGCATCCGAAAGCTATAATGTCTAAATCAATCTAATATCCCACGAGTAAGTTGTAATTCATATCAAGCTTGTCTACATATAGATCGTATTTTAGGTACTTTAGAAGATTTTACTCATTGCGTTTTTTATACTATATACCAAAATAAAGGGGGAGACCATGGATGCTTAACAAACACAAAAAAGCCTTAAGTAAAACTAAATTCAAAAAGAAAATCACCAGAACCATAGGGTCGATATTGGTTGATACCATTTTGCCGACGGATGAGGTTACACCAGGTGAAGAGTTGGTGGGAGAAGTTGAACTGAGAAGCAGAAAAGGGTTACAAAAGGTTGAGCGTATCAAGGTTTCACTCATGCAACAGTTTATGACGATGGATGACCATATCAGTAACCTGCCTTTACACTCGGTGGAAATGAGGTTAACCGAGGAACAAAGAAATGCAGATGAGGTGACCGTGCCCTTTTCAATGACCGTTCCCCTGTATGTCCCTCATAATATTGGAAAGCGCCAGTGCTGGATTCAAACAGATGTAGACATTGCGTATAAATTGGATCCCCGTGATCTTGATTTTATCAACGTGAATCCTCATCCAATCATGACGAAAGTAAATAAAGTCCTAATTGAACGATTGGGATTATTGAAAACAAATCGGGAAGAGGTCATTTATTATTCCGGTTTCGGAGGGAGATTCGTCATTGATAAACGGGTTCTCAATCATCCTCTTTATCCCATGTTATCAAAACGTTCGGTCCCACTTGTCCATGAGCTGGAGTTCTTCCCCCCTGATGAGTTTAAGGAAAAGTATAAAGAGATTGAGATAATTTATGACATTCATCCTGAAGGGCTGGATATTTATGTCGAATTACAATACTTTATAGGGAAAAATATTGGTGGATATTTTAAGAGAGAGGCTCTTAGGGAGAGAGGGATGGACGAAGTCATTCACAAAATAAGCTTTACAAATGAGGAGCTCGAAATGGAAGAGGAGATAGAGTCCAGAATACTCGACCTTCTACAAAATGCAGTAGAACCAGATGAGTTGCGGGGCAATTGATTTAATCAAACGTTTGTTTAAATCAAAGGTGATGTATATAAAAGAACTGACATGCACCCCATGTCAGTTCTTTTTAACCCTAAACATTCGATATCCCATCCAAAATTGGTTAAAATAGAAAAGACACACCACGTTCGACAAATGGCTACAGCTTAAAGGAGAGAAATACATGACGCACTATGCGGATGATAGTTTAGCTTTACATACAGATTTGTATCAGATTAATATGACGAAGGCGTATTGGGATGATGATTTCCATAATCGAAAGGCTGTTTTTGAAGTGTTTTTTCGAAAGCTGCCTTTTGGGAATGGATATGCGGTGTTTGCCGGGCTTGAACGGATCATTGATTATGTGAAAAAGTTTCATTTCTCTGAGAGTGATATTGAGTATTTAAGAGATTTGGGTTATGAAGAGGAGTTCCTTCAGTACTTGGCGGACCTTCGATTTACGGGGACGATACGTTCGATGCAGGAAGGGGAGATTGCGTTCGGGAATGTACCTCTTATCCGGGTCGAGGCTCCTTTGGCTCAAGCTCAGATACTGGAGACGGCGATCTTGAATATCGTGAACTATCAAACCCTGATTGCGACGAAGGCGAATCGGATTAAGCAAGTGGTTCAGGATGAAGTCGTGATGGAGTTTGGGACGAGACGGGCCCATGAACTGGATGCGGCCATTTGGGGGACGCGTGCCGCATATATTGGCGGATTTGATGCGACAAGTAATGTTCGGGCGGGTAAATTATTCGGGATGCCGGTCTCAGGTACCCATGCCCATTCAATGGTTCAGGCATATCAGGATGATTATCAGGCGTTCCATAAATATGCTGAGAGCCATAAGGACTGTGTGTTTTTAGTGGATACCTACGACACATTGAAATCGGGTGTACCCACGGCCATCCAGGTAGCAAAAGAGCTCGGCGACCGGATTAATTTCAAGGGTATTCGTTTGGACAGCGGTGATATGGCGTACTTATCCAAGAAAGCCCGTAAAATGCTGGATGAAGCAGGGTTTACCGAAACAAAGATCATTGCGTCAAATGATCTGGATGAATATACGATTCTGAATTTGAAAGCCCAAGGAGCCAGGATCGATGTGTGGGGTGTGGGGACGAAGTTAATAACTGCCTATGATCAACCAGCATTAGGTGCTGTATATAAACTCGCTTCGATTGAAAACGAATCTGGGGAAATGGAAGATACAATTAAAATATCCAGTAATGCGGAGAAAGTTTCAACTCCTGGACTCAAAAAGGTTTATCGAATCATCAATACGGTTAATCATAAATCAGAAGGGGATTATATTGCCTTGGAGCATGAAAATCCTCAAAATGAAAGCCGACTGAAAATGTTTCATCCTGTGCACACCTATATCAGTAAATTCATCACCAACTTCGAAGCAAGAGAGCTCCACGAGGATATTTTTAAGGATGGGGAGTTGGTTTATACATCTCCATCATTAGAAACAATGAGATCCTTTGTGAATGAGAACCTCGACCTATTGTGGGACGAGTATAAACGTTCCATGAACCCAGAGGGATATCCCGTGGATTTAAGTGAAGAATGTTGGACGAACAAAATGAATCTCATTCAAAAAGTTAAGGCAGAGGTAAAAGAGAAATTTAACAAAACTATGTAATCCCGTTAAAAGATGGGTAAATTAATCAGATCCAGAAATAATGATAAAACCTAAATGGAGTGTGAAAACATGGATTCCCTTCAAAAACAAATTGTAGAAAAAATGATGGTGTCGCCGGAAATCAACCCCCAGGAAGAAATACGTCGCAGTGTTGATTTTATGAAAGCATATTTGAAAAAGCACTCATTTTTGAAAAGCTTGGTCCTTGGCATCTCAGGTGGTCAGGATTCCACTTTATTAGGAAAACTTGCACAGATGGCAATCAACGAGATGAATGAGGAAACAGGGTCATCCGATTATGCTTTTTACGCAGTGAGACTTCCCTACGGAGAACAGGGAGATGCCGAGGACGCCATTGATGCAGTGGAATTCATTACCCCGTCTGTTTCTATGACGGTCAATGTCCAGCCGGCAGTCGATGCCAGCGTAGAAACTCTGAAGAAAAACGGCATCGAACTTTCCGACTTTGTCAAAGGAAACGAAAAGGCACGTGAACGGATGAAGGTTCAATTCGCCATTGCTGCCATGAAGGATGGTGTTGTCCTGGGTACCGATCATTCTGCTGAAGCGGTTACCGGCTTTTATACGAAGTACGGTGATGGAGCGGCAGATCTCGTTCCCCTTTTCCGTCTGAACAAACGGCAAGGGAAGAAGCTCTTGAAGGAACTTGGTTGTCCGGAACACTTATACAATAAGAAACCAACGGCGGACCTTGAGGAAGACCGTCCACAACTTCCGGATGAAGAAGCCCTTGGTGTCACATACGATCAGCTGGATGATTATCTGGAAGGAAAAGAAGTGCCTCTTGAAGCAAAGAAAGCTATCGAAGGTCATTACTTGAAAACACAGCATAAACGTCATCTGCCTGTGACAGTGTTTGATGATTTCTGGAAATAAGAATGGAATTAAGCCAACTCTCAGCATGTGCGGGGTTGGCTTTTTCATTTGTCTACATTCTTCGCCATTCGACAGAAACAGACTGTGACAGACCCCAGAGTACTTATATCCTACCAAATCCCTAAAATTTCTATATTAATTTGCCAATTTATAGAGGATTTTCGACTTTTAAAACGAAAGTAATAATAGTTAAGGACGATATTGATGTATTCAGGAGGGGTAAGATGTCACATGAAATGGTAAACCCGAAGCTGCAAAGTATCATTGATAATATAGAAAAAGTCATGATTGGAAAAAGGAAGGTAGCGGAACTGAGTGTCGTTTCACTTTTGGCCGGCGGGCATGTATTGCTTGAGGACGTTCCCGGTGTGGGGAAAACGATGATGGTTCGTGCACTGGCGAAGTCGGTGGGGGCGAGCTTTAAACGCATTCAGTTCACACCGGATTTATTGCCTTCAGATGTAATAGGTGTGTCGATTTATAACCCGAAGGAAATGGAATTCACATTCAGGCCGGGTCCGATCATGGGGAACATCATTCTCGCGGATGAAATTAACCGTACGTCACCCAAGACCCAGTCCGCACTGCTTGAGGGCATGGAAGAGAGCAGCGTGACGATCGATGGAATGACGCGGAAGCTTGATAAGCCATTCTTCGTTATGGCGACCCAGAATCCGATTGAGTATGAAGGGACATATCCCCTACCGGAAGCGCAGCTTGACCGCTTCTTATTAAAGATGAAAATGGGCTATCCTGAACCGGAAGAAGAGATGGAGGTTCTTCATCGCGCTCAGAAAAACCCGCCGATCGATGAGTTGGAGTCTGTCATGACCTTGGAGGAATTGAGATATATTCAAGGGGAAGTGAAAGATGTATTGGTCGATGACACGATCAAGAAATACATTGTGGAAATTGCGAATCGTACAAGGATTCATGCCAATGTTTACTTGGGAGCAAGTCCACGTGGATCCATCGCATTAATGAAGGCATGTCAGGCTTATGCCTTTTTAAGAGGCAGGGATTATGTGGTTCCCGATGACGTTCAATACTTGGCACCGTTTGTTTTCTCCCACAGGATCATTATGAAATCTGAAGCGAGATATGAAGGTATCACTCCGGAAGAAGTAGTGGAAAGAGTGATGGCACGTATCCCGGTTCCCGTACAAAGGCTTGTGAGATAGGATGAAGATGAAACTTCAATTTCTCAAACCTTTAGGGAAGTTTCTGCTTCTGCTCATTTTAGTGGGGATCTCGTTTTCTTACGCGATGTTCCAGGGGGGATTCGTCAGCTGGTTTTTATTTTATAGCTTTCTGCCATTCGCCCTTTATGCTGCTTCTGTATTCTTATATCCTCTTTCTGAGTTTTATGTAGAGAGGAGCTTCGAATCAAATGAGTACAAAGCGGGGGATGAGTTGAAGGTAACGATTACCCTTTCACGAAAGATTCCATTTCCTTTATTTTATATGGTGTTAGAGGATGTAGTATCAGATTCCGTTTTTCACCATTCCAGTTTTCAAAAGGCGAAAGCGATGATTCACCCTGGATTCAGAAAACGAATCAAGCTCACGTATTACATAGAAGAACTGCCCCGTGGAGAGCATGTCTTCTCTGCTGTCCGACTCCGCGCCGGCGATTTCTTTGGCATATTTGAAAAAGAAGCATCCATTGATTGTACCAATAAGCTTCTTGTGTATCCTGCTTTTGTCGATGTTCCGTACAGGCCTCTGGAAAATCGCTATGATCAAGGGATGACCACTTCAAATGTGAAGATTCAGAAGGACACGACGATGGCAACGGGTATCCGTGATTATCAACCGGGGGATCGCTTCTCATGGATTCATTGGAAGACCTTTGCCAGAACGAATGAGCTGATGACGAAGGAATTTGAGGAACGTCAATCCCACGATGTACTGATCGTATTGGATCGGGAAGACTCTCCTGCCTTTGAATCGATGGTGACATTGACGGCTTCGATGATTCGTTCCATTTTGAAAAAAGGCGCGCAGGTTGGACTTATCTCGATTGGGGAAGATCATGTATCCTTCCCGATTCGCGGCGGTGAAGAACATCAAAGTCAGCTATTCTATCATCTGGCGAAGGTCAGACAGGATAGCCCTTACGCTTTAGGAAAAGTACTGCAGGGGGAAGGGTTGAATTATTCCCAATCCGCAGCTGTGCTGTTTGTCACTTCGTCTGTCTCAAAAAAGATGATCATGAGTGTGAATCAGTATGCCAAGCGGAACAGTTCGGTTGTGATTTTTTTGGTGAAGCGAATAGGGGAAGCCTATACGGCCGAGGAGAAATCGTTGAAAGCTTACGCCTCGTCCCGCGGTATTCGACTGAAGGTATGCTTTGAAGGTGACTTCTCTTCTGCCTTTATGGAGGTGAAACGAGCATGAGTCATGAAACACCTAAACACCGATTCTTTACGATTATGATCTATTTGTTTGGATTTCTGCTTTTATGGGAATGGCTGAAGCCCCTTCAGGTGGTGACGGATACTGGGAGTTTGACTTATTTTGTGGTATTTATTGCTTTATCACTTGTCCTGTCCTATTTCAGGATTCACTATTTCCTTACAGCGGCAGTTAAGTTATTCTTTATTTTGTTTGCGTTACATGGATTGTATTATTCAGGTTCGTTTTTTACCTTTGCATGGTTAGAGAAGTTCGGGGGTGACCTGTGGCTGAATCTCGGTTTGACAGTTGGCCGTGAATGGCCAAGTCTTTCGTTCGAGTACAGAAGCCTATTGTTCTTTGTTTTACTATGGCTGATGACGTATTTGCTTTATTACTGGTTATCCGTCAGAAAGACGATTCTCCTCTTTTATGTGATGACCGTGACCTATATTTGTCTGATCGATACGTTCACGATTTATGAAGGGGATCGGGCAATTATCCGGGTCGTCATTTTCGGCTTCCTGTTAATGGGATTGTTGGCTCTCGAACGTTTGGTTCAAAGGGAGAACCTTCTTGGATCCAAGATGAGCAGGCACCGCTGGATTGTGCCGCTTACGGTTATGCTTGGGGTGAGTTCAGTTGTTGCTTTTGCCGCCCCTAAGGCAGATCCTATCTGGCCGGATCCGGTTCCTTATATTCAATCTTTTGCTGAGGGAGCCGGTGGCAGTGGCGTGAACAAATTAGGTTATGATGAAGATGATTCTCAGCTTGGGGGACCCTTTGTCGGTGATCCCACTGTCATTTTTAATGCTGAAGTAACGAGAGAACACTATTGGAGAATTGAAACGAAGGATCTCTATACAGGCAAGGGCTGGGAGCAATCCATTCCTGATGACCAGAAGGCTGCCACCTCTTTTGACTCAGAGGAAATGGTTCCCTTCACAACCAACGAACCGGATGGGGAACGGGAAGTGGAAACAGAGAGGGTCATGGTGGAACGAACCTATTCCCATGTTGTCTATCCGTATGGGATAGAAAGAATAATCGGAAATGAAGAAGGCTATTTCTCCTTTGATCCCGTTAACGAAAAGGTTACAAGTTATGAAGGGGAAGACGAAACCATTAAATTAGAGGAGTATGAACTTTCCTACCGATCACCTTCCTATTCCCAGAAGAAGATGAAGGCAGCGAACGAAAATCAGGAAATCATGCAGATTCCTGAATTTGTGGACCGCTATACACAACTTCCCGAAACGACTCCCCAGCGTGTAAAGGACCTGGCTTTTGAGATTACATCGGAAGAAGATAATTGGTATGACAAAGTCAGGGCGATCGAGAACTATTTTTCGAAAGAAGCTTATGTGTACGACCAATTTGACGTGCCGGTGCCTGAGGAAGGGCAGGATTACGTCGATCAGTTCCTATTTGAAACCCAGAGAGGGTACTGTGATAACTTCTCCACTTCCATGGTCGTGATGGTCCGGGCACTTGGAATCCCCGCAAGATGGGCAAAAGGATATACAGAAGGGGAATACAGTAGACAAGTGGATACGATGTATAAGCTTTATGAAGTTTCCAATAATAATGCCCACTCCTGGGTGGAGGTATTCTTCCCGGAAGTAGGATGGGTGCCGTTCGAGCCTACTGTTGGATTCAGTAATAACGTATCTTATCAATATGACCTGGATGTACCTGAGTCGGAGAACAGCGAAGTTCCTGTTCCTGAGAAGGAGGAATCACCGAAACAGCCGATTCAACCTGAAGAAGATGATTCAAAAGCGGCTGGAAGTAGTTTTTCTCTTTCAAAACTTTGGGATGATACCAAAACATTCTTTGTGGAAAACTGGGGCAAGCTTGTCATGGGATTCATGCTCTTGCTTATCATGGGAATTGCTTTGTACATCGTAAGAAGAAGGTGGATGCCGTATGTCCTGATTTTCTATTACCGAAGAAAATCATCAGATGGTGCGTTTTCAGAAGCCTATCTTTCTTTAATTAAACAGCTTGAGAGATATGGACTGAAAATGGATGATGGACAAACATTAAGGGGCTATTCGCGATATATTGACTCATTCTTTGGTACCCATGAAATGACGAGCCTGACCAATAATTATGAACGTATTTTATATGGTCAGAGGCAAGGGGAAGAAGATTGGACGAAGATGAGGGAATTATGGGAAAATTTAATTAAAAGGACAACTGGTTGACCCTTTTGAAAACAAGGTATAAAATGATGTCAAATTCATAATAACGTTCGTTAGCATCCTTCGTATATCCTCGATAATACGGTTCGAAAGTATCTACCCGGTCACCTTAAATGACTGGACTATGAAGGCAGTGTTCTAATTTGACATCCCTGTATGCAAAAAAACTAGAATTCTGCCTTTTTTTAAGGCGAAGTCTGGTTTTTTTTATTTTTTTAGGAATGCTAACAACAACAAGTACTATAAGGATGGAGTACGTCCTGACCCATAATAAACTGATGAGGTGAACTGAATGCTTGGTAAAGAAGAATTGCACAATCAAGAAATGATCGTCGTTTTGGACTTTGGAAGTCAATACAATCAATTAATCACGCGAAGAATTCGTGAGTTCGGTGTTTATAGTGAGCTCCACCCGCATACAGTTACCCTTGAAGAAATTCAGGAAATAAACCCAACAGGGATCATATTCTCCGGGGGACCGAACAGTGTCTACGGTGAAGACTCATTCCGTTGCGATGAGCGCATCTTTGATCTGGACATTCCGATTTTGGGAATCTGCTACGGTATGCAGCTTATGACCATGCACTTCGGCGGAAAAGTGGAACGTGCGAAGCACCGTGAGTACGGAAAAGCGGCCATCAATGTAGAGAAACAATCTAAGTTATTCTCCAACCTGCCTGAAGAGCAAGTCGTATGGATGAGTCATGGAGATCTTGTAGTGGAAGCCCCTGCAGGCTTTGATGTGAACGCAACGAACCCTTCTTGTCCGATTGCTTCCATGAGTAACGAGGAAAAAGGATTATATGCCGTTCAATTCCATCCCGAGGTACGTCACTCTGTGCACGGAAATGAAATGCTTAAGAACTTCGTATTCGACGTGTGTGGGTGTGCAGGTGACTGGTCCATGGAGAACTTCATTGAAATGGAAATGGAGAAGATCCGTCAAACAGTCGGTGACAAAAAAGTCCTTTGCGCATTAAGCGGCGGAGTGGATTCTTCTGTTGTTGCAGTGTTGATCCATAAAGCAATCGGTGATCAATTGACTTGTATTTTCGTCGATCACGGCCTTCTTAGAAAAGGTGAAGCAGACAGCGTAATGAAAACTTTCGCTGACGGTTTTAACATGAACGTCATTAAAGTGGATGCTCAAGACCGATTCTTAAATAAATTAAAAGGTGTTTCTGACCCTGAGCAAAAACGTAAAATCATCGGGAATGAATTTATTTACGTGTTTGACGATGAAGCGACTAAGCTTAAAGGTATCGAATATCTTGCACAAGGTACTTTATATACAGACATCATCGAAAGTGGGACAGCCACTGCTCAGACGATCAAATCTCACCACAATGTTGGTGGACTGCCTGAAGATATGCAGTTCACACTTATTGAGCCATTGAACACACTGTTCAAAGACGAAGTGCGTGCTTTAGGATCTGAACTGGGTATTCCTGATGAAATCGTATGGCGTCAACCATTCCCGGGACCAGGTCTTGGTATCCGTGTGCTTGGAGAAATTTCTGAGCAGAAGCTTGAGATCGTTCGTGAATCTGATTACATCCTGCGTGATGAAATCAAGAAAGCTGGACTTGATCGTGACATTTGGCAATACTTCACGGTTCTTCCTGACATTCGAAGCGTCGGAGTGATGGGGGATGCAAGAACGTATGACTATACGATCGGAATCCGTGCCGTGACATCCATTGACGGTATGACTTCCGACTGGGCCCGTATTCCTTGGGATGTACTGGAGAAAATCTCCACACGTATCGTAAACGAAGTCGATCATATCAACCGCGTTGTGTATGATGTGACGAGTAAGCCACCTGCAACGATTGAGTGGGAATAGAAATTTATAGATTCTTGTACAAATAGGTGACAGGCACTTCCCGTCGAAGGTCGATTTTTTAGAATTCGACAAAAAACGGGAGTGCCTGTCACTTTGTGTATAAAACGAACATTAATATAAAAAATAATTAATAATGTTCGTATTTTATGTTGACGGTCATGTTTTGAGTTGGTACAATAGTACTGTAATCATAACAAAACATTATAAAAGTATTACGTCGTATAATTTCGGGAATAGGGCCCGAGCGTTTCTACCAAGCTACCGTAAATGGCTTGACTACGAGGTGATTGAGAGAATAGGACTGTTGAACAATTCACCATTGACCTATTCATCATGATCTTAACAGTCAAAGCCTTGAACTCTGGTAGTTCGAGGCTTTTTTTATTGAAATGCTGGATTCTGCGACGACTCTATAGGAGGAGTACAAGAATGAAAAATTTCTTTCAGTTTGACCAGTTAGGAACGACTTATAGAAGGGAAATCATCGGGGGATTAACGACATTTCTTTCAATGGCTTATATCTTGATCGTCAATCCATTGACGTTAACCCTTCAATCGGTACCGGATCTTCCGGATAGCATGAGAATGGATTACGGTGCAGTATTCGTCGCTACGGCTTTAGCGGCTGCCATTGGTTCCTTGATCATGGGGCTCATTGCAAAATATCCAATAGCCTTGGCTCCAGGTATGGGATTAAACGCATTCTTCGCATACACAGTAGTATTGACAATGGGTGTACCGTGGCAATCGGCATTAACTGGTGTGTTAATTTCAGGCTTGATTTTCATCGTACTCACACTGTCAGGTATTCGGGAGAAAATCATAAACTCAATCCCGGCGGAATTGAAATATGCAGTGGGAGCGGGTATTGGACTTTTCATTACATTTATCGGATTTCAAAACGCAGGAATCATTGTAAATAATGATGCAGTATTAGTTGGTCTTGGAGATTTAACAAATGGCTCGACTCTTCTCGCTATTTTTGGAATCATCATCACCGTCATTCTGATGACAAGAGGCGTTAAAGGCGGAATATTCATCGGGATGGTTGTAACGGCAATCGTCGGGATGATCGTTGGATTAATCGACACGCCGGAAAAAGTAGTAGACGCAGCACCAAGTCTTGCTCCTACGTTTGGAGCAGCATTAGATCCTTTATTCAATGATGCGGGCAGTATTTTTACGATACAAATGCTTGTTGTGATTCTGACATTCTTATTCGTTGATTTCTTCGATACGGCAGGTACCCTTGTAGCGGTAGCCAATCAAGCAGGATTGATGAAGGAAAATAAATTACCACGCGCAGGTAAAGCTTTATTCGCTGACTCATGTGCAACAGTGGTAGGAGCCATCTTAGGGACTTCGACGACCACGTCTTATATCGAATCTTCTGCAGGTGTAGCGGCAGGAGCAAGAACAGGATTTGCTTCAGTGGTAACGGCCGTCTTATTCCTACTCTCGATTTTCTTCTTCCCGCTGCTTGCCGTCATTACATCGGCAGTCACAGCACCGGCACTGATCATTGTAGGGGTGCTCATGGTTTCATCTTTGGGAGAAATTGATTGGAAGAAGTTTGAGGTAGCCGTGCCGGCATTCTTAACGATCGTAGCCATGCCATTAACGTATAGCATCGCTACGGGTATCGCCATCGGATTTATCTTTTACCCTATTACGATGATCATGAAAGGTCGCGTAAAGGAAATCCATCCGATCATGTATTTCTTGTTTGTCATCTTCGTTATGTATTTTATATTCTTAGTTTAAAACATAAAAAATCTTTAAGCTGGTCTCTCGGAGATCAGCTTTTTGTTATTTTCAAATGGAAAAGAGTGAAGGATAAATAGAGGAAACAGGGGGAGGACTAGAGAAGATATACGTATATGGGAAATATGAATTGAAAAAAGGATAGGTTTTCGTTAAAATCATGGAATCGGATAGTGTCGAAATCGGTCGAAATTATAGGGAGAATGACGATGTCTACTTTAAATGTGAAGAAAGCGCTGAATAACAATGTATTGATTGCAAATCATGAGAGTTACGGTGAAGTCGTGCTGATCGGGAAAGGGATAGGGTTCAACCGTAAAAAAGGGGACCCCATTCAGAATGATATTGCAGAAAAGATGTTTGTATTAAAAGGAGAGAAAGAACAGGAGCAGTACAAAAATCTTCTTCCTTTCTTAAATGATGATATGTCGAACGTCATCATTTCTGCCATCGAATTAATCAGAAAAAGAACCAACTCTTTTCTAAATGAGCATATTCACATCGCCCTGACCGACCATATCCTTTTTGCTATCAACCGATTGATGAGAGGAATGGAGATCCGCAATCCGTTTCTGGTAGAAACGAGAACGCTGTATCCATTCGAATACGAAATTGCCAGAGAAGTGGTGGGCATGATCAATGAAATGACCGATGTTCATTTGCCGGAAGGGGAAGTGGGATTTATTGCCCTTCATATCCATAGCGCCATGATGAACAAGGATCTGTCTGAAGTGAATCAACACTCCCAGTTGATTGGCCGCCTGACCGGGATGATCGAACAACAGCTGGATGTGAAGATTAATAAGGAAAGCGTCGATTATATGAGGCTCGTGCGCCACATTCGATATACAATAGAGCGGGTACTTAGGGAAGAACGCGTAGAAGAACCAGAAAAAATTGCAAAACTGTTGAAAGAGGAATACCCTCTCTGCTATAATTTATCTTGGAAGCTGATCAAGATGATGCAGCAAACATTACAAAAACCCGTCTACGATGCAGAGGCTGTATATTTAACCATGCACTTGCAGCGTATTCAGAGTAAAGTTAAATAAAGCACTTATCTTTCTTACGTGTTACTGATACGATCAGGCATGAGTGAAGAAGATGATTGAAACGTATAATTTGGGGTAGTCTATCCTTATACGTTCATTATCCTCTTTTCTCATGCCTTTTTTGTTTGCAATCATCATCTAATTAGTTGAAAAAATGAACGAAATAAAAGGAGGAAACTTCATGTTTAAAAAGGCTTTTGGCGTTTTACAAAAAGTCGGTAAAGCTCTCATGCTGCCTGTGGCTATATTGCCAGCAGCAGGACTTCTGCTTGCATTCGGTAATGCACTGCAAAATCCGACGTTATTAGAAATTGCTCCATTCCTTTCAAACGGCGGCGTTGAAATGGTCGCAAGTGTCATGGAACAAGCAGGTGGAATTATCTTCGGAAACTTGGCCCTGTTATTCGCAGTGGGTGTAGCCATCGGATTAGCTGGTGGTGAAGGGGTAGCTGGTTTAGCGGCTATCGTTGGTTTCTTGATTATGAACGTTACAATGGGAACAGTTGAAGGACTTGGAATCGGGGATGTAACAGGTGATGGTGTAGATCCTGCATACGCACTTGTTCTCGGAATACCTACACTTCAAACCGGTGTATTCGGTGGTATCATCGTAGGGATACTCGCTGCGGCTATGTACAACCGTTTCTTCCAAATCGAACTTCCTTCATACCTGGGATTCTTCGCGGGTAAACGATTTGTACCAATCGCAACTGCAGCTTCTGCTGTTGTATTAGGACTATTAATGTTATTAATCTGGCCACCGATCCAAAATGGCCTTAATTCATTCTCTAACTTTATGCTTGGTGAAAACAGAGCATTTGCTGCATTCATATTCGGTGTCATCGAACGTGCTCTTATACCATTTGGACTTCACCATATTTTCTATTCACCTTTCTGGTTCGAGTTCGGCTCGTATACTTCGGAAGCAGGAAATATTGTTCGTGGAGACCAGGCGATCTTCATGAAGCAGATTCAAGATGGAGTACAAGATCTGACTGCGGGTACTTTCATGACTGGTAAATTCCCATTCATGATGTTCGGTCTTCCGGCAGCGGCATTAGCGATCTACCATGAAGCAAAACCTGAAAGAAAAGCAGTTGTAGCAGGTATCATGGGCTCGGCGGCTTTGACATCATTCTTAACAGGTATCACAGAACCAATCGAATTCTCATTCTTATTCGTAGCACCGGTACTATTTGGTATCCATACAATCTTTGCCGGTTTATCTTTCTTAACGATGCACCTATTAGACGTTAAGATCGGTATGACATTCTCAGGTGGTTTAATTGACTACATCCTATTCGGATTGATCAACCCACAAACAAACGCCTGGATCGTTCTTCCGGTAGGGGCAGTATTTGCTGTCATTTACTACTTCGGATTCCGTTTCGCTATCCGTAAGTTCAACCTTATGACTCCTGGTCGTGAAGATGTAGACGAAGATGACGATGGATCACCGGCAAGTTCAGCTGGAGACCTTCCGTACAACATCCTGGAAGCAATGGGTGGACAAGAAAACATCGCTCACTTAGACGCATGTATCACTCGTCTCCGTGTTTCTGTGAATGATGTGAAGAGTGTCGATAAGAATCGCCTGAAAAAATTAGGTGCTTCAGGAGTACTTGAAGTCGGAGACAACATTCAAGCAATCTTCGGACCTAAATCGGATACGATCAAATCACAAATGCAAGATATCATTCGTGGGAAAGCTCCACGCAGAGTAGAAACAAGCGCAAATGAAGAAGTTGAACAACAGATTGAAGAAGTGAACCCAGATGCACTTCAAACAACTGAAGAACAAAAGAACGAAAAATTCGTAGCTCCTATCACTGGAGAAATCAAAGACATCACGGAAGTTCCTGATCAAGTATTCTCAGGGAAAATGATGGGTGACGGTTTCGCGATCGTACCGACAGAAGGAACAATCGTTTCACCTATCACGGGTAAAGTCGTAAACGTATTCCCGACGAAGCATGCCATCGGACTTGAGTCCAAAGCTGGCCGTGAAGTTCTGATCCATGTTGGGATCGATACGGTTAAATTAGAAGGTAAAGGATTCGAAGCACTCGTAAAAGAGGGAGACCAGGTAGAAGCAGGTCAACCTTTACTGGAAGTGGACCTTGACTACATCAAAGAAAACGCGCCTTCCATTATGACACCGATTGTCTTCACGAACCTTAAAGAAGGTCAACAAGTAACAATCGAGAAGTCAGGTAAAGTAAACCGTAACGACGAAAACATCATCAAGATCGACTAAAGAATAGTTAAAGCCCATTTTCATTCTCTGTTGAGGAGTGTGAAAATGGTTTTTTTTGTTAGTTTAGAAAAATTAATAGTGGGAATGAAACAAGTATAAGTATAGTTTCTACTATATAAGTAGTAGGAAAAGATAGAAGGCTTTGGTTGAGAGGTTTTAGAGTCTCGAATATAAGGGTCTAACCTGGGTTTGAGACGGGGTGATCATTGGAGAGAGTAGAAGAAAGTAGTAATTCTAAAAGTTTTTCTAAAAACTCTCTTAAAAGTATTGACGTATATCTAATAGATTGATATACTTTAAAAACCGTCGCAAGAGAGCAGCGGGTACATAACAACTTCAAACAGGGATTGAAAACATCTTGATAAAGTTGTTGACAAACACACTGCATTCTTGATATGATGGTCAAGTCGCTTCAAACAGAAGCACTTACACATTGAACCTTGAAAACTGAACAAAACAAGACAATACGTCAACGTTAATTCTAGATTTATTTTTAAAGAGCTATTCAAACTTTTATCGGAGAG
>NZ_JBNNJT010000012.1:0-38946 GCF_050270195.1 Rossellomorea sp. NPDC071047 | reverse complement strand
ATTAAACCTAAGATTGAACTTCTTTGGAAATCAAGGGATGTAAAAACTGTCCGTGATCTGTGGGAGATGGACGTACCACTAGTGGACATTAGCAAGAAAGTGAAACGAAAACCATTAGAAACGGCTCTCCTGGTCATTGACCTGGTAAGCAGGAAACATTTGGAGACACGAGAAACCGGGTTGGAGGGGAATGAACATGTTGCTAAGGAAAGCAGTAGAGAGACAAAAGAAAATCAAAGTTATCGAGTTAAACGTAGAAGTGCCTGAAAACGATCTGTACAACGGATACTATTGCAATCGTTGTGACCTTGAATTTGCGGTCAGTCAAAGGTTTCAAGAACAGGACATTATAGCATGTAATTGTTGCAAGAAGGATGATCAGATCATAGATAAGGGTGAAGCCATTTTATACAAAGGAGTGCTCTTGTATGGATAACCAAAAACAAATTACATTTGAAAGCTTTAAGAAGGCGACGACACAACAATTGCTTTCCATCATAAAAGATGAAAGTTGTCCAAGGTATGAAAAGTGTCGGGCGAATACAGAGCTCACCAGACGATTCCAGGCGGGGATCTTATCATTCTCTTCTGGAGCATCAGCCTAGTCATGGAAGCGAAAAAGAGAGCCGGTAAGCCAAGCCAATGTGCTCATTGCGGGAAGACATTCAAAGTGAAAAATGAAAATGAGGTCATGTACTGTAAGAAATCATGTGAGAGAGCTCATGACCTATTCTATGGAATGGGGGAACGATACGTTGCAATTAGCTGAAAGCAATCCAGTATATTGTGAGTCTGCTATGTTCAGTGGTCCTGGGGTAATCGATAACATCTTCCCAGAAGAGTATTTCGGGATCCAGGTACTTATGAATGGGCCGGACCCGGACGGCCACCGATTAAAACGGTTTGCCCGGGAAGAAGTGAAACCGTTAGACGAGCATCCATCCGATCAACCGGTTCTTTCACCAGGAGTCAAGTTGGTAGCAAGAGCTGCAGGCGTACCGATCGGCAGCGTAAAGACCGGTGAACAATACCTCATCCAAGTATCTACATATTCCAAAGATCCTCAACAAGTAAACATCTATGATCCCCACACGGAAAGGCACCTTGGAGGGTGCAGCAAGATTCATTTTCAAGACATCCGGGAGTACGACAAGAAAGAATTCGTGTCGCAACCCCGGACAAAGCCGGACAAGAAGGTAAAAGCACCGATGGAGCAACTAAGTTTCGATTTTTAAAAGGAGGGATGGTCGTGAGTGCTGTCTATCATTATTACGAGTATGAGGGACACAAGAAGCATCGATCGTGGAACCCTCTTCATAAAGAGAAATTCAACGCACTGATCAAGTGCTATGTGAAAGCAAAAGGGAAGCTTGAAACAATCAAAATAGAATCAAAAGAACCGGCCACCTTTCATCAATGCTGCAGGCAGGCCGAGAAATTAAAACAGTCGTATGGATCCAATCTTCAACAGATTTACATTTGGGATATGGATGAAATCAATGAAGTGAAAAGACGTCATGACGAAGGGGAGGTCCTCCAATGGGCTCACCAGTGAAAGTGTCCTATATGAGCGATCAGGAGCTTGAAGAGTATAAAGTAAAACATGCGAATAAGCGTCATAAAAAAATGGATAAGCCCGTGGATTGGCGATGGCCACAAAATCGAAAAAGAGGAGAACTTAAAAATGGAAATTAATCAATTATGTACAGAAGCATTTGAAATAGCAACGTCTAAAGGGTGGCATGATGAACCACGTGAAATGGGGACCGTGCTCGCTCTCATCCACAGTGAGGTGAGTGAAGCTCTGGAAGCTGATCGTAAGGGTGATGAAGAAAACTTTGTTGAGGAACTTGCAGACGTATGTATCCGGGTTTTCGATTTGTGTGGATCCAAAGGGATTGACCTTGAGAAAGCGATTCTTGAAAAGATGGAGAAGAACAAAGGCCGTAGCTATAAACACGGCGGAAAAGCATATTAGACCCAAAATACGCAATAAAAAGGAGAGAGTGAGATGTCTGATAACCAAGAAGTAAAATATGAAGTTTATGATGACAGGAAACCAAGTGAGACCCTTTTTTCACACGAAAGTGCTTATGTATGTACTCGTTACATCGATAACGAAGGAGAAAATAAAGGGCAAAACTTAGCAAGTCATTTGTGGTTTAGGACTGTTCCAAATTAAGTTAATTGCGTCGCAGTTCGATGATGCGATGAAGGAGGTTGCTTAGATGAAGAACAAAGCGAAAAGAAAAAGAAGATTAGGAAAGTCACTCGTCCGACGATCTAAGGAAATTGAGCGCAATTATATAAGTAGCTGCTGGAGGAACATTTGGGTGCGCCAGGGCATTCTTAAATAGGGACAATAAGGAGAGGAAGATAAGATATGGTATTCACTATTTATAAAGCGAAATTAAGCACTGCTGGAAAGACTACTGAGCAAATCAAGGCTGATTATGAAGGAGGTTTTGGGGATGTGCCGAGCGAGAAAGAAGTGCAGGCTTGGATTGATGCCTATAACCGGATTGATGGTATAGAAATGATCGTACTTAAAAGCCCGATAATGGATGGGTATGTCCCCACCTCTTGTGTAAAAGAAGAGGACGAGCCCAAGTTCAGGGACTTTGTTTATCAGGCAGAACAAGATCCATACTTCGGTTCTTACATCAACGATCGCGAGGAATTTCTAAAAGATTGGGAATCAGGGGATTATAGTCCTTCCGGTTCATTAACCTTCAAAGAAGAAGACTTGACTGACCTCCAAAAAGAATATGCAGGAGAACCGGGGGACAAAAAAAATGAACCTAATTATGATTAAAGAGGCTCTATTTATATCTCTTGGTATCTTCATCGGGAATGCGATTCTGTATCTTTTCAAGATTGGTTTTAAACGGTTCGTAAACCGACTCAAAAGCACCCCAAACAAGCAAAAGGGTAAATACCACTGTCACAAGAACGAAAGTAAAGAACAGACTGGAACTGATCCATCCGCCAATCAAAATGATAAATATCAAAAATAGGTAAGATAAACAGAAGATAAGCTGCTTTTTGGCCATGGTTATCGTTCTAACTAAAATTTGTTCATCTGAATTATCTGCGGTGGCTTCTTTTAATCTATTATTTTTCAAAGCTTCTAGTACTTTTAGGGAAATTGAACAAATCACGGTAGCAATTATTCCCGAAACTACATTTTCAAACACAGCGCCCACCTCCTTCCTATGGAGAAGTATACCAAAAAGAAATATGTGTGGGTGCCTAAAAAATTTGAATCAATAGAGTCTACTTTATTGATAGAAAATTGATATACAGATAGAATCAGTGTTAAGAGTATATCAATAGACTTCTATCAAAAGGGGATACGGTAATATGAAGAAAATCGGTTATGTTCGAGTGAGTTCTGTAGATCAAAATCCAGCCAGGCAATTGATGCAGCTTGAGGTTATCGACGTAGATATCATGTACCAAGAAAAAGTTTCCGGTGCTACACGGGAACGACCGGAGTTACAAAAGATGATGGCCGAGCTTCAAAGTGGAGATACGATTTACGTCACGGATCTCACTCGAATTACTCGAAGCACACGAGATTTGTTCGAGCTAGTGGATGAGATAAAAAGCAAAGGTGCAAATTTGAAATCACTAAAGGATGCATGGTTGGATTTATCTGAAGAAAACCCATACAGTCATTTTCTCATGACGGTTATGGGTGGAGTGAATCAGCTAGAAAGGGACCTTATTCGTATGAGGCAGCGTGAAGGTATAGAACTTGCTAAAAAGGAAGGTAAGTACATTGGCCGGCTGAAGAAATATCATAAAAATCATCCTGGAATGAAACATGCGATTGAACTGTATGAGGCTGGTGGAAAGACCGTAAAAGAAATCACCGAAATTACAAATATTCCGCCGGCATCATTCTATCGAGGGCTTAAAAATCATAAGGAGGATCAGATCAATGAGTAATGTTCCTCCAGGAGTAAGGAAATGGATCGAAGAACAAAAAGATTATTCACCAAAAGATCGCACGCAGCTAATGGAAGAAATGGATGAGTATCTCCTTAAGAGGCAGAAAAGAATTGAGAAAGCGCAGAAGGCAAGAGAAAAATAGGCGACAGATTAATATAGCGATTAGGACAAAGAAAAAAACTCATGATCAACATGAGCTTTATAGACTGGAAATAAATTTTTCCATTTCTTGATATGAGGGAGCTTCCTTGAAAGTGAAGATTCCGTTTTCATCTTTCCATTCGGTCTCAAGCCATGGAAGGTCTTCGTATATCTCACTGATTTCTAATGGTGTACCGGTGAAGAGATAGTCTATCCCAACTCTACCGAAATCTTTAGGGAAATGGGTTGCTAAATAGCCTATGCCACTTTCCAGGCTCTTAAGCATAAAGACCAGGTGTTTATTTTTCTGGATAGTTAGGGCGGATATTTCCAAGGGTACAAATACTGTATCATTGCATGGTGTTGTAGATGGAAGAGCATTTCTGATCATAAAGTTCAAATCCTTTCCCGATTAAAATATACTTCCTTGAAGGCAAGGAAAAGCTTATGTGCTATCCGAAGAAAAAGCAAAATCACGGCTTATAAGGCCGTGATTATCGCCGCCAGAAGAGTCATCAAACCTCCTAGGAAGTTCAAAGCCTCTCCGGAAATCGTGATTTTGATTTCCATGGCTATCACCCTTTGAAGAGGGCAGGTTTTGTCTTTGACGCTGATAAATTCAAGCGCGTGGAGGACAACCCACTTCTTGCTAATTAGAATTATAGCAAGAAGTATTTGGAAATACTATGATAACTTTCTAAAAGGAGTTCTTGTCCCACCACTGTCTGGCTTGTTTTAAATCCAACTTTGCAAATACAGAAGTTATTTCATGGAATGGATTCTCTATCTTTGCGCCGTTATGGTCTAATTTAAGCTCTTTTAAAGATTCGAAGAATAGGTGAATAGTATTTTCTCCTTCTTTGTTTTCAAATGAAATATCTCCGGCTCTATGAAACACACCATTTTCATTTCCATCTTTAATAAGGACTTCAATCATTTTAGAGCTTACGTTAATAGCAAGTAATATTTCATTGGGTAGGTCGATTAACATAGTGCCACGGCCAGCTCCGGGTGCTACACGATACCATCGGCCAGACGTAGCTTCAAGTAAGACGGATCCATCTGGAAAGTCTGACATATTTAGGCCTCCTTAATTATTAGTAGGGTCTTCAAAATTATACCATTGAAAAATATCTAATGTACTAAAAGGTACATTAAAGGAGATTAGCTACGATGACAAAGGATGAAAGAGAGCAATTGCGAAAACAAGCAATCGAAGCTGAGGAGCAAAGAATTGAAAACATCAATATGTTTTTAGAAGATCATCCTCTAGATACTGACGTAAATATAACGGTCGCTCTGGAATTGGTTACCTCAGTTGCACTCATTGAAAGACAGATCGAGAGGTTAAAAGGAGGTAACGATCATGAGCAATGATGAGAAAATTTCCCGGTTAACTGAGATACTTCATGATCCAGGATTAAGTAATGCTGTAAAGTTTGATCTTATGGAAGAAATCCTACTTGGAGGTAAACATGAATAGATTTTTATACCTATGCGGAGCATGTGATTATAGATTCCCTTTCGACTGGAAGGATAGCAAGCCGTTTTGTCCGTTATGTGGCCAGAAGAAAGCTTCGATGCTTGCGTCATATATTAAAAGAAAGTGATTGTGAGAAATTCACAAACTAAAAGTAAGACAAGTATCCATCTAAATTCAATAGAGAGACAATCTCAGACATAACTGAGGGCGCAAAAGTGAGCTGTTCATTCTTGTGCCCTCTTTTTGTTTGTCAAAAGGATGAGGGAAATGAAAATAAAGCTTGAATTATCGAAGTGGGTTGCCCAACAGAAAAAGCAAGAACAGAAAAATACAAGACCTAGCGCTCAACCTCAAAAGAAGAAGAGACGGGTACGAAAAGAAGATAATCTCTCGTTCCGGGACATTGAAAATCTTATGGGAAGCAACAGGGCCACATACGGAAGACGGCATGGCCGAGTGGTTAGTAAACGACGATGAACGGGAGATGGAATAAATGAACATGAGACTATTAGTGATTCAGCATGAAGAAGGGCTTAAGTCTTTGAGGAAGATGTTGAAGGACACTGAAACGATCTTGAGCCAATTAGAGGATATTCGCCAGGATAAAAAGAGGACAAGAGCAGAGAGAAAAGATGCTGCTAAAAGGATATTAATGTACCAGGCAGACAAGTCAACAATAAATGGGATGATCAGTGAGATGATGGATAAAATCGAACATATGAGAACTGGACGAAATCCAAATAGCTATAACGGGGTCGAGCATAGAAAATCATATGAGCATAAGTCATTCAGTCCTGATTATTTCGATACCATTCCGATGTCAGAGGTGTCTTATGACGAGGGGGATAGAGATTCGAAAGAGGAATTTATTGATTACCTATTGAGTGATCTTACTGAAAAAGAAAAGGACACCTTCTTACTGGTTAAGTATGGGTATACCCAAGAGGATGCAGCTGAACTGTTAGGAGTTTCAAAGAAAACAGTATGGACAAGGATGAAAAGCGCAGAGAAAAAGATAGAAATTAAGGCTGGAATAAAGTTATCCACAGATTAGGTCGCCAAATGTCACTGTATTATGAAGGGGTTTTGGTCAGCACCTTTTCCCTTCAGTTGATTCCATACTGAGGAATGGCTTCCCCTTTAGTCATTCCTCACCCTTTACTAAATAATTGCAAGTGTCGTCGCACAAGCTGATTCTTCTTCATCGATAATGCGTTTACTACTCACATATTAAATTGTTGTTATTGTTGAATGTTGATTCTGATCAATCGCTGTTCTGTCCGTTTCAAGATGATTAAGTATCCAATGATTAAAAGCATCTTCCTTAACCAACTGAATTTATGGGCGGCGACACTTGGAGTTATTTAATGATGAGAGGAGGTTAAAGAATGTATGAACATCGTCCAACCAATTAGAGATAAAGAAACTTTAATTGAAATAAAAGAGTATTTGAAAGAAAGTAGCCATCGGAACTATATCCTATTCTCAATTGGCATTAATACGGGTCTTAGAATATCGGATATCCTTAATTTAAAAGTAAGAGATGTGGAAGGGTGGTACATCACTATCCGGACAAAGAAGAGGAATAAACCGGTAAGGATTAAGATGCCCAAGATTTTAAAGAAGGAATTACGGGAGTACATCGAGGATAAGCCGCGGCATGAATACTTAATTAGAAGCAGAAAAGGGAAGAACAAACCTATTACCAGGTCAATGGCTTATAAGATTCTGAATCAAGTTGCAAGGGAATTTGCACTGGAGAGCATTGGCTGCCATTCACTTAGAAAAACGTACGGATATATGTTTTACAAACAGTTTAAGGATGTTGCTGCACTTCAAGAAATGTTCAATCACGCTGATCCTAAATATACGTTGCGGTACATTGGAATTAACCAGGACAATCTAGACTCAATGATGAGTAAATTCGGATTGTGACATGGTTATTTTTTTATGTCATTTTTGAATTACCTAAAAATCGCATGTATATCATTGGATTTATTGATGGTGGATGAAGGCAGATATATCAAGGAAATGAAACCGTTGGGGAATGAAACACAATATAAGAAAGTGAGAATTCAAGACATGATAAATATTGCATTTATCTACTCAAATATGGCTCAAAACAATCTAAATTCGTTGTAGAGTGAATCTCAGACATTATCACTTTCAGGAGGATGATGAGATGTATAGGGAAGAAGTTGTCGTAGCAATTCACAATTTAAAGGAAGCTCTTCTGGAACTATTCCAGGAAGCAATTCTAAATAAGCTTAGAGTTGCAATGGGAATATTTGAAGAAGTAGTAGAAATCCAAAAGGACATTGATTATCGATTGTCTGCTCGTAAAGGTTGGTTTGATTCCAATAGAATAATAAGTCATCAAGTGATTATGAATAGGCCAGTTAGGATAGTGGCCAGGAGCTGTTGCTGATGAAGGTTGAAGAAATTAGGCTACTGATTGCGAGTGGGACTATTGAGAAGTTCTACAACGATCGTAAGTGGAGAAACCTCAGCAAGAAGATTAAGAAGCGTGACAACAATGAATGCCAGATGTGTAAACGGAGAGGGAAATATTCAAAGGCTCAAAACGTTCATCACATCAAAGAGTTAAAGGATTGTCCAGTACTTGCTTACGATGAGGATAACCTAGAATCACTTTGTATCAGCTGCCACAATGAAGAGCATCCTGAGAAGCTGGAAAAGTTTAAGAAGCTGGAACCAAAGTTTATGAACGAGGAGAGATGGTAATGAAGGAAACTATTTTAATGGGAAGCAAGAACCATAATGGATGGAAGCTAGAAGATCTATTAGCTCAAGTCAAACAAGAGGTATCTGAAAAGATTAATAAGATTGTGGATGATGAGTCACCTCAAGCTCAGGTCGTAGTTAGAAATAATTTATCAATCATTGAACATCTTGGTGCAGCTGAAGCATTACAGAGAAGTTCTTATGTTGTGTTAGATGCAATGAAGAAGAATGAAGGACCAGCAGGGAAACCAAGGATAGGAAAAGACTCATAACACCCCCCGGTCAAAGAAATCGGCCGAATAATTGGGAACCCGTACAACGGGGGAGGGTGACGATTAAATAAATTTCCGGGCCGTCTCTGTCTAAGTTTGGATATAAATGGAAATTAATTGGAAGGGAGGGAGTGGAAATGGCGAGAAATAAAAGTGCAGCTCAAAGAAAAAGAATTGAAACAGATTTATCCAAGCAGCTGAAAGATAAAGAAATCAAAGGTACCCACTATGAAGACCTGGTACAAGACTATCTATCTTTTTGGGATTTAAAAAACAAATTAATAGATGACATCGAAAAGAATGGTGTGAAGGTTTCTGGCATGCATGGACCTAAGTCAAATACATCCGTTAATGATTTGAATAAAACAAATGCACAGATGCTTAGGATCTTATCTGAACTCGGTTTAAAAGCTGCACCAGATGACGATGGTGATGACGGTGAATGGTAACGTGAAATACAATAAGCACATCGATTTCTATTTTGATCAAGTTGAAAGTGGCAAGATCATTGTTTCAAAAGAAGTACAGCAACTAATCGATTACCTCAAAAAGAAACTGGAAGATGAGAAAGACCAGATCCTCATTGACCACGATGAAATTGAAGAAGCGATCAGTAGCATAGAAAAGTATTTCCCTTTTAAATTGTTAATCTGGCAAAAATTCGTTACTGCTTTTGTGGTGGGACTCACATATAAAGAAGATGGCTCATTGGTATTCAATGAGTTTTTTTTAATGATGGGACGAGGTGCCGGGAAAAATGGATTTATTGCAGCACTGGCGTTTTATCTAATTTCTAAACAGAAGATTCGAAAGTACGACGTGGCCATCGTCGCTACAAGCCAGGAGCAAGCAAAGACTTCATTCATGGATGTATGGGAAGCCCTCGATAACCATTGGCGGAAACTCAGTAAGCTTTTTAAACGAACATTGAAATCTATTGGGTTCTACAAAACAAAGTCTAAGCTTCAGTACTTCACAAACAATGCAAAAACAAAAGATGGATTGAGACCTGGAGCAATTATCTTTGATGAAGTCCATGCTTATGAAAATGAAGAGAATATAAAAGTATTTACTTCCGCCCTTGGTAAAGTACCTAGACCAAGGCGTTTTTATATTACGACTGATGGAAATATACGAGGTGGATTCTTAGATCAGATGAAGGAAGAAGCCAAGATGGTCCTCTCTGGCGAAATAAAGAACAGCCGGCTCTTCCCATTTATATGTAAGTTAGACGATTCTGAAGAGGTTCATGATTTCTCTATGTGGGAAAAAGCCAATCCCTCCATTAATTCCTTCCCTCACTTGAAATTAGAGATGGAAACGGAATATAAGAATATCGAGCACCGTAAATCAGCGAAACTTGAATTTATGACGAAACGGATGAATATCCCATCCCAGGACACTTATGATCTAGTCGCAGCATGGGAGAAGATTGATGCCGCAACCAAACAACAATTTCCTGAATTCAAACGTGCTACTTGTATCGGGGCCATCGATTATTCAGATACTCAAGACTTCGCAGTAGTCGGACTGTTATTCAAGCAAGGAAAGAAACGTTTTTTCAAGCAGCATACATTCATTAATCATAAATCATTATTATTAAACAACTATAGAGTGGATATTGAATTAGCAATTGAAAGAGGTCTTGTCACGATCATCAAGGAAGAAACGAATAAGCCAGAGTATTTGGTGAAGTGGTTCGCAGAACAAGCTCAGTACCATGATATCAAGTTTATTACAGCGGATATGTACCGGATCAATTATCTAAGGGAAGAGTTTACGAAAGCAGGCTTTGATAAGTTGGTCATTGCCAGAAGTGGAAGTAAAACTCACACTCAGCTTGAACCGATAGTTGAAGATTTATTTGCATATGAGAATGTAGTCTTTGCTGAAGACGATCTGATGATGAGATGGTTTACAAACAACGTTTATATAAAGCGTGATAGTAAAGGGAATATCACTTATGAAAAAATCGAGCCACGTCTGCGAAAGACAGATGGCTTTTTTGCATTCCTTCACGCCTTGCAGCATGATGATGAATTGGAAGAGACGCTTCCGTTAACAGAAGAAAATATCAAGAAAATTTTCAAATCCTTCTCCTATTAAAGGAGGTGAACAAATGGGAATATTCGATTGGTTTAGTGCCATTTTTCGTGGGAAGGATTATGTGGCATTGGATACTGAGTTTGCAGAGCTTGTTGTAAAGGCACATTACAAGCGATTGGCCATTGATACATGTTCAGACTTAATTGCCAATGCTTTAACCAGGTGCGACTTCGCGACATTTGAAAATGGAAAGCAAAAAAGAGGAGAAGTTCATTATCTCCTTAACGTAGCTCCAAACCAAAATCAGAATGCAACAGAGTTTTTTCACAGTCTGGTCACGCATTTGATTAATGAAAATGAATGTTTGGTTGTCCAGTTAAATGATGAACTACTCATAGCAGATTCATTCGACAGAACGACCTATGCGGTCAAACCAAATATTTATAAAAACATCATAGTTGCTGATTTTAAATTTGATAAGACCTTTTACGAAGAGGACGTCTTTTACTTCAAACTCAACGACAGAAACATCATAAAAGTAATTGACAGTCTATATGAGGATTACGGAAAGTTATTATCTTCTGGAATCAATTACTATAAAAGAAAGAACAACAAGCGTTATCTAATGAAAGGTGACTTCTTAAAGGCACAGACGAAAGAGGAACAAGACGCAGTAAATTCGATGTTCGAAGATCAGTTATCTGATTGGTTTAACCCAGACAAAGAAGGAGCTGCCTTTCAACTCTCAAATGGTTATGAGATGAGTGACATGAGTGACGGTCAAAAGAATACTGGCAACGTAGGAACAAGCCGTGACATTCGTGAACTCGTAAATGATGTAATTGATTTTGTGGCAATGGGCCTACACGTCCCACGGGGGATCATTAAAGGTGATGTAGCGGACATTGAAAAACAAGTAGACAGTTTCTTGATGTTTTGTATTCTCCCCCTAGTGAAACTGATAGAAGCTGAGTTTAATAGAAAGATGTATAAGAAAGAAAGCTATTTAAAACGCACCTATTTAAAAATTGATGCTTCCAGGATTAAGGTGGTAGACCTTGTTCAATTAGCGAGTGCTGTAGATAAGCTTTTTGCAGTTGGTGGACTGTGTATCGATGATATCTTGGAGCTTCTTGGTAAAGAACCATTGAATACAGAGTGGTCTCAAAAACGATATGTCACTAAAAATTATCAAGACGCTGAGAACTTGGAAGGGGGTGAAACGAATGAGAGTAGCGAACAAACGGTTTAAGAATGAAAAATACAATAACGCACCTACAATTAGTAAAGTGTTTAAAGCTGAAGCTGTAAATGAAAATACTCATAAGTTGACGATTTATGGTGATATCGGTGAATCATGGTGGGGAGATTACGTTACAGCAAGTGAAGTGGAGACGATACTCAAAAGTATCTCAGCTAATCATATTGACGTTCATATTAATAGCTATGGCGGAGATGTATTTGACGGGATTGCTATCTACAACCAATTGAAAAACCATAAAGCGACCATCGTCACTCATATTGACGGCATTGCAGCAAGCGCAGCGTCCATTATCGCAATGGCCGGTGATGAAGTGGTTATGAATGTAGGGTCAATGCTGATGATCCATGAAGGGTCTACGATGGCATGGGGGAACAAAGGAGATATTCGGAAAACCTTAACCGCATTGGAAGGCATCGATAAATCGATTGCTGATATTTACATGACAAAGTTTGCCGGTGATCGTGCAGACATCGATACGATGATCACAAATGAAACATGGTTCACATCTAGCGAAGCGGTTGATGCAGGACTGGCCGATAAGGTAAATGAAACGAAGTCAATCGAATCGGATCCTGAAGAGGTCAAGAATTCTATTCTAAATAGAATTCGAAATCAAAAACCAGAGCCTCAGCAACAACCCGCACAATCAATATTAAACAGATTCAAGCGCCAAGCATAGGCGTTTTTTATTTTGAATAAAACTGGAGGTTTACCCATTATGAAGGTAGAAAACAAACCGAAATTATTACCATTAAACATTCAATACTTTGCAGGTATCAAAAACCCGGACGAGCCGGTCATCAAAAATAAAGAAGAACAAATCAAAGCAATGCAAGAAGCGTTTGAAACCGGTGATCCTGCCGCAGTAGCTTCAAACATCGTTGCAAACTTTGAAAACAACATGGTTCATATTCAAGACATGATGAGCCAGGTTACGAAAGAAGCAAAGCAAGCGAGTGCTGAACAATGGGATGAGCAAGTTCTTGCTTCCCGTGGAGTACGAGTATTAACCACTGAAGAAAAGAAATTTTACAATGCAGCCATTGAAGCCCAGTCATTTGATGAAGTTATCAAATTGATGCCTCCTACTGTTTTTGAGCGAGTGTTCGAAGACCTGGAGAAAGAGCATCCTCTTTTATCTTTGGTTAACTTCCAACGTACAGGCGCAACCACAGCATGGGTACTCCGTAAACCAGGAGCGCCGGTTGCATTCTGGGGAGATGTGACATCGGCTATTCAAGAAATGTTGGATGAAGGCTTCCGTACTGTGGAGCAAGGGATGTTCAAACTCAGCGGATTCTTGGTTGTCTCAAAAGCAATGTTTGAACTTGGTCCAAAATGGCTTGATCGTTATGTACGTTTGTTCATGGCCGAAGTAGTAGCGGACGAGTTAGAAGATGTCATTGTGAATGGTGACGGAAATAAAAAGCCTATTGGTATGACTCGGGATCTAGAGGGAGCCATCACGAATGGTCAGTACCCATTAAAAACTCCTATCGCATTGACAGATTTCACTCCAAAAACCATTGGTAAAGAAATTTTGGCTCCTACAACAAAAAACGGTACACGTCGCTACACAGGGGTCACACTGATTGTTAACCCAATGGATTACGCAACCCGGTTCTTCCCATTAGGAGCAAAGCAAAAAGATGATGGGACTTGGACATATGATAACTTCTCCGTTCCCGGTTTAACCATTGTTCAATCGCCAGCGGTTACACTCGGTCAAATGGTTTCAGGAAAACCTAAAGATTACTTTATGGGTGTAGGCTCAGAACAGAAGCTTGAAACGACAGATGTTCTTCGCATGATTGAAGATCAGCGTTTATACCTCATTCGTCAATTAGCGAATGGACGTCCATTAGATCCAGATTCTTTCACTGTTTTTGACATCAGCCAAATCGGAGAAGAAGTGCCAACGGTTTAAAATTCTACTAATTGAAGGGAGATTTCAACATGCCATATAAAGTGATTAATACTTACAATGACACTGAACATAATGTTCTTTACAAAAAAGGGGATACCTATCCAAAAGAGGGCTATGAAGAAAATCCAGAACGGGTTAAGTCCTTGCAAAGCATTCATCCAACATACAAGCGTTCATTTATCGCTGCAGAAACGCTTGAGGGTGAACAGGAGGACCCCAAGGGAGAAGAAGATCAAGGGGAACCGGATGAAGTTCTCGTGGAGATCAATTCACTAAGTAAGGAACAATTGGAGGAGGAGACTACAATTCCTCAATTAAAAGCTTACTTGGACAGTGAGGAGATTGAATACAAATCTTCTGCCAAAAAGGACGACCTTATTACTCTCATCTTGAAATCTAGAGAGTAGGGATGGAACATGGATGAAGTAGTGAAATCATCCATCCTGGTTGAGTTAAAAGATAATCTCGACATCACGTGGGATGATGAAAGTACAAATCGGAAATTAGAAAAGCATATTGCACGATCAGTGGCGTACCTTGAAGAATTATCAGGTACGTCTCTTGATTTTGTTGTCAATAGCAGAGCAAGAGACTTGTTACTTGAGCGTTGTCGGTATCTTTATAACAATGTGTCAGATGAATTTGAGCGTAATTTCGAATCAGAATTAGGCAGGTTTATTTTGACCGAGGCAGTCCGAAAGGCGAGTGAGTCAAATGAGACCACATCGTGAAACATTTAATGACGGAATGATGCAATATGGGTATACCAAAACCACTCGATCTGAAAGTGGAAAAGATATGGGGAAGGTTTTTTCTCCCGAAGGAAAGCTCGCTTTTAAAGAGCTGAGTTGTCGTGATCGGGACTATGAACTAGCCGGTGCTTTGGATTCCAAGTTGGATCGTAAGATTAAGACACTCTTCCCACCTTCATTTAGGAGTCAGTCAAATTCCAACCTGAAAATAGCCATTGAATCAATAGAATACGATGTTATAGAAGTAGATAGCGACCCAAGCAGGCGCTATCTCTTTTTCTATCTTCAACGGGTAGGTGTGAAGCATGAATGAGCGATCGAAAGAGTTAATCAAAGAACAAAATAGAACGATTCCTCAAGTGCTGGCGGATCACTTTGAACTTCCGGTGTTCCAGGACAATATCAATAATGATGAGGTTCCACCTGACCATAATTACTTTTTGATCGTGTACGGAGACATCAGCCGTTCAGAAAATCAAAAGGCTACGGGTAAACATTTGTCACAAGATATATACGTGGTTTACCTTTCAGAAAAAAATGATGAAGTAGATGAGAACTGCATTGATATCATTTCGCTTGTGGAAGGAGTAAAAGCCACATCTTTTCAAAGGACCACAAAAGAGCGGGTCCAGAAGGCAGATACTTCTGAATTCGTGGACAGGGTTACATTAATCTTTTCGAGGATGATTAAGTATGAGCGTTCGGTTTCAATTTGATTATAGAGAAGTAGACGCCCTCCTTGAAAAATTCAAACGGCTACCCGGCAACGTAGAAAAAACGATAAATAGCGTTTTGCACTCCTTCGGTGTGAAAGAGGTTGTCAAACACATTACTCGAGATATGCCAATGTCTAGAGGGGACAATCGTCACGCTAAATTAAGCGATTGGTCTAAAAGTGAGAATGGGAACCTGGAGTTCACGATAAAAGCAAAGGGTGGAGCTGCTAACAAACCAGGAAGCTTCGGCTATCTTGTTTTCCCTAACGAAGGAAGGGGACCTTCAAACCCCTTGGAACAAAGGTTTATGGAAAGCGGGTTATATAAATCCACCTCTTCAGTATTAGAGGAAATCAATAAAGAAGTTGATAAAAGAATCAGAGAGGAGTTGTAATGATGGCAACAATTGTAGAACAGTTTGATTCTATCCGTATCACCAACGCCAGTGTTCAATTTATTGAAGGTGGCACACAGCAAGAAGGAGAAAAATTCGGTAGCCTTGGTTCCGTAGAAGGTGAAACAACACTCAAGGAACTGATCAAGAAAGAAGAAGGCGTCGAGGTGAGAAAGAAATCGAAACCCGAGAAAATGGACCTCACGATTTCTGCTCATATCAAAGTGGCCGTTATCCGTAAATTTTTTGGCATTAACTCAAATGGGCTAAAGCCAGGTGTTTATCAATATGGACAAGATTCTAAAGGAGTGGAGTTCGTATTAACGGCAGATGTAATCGATGAATTTGAGGATGTTACTAAACTGGTAGCTTTCCCTAAGTGCGTAAGTGCAACAGGGTTTAAATTCACCATTGAAAACGGCGGGGATGAAGTGGCCCTGATGGAGGTTCAGCTCACGGCTTATCCGGATATTATGAGGCAATGTATGTACGAAGCGTTTGTTTCGGAATTAGACGACCCTACAATCGCCGAACAGTGGCACTCCCAATTTAATCGATCTCTCGTGGAGGCAATCCCACAAGTTTAAAAAGAGTAGGTTTTCCCTACTCTTTATTTTTTTTGAAACGGAGGCTAAAAAATGGCCATTCAAATAATCACGTTAAAAGAGTTAGATGTATATGAAGAAAACGGCTCCTTTAAAGAGCGATATATTAACGAAAAAAAAATTCCCGCAATGTTAACGAATTACTCGTTGAAAATGGGAAAAGACACCGGCTTAACCCAAGGATCATTACTAGGGGACGTCATTAAGCTCCAAGCTATTCAGGACATCGAGGAAAATCCTGAAAAGGCAGCAGAAGCATTAACGTATTTGGATGAGGTCGAATGCCTGAAGGTTATTTATCTGGCTTGCTCAGGTTTAAATAAATCTTTCGATTTGTCATTTGATTTGTTTGTATCAAAGTATCACGAGGATACTCAGACAACGCTTCAAACGTATGCAACCCTGATTAAAGACTTAGTACAAAAAGATCCTAATCAATTTGCTAAGGGGTTAAATGAGAGTACTAAAAAAAAGAAGAAAAAGGGCAAGCCAAAGCACCAAAATTACAGATCGAATCAATAGAAGATAAATATGTTCTCTATTGCCTGGTCTACGGGATTGCCAATGATGTATTTTGGCACTTTCCGTATGCCTCAGTAGAGAGGATTTTTGAAGGCAAACAAGCATTCGATAGTTGGCAGGCAAGTCCTATCACAAAATAAAGTTGGTGGAACATGGCTAGGCAACCTGAAACAAAAGTTAAGTTTAGTATTTTCAATGAAGAATTCAATCAGGGAATTGCTGAAATTGGAAAAGAGTCAACAAAGCTTAGGAAAGAATTTAAACTTCAACAAGAGCAGTTGAAGTTAAACGGTACTCAAACAGAAAAATTCGAAGCGAAGCTTACGTATCTTTCAAAGCAATATGCCCTTACTGAACAAAAGGTAAGGGATACATCTCAACAATTAGCGAAGGCAAAAACTGTTTATGGTGAGAATTCAGAAGAAGCAAGGAAACTAGCGAACCAATTGCTAGATTACCAGATTGCCCAGCAAAAATTGGAGAATCAAATTTCCTCTTCAAGAAATGAACAAAAGAAATACAAGAAGTCTCTTCAAGACGTCGAACGTCTATTGGAAGCAACGGAGACCTCGGCAGAAGATTTTGCAAATATGGTGGGTCCAGAGTTAGCCGAAGCTATGGCCAGGGGGAAAGCATCCACTAAACAATTAGAGTTTGCTTTCAGAAAGCTATCCCGGGAAGCCGTTGGTTCGGAAACGGACATTCATCAAGTTAGACAGGCATTATCTGCCCTCGACAATGGATCATCTATCAATTCAGTTAGACAAGACTTAAACAGGCTATCAAGGGACGCAGATGATGCTAGTGGTTCGGTAAGAGACCTTGGCTCTGAAATTGGAGGGCTTGCTGGAGGTATTGCAGCAGGGGTGGGGATTGGCGAAGCGATCAGTCAGTCCTTGGATGCTTCCTCTTTAAAAACAAAAATAGATGTAACCTTTAACGTTCCTGAGGAATCAAAAAAAGAAATATTTGAAGTGGTTCGTAATATAGAGGCTTACGGTATTGACGCAGAGGCTGCCCTTGAAGGGGTTAGAAAACAGTGGGCCTTGAATAAAGAAGCGACCGATGAAGTAAATGCCTCTGTAGTAAAAGGAGCAGGCAATATTGCGTCCTCTTATTCTGAAATTGATTTCTCAGAACTTATACAAGAAATGAACGAAATAGGTTCTGCCTTAAATATCTCCAATTTGGAAGCCCTTGGATTAGTGAACTCATTGTTGGAAGCGGGATTTCCTCCTGGTGAAATTGATATTATCGCAGAGTATGGTACGCAGCTACAACGAGCCGGTTATGATGCCGAGCAGATTCAAAATATTTTTGCTGCAGGCGTCAATACAAAAAGTTGGAATATAGATACATTGCTAGACGGTATTAAAGAAGGACGGATTCAAATGGCTGACTTTGGATCCGGTCTCAATGAAAATTTAAAAGACATTTTAGCTGAAACAGATATCTCCGCAAAACAATTCCAGGAGTGGGGTAAAACAATTGCCAGTGGGGGAGAAGATGGCCAAGTAGCTATGTTAGAGGTTACGAAAGCCTTGGCAAGCGTAAAAGACGAGACAGACCGAAATCAGTTGGGTACGAAAATATTTGGAACCCTTTGGGAAGAACAAGGTCAAAAGATCATCGACACGTTACTTAATGCAGAAAAAGGGACGGCTGATTTATCGAGGGGTGTAGATGAGCTTAATCAAGACACTCAAAAGATAGACAACTCTCCTATGAAGCAATTAAGTCAATCGGTTCAAGATTTAAAGATAGCACTCGATCCTTTATTGTCTATACTCGCAAATGTGGTTTCAAGCGTAGCTGATTGGGTTTCAAACAACCCTCAATTGGCTGCCACCATAACAGCCATTGTCTCTGTCATCGGAATATTGTTGGGGATATGTATGGCGCTGGCTCCGGTATTTACCATTTTATCAGGGGCGGCATCTATCTTAGGGATCTCTTTTGGAGCGATCGCCTGGCCGGTCCTTGCGATTGTGGCTGCCATAGCAGCAGTCATTGCCATTGGGATAGCTCTCTGGAAGAACTGGGACCAGATAAGTGTAATCGCAGCGATTGCTTGGGAGAGCATAAAGCTTGCGATATCCATTGCCGTGACAGCCATAATAGCAATCCTAACCGTTGCATGGAACGTCATTAAAGCAATTACGGTGGGGTTGTTCAATGGATTGAAGGTGTATTTCACAACAGTTTGGAACATTTATAAGACCATTTTCACTGTAGCTATAGCCACGATCAAAGCGGTGATCACTACAGGATGGAATGTTATAAAAGCTTTAACCGTTACTATTTTCAACGTCATCATGACAGTAATCAGTACTGTCTGGAATGGGATTAAGTCAACAATTTCTAGCGTGGTAAATGGGATTAAATCCACCATTTCTTCTGTCTGGAATGGGATTAAATCCATTACATCATCGGTCTTCCAATCAGTGAAATCAAGTGTCTCAAGTATATGGAACGGGATAAAAAACGCTATAACGAACCCAATTCAAAGTGCTAAAGAAAAGGTGTTAGGTATCATTTCTTCTATCAAGAGCGCCTTCAGTAACATGAGAATTACAATTCCAAAGCCGAAGCTCCCTTCTGTGGACATAAGCAAAGGAATAAAAACCATTGCTGGTATAGATATTCCATATCCAAAATTTAATGTCACTTGGCACAAAACGGGTGGTGTATTCACGAAACCAGTCGTGGCCGGTAATTCTGGGTTTGGAGATGTGGAAGAAGGCATCGTACCATTCGAAGGACCACATGCTATGAGAATCGCTAAGTTAATCGCTGAAGCCCAAAATAAGATTAAAGAGGCATCAAGCCAAGTGATAGATAAAGTGATCAGGAATGTAATCTCAGTCGATGTAGAGGCCGGAGATGTTGTTATGGACGGCAAGGCAGTCGGAAAAGTCGTCTGGCGGCCGGTGAAACAAGAGATTGATAGCAATGAAGCTCGACCATAAAGAAGGTGAAAAAACTTGAAGAGTCAATACAATTTCTTAATCGAGTACGAAGATGGAGAAAGAGTGGATATGGATAGTGTTGGTTTGTGGGTTGAATCATTCCATATTTACTCTCCGAATGTTGTGAGAAAGAAGTCAGAGATCCAGGGGAAACACGGCGCTACTCAAACATCAAGCAGGTTAGCAGAGCGGAGAATTGATATCAATTTTCAAGTGGAAACTGATTCCCCTATGGATCTAGACGATTTGAAACATACGATTTATTCCATTTTCTACAGAGATAAACCATATAAAATCATACGAGATCTTACTCCATCTAAATATTTATTCGCTTGCCAAGAAGGGGAGTATGATTTTGATAACATAACGAGCAGCGATGCGGATTTTTCCATCACTCTCACGATGTTAGATCCCTTCATCTATGGTCAGAAGAGGGAAATGGTTATTAACAATCCATCAGCCCCTTTCGTCTTGAGAAACTATGGGGTAGAAGAAACCCCTCCCTATTTCTCAATAGAATTATCCGGTCCTACGACACTTCTGGATATTATAGGAGAGGAAGACTACATGAGGATAGGACGTCCCTCTACAGTGGACGACACTACTTTTAAAGAGTACGAAAATGTACTCACAGAAGACGGATTTAATTTAACCGGTTGGACGAGTGCTTTATTCACACCGGACGGAGGAACCAAAACGGGGACCATGGGAGTGGATAGCGGGAACTTTATTGCCACTGGGTTTGGTTCCGGTACAAATTGGCACGGACCTACTTTATCAAAGTCATTAAACGGAAGTGTAGTCATTCCAGATTTCAAGGTGAGAGCGTATTTTGATGTAGGATCGAACCCGAGTCAAAGAGCCAGAACAGAAGTTTACCTATTGGATGCGGCTTCAAATGTTATTGGCAAAGTAGCCGCTGTCCTCCGGAAGTCTTCTGGGGAAGTCGATGTAGAAATCGCTCTTCGGAATGGTTCGAATGTACACTATGTCGTATCAATGGATTGGACGTATAAGGAATTCTTTGGCTACATGGACATCATTAAGAAGGGCAAAGAATTCACCTTCTATATCGCTCAACAAGGCTATAGGGCAGACGGAAGAGTCTATACAAGGCACAAGCCTAAATTCACTTTCCAAGATGATAACAGTGAGTTTCAAAAGAGTTTAGCTGCCATTGGAATGCACATCGGGACTCACAGCAATTATCCAACGCCTACAAGAGCGAAAATCAGAAAAATTGAAGTGGAAAAAATTAATACCCAGCCTGAGGGTATCCCTTTTATTGGAACAACCGGGGACGTTTTCGAATTCTTCCATGGAGAATCCGAAATTTATAAAAACGGGGACCTCTTCTATGGCAAAGACTTTGGAGCTCGTTTTTTCCACCTCAAGCCAGGGGAGAATGTCTTCCTTGCGAACCCTCCAGAAGTCATCCGTGAAATCCGTGCAGAATGGAGGGACAAAGGTACATGAGTTCAAAAAACTTGATTCATATACTTCATCATCAGAGAGATGAAATCATAGGTTGGATCGATGAGGCTTATACAGACACTCATCATCAACATATAGGCTTTGATGAAAAAGAAAAATATGACTTTGAGGTATCGGCTTTTGCTAAAGATGTTGAGAAAGTTCAAAGCAGAAGTAGATTCATCATCCCGGGTGAAGATAAAGGGATATACCATGAATTTATATTGTGGGAGTCTAATGACGATACAGAAAAAAACGTAAAAGAGTTTCGTACCTACCCATCATATAAAGATTTAAATAATTTAAAGTCCATTTCTCCTCAAGTATTAGAAGGACAAACCATTAGGAGTGCAGCCAATTACGTTCTTGAAGGTCTGATTTGGGAAATCGGCACTGTTGAATATAGCGGAATCCAGAAGTGGGTAATTGAAAAACAGTTAGGTGGATTTGATGCCCTGGTGGCTCTTTCTACCCTCTTCGGATGTGAGCTTCGTTTTCGTATTGAAATAAGTGGAAACAAAGTGACGGGACGTTATGTAGATTTCTTGAAAAGACAGGGAGAAGATCAAGGGAAAGAAATTGAATTTCACAAGGATTTAATTGGAATAAGACGGACCGTTAATAACGATAAACTTGTCACAGCGCTTCTATGCATTGGACCGGAACAGGAAAATGGTGAAAGGCTTACTGTTACCGTCAAAGATGAAGCTGCCTTTCAAAATTGGAATTGGAGAGGTCAACATCTAATTCAAACATATGAACCTCAATCTAATGATGAAGACATGACGGAAGAGAAACTGACACAGTTAGGTGAGACGGAATTAAAAAAGCGGATCAGTGCAGCTGTTCAATACGAAGTTTCAGCAGAATCTTTACAGAGGTGGCGCCTAGGAGACACAGCCAGAATAAAGGATGAACGTTTTAACCCTCCGATGTATTTAGAATCGAGGGTTATTTCCATTTTCCGTTCCATCTTTGACGACGCTCAAAAAGATTTTACTTTGGGAGAAGTCATTGAGCATAAAAAAGAAGATATCTTCAGAGTTTGGAAAGATCTCCAAGCACTTTATGCCACCAAGGTCATAAAATCCCCTACACCGCCTGAAGGGAGAATTAATATCTTATGGGTGAAAACAGGTGGAAAAATCGATATTGTCTACACCTGGGATTCAGCTCAAGGAAAATGGGTTAAAGCATCAGCTGAAATTCCTGAAGATATAGGGACGTATAGCCAGGAGGATATCGATAATAAAGACCAGGCGACGTTCGAAGACGGAACTTATTATGCTGATCAAGTGGCTCAGAATGCTGAGGACAATGCAAAGCAACACACAGAAACATATGCGATCGACAGAACCACATACACGCAAAAGATCCAGGACATCGAAAAAGAGCTTACCGAAAAGGTGAGCAAATTATTATATGACAACAATCTCGCAACACTTCAGCAAGACATCGCCGGAAAAGCCGGCCTTGAATATGTGGACGGTCAATTGGTATCGAAAGCCGATAAGAACAGCACCTATACCAAAACAGAAGTCGATAACCAGCTGAACAGTAAAGTTTCTTCAACCGAGTACACCACGGACCAGGACGGCATCGTTACGCAGCTCACGAACCATGAGAGCCGGATTAATCAAACAGAAGATGGTTTGACCTCTAAGGTTTCTCAGACTTCCTATAATCAAAAGGTTTCTTCACTAGAGACTCAGATTAGCCAGGCTAATACATTGATCCAACAAAACAGTCAACAGATTCAATTGAAAGCCTCACAAACAGAACTGGATACGTTGAAAGGTAGAGTGTCCAATACAGAATCATCGCTATCTGTGCAGGCAGGATTAATTGAAAGTAAGGTTTCACAGGTTGAATTTGAGGGGTTGTGGATTGGAAGGAATTTATTTTCTATATCTGATCTAGTTAAAAATAAATATACTGATGAAGAAAATCCATCTCTTACTAGCTGGAAATTCCATGGCGATCCGAATACTTTCTATACACTCAGTACGGATATTCCAGAAAATTCAGGGAGATATGATTTGTTTTTTGATGTATACCCATTCCAGTCAAGTTCCTCATCAAATGGGGTGGCAGAAAATCAACCAAGGACCGTTCAGACTGATGAAACCGGGTTACTGGAAGTAACCTTTAGGAATCAAAGTGCAACGTATCCTATTGGATGGGAAAATGTCGTCAGCGAGGAACATCACGTAAAGCTTGAAAAGGGAAATAAAGCAACCGACTGGACAGCGGCACCAGAAGACGTTCAAGACAAGATCAATACTATTAAAGGGCGAATGAGTAGTGCAGAGACGAAAATCACTCAAAATACGACCGCGATTAATCTTAAAGCTTCACAGTCGAGTGTAGATTCAATAGCGGGAAGAGTTTCAAATGCAGAAGCTTCTCTGATTGTGCAATCCGGAAAAATTGAAAGTAAGGTATCACGAGTTGAGTTTGATGGATTGCAAATCGGCGGACGAAATTTATTGCCAAATAGTAGTGGAGCAGAAGGAACGTCTGGTTGGAGAGGTTGGTATGATAGTCCCTCCTTGAAATCTATATTCGATTCGAGGTTTGGCACTGTTATTGAAGTAACTTCTGGCTCGAGCACTTCCAGTAGAACAGTTGCTGTATATACACCGAGTGCGAATGTAGAACCGAACACTACTTATACTATAAGTTATTGGATTAAAAGACATCAGGCTGGAAGGACATACTCACTTTTAAAGCTATTGAATCAATCAAATAATGAGACAAATCCAATTCCTTCAATCGAAATAAATGCTGAACCAGCAATTTGGTATTTCATGCAACAAACCTTTACTACTTCAAGCGATACAATTTCTTTAAGCGACACCATTAGGATTGATACTTCAACCCCTGGTGAGAAGTATTTGATTGCCAATGTAAAAATAGAAAAAGGAAACAAAGCAACCGATTGGACACCGGCACCGGAAGACACACAAGGACAAATAGATACTCTTAGCGGACAGGTGAGTGGTGCTGAAACCAAAATCACTCAGAATACAAGTGCAATTGCACTCAAAGCCTCTCAATCATCATTAAATTCTTTAACTGGAAGGGTCTCAAATAATGAATCTCAACTATCCATTCAAGGAAATCAGATCCAATCAAAAGTTGACCAAACAACGTTCAACTCATTAAGTGGACGGGTTTCCTCTGCTGAATCAACTATTACACAGCAGGCAGGACTAATTGAACAAAAGGTTTCCAAGAATGGTGTCATGTCTGCTATTAGTCAAACTTCAGAAACCATTAAGATCGCAGCATCTAAGATTCAGTTCGAAGGAGCTATCTTCGGGCAAAACGCCAAGTTCGCGGGATCAATTGTTTCAACCGATGGGACGAACACGCTAAAGATTGATGGCGACTCAATATCAATAAATGACCGTGATATCTTCGATTCGGAGAGTACATTGCCAAGTATGTATGATGGGAACCTCGCCTATCCTATGGTTTCATCATACGGAAAGATGTACTTACAAGAAATTACGTTTCCAATACCAGCAGGGACATATTCACCGGGAAACTACATCGAGAAGACTCTGAACATATCCAATTACACGAGAGTGGCCATCCCCCAAGTGTTGGGGTTCTTCTGTAATGCCGTAGCAAAGGAGTGGTATGCATACGAAAACGATAGTACCCGTGTTTATGGAGGTACAGACATCATGAGCACTAAAATCCGGATCTCCCCTCATTACCAATATACGAGTGGTGGATCAAGCGTAAAAGTCTATATCATGATCATTGGATACAGATAAGGAGGTGAACGGAATGAGTAACCAAAATATTGACTTAGTATTAAAAAGCTTGAAAGAAACCGTAGGAAAGCTCGCTGAAGAGAAGGCAATATATGAGGCTATGGCTGTCGAGAAAACATCATTGATTCAGCAACTGCAAGACCAAATCAGTCAGTTAAAGAGCCGCATTTCAGACCTGGAAGGATATATAGTAGTCGAGGAAGCCGAATAAGGCTTTTTTATTTTACCTAAAAAGGAGAGATTAAAATGAATTTTCGAATTTCAAACGTTCAAATCAAATACTCTGATGATGGCCAATTGGAAGCTGTGCAGGTCTATTTCATCGCCAATGAGCAGGACAATTCAATCAACATGAATGGGAATATTCCTCTTACAGCTGAAGAGTATGCAGGGAATGAAAGTGTAGCAGCATTAGCATCAATTATTAAAGGCAGAGTCATTGATCGTCTGCAAGCCTAATTAAATAATACCGACAGGGTGTGAGAGAATTGGAGGAAACATCATTGTTTTTAAATTTTGAAACGTTAGATTTAGCAAAAACTTATTTATTCGGAAATGTAAAATTCTTAGATTTGTTAGTGCTGCTGAGTGTCGCTGATATTTTCACCGGCGTCATTAAAGCATGGAAGGAAAAACGATTACGTAGCCGTGAAGCGTGGTTTGGATATGTGAGGAAAATGTTAAGTTTCCTGGTGGTGATCGTGGCCAATGTTATAGATCAAGTTCTCGGATTGAACGGAGTCCTTACCTTTGGAACCGTTCTTTTTTATATCGCAAATGAAGGGTTATCGATCGCTGAGAACCTGGCTCAAATAGGGGTCAAGATTCCGAAAGCCATTACCGATCGATTGCAGGTCATTGAAAATCAAAGTGACGAAAAGAAATAAGAGCTGCCTTTAAGGTGGCTCTTTTAACTTGAAAGGAGAGATTCAATTGGTTCAATTAAATTACAAGAAAAAGCATATCAAAAAGCATTGGTCCACTCGAACAGGTCTTAAACTCTTAAGGGTACAAGCGGGTATTGATCATTGGACAGCCAACTTTGGGGCTTCAGCGGAAGGTCATTACAAGTATTTTGATGAAACCCTGCCAAATCAAAACGATAAGGAAAGAGCTGCAGCTCGGCGTGAAGGAAGAAAAGAATACATCAGATACGCTTCAGCTCACATTTTCGTCGATCGTTACAAAGCCTTAGAGTTAGTTCCTTTAGATGAGGTATGTTTTGGGGCGAACGAAAGAAAAGCGGGACCGCTCTTATCTACATTGAGAGCGACACACTCTCAATACCCTGGTGGAAACGCAAACCTCTTGTGTATACACATTGAAATGTGTGTGGAACCAGACGGAACTATTCACCCGGATACAGTTAAACGAACAGCACTTGTTCACCAGTATCTTCAAAAGCTTTTTCCGCAGTTGAAAGATACGTATAACCGTTTTGTTCGGCATTTTGACGTAACAGGGAAGAACTGTCCTGCACCGATGGTAAAGGATCCATCAATGTATAAGTATCTACTTGATATGACAGCAGGGGAAATTGAAATTAATCCAATAGTTAAACCACAACAAAAGGAGGAAAACGAAGTGATTAAAATGGCGGTAGTAGTTTATTCTGATGCAGATTTAAGCGTGGGGTACGATTTAGCGAATGAAAAGAAATGTGGTCTTTACAACCGAAAGTCACTGGCGAATGAAGCATTGAAGATCAACGAGCTCATGGTGGTCGGCGGACCGATGGAAGGCCTGGAGAAGAAGACGAACCGTGTCATTGATCTCTCTGGTACCGATCGATGGGATACCCGCAAGAAGGTTATTCACTATCTAGGAAAGTAATGTGAATAAAGGACAATGACTTAGAGAATAATAAGGTCACAGCATTAACGACATTGGCTCATAAGCAAAGCCCCGTTCTTTAGATAGAATGGGGCTTTTATAATCAATTATTCATTTTTGAAATAGCTTTATCCATCTGCCTTTCATTAGCTAATGTAGCCTCACTATCTATTTTATCTACGCCTCTGTATACGTATTTTGAGTTCTGCCAAAAATCAAAAGCAAATGACTTAATAGAATCATTATCTCCAGGCTCATAGTACTCGTCCACAACCTGAGACTTGAAAATATTCCCCAACATATACTCATGATTAGAAAGGTCCTTCAGGTACTTCCCTTCTTTGTACTGAGCTAAAATATATTCTTCGAAATTTGCAATTTCTTTTTTGGTTGGTGAATAGTCTTTAGCAAACAAGCTAACTTCATTAAATTTATCATTAGGACCGAGATCCAATAAGGCAATTTCCTTTATCTTATCTTCCCAAGAAATACTGCTCTCTTTATCTTCAGTCACATCTCCTTTTACAGAAATGTTCGCACTTTGGTTGTCATCATTTGATATATCTACAATGAGTGCAATGAATACCACTATAAAGAATATGGCGAAAAAAATACCGATAGCCAATAATGTCTTTTTCAATGAGTGCCTCCCCCTTCTCATTTCAATTTAACCATATTGCATATGGAATTTAAAGGAAAGGTTAAAAGAAATAAAGAATTGTCTCTATGCCATGCCTCATTTCAAACCTTCATAAATATCCTCAACCTGACTCTGTGATAAGAGATTTAATTCCAAAAGTCGGTTCAATAACATTTCCACCTTAATTACTTCCCCTGAAATTTGAGGGAATTTTATATAACTGAATAGAGTTAAGAGCGATTGATTTAGCGAATCCATAATTACCAGTCTCCTCATTTTGGTTCATTTGTCCTCAGTTTATACGAATATTCGTTCGTGTTAAAGCTTTATTTAGAACGTATGTTCGTATATAATAAAAGAAAATAGAACAGAAGAGGAGGATTCATATGAATTTCCTGTTGCAAAAGTCCCTTCAGAAACAAGAACCTATCAAAATTTTCTATGTTGATCGGAACCAAAAAATTAGTGAGCGAATCATTAAGGTGGAATCGATTGGTGATAAACATGTAAAGGCATATTGCTACTGGAGGAAAGCGACTCGCATATTCAAAAAAGAGAACCTCCTCTCTGTAGGTCCAATAAAAAGAAAGGTGGGAGCATAACATTGCACTATTACTACGAAGAGGAACATGTCCCAAGAGCCGAAAAAGTGTGGAGTCGTGAAAAGGAAATCTTTGAGATCATTGTGAGTTTTAAAGAAAAACACGATTACACTCCATCGATGAGGGAGATTATGAAGCGTTCTTCCCTGAAATCATTAAGTACCATCCATAGTTATATAAATAGGCTAAAGGAAAAAGGTTACATCACCAGCAAACTGAACGGATCGCACTCACACCTTGTCATTTTGAAAAGTGAATACACAGATAAAAAGCCTTCCTGATGGAGGGCTTTTTAATATAGGACCAAATTGACGATGTTCTTCAGGATTTCGTAATTGCCTGATTTTACTTGTAAAATGATGTCTTTAAATCTGAGTGATAAAAATTCCTCAACGTCGAGCTCCAGATCTGGGTATGCTTCATGTAGATCATGGAGGAGAACTTCTCCTTTAAGGATGTGCTGCTTATCAATCTTCACACTAATGTAAGTGAAATCTTCTGTTTTCTTATGACGACTTTTCAGTTGTCTCTTAATGTCTGCGATGTTGAGCTCCTTGCCCTGATTTAGGTAATGGTGGATAGATAAGTCCTGTTCACGGGTTTCGTCCACTCTGACGCTTCTAATCCACTTTGAGAGCATATCAAGCGTTGTACCTTCATCGATTGAGCGAAGAAAGTCTTTATAGAGCATTTCGGTGAGCATCTCAACCGTAAGTATCATATCAGTCTCATCTTCAACAATCTCGTTAATCGTCCCCACAAAGACCTGAGCACGTTTTAAATGGTATGTGGATACTTTTACATTAAGACGAGCGTGACGGCTCTCAAATAGGCGGTGTATGAGTCCTCCGGCGTTATCCATAACAGCGCTACTCATTAGGTCGAAACGGCTGTACTTTTTCCTCATTTAGGCTTCCCCCTTTATCCAGGTAATTTATAACGGAAAACACTATTCCATGAAGTGCCCTTCTTTCCGAAACATTCCACTCGATCGCTAGATCCTCAATCATTCTTTTCTCAAGTTGGTTCGGCTTCACAGTCTTCTTTATCACAGTATTTTGGTATTCATTGGCCGGCCGTAACATTTCTTGATGTCTCAATCCAAAACGAACAAGCATGACAAATAGTTCCGTTATACTGGCCGGACGGATCCCTTTATCATTTCGATTGAACGATTGGAAGAAGAGCCGGAGCTTTATATTTTCTTCTTCGGTCACAGGGAATTTCATCGGTGCCGTTTTATCAAATCGAGTTTTTCGTGGATTTGATGGACGAGCAGCTGAACGCCTTTCCACTGGATCATTTAAAAATATAGGTGCGATTGGTTTATGTTTCATCCTCTCTCCCCCACTCTTTTCAGTGTGATAGTCCGGTATTATCCGAGAGTCACAATCTCATAATGTCATTTGATTTTAGTTTATGAGGTAGGGAGGAGGATTAGACCAGGTATAAAATCTTTTCTGTTTGGCCACTATGGTAGTAAATAAACTTCTGGAGGAGATTAGGATGGCCAAGAAACAGGAACTGACGAAAGAGTTTGCTATGAAGATTGTGAAGGCAGCCAATAAGGCGTCAAAAGAGTTGGGGTCAGTAAAGAATAAGAAACCCCATAAGTAGGCATTATCTCAGAGTCATAAGTACATAATGTCATAGAAAAAAGCACCTTGAGGGAGGTGCTTTCGTGGATCATGAATTTATATGGTTGATTACTAACGACCAAAATTCTTCAGAAACATGTAGTTGATATTCGGCAATTGTATCTGTGCTCTTGTATACATCCAAGTAGTCCAGCATACCTTTTTCTGTTTCAAAAACCTTTTTAAATGGAGTGCCGAATTCATTTTTCCGTTCTACAACAATGCCGTTATCCTCTCTGGATATAGTGAGTGTTTTATTTGGACCTTTACTCATGCTAAACCAACCCTCTCTTTAGTCATTAACGATAACATTAACATTAATGTGAATGTTTATCTTTAGAACCATTCATTTTGTAAGTGGAGAATTTTCCGATCCCTAATTAACTTTTCCATATCTTTTACAGCATCCAATAATTCCTCTCTTCTAACTCTGTTGGTTGTTCCATTAAGAAGAGAGCTAATGTTAAATACAGGGTTTAAACTTTTCATTATTTCCTCTTCATGAATGATATTTAGGTCAAGAAAACATTCAACAAAAGCAAATAGGTGAGTGTATGCCCTGGTATTTGAATTGTTACTTAGGTGACTATGGATACGTCTTCTCAAATCGTTTGTTACTCCTACATATAACGGGTTCCAGTCGTCATCATAGAAGACATAAACACCTTGGCAGTGAGGAATAGATTTGGCATTAAATACAGAATAAACGTGCCTCCGAATATCCATGTGTAGTTCAATCATAGATTAACGTTAACAATGATGTTAACGTTAATCTATGATGTTCCCCTCTTCATCCATTAAACCAGCTTTTTTGAAAAACTCTTCCGCGGCTAAATTGATTATTTTAGATTGCGTCCCTCTTCCACCGTTTTCCGATAGTCGCTTTAACAGAATTAGATTGTTCTCATTAAAGTAAATACCAGTAGGCTTTATTGGGTCTTTAGCTTTTTTCTTAGGTTTCTCTGCTAGTGATCTTACAAATTCCAAGGAATCTTTATCATTAATATTATCATTAACATTAATGTTTTCATTAACTTTATATGGTTCCGTGTCCTTCCCACTCGCTTCGCCTTTATTAATGTTAACATTATCGTTAATGTTTTCTTTTCTACTCGCTAAATCATTAAACCCCGCTAGCTTACGTTGTTGCTTCGCCATTATTCAAATACCTCCTCAGTTAATTCGAAATATGCTTGGACTAATGCGTTTCTTTTATCGGTTAAGGTAGCCGGTTTACCTTCGTAGGCAACACTGGAGGCAAATCGAATGGATCTTGGAATTACTGTATCAAATACATGAACATCGTTTTCAATACAAAATTGTCTACATTGCTGCAGGACTTCACTATGAAGAGTGGTCCTTGAATCAACTAATGTTCCTACAATCCCGCGTATACCCAGGTTAGGGTTAATGTCTTCTTTAAATTCTTCAATGAATTCGAGTATCTTCACAAGTGAGCGCATACTATATCCTTCTGGCTGGAAAGGAATTAACACTTCATCAGCAAAAGATAAAACATTCCCTTGGACTAAACCAAGGTTTGGAGGGGTATCAATGAGGATGAGATCATATTGATCTTTCAAATGCGACGCTGCCTGGTTCAAAAGTTCAAATGGTTTTGAAAAACGATCAGCATCCCTTAAAACGTCGAATTCAAGAAAACTCATGTTGTCATTTGAAGGAATCACGTCAATATTAGAATGAACATTCATAATGGCTTCTTCAACTTTCGAAGCCCCCATTAGTACGTCATATAGTGTGGTCTCAGCTGTATCAGGATTCACTCCAAAAGAAACCAGTACATTCCCCTGGTTGTCAGTATCAATGATGAGAATTTTTTTATTTTCGGATAACACGCCGGCAAGATTAGTAGTAAGACTGGTTTTTAAGACTCCGCCCTTGTTCGTTGATATAGCTAGTGTTTTCAATGCCTGTCCTCCTTAATGTTAACATTAATGTAAATGTTATATTTTTATTATAGTTAACGTTAATGTTAATGTAAACAAAATATTAACATTTGTCTTTATTATCTAGGAATTGTTTGAACCTTTTTAAGTAATTAGGGTACGTTATCCCGAATACCTCCATCACCTTTTTGTCATCGACTTCCGCCTCGATCGCATCCAGTATCGCTCGATTTCGAAAATGAGTAGAAGACACCTGGCGAATGCCAGCTCGTCCAATTTCAACCTGCAGCAACTTCATGATCGAACGTTCAGCCAGGCGTTGAGGAACAACTTTATCTTTTGACTTCTTATTATCAATCTGAAAACTCATGGAAGTATTGTTATAAGCAACGAAGAGGGGAGCGTCCGTTTGGAAATGTGGCCGTCGGTCTTCTGGAATGTCCTGGAGGTAGGTATAGATTTGTCGCTTGTGCTTCAGCAACAATTTCAGTTTGGTGATATGGCCACTATGATCAACTCGAAGCTCATTTTGTGTGAAATGGATGTTGTTCATGCTTATTCGTGAAATCTGAGCCGGTGTGAGCCCATAGAAGCGCATCAAGTACAATATGGATACATTCCTATTCAAAAGCTCTTTATGAGCCGTCTTGTACAAATCTGGAACGTTCTGACTTGATTTAAAGGATTTCAGCAGAGATTTATATTCTTGATCTGAGACGAAGTCCGTCTTTTTTAAAGGGAACGACTTCGGAGTATCCACGAGCTCCTTAATACTAAAGTCATTCTTTACTTCCAGATATTCGAGAAGCTTTGCGATCACCGTACAAATTCGATTCTTAGATGCGTCAGAGTATTTCTTGTCTAACCAGGAGATAAACTCCATGTAATCCTCTTTATGCAGCTGTTGGATCCACTCGATGGAAACAGTTTGGCCGTTTGTGATACCATCAATCCACTTCTGGAATACCCGTAAATCGGATCGTGAGCGCTTAATGTAGGAATCCTTCTTATCACCTTTGGCCATGCTATCGAGATATAAAAGCATAAAGCCGGGAAGTTCTATAGTCTTCAAAAAACCACTCCTTATCAATCTTATTAACCGAATGGGCCTTGTTGCAGGAAGAGAAATCACGGATTTAGATAGTCATGGCCAGAGAGGAAATGAACCCGCCGGGCGCGGGGGCGCCCAGGCGCCGACTATATTGAATATCACGCACCCAACCTTCTATATAAATTACTATATGCCATATGCAGTCTTTGAGCAAGGTTTTTAAGATTGGTTTGAGGTTTTGATCTTGAAAAGGAATTTTCCTGATTTCATATTACCTGGATCTCATTAAATCCAATTTACATTTGTATATTTCAAATAAGTGTAGAAATCCAAATAAGGATAGAATCTCTCAAAAAAAGATAGAAAAGCCAAATAATTATAGAAGAAATCCAAAATGTACTATAAACCCAATACTGGAGAGGGGTCTGAAGTTTTTCAACTAAACAACAAATTGATAGATTCAGATTCAGCAAACAGCTATCGGATACTACGATGCAACAGTAAACAATAAACGGATATATGTTTTTCAAGTAAACAATAAACGGATTATAGGGTTTTGAGTGCACAACAAACGGATAGCGATTTATCGATATTTCAGGTCAGCTGGTGTGGAGCCATTCGTTTTGGCACATAAAAAATGGTGCATCCCTTGATGTTGAAGGGAGTGCACCTAATAGAAGCATGGCAAATAGCCTTGTTATTGTGTGGCAATTTTAACAAGGCTTAGACACTATGAAATTTTTAAAATCAGGAAGCTGCGTGTTTAGTTATGTATAAGTCTAGAAGTTTAGGGTATTCGGCTCCAGTTTTATCACATGCGGTCATAACACTTGACGCCACCCCTGGATTGTTTTTGATGAAGTTGATCACATATTTTTTATAAAATTTATTTAAGAAGCCACCGACACTTTGGATATTTTCGTTCATCCTAGCTTCATCAAGAGTCATCAATGCTTTTTGAACGGATCCAATGACTAATTCTTTGCGAAGGTTGAGATCGTCAATGTATTGAGCAATTTCTCGAACATAAGAACGGTAGATGATATGAATACCACGGCGCTCTTTTGCTTTGAGTGGGAATCCCATATACTTCAGCTGCATCTCTGTTTCTTTCAATGCCTGGGTAACGTCCGTTTCCATTTCTTTACGTTCCATTAAGCAAGAAGGGGAGATGTTAACCTGATATTTCTTAATCACTAATTGTGGTACAGCCTTACGAATACGGTCTACGATGTTTCGTGGATTACGTTCAGTTAAATCTACTGGAGTAAAAGTGAACAGTGGTGACAAAACATTAAGAACTTTGCGGACCCGTATGGAAGAACGCTCGCTCAAGTATTCCTTGAATTTCTCCATCTTTAAGGTTGTTCCTTCTTTTCCCCACATATTCATATCGCGGTGAAAGCTATTGGAAAGCCTAAGTAAAAGCAGAAGACCTTTATTGCTGTTCGCTTTCACTAACTTTGATATAACTCCGGAAGCGAAAATTTCATAAGGGACTGAAAAGTAACTTAATCCTTTGGTTTTACCCATTGATTCAGAACGGGAACGGTTATAGTCATCATAGCCGCCAACCTCATATTGAACTTTTCCTTCATATGTACGCGTAAGAATAAGACCACGTTCGATGAGTTGTTTTAATCCATCATGGCCAGTTTGAGGAGCGATATTCATTTTTCGACAGATACTTGCAATGGAGATTCCTAGATCCAGTAGTCCAGACTGTGAGCACTCGGACACAATTCCGATGTACATGGCTACTGCACTAGAAGAAAGTGGTTTTGAATATCCAAGTTCTTCAGGGTTCATGATCTCTATTTTTAATAGATCAAGATGTTGCTGGAAGAATTTAAATCCGTTTATTTTCATGGACTTTTTAGAAGTGGATTGGTTTCCGGACATAAAAATAGGCTCCTTTCTTATTATAAGAAAAAAGCCTGCCCTAGATACCTCAAATATGTAGATTTTACTTGCAACGAATACACGTATACAGTAAAATAGAGGTATCTAAAAGATGTGTCTGCTCCTTACACTTTGGACGGTGGAAGCGGGGCAGGCTTTTTTATTTGTCTTTTTTTATTGGTTAACTGTCTGATTCGCTATATATTTTATAGTATATAACTCGACGACGCAATTTGCAATGATTAATTATGACCCACTCTTGGAATAAGAGTGGGTCTTTTTAGTTCTTGAACTCTAAGATATCCCCTATATTATATTCTTTATGTATACCTTCCTGATCTGCAATCTCATTCAAGGCAACTAACACTTTGATTACAGTATCAAAGTGAAATCTAACAGCTTCATTATAAACCATATTATAAATTGTATTAGGTCGAACCTTAGCTTCTACTGACAATCTATTTGGAGATATATCTAAGTCTTCTAATACTCTATCTAATTTCCAAATTATTTTAGCCATGGTTACTCCTCTACCATAATTTTCTAGTCTTTTAATGTTGATTATATCAGTTTATATTTAAGAGTTTAACATTTAGTGATTAACCAAAAAAGAATATTGATAAATTTTCATTTAGGCGTTAAACTTTAAAGTAATAAGTTCCATTAGGGGTTGATTCTTGTGAAAAGACTTATGAACCAAGTGAAGGAAGATGCGAAAAAAAATGGGATTACCGGTAAAAAGGTTTCTAAATGGATAAATGTATCGGAGGGCATGGTAACTAAATATTATAAAGGTGAATCAGATATGCCAGCGATGAAATTTATCGATTTAGTTGATTTTATCTACGAAGATCCTGCATGCATTAAAGAATATATTATTAGCTTTATCCAAAAAACAGAGCGTAATGACAACCTGCAAGAACTTTTGGAATGGTCAGCTAATAGAGGTGACAAGGAGTATATGGATGAAGTTCATCGAAGAGTAGTGAATTCACCATTACTTAAAGATTCAATGATATATCAGATGATAACTGGACGAAATATGAATCAGCTATCTGCCGAGGAGTTTTATTTGAAGGTAGAGGACTTTAAGTTATCTGAAAATCTGCTCTATGACTCTAAGATATTGCTTAAAATAGCAACACTTTATTCTCACTTGGATTTGAAAAGTTACTCAGTTATGATCCCACTTGCAAACAATATCCTACAGAGTCTGGATGCTATAAATTCTGATTATGTACGAGATTCCTTCAAAGTAAGAACTAACGAAATGCTTGCACACGCTTTCCTCAAAAGGGGAGACATTGAAAATGTTGAAAAGATTGCACAAAAGGTTCTAACTGATGAAACGATAAACAGATATCCGTTACCCGCAAATTCGATTTTAATGATTTTGTCAGAAGCAAATATCTTTAAAGATCCTAATAGCAGCATCAGGTTAATAAATTCGGCTATTAAGATGTTTAAAGATATCAAAGTCTCTAGCCACAAGATGAGGAAAAGTGTTTTGGAATCAACTCATGACTTTATAAAAATCCATTGTGGAGACTTTAATGGCTTGTACTTAAGTGATATATCTGAAAGAGCTCACTCACTAGCGAAACAAGGATATTCAAAAGAAGCTTTGATAATACTTGATGAATTAGAAGAAATAAACGGTGAGTTATCGGCCCACCAGTTATATTACAAGGGCCTGGCCACCGATAACAAAAAGTATTTCCAACAATCACTGAACAAGTTTGTTAGACAAGGAGATTCGTTCTACACTCAATTAATTGATCTGACCTAAAATATGCCTAGAAGAATAATATTTTTTGTAAAACTTATGGTAAAATTGTGATATATATTCCTTAATTCGTCGCATATCGCGTTGTAAAAGTCGATTCTAACTGTTATAATTTCAGTGAATGTGATATTTAAGGAGATGTGAAAATGAAAAAACTAAATAAGTTGATTGCTGGAATTGCATTAGCCGCAACATTAATTGCTGGATCTTCTCTTTCTTTACAAGATTCAACTGACAATGCCACGGCAGACTATCCAGTAACTACCCAATCCATTAGCTCTGACCCAGGTGGCGGAGGCGGACATTAATAAATGACCGTAAAAAGGACATCATTCTTCTGAATGGTGTCTTTTCTGCTATATGGGGTAATTTAGCGAATTTAGTAATATGGGATTTGGTAAATTTATTGATATCGGGGGAAAAATCAATGTGTGCTGTAGCCAACCAAGAAAAGTTAATTCAAGTTATCCAACAAATTTCCACATCGTTAAATATCGACATTCAAGAGTATGTTGGCGACAACGGTGAATTTAACGCAGAATCGTTTATAAAAAGGGTAAACCAACTCAACATTACTGATGGTATAAATATAGACTAAAAAACACACATACCTTTTGCCAGGTATGTGTGTTTTTTAGTCATTATTAATTTTAGAAAGCAAGTTATTTAGGTTGTTTGTTAAAGTTTCTCTTTGCTGATCAGTCAGCTCGCTACCATCGTTATTCATGAATTTTGTAATCTTGCTTAATGCTCCGAGGATATCTCCTTCATTAATCGGGGAGTCATCATCTATATGACCAGTAATGTAATCGACTGTTGTCTCGTAATATTTAGCGAACTGTATTAGAACTCCACCGTTAGGTCCTCTTCTTCCACCTTCATAATCGTTATATGTAGAAGGCGCCATATTAAGCTCTTTTGCGACGTCCACTCGGTGATATCCAGGTTTTCTCTTAATACGCAATGCGTGCAATCTGCTGCCGATCACTTTCTTGTAATCTTTGTCCTCCTGAGCCATTTGGTACACCCTCTCTATTTAAACTCATAAAGAGCATTTGCAATGCAACGTCAATATAGTGTGAATATAACATCTATACACTATTATCAATAAAAACGACGCAATTTGCAACCTTTTTTCGTTTGCAAATTTAGAAAAAAATCCCTTGATTCCGACGCAATTTGCGTTATAATTAAATTAAGAACCGCGTTGCAAATTGCGTCGTAAGGAGTCTTGGTATGGAAAATAAAAGTGAAGTGAATTTAAAAGAATTGAGAGAAAAGATAGGTGTGTCCCAACAAGAGGTAGCCTCCGCATGTAAAATATCCAGAACATACTATGGTCAAATTGAAAAAGGCGAGAGAAACCCTGGTGGTAAATTGGCGCTAAGAATTGCTGATTTTTATGGGATTAATGTAAGAGTCTTATTAGAAGACTAATTTTTTTGAGGTTTAACAACGCAATTTGCGTTACTGGAGGTGGATCATGGATAAGTTGGAGAGGTGTCGAAGGAAGGAATACGGCGAAATGGTTCACAGAAGACGGAAAAGACGTTCCATCTCAATGGAAGAAATGTCAAATCGAGTTGGAATATCACAAGAAGCGTTTGCAAGAATCGAACATGGGCAAGTTTCTCCAGACATTGATAGTTTACTCAGGAGAGTGATCAACGCCATCCACCAGGAAAAAATGGTGATCAAATGAAACAAGCAAAGTTTCCGATGTGGTTCACAATTCAATATTTTGTTGATTCGGTCAACCCAATGGACCAAAAGATAAAAGGCCATCGCTTTTCCGCAGCAAACGAAGCAGCCGTCGTCCAGAAGTTCAGAGAGAACAGATGGAGCCCGGATAATATCTCATTTTTGGAAGTCAACGGTGTAGCGATTACCCCGGATCGCCGGGATAAATTCTTTCAATGGTTATTCGAAATTACAGAAAAGGTGCGTGAGGAGAATGAAGCAAGGGAAGAAGCCGACAAGGAATCAAAGGAAAACGATCATCGAGGCGGGTATCAACCCGAATAATTGGTATGTATCGAAGGACCTGAAGCAAGAAGGGCGGATGCTCCTCGTACATAAGAATACGAATCAAGCGAAGGAGATCCTCCAGTGAGCCAAGTACCTTACATTGTATTTGAAGAACTGGATGAATGCCGACTCACTTGGACATACGCAGAGCTGCAAAACTTCATCTTCCATTGGAATGAAGGGTTTTCCTTACAATACATTGGTAAATTGTTAAGCCGTGAGTGGTGGGAAGGAGCTCTCCTGGTCATGTCAATTGGAGAAGAACGGAGCCGTGCCATATTGAGCCGGCCAAAAGGGATGAAAGTACAGCCACCCTTGCACTTGCCTTCTCGTTACTCTTCAGACCTAACGGAATTCTATAACGAGGTAAAAGAAAACGGCGGAATATATATCGTATTTGAATACCACCGGATTAAACCTAAGATTGAACTTCTTTGGAAATCAAGGGATGTAAAAACTGTCCGTGATCTGTGGGAGATGGACGTACCACTAGTGGACATTAGCAA
>NZ_JBNNJT010000011.1:0-48657 GCF_050270195.1 Rossellomorea sp. NPDC071047 | reverse complement strand
TCCAAAGTACGCTGTTCTTAATGCAGATGACGAATGGTATGAGCGCTACAGCTATATGACCCCACATGAAGTGATAAGCTATGGACTTGAAGGGCTCCAAATGTGGCATCATCGCTGATCTCAACCGTTTCAATTTTTGGCTTTTCAATTTCGATCATTAATATTTACCCTCCTTCAAAACGTCGAAACTCCGGGCTAAATAAGTTAAAGTCCGAAATTCCCCATGTTTACGTTCCCTATTGTGCACCAACAACTGGTTACTTTTCTGAATGAACGTATCTTGTATCATATCCCATTATAGACAACGATACAAAATTTATACAGAAAAATTAAACGCGGCGACGTTTTGGTGGACGGCATCCATTATGAGGAACTGGAGTAACGTCTCTGATTGCAGTAACTTCTAGACCTGCTGCTTGAAGAGCACGGATAGCTGCTTCACGACCAGCACCAGGACCTTTAACTGTTACTTCAAGAGTTTTTAAACCATGTTCTTGAGAAGCTTTCGCTGCAGTTTCAGCTGCCATTTGCGCTGCGAATGGAGTGGATTTACGAGAACCTCTGAATCCTAGTGAACCTGCACTTGACCAAGCAACAGCATTTCCGTGAACATCAGTAATAGTTACGATTGTGTTATTGAATGTAGAACGAATGTGTGCAATACCAGCTTCGATATTCTTTTTCACACGACGTTTACGAGTGTTTGTTTTACGTGCCATACTAAGAAGTAACCTCCTTTACCTATTATTTTTTCTTGTTAGCTACAGTCTTACGAGGACCTTTACGTGTACGAGCATTGTTCTTCGTATGTTGTCCACGAACAGGTAGTCCACGACGGTGACGAAGACCGCGGTATGAACCGATTTCCATAAGACGTTTGATGTTTAGTGATACTTCACGACGAAGATCACCTTCTACTTTTAATTTATCAACGATATCACGAATCTTTCCTAGTTCGTCGTCAGTTAGATCGCGAACGCGAGTATCCTCAGATACACCAGCTTCAGATAAGATTTTCGCTGCAGTATTTTTACCAATACCGTAGATGTATGTTAATGAAATGACAACACGTTTGTCACGTGGAATGTCTACACCAGCAATACGTGCCATAGTGATAGCGCACCTCCTTTAAGATTAGCCTTGTTTTTGTTTGTGTTTAGGGTTTTCACAGATAACCATGACTTTACCTTTTCTACGAATAACTTTACATTTTTCGCAGATTGGTTTAACAGATGGTCTAACTTTCATCTTATTCTAACCTCCTTAATAGTACGGAGTGCAATAGATTATTTATAACGATATGTGATTCTACCACGAGTTAAGTCATACGGTGATAATTCTACTGTTACCTTGTCACCAGGTAAGATACGAATGAAATGCATACGGATCTTTCCTGAAACATGTGCCAGTACTGTATGACCATTTTCTAATTCTACCTTAAACATCGCATTAGGCAAAGTCTCGGCGACCTTACCTTCAACTTCAATTACATCATCCTTAGCCATCGAACATGTCTCCCTTCTTCTCATCATTTAAAACTTCGTTTACAAACTTTGAAACAGCATAACGCAGTTTACCGTTCGTAACTCTTCCTGTTTCTATAATACTGTTTTGAACTTCTGGAGAAACATAGTCACACAAGTGAAGATGAGCGATGTTCTTTCGCTTAGCGCGATCAAACTTTCTTCGATCTCCATCTGCTATGAGTACAAAACGTTCATCCAATTGCTGAACAACGACCGAGTAGCTTCCTGTTTCTCTCCCTTTAAGGGTTTGAACAATTTGGCCTATCCCCGGAATCGTCGAATCTGACTCGATCAATCCAATCACCTTCACTTAGGCTTTCGTCAATATCTCATAGCCGTCTTCAGTAATTGCAATGGTGTGTTCAAAGTGCGCACACATTTTATCATCTACTGTGACGACTGTCCAGTTATCTGATAACGTTCTAACATATCGACTTCCTGCATTAACCATAGGTTCAATAGCCAGTACCATGCCAGGCTTTAAACGAGGACCTTTGTTGGGTGGTCCATAATGAGGAATTTGCGGATCCTCATGTAAGTCTTGACCAACTCCGTGCCCCACATACTCTCGAACGATAGAAAAGCCATTAGCCTCAACAAATGTTTGTATACTATGAGAGATATTCGACAGACGCTCGCCTGGTTTAGCTTCCTTAAGTCCCAGAAATAATGACTCTTCCGTAACATCCAGAAGCTTCTGGGTTTCATCATCTATTGTTCCAACTGGATATGTCCAAGCTGAGTCACCGTGATAACCGTTATACTTAGCACCGATATCGATGCTGATTATATCGCCATCCTTCAATACCCGATCGCCTGGAATTCCATGAACCAACTCATTGTTGACGGATGCACAGATGCTGCCACGAAACCCATTATACCCTTTAAAAGATGGAATTGCATCATGTTTACGAATGAATTTTTCAGCAATTGCATCCAATTCCTTCGTCGATATTCCCGGAGAAATATGCTTTTGCAATTCCGCATGAGTTAATGCCACAATCTTTCCAGCTTGCCGCATAATCTCAATCTCTCTCGGAGTTTTAGAAATGATCATTATGAAAGGCCTCCAAGTAGTTCATCAATGTCATCAAACACTCTATGGATGTCTTGTTGACCGTCAATGTTTTTCAGATAGCCTTTATCTTCGTAGTAAGCCAATAGTGGTTGAGTTTGCTTGATGTTTACGTCCAAGCGGTTTTGAACCGTTTCTTCGTTATCATCTGCGCGTTGATATAACTCGCCGTCGCAGCGATCACAAACGCCCTCTTCTGTTGGCGGATTAAAGACAAGATGATAAGTAGCGCCGCACTCTTTACAGATCCTGCGACCTGTCAAGCGCTCCATCAGGATGTCCTTATCTACATTTATATTAATGACATAATTCATTTTTTTACCAAGATCAGCCAGGATGTTTTCAAGTGCTTCTGCCTGAGCAACCGTTCTTGGAAACCCATCCAGTAAGAAGCCTTTTTCACAGTCCTCTTTGCTTAAACGTTCACGAACGATACCGATTGTCACTTCATCAGGAACAAGGTCGCCATTATCCATGAATGATTTAGCCTTCAAGCCTAGTTCAGTACCGCCTTTAATAGCTGCACGGAACATATCGCCAGTAGATATATGGGGGATACCATATTTATCTACGATCTTTTCAGCTTGAGTGCCTTTTCCTGCGCCTGGTAAGCCCATAAGAACTATATTCACTCTCGAACTCCCCCTAATTGTCTATAAAATGGCTTCAGGAACAAAAGTTCCCGAAAACCCTCTTATTTAATAAATCCTTTGTAGTGACGTTTCACTAACTGCGCTTCCAGTTGCTTCATTGTCTCAAGTGCAACCCCTACTACGATGAGTAAGCTTGTTCCACCGATTTGAGCTGCAGGAGGTAATCCCGCAAAGTTAATGAAGAAAACAGGAAGAATAGAAATGACAGCTAAGAAGATTGCCCCAACAAATGTTAGACGATACAGAACGCGAGTGAGATACTCTTGTGTGGTTTTACCTGGACGAATACCAGGGATATATCCACCTTGCTTCTTCAAGTTTTCAGCCATTTGTTCTGGGTTCACTTGAATGAAAGCATAGAAATACGTAAAGGCAACGATCAGAGCTACATAGATGATCATACCAACTGGTTTAGTGTAATCAAAGATGTACTGAATAGTACTCGTCACATCATTTTCTCCGAAGAAAGATGAAATGGTCTGTGGCGTGATTATGAAAGAAATCGCAAAGATAACTGGAATAACACCCGCAGCATTTACTTTTAACGGTAGATGTGTTGATTGTCCACCAACCGGACTACGCCCCACTAAACGTTTTGCATATTGAATCGGAATTTTACGAAGTGCTTGTTGAATAAACACGACACCAACCACGATTGCAATAACTGCTAAAACAAGAAGTGCAAGAACCACAATTCGAAGGAAAAGCTGTTCGCCTGCCCCTTCAATTTGTTGAGCATAGATTTGGTTTACTGTGTTAGGGATAGCTGCAACGATACCTGCAAAGATCAGGATCGAAATACCATTCCCTACACCTTTAGCTGTAATTTGTTCACCCAACCACATAAGAAAAGCCGTACCAGCTGTTAGAACTAACGCTATTAGTAGGTACGTACTAACTCCCGGGCTTTGGATAAGCATTCCACCATATATTCTATTGAAGCCATAGGACATACCTAAAGCTTGGATGAATCCGAGAACGATGGTGAAATAACGTGTGAACTGAGCTAATTTACGGCGTCCGACTTCACCTTGCTTAGACCACTCTGTAAACTTCGGAACAACATCCATTTGCAGGAGCTGTACGATGATAGAAGCAGTAATGTAAGGCATAATTCCCATCGCAAAGATAGAGAAGTTTTGCAGTGCACCGCCACCAAATGTATTCAGGAATCCGAGAATTCCTGCCTGGTCCTGCATTTTCAATACATTAGCGTCTACGTTTGGTACCGGAATGAAGGTACCAAGACGGAAGACTATTAACATTAGAAGGGTGAAAATAATTTTATTTCTTATATCACCCACGCGCATAAAATTGGAGATAGTTTGAAACATTAGATCACCTCGGATGTACCGCCAGCAGCTTCGATAGCTTCTTTAGCAGTGGTTGAGAATTTTTGTGCTTTTACTGTAAGCTTTTTCTCGATTGAACCTTTACCAAGAATCTTAATTCCCGCTTTTTCGTTACTCACTACGCCAGTTTCTACAAGTAGAGCTGGAGTAACTTCTGTACCATCTTCGAAGCGATTCAATGCGTCAAGGTTGACGATTGCATATTCTTTACGATTGATGTTCGTGAATCCACGTTTTGGTAGACGTTGGAATAATGGTGTTTGACCACCCTCAAAGCCAGGACGAGTTCCGCCACCTGAACGAGCGTTTTGTCCTTTATGACCTTTACCAGAAGTCTTTCCATTACCTGAACCAATACCACGTCCCACACGATTGCGGACCTTACGTGAACCTTCTGTAGGCTTTAACTCATGTAATTTCATGTCGGCACCTCCTTTTTTTCGAAAGAAATCGATTATTTTTCTGTAACCGTTACAAGGTGAGCAACTTTATTGATCATACCGCGGATAGCAGCATTATCTTGTTGTTCAACTGTTTGATGCATTTTGCGAAGTCCTAAAGCTTCAACAGTTTTACGTTGATCTTGTGGACGACCAATTGTACTGCGAGTGAGGGTAATTTCTAGTTTGTTAGCCATCGTTATCCCTCCCTTATCCTAATATCTCTTCTACTGATTTACCACGTAATTTTGCAACGTCTTCAGCACGCTTTAATTGTTTTAAACCTTCGATAGTAGCGCGAACCATGTTAATTGGAGTGTTAGATCCTAAAGATTTAGATAGGATATCTTGAACACCAGCTAATTCAAGTACGGCACGAACAGGTCCACCGGCAATAATTCCTGTACCTGCAGAAGCAGGTTTGATCAGAATTTGACCAGCACCAAATCGTCCAGTTACTAGGTGAGGTGTTGTACCCTCAACCATAGGAACTTCAATTAGATTTTTCTTCGCATCTTCAATCGCTTTACGGATTGCATCAGGTACTTCCTGAGCTTTACCAGTTCCGAAACCAACGTGACCGTTTTTGTCGCCTACTACTACAAGAGCAGCGAAACGGAAACGACGTCCACCTTTAACAACTTTCGCAACACGATTGATTGTAACTACGCGTTCTTCAAATTCTAGTTTACTTGGATCAATACGACGCATCTGGATTGTCCCTCCTTTTTTTATTAAAATTCTAAGCCGTTTTCACGAGCTGCTTCAGCTAAAGCCTTGATACGGCCATGATATAAATATCCTCCACGGTCAAATACCACGGATTTCATTCCTTTATCTACTGCACGTTTCGCAACTAGTTCTCCAACTTTTGCTGCTGCATCGATAGTAGCGGCTGAGTCTAGATCGAAATCTTTATCTTGAGAAGATGCACTTACTAGAGTAACACCGTTCACGTCATCGATAAGTTGAGCGTAGATATTTTTGTTAGAACGGAAAACGTTCAAACGAGGACGAGTTTCAGTTCCAGTAATTTTTGAACGGACACGAGCATGTCTCTTCTTACGTGTTTTGTTCTTATCTGGCTTAGTAATCACCTACGGTCACTCCTTTCTTTTGCCTACGCGGCATTATTTACCTGTTTTACCTTCTTTACGACGAACATATTCACCTTCGTAGCGAATACCTTTTCCTTTGTAAGGCTCAGGAGAGCGTACAGCACGAATGTTTGCAGCTAATGCTCCAACACGTTCTTTATCGATACCTTTGATAGATATCTTTGTGTTTGCCGGTACTTCGATCTCGATACCTTGTTCTGGTTCGATCTCAACTGGGTGAGAGTAACCAACGTTAAGTACAAGCTTAGTACCTTGTTTTTGAGCACGGTAACCTACACCGACTAGCTCAAGATTTCTTTGGTATCCTTTAGATACACCTTCAACCATGTTCGCGATTAGGGCACGAGTTGTACCGTGTAACGCGCGGTGTTCTTTTGCATCAGAAGGGCGAGTAATTGTTACTACGTTTCCTTCTAATTCAACTTTAATATCAGAATTGAATGTACGAGAAAGTTCCCCTTTAGGTCCTTTTACAGTTACAGTGTTATCTTCACCTACTGTTAGAGTAACGTCAGATGGAATTTCGATTGGTAGTTTTCCTACACGTGACATCCTGTTGCACCTCCATTCATATAAAAAATATTACCAAACGTAAGCTAGAACTTCTCCGCCTACTTGTTGAGCACGAGCTTCTTTATCAGTTAAAACACCTGTAGAAGTAGAAACAAGCGCGATACCTAAACCGTTTAATACTCTAGGTACTTCTGTAGATTTCGCATATACACGTAAACCAGGTTTAGAGATACGCTTTAATCCAGTAATTACACGTTCGTTGTTTGCTCCATATTTTAAGAAAATGCGGATAACACCTTGCTTGTTATCTTCTACATATTCTACGTCACGTACGAAACCTTCACGTTTAAGGATTTCTGCAATTTCTTTCTTGATGTTAGAAGCAGGAACTTCTAATCTTTCGTGACGAACCATGTTCGCATTACGGATGCGAGTAAGCAAATCTGCAATTGGATCTGTCATTGTCATAATAATTTACCTCCTTCCCAATATAGGGTATTACCAACTAGCTTTCTTAACGCCAGGAATCTGACCCTTGTATGCAAGTTCACGGAAACAAATACGGCAAAGCTTGAATTTACGGATAACTGAATGAGGACGTCCGCAACGTTCGCAACGTGTGTACGCTTGAACATTATGCTTTGGCGTGCGTTTTTGTTTCGCAATCATAGATTTTTTAGCCACATTTTCGCCTCCCTTATATAGCGATTACTTTTGGAATGGCATTCCGATTTGTGTCAATAATTCACGAGCTTCTTCGTCTGTGTTCGCAGTTGTTACGATTACGATATCCATACCACGTACTTTAGACACTTTATCATAGTCAATCTCAGGGAAAATCAATTGCTCTTTAACTCCTAATGTGTAGTTACCGCGACCGTCGAATGCTTTTTTAGAAACACCACGGAAGTCACGTACACGTGGAAGTGAAACAGAAATTAATTTATCTAAGAATTGGTACATACGCTCTCCACGAAGAGTAACTTTTGCACCGATAGGCATACCTTCACGAAGACGGAAGCCTGCGATAGATTTTTTAGCTTTCGTTACAACTGGCTTTTGACCAGTGATTTGAGTCAACTCATCAACAGCTACATCAAGAGCTTTTGAGTTTTGAACAGCTTCACCGATACCCATGTTGACAACGATCTTTTCAACTTTAGGTACTTCCATTACTGATTTGTAATTGAATTTGCTCACTAGAGCTGGACTGATTTCTTGTTGAAATTTTTCTTTTAGGCGGTTCATTCAGAATACCTCCCTTCTTAATCGTACTATTTATCTAGAACTTCACCTGATTTTTTTGCTACACGTACTTTTTTGCCGTCTTCTGTCTTATAACCTACACGAGTTGGCTCGTTAGATTTCGGATCTAGAAGCATAACATTTGATACATGGATAGATGCTTCTTGGCTGATGATTCCGCCTTGCGGGTTCATCTGTGAAGGCTTAGCGTGTTTTTTTACAACGTTGATTCCTTCAACTAGCACTCGGTCTTTCTTAGGGAATGAAGCAAGAACAACACCTGTTTTGCCTTTATCTTTCCCAGTAATGACCATTACTTTATCGCCTTTTTTTACATGCATTTCATCGCACCTCCTTGAATGGCCCAATGCTAAATATCTATTAAAGAACTTCTGGAGCTAAAGATACAATTTTCATAAAGTTGCTGTCACGTAGTTCGCGAGCAACAGGTCCGAAGATACGAGTTCCACGTGGTCCCTTATCGTCACGGATAATTACACAAGCGTTCTCGTCGAACTTAATGTAAGTACCGTCTTGACGACGTACACCAGATTTAGTACGTACAACAACCGCTTTTACTACGTCACCTTTTTTAACAACGCCACCTGGTGTTGCTTGTTTTACTGTACACACGATAACATCACCGATGTTAGCTGTTTTGCGTCCAGAACCACCAAGCACTTTGATAGTTAATACTTCACGAGCACCAGAGTTGTCAGCAACTTTTAAACGTGATTCTTGTTGAATCATGTAGGTAACCTCCCTTCGGAATATAAGATATCCGAACAAATATATTAGATAATAACTGCTTTTTCAACAACTTCTACTAAACGGAAACGTTTTGTAGCAGATAGTGGACGAGTCTCCATGATACGTACGATATCGCCTACTTTTGCTTCGTTGTTCTCATCATGAGTTTTAAACTTCTTAGAGTACTTAACGCGCTTGCCGTATAGAGAATGCTTTTTATAAGTTTCTACCATAACCGTTACTGTTTTATCCATTTTGTCGGAAACAACACGGCCAGTGTATACCTTACGTTGGTTGCGGTCACTCATTTAAGCAAACCTCCTCTCATTTATCGATTGTTAACCCCGATCTCTCTTTCACGGATTACAGTTTTCATACGAGCGATCCCTTTGCGGACTTCACGGATGCGAGCTGTATTTTCTAATTGCCCAGTCGCAAGTTGGAAGCGAAGGTTAAATAACTCTTCTTTCAGAGTCTTTACTTTTTGTTCAATTTCAGCAGTGGTTAGGTCACGAATTTCATTAGTTTTCATTTGATTCACCACCAATTTCCTCACGTTTTACAAACTTCGTTTTGATTGGAAGTTTGTGTGATGCTAGACGAAGTGCTTCACGAGCTACCTCTTCAGACACACCAGCGATTTCAAACATGATTTTTCCAGGCTTAACTACTGCTACCCAACCTTCTGGAGCACCTTTACCTGAACCCATACGTACTTCTAAAGGTTTTGCAGTGTAAGGTTTATGAGGGAAGATTTTAATCCATACTTTACCGCCACGTTTCATGTAACGAGTCATAGCGATACGAGCTGCCTCGATTTGACGGTTTGTGATCCAAGAAGCTTCCACTGCTTGTAAACCGTATTCACCGAACGCTACCTCTTGACCGCCTTTAGCACGTCCACGCATTTTTCCGCGGTGTTCGCGACGATGTTTAACGCGTTTAGGTAATAACATAATTATTTGCCTCCTTCCTCAGATTTCTTTCTTGTAGGAAGAACTTCTCCACGGTAGATCCATACTTTAACGCCAAGCTTACCATAAGTTGTGTCAGCTTCTGCATGAGCATAGTCAATGTCAGCGCGTAGTGTATGAAGTGGAACAGTACCTTCACTGTAATGTTCTGCACGAGCGATATCTGCTCCGCCTAAACGACCAGATACTTGTGTTTTGATTCCTTTTGCTCCAGCACGCATAGCACGTTGGATTGATTGCTTTTGAGCACGACGGAAAGAAACACGGTTTTCTAATTGACGAGCGATGTTTTCTGCTACTAGTTTAGCATCAACGTCAGCTCTTTTGATTTCAACGATGTTGATGTGTACACGTTTTGAAGTAAGTTCGTTAAGTGCTTTACGAAGAGCTTCAACTTCTGTACCACCTTTACCGATAACCATACCAGGCTTAGCTGTATGAACAGTAATGTTAATACGATTTGCAGCGCGCTCGATTTCAACTTTAGAAACTGAAGCGTCTACTAAACGTTTTGCAATATATTCACGTACTTTAATGTCTTCGTGTAAAAGATTGGCGTAATCTTTATCTGCGTACCATTTAGATTCCCAATCACGGATTATACCGACACGAAGTCCGACCGGATGTACTTTTTGACCCACAGCTTATCCCTCCTTCTTTTCTGATACGACAAGTGTAATGTGACTTGTACGTTTGTTAATTTGACTTGCACGTCCCATCGCACGAGGACGGAAACGTTTAAGTGTTGGTCCTTCATTTACATAAGCCTCAGTTACCACTAGGCTATTAATATCCATGTCAAAGTTGTGCTCTGCGTTCGCAATAGCAGACTTAAGTACTTTTTCGATTACTGGTGAAGCAGCTTTAGGTGTATGCTTTAAGATAGCAACCGCTTCTCCAACTTGCTTACCTCGGATTAGATCAACGACTAAACGTACTTTACGAGGAGCAATACGTACTGTTCTTGCAACAGCTTTTGCTTGCATTAGGATACCCTCCTCTCAATTAGCGTCTTGTTTTCTTATCATCACTTGCATGACCTTTGTAAGTACGAGATGGTGCGAATTCACCAAGCTTGTGTCCTACCATGTCTTCAGTGACGTATACAGGTACATGTTTACGACCATCGTAAACTGCGATAGTGTGACCGATGAATGCTGGGAAGATCGTTGAGCGACGAGACCAAGTTTTAACAACTTGTTTGCCTTCAGTTTCGTTCAATTTCTCAACCTTACTCATTAAATGATCATCAACAAAAGGTCCTTTTTTTAAGCTACGACCCATGTTTGAACCTCCCTTCGTGATTGATCTACGGCTCTTTTCAGGAACCGTAGTACAATCCCGTTATTTTTTGCGACGACGCACAATAAATTTATCAGATTTGTTGTTTTTCTTACGTGTCTTGTATCCAAGAGTAGGTTTCCCCCATGGAGACATTGGTGATTTACGTCCGATTGGAGCGCGTCCTTCACCACCACCGTGTGGGTGATCGTTAGGGTTCATTACAGAACCACGAACTGTTGGGCGTTTACCTAACCAACGAGAACGTCCGGCTTTACCAATGTTGATAAGTTCGTGTTGTTCATTTCCAACTTGACCTACAGTAGCACGACAAGCAGATAGAATCATACGAGTTTCACCAGAGTTAAGACGTACAAGTACATATTTACCTTCTTTACCAAGTACTTGAGCAGATGTTCCAGCAGAACGTACTAACTGGCCACCCTTACCTGGTTTAAGTTCGATATTGTGTACGATTGTACCAACTGGGATGTTGATAAGTGGTAATGCGTTACCCACTTTGATATCTGCTTCAGGTCCAGACATTACTTCCATACCTACTTCGATTGTTTTCGGTGCAAGAATGTAACGTTTTTCCCCATCAGCGTAGTTAATTAGTGCAATGTTTGCTGAGCGGTTTGGATCGTATTCGATCGTAGCAACGCGTCCAGGTATACCATCTTTTTCACGTTTAAAATCGATGATACGGTATTGGCGCTTATGACCGCCACCTTGATGACGAACTGTTAACTTACCTTGGTTGTTACGGCCACCCTTTTTGTGTAGGGGTGCTAAAAGTGACTTTTCCGGAGAATCTGTAGTGATTTCAGCGAAATCAGAACTAGTCATGCCGCGACGACCATTAGAGGTAGGTTTATACTTTTTAATCGCCATGTTTTTCCCTCCTCTTCTTAATTAAAGAATTTTATACTTCAAAGAATTCGATTTCTTTACTATCAGCAGTAAGCTTAACGATTGCTTTACGACGCTTGTTAGTGTAACCAGCGTGTTTACCCATACGTTTGAACTTACCTTTGTAGTTCATGATGTTAACTTTATCTACTTTCACGTCAAAGATTTCTTCAACAGCGTCTTTTACTTGAGTTTTGTTAGCTCTAGTATCAACTTCGAAAGTATACTTTTTCTCAGACATAAGATCAGTTGAAGCCTCTGTAATTACGGGGCGCTTAATGATTTCACGTACATCCATTATGCAAGCACCTCCTCTACTTTTTCAACAGCTGATTTAGTGATCACTAGTTTGTCGTGTCCTAATACATCCAGAACGCTAATTCCATCAGCAGGAACTACAGTTACACCAGGGATGTTACGAGCTGAAAGTGCTACGTTTTCGTCGATGCCATCAGTGATTACTAATGTTTTAGAATCAACAGATAGACCTTTAAGAACGTTAGCAAATTCTTTTGTTTTAGGAGCATCGAATGATAATGCTTCTAATACTAAGATGTTTTCTTCTACTACTTTAGAAGAAAGAGCAGATTTGATCGCTAAGCGACGAACCTTCTTTGGAAGTTTGTAGCTGTAGCTGCGTGGAACTGGTCCAAATACAGTACCACCACCGCGCCATTGTGGAGAACGGATTGACCCTTGACGAGCACGGCCAGTTCCTTTTTGACGCCAAGGCTTACGCCCACCGCCACGTACTTCAGAACGATTTTTTACTTTGTGATTCCCTTGACGTAAAGAAGCTCTTTGCATCAATACTGCTTCAAACATTACATGTTTGTTTGGTTCGATACCAAAAACAGTGTCATTAAGTTCGATATCACCAACTTTAGAACCGCTTTGGTTAAATAATGCTACTTTCGGCATTCTTGTTTCCTCCTTTCTTGAAAAGTTCTATTAGTTTGCTTTAATAGCTGACTTTACTTTGATCAGTTGTTTCTTAGGTCCAGGTACATTACCTTTAACTAAGATAAGGTTACGATCTGCATCAACTTTTACAATTTCAAGGTTTTGAATTGTAATTTGCTCTCCGCCCATACGTCCAGGTAGTAATTTACCTTTGAATACACGGTTTGGATCAACAGGACCCATTGAACCAGGACGACGGTGGTAACGAGAACCATGGGACATAGGTCCGCGGGATTGGTTATGACGCTTGATAGCACCTTGGAATCCTTTACCTTTTGAAACTCCTGTTACATCTACGATTTCGCCTGCTGCGAAAATATCAACTTTGACTTCTTGACCAACTTCGTACTCTTCTACGTTTACACCGCGGATTTCACGGATGAAGCGCTTAGGAGCAGTTTCAGCTTTAGCAACGTGGCCTCTCTCTGGTTTGTTAGAAAGCTTTTCACGTTTGTCTTCAAAACCTACTTGGATAGCTTCGTAGCCATCAACATCGATAGATTTCTTTTGAAGTACCACGTTTTGAGCAGCTTCGATAACAGTTACAGGGATAAGATCACCGTTTTCAGCAAAAACTTGAGTCATACCAATCTTTCTTCCTAAGATTCCTTTGGTCATAAGTCACACCTCCTAATAATTATGGTTTTTATGAATTAAAGTTTGATTTCGATATCTACACCTGATGGTAAGTCTAAACGCATAAGCGCATCAACTGTTTGAGGTGTTGGGTTTACAATGTCGATTAAGCGTTTATGAGTACGCATTTCGAATTGCTCACGAGAATCTTTGTATTTGTGCACAGCACGTAAGATTGTGTAAACAGACTTTTCAGTCGGTAGTGGGATCGGTCCAGAAACCGCCGCACCAGAACGTTTTGCTGTTTCAACAATTTTCTCAGCTGATTGATCAAGAATTCTGTGATCATAAGCCTTTAAACGGATACGAATCTTTTGTTTTGCCATTATTTTCCCTCCTTTATCGCCTATTTTTGAATAGACATTCTCCACAGAAATTTCCCACACACTCGCCATGGCAAAGCGGCCGTGTGTGTCAGCAACCTTCTGTTTCATCGCAGTCAAAGACCAACATTGTCTATTATAACTAAAACACCTAGAAGATGCAACTGTTTCTTGCAAATTCTTTATGTTTTGCACACTTTCTCTATTATACAAACGAACCGTGGTATTTTCAAGGTTATGTGGTATTTTCACAATATTTAATATAACAATGTGAATGGATTAAAGTAATTTAATCCAAAGTGAACTATTAATCATTCTTGTATAGTCCTTAGTTATAATATTTCTTCAAGAGTAAGTGCTTGTTGATTTCCGCTCCGGGATGCTCGCTTTCCGCGGGGCGTGAGTTGAGCATCCCTCCGCTACAATCAACTTAGATTTTTTCAAATATATATGGATGAAGATCTCAACCATATTAAAATCACGCTTCATAAACAGTGTGATTTGATAATCTAAAGTAAGCTAGTACTTCATAAAGTATAGAAGCTTTATAAATTTGCACAATCTCATCTTATATAGAAGAAACTCGTCAAGACTTCTATCTTGTCCTTATATATACAAAACATTTATAAAGAAATTCACACAAAAAAAAACAGATGGACATGATGTCCATCTGTTTTTGATATCAATGATTACTCAGTGATTGTAGCTACTACTCCAGCACCTACAGTACGTCCACCCTCACGGATAGAGAACTTAGTACCTTCTTCGATAGCGATTGGAGCGATAAGCTCAACAGTCATTTCGATGTTATCGCCAGGCATAACCATTTCAACACCTTCAGGAAGGTTACAGATACCAGTTACGTCAGTTGTACGGAAGTAGAACTGTGGGCGGTAGTTAGTGAAGAATGGAGTGTGACGTCCACCCTCTTCTTTAGAAAGAACATAAACTTCTGCTTTGAACTTTGTGTGTGGAGTGATTGTACCTGGCTTAGCAAGTACTTGTCCACGTTGGATATCTTCACGAGCTACACCACGAAGTAGTGCACCGATGTTGTCTCCAGCTTCAGCATAGTCAAGAAGCTTACGGAACATTTCTACACCTGTTACAGTTGTAGATTTTGGCTCTTCAGAAAGACCGATGATGTCGATAGTGTCTCCAACTTTAACTTGTCCACGCTCAACACGACCAGTAGCAACTGTACCACGACCTGTGATTGAGAATACATCCTCAACAGGCATCATGAATGGCTTTTCAGTGTCACGCTCTGGAGTTGGGATGTAGCTATCTACAGCTTCCATTAGTTCGTAGATTTTCTCTTCCCACTCAGCTTCTCCTTCAAGAGCTTTAAGAGCAGAACCTTTGATTACTGGTACGTCATCGCCAGGGAAATCGTACTCAGAAAGAAGGTCACGTACTTCCATTTCTACTAATTCAAGTAGCTCTTCGTCGTCTACCATATCACATTTGTTCATGAATACAACTAGGTATGGAACACCTACTTGACGAGAAAGAAGGATGTGCTCACGAGTTTGTGGCATTGGGCCGTCAGCAGCAGAAACTACTAGGATCCCACCATCCATTTGTGCAGCACCAGTGATCATGTTTTTAACATAGTCAGCATGTCCTGGGCAGTCAACGTGTGCATAGTGACGAGTATCAGTTTCGTACTCAACGTGTGCAGTAGAGATTGTGATTCCACGCTCTCTTTCTTCTGGAGCACCATCGATTTGGTCATATGCCATTGCAGTTCCACGACCATACTTCTTGTGAAGTGTAGTTGTGATTGCAGCTGTTAGAGTTGTTTTACCGTGGTCAACGTGACCGATTGTACCGATATTCGCATGTTGCTTGGAACGATCAAATTTTTCCTTACCCATTTGAAAATCCTCCTTTGATTTTAAAGAAAATAAGTATATTTTGGGTGCCTCAGAGATAGCTAAAAAACCATCTCTGACACAACAATTGCTTACATTAGTATTTATACTTTATAAAAGCGAATAAATCAATTATTCACCTTTATTTTTTTTGATGATTTCTTCAGAAATCGATTTAGGTACTTCTTCATAGTGATCGAAGTGCATGGAGTATGTTCCACGTCCTTGTGTGTTAGAACGAAGGGAAGTTGCATATCCAAACATTTCTGATAGAGGTACGAACGCTTTAACGACTTGAGCGTTACCGCGTGCTTCCATACCTTCTACACGTCCACGACGAGAAGTTACATCACCCATGATATCTCCAAGGTATTCCTCAGGGATAACAACCTCTACCTTCATCATTGGCTCAAGGATTACCGGCTTACATTTAGAAGCAGCATTCTTAAGTGCCATTGATGCAGCGATTTTGAACGCCATCTCAGAGGAGTCAACGTCATGGTATGAACCATCGAATAATCTTGCTTTAACATCAACAAGTGGGAAACCAGCTAAGACACCATTTTCTAAAGCGTCAGATAGACCGGCTTGTACTGCAGGGATGTATTCACGAGGAACAACACCACCGACGATACCGTTCTCGAATTCGAATCCTTTACCTTCTTCGTTAGGTGAGAATTCGATCCAAACGTGTCCGAATTGTCCACGTCCACCAGATTGACGGGCAAACTTACCTTCAACTTTAGCCGTATCACGGAAAGTCTCACGGTAAGATACCTGAGGAGCTCCTACGTTTGCTTCTACTTTGAATTCACGTTTCATACGGTCAACGATGATATCTAAGTGAAGCTCACCCATACCTGCGATGATAACCTGTCCAGTTTCCTGATCAGTATGCGCACGGAATGTTGGATCTTCCTCTTGAAGTTTTTGTAGAGCAGTAGTCATTTTATCTTGGTCAGCCTTTGACTTAGGCTCAACAGATAGAGAGATAACCGGCTCTGGGAATACCATTGATTCAAGAATAACAAGACTCTTTTCATCACATAGTGTATCTCCAGTAGAAGTATCTTTAAGACCAACAGCTGCTGCAATGTCTCCAGCGTATACAGTAGAGATCTCTTCACGGGAGTTAGCGTGCATTTGCAGGATACGTCCTACGCGCTCACGTTTACCTTTAGAAGAGTTTCTTACGTATGAACCAGAATCTAATGTTCCTGAGTACACACGGAAGAATGTTAATTTACCAACATAAGGGTCAGTTGCAACTTTGAACGCTAATGCAGAGAATGGCGCATCGTCAGCTGATGGACGAGTTACTTCTTCTTCTGTATCAGGAACAAAACCTTTGATATCTTCAACGTCTGTTGGCGCTGGAAGATAGTCGATAACTGAGTCAATTAATAATTGAACCCCTTTGTTTTTAAATGCAGATCCACAAACTACCGGGTAGAACTCAACAGTCAGTGTAGCCGCACGGATAGCAGCTTTGATTTCTTCGTTAGAAAGCTCTTCACCTTCTAAGTACTTCATCATAAGCTCTTCATCAAGTTCAGAAACAGCTTCAATTAACTTGCCGCGGTATTCATCAGCTTGATCTTTGTACTCTTCAGGAATGTCACGAGCTTCTGCACGCGTTCCAAGGTCATCTTCATAGAAGTAAGCTTTCATTTCTACTAAGTCGATGATACCTTCGAAATCATCCTCAGCTCCGATTGGAAGCTGAATAGGATGCGCATTCGCTTGTAAACGTTCATGAAGTGTCCCAACAGAGTAAAGGAAGTCAGCACCGATTTTGTCCATTTTATTAACGAACACAACACGGGGAACCCCGTAAGTTGTTGCTTGGCGCCAAACAGTTTCAGTTTGAGGCTCAACACCAGATTGAGCATCAAGTACTGCTACTGCACCATCAAGTACACGCAATGAACGCTCAACTTCAACAGTGAAGTCTACGTGTCCCGGTGTATCGATGATGTTAATACGATGGCCTTTCCATTGAGCTGTTGTCGCAGCAGAAGTGATAGTGATACCACGTTCTTGCTCTTGCTCCATCCAGTCCATTTGAGAAGCACCTTCGTGAGTTTCTCCAATTTTATGGATACGACCTGTATAAAATAGGATACGCTCAGTTGCAGTTGTTTTACCAGCATCGATGTGAGCCATGATACCGATATTACGAGTGTTTTCTAAGGAGAACTCTCTAGGCATGCGGTCTTTCTCCTTCCTTATATGAGAATGATTAGTTTGTTTAAGATCAGATTACCAACGATAGTGAGCAAACGCTTTGTTCGCTTCAGCCATCTTGTGTGTATCTTCACGCTTCTTAACAGAAGCTCCAGTGTTATTAGCTGCATCAAGGATTTCGTTAGCTAAACGCTCTTCCATTGTCTTCTCACCGCGAAGACGAGAGTAGTTTACTAACCAACGAAGACCTAATGTAGTACGACGCTCTGGACGTACCTCTACAGGTACTTGATAGTTTGAACCACCAACACGACGAGCTTTTACTTCCAATACCGGCATGATATTTTTCAAAGCTGCATCGAATACTTCCATTGCATCTTTACCTGAACGCTCGCTAATGATATCAAACGCTGCGTATAATTTCTTTTGAGCTTTACCTCTTTTACCGTCAATCATGATTTTGTTGATTAAACGAGTAACTAATTTAGAATTGTACATTGGATCAGGTAAAACGTCTCTTTTTGCTACAGGACCTTTACGTGGCATGTGATTTCCTCCTTTCAACGAGAAATGAATTTATAGTTTTTTTATTATTTTTTAGCTGCTTTAGGGCGCTTAGTTCCGTATTTAGAACGTCCTTGCATACGGCCTTCAACTCCAGCTGTATCAAGCGCACCACGTACGATGTGATAACGTACCCCCGGTAAATCCTTTACACGTCCTCCACGGATAAGAACAACACTGTGTTCTTGAAGGTTATGTCCGATACCAGGAATGTAAGCAGTAACCTCGATTCCATTTGTCAAACGAACACGAGCATATTTACGTAGCGCCGAGTTCGGTTTCTTTGGAGTCATAGTACCAACACGAGTACATACACCACGTTTTTGTGGAGAAGACAAGTTAGTGTGCACTTTCTTAAAGCTGTTATAACCTTTGTTAAGTGCAGGTGACTTTGATTTAGTTGATTTAGACTGACGAGGCTTGCGAACTAATTGGTTAATAGTTGGCATTTTGTTTTCCTCCCTTCTTATTTGGTAAGCCCACACATCCAGGTGGTTCTTTTTTGGGTAAAAGTAAAGTTTTTGCAGATAGCTTCTACAAAAACTATTTTACTGTATAATCGCAACAGCTGCTGCTCCAACATCTATTCCGCACGATTTTCCAAGTTTCTTCATAGAGTCCACTTTGTTAACCGGTACTTTAAGATCAATAGCGGCCTGAACTACTTTGGCTGTAACTTTGGGATCAGCATCCTCCGCAATAACAACTTCTAGTACATGACCTGTTTTTAGAGCTTTCACTGCTTGCTTTGTTCCTACAATAATTTCTTTAGCCTGCGCTACTTTTTCATAAGACATTTCATATCCTCCAAAGTAACAGGTTATTAATAGGAGCAACCTTGAATATATTATCATCTTAAAATCTCTATGTCAACATAGATTTAAAAGATTTATAAAAGCTAACTCTTAGAGCTTGTGTTTGAGCAATCAAACGCGCCTAAGAGTTAGCCTAAATAGATTACTCTACTGTTACTGTTTCTTCACTAGTATCTTCTGCTAATACCGGCTCTGCCTTGCGGTAACGTTGCATACCTGTACCGGCAGGAACCAATTTACCGATGATAACATTTTCTTTCAATCCAAGTAACTCATCACGTTTTCCTTTAATGGCAGCGTCCGTTAACACACGAGTTGTTTCCTGGAACGATGCTGCTGATAAGAAGGAGTCCGTTTCAAGTGAAGCTTTGGTGATTCCGAGCAGTACAGGACGTCCTGTTGCCGGAAGCTTCCCGCCAAATAGAGCTTTTTCATTCGCATCTCTGAATTGATGGATATCCATAAGTGTACCTGGCAGTACCTCAGATTCACCCGCATCAATAACACGAACCTTGCGTAGCATTTGACGAACCATAACCTCAACGTGTTTGTCGCCGATTTCAACCCCTTGCATACGGTATACTTTTTGTACCTCACGCAGCAAGTATTCTTGAACGGCTGACACATCACGCACTTTAAGAAGTTCTTTTGGATCGATTGAACCTTCAGTGATTTCCTGACCGCGTACTACTTTATCATTCACAGCGAATTTCAAGCGGGCTGTGTAAGGAGCTGTGTAACTTCTCGTTTCCACATCACCTTGAACGGTAATTTCGTACTGACGATCTTTTCCTTCACTGATGGAAGTAATGACACCATCGATTTCAGAAATAACGGCTTGACCTTTAGGATTACGCGCTTCGAAGATTTCTTGGATACGCGGTAAACCTTGAGTGATATCGTCTCCTGCAACCCCACCGGTATGGAACGTACGCATCGTTAACTGTGTACCCGGTTCCCCGATGGATTGAGCAGCGATGATCCCAACAGCTTCCCCTACTTCGACTTTTTGTCCTGTTGCCAAGTTCGTTCCGTAACATTTCTCACATACACCATGTCTAGTGTTACATGTGAATGCAGAACGGATCGAAACATGTTCGACACCAGCATCAATGATCGTCTTAGCTAAGTCTTCTGTGATCAGCTGATTTTCTGTGATGATGATTTCATCTGTCTCAGGATGACGTAATGTTTTACGTGAATAACGACCAAGTAAACGTTCTTCAAGAGGTTCGATGATTTCTGTACCCTCTTTAATAGATCCTACAAGTAGGCCTCTGTCCGTTCCACAGTCCTCTTCACGAACGATTACATCCTGGGCCACATCAACAAGACGACGTGTCAGGTAACCTGAGTCAGCTGTTTTCAGTGCTGTATCGGCAAGACCTTTACGGGCACCATGTGTAGAGATAAAGTACTCAAGAACCGTTAAACCTTCACGGAAACTTGATTTGATCGGTAACTCAATGATACGACCAGCCGGGTTGGCCATCAGTCCACGCATACCAGCAAGCTGAGTGAAGTTAGATGCGTTACCACGGGCACCTGAATCACTCATCATGAAGATTGGGTTGCGTTTATCCAGTGTCGCCATCAATTTACCTTGGATAGTATCTTTCGCAGCACTCCAGATTGAGATAACACGATCGTATCTTTCATCTTCTGTAATAAGACCACGTTTAAATTGTTTTAATACGTTGTCGACTTTACTTTGTGCTTCGATTAAGATTTCTTCTTTTTCCGCTAGTACGACGATATCTGCGATACCAACCGTAATACCGGCTTTGGTAGAGTATTTGAATCCTAAGTCTTTCATCTTATCAAGCATACGAGACGTTTCAGTGATAGCAAACTTCTTGAATACTTCCGCAATGATATTCCCTAAGAATCCTTTTTTGAACGGGTTGATTAACTCACGGTTTTGGAATACCTCTTTGACGTCCGTTGACGGATCAACAAAGTAGTTCTCAGGAGTAGCTACTTCCAAGTTCGTTCTTGTTGGTTCGTTAATGAACGGGAATGTATCCGGTAAGATCTCGTTAAAGATTACTTTACCTACCGTAGTTAATAATAATTGTTTGTTTTGCTTCTCTGTGAACGTTTTGTTGTTGATGGTGCTGGCATGGATCGCTATACGGGTATGCAAATGTACATAACCATTTTGATAAGCTAGAATGACTTCATTTGCATCATTGAAGATCATACCTTCACCAACAGCATTTTCACGCTCAAGTGTCAGGTAATAGTTACCTAATACCATATCCTGGGACGGAGTAACAACTGGCTTACCGTCTTTCGGATTAAGGATGTTTTGGGCAGCAAGCATCAGCATGCGTGCTTCAGCTTGTGCTTCGGAAGATAAAGGCACGTGAACCGCCATTTGGTCACCATCGAAATCCGCGTTGTATGCAGTACATACAAGTGGATGAAGACGGATCGCTCTACCTTCGACAAGAGTTGGTTCAAATGCTTGAATACCAAGTCTGTGAAGAGTAGGTGCACGGTTTAAGAGAACTGGATGTTCTTTAATGACCCCTTCTAATACGTCCCATACTTCCGGTTGTACGCGTTCGATCTTGCGTTTTGCACTCTTAATGTTGTGAGCCAATCCTTTTTCAACAAGTTCTTTCATAACGAATGGCTTGAATAACTCAAGAGCCATTTCTTTAGGAAGACCACATTGATACATCTTAAGGTTAGGTCCAACGACGATTACAGAACGACCAGAATAGTCAACACGTTTACCAAGAAGGTTCTGACGGAAACGACCTTGCTTCCCTTTAAGCATGTGTGAAAGGGATTTTAATGGACGGTTACCTGGTCCAGTAACTGGACGTCCGCGGCGGCCATTATCAATTAAAGCGTCGACCGCTTCTTGAAGCATACGCTTCTCGTTTTGAACGATGATGCTTGGAGCACCAAGGTCCAACAAACGTTTCAAACGGTTATTACGGTTAATAACACGACGGTATAAATCATTTAAGTCAGAAGTTGCAAAGCGTCCACCGTCAAGTTGAACCATCGGACGAAGCTCTGGAGGAATGACAGGCAGTACATCAAGAATCATCCAATCCGGATCATTTCCTGAGTTTCTGAAGGATTCCACTACTTCTAAACGTTTGATTGCACGGGTACGGCGTTGACCTTGAGCTGTTTTCAATTCTTCTTTAAGGAAATCAGCTTCTTTATCCAGGTCAATGTCTTGAAGAAGCTTTTTAATCGCTTCAGCCCCCATTGCAGCCTGGAATTTAACTCCGTATTTCTCACGATACGCACGGTACTCTTTCTCAGAAAGAAGTTGCTTTCTTTCCAGAGCCGTGTCACCCGGTTCCGTTACGACATAGGAAGCGAAGTAAATAACTTCTTCCAAAGCACGTGGAGACATGTCTAAAACAAGTCCCATACGGCTTGGAATTCCTTTGAAGTACCAGATGTGGGATACAGGGGCAGCCAGTTCAATGTGACCCATACGTTCACGGCGAACTTTAGCCTTTGTTACTTCAACACCACAGCGGTCACAAACGACGCCTTTATAGCGGACGCGCTTGTATTTTCCACAGTGACATTCCCAGTCCTTCGTAGGACCGAAGATACGCTCACAGAATAAACCATCTTTTTCAGGTTTTAATGTACGATAGTTAATCGTTTCAGGTTTTTTAACCTCCCCGAAAGACCACGAACGGATCTTATCGGGGGAAGCTAAACCAATTTTCATATACTCAAAATTATTTACATCTAGCAAGGGGCCTACCTCCCTTTTAATCTACAGGCTCTAACCCTAATTGCTCTAAATTTATTCTTTTGACCCTACTGTCTCGGATTCTTGTGCATTAGATTCAGAGATATTTAGCGTGTCTGCTTGTTGTACTTCTTCTTCGTCCTCTAAGTCACGCATTTCAATTTCTTCTTCGTTACTAGAGAGGATCTTAACATCCATACCTAAACTTTGAAGCTCTTTGATCAGAACCTTGAATGATTCCGGAACTCCCGGTTCAGGAACGTTTTCACCTTTGACAATGGCTTCGTATGTTTTCACACGACCCACAACATCATCAGACTTAACCGTTAGAATTTCTTGTAGAGTGTACGCAGCACCATAAGCTTCAAGTGCCCATACCTCCATCTCACCGAAACGCTGTCCACCGAATTGAGCTTTACCTCCGAGTGGCTGCTGCGTAACAAGTGAGTAAGGACCTGTTGAACGTGCGTGAAGTTTGTCATCAACCATGTGAGCAAGTTTGATCATATACATGATTCCCACTGATACACGGTTATCAAACGGTTCGCCTGTTCTACCATCATAAAGAACGGTTTTCGCATCACGTGCCATACCGGCTTCTTCGATGGTTGCCCATACGTCTTCTTCACGTGCTCCATCAAATACCGGTGAAGCGACATGTACACCAAGATATCTTGCGGCCATTCCCAAGTGAAGTTCAAGCACCTGACCGATATTCATACGTGATGGTACCCCTAATGGGTTCAGCATGATATCGATCGGTGTACCGTCCGGCAAGAACGGCATGTCTTCTTCAGGAAGGATCCTTGAGATAACACCTTTGTTACCGTGACGACCAGCCATTTTGTCACCTTCAGAAATCTTACGCTTCTGAACGATGTATACACGTACAAGCTGGTTTACACCTGGTGGTAATTCATCGCCGTCTTCACGATTGAAGACTTTGACATCGAGGATGATCCCTCCGCCACCATGTGGTACACGAAGAGAAGTATCCCGGACTTCACGAGCTTTCTCACCGAAGATTGCATGTAATAAGCGTTCTTCAGCAGTCAACTCTGTGACACCTTTAGGCGTTACTTTACCTACAAGTAAGTCGCCATCTTTCACTTCAGCACCGATGCGGATGATTCCACGCTCATCAAGATTGCGAAGTGCATCTTCACCAACGTTTGGAATATCACGAGTGATTTCTTCAGGTCCCAATTTCGTATCACGAGATTCAGACTCATATTCTTCAATATGAATTGAAGTATATACATCGTCTTTTACAAGACGTTCACTCATGATGATCGCATCTTCATAGTTGTAACCGTCCCAAGTCATGAATCCAACCATTACGTTACGTCCTAAGGCGAGTTCTCCTTTTTCCATTGAAGGACCATCAGCAAGGATTTCTCCTTTGACTACACGGTCGCCTTCACTTACGATCGGACGCTGGTTGTAACATGTACCCTGGTTAGAACGGATGAATTTTTGCATACGATACTTATCGAGGTCACCTTTTACTTCTTGACCGTCGATTTCTTTCACACGACGCACCCAAACTTGTTTCGCTTCAACTTTTTCCACAATACCTTCATATTTACAAATCACAGCTGCACCAGAGTCTTTAGCAGATACGTGTTCCATACCTGTTCCGACGATCGGTGATTCCGGATTCATTAGGGGTACTGCTTGACGCTGCATGTTCGCTCCCATAAGAGCACGGTTAGAGTCATCGTTCTCTAAGAAAGGAATACATGCTGTCGCAGCTGATACTACTTGTTTAGGAGATACATCCATGTAGTCCAGACGTTCACGCTTGATAACCGTGTTTTCACCACGGAAACGAGCGATGACTTCTTCATCAAGGAATGCTCCGTCTTCACCAAGACGTGCGTTAGCTTGTGCCACTACATAGTTATCTTCTTCGTCTGCCGTCAAGTAATCGATACGATCGGTTACTTTCCCTGAATCAGGGTCGACACGACGATACGGCGTTTCAATAAAGCCGAATTTATTCACTTTCGCAAAAGAAGAAAGTGAGTTGATCAGTCCGATGTTTGGTCCCTCAGGCGTTTCAATCGGACACATACGACCATAGTGGGAGTAATGTACGTCACGTACTTCGAATCCAGCACGTTCACGTGTTAATCCACCAGGTCCTAAAGCAGAAAGACGACGTTTGTGCGTTAATTCTGCAAGAGGATTCGTTTGATCCATAAATTGAGACAATTGAGAGCTTCCAAAGAACTCTTTAATTGATGCGATTACAGGACGGATGTTGATCAGTTGTTGAGGCGTGATCGTGTTTGTGTCCTGAATGGACATTCTTTCACGAACTACACGCTCCATACGTGATAAACCGATGCGGAATTGGTTTTGAAGCAATTCACCTACCGAACGTAATCGACGGTTACCTAAGTGGTCAATATCATCTGTTAGTCCTACTCCGTGTAATAAGTTAAAGAAGTAAGAAATAGAAGAGATGATGTCTGCAGGTGTAATATACTTAACCTCTTCTTCAACATACGCATTGCTGATGACATTAATCTCAAATTCTCCCTCTTCGTTAGGAGAATAGATTTTGATAGATTGAAGAACGACGTCTTCTTCTAACACGCCACCAGACTGTTGGTAGTTTTTAAACCCGATGCCATTTTCTAGATAAGGAATAACCTTATCCAGAGCGCGACGATCAAGAACCGTGCCTTTCTCCGCCAGAATCTCACCCGTTTCCGGATCTGCTAGAGTTTCTGCTAGAGTTTGACCGAATAAACGGTTCTTAATGTGAAGCTTTTTGTTCATTTTGTAACGTCCAACGTTTGCTAAGTCATAACGCTTAGGATCAAAGAAACGAGAAACGAGTAAACTTTTAGCATTTTCTACTGTAGGAGGCTCTCCTGGACGCAGACGCTCGTAAATCTCGAGCAATGCCTTGTCGATACCTTCCGTGTTGTCTTTCTCGAGCGTGTTACGAATGTACTCATTATCACCGATCAAATCGATGATTTCTTGATCAGAGCCAAACCCAAGGGCACGTAAAAGAACCGTTACCGGTAGTTTGCGAGTTCGATCAATTCGCACATATACAACATCTTTCGCATCTGTTTCATACTCAAGCCAAGCTCCGCGGTTTGGTATAACGGTAGCAGTAAACCCTTTCTTTCCGTTCTTATCTACTTTTCCGCTAAAGTAAACACTAGGTGAACGTACTAGCTGAGATACGATAACGCGCTCAGCACCATTAATGACAAAAGTACCTGTGTCTGTCATTAACGGGAAGTCACCCATAAATACGTCTTGATCTTTTACTTCTCCTGTTTCTTTGTTCACAAGACGGACTTTCACTCTAAGCGGTGCAGAGTAAGTAACATCTCTTTCCTTTGATTCTTCCACCGAGTACTTTGGCTCTCCCAGACTATAATCAATAAATTCCAAAGAGAGATTACCAGTGAAGTCCTCAATCGGAGAAATGTCACGGAACATTTCTCTTAACCCCTCATCAAGAAACCATTGATACGAGGAAGTTTGAATTTCGATTAAATTCGGTAATTCTAAAACTTCACTGATACGCGCAAAACTTCTGCGTTGGCGGTGTCGTCCATACTGAACTAGTTGACCTGTCAACTGATTCACCCCTCAAATCAAGCGTTTTGGTTGTGTCTATATGCCTTCAAGTAGGAATGCTACTCTACACAAGACAAAAAGAAAAAGGGTTTTAATGATAAAACCTCATTTTCAAATGACGAACTATTATTTTATAATCTTTTCCAATTTATCCAATATGTATACATATGGACATAATACCGGAAAATAATATTTTTGCATTTTATAATGTTATCATAGCAGTAAAGCTACGTCAACGGATTTCTTTTACCGATTTCAAGATGTAGTATCCCTTTTTTCTAGTGACAATTTCTACATTTGAAAACAATTCTTCCATTTTATCCATGGCAGACGGAGCACCTTGTTTCTTCTGAATAACGACCCACAGTTCACCATTTCCCTTCAGGTAGTCATAACTATTCTCAAGTATCGAATGAACCGTTTCTTTCCCTGCTCTTATCGGCGGATTAGTTAATATGGCCGCAAATTCCGTTTCAACGACATTCGTATATCGGTCACTTTGATAGATGCTCACGTTTTGAACTTTATTCTCTCTAGCATTTTCTTTCGCTAAAGACAACGCCCTCTCATTTACATCAATCATATGAACCGTACGATCATCATTTTCTTTCGCTAAAGACAAACCGATTGGACCATACCCACAACCGACATCCAGTAACGGACCCGTTACGCCAGGCAATTCAAACGTTTCAATCAAAGCTCTTGAACCAAAGTCAACCTCCTTCTTCGAGAAAACACCTTGATCCGTTTTGAAACGGAAGGTATGCCCTCTCAACTCGAAGGTGATCGTTTGGGGGTTACTCTCTACATCGGGGTTATGAGAATAATAGTGATTGGTCATTATATCATCTCCATCCATTCTTACATATCGTCCAGTAATCATCATTCCCAACAGAACTGAATATAACCGACGATAAACATCCATGTTTATATCTGTTAGAAGCCAGACAAGAAAAAAGCCCGCCAAATATAGCGAGCTTTTCATCTATACAATCATTACTTAACTTCTACGCCAGCTCCAACTTCTTCAAGTTTAGCTTTAAGTTCTTCAGCTTCCTCTTTAGAAATACCTTCTTTAAGAGCTTTTGGAGTGTTATCAACAACTTCTTTCGCTTCTTTAAGGCCAAGACCTGTGATTTCACGAACAACTTTGATAACTTTGATTTTTTGAGATCCAGCGCTCTCAAGGATTACGTCGAATTCAGTTTTTTCTGCAGCAGCTTCTCCGCCACCAGCAGCTACAGCTACAGGTGCAGCAGCAGTTACTCCGAATTCTTCTTCGATTGCTTTAACTAGATCATTTAATTCAAGAACTGACATTTCTTTAATCGCGTCAATGATTTGCTCTTTACTCATTTTAAATTTCCTCCTTGTAATGTGTGCTTAATTTTTATTTAAACGACTTGCTTTAACTTACGCGCCTTGCTCTTCTTTTTGATCTGCAACGGCTTTTGTTGCCAATGCGAAGTTGCGCATTGGTGCTTGAAGCACGCTGAGTAGCATAGAAAGAAGTCCTTCGCGGCTTGGAAGTTCAGCGATTGCTTTAACATCCTCAACTGAAGTGATTGTTCCTTCGATGACACCCGCTTTAATTTCAAGCGCTTCGTGTTCTTTAGCAAAGCTGTTAAGAATCTTTGCAGGTGCAACTACTTCTTCACTGCTGAACGCGATTGCGTTAGGACCAGTTAGGAATTCGTTTAACCCTTCAAGACCAGCTTCTTCAGCCGCACGACGTACCATAGTGTTTTTGTACACTTTGAAGTCGATGCCAGCTTCACGGAGTTGTTTACGAAGCTCAGTTACTTCGGAAACATCAAGACCGCGGTAATCTACAACGATTGTTGATACGCTGTTTTTTAGCTTGTCAGAGATTTCTCCAACGATATGTTTCTTTTGTTCTAGAATGCTGCTCATCATTACACCTCCTGTAGATTGACTGATGAACATTTATACCGTCATCCAATAAAAAATGCCCTTATATCAAGGTAGACATAAGGGCATTGCAAACACGCTATAAGCGGTTATTTTATCGCAATTACCTCGGCAGGGCATTAAGCTCTTAACGAGCACCTACTGTCTACGGTACAAATGTATTCGTTTTTTAACAACAGAACTAATTATAATCACTAGTCCCTAGTAAGTCAATACCAAATTATGCCTTAACTGCGAAAGATGAAGGATCGACTTTAACGCCAGGTCCCATAGTGGAAGTTACAGAAACGTTTTTCATGTAAGTTCCTTTTGCAGCAGCAGGTTTAACTTTAAGCATTGTTTCATACATTGTAGCAAAGTTTTCAACAAGCTTGTCGTTGTCGAATGAAATCTTTCCAACAGGAACGTGAACGTTACCTGATTTGTCAGCACGGTATTCAACTTTACCAGCTTTGATTTCATTAACAGCTTTTGTTACGTCGAATGTAACTGTTCCAGTTTTAGGGTTTGGCATTAAACCTTTAGGCCCTAATACACGACCAAGTTTACCAACTTCACCCATCATGTCCGGAGTTGCTACGATTACGTCGAACTCGAACCAACCTTGGTTGATTTTGTTGATTAGTTCTGCATCACCTACGAAATCAGCGCCAGCAGCTTCTGCTTCTTTTGCTTTATCGCCTTTAGCGAATACAAGAACTTTTTGAGTTTTACCAGTTCCGTGTGGAAGTACAACTGCTCCACGGATTTGCTGGTCGTTTTTACGAGTATCTACACCTAAGCGGAACGCTACTTCGATCGTTGCGTCAAACTTAGCGAAGTTTGTTTTCTTAACTAGTTCGATTGCTTCTTCAACTGAGTAAGCTGTAGTACGATCTACAAGCTTTTGAGCTTCAAGAAACTTTTTACCTTTTTTTGCCATTTTATATTTCCTCCTATATGTGGTTTTAGCGGAATAACCTCCCACGAAATAAGGTTGCGAGTGAAACGTACATTTCATCATCGCAACCTCGTTCAACAGGACCTTTAACGAAGCAGGGATTAGTCTTCGATGACGATACCCATGCTGCGCGCAGTTCCTTCTACCATGCGCATAGCTGATTCAACACTAGCTGCATTTAAGTCAGGCATTTTTGTTTCAGCAATTTCACGTACTTTGTCGCGTTTAAGTGTTGCCACTTTCTTGCTGTTTGGTTCGCCTGAACCAGACTCGATACCAGCTGCTTTTTTAAGTAAAACTGCAGCGGGTGGAGTTTTTGTGATGAATGTAAATGAACGGTCTTCAAATACCGTAATTTCAACAGGAATGATTAAGCCAGCTTGATCTGCTGTACGAGCATTGAATTCCTTACAGAATCCCATGATGTTAACACCTGCTTGACCTAGTGCAGGACCAACTGGTGGAGCTGGATTAGCTTTACCGGCAGGAATCTGCAATTTAACCATTTTGATAACTTTTTTAGCCACGAGACACACCTCCTTAAGTCCGTGATGTGGTTATTGGGTTTTTCACCCTCCCACTCATGTAAAAAATGTCTTTATCAACATAAAGAACGTCTATTAGTTTCAGTATCTCTTTGTGGAGACGCACTGACTTATGAAATAGTACCATTTTTTCAGAATGATTTCAAGTTCTTTTCCATTATAATTTATCAATTTGAGAGAAATCCAGTTCTACCGGGGTATCTCGGCCAAACATATTAACATGGACTTTCACTTTTGCTTTCGCATTATCTATCTCTTCGATCGAGCCAGTGAAGTTTGCAAACGGACCTTCGTTTACCTTTACTGTTTCTCCTAATTCGAAGTCGATTTCTACCTTTTTCTCTGTCATGCCCATTTGTTTCAGAAGATTTGTTACTTCTTCCGGCAGTAACGGAGTAGGCTTTGATCCGGATCCCGATGAACCGACAAATCCGGTAACTCCAGGTGTATTACGTACGACATACCAGGAATCATCCGTCATGACGATTTCAACAATCACGTAACCAGGGAATACTTTCTTCTTAACGACTTTCTTCTTACCGTTCTTAAAATCTGTTTCTTCTTCTTCAGGTACGATCACGCGGAAGATTTTGTCTTGCATCCCCATCGTTTCAACACGTTTCTCAAGGTTTGCTTTAACCTTATTCTCGTATCCTGAATAAGTATGAACTACATACCAATTCTTCTCCATTTAATAGGACTAAACGTCCGTCCCTCCTCGCTATTTAAGAATACTCTTTCGCCTTTTTCTCCAAATGAAAAAACCCGTAAAAAGATAACGGGCTCTAAGGTCATGTACTCTATTAATATTCATTATACCATGCTTTCACGGTATATATACAACTAATTCTATGTTTCTCTTACTTAGAACCAATGATCAATCGCATAAGTTCTGAGATGCCCAGGTCAATGACAGCAAAGAAAAGGGCAACAAATACCACTGTTGTAATAACGGTAATCGTATAGCGTGTTAACTCTTTACGTTTAGGCCAGCTGACCTTTCTCATTTCTGATGCAACATTGCGAAAGAATTTAAACATCCGTTTGTAACCTCCAACTAATATCAATACGCAAGACTTGGTGCTCCACTATTTTGTTTCTTTGTGTAGGGTGTGAGCATTACATGTATTACAGAATTTCTTTAATTCTAATCGAACTGCTTGATTACGATTACCCGGTACACTATAATTCCTGGAACCACACACCGTACAAGCAAGTATTAATTTAGTAGTCATATATTCCACCTATACTATACATAGTAAGTCCTATCAAAAATAACACGACCACCAATTTGTGTCAATATGACTTTACATCGTTATTTCGCGAACTTCCAAGTATCGTTCGAGCTTTCTCTTCACTCGTTGCAAGGCATTGTCGATGGATTTCACATGGCGGTTCAGTTCTTCAGAGATCTCCTGATAGGATTGCCCGTCTAAATAAAGAGCCAGGACTTTCCTCTCAAGATCACTTAATAACTGAGCCATCTTGTCTTCCATATTATCGAATTCTTCACGATTGATAATTAGCGCTTCCGGATCCATTACTTTCGCACCTGAAATAACATCTAAGAGCGTTCGGTCTGACTCGTCATCATAAATGGGCTTATCCAATGAAACATAAGAATTCAACGGTATATGCTTCTGTCTCGTGGCTGTCTTGATGGCTGTAATGATTTGTCTTGTGATACAAAGCTCTGCAAACGCTTTAAAAGAAGTCAGCTTGTCCTCCTTATAATCACGGATCGCTTTGTATAATCCAATCATACCCTCCTGGACGATATCTTCCTTATCTGCCCCAATTAGAAAATACGAGCGGGCTTTCGCTCTTACAAAATTACGATATTTCCTGATTAAAAAATCTAACGCTTCGCTGTGACCCTGATGGACGGCTTCTATTATCTCTTCATCATCCATGCCTTCTAATCGATTATCAAATGCTTCTGTCCTGGTGATATTGCTCACACACATCCCCCCGCGCAAAACAATAGATAGAAATATTATACATTACAGAAAATTCAATCGTCAACCTCTCATTGTTCACCGCGGCGCCATTTTTCGAAAATTTCAGCAACTTCATCTGATAATTGGATCTTGGAAGCCGGCCTTTTATCACTTGAATTCCGTACTTTTCTTTCGATCTTTTTTTCGATGACTTCTACTTCCGTCAGAAGCTCCCTTGCTGATTTACGGAGGGCTCCCTGACCAAAGATCGCCCATTGCTCCGTGAAATCGGAAGTCGCTACATGAATTTGAGTTTTAATATTGCTTAACTCAATGGCTAATTTTTCAATTCGTTCATCGGCTGTTTCATTTTCTTTCGTGAAAATGACTTCCACCTTATAATTTCTATATTTACGGGCAATTCCCTGAACGTAATAAGCGTCAAACACGACAATGACGCGGTAGCCCGTATATCCTTGATATTCTGCCATCAGCTCTACAAGGCGATCTCTCGCTGCGGCCAAATCCTTATGTTTCAACTCATTCAGCTCTGACCATGCACCGATTATGTTATAGCCGTCCACAAGGAGAATATCCATCTCTCTCTATTCTCCCAACGGGTGGCGTTTACGATAGACCTCATACATTAAAATACTAGCTGCCACCGAAGCGTTTAATGATGTAACATGACCGATCATTGGCAGCTGAACAAGGAAATCACATTTGTCTCTCAGTATCCGGCTCATCCCTTTACCTTCGCTTCCGATAATTAAGCCGATAGGCAGCGTACCATCCAACTGGCGGAAATCCTGCTTACCTTTCGCATCCGTTCCTGCCACCCATACACCACGTTCTTTCAGTTCATCTACCGCTCTCGACAGGTTGGTTACACGTGCAACCGGAATGTGCTCAATGGCCCCAGTGGAAGCTTTCGCTACCGTTGACGTAAGTCCCACAGCCCTCCTCTTCGGGATGATGACTCCATGGGCACCTGCAGCATCCGCTGTTCTCATGATCGAGCCCAGATTATGAGGATCCTCCAATTCATCCAGGATCAGTATGAATGGATCTTCCCCTTTTTGTTCGGCCCTGTGAAACAAATCATCGATTTCCGCATACTGATAAGCAGCTACAGACGCCACTACCCCTTGATGATTTTCCGATACCATTTGTTCAATCTTTTTCTTCGGGACGTATTGAACCATCACATTCGATTCCTTGGCAAGTCCAACAATTTGCTGGATGGAGCCTTTCTGAGAACCTTCTGCAATCCAAATCTTATTGATGTCCCTTCCTGACTTCAATGCTTCCATAACCGGATTTCTTCCTCCGATAAAATCCTTACTCATTTTTACTCCTCCTTTCCTGCCTGGGCTTGTTCAAATATCATCTTCAACAGTTCCTCTAATCGCTCTGTCCGATTAAGTAAAAACAAATATCCAATAAGCGCCTCAAAAGCAGTGCTGTGTTTATACGTTTGTACATCCGTGTTTTTCGGCGTTGTCCCGGATTTCGCATTCCGGCCACGCTTGACAATCGAGATCTCTTCTTCCGTTAAGACGTCCTGATCGAATAACGTTCTGAGAATAGCCGCTTGAGCTTTAGCAGACACATACTTCGTCGCCGCTCTGTGCAGCTGATTCGGTTTGATCTTTCCTTTTGTTAATAGGAGCTGCCGTACATACGTTTCATATACAGCATCCCCCATATAAGCCAGTGCAAGTGCATTGATTTGTTTCGCATCGATTTGTTCATTTATCTCGTGAAGCATTAAGACCCTCTTTTCCAGCGAATGCCTTGAGGAGTATCTTCCAGGATGATATTCATCTCTTTTAACGTGTCACGAATTTCATCTGCTAATTGGAAGTTCCGATCTTTACGTGCCTGAACGCGTTTTTCGATCAGTTCTTCCACTTCTTCGTCCAACAGTTCTGCTTCCTGAAGGCTTAGCCCCAGGACAGAGAAGAAGTCTTCGAATTGGCTCAAGAACGTATCAATGACTTCTGTAGCTGTATTCTTCTCCATCAAATAATAATTGGCTTGCTTGGATAATTCGAATAATACGGAAATTCCGTTGGCTGTGTTAAAATCATCATCCATTTCAGAGATGAACTGCGCTTTTAACTCAGCGATTTTGTCCAGCCATTCCCGGTTGTTATCCGTTAAGTCTGTACTTGATTCCTTACGGTGCTTCAAGTTCTCATAAGCTGTCTTAATTCTATCTAAAGCGGACTCTGCATTTTGAAGAAGCTCCAAATTGTAGTTGATAGGGTGACGGTAATGAACAGATAGCATAAAGAACCTGAGGACTTGTGGATCCTGTTCTTTAATGATGTCATGAACCAATACAAAATTCCCCAATGATTTAGACATTTTCTCATTATCAATATTAATATATCCATTGTGCATCCAGTACTTCGCGAATGGCTTACCTGTAAGTGCTTCTGATTGTGCGATTTCATTCTCGTGATGAGGGAAGGTTAAATCCTGGCCCCCGGCGTGAATGTCGATGGTATCCCCCAAGTAGCGCTTTGCCATGGCAGAGCACTCAATATGCCAGCCTGGACGGCCTTCACCCCAAGGACTTTCCCAAGAAATCTCCCCTTCTTTCGCTGCTTTCCATAATACGAAATCAAGAGCATCTTCTTTTTTATCCCCTACATCAATTCTGGCACCTGCTTTAAGCTCATCGATCGGCTGATGAGAAAGCTTTCCGTAGCCATCAAACTTTCTTGTGCGATAATAAACGTCGCCTTGTGATTCGTAAGCAAACCCTTTTTCAACAAGAGCAGAGATAAAATCAATGATGGTGTCAATATTGTCTGTTACAGTCGGATGAACATCCGCTTTCTTGCATCCAAGGGCTCCGGTATCTTCAAAGTACGCCTGGATAAAGCGCTGGGCAACCGTCGGAACATCCACTCCAAGCTCCTTTGCCGCCCTAATCAATTTATCATCCACATCTGTGAAGTTAGAGACAAAGTGGACATCATAGCCTCTGTATTCCAAATAGCGTCTCACCGTATCGAAGACAATGGCGGGGCGTGCATTTCCTATATGAATATAGTTATAAACCGTCGGCCCGCACACATACATTTTGACTTTACCCTCTTCCAGGGGTTTGAATTCCTCTTTTTTTCTTGTCAGTGTGTTATATAAACGAATCGTCAATATGATCGACTCCTTCCTTCATATTCCCTTAATAATGATTTTACCTCGTTCAATTCCAATTCCAGTTGTTTCATACGATCATTCATCGGATCCGGGAGATCACAGTGATTCAGATCCTTCTGTATCTTGACGCCATCCTGAATGACGACCTTCCCCGGAATACCGACGACGGTTGAGTTGGGAGGAACATCTTTCAGCACGACCGAACCAGCCCCTACCTTAGAATTTTCCCCAACTACAATCGATCCTAATACTTTCGCTCCCGTGGCGATGAGGGCATTATCCTGAATCGTAGGGTGCCGCTTCCCTTTTTCTTTACCTGTTCCACCAAGGGTCACCCCTTGAAAGATCGTAACATTATCCCCGATTTCACACGTTTCACCAATCACGACTCCCATCCCATGATCAATGAAGAATCGACGGCCGATCTTTGCCCCTGGGTGAATCTCCACCCCGGTGAAAAAGCGGCTTACCTGTGAAATAACGCGAGCGATAAAAAAGAATTTCCTTTTGAAAAAAGCATGGGCAATGCGATGGGACCAAATGGCATGAAGACCGGAATACGTAAGGATGACCTCGAGATAATTCCTCGCAGCCGGATCCTGGTCAAACACAACTTCTATATCTTCCTTAAATGACTTAAACATTCGATCACCTCTCTTCGAAATAATAAAAGCGCAGGCGGCTTGGCCAGAGGCGACAAGCATAAGGCGAGCCCGCCGGAAAGGCGTTCTTTGCCTTTTTGGCGGGATTGACTTATGACCTCGAGCCTCTAGCCGCCGGAGCTGGACAATAGAAAAGCGCAGGCGGCTTGGTCAGGCCCGACAAGCATAAGATGAATTAGCCGGGAAGGCGTTTTTTCCCTTCCTGGACCATTTAGCTTATGACCTCGAGGGCCTAGCCGCCGGAGCTAGACAATAGAATAGCGCAGGCGGCTTGGTCAGACAATAAAAAAACGCCCCTGTCAATAAACTGACAGAGACGCTTAGGTAGCGCGGTTCCACTCTGATTGAGAAGAAAACAACCTTCCCCAACTCAAATCCTGTTAACGGTAGGAAACCGCCTTTACCTACTATATTTCAGTAACGGGCTCAGAGGTGCATTTCAGAATCGGAGGGGCTTAAACCACTTTCAGCCGGTGATGGTTCTCTCTAATAAGCATCCTTTTCTTACTTCTCCTCATCAACGCGATATCATTTATTGTGATACTCTTACTATATTACATAACATCCAAAATGTTAACCTAAAAGACTCTGCAGACGATGTTTAACGGTATCTTTCCCTAAAAGCTCAATCGCATTCGGCAATTCAGGACCATGCGTCTGACCTGTTACCGCTACACGGATCGGCATAAACAGCTTTTTCCCTTTATGACCAGTCGACTTTTGCACCGCCTTGATAGACGATTTAATTTCTGCTGCTTCATAATTTTCAAGAGCTTCGATTTCATTCAAGAAGGCTTGAAGAACTTCAGGAACCTGCTCTTCTTCCAACACTGCTTTGGCATCCTCATCATATTCAAGATCTACCTTGAAGAACATTTCAGACAGCTCTACGATTTCAGCACCGAAGCTCATTTGCTCCTGGTATAAAGAGATGACGCGACTCGCCCATTCACGCTGCTCGCCTGACATATTCTCATCCAGTTTACCCGCACTGATTAAGTGAGGAAGGGATAGCTCCACAACCTGACTTAAGTCAAGATTCTTCATGTACTGATTGTTCATCCATGTAAGCTTCTGATTATCAAACAGAGCAGAAGAAGTCGATAGACGCGCAGGGTCAAAGATTTCTATAAACTCATCTTTAGAAAATAGCTCTTCTTCTCCTTTTGGAGACCAGCCCAGTAACGCAATGAAGTTGAATAAAGCTTCCGGTAAATAACCTAATGCTTCGTATTGCTCGATGAACTGAATGATACTTTCATCACGCTTACTTAGCTTTTTACGGCTTTCATTAACGATTAATGTCATATGTCCATAAACAGGTGCTTCCCATCCAAAAGCTTCAAAAATCATCAATTGCTTTGGTGTATTGGAAATATGATCTTCCCCGCGTAGAACGTGTGAAATCTTCATCAAGTAATCATCTACCGCAACGGCAAAGTTATACGTTGGTGTACCGTCTTTTTTCGCAATGACAAAGTCACCGATGCCATCTGATTCAAATGACACATCTTCTTTCACGATATCATTGAAAGTATATACTTTTCCTGCAGGCACACGGAAACGAATGCTCGGTTGACGCCCTTCTGCAGCTAAACGTTCCTGATCTTCTTTCGTCAGGTTACGGCATTTCCCGGAGTAGCGGGGCATTTGACCTGATGCTGACTGCGCTTCACGTTCCGCTTCAAGCTCTTCTTCCGTACAATAGCACTTATAAGCTTGTCCTGATTCAAGCAGCTCATTTAGATACTGCTCATAAATATGGTTACGCTCTGATTGGCGATAAGGGCCATAGTCACCAGGCTTATCTGTGCTTTCGTCCCAATCGATTCCAAGCCATTGAAGATATTTAAGCTGACTTTCTTCTCCGCCTTCAATATTACGTTTCTTATCCGTGTCTTCAATACGGATGATGAACTTCCCACCTACACTTCGAGCGTAAAGGTAATTAAATAAAGCGGTTCTTGCATTCCCAATATGTAAATGACCCGTTGGACTTGGAGCATAACGGACGCGTACTTCTCTTGTCATTTGATTTCCTCCTCTTTGTATTCATGCAATTAAGTCTCTGACCTATTTTAACACCGTAATGAAAGGGAATAAAGCAGATTTCTCCCCTTACTTCTTTTTGATCAACACGGTTGTCTGCGCTGCGATCCCTTCGCCTCTCCCGGTAAAACCAAGCTGCTCAGAGGTTGTGGCTTTTACATTCACTTGCGTAATATCCGCTTCCAATAACGTTGCGATGCTTTGTCTCATTGCATCAATATAAGGAGCCATCTTCGGTTTCTGCGCAATGATAGTGCAATCGATATTTCCTAATTCATACCCTTGCTCTTTCACAAGAGCCCATACATGCAGAAGAAGCTTTGCCGAATCTGCATCCTTGAACTCAGGATCTGTGTCTGGGAAATGCTTGCCGATATCTCCTGCTGCAACAGCCCCCAAGCACGCATCCGCTACAGCATGTAAAAGTACATCTGCATCTGAATGACCTAATAACCCTTTTTCATATGGTATTGTTATGCCTCCCATGATAAGGGGTCTCTCTTCTACTAATTGATGAACATCAAAACCCTGTCCGATCCTAAACATGGTTGTCTCCTCCACTCGTTTCCTCTTGCTTCTTCAATATTGCCTCAGCAAAATATAAGTCTTCAGGTGTCGTCAGTTTAATATTGTCATAATCGCTCTCAACAACAGCAACCTCAACATCCATTCGTTCCACTAGAGAAGCATCGTCTGTTCCAAGAAAACCATCTTGCTCCGCTTCCCCGTGCGCTCTTTTCAACAATGAAACACGAAAAGCTTGTGGAGTTTGAACCATCCACAAGCTTGAGCGTTCAATCGTTTCCTCGACTTTCCCATCCAGTACTTTTTTAATCGTATCTTTAACAGGAACAGCAGCAATGGCAGCTCCTGCTAAATGAGTTTTCTCTACCAGTTGGTGAATCGTGGATTCTTTAATAAATGGTCTTGCTCCGTCGTGTACAAGAACAATTTCATGATCAACCTCAAGCAATGCATTGTATACACTATGCTGTCTTTCCTCCCCGCCATCTACAAGCTTAACGACCTTTGTAATACCAAAACGGTCTAATAAACTCTTGAACGCATCCCGCTCCGATGGATGAATCGCTAAATAGATTCCCTGACAATGGGAGTCATGCTCAAAGACCCGAAGTGTATGAATAATGACTGGACAGCTATTCAGCTCGAGGAGCAGTTTGTTCTTGCCCGCTTTCATTCGTTTCCCTTGCCCTGCAGCAGGAATGACAACTTCATATTCCATACGATAACTCCTTTAACTCTCGAGTAATAATATTTATTATACCTTACCGAATCAATAGAGTCAGGGCAATGATTACTTATAAAGCTTTTTCTAGTTGTTTGGGCTTGGCAAAGATCATACGGCCTGCAGAGGTTTGAAGAACAGATGTTACAAGTACATCGATGTACTTGCCGATATAATTGCGTCCTTCTTCTACAACGATCATCGTACCATCATCGAGATAGGCAATCCCTTGGTTATGCTCTTTCCCATCTTTGATTACCTGAACCTTCAATTCTTCTCCAGGTAATACAACAGGCTTAACGGCATTAGCTAAATCATTGATATTCAATACTTGTACACCTTGAAGATCGCACACTTTATTCAAGTTGAAATCATTCGTTACAACGATCCCATTCGTAAGCTTCGCTAATTTCACCAGCTTGGAATCAACTTCCTGAATCTCCTCGAAGTCACCTTCATAAATCTGAACCTCAACAGGCAGCTCCTTTTGAATTCGATTCAGGATATCAAGCCCACGTCGTCCACGGTTTCGTTTCAACACGTCTGAAGAATCCGCAATATGCTGAAGCTCTTCCAACACGAACTGTGGAATCACGACAATTCCTTCTAAGAATCCAGTTTGACAGATATCCGCGATACGACCATCGATAATCACACTCGTATCCAGTATTTTCAGGGTTTTCACACCCGCTTCATCAGCATCTTCGTCAGTCCCTTTTTTCTTACCCCTATTTGAAGTACCAAACAGACCGACCAGCTCGTCCCTTTTCTTAAAGCCAACTTGAAACCCTAAATATCCAAGAAGCAACGTTAATAGAATCGGAACCACTGTGTTAACAATCGGGATCTCCATTTGATTGAAAGGAATCCCAAACAGATACGCAACAAAAAGACCGATGATAAGTCCTAAGCTGCCAAATAACAGATCCGTTACTGGTGCTTTTACTAAACTATCTTCAAACCACTTGACGAAATTGACGACATACTCGACTGCCCAAAACGTAAGAATATAAAAAATAATGGCACCAAATATAGCAGTCATATAAGGGTTATTAATTAAAGGAATGTCTGATAAATTTATGACGGTAAATAATTCGGGAAGAAGAAATATCCCTAGTGTTCCCCCGACGATAAGGAAGCACGCTTGAACGATTCTTTTTAACATTCCCTCACCTCCTCCTATTCATTATAAACAATTTACTATTTTTGAAACGTCTCAGCCCTTGAAAATTTTAAATTTAATCGAATGGAAACCATTTTGATATACTTATCCCATTTTACTAGCTTCCTTAAGTGAAGGCTAACATGTCTTATAGAGACTGTCAATTTTTTGAAAATGCTTCAATTATACCATATATGGCAAATACAGGACCACATACCTATAACTGTCGATCGGCAAACGTTTGTTCTTTGATCAGTTTTAACCCCTCTTTGATTTTCCGTGCCCTTACCTCTCCGATTCCTTCCACTTCATCCAAATCATCCACTGAAGCACTCACTACATGAGGGAGGGTTTCGAACCTTGTAATAAGATTTTCGATGATGACAATCGGTAAACGCGGGATCTTATTCAACACGCGATATCCTCTTGGATAGATGGCATCATCGTGATGGACATACCCATGATAGCCTAATAATTTTAATAGGACATTATCCTCTAATACCTCTGAATGAACAAGTTCCTGAAATTTATAGAGGAGTTCAAACGGCTTTATATTTCTTTCCTGGGAATAATCCCTTATGATGAGCATCGCCTCATCTTCAATATCCGCCAATAGCTCATTCATCTGAAGGCGTATCAATCTTCCTTCAACACCAAGCTCGCTTAAATAGGTCAATAACTCGTTCTTAATCCTTAATACCATTTCGAATCTGTGAAGAACTTGCAGCAGGTCGCTTTGTGTCACCAGCTCCTCAAACTCCAGCACCGATAAATTAGAAATGCTCTGATCCAGAACCACCTTATACTTCTCCAATGTTTGAATCGCCTGGTTGGCCTTCGTCAAGATGACAGAGATGTCCTTTAATGCGTATCGAAAGTTACCTTGATACAGGGTGATGACATTCCTCCGTTGAGAGATGGCGATGACAAGAGCATTGGTTTGTCTTGCAACCCGTTCAGCCGTACGATGTCTCATTCCAGTTTCAGTGGAAGGAACGTATACATCGGGAGCCAACTGTGCATTGGCCAAAATAATCTTCGTACCCGCTTCATTCAGGATGATTGCCCCATCCATCTTGGCCAGTTCATATAGATAACTAGGAGAAAAAGCGCAATTGATATGAAATCCGCCGTCCAGTACAGATTTCACCTTATCATTGTAGCCAACAACAATGAGCCCCCCTGTATTGGCCCTCAGTACATTATCAATGCCATCCCTGATCGGGGCACCAGGAGCAACGAATTGTAAAATATCCGACATGGACTTCTCTCTTGCCTTCTTATCTTCCATATCCTATCCTCCTAAAATAATAGCCAGCGCTTCATTTATATTTGATACTCCTGTGACCTCTATATCAGAAGGCGGCTGCCACCCACTTAAGTTATTTTGGGGAATAATCACACGTTTAAAACCTAATTTAGCCGCTTCCTGGACACGTTGCTCAATCCTCGAAACCCTTCTTATTTCACCTGTCAAACCAACTTCTCCAATGATACAATCGTGTGCCCTTGATGCTTTGTCCCTAAAGCTCGACGCAATACTGGCTGCAACGGCCAAGTCAATCGCCGGTTCATCCAGTTTCACTCCACCTGCCACTTTCAGATAGGCATCTTGCTGCTGCAATAGCATTCCTGCCCGTTTCTCCAATACGGCCATGATGAGTGAAACTCGGCTATGATCAATCCCCGTTGCCATTCGTCGTGGATTGTTGAAGCTCGTTGGAGTGACAAGGGCTTGTATCTCCACTAGAACAGGTCTTGTACCTTCCATGGAAGCAACGACCGTTGAGCCTGCCGCGCCTTGGGAGCGCTCCTCCAGGAATATCTCAGAAGGATTTGCGACTTCCTCCAGGCCAAGCTCTTTCATTTCAAAGATCCCCATCTCATTCGTTGATCCAAAACGATTCTTCACGGCTCTTAATATACGATACGAATGATGGCGCTCCCCTTCAAAATACAGCACGGTATCAACCATATGCTCCAATAATCGAGGCCCTGCAATCGATCCTTCTTTTGTAACATGCCCTACAATAAAGATGGCAATGCCTTTTGTTTTCCCTATTCTCATCAATTCTGCTGTACATTCCCTTACCTGAGAAACACTGCCTGGAGCAGACGTCACTTCAGGGTGAAAAATCGTTTGAATCGAATCGATGATGACAAAATCAGGTGATATCTGTTCAATCGTCTGATGGATCAATTCAAGATTTGTTTCTGCAAATATATATAGATCATCGGATTTCACATGTAATCGATCTGCCCGAAGCTTTGTTTGCTTGATGGATTCCTCTCCGGATATATATAAAACCTTCTGCTTTTGATCAGCCAGCTGGGCAGAAACCTGGAGTAATAAAGTAGATTTACCGATTCCCGGATCTCCACCGATCAACACAAGTGATCCTGGAACGACTCCCCCACCCAATACCCGATTCAGCTCTTTCGACTCGGTCAATACTCTTGGTTCTTGCTTTGTTTCGATTGAGATAAGCTTCTCTGCTTTAGTTGGCCCGCTATTTTCAGAATGCATAAACGACCCTCGAGGCTTCTTCCCGGTCATCTCAACCTCTTCCACCATCGTGTTCCACTCGTTACACCCTGGACATTTCCCCATCCACTTAGCAGACTCATATCCACATGATGAACATACAAACTTTGTCTTTTTCTTTGCCAATCTATTCTTCTCCTCTTTTACTCTATTTGTTCTTTTTACATTTCATGACAATACCCATTTGAAATGATTGTATCGGTTTTATGTATTCGTTACAAGAAAAGCGCAGGTGGCTTGCTCAGAGGCGACAAGCATAAGACGAATCAACCGGAAAGGCGCTCTTTGCTTTTTGGTTGATTTGACTTATGACCTCGAGCCTCTAGCCACCGGAGCTAGACAATCACAAAAGCGCAGGTGGCTTGCCCAGAGGCGACAAGCATAAGACGAATCAACCGGAAAGGCGCTCTTTGCCTTTTTGGTTGATTTGACTTATGACCTCGAGCCTCTAGCCACCGGAGCTAGACAATCACAAAAGCGCAGGTGGCTTGCCCAGAGGCGACAAGAATCCCTCGTAAAGCCATATTATGATAAAAGAGGTACACGAAAAACATATACGTGTACCTCTTTTTCTACCGTTTGTATTAAGTAGGAGAATTTGCTGCCTCTTGTTCTTTTACCTTCACAACAAACTCACTATCTTCTACATCGATCAATATATTCTGTCCTGTCAGTACCTTGCCTCTTAATAGCTCTTCTGACAGTTTATCCTCTACATGTTTCTGAATGGCACGACGCAGTGGACGCGCACCGTATTCAGGATCGAATCCTTCATCTGCAATTTTTTCTTTAGCGGCAGCTGAAAGCTCTAAATGAATATCCTGCTCTTTCAAGCGAGTTGTCAATTGGTTGGACATCAAGGTCACAATCTCTTTTAAGTGGTCTTTTTCAAGGGAATGGAACACAATGATTTCATCGATACGGTTAAGGAACTCTGGTCGGAACGCTCGTTTCAGCTCCTCCATTACCTTGCCTTTCATATCCTTATAATCTTGTTTTCCATCTTGAATATTAAACCCAACATATTTATTGCTCTTAAGGGACTGGGCACCGACGTTGGATGTCATAATTAACACCGTGTTTCTAAAGTCTACCGTTCTTCCTTTAGAATCCGTCAATCGACCATCTTCCAAGACTTGCAGAAGTATGTTAAATACATCAGGGTGTGCTTTTTCAATTTCATCCAATAGAACGACAGAATACGGTTTACGACGAACTTTCTCCGTTAACTGGCCGCCTTCTTCATACCCTACATACCCTGGAGGAGAACCTACTAAACGGGAAGTCGAATGTTTCTCCATGTACTCGGACATATCAATACGGATCATGGCATCCTCGTCACCGAACATAGATTCCGCCAGCGCACGCGCCAATTCTGTTTTCCCTACACCAGTCGGCCCTAAGAAGATGAAGGAACCGATTGGGCGCTTCGGATCTTTCAGACCGGCTCTTGCACGACGGACAGCTTTTGATACTGCTACGACTGCTTCAGATTGACCAATGACTCTGGAATGTAGGATCTCTTCTAACTTTAGTAATCGATCCGTCTCAGTCTGAGCAAGTTTCGATACCGGTACTCCCGTCCAGTTCGATACAACTTTCGCAATATCTTCAACGGTCACTTCTGTATTTTCCTGGCCTTGCTTTTCTTTCCATGTGTTCTTCGTTTCTTCCAGCTCTTCACGAAGCTTTTGTTCTGAATCTCTTAGAGAAGCTGCTTTTTCAAACTCTTGGCTTTGAACCGCTGCATCCTTCTCTTTGCGGATTTCTTCCAGATTGGCTTCAAGCTCTTTCAAGTTTGGCGGCGTTGTATACGATCGTAAACGCACCTTAGAACCAGCTTCATCAATTAAATCGATCGCCTTATCCGGTAAGAAGCGGTCTGAAATGTAACGATCAGAAAATTTCACTGCCGCATCAATCGCTTCATCTGTAATCGACACGCGGTGATGGGCTTCATAGCGATCACGTAAACCTTTAAGAATCTGAATGGACTCTTCTGCCGTTGGTTCATTGACTTGGATTGGTTGGAAACGGCGCTCTAACGCAGCATCCTTTTCAATATATTTACGGTACTCATCTAATGTCGTTGCACCGATACACTGTAATTCACCGCGAGCAAGAGATGGTTTTAAGATGTTTGACGCATCAATGGCACCTTCAGCCCCACCTGCTCCAATTAATGTATGAAGTTCATCGATAAACAGGATGATGTTACCTGCTTGACGGATTTCATCCATTACTTTCTTTAATCGATCCTCGAACTCCCCGCGATATTTCGTACCGGCTACCACTGTACCCATATCCAGGGTCATGACGCGTTTGTCGCGGAGTATCTCAGGAACCTCATTGGCAATGATCTGCTGGGCAAGACCCTCTGCAATCGCGGTCTTACCTACACCAGGCTCACCGATAAGGACCGGGTTATTCTTCGTACGTCGACTTAGCACTTCAATGACACGCTGAATTTCTTTGCTTCGTCCAATAACCGGATCTAAACTGCCTTCACGGGCAATCGCCGTCAAGTCACGGGCTAAGCTATCAAGGGTAGGCGTATTGGCATTTGCATTGCCCCCGCCCTGGTGGTTACTTGAATCATTGCTGCCAAGTAACTGCAGCACCTGCTGTCTTGCTTTATTTAAGCTGACTCCAAGATTACCGAGTACACGAGCAGCTACTCCTTCACCTTCACGAATCAACCCTAGTAAAATATGTTCCGTTCCTACATATGAGTGACCCAGTTTACGAGCCTCATCCATAGAAAGCTCAATCACTTTCTTCGCTCGGGGTGTATAATGGATCGTTTGAGATTTCTCGGTACCTTTTCCGATCAATCCTTCCACTTCTTTCTGAATCTTTTCAGGGCTCAGTCCCAACGCCGTTAGTGCTTTAGCGGCAATCCCTTCACCTTCGCGGACAAGTCCCAATAAAATATGTTCAGTACCAATATTACTGTGCGCCAGACGAATAGCTTCTTCTTGAGCTAATGCCAATACCTTTTGTGCTCTTTCTGTAAATCGACCAAACATCATATTATTTTTCCTCCTCACATGTATCCTTATCTAACTTAATTCGCTCCCGAATCAAAGAAGACCTTCTTATATCTCTTTCATTTGGTCTCAATGGACCTCCAGAATATTGTTGTAAAAATCCAGGTTGGGTTAAAATCATTAGTTCATTCAATATATTCTTAGATATGACTTTGATGTATCCTAAATCTATTCCTAGCCTGACATCCGATAAACACTTCGCTGCTTCCTTGGACTCGATAATTCTACTGTGCTCCAATACTCCAAGCGAACGGAAGATCCTATCTTCTAATTGTATGTTAGACGTTTTAACTAATGCGTCCCGCGCCGAGTGTTCTTTATCAATGATCTGCTTCACGACGCTCAATAAGTCTTCCACAATATCTTCTTCTGATTTACCAAGTGTCGTTTGATTCGAAATCTGAAAAATGTTCCCTAATGCTTCGCTGCCTTCTCCATAAATCCCTCTGACCACCAGACCTAATTGGTTAATGGCAGGAATGATGCGATTTAATTGCTGGGTCAGAACCAGACCCGGTAAGTGCATCATCACTGAAGCTCGAAGCCCAGTCCCCACATTAGTGGGACATGTCGTTAAATATCCATGTTTCTCATCAAAAGCAAAATCAAATTCACTTTCAAACCAATCATCAATCAGATTCGCTCTCTGTAAAGCTTCCTTCAATTGCAATCCTGGATATAAACACTGTATTCGAATATGGTCCTCTTCGTTTACCATTATGCTAATATCTTCTTCACCCGATAGAAGGACGGCCCCATGATTCGTGTCCTCCGCTAAGTTAGGACTAATAAGGTGTTTCTCCATCAATACCCTCTTTTGGAGAGGCTGAATCTCACTTGTAGGCAAAAATTCTAATTCTCCTAAATTCTCCGGGTATAAAGAGAGCTTATCCTTTACGCGATCCACGATCTCTTTAGCTTCCTCGGAAGAATATAAAGTGGAAAAACGAAAGTCCGTCATGTTTCTTGCCAGCCGGACCCGTGAGCTAAGGACAATATCTGAATTCGGTCCTTCTTCATTCATCCAGGAGCTAACAGCATTTTGTAAAAACTTCTCCAGGCTCATCCTTTATCTCCCCCCTCTTTATGAACATCTTTCTCCAGGGAGCGAATTTCATCTCGAATCTCTGCTGCTTTTTCGAATTCTTCATCCGCAATCATCGTTTGCAGATCCGATTTCAACTGCTGAATCTTTTTCTTTATGTGAATCGCTCCACCCATCCGTTCAGGAACCTTCCCGTGGTGCTCCACATTCCCACTATGAACGCGCTTTAAAAGAGGAGTAAGTTCGTCTTTAAACGTTTCATAGCAATGAGCACAGCCGAAGCGCCCTACATTAATGAATTGCTGAAAAGTCATTTTACACTTTTCACACTGTAAAACCTCTGTCTTAGGAATTTCCGTTTCTCTTGCCTGCTTAAATGCAGGGGCTATATTAAGAAGACCTGCCAATAGATTGTTCACAGAGAACCCGGAAGAAGAATCAAACATAAACATTTCACCCTTATCCTGAGAGCATTGTTCACATAAATGAACCTCTGTCTTTTCCCCATTTATCACTTTGGTAAAATGAAGGGTTGCAGGTCTTTCATTACACTCTTGACAAACCATCCTACTCACCTCTCAAAACTTACTCATACTTCAATGTATCCAGCATGGCCCTGAGCATTCTTCCCCTCAATACATCCCGTTCAGGTAAATCTACCATGATCACCGAACGGTCCATTACGCTCAGCATAATCTTCGCTTCCCGCTCAGAAATAATATCCTCTTCCACTAATCGAAACACAATATCTGCCGCCGTATTCTGACTGATGGTTTGTGTGATTAACGCTACTAGCTGATCAATAAGATGAACTTGATCGTGGGCCTTCACCTTCATGATACGGATGTAGCCCCCTCCACCTCGTTTACTTTCAACTACATACCCTCTTTCTATCGTGAATCGGGTATTGATCACATAATTAATTTGAGAAGGAACACATTGAAACTTATCAGCAATCTCGCTTCTTTTAATCTCGACTATCTCACTTTCACTCAGTTCTAAAACATTCTTTAAATAACGTTCAATGATGTCGGATATGTTCCTCATCAAACCTCCTCCTCATTTTGACTTTGACTATATTTGACTATAATTATACAACCGTGTTTTAAACTTTGCAATTATGAAGTATGACCTTAGAAGTTTTCCTGTTTTAGGAAGGTTTTAAACGTGTGAATGTGAGATTGTTGAATAGAAATAAAGAAGTGGGGCATTGAGAGTGTGTGGTGTTTTGTTTGGAAAGTGTGCGATGGGATGGGATGGATGAAGAGAAGGGTTATTTGTGATGTGGTGGAGGAAGAGTAGAAATAAATTTAATAGGATTAAGGTGGATCCTTTTAGAAAGGTTGTGGCTAATTGGGGAATTAGATAAGGAAAGTGCTTTATTTTTTATCAAAGCTGGGAGTTTTCAAGGGGGAACTAAATGTTAATAGTCGAGGATTCGTGGTAATTGCGTCGTTTTTTTATTTTTATGCGTCATTTTCGGCTGTTATTGCGTCATGATTTTATTTTATGCGTCATTTTAGGTTACTATTGCGTCAATTTTTTCGTTTTATGCGTCATTTTCCAATTATCACCTAGCCTCTTGTAGGATTACCATACCATATTATCTTTTCCCCAAGCCACTGTTTTAATAATTGAAGCGAACTCCACTTCCACAATACTTCTCAAAAATAAAAGCACAAAAAAGAGCAGCCCCTAAGAGCTACTCTTTCTTCACATTTGCCTGGCGACGTCCTACTCTCACAGGGGGAGATCCCCCAACTACCATCGGCGCTGAAGAGCTTAACTTCCGTGTTCGGCATGGGAACGGGT
>NZ_JBNNJT010000010.1:21026-57134 GCF_050270195.1 Rossellomorea sp. NPDC071047 | reverse complement strand
ATCCGCTCGACTTGCATGTATTAGGCACGCCGCCAGCGTTCGTCCTGAGCCAGGATCAAACTCTCCGATAAAAGTTTGAATAGCTCTTTTAAAAAAAATCTAGAATTAACGTTGACGTATTGTCTTGTTTTGTTCAGTTTTCAAGGTTCAATGTGTAAGTGCTTCTGTTTGAAGCGACCCTTTAAATATTACATTACTGACTCATTTAAGTCAATAACTTTTTTAAAAAGTTTTTATTAAGTTTGTCGCGTTTTTGCGGCAACAGATAATACTATACCACCTTCTAAATATGGGCGCAATAGATTTTTCAAATCTTTTTCATCAGCAGTTCATTATAAGACAAAAGACAGTCGTTTCATTCTTTTTACCGTAATTTTATTGTTTGAATAAGATGCCTTTAGACCCATTCGGAAAATTCACGTTATGATTTCTCCAAATTAATATCTACTATAATTTAATGTAAATTCAAAAAGAACAGCAGGAGCGTTTTGCTCCTGCTGTTCTTTAGCAGACGATTAATCACGATGACGCATTAATGGGAAAAGTAATACATCCCGAATGGATGGTGAGTTGGTTAACAGCATAACAAGTCTGTCGATACCGATACCAAGACCACCCGTTGGCGGCATTCCATATTCAAGAGCCTCGATGAAATCATTATCCATCATGTGGGCTTCGTCATTTCCTTCTTCTCTTTCTTTCAATTGCGCTTCAAAACGTTCTCTTTGATCGATTGGATCATTAAGCTCCGTGAAGGCATTTGCGTGTTCACGACCTACGATGAATAATTCAAAGCGATCTGTGAATCGTGGATCTTCATCATTTTTCTTGGCAAGTGGAGAAATTTCCACCGGGTGCCCGTAGATGAATGTAGGCTGGATAAGCTTGTCTTCTACTTTTTGTTCGAAGAATTCATTTACCACATGGCCGTATTGCATATTGTCTTTGATTTCGATGCCGTGCTCTTTTGCAAGGGCACGTGCTTCTTCATCGGACATTTCTTTCCAGAAATCCACACCAGTTTGTTCTTTAACCGCGTCCACCATATGAAGACGTGTCCACTCCGGCTCGAGGTTAATTTCGTAGTCTGCATACTGAACGGTAGTAGATCCGAATACTTCCTTCGCAATATGAGCTACAAGATTTTCAGTAAGAGCCATGATATCCCGGTAATCTGCGTATGCTTCGTAAAGTTCGATCATCGTAAACTCAGGGTTATGTCTTGTAGACACGCCTTCGTTACGGAATACACGTCCGATTTCGTATACTTTTTCAAGTCCACCAACAATCAGGCGCTTTAAGTGCAGCTCGATTGCGATACGCATGAATAATGGCATATCAAGGGCGTTGTGATGTGTATTGAATGGACGGGCCGATGCTCCCCCAGCGATGGCATGCATCATTGGTGTTTCTACTTCTAAGTAACCGTTGTTATCCAGGTATCTTCTCATGGATTGGATGATACGGCTGCGGGCGATGAACGTCTCTTTGCTTTCCTGGCTTGTGATTAGATCCAGGTAACGTTGACGATAGCGCTGCTCGACGTCTTTTAAACCATGGAACTTCTCAGGCAACGGGCGCAGTGCTTTCGTTAGAAGGTGGAATTCTTTCGCTTTTACTGAAAGCTCTCCCACTTTCGTTTTGAATATTGTACCTGTAACCCCTACGATATCTCCGAGGTCTGCTGTATTGAATAGTTCGTATGCTTCTTCACCGATCGCATCTTTACGAACATAGATTTGAACTTGTCCAGCTAAGTCCTGCAGGTGCGCGAATCCCGCTTTCCCTTTTCCACGCTTTGTCATTATACGACCTGCGATGGTAACAGCGATGTCCTTCTCTTCTAGTTCTTCTTTAGAAAATTCATCGAATTGAGATTTGATCTCGGATGAACTGTGTGTACGATCATAGCGTTTGCCGAATGGATCAAGTCCCTTATCACGGATTGATTCCATTTTTTCGCGTCTTACTCGAAGCTGGTCATTGATTTCTTCGTGACTCATGTGTTTCACTCCTATTCTATCTTCTTGCTTTACTAGACTAATACGATTATATACCATACTATTTTACACAATATCTATGTTTGTAACACCCCTAAAGTATGAGTTATTTCAGAAACGTACTTTAGAGGATTAAAAAGAGATTGAAAAAATCTAAAAAAGGCCGATCCAACCTGGTGACAGTGTCACGAATTGGTTCCAGCCTTTTCTAGAATAACATAAAAGAATATCTAGGTGAATTAACCGGCATTCACTCACTACGTTCATAATCATCCTGCGGGATGAGGTCGTGTAGCGGAATATTCAGCACTTCTGCAACGTTCACTAAGAAATCTTCTTTCGGTATCCGACTTCCTCTTTCCACTTCTCCAAGGACAGATACAGAGATGGCTAATTCCTTGGCTAAACCTTCCTGAGTATACCCTTTCAGCTTTCTGAATGCACGAATGCGTCTTCCCCATTTATCTGTTTCCATAACCGAACTCCTTCTTTGTCAGGTATTTCGTCCAGAAATTCAACGAACGGGGCATTAAAAGACGGATGCTCTATATGTGGAGCAACCTCTATTAACGGGATTAACACAAATGCTCTTTCTTGCATCCTTGGGTGAGGAATGAGGAGATTATCTGATTCAATATTTTCGTGATTATAGAGTAAGATGTCAAGGTCTATAATTCTCGGACCCCATTTGAACTCCCTTTCTCTTCCCAGGTCGATCTCCACCTGCAAGCACTGATGTAATAGAGTTTCTGGACTTAGACTGGTACGAATTTCGATGACCATATTCAAAAATTTACCTTGTTCTGTAAATCCTACTGGATCTGTTTCATACATAGAGGATCGTTTCGTTACCTCTATCTTACCATGACTGCCTAAGATGTTTATGGCTTTTTCCAAATAACCCGCCCTGTCTCCCATATTGGAACCAAGGGAAATGTATGCAGTATTCATCCTATCGACTCCTATTAATCTCCACTGCCACCGATTGGTAATGTCCAGGAATAGGTGGATCAGGCTTGATTAGTGTGATTTTACAGCTCTCTACTACTTTGAATGTTTCTAAGATCCGGGATGAGATCTCTTCAGCGACTGCTTCCACTAAATTCTTCGGTTCTCCACAGACCACAGATTTGGTGATGTTATAGATTTCCGCATAGTTTACGGAGTCTTCAAGATGGTCACTTCGGCCGGACTTCTTTAAATCTAAATGCAACTCTACACTAACACGAAAACGTTGTCCAAGTTTGTTTTCTTCTTGAAATACACCATGATAGCCGTAAAACTCCATCTCGTTCAATAGAATCTTATCCATACATTTTCTCCTTTCCAACTAAGACATCCATCATTTTCGCCATGCGTGCCATTTCCTTAACATCATGAACACGTACGATGTGACACCCTTTTTGAATTCCGTAGCATACCGTGGCACCCGTTCCTTCCATCCGTTCCTCTACGGGAAGATCGAGAACATGCCCGATCAGGGATTTCCGGGACGTTCCCAGGAGCACCGGGTATCCGAGAGAAACTATGACATCCAGGTGTCTCATCATGTCTATGTTTAATTGTACTGTTTTGGCAAACCCGATTCCAGGATCGAGGATGATTTGGTCGTCTTTGACTCCTGCTTCTTTTACTAGAAAGATGCTTTCCTGCAGATCTTGTATCGCATCCCGAACGAATTGGCTGTATCCCTGGTTGTCCCGGTTATGCATGAGAATAATCGGGGCACCTGTTTCTGCCGCTACTTGTGCCATTTCAGGATCCTTTTTCGCACCCCATACGTCGTTAATGATGCTTGCTCCAGCTTCCAGAGATTTCCGTGCCGTTTCTGCCTTATACGTGTCGATGGATATCGGTACGTTCACTTCTTGGGAGATCGCCTCAATAATCGGCACGACTCGTGAAATTTCTTCATCAGCAGGCACAACCCCGTGTCCTGGTCTGGTAGACTCTCCGCCGATATCAATGATGTCTGCCCCCATTTCAACCATTTCTTTCGCACGCTCTACAGCCCGGTCCAATTCATTGAAAGAGCCACCGTCCGAGAATGAATCAGGTGTGATATTTAAAATCCCCATAATAAGGGTTTTCTCTGAAAAATTAAGTTCGTATTTCCCGCACTTCATTGCACGACTCCCCCTGCTATAATTCCTCTATTGAATTCAAGTGCCCTGTATATTTGCTGAATCGTTCATATAACAGCCTGGTATACTCTCCGTTGCGACCAGGCAAACTCATGGAGTCAATTCTGTTTACCGGTATGATTTCTTGCACAGAGTTTGTGAAAAAAACTTCATCCGCTCCTAATAATCGCTCCAGCTCGAACAACCCTTCCCAAACCTGAAATTGCATTCGTTCTGCCAGGGCAAGGATGAATTGACGTGTAATCCCATTTAAGAGCCCCGTTTCTACAGCTGGTGTATACAATTCTTCGTCTTTTACCCAGAATAGATTGGACGTTATCCCTTCACAGAGATGGCCATCCTTTGTAAGGAATATCCCTTCCTGCTGAGGAGATGGTCCAATCTCCCGCTTAGCTGCCATGTTGTTCAGGTAATGATGGGATTTCAATCGTTCCCCTGTCTCCGGTGTGTTTCTTCTTAACTGAAGCAGTACACCTTCTTTTTCTTTCAATGGCAAAGAAGGAGGCAATTCTTTTTGAAAAAGGATCACCGTCGCATCCTCATAGGGGGTCGTTTGTAAACCTATCTCCCCTGCCCCACCGGAGATATTGAACCGGCAATATGCATCCTTCAAACCATTTTTATTTAAAAGTGCTGTTATAGCATTCCTGATCTTTTCTTCATCCAGATCTGCTGCTATATTCAATTCCTTTAATCCATGAGAAAGCCTCTTCAAATGATCCTTTAGCAAAAACGGATGACCTTCATACGTCCGAAAGGTTTCAAACACGCCCAGTCCATATAAATATCCGTGATCGAATGGGGAAATGACCGCCTCTGATGCATGAACGATTTCTCCGTTAAGATATAGGTACATTTATAAAACCATCTCGATTTTTTTATAAGACGTTAAAAAATTAAGGAGAAGCTGTTTCCCTTGTTCCGTCATGATGGATTCCGGATGGAACTGCACCCCTTCGATCGGCAGCTGTTTATGACGGATCGCCATGATCTCCCCTTCTTTCGTTTCGGCTGAAATGTCGAAGCATTTAGGAAGGGTTTCTCTTTTCACGATCAGGGAGTGGTACCTTGTTGCCTCGAAAGGATTGGGCATGTCTTTGAAAATCGTTTTCCCATCATGGATCATGGGCGAGACCTTTCCGTGCATTAACCTTTCAGCACGAACAACATCCCCTCCGAAGACCTGGGCAATCGATTGGTGACCCAGGCAAACACCGAAAATCGGAATCTTTCCGGCAAAGGTTTTGATCGCCTGTAGACTCACACCCGCTTCATTTGGACTGCAAGGTCCCGGGGAAATCATCAGGTAATCAGGAGATAATGCCTCAATTTCATCTAATGTAATCTCGTCATTTCGTTTCACGACCAGCTCTTCCCCCAGCTCTCCTAAGAACTGCACCAGATTATAGGTGAATGAATCGTAGTTATCAATCATGAGAATCATAGGGTTTCTCCTTCCGCCCTGGCTTTCGCTACCCAAAGGGCTTTCGCTTTCTTCAAGGATTCTTTGTATTCGTACTTAGGATTGGAATCAATCACGACTCCCGCTCCTGCTTGAATATGGCCTTTTCCTTCTTTCACAAGCATCGTCCTAATGACGATATTCAGCTCCATATCTCCATTGACGCCAATCCAGCCAATGGACCCTGTGTAAATCCCTCTTCTAACCGGCTCGAGTTCTTCAATGATTTCCATCGTTCTCACCTTAGGGGCTCCCGTAATCGTTCCACCAGGAAAAACAGATCGAATGAGATCCGCTCCCGTTTTCGTTTCATCTAGTGTTCCTCTTACATTCGAAACAATGTGCATGACGTGGGAGTATTTTTCAATGACCATGAATTCATTCACTTCAACTGTCCCGTATTGGCAAACCCGGCCTAAGTCATTTCGTTCCAAATCCACAAGCATCACGTGCTCTGCTCTTTCTTTTTCATTATTGATCAGCTCAAGAGCAAGTTTCTCATCTTCTTCAGCATCTTTTCCCCGGGAGCGTGTACCTGCGATCGGTCTTGTGCTTACTTCGGTTCCCTTTTTTTTCACCAATAATTCCGGTGACCCGGAAACAATTTGAAAATCCGGGCTATGAATATAGCTCATGTAAGGTGAGGGATTTAATTCTCGAAGCTTTTTATAAACCGTGTATGGCTCCGCCTTCAATTCTTGAGATTGTCGGACGGATAAATTCACCTGAAACACATCACCCTGAGAGATATAGGACTGGATTTGTTTTACGGCCTCTGAGAATTCTCCTTCATCCATCGATACTTCGATGTCTGCCGTCTCGTGTTTCCCAGAATCCTTCTCACATTCCATTAGTGAAGACAAGGCATTTGTCCAAGAGGAAGTCCATCTTGATAGCTTATTCTCGGCTGATTCCGTTTCTTCATCAGAAAGAATCATCGTCCATAAGATGTTTTCCTGATGATCGAAGACCACCCATTCCTCTAGGTAATAGAAATATAGGTCCGGAATCTCCAGATCATCCCTCCCCAAAGCGGGCAGTCTCTCAATCTTTCTTGCATAATCATAACTAAGAAACCCGATCACTCCACCTTGGAAATCAGGGAGATCCTCCCTTCTTTCCCTACGAAGCGGCATCATCCATTTCTCCATTTGAATCAACGGGTCTCCATTTATCGTTTCAACCCCCGAAGAGTCTTGTATGCGCAACCCTTCCGAAACACTTTGCAAAATGACGTCAGGTTGTAGTCCAGCAACGCTATATCGTCCACCCCGTCCACTTTCTAACAATATATGATGTGATTGATGTTGACTAAGTTGTTCGTACGCTGCAAAAAATTGTTCTTTGGTTGAATGGTTCTTATGAAAATATAGGTGCTGCACTGACCCTTCACACTCCTATTCTTTATCTCCTTTCATGATACATGAACTTCGGGCATGTTTCATCGTTAAAAACTTGAAATTTATGTGTTGGGGATGGTGGAGAATGGATTTGATTTTAAAGGGGACTTTTCCAATGTAAGCTTCAACTGACCATCAAAAAACGGACCCTGAAGAATGAATTCTTCAGGGTCCGTCTCTTATTATTATTCTTCATCAAATTGGTAAAGAGGAGTGCTTAAATAGCGTTCTCCGTTACTAGGGATGATAGCAAGAACTTTCTTACCCTTCCCTAACTTTTTCGCCACTTCAACAGCTGCATAGATGGCTGCCCCAGAAGAAATCCCACCGAGGATCCCCTCTTCTTTAGCTGCTCTTCTTGCATAGTCGAAAGCCGCATCTTTTTCAACTTGAATGACATGATTATATACATTTGTATCTAAGATTTCAGGGATAAACCCGGCACCGATTCCTTGTATCTTATGAGGACCTGGCTTTCCTCCTGATAACACAGGTGAATCTGACGGTTCCACGGCATATAGTTCGATTGATGGGTAATGCTTCTTCAGCACCTCTCCCGCACCAGTAATCGTACCGCCTGTTCCAATCCCTGCAATGAAAGCATCCAGCTGATCACCCATTTGCTCGACGATCTCAGGTCCGGTGGTTTCTCGATGAACTTTAGGGTTGGCTTCATTTTTGAATTGCTGAGGCATGAAGTAGCCTTTTTCTTTCGCTAACTCTTCAGCTTTGCGAATGGCCCCTCCCATCCCTTCTGCTCCTGGTGTTAATACTAATTCTGCACCGTATGCACGTAACAGGTTGCGCCTCTCCATACTCATTGTGTCTGGCATGACCAGTAACGCACGGTATCCTTTTGCGGCAGCTACCATCGCTAAGCCGATACCCGTATTTCCACTCGTCGGCTCAACAATCGTATCCCCAGGTTTAATCGTACCTGCTTCCTCACCTGCTTCAATCATCGCTAATGCGATACGATCCTTTACAGAGCTTCCCGGGTTCATATATTCTAATTTCAAGTAAACATCTGCACTATTTTCATCTACTAAACGATTCAGTTTTACCACTGGAGTCTGACCTATTAATTCCGAAATTGAATTGGCTACTCTCACCATTCATTCATCACTCCTAATTCCAAGTAAATTTGTTGGTTTTATAAAAATGTAACAATATTCAATAAATTTGTCAATTAAAAAGCATACACAATGTTCACCCCAACGATCCTGGTTGGATGTGTATCCCATGCTCTCTTTACGCTTGTCGGCTGAGACCAAATTGCCTCTACTCTAGGTTATATGTATGCATATTTCATTTATCCTATGTTTCGTTAAAAAGTGTCTCTCTATGTAAAAGAAGCTGACCTTTAATTGGTCAGCCCCCTCTAATTCTGTTTTCCGTAAAACCAGTCCACTTCAACCTCTTTCCAAAAGGACTCGGGCTGCAATGGTGTTTCTACTTGCTCTAAAGCAATTTGTCTGCGGATTTGAGATTTTACATCTTTGAACGAAAAATGTCTTTCTTTCAAAACATCGTCCACATAATAAATTACGTATTCTGAATCCTCTCGAATCGGTTTTGTCCATTCACCCGGGGAGAGAGACTCTATTTCTTCTGACGCTTCTGAAGACAGGAAATCTCCATCCAGAGAAACATACCCAATGTCTCCCCCTAAATGAGCACTTTGCTCATCACTTGAACGCTCCATTGCCAATGCTTCAAAGTCCGAGCCAGCTTCGAGTTCTTCCGATGCTTGCGCTGCTTCTGATTGATCAGCCACCTTCAACTGCTTCAGCTTATACATTTTAGAAATAGAGTACAGATGCTCGTTTTGATTATAGAAGCTCTTCAACTCTTTTTCAGGTACTTGGACATCCTTCGTGAGGAGCTCCTCTAATAACAATTCAGATCTGATTTGCGCCTTTAGTGAATCTTCTTCTTCAAGATTTTCTTCATCGTGCGCATTATAAACAGATTGTATGAAATAATATTCCTGTTCTACTTCTTTATCTGAAACGGAGATATCATATTTCTTCGCTAAATGGTCGATCACTTGTCGATTGATCAATGCCTTCAACTCTTCTTTGCCATGCTTTTGCTCTAGGGAATACAACCAGTCCTCCCGGGTAATTGACTCTTCGCCAACCGTTGCCACAACTTCGGGAGTACCGCTTATCCCCGAAGAGCGATTCCACAAGAGTGTAATGATGTTAGTGACAAGTAGTACCCCGACCATAACCATGAGTACAGACCGTTTAATTCTCATTTCTCCCATTCTCCCTGAATCTGATTTACTGCTTCGCGTTTGCTTTCAGTTCTTCTAATTCTTCTTTAGAAAACACATACGTTTCATTACAGAAGTGACAGCTTGCTTCTGCACTTCCATCTTCCTCAATCATTTCCTGGATTTCCTGCTCCCTCAAGCTGATGATGGCATTTGAAAAACGTTCTTTATTACACTGACATTTAAATGCCACGGGAAGCGTCTCAAGTACTTTGACTTCCCCTTTACCAAGTACTTCTTCTAATACCTCTTCAGGGGTGAGTCCCTTTTCGATTAATTTCGAGATCGGGGGGATTTTAGCCAAGCGTTCCTCAATCTTCGTAATCGTTTCATCATCCGTTCCCGGCATTAGCTGCAGGATAAATCCGCCTGCTGCAAGAATTGAATTGTCAGGGTTCACCAGCACACCTACACCTACAGAAGAGGGTACTTGTTCTGATGTGACGAAATAATACGTAAAGTCTTCTCCAAGTTCACCTGAAACAATCGGAACCTGACCGGAGAAATGATCCCTCATGCCGATATCTTTTACAATGGACAACGTTCCGGTTGTACCAACTGCACGACGGACATCAAGCTTCCCTTGCTCGTTTAAATCGAAGTGTACATGCGGGTTGGTCACATAACCTCTGACCTCCCCTTTCGCATTACTATCTACAAGGATAGCGCCGATCGGGCCACCGCCTTCAACTTTGATCGTTAATTTATTTTCACCTTTTAGCATGGCTCCCATCATGACTCCGGCACTGATGCTTCTGCCTAATGCCGCTGACGCAGTGGGCCAAGTTCCATGTCTTCTCTGTGCTTCTCCTACTGTATCCGTGCTTTTCACTGCATAAGCACGCACCTGGCCGTTATAGGCCAACGCTTTTACTAAATAGTCGCTCATGGTTGAAACTCCTTTCACTTTAGTTCATGTTTCTCTTGTAGATTAATTTTAATCCTTTTAATGTCAGGAAAGGATCTACAACGTCAATGCTGTTGGATTCTTTCGAAATCAATGTCGCTAATCCTCCTGTTGCAATGACTGTTGGTTCCTTCTTACTTTGTGCTTTCATTCTTTGAACGATACCCTCTACTTGTCCAACATACCCATATAGAATACCTGCTTGCATAGCCGTAACGGTATTCTTGCCAATTATGTGCTCAGGACGGGCAATTTCAATCCTTGGCAATTTAGCAGCCTTCGAGTACAGGGCTTCTGTTGAAATGCCGATTCCAGGTGCGATCGCTCCACCCATATATTGTCTTTCTTCATTGATATAGCAATATGTCGTCGCTGTACCGAAGTCGACAATAATGAGAGGACCACCGTATTCGTGAATACCAGCGACTGCATTGACGATTCGATCCGCTCCGACTTCCCTTGGGTTTTCATACTTAATATTTAAACCTGTTTTAATACCAGGTCCAACGACGAGCGGAGTAATATTAAAATACTTCTCACACATACGTTCCAAACTAAACATAATTGGAGGGACAACGGAGGAAATGATGATTCCGTCAATCTCGTCAAACGTCAGCTTCACATGCTCGAACAGATTCTTCACAAGCATCCCAAACTCATCTTCCGTTTTATGTCGATTCGTTTCAGCTCTCCAATGATATTTTAAATGGTCATTTTCATACACACCAAACACAATATTGGTATTCCCTACATCCATTACAAAAATCAATATCCTCACCTACTAAGCCAATTGTTTTCACACTGCCAACATCATACCATAATTTATTTAGAATAGGTACAAGAGCGCAACCGGCTTGGTTAGACCCGACAAACAAAACACGCATTTTGAAGTTGTAAATCGCATTTTATGCTGAAACCCATGAAGGGCTCAAACGTAGGGTGATGTTTCGTGATAGTTGTTGAGAAAATCCGGCCGTTTTACGCCATATTCCGGCCGAAATACTATTTAATCCAGCCGAAATTGGTAATAATCCAGCCATTTCGATTGAAAATCCGGCCGAAACCGAAAATAATTCAGCCGTTTTACAATCCTTACCAATCGAGAATCGTCCGACAATGGAAGACAAGGTCCCCACAACAAAAAGGATGCACCCATAAATGGATGCATCCCTCAATATTACGTGCGATCTGAGTTAGAATCGTCTTCTTTTGAAGCCGTATCTTCTTCGATCACAGTTTCTTCATTTTTCTTTTGGATATTTACTTTCACGTCACTATTTTCCTGGTCGGATTCATAGATACGTTCCGGTAGTTTACCGTGATCCATTAAATGCTTGATCTGCGCCGCATCCAATGTTTCAATGTCTAATAATGTTTTCGCAATGAGTTCAAGCTTGTCGCGATTCTCAGTAAGAATTCGCTTCGCTCTTTCATAGCTCTCTTTGATTAGACGCTGCATTTCAAGGTCAATTTCGTATGCGATGGCATCTGAATAGTTTTGCTCACTATTGATGTCGCGTCCAAGGAACACTTGACCTCCTTGAGATTGACCGAACTGAAGAGGTCCAAGCTTATCACTCATACCATATTCAGTGACCATTTTACGTGCGATTCCAGTTGCACGTTGGAAGTCATTGTGAGCACCGGTTGAAACATCACCGAAGATGATTTCCTCTGCTACACGACCACCAAGTAAACCGGTAATCTTATCAAGAAGCTCAGGCTTCGTCATAAAGTAACGATCTTCTTTCGGAAGCATGACGGCATATCCGCCTGCTTGCCCACGAGGGACGATGGTCACCTTATGTACCATATCTGCTTCATCAAGGACTAATCCGATAACGGTGTGACCCGCTTCATGGAAAGCCACGATTTTACGTTCTTTTTCAGATATGACGCGGCTTTTCTTAGCAGGACCTGCAATGACACGGTCTGTTGCTTCATCAATATCACGCATATCGATTTTTTTCTTATCTTCACGAGCTGCCACAAGAGCTGCTTCGTTCAGAAGGTTTTCTAAGTCGGCACCAGAGAAGCCTGGTGTCCTCATAGCTATCGCTTTAAGATCCACTGAATCATCAAGCGGTTTATTATGCGAATGAACTTTAAGAACCGCTTCACGTCCTTTAAGGTCTGGACGATCTACTGTAATTTGACGGTCGAAACGTCCTGGACGTAATAGTGCCGGGTCCAGAATGTCTGGTCGGTTTGTAGCAGCGACGATGATAATACCTTCGTTAGCGCCAAAGCCGTCCATTTCGACTAGTAACTGGTTAAGGGTTTGTTCACGCTCATCGTGACCTCCACCTAAACCTGCTCCACGTTGACGACCGACTGCATCAATCTCATCAATGAAAATGATACAAGGTGCATTCTTCTTTGCATTTTCGAATAAATCACGCACACGGGATGCACCGACACCGACAAACATTTCAACGAAGTCGGAACCACTGATTGAGAAGAAAGGAACTCCCGCTTCTCCAGCCACAGCTCGTGCAAGTAAGGTTTTACCTGTACCCGGAGGTCCTACCAGAAGGACACCCTTTGGAATACGGGCACCCACTTCAGAGAATTTGCGTGGATCCTTTAAGAATTCCACTACCTCTACAAGTTCCTGCTTCTCTTCATCTGCTCCCGCTACATCTTTAAAGCGAACTTTCTTCTTCTCTTCGCTATATAGCTTTGCTTTACTTTTCCCAAAGTTCATGACACGGCTACCGCCGCCTTGAGCTTGGTTAAGTAAGAAGAAGAACAGAATAAAGATAATGACAAATGGAATGATCGTTGTAAAGAAAGATACCCAGCCGCTTGTTTCTTTGGCTTGCAATACTTCCACATCAATTCCTTGCTCTGATGCTGCCGTATTGATCTTCTCCATTAACTTTCCATCTGTAGTAAGGACATAGGTTAAGAAGTACTCTCCTTCTTTAGCCCCTTCCATCTGTCCTTTTACTTCATAAACGCCCCTGCCGGGCTGAATTGAAAAAGAAGAAACGTCTCCATCTTCAAGGTTATTAATAAACGTACTGTACTCGATATTTTTGGTTGGCTCGTTGTTGTTACTGAAATAACTCACCACACCTATAATCACTAAAAAGACCAGTAAATAGAATATGGTGTTTCGAAAGATCCGGTTCATCCCTTACCTCCTCCCACGGTAAACAAACTAAGTAAAATAGTATCATAGAAAATCATGGCATTACAACAAATTGCACTTACAAGATTCCTCTTTAGATTATACTTATTCTCCCGTTGTATACACTCTTGGTTTTAATACTCCGATATACGGCAGATTACGATATCTTTCAGCGTAATCAAGACCATATCCGACGACGAACTCGTCAGGAACAATGAAGCCCACGTAGTCCGCTTTGATATCGGCTTTACGTCCAGTCGGCTTGTCAAGCAGAGTGACAATGCTGATGGATTTCGCTTTACGATAACGGAACAGCTCCACCAGGTAGCTTAATGTCAGACCACTGTCGATGATATCTTCAATGATCAGGATATCCCGACCTTCCACTTTCGTATCTAAATCTTTCACAATCTTTACTTCTCCTGAAGAGACAGTAGAGTTCCCGTAGCTGGATACATCCATGAAATCCATTTCCATATGCGTATCCATACGTTTACAAAGGTCGGCCATGAATGGCATTGCACCCTTTAAAACTCCAATTGCCAAAGGAAAACGGTCTTGATATTCCTCTGTTAATTGTGCACCCATTGCTTTAATCTTTTCTTGAAGTTCTTCTTCTGAAATTAACACTTTTTCAATATCTTGGTTTAACAATGTTCAACTGCCTCCTAGAAGATGATTGCTCTTAAATTGTAGTACTAAACTATTTTCTTGCTCTTCTCCCAAATCGTAATGAGACTTTTTCATTCCCGGAACCCAAAGTATGTGGTTATCTGCGTCCACTACAATCGGCCACTCGTCACGGAGGTGAACAGGAACTTTTTCGTCAATAAAGAGTGCCTTAAGCTTTTTTGAGCCTTCCAACCCCTTCACTTTCATTCGATCTCCGCTCTTTCTCGTACGCACATATAAAGGCAGGGTAACCTTGTCCGGATCAATGTAGATCCTATCACCGGTACGATCCTCTGCTAACGAGGAAGAAAAATAAAGAAGGAACTGATATCCACCTTGGAGTTCAAGCGTTTCATTAACCTGGATCTCATGACAATAAGGAGCTTCGGTTAACGCTAATTCCCCAAAATGAAAATAACATGTATGGTACGCCCTTGTTACCTTAAGCCCTTTTGGTAGATCCAAGCTGGCATTAGGCGTTTTTCCTTTTAATATACCCAATACATCGTAAATATGTATAGACGATAAGGAAGATGGTCTAAGTTTGTAAAGATAGTTTAATATTAGATTAATCCCTCTTCTTTGTAAAGGCTGAGGCATTGCAAGAAAACCATCGATATGTAAAGAGGAGAAATCCTCAGTGTTATTCCATACCTTATTCAACTTATCCCTTGTTAATTCCTCTAAATATGCCTCATCTTCTGCCAATTCTTCACTAAATCGTTGAAATTGGAGATGAACATGAGGATTCTCTTTTTTCAAAAAAGGAAGAACCTTTTTTCTGAACCGGTTCCTTGTATAATCTTCCTTAAGATTACTGGGGTCTCTCCTCGGGTTTAGATCGTGCCTTTCACAATACTCCTCAATATGCTCTTTTGTAACAGAGAGAAACGGCCGTATGATCAAACCTGCAGCAATGGATCGTTTCAAGGGAATCCCAGCTCTGCCAGCCCCGGATGCTCCTCTTGTCATCTTCATCAGAATGGTTTCTACTTGATCATCCCCATGATGACCAAGAGCTAATTTCGTAGCAGACACCTCTTCCATGACCTCCATCAAAAATTCATAGCGAATTTGACGGGCAGTTTCCTGCAAACTTCCATTCGTCCGCTCGATCTCCATTGATACATCCACTCTTTCACCGTAAAAAGGGATGTTTCGCTTATTGCAGTATTCTTTGACGAACAAGAGTTCCTGATAGGATTCGTCTCCTCTGAACATATGATCAAGATGAGCCGCCATGACTTCGACTTCCCACTCAGCTTTGTTCGAATCAAGAAAATGGAGCAGCGCTAAGGAATCAGGGCCTCCCGACACTGCCACCATAATACGATCTCCTTTTTCAATTAAACTATGGTCTTGAATAAACCTTTTAATCGTTTGCTCTGACATAACGCTTCCTCTTCCTAAAACCGTTTTCCCCATTGTATCAATACCCACTGAATTATCACACTCTTACGCTACATCAATTCTCCGTATATATACAAAACATATAATAACGAAACAATCATCACCACGAGCACAGTCTCAAGAAAGTGACTTGATTTTTTATTTCGATGATTTTGATATCTGCTATGTGTAGCGGATGAATTCACATGAGAGCTCGTTGAAACAGGTCTACTGACTTTAGGTTTCGATTTGGGCTGCTGTACTGGCTGAGAGTGAGAAAGTCCATTCAGGAGGCTGAGCCTCATATCACTGGCAGATTGAAATTTCCCTTCCAGGGCATCAAGGATCGATCCTTCAAACTTCTTCAATTGGTCTTTGGAACCGATCGCATTCCTTAGTTGTTGCATATTCCCGTTTCCTGCCTTAGTGAAACGACCCGGGTAGGCTAGATTAATGAGGATCATCCCCACAGAGAAAAGATCATAAGAAGGTTCGGCTCTTCGCGAACCCCCCACCCAGTATCCTCTATCAAAAAACTCCGTAAATTCTTTGATTGCCCGGCCATTGATGGTCGTTCCCCCAACATCAATACAGCGGATTCGGTAAGGAGGGCCGGTGACAATCAGGTTTTCAGGTTTTAAATCCCCAAAGACCCATCCTTCCTTATGAATTCGCTCCAGGTCTGTCAGGAGCTGAGCAATGAGTACACCTGTCCAGGAAAACCCTTTAGATTGAACAAATGACAGCAAGTCAGTACCTTGAATATATTCCATCACGTAAAAATGTATTTTCTGTCCCCGATACTCCCAATCATCGACACCAAGAAGCTTTGGCCCAAGGGGAGCACCTTGGACCTTAGAGAAAGATTTTAATACATTCACTTCCGAGGTAATGGATACATTGCTGTCACTCATCTTTAACGCCTGGTATCCTGAAGAACCTTGTACCAGGTAGACGATCCCGTTCGCACCATATCCTAATTCCTTTACAATGGTGTAGATCTGCTTATACCATTTTCCTCTTACAACTGTTCCAGGCGGGAAATTAAATGGTTTCTTCGAAGTATTGTTCATCATCGCCACGAGAGAGCAATCCCCTTAAAGAACGTTTTTTCTTAAAGTGGGTGATGGCTTCTGAGATCGCGGGACCTGTTGGGGTAATTCCGCCTGGAGACAATTTAGAGAAAATACTCGTCAATGTTTCGAGTTTTGGTGTCCAATCCAGCAATTTTTCGACATCTTGTCGTTTCCCGGGAAATACAAAGACGGAAAATTTATTATCACCCATTCTGGCATTCAAGCTCAATGACAGGTCTAATAAGGCTTCCTTAACTGTGGGAAGCTTATGCTTCATACTCGCAGACGTATCGACAAGAATCAACACTTCCATATCAACGGATTCTCCCAGTTCATCAACAACCTCCATGACCTCCCCGCGTTGTTCGGGAGGAAGCTCCTCCATGGATGCGGATTTACCGAGGATTTGCTTCAGCTCTTTATTCACAACTCCCTGCAAGGTTTGTGTCATCGCTTTACGCGTGACCATTTGTACGGTTTGAGAAAGCTGCTGTGCATATACAATCTGACTCACTCCACCCCCCGATAGAGCAATTCCTTCAATTTCCTGCATTCCATTATCATCTATCACATCATTATCCATGACCCCAATGACGTTCACTGAGATTCCCTGTTCCTTTGCAAGAGCCGCCATCGCAATCGGGTCTTCACCTTGATTTGAGCAACCATCCGTAATTAATAGAATTTGACGAAGTGTACCTGGCTTCATCAGACTCCCCTCCTCATTCTAAAGTTGTTACCATCTTCGCCGAATAAGGAGGGATTTATACTCTATTTAACTATTTTTATAGGGTGAATATACGTCCTAGGAAATTCTCTTTTTATCCTTCGTTTTCGATTTTTGTACAGGGATAGACGACCATTTCGGTATATTATGTTTGATTTTTGACACCACAATGGTCATATCATCTTCTATCAAGCCGGAGCTCGACCTGATCACTTCCTCCATTAGAATATCGGCCACTTCTTGTGGTTCCTCCGTTTCCAGCTCTTTTATTTTCCTCTTCATCCATAGGTCATAATTTTCAACATGTTTCGGGCCTTCAAAGGCACCATCACTCATCATGATGAGAAGGTCTCCTGCTTTTAATTGCTCAGACACGACATCCACATCGAAATCCTGCTGAAGCATTCCCATTGGTAAATTGCTTGCCTCTACCTTTAAGATTTTATCTCCCCGCTTAATAAAACTTGGGGTTGAACCAATTTTCAAGAACCTCGATGACGCATTCTGCAGATCGATCATGGCTAAATCCAATGTGGAGAAGATTTCATCATTCGTTCTGAGAGATAGAATCGAGTTGATGGATTTGATCGCTACCTGTTCTTCAATTCCGGATTCCAGTATTTTTTTCAAAAGCCTCAGCGTTTCATTGCTTTCATAGTGAGCCCGTTCTCCATTCCCCATTCCGTCACTAATCGCAACAGCATATTTCCCCCTTCCTAATTCAATCATCGAGTAGCTGTCTCCTGATACCAGTCCACCCCCTTTTGCTGCATGAGAAGCTCCGGTATCCACTACAAACTTCTTGGCAGATTGGAAGGTCACATGACATTGACCATTTGGAAATTGAGCACACTCCTCCTTCTGAACAATGATATTTTCACCTAAAATATCCGATAACATCGGGGCAATCAGCTTCTCACCCTGTCCATGTCCCCCGCAATAAGGCATGGTCATATCTATATCAACGTTCCCCTGTTCCAGGTTATAGATCTCAATGTTTTCAATCTCGATTCCAAACTCTCCGATACTAGATAAGATTTGTTCTTCCTGAATATGATGATTCTCCCTTTCTCTTTGAATTTCTTTCGCAAAGTTCCCCATCACCTCGGATACTCCAAGTAATTGATCGGCGACCAGTTTCCTGCTTTCCTGGACCTGCTTCTTTAATTTCAGATTCGCTTGATAGAAGGTCAGCTCCTGATATATTGTTTCTTTCAGTTTTTTCTCTCTCGTACAATGCTTCTCTACCTCTCTAGCAATTTTTGGAGAAAGGGGGACACGGCCCTGATCATACTCGGTCATCACATCTTTCATCAGATTATAGGTTTTATCAAAATTCCTGGCCCAGCACTGATCCTTCTTAAAACAGGTTTGACACGTTTTCTCTGTCACATTGCTTAAGAAATAATCGAACTCTTTATCTTCCTCCTCTTCAAATCGGTCTTCTATTTGTTGAAAACTATTGGACAACGCTTGAAACACAGAGGAAAACTGCGTGACCCTGTTAGCGGTCACATCTCTCACCCTTCTCATGTATCCCTGTTGTTCCTGCTGATATTCGGCTGTTCCAGGAATATGCTTGGCAATTTTAGACGTTAAACTTTGAGGGGTTAAAAATAATAGTAAAATCGCTACCCCCGATTCATATAAGGTTTTGGTTAAGACCGTATCTGTTTCTCCGTACATCCCCATTAATAAAGTAGCGATTAACAAACCGATTGCTGCTCCGAATTTCTTTCCTTCTTTCATAAGTCCGCCCAGAAGCCCCGAGAAAGCAAGCAAGCTCATTTGATAAAAGCTGGAAACATTGGCTAAACTGAAAACAAGCCCAGTGACAACCCCTACTGTGGAGCCCACTGTAGCCCCTGCTATAAAGGAAAACAGCAGCACTAAGTATCTTGACAACACATGTTCCACAGACAGATTATATACTGACCATCCGATCGTACCTGTCATGATAGATGCTAATAGAATGATCAGACTGACCACTTCTTCTGTTTTCAGCGATTTCCTTCTACGTTGAACGGTTACAAGGGGTACACTTTGAATGAAAATATACGTTAATAGAAAGGCAAGGCTCGCTTCTATTAGCGCCATCACCCCGTTGTACACCGTCAGTGCTTGTCCTTGCTGGATATAATCGAAGGAAAGCTTTGCTGCCATGACTGTGAAGAAGACATAAAAAGCGACGACTCTCAAATTATTTTTATGATATTTCTGAGACAATCGAAACGCTAATAGGAATATTACCGCACTGACGAACGTATAACTGATACTAGGAAGAGATAAGGTGAGAGCTCCTGCAAGCAATCCGATTAGTGCAATGGGAGATTTCTCTCTTCGAATAATGTAAACAGAGGCGAAGAACGGCAGTGCAAACGGCGTTAAATGCGAAAGGATTAACGCCCTTCCCAATAAAAATCCGATAACGAATAAGGCGATCCCCTTTTCTACGAACAGCCACTCCAGTTTCGAATAGATAGACTTCATTCTTTTGGATAGTTCCACCCTAGTGTGTTCAATGTCCACGTTCTGAACAGGTTCTATGATCGACTGATCGGCTTTCCCCATGTATGAAACACTCCCCATTTCTTTTTTGTTAAGTATAAATGGTACAAGCTTAAAACTTTGTCAAAATGAGGGAATACATACCAAGAAAGTTTCGACGACATTCTATGGATTCCGGTAAAATATTCAGAATATTCTTGTGTCATCTATTCTTCTTTTCTACTTTTTTCGTCTTAAACGCTTATGCAAGTATGCTTGAAGGAATTTTGACAAATTCTTTACTAGATTATATTGACAAGATAATTCTTTCTATGTATCATAGTTTTTGTGCCTAAAAGGTGCATAAATATGGCGGTGTAGCTCAGCTGGCTAGAGCGTACGGTTCATACCCGTGAGGTCGGGGGTTCGATCCCCTCCGCCGCTACCATATTTCATGGCCCGTTGGTCAAGCGGTTAAGACACCGCCCTTTCACGGCGGTAACACGGGTTCGAATCCCGTACGGGTCATAGTAAAAAAAGACTATCATAAATGATAGTCTTTTTTTTATATTTTCGCATGAGAAGGCGCATCAAGCTTTTTCTGCAGACACCACTTCTTCAATTTGCTCCTGGTGATGTTTATCATGACCGATAAAGTCTTCAAAAAACTCTTCAAGAGTAAAGCTTTGGTCTCCTACTGAGAACGTATGTTGTAAATCGTCATCAGATAAACTATTCACATAAGCTACAATCGAATCGCGTGTGTTGATACCCTCTTCAATCAATGCTTCCTTATTTACCACGTTATGCGCATATTCTGCGGCTTCTCCATTAAAACGTTGAAAATCCGGAAAAGGAGACAGCTGCGCTCCTTCTGAAACCTTTGGGAGAATCTCTCCTAATGAATATTGGTCCCATTTGATCATGTGAGAAACATTTGCAGCAATCGACCACTTGCTTTCCTCCATTGGCTGGAACCACTCTTTGTCATTGATCCTTTTCAATTCATTAAGCCACAGCTTAAAAGATTCATGATGATCGATTATCTGTTCTATTTTCATAATGGCGGCCTCCATAAAATTAGTTAAGACTATTTTATTCGATGGGGGCAGGTCGTTTTCCTTTCTACACTATAAAAAAACAGGCACACTCATCGTTATGAGTATGCCTGTTTTCCGTTCACAACCTGCTATATGAGTTAATAGACAGCAAGTTAACCTTTTTTCGCCCCTCTTCCACCACGACGAGACTCAGTATTTTTCTTTAAAGATGATAAACGATCCTCACTGTCTTTCAAGAAACGTGCCATCTTTTGTTCGAAATTCTCTTTAGTGCGTGTGTCGTTCTGTTTGTTATTATTATTACGCGGGCGTTGAGGACGCTGAGGGCGCTGCGGGCGTTGTGGTTGCTCTTTCGCTTTTCGGATGGACAAACCGATTTTTCCATCTTTCTCAACATTAATAACCTTAACCGTTACTTCGTCGCCAACTTTAAGGTGTTCGTTAATATCCTTAACATAGTTGTCTGCAACTTCACTAATGTGAACTAAACCTGTTGAACCTTCCGATAATTCCACGAACGCTCCAAAATTTGTAATACCTGTTACCTTACCCTGTAACTTGCTGCCTACTTCGATTGACATAAAAGAAATGCTCCTCCTTAAAATGATAAAAGATAAACCTTACTATATATTATAGCCAATTTAAAAAAAGAGTGTCAATAAGACACCTCTTCTTCTTTCTCTTTATCTGGTTCGGGTATGTTGAAAATAATCTCACCTTCATCTGATAAAAAGTAATCCCGGCGCGCCAGTTTCGCTATATATTCATCGTCGTTAAGCTTCACAATCTCTTCTTCCAATGCGGTTTGCTTATCTTTTAGATGTTCTAACTTTTTTTCTAACTGTGCTTTTTCAGTCCGTTTATCTTCTAAAACCTGGGCTCTGGAAATGAGAGTCGAAACTAAAAATCCACTAATTGCCAATACTAATACTAAAAATACTGCTAATCGACGGACCAAACGCTTTTTTCTCTTAGAAGACGAATGATGCATATGCTCCTGATGACGAACATATTCATTTTCCATTGGTGTCACGTTTTTTCTCATTCCCAAACCTCCTTTACAATATGGAGTGGCAAAGCCATAAGCCCTATTCTTTGTCTTTAGGTTTCTTTTTGAACTTTTCTACCACTCTATATACTTTTTTGATATATGCTTTAAAAATTCCTGCCACTTTATTATATAACTTCTCGACTCTTTTTGTAAGATTTTTCGGCAATAAATTCCAAATACCCTTTAATATCCACCATATGGGAGCCGTTACGAGCTTAATCGCCCATTGTAACACCTTCCAGATCACCTTTAACAGGAATATTATGACGGATAAGAGCCCTTTTCCTATAGATAAAACCATGGTAATGAGCAGCACAATTATCCATTTGATCGGTGAATAAATTAATTTTTTCACCATTTTCACACCAAAATTATAAAGGGAGATAAAAAATAAAATCACCCGTTCCAAAAAGGCCAGATAGAGCTGCTTGATGAGGGCCTGATATCCAGCAAAGCCACACAGCAAAGCAATGAATATATAAAAACGGATCTCACCAAAATTGACGACAAATAAAATATAAAAAATCGCCAGGGCTTGTAATACCCAAAACATAATATCGTTTACGAATACAAGCCACCGTTTTCTTTCAGACCGGTTTAAGAACCGATTGTACGTGTCTAATGTCGCACCAAATAAAGCTCCCATTCCGATCATGGAGAGCATGGTGTAGAACTGGGTTGAGAGTGTCATCGAAACAGCTTGCTAAAGAAGCCTTTAGCCTTCTCCCCATTTTGTTCATCCAGGTATACGAGATCAAACACCTTTCCTTTAATGGAGACGATGCCTTTGTCCACGTCCAGATTTTTCATTTGTAGATTTTGACCTCTGACAGACAAAAAGCCCATTACGGTTTCGAGTAGAAACTCTTCATTATCGAAGCTTTCCACCTGTTTAACACCCGTGATATCAAGAAGCTTGCGGCCCCTCATCATGACGTCATGTTCTTGATAAGTCGTTTTATCTTTGTTTCCATCATAATATTGATTCATACCCATCCCTCACATTCCCATAGTACAAGCTTTGTAACTATGTTTATGTTTTCGGGAGAAAAATAGAACCAAAATAGAGCCTCTTACTATGTAATCCTTATTCCGTTTCTTCTTGAACTCTTTCTTCTGAAAGCACGGAATAAAGTCCGCTCGCTTCTTCTTTTTTGGTTGTTTCAAGAAGCCTTTCTATCTTTACCCTCATAATCTTTTGACCAAACCTCACGCTTAATTCGTCTCCAACCTTCACGTTAGAGCTCGCTTTTGCTTGCAGACCATTCACTGTTATACGGCCCTGATCGGCGATTTCTTTAGCCATTGTTCTTCTTTTAATCAGTCTTGATACTTTTAAAAATTTATCTAATCTCATGGATACCATTATTCATTTCCCCTTATTCGATATTCATCTTTTTGGCTTCGTTCCAAAATAGGTCTAATTCTTCTAAAGTGAAATCCTCAAAGCTCTTCCCCGTTTTCAAAACCTGTTCCTCCACATACGTAAAGCGGCGGTAAAATTTTGTATTGGTCATGGACAGGGCTTCCTCTGGAAATACCTTATAAAATCTTGCCACATTGATAAGCGCGAATAAAATATCTCCAAATTCTTTTTTGATATGGTTTTCACTACTATTCTCGACCTCGTTTTCAAATTCCTTTAATTCTTCCCATACTTTTTCCCAGGCACCTCGTGGGTCTGGCCAATCAAACCCTACTTTTGCGGCTTTCTTCTGATATTCGTATGCCTTCATGAGAGCCGGCATTCCTTTGGCAACGTTCTTAAGCATCGGTTCATGTTCATCCGGCTTTTCTCGCTTCTTGATTTCATCCCAGTTCGCTTTCACTTGTTCCGTATTTTCTACTTGAACCGAACCGAATACATGAGGGTGTCTTCGGACCATTTTGGAAGCAAGACTTTCAATCACTTCCTCCATGGTGAACATTCCTTCATCCTCACCTATTTGGGCATGAAGCATGACCTGGAGCAGGACATCCCCCAGCTCTTCAACCATATGATCAATATCATCTTCCTCAATCGCTTCCAGTAACTCGTAGGTTTCTTCGAGTAAGTATTTCTTGAGGGAATGATGGGTTTGCTCTTTATCCCAAGGACACCCATTCGGTCCCCTTAGTGTCGAGATGATCTCTCTTAATGTTGCATATTGTTTATAAGTGGATGCCATTTCTTTTACAGCCGGGACATACAAGCTTGTTAAATTGCTGAGGTGGGCCACACGATCAAGTTCAACCAGGGGAATTCTATCCACCTTTTCTTCCTTGCTGCCAGCCGCTGTGACAAGCATGACTTCATAATCAAATGGATAGAGCTCCATCAGGGTAATTTTCACCTCAGAAGCGATAAAGGCATCATAAACCTGTCCGATGATAAGTTGTTGATTCATATGGATATCGTGAAGCTTTAAGCTCGTACCGTCCAACAGCTGAAAGCCATCGATCGGGTCCGCACCGACAGATGCGAACAGAGCATCAATGAAGCTTTGCCCCCCGCCTATCGACACGTGTATCTTTCCTTGTTCATGAAGATCCAGAAGCATTTGAACAGCCTTTTCCGCCACTAATGGGTGACCAGGAACGGCATAGACGATTGAACGCTTCTCAGATTCCGAAACCAGCTCACAAACAATTTCTTCATACACGTGGTCGAACTGATCATGCTTTTCATATACAGCATCGAAGGATTGAAACTCTATCCCTTCCGCCATTAAATCCTTTACGACTGGATGCTCCTTCGTACGCAAGTATAAATGTGAGCTATTCTTTAGTAATCGGTACACTCCTAATGGGAGCTGTTCGATGTCTCCTGCACCTAAACCCACAATTGTTATTGTATGCATATTGATCTCCTCGCTACTTTTTATTCATTGGTTGTATGATATTCATCAGCCTTACCCATTTACTACCAAACGGTAAGAAACCTATTTCTTCTCTGGAGAGGACATTTCCTCTTAATAATACAATCAGAAAGATGAAGGCACCCAGGCAGGCTCCTCCTAAAGAAAAAAGGACGGAAAGCTCCCGCTCAGGCATTCCTTTGTCTAAAAGTGTATCATAAATCTGCAGGAAAACCTGTAACACGATGGTCATGGCTGCACCGCTCAGCAATAAGGTTTTATAGAAAGAAAAAGGGAAAAACCGGATCGGAAATAAACTCCTTATCTTAAAAATCATCATACCGGTAATAACAGTTAAAGAAACGACCGTCGCCATGGACGCTCCCATAATACCCATAACGGGAATGAGATAGGCGTTGCCGAAATATTTTAAGATAATGCCTATCATAATACAGAATGCCGGGTAATAAATCTTACCGATCCCTTGGAAAATGCCTGCAAACGTAAGAATAAGACAGCTAAAGAAAATGGAAAGACAGAAAACGGCAATCACCTTTGAGCCCAATGCATTTTCGAATAACATCGTATTGGTAGGAACCATGATATTGATGATTCCCAGTGTAGCTGCAAATCCGATTGTAATGCTGATTTTAAGGGATAACTGACTGTACTCCCTTATCAAATTTTCTTTCTTTTTCAAGTAGGCACTTGTCACCAATGGTACGATGGTGAGGGAAATAGAGGTGGCCACTACTGTCCCGAGCTGGACAAAGGGCTGACCCCGGTCATAAATCCCTTTCCACGTTTTCCCTGACTCTGCTTCCATTCCAGATGAGATCAGGAGAGAATATACATTCAAGGAATCAACAAACTGAAGAAGGACCAGCAGCATGGCACTGACACAAATGGCTGTTCCGTTCATTAATAACCGTGCCCAGATGTGTAAATATTCAGGGGACAACCTCAGGGACTTGCGTGAAAACAGCCTTTCCCTGCGTGCAGTCACTATGAGAAGTAAAACCAACAAGCCTCCCAGTCCACCGGTTATCGAACCGAATAACGCTCCGTTCCCCGCCATATACAAGGAATATCCTTGAGAAATCAAAATAGTTGAAAACACAAGAATCGTCGCCACTCTTATCGTTTGCTCTGTCACCTGTGAAACAGCGGTGGGCACCATATCTTCCTTTCCTTGATAATAACCTCTCAGAACAGAAAGGGGAGCTAACAACAGGAAGGATAATGAAATGACTTGAATCAATGGTTTAAGGAGTGGATCCCCCATCCAGCGGGCAATCACCCCTGCTCCAAAGTACACGATAAGAAACCAGCTTAATCCAACGAGACATAGGAACATGAAGGAGGTGACGGCTACATTCTTAGCTCCTTCTTCATCTTCACTTTCTATTTTCTCGGCTACTAACTTCGAGATGATCACAGGGAATCCATAAGTGGATAATGCGATGGCAATTCCGTAAAAGGGATACACCTGCTGATAGATATAAAAACCAATATCCCCAACAATATTTTGAAACGGCACCCGATATACTGCACTTAATATCTTCGTCACCAGTGCAGCAACCGTCAATACCATTGCCCCTTTCAAAAATTGATTGGAAGAGTATTTCTTACTCAACCAGTTTTCCTGCCTTTCTGTACCACTTTTTTCAATGCTCAATGAGTCTGATCAGGCAGAGAAAAAATCGTTTATGTACTGGTCATTTTACCATAAAGAGCTGTCTGTTTTCTTCTGCAGCTTCGTTTATCAGACCAAAAATAAAAAAGAAGAGCGGCTAAATGCCGCTCCTGAAAAATTATTGCTCCATTTGTCTTGCTAAAAAGCCAGCTGCCGTTTCTACTGCCTTTTGTTCCACTTCGCCTACTGTACGCTCCTTCGAGAAGATCGCAACGGCACCAATCGGATCTCCATTTGCGACTATCGGGGCTATCGTATAGGAAGCAAGTTCCTCACCGTGTCCATCGACAAGCTCAGCTTGTCCTTGTTGAGTGTGTAACAGAGACGTACGGTCATCCATTACTTTTTCAACCAGTTCACTGATGTTCTTATTTAAATATTCTTTCTTAGAAGCGCCTGAGATGGCGATTACAGCATCTCGATCACAAATTAACACAGCGCTTCCAAGGCTGTCGTATAATGCTTCGCCGTATTCCTTAGCAAAGTCACCAAGTTCACTGATTGGGGAGTATTTCTTTAAGATGACTTCTCCGTCACGATCGACGAAGATTTCAAGGGGATCTCCCTCGCGAATCCTTAATGTTCTACGAATTTCTTTCGGAATGACGACACGCCCTAAATCATCAATACGACGAACAATACCAGTTGCTTTCATCTATAGTTGCCTCACTTTCATCAGATGATTTTATTTGGCAATGTACCAACTTGTTATTGAATACTTTACCATTGTTGAGTTTAGTATCTTACAACTTAGAAGTTCTATACACATTCAGTTATTTTTTCTGTAATTTCACTAAAATTCTAATGCAGGTATCTTTTTCCATTGTTGGCAGCTGCATAAATACTAATACCCTTATCATAGTAAAGTAAAACAAGCAGCGCGTTTACATTTTGGTTACAGTATTATAACGAAGGTAAGAATTTCCGTATTTCATCTGATGAAAGTATGTGAAGTTTTAATCATTATCAGGCGTTTTCTTCTACTTTTAATGCTTCATCCAAATGCTTAATGATGTCATAGGCCATATTAAACCACTTGGATGCTTCCAAACGTGAGGTGTTGATGGATATTTTAAGCTTTGATCCTTCCATTCCGAGGCCCACAGCCCGGCCGTGTTTGTTGCATAAGTTAAAGACCTTGGATCCATCGATCTGCGCCGTTCCGTCCGGCGACATAAAGATGTTCACTGATTTCTTATCCTGTTTAATGGATTCAAGCTTTGTATTTTTGGCGTATATTTTCATTTCGGAGATTAAGAATAGATAACCGACTTCCTCTGGATACTCCCCGAAACGGTCAAGGATTTCTTCTTCCAGCTCTTCAATTTCAGGAAGGGAAGAGATGGAGCGGAATCGTTTATACATTTCGATCTTTTGATGTCCATCTTTAATATATTCATCCGGAATATAGGCATCGATTTCGATGTCCACTTCAAAGCTCGACTCCGGCTGTTTCGGAAGATCTCCTTTTCGCTCTTCGATGGCTTCTTTCAACATTTGAGAGTACAAGTCAAACCCGACAGAATCAATAAAGCCGTGCTGCTGTGCTCCCAGAAGATTTCCTGCTCCACGGATCGTCAGGTCACGCATGGCAATCTTGAATCCTGAACCGAGCTCAGTGAATTCTTTTATCGCTTGCAAACGTTTTTCCGCGACTTCCGTCAGCACCTTGTCTTTACGGTAGGTGAAATAGGCATAGGCCACCCTGTTCGAACGTCCAACCCTTCCTCTTAATTGATAGAGTTGAGATAAGCCCATCCGATCGGCATCAAAGACAATCAATGTGTTCACATTCGGTATATCCACGCCTGTTTCAATGATCGTCGTAGTGACCAGTACATCATACTCACCGGCAAGGAAGCTTAAGATCACGGCTTCGAGCTCGTTTTCACTCATTTGTCCGTGTGCGTAGGCTATTCTCGCATCCGGCACAAGCATGGAAATTTCGTCCGCTTTTCTTTCAATATCCTCTACCCGGTTGTAAAGAAAATACACCTGACCGTTCCGTGCCATCTCTCTTTCAATGGCTTCTTTGATCAAAGCACCGTTGTATTCCATTACATATGTCTGAACCGGGAATCGATTCTCAGGCGGAGTTTCAATGACAGATAGATCACGTACTCCAAGCATCGACATATGAAGAGTCCGTGGAATCGGAGTAGCCGTTAGAGTCAGCACATCAATATTCGTTTTTAATTGTTTGATTTTTTCTTTGTGTGTGACTCCAAATCTCTGTTCTTCGTCGATGATCAATAATCCGATGTCCCTGTATTGAATGTCTTTGGAAAGAAGGCGGTGGGTCCCCACTACGATATCCACGGTTCCGTTCTTAAGGCCCTTCGTCGTTTCCTGCTGCTGCTTTCGTGTTCTGAAACGACTTAATAATCCTATTTCAACGGGGAAGTCCTGAAAACGTTCCTTGATCGTTTCATAATGCTGCTGAGCAAGGATGGTGGTCGGTACGAGGATAGCGACCTGCTTTCCATCGGCAATGGCTTTGAAAGCTGCCCGAATGGCCACTTCTGTTTTTCCATAACCTACGTCTCCACATAATAAGCGGTCCATCGGCCGTTCTCTTTCCATATCCTGCTTAATTTCACTTACAGATCGCAGCTGGTCATCGGTTTCTTCGTATGGAAACACCATTTCAAACTCTCTTTGCATATCACCATCGGGGGAAAATGCATAGCCTTTTGCCGCTTCCCTTTCAGCATAGAGCTTGATGAGATCATCTGCTATATCCTGAACTGAGGATTGAACCTTCGACTTGACCTTCTTCCATTCACTTCCGCCCAGCTTATAAAGCTTGGGATCCTTGTTTTCTGAAGCGACGTATTTTTGGACAAGTTCAATTTGATCAACCGGAACATAGAGCTTGTCATTCCCCTGATATTTCACATGGAGATAGTCTTTGTGAACACCATTGATCTCCAAGGTTTCAATCCCAAGAAATTTACCGATCCCGTGATTCACATGAACCACATGGTCCCCCACTTTCAGCTCAGAATAGCTTTTGATTCTCTCAGCGTTTGAAAGCTTTTGCCTTCTGGGCTTCTTTTGGGTTTTTTTATTGAATAGTTCCTCTTCTGTAATAACGGCCAGTTTCTGAAGGGGAAGTTCAAATCCGTTCGTCAGGCTGCCGTTGATCATTTGGATCGTGCCCGGCAGCAGCTTATCCCCATCTTCCACAAAGGCGATTTCAATTTTATAATCGTCCAGTACCCTTTGAAGCTTCTTGACCCGCTCTTCATCCGGTCCCAGTAAAACAACGGTATATTTTCCTTTTTTCCAGCGATCCAATTCTGCCTTTAAAACATTCATCTGCCCATGGAAATTCTGCATAGGCTTTGTAGAAACATTAAAGATATTCTGCGGGCTTGTATTGGGAATATGACGCAGGAAAAGAGAAAAGTACACCTTTGGCAGCTTCGTGTTATTAATCAACTCGGTAAACGCATGGGATACAGGTACATCATGGATGATCTGTCCTTCTTGCAACAACGAGGTAAACCACTCTGCTTCCTCTTTCTCAAGGGACTCACTCATTTCCTGTACACGACTGAATTCGTCAAAGAAAATGACTCCGTCTTCAGGTAAATAATCTAGCAAACTACTAGGATGGTCATACGCCAGGGACAAGTACTTGAAAATTTGCTCAGGAACTTGTCCGTTTTCAAGCTGATCAACCTCATGACCTATGTACTCAGTCATCTTTTCCTTTACAGCTGCCGCTTTCACCTTCTTTAAACTGGCGGAAAGTCCAGCTTCAATTTCGTGGATGAGCCTTTCGATGTTCTCATAGCTCAATAAGACCTCTGTTGCTGGTCCTATTTCCACAGCGTTAAGTTTATCAATCGAACGCTGGTCCTCAACTGAAAAGATGCGAATCGAATCAATTTCGGTATCAAATAATTCGATACGGACAGGATTCTGGGACGTTAATGGGAATATATCAACGATTCCCCCGCGAAGGCTGAATTCACCAGGTGTGTTGACCATCCCCGTCCTCTGATAGCCCATTTGAACCAATTGATTTAATACTTCATCCAGATCGATATCTTCTCCCGTTTTAAAACGGATTTGATTCGTTTCCCACATGGATTTCGGAGGAAGGATTTTTCTTAATCCTGCGACAGGAACAATATATACACCCGAGTGATTCTGAGAAAGCTTATTCAACACTTCGATACGTTGAGCTCTCAGTTCCGGACTCGCCACACTTAATTCAGCTGCGATTAACTCATTAGCAGAATATAAATATACTTCATCCTCGGATAGAAACTGAATGAGATCGTCATAGACTTTCTGGGCTTGAAACAAATTATGCGTGACCACTATGGTGGATTTATTCGTTTGTAAATAGACGTCCGCTATATAAGCTGTTCGGGATGAGCCGGACAATCCTGCGACAAGCTGTTCAGATAATTGCTCCTCCACTCCAGCGATGATGGATTGAATTTCTTCACTTTGGTGAACCTGTTTTATAATACCTTTCAAGTGTACGCTCCTCCCCTTTGGATCTTTCTATATAATCTCAACTGTAAACAGAAAAATGCTTTGGTTCTCCACCAAAGCGTTCTTACTGAATGATATGATCTAATTGATGATAGTCAGGGTTTCTCTCCAGACTCTCCTGACAATCTTCACAGATGGTCTTCACTTGGATATCTCCGTTGTCCTGATACTGAACCATGTGTAACCGTTCTTCATCTGACAGCGTATGAATCCCGAGCTGCTCTGAATGGACAGATACGTTTGAAAGTGTTCCAACATTTGTACCACAATGTCGACACTGATAATGGATCGCCATACCATTTCCCTCCATACACATTTATACATTTAGTATGAACCTGTTAGAGGGGAGTTATTCAACTCTTCACAGGAATGATGGAAGGTCACCAAGATTTTCAGTCCTCGAAATGCAGTATATGAATTCGTTAGTTGAATTTATTCATCACTTCGAGGAAAGGTTTATCAAACCATGTTTCACATGCTTCCACACAGGCAGAGATGACTTTATCCAACTCTCCTTGATCTTCCTTACTAAACCTTCCAAGAACATAATCCGGGACACTCATACCGTTTACAGGGCGATCGATTCCTATTCTAAGGCGATTGAAGTTTTGAGAGCCCAAATGAGCGATGGTTGATTTTATTCCATTATGACCTCCGGCACTCCCCTTCTGTCTCAGCCTTATCTTTCCTACAGGTAAATCCAAATCATCATAAATAACAAGCAGATCTTCATCTTCAATATTAAAATAATCCATTAGCGGAACAATGCTTTCCCCAGATAAATTCATATAGGTAAGCGGCTTTAATAAAACGATTTTTTCCCCTTTATAATGGTAAGTCCCATATATCCCTTTGAACTTTGACTGATTCAATGAAACCCCCAGTCGATCTGCTAAAGCATCTATAATAACAAACCCGATATTATGACGTGTCTTCTCATATTGTGATCCCGGGTTTCCTAGTCCAACGATTAATTTCATGTCTAACACCTCTTCTGACCTTATACCTCTAGAATAACGTAAAAAGCGCAACCTGCAAAAGGTTACGCCAAAAAATATTGATTTTTATTCTTCCTTTGATTCACTTTCTTCACTGGCCTCTGATTCTCTTCCTTCTTCATTCTCAGGGGTACCTGCTTCCTGCTCTTCACCGCTATCAATTTCTTCTTCCTGTCGTGGTGCGAGAATGGAAGCAATTGTACGGTCGTCCTCTTCATTAAGAGTGACACTGTATTTGTCGCGTATATCACCGATCGTTACCGTTTCTCCAACTTGAAGTTCTGCAATATCAACTTCGATTGATTCCGGTATATCTTTAGGTTTAGCTGTTACAGAAACCTCATGCAACGGCTGTTGTAGTACTCCGCCGTCCTTTACTCCTGCAGCTTCTCCCACAAGCTCGATACGAACATCCGCATCGATTTCCTGTGACATATTAACGGCAAGGAAATCTACGTGAGTAACGGCATCCTTCAAGTGGTCCTGCTGATAGTCACTTAAAATGACATTTTGTTTATTACCATCTACATTTAAGGAAATAATTCCGTTTCTTCCTACTTCACGAATCGTTTTAATAAACGTAATGGCATCTACCATAATTGGTGTATTATCTGCTTTGTAGCCGTACACGACTCCAGGGATATTCCCCTCGTGTCTCAGCTTTGTTAATGAAGAGCGTTTAAAATCTTTTCTGGTATTTGCTTTTAATTCAGTTGCCATGTCTAATCCAACACCTTCCCTAATCTTTTATGTTAGTTAAAGTTCTATATATAGTAATTACCCTAATGTGATTTGAAATAAACATAGAAAAATCAATTTATGACGGGAAGGGTGCTTATGGAAGGTTGTCAGATAGCTGTTTTAGAAGAAGGCCCTTTTCATACAGATTGTTGCTTTTTAACATAAGGTCTGCTTGAGCTCTGTCAATTAGTATGTGGAGGATGGTGAGGGGAACTGCTCCGCTTTCCGCGGACGTTCGGCCGAGCCTCCTCAGCTTCGCTTCTGGGGTCTCGGCACGCCCGTACTTCCGCAGGAGTCTACGCAGTTCCCCTCACCATCTTTAAGAGATTTTTCGTGACAGAGCTTAAGGTGTGCGAGAAAAACAATGTAACTAGAAAACAGAATGCTTCTTTCTCAAAAGGAGATCTATCTTTACTCACTTGATATGAGGTTGCTTTCTAAAAGTCTTGTTTTTCTCACATTCTAATGAGGATTTATGCTCAGAAAGTTGATTGGAGCGGAAGGATGTTCGACTCCTGCGGGAATAGCGGGAAAGTTGAGACCCCACAGGGCAAAGCCCGAGGAGGCTCAACTCACGCCCCGCGGAAAGCGAGCATCCTGTAGCGGAAATCAACTACTACATTCTTCCTTAAGATAACCACAAACTTTGCGAAAAGAGTCTAAAAGAAGAATAACAGAAAAGCCTGCCCTAAATAAGGACAGGCTCTTCTTCATATGCACAAACTACAAATATTAATTCTTAATCAAAAAGCGTGCTGACAGATTGTTGTTCGTAGACACGGATGATGGCTTCACTGATTAGTGGAGCAACTGACAACGACTTCACTTTACTGATCATTTTCTCTTCGCCTAATGGAATAGAGTTCGTTACAACCAGCTCTTTAATATTAGAGTTTTCGATTCGCTCAATCGCAGGTCCAGAAAGAACCGGATGCGTACAGCACGCGAAAACTTCTTTCGCACCGTTTTCCACTAACGCATTGGCTGCAAGCGTGATCGTACCGGCAGTATCAATAATATCATCGATCAGGATGGCGATTTTACCATCAATGTTACCAACGATGTTCATGACCTCTGCAACGTTCGGTTTCGGACGACGTTTATCAATGATGGCAATCGGCGCTTTCAGGCGTTCCGCAAGCTTACGGGCTCTAGTCACTCCTCCATGGTCCGGAGATACAATGACAAGGTCTTCGTTATTGAATCCTCTTTCTTCAAAGTAATCCGCTAAGATAGGAACACCCATCAGGTGATCGATCAGGATATCAAAGAAGCCTTGAATCTGAGGAGCATGCAGGTCCAGTGTGATTACGCGGGTAGCACCGGCTGTTTCCAACAGGTTTGCCACTAATTTAGCCGTGATAGGCTCACGTGCTCTCGCTTTACGGTCCTGACGGGCATACCCATAATAAGGCATAACAATGTTAATCGTTTTAGCAGAAGCACGTTTCAACGCATCTACCATAATAAGAAGCTCCATCAGGTTTTCGTTTACAGGCTGACAAGTAGACTGAATGACGAATACATCACAACCACGGATACTTTCTTCAATGTTAATCTGAATTTCACCGTCACTAAAACGCTTAACAGAAGATTTCCCTAATTCAACTCCTACTTCATCAGCAATTTCCTTTGCAAGATGGTAGTTTGAATTAAGGGAGAAAATTTTTAATTTGGAATTAATATAAGAGTTTGGCATCGTGGACCTCCAATTATTTCTTATGATTTAGATTTTGTACGTAATTTTCTTTATTTACCTGGCGAGCTCTTGCAATCGAAAGAGACTCTCCTGGAACATCCTCAGTAATCGTAGAACCAGCAGCAATGTATGCACCTTTTCCTACTTTAACAGGCGCGACCAGATTTGAATTACAGCCTACAAATACACCATCTTCAATCTTTGTCATGTGCTTATTCTTTCCATCATAGTTCACCGTGATCGATCCACATCCAATGTTGACGTCACTTCCAACCTCTGCATCTCCAATGTAGCTTAAGTGGGATGCTTTACTTGCTTTACCGAAAGAAGCCTTCTTAATTTCAACGAAGTTACCAATCTTAACTTCATCTTCAATGGTAGAAGCCGGACGAATGTGAGCAAATGGCCCAATATGAACATCCGAACCGATCGAGCTGTCATGAGCAACAGATTGCTTCACAACTGTTCGGTCACCGATCTGACAATCCTTCACCTCAGAATTTGGTCCGATCATAGCATCTTCACCAATTGAAGTGTCGCCTTTAAGAACCGTACCTGGAAGGATAACCGTATCTCGGCCAATCTTCACATCTGCATCAATATACGTATTGTTTGGATCCTTTATCGTTACACCATTGCGCATATGGTATTCATTGATGCGCTTTTTCATCGTGATCTCTGCTTGAGAAAGTGCGACACGGTCGTTCACACCCAATGTCTCATCAAAGTCACTTGTTTGGTACGCACTTACGATTTCACCTTCAGACTGAAGAATCTCAATCACATCCGGTAAATAATACTCGCCTTGTACGTTATCATTCGAAACCTTTTTCAGGGCATCGAATAACGCTTTATTATCGAAACAATATGTTCCGGTATTGATTTCTTTCACGCTTCGCTCCTCATCGGTTGCATCCTTATGTTCTACGATGCGTTCCACCAAGCCTTCCTGGTTACGGATGATGCGTCCGTATCCATCAGGGGATTCAGTGTGACCAGTCAAGATAGTCGCTTTCGCACCCTGACCTTCATGATGCTTCACTAACGCTTCCATCGTTTCTCCTTTAATGAGCGGTGTATCACCACATACCACCAAAGTAGTACCTTCTAAATCACCTAACACATCTTCAGACTGCATAACAGCATGAGCGGTACCTAATTGCTCAGCCTGAAGGGCAAAATCACTCTTGCCTTCTAAATGCGACTTCACAAGCTCAGCACCGTGACCGATGATTGTGACAGTCTTTTCTATATGAAGAGTTGAAATTTGGTCGACCACATGTTCCACCATCGGCTTGCCACACACAGGATGAAGAACTTTGTAAAGCTTGGACTTCATTCTCGTACCTTGCCCGGCAGCTAATATAACGGCATATCGATTTGTCATTTTTGGTCCTCCAATAACCTTTTTATCCATAACGAATATATCCTAAAAACTTTATCATTTCAAGGATTCATATAAAAGTACATATATTTGTCATTAGAAAAGCGGAGGCGGCTTGGTCAGGCCCGACAAGCATAAGATGAATTGACCGGAAAGGCGCTCTTTGCCTTTTTGGTCAATTTAGCTTATGACCTCGAGGGACTAGCCGCCGGAGCTGGACAAGTAGAAAAGCGGAAGAGGCTCGCCCTGGGGCGACAAGCATAAGCCAAGTAACCCGGAAAGGCGCCCTTTGCCTTTTTGGGTTACTTGGCTTATGACCTCGAGCCCCAAGCCCCTGGAGCTGGACATATAGAAAAGCGGAGGCGGCTTGGTCAGGCCCGACAAGCATAAGATGAATTGACCGGAAAGGCGCTCTTTGCCTTTTTGGTCAATTTAGCTTATGACC
>NZ_JBNNJT010000010.1:20522-20928 GCF_050270195.1 Rossellomorea sp. NPDC071047 | reverse complement strand
CCTCGAGGGACTAGCCGCCGGAGCTGGACAAGTAGAAAAGCGGAAGGGGCTCGCCCTGGGGCGACAAGCATAAGACGAGTAACCCTAAAAGGCGCTCTTTGCCTTTTTGGGTTACTTGGCTTATGACCTCGAGCCCCAAGCCCCTGGAGCTGGACACATAGAAAAGCGGAGGCGGCTTGCCCAGAGGCGACAAGCATAAGGCGAACCTGCCGGAAAGGCGCTCTTTGCCTTTTTGGCAGGTTTGACTTATGACCTCGAGCCTCTAGCCGCCGGAGCTGGACAAGTAGAAAAGCGGAAGGGGCTCGCCCTGTGGCGACAAGCATAAGACGAGTAACCCTAAAAGGCGCTCTTTGCCTTTTTGGGTTACTTGGCTTATGACCTCGAGCCCCAAGCCCCTGGAGCTGGA
>NZ_JBNNJT010000010.1:0-20422 GCF_050270195.1 Rossellomorea sp. NPDC071047 | reverse complement strand
CATCATAGAAAAGCGGAGGCGGCTTGCCCAGGCCCGAAAAGCATAAGACGAACCTGCCGGAAAGGCGCTCTTTGCCTTAGTCAAACATCCCTGCCCAAATTTTTTACCTTAAGATGCAAAAAAATATTAATTATAGGTTTCATCTCTATAAAAATAGGGGTATACAAAAAACGTAAGAACCGCCACTTTTAAATACCCGGCTCTAAAGACAAAAAAAAGAGCCTTACAAAAGTAGGCTCTTGATGCTATAGATCTAATTAGGAAGCCCCAGCTTCTTCTAACTCAACTTCTTCTAGCTCACCTAGACGGTGATACTCAGCTAAGACGGCATCTTGGATCTTGCCTCGAGTACCTGAATTAATTGGGTGAGCAATATCACGAAATTCCCCATCTGGAGTTCGCTTGCTTGGCATCGCTACAAATAAGCCATTGTTCCCATCAATCACGCGAATGTCATGAACAACAAATTCATTATCCAGCGTAATAGATGCGATAGCTCTCATGCGACCATCGGTGTTTACTCGGCGTAATCTTACGTCTGTTACTTCCATTCTGTTCACCACCTTTTTCCCTAGATGAAATCTACTCTATGTATTCAACGAATTATTTAGATATTCCTTCTTAAATTGTAAAATTTTTTGAAAAGTTTTATTTTTTATATCCAGTCATCTATTTCATTTGAACTACACTTCCTTTTTGACACAAAAAAACACCCGTGAATTTTACTTCACGAGTGCGATTACTTCGATCTCAACTAAGGAATCTTTAGGTAAGCGGGCTACCTCTACACAAGAACGAGCCGGCTTGTGATTACTAAAATATTCCCCATACACTTCATTGATCGTACCAAAGTCATTCATATCCTTAATGAATACAGTGGCTTTCACCACTGTTTCCAATGATGCTCCAGCTTCCGATAGTACGGCTTGAAGATTACGGAACACCTGATGCGTCTGTTCTGCTACATCCCCTTCCACCATAGTACCTTCTGCTGTCAGAGGTATTTGACCTGAACTGTAAAATAAATTATTTACGACAATCCCCTGTGAGTATGGACCAATTGCTGCTGGTGCTTGCTTAGTAGAAACTACACGCATATTAAATGCCTCCCCTTATGGTAGAAATGTTAAATTTGATTGAAAATAATTTCCTTCTGTCAATGAAATCTGTTTATCTTTTTCATTCACATCAGACAATTTTAACAATGAAACATAATCATCCACTAGTCGACCATCGATACTATTGGATTCAACTAAAACACCTATTCCGGATAAAGTAGCCGAGAACTCTTCCAGTAAGTTCTTCATACCGTTGATGGTTCCCCCTGCCTTCATGAAATCATCGACAACCAATACTTTAGACCCTTCCTTCAAACTTCTCTTTGAAAGAACCATGGATTGGATCCTCTTCGATGAGCCTGAGACATAATTAATGCTCACAGTCGATCCCTCTGTTACACGGCTATCCCGTCTTACGATGACCACCGGTACATTTAAGTATGAGGCAATTGCATTTGCAATCGGTATCCCTTTTGTCGCTACTGTCATGATGACATCAATATCTTTCTCAGCGAAAGCAGACGCCAGTAATTTCCCGACACTTTTCATAAGCTGAGGGTTACCCAGCAGGTCGGTCATGTAAAGGTATCCGCCTGGTAATAAACGATCTGAACTTTCCAGATGAACACAAAGCTCATCTATCATTTCTTTTGCTTCCTGACTATTTACCTTTGGAACATATTTCACTCCACCGGCTGCCCCTGGAACTGTTTGAACAGTCCCCACACCCCGTCCTTCAAATGTTTCCTTTACTATCGTCAAGTCCTCACTGATGGAAGACTTTGCAGAACCGTACCGTTCAGAGAAAAAAGTTAAAGGAACAAGTTGGTGGGGGCGTTCTAATAAATAATGCGTCATATCAATTAATCGTTCACTACGCTTAAACTTCACCAAAGAAACCTCCTAAATCCGAATATTATAATGTAAATATATCATTAATATACGGATTTCGGCAAGAGCTCTTAATCTCCCAGCATGCGCACAGCGAACACTTGATCACAAAAACCTCTTAAACCATTATAGATTCGATGAAGTCTTGATTCATATTGCACTAATCCATATACCGTCGGTCCGCTACCGCTCATTAGAACAGCATCGGCACCAAAACGCTCCATTTGGTCCTTGATTTGAGCCACTTCAGGGTGCATATCCAACGTGACCGACTCAAGTACATTCCCAAGATTGGAGCATATATCATGATAATTTCCATGTTCTAAAGCTGAAACCATGGCGTTTGTATTCGGATGGGTAATGTTTTTCAAATCCAAATTTTTATAAACATCTGCTGTTGAAACCCCTATTGTTGGTTTTGCTAATATGACCCAGCAATTAGGCGGGGCTGAAAGATGTTTGATCTTCTCGCCTCTTCCTGATGCTAAAGCTGTCCCCCCGTAAACACAGAAAGATACATCTGAACCAATTTCGGAACCAAGCTCTGCCAGCTCATCCATGCTGAGACCTAAATCCCATAATCGATTTAACCCTTTTAAGGTTGCTGCCGCGTCACTGCTCCCGCCTGCTAATCCTGCTGCTACAGGTATCACTTTATCAATGGAGATCGCTACCCCTTTTTTGATATTCAACCTCGTCTTTAAAAGCTGTGCAGCCTGATAGGCAAGATTTCTTCCATCGTCCGGCACAAATCGATTATGCGAGAGAATCTTAATCGTATCATCAGAAAGATTCGTAAGCTCAATTCTATCCGCTAAATCAATTGTAGTCATAACCATCTCAACTTCATGGTAACCATCTGAACGTTTATGTAAAACATCAAGTGATAGGTTAATTTTTGCCGGCGCCTTCACTAATAACCTCATATCATCACCTTCTTACCAATACTCTTTGTTATATTGTATCATACACTTATTATTGAGAGTGTTAACTTCTAAACATACTCATACAAGTATGTTATTTTATCACGTAAAGTACTGATAGGAAAGATTGTCTTGTCTTTATTAAAACAGGGGCCACCTGAAAAGCACTACACTTTTAAGGCGACCCCCTGTATATGGTACTGATAAAAGATGTAATCCTGTATGCGTGAAAAGAGTTAGTGAGGACGATTTTCAGATAATTGCTGACTTGCGAGCTCTACTGCGCGCTTCACCATATTACCTGCATCCCGTGACGTGATTCCACCCCAACCATCTTTCTGAACAACATCATAAAATCCCAATTCCTGAGCGATTTCTTCTTTTAATTGATCAGACATGATTCCTCTTCTTCTGCTCATAAGTCTACCTCCTTTAGATGTACCACACGTTTAGTATGTGTACAAAAGGACAAAACATAACAATGGAGAATCCTACTCTATGTACTTCCTTGAAAATTGGGCAAATAAAAAAGCAGCAAACTATTGTCTACTGCTGGCTAAAGATGATATTTCCTGTTGCTTCATCATAAAATGTTAATTGAACTGTCTCAGTGAGAACATCTGCATAGCTGTAAGAAACTCGTTCGAACGCATTCTCTTCTTGATCCAGTTGAACCACGAATACAGAAGGATACGTTTCGGCTAGAACACCTGAACGCTCAATTGTTTTTCGACGTCCACCGTTTGCTTTAAGCATTAAACGTTTCCCAAGATTAGAATCAAGGGATCTTTTAATGTCGGCTAATGTTTTTGGCATTTCGCTTCCACCTCACTATAATCAAATATAACACATTATGTAATTTTAGTCAAATAAATTTATTATTTTAACAAGAACATGGAACACCTGTCAATATATTTTATTCAACAAAAAGTACGTTTTTTCTACACACCTAACATTCCCCAACCTTTGAGAAATTATGTAAACAATAAAAGCGAAGGCGGCTTGGTCAGGCCCGACAAGCATAAGGCGAGGGCACCGGAAAGGCGCTCTTTGCCTTTTTGGTGCCCTTGACTTATGACCTCGAGGGACTAGCCGCCGGAGCTGGATAATAGAAAAGCGGAAGGGGCTCGCCCTGGGGCGACAAGCATAAGACGAGTAACCCGGAAAGGCGTTCTTTGCCTTTTTGGGTTACTTGGCTTATGACCTCGAGCCCCAAGCCCCTGGAGCTGGACACATAGAAAAGCGGAAGCGGCTTTGCCCAGAGGCGACAAGCATAAAACCTCACTAAAAAACCCACCTTACTATTCTATACATCTAAACACCAAATAGACCTTACAATTCACGCAGTAAATTGTAAGGTCTATTTGATTTTTGTCGAACATTCCCTAATCTTCTTCAGTAATTTTATATGGCATTCCTGTACGAAGGACACCCTTCGTCTCTATTCCGCCAAGCCCTTTGTCCCCTGTTAACGTATTGCGGATGACGTCCCACACATTTACTGAATCCTTAAACCCCGTAAAACAAATCTTGGCCACGATATACACAGGGTCCAATGCATGAATATTGACTCTGGACGGGGAGCTGGCAAAATTGGCTCCAGCGTGGATCAATGATTCAAAGTGGGATTGACAAGCACCAGCAAAGATCACTAATTGATCCAGATGGGGAGATTTGCTGCGTGCTTCCCGCACGGCCTGAACAAAATATTTAGAATGTCGATAAGCGTTAATATCACCTTTGGTCCCTTTCGCCTTGGAATAGGCATCGTGACCGGTCAAAACAATAATATTTGGTCTATATTTATCGATAAGCGCCCCAATCCTTTCAGGCATCTCTGTCTCACTACAGTGAACACCTTTTACCGGGACACCAATTTTTTCATAAAGATCTAGACACTTTCTTAAATAGCTTGGATCTCCATCAAGATGAAGCACTTTCCCTGGAACCTGGAAATAGTTATAATCGTCTCGATAAGCGTTTGTTACCCTATATTCCTGCTTATACTTGAGAAGCTCTATATCCTGACGAAATAAGTCAAGAGATTGTTCCTCCTTTGAACGAAACTCCTGCGTAATACGTTCCTGCTCTCTAGGGTCCATCTTCTTCAAATCATGAAAAGGAGCATCCGCTATTAATCGAAAATCTTCACCATACAGAACTGCCGTTTTTTGGCCATCTATCATGCGGATATCAATCACCCTGAATAAAATATCACATTGATAGGAAAGACGGCCTACGACATCATTGATCTCGATATTCACATCAGTCACTCCCGTGGGCTAAACATTCGTTAAATCAAAAAAGGAAATAAATAAGCCGAGGAGGATCAACGTTTGTTATATCCTTCTCAACAGGTTCCTTATCCTTAATTAAGTAAATATTCCCTGTGATAACCTATGCACCCCTCTGATATTCGGTGTCAATAAAATGAGGTTACCCTGCTCAATACACGGAAACAAAAAAATGGCTAAACGCACTTTCACGTTTAGCCATCTATGCAAGCTTTAATTAAAGTTCGGGTATAACGCATCACTCAACCGGCCGAATTCCTGTATCGACAGTGTCTCTCCACGTCGTGTGGGTTCAATCCCGGCGGAAGATAAGGCCTCAAGGATCATGTCTTTCTTTTCCTTTCCTTGGGGAAGCTGACTGCTTAGATTGTTCAGGATGGTCTTTCTTCTTTGAGCAAAAGAAGAGCGTGTCACGGTAAAGAAGAAATCTTCACTGATCACCTCGACAGGAGGCTTCTCACGCTTCGTTAAACGGATGACGGCAGAGTCTACATTCGGCTGCGGCATAAAGACCGTTTTCGGGACAGTCATGACCATCTCGGCCTCTGTATAGTACTGTATGGCAATCGAAAGAGATCCGTACGCTTTTGTTCCGGGCTGAGCTGAAATACGGTCCCCTACTTCTTTTTGAAGCATGACACAGATGCCTCTGATTGGAAGACGCTCCATCAACAGCTTAAGAATGATAGGTGTAGTGACGTAATAAGGGAGATTGGCCACTACCATAATGTCTTCGAACCCTTCAAATTCTTTGTTAATAATGGATTCTACATCCGCCTCTAATATATCTTCATTGATTATTTTAACGTTTTTGTAAGGGGATAGTGTATCGCCCAGAATAGGAATCAGTCGCTGATCGATTTCAAATGCGACGACCTTTCCCGAGGTGCGCGCAAGATGTTCTGTTAATGCACCGATTCCAGGTCCAATCTCAATGGCTGCGGTTTTCTCAGATAAACCTGCGTATTCCGTTATGTTCCTGAGGATATTGGGATCGATCAAAAAGTTCTGACCCAGGCTCTTTTTAAACGAGAAACCATACTTACCTAATATCTCTTTCGTGCGTATCGGGGTGGCAATATCTTTATGCATTTTCTTCCTCCTGAATAATTTCCATTAAAGCTTTTTTAAACTCTTCTTTTTGAATATTGAACATCCTTAATCGTTTATGCAGCTGTTTTCCATTAGTGTATCCGATTCTAAGCTTCTCACCAAGAGCAATTCTTCGATCTTTCGCTTGGGAACTGCCGATTAAACCAGCATCAATCAAATCGTCTTTCGAAATGACTTCTTCCTGCTCAACATCCAGCACATGAGCCTCTCTTAAAGACTCTCTTATGATATCTGACGAAGCATGCTCTACACCTATTCCTCTTCCTGACTTTGGCAGTGCATCCTTCTTATGTACAAAGGCATGCTTACAACCCGGTACCGCTTCACTCACAATCTTCCGGATACGTTCACCCGGGTAGTCAGGATCGGTAAAGATGATTACGCCTCTTTTTTCCTGGGCATGTTTTATTTTTTCTATAGTAGCCGGAGACACAGCAGAACCATTCGTTTCAATCGTATCAGCATTGACAGCACGTTGAATGGCTACCGTATCATCCTTTCCTTCCACTACGATGATTTCTTTAATTTTCATAATTCCTCCAAAAGAATTGAAACTTTTCTGCTTTCATTTTCGTCTAATCATTGAAGACCTAAAGCTATTATAACGGTTTTCACCGATAAATAAAAAAAAGCAGGAGAACACCCCTGCACTTAGTTTAATATTTTTACTTTTATTGTTTTTCTTCCCCAACGATAGGCATCTGATTTAGACGGGAAGAATACATCAATTTTGTTCCCTTTGATTGCGCCACCTGTATCTGCAGCTACGGCATAGCCATAGCCCTCTACATATACCTTTGTTCCTAAAGGAATGACAGAAGGGTCCACTGCGATCACTTTAACATTCGGATTTGATTTCAGGTTGATTCCTGTAGCTGTATAGCCTGAGCATCCGTTACATGATGCTGTGTAAGCTGTAGAGCTCACATAAAACTCTCTTCCTCCACTTGGAGCAGCTGAGGCTGTTGCAGATGAATTAGATGATGAACTACCACGTGAAACTTGAGCCACTAAAACCTTTGTTCCGACATTAATGATTTTATCCTGGCTTTCCTTCACTACTTTTTCACTGACTAACTTTCTGGAAACCTCTTTGCCGTTTTCTTTCACTACTTCAAATTTCTTTTCAACCAAGCCATTTTTACCCTCTTGAACGACCTTCTCTTTTCCTTTTGAAAGATCGGAATCCTTCTTGGAAATAACGGTGAAATCCTGTGCCTCTTCCACTACATCGGTGACTTTTTCAACTCGAACGACATTTACGACATCATTTGCTTTAACAACTTTGTCTAAACTTGGTTCAACACGGTCTGATTTCTTTAGTGTAATTCCTTGTTGCTTTAAAAAGTCAGCGACCGTAGTCGAAGTAGACCATACCTTTTGTTCTTTTCCGCCGTTCACAAGCTTAAGTGAAAATGCGGTATCAATCTTTATGTTCATGTCCCCTGTTACTTTTTCTGATAAGCCGGGTTTGACCTTATCATGTTCTCCTACTTTAATTTCATTTTCAGAGAGTATCTCTTTTACAGTATCAGCAGTCGTCCAGACCTTTTTCGCCTGATCCCCTACTACTACTTCTACCTGTTTTGCCGGTTCCCAAACAATGTTCATGTTATTTGAGACCTTCGTATTCCCCGAAGGGTACAAATAGTCTTGTGAGCGGGTTGAAATCTCTAATTCTTTTAATATATCTTGAATTGTATTCGCATGCGTCCTAATCTCTTTTTGCTCGCCGTCTAAGGTCAATGCCACAGTGTTTTTAGATCCTTCATAAAAAAGAATTCCAAATACAGCTGCAGATGTTACCAATGTTCCGATTGTAACAATCCATTTCCTTCGACTCAAAGACTTGGAAAACAGGCTTTTCATGGTCTTAAACATCATGAAAAACGCCTCCTTTTCTCGGAGTGATTATATAGAGTAATCCAGTGACTGTCAACCCTTACTTCTTTTAACTTAATCTAGCAAAATATTGAAACCCAGGGAACATAAAACATATTATGCATAAAAGAAGAGAAAATGAAAAGAGAGAGTTATCGACACGATTATCCTATGAAACAAGAATCCTATGTAGAACTTTTTGTTTTTATTATCTATTTGGACAAGCTCTCTCAATTCTCGACAATATCTGATGTCAGTTTATGTTGAATAACTTTTTTGCATTTTCGGTTGTTATGTTCTCTACTTCTTCTAATGATACTTCCTTTAGCTCCGCAATTTGTTCTGCTACCAGCTTCACGTATGCAGGCTCATTTCGCTTCCCTCTGTTCGGGTGAGGTGCTAAATAAGGACAGTCTGTTTCGATCAGAAGCTTTTCCAATGGAATTTCTTTTGCTACTTCTTTTGGCTTTTTCGCATTTTTAAAGGTTACGGGACCTCCCAGGGAAATGTAGAAATTCATATCCACACATTCTTGAGCAATTTCAGGACTTCCGCTGAAGCAATGCATGATCCCTCCAACTTCCTCTGCTCCTTCTTCCCTGAGGATATCCACTATATCTTGTGTGGCATCACGGTTGTGTATAATAATTGGGAGTTTTACCTTTTTAGCTAAATGAATTTGTTTTCGAAACACTTCTTTTTGAACATCTTTTGGTGATTTATCCCAGTGATAATCGAGTCCCATTTCACCTATGGCAACTACTTTAGGGTGGTTTGAGAGCTCTTCTATCCAAGCTAAATCTTCATCCTTCATATCAATTGCATCCACTGGGTGCCAACCGATGCTGGCATATAAAAATTCATATTGCTCAATGAGCTCCATCGCCCGGTTAATCGTTGGACGATCAAAGCCGACGACCACCATCTTTTCAACTCCAGCTTCTCTTGCTCTTGAAATTACCTCCTCCAGATCTTCGTCAAATTGTTCAGCATTCAAATGAACATGTGTATCAAATAGCATGTAAGACACTCCTTGTAATAAAGATAAGTTTAATATAAAAAAGCATGACAAGCATCACATTCATGTAACATTCACATTACATATTATGGTTTCTATGGATATTTTTTATTACTCCTGTTTCACTCACAGTTACTCTTCATTCTATCTACTTTAGTCACAGAACCAAAACAATCTGTTTCTTTCTACAATACTATTTTCTAAATATAGTATTGATTTCAAGAAATACCTAACATAACGATTGTCATTCCATATTTTCATTATTTCAATAAAATAAAGGGATGTTCCACGTGGAACATCCCTTTATCGATAAAAGCATAAAACCTTACTTATTTTACTTTTGTTCCATTTGGTAAAGACTGGTCGATTGAAGCAAGAGACAGCGTTCCATTTTCTTCACCAGCAAGAATCATTCCTTGTGAAAGTTCTCCACGCAGTTTTACCGGCTTCAAGTTTGTCACACAGATCACTTTTTTTCCAACCAGTTCGTCCGGCTGATAGAATTTAGCAATTCCTGACACAACTTGTCGTTTTTCAAAGCCAAGATCCAATTGTAGCTTAAGCAGTTTATCCGCTTTTTTAACCGGCTCAGCTCCTATGACTTCCGCTACTCGAAGCTCAACTTTCATGAAATCATCGATTCCGATTTCCTCTGATTCTTCTTTAGCAGGCTCCTTCTTTTCTTCAACAGCAGGAGCAGACCCTTGCATTTTCTCTTTGATGAAGTTTACCTCTTCCTGAAGTTCAAGTCGAGGGAAAATCGGTTCTCCTTTTTTCACCACTTCCGTTCCTGCCGGGATAGCTCCGAAACTCTCCAGGCTTTCCCATGTGTGCATTTTTTCTTCATGAAGGTTCAATTGTTCAAATATTTTCTTAGGAGTTCTTGTTAGAAACGGTTGTAAAAGAACAGCGACTCTTCGTAATGATTCAGCTAAATGACTCATCACACTGCCGAGCTCTTCTTTTTTGCTTTCGTCTTTAGCAAGGGCCCAAGGCTGAGTTTCATCAATATATTTATTCGTGCGGCTGATTAACTGCCAAAGACTGGACAAAGCTACAGAGAACTCCATGTTTTCCATTGCTTCTTCATATTTATTCACTGTTTCTTTGTTCATATCCAGGAGGGCTTGATCGAATTCACCGTTAGAATCAACATAGGTTGGAATGACACCGTCAAAATATTTGTTGATCATGGCCACTGTCCGATTTAAAAGGTTTCCTAAGTCATTTGCTAAGTCGAAGTTGATTCGTTCAACAAATCCTTCAGGCGTAAAGACTCCATCAGAACCGAATGGCACTTCTCTTAACAGGTAGTAACGAAGAGAATCAAGGCCGTATCGATCAATAAGGGTAACAGGATCAACTACATTTCCTTTTGATTTAGACATTTTGCCGTCTTTCATGAGAAGCCATCCATGAGCGAAAACCTTCTTAGGAAGCGGAAGATCTAAAGCCATCAACATGATTGGCCAATAAATTGTATGGAAACGGACGATTTCCTTCCCGACCAGGTGAACATCCGCTGGCCAGTACTTTAAGTAATTTGTATCTTTCTCACTGCCGTAACCCAGAGCTGTAATATAGTTGGACAGGGCATCGATCCACACGTAAATGACATGCTTGGGATCTCCCGGTACTTTCACTCCCCAGTCAAACGTTGTTCTTGAAACAGCCAAGTCTTCTAAACCAGGCTTGATGAAATTATTCACCATTTCATTCTTTCGGGACTCAGGCTGAATGAATTCAGGGTTTTCTTCATAGTAAGCAAGAAGGCGGTCAGCGTATTTGCTCATTTTGAAGAAATACGATTCTTCCTTCACTTTTTCAACGGGTCTGCCGCAATCAGGGCAGTTTCCGTTTTCTAATTGACGCTCAGTAAAGAAGGATTCACATGGTGTACAATACCAGCCTTCGTACTGGTCCAAGTAAATATCACCTTGTTCGACAAGCTGATGGAAGATCTTTTCCACAATATCCTTATGACGCTTCTCTGTCGTACGGATAAAGTCATCATATGAAATGTCCAGTTTTCCCCATAAATCTTTAATTCCACTAACAATCCCGTCTACATATGCTTGAGGAGTAATTCCTTGTTCCTGGGCTTTACGTTGAATTTTCTGTCCATGCTCGTCCGTTCCTGTCAGGTACATGACATCGAATCCACGCATTCTCTTATAGCGGGCCATTGCATCACCGGCAACCGTGGTGTAAGCATGTCCAATATGTAAATTTCCACTTGGATAATAAATCGGTGTTGTAATATAGAAGGTGTTCAACTTTTCTTCCACTTTCCGTTCCTCCTCTTTTTTTCTACCCCCATAAAGCCATAGGGGCCTCCGTATGGTTTATAGTGGCATAAATGTACGTACATCCATTATCTGCGCCTTACCTATCATCTTAACCTCTTATCTCATCAAAATATACCTAAAATAAAGGGTTTCTGCAACTAAACAATGTTGAATCTATAAATTGTCGAAACAAGTGAGGGTTTTTGTCTAATTTTGTCGAATATATGGATTATATAAAGATAATTCGACATAACTTTCACTTATTACTTTCATTACAATAATATTTAATTGGTAATACATTTATTTACAATAAAGCGTAAAGCTTATTAAAACAACACTTTTCCATCCATTTTTTCTTAAAAATTTACAGATATAATTATTGACGATATTCCTAATCGTTGGTATGATAGAAACAACAAAAGAAATTTGTCGAATATTGACGAACTAGAGAGATATTAATATATTTATTTGGAGGAGATTTTCAAATGAAGTCTACAGGTATTGTAAGAAAAGTTGATGAATTAGGTCGTGTCGTTATCCCAATCGAATTACGTCGTACATTAGGTATCGCTGAGAAAGATGCTTTAGAAATCTATGTAGATGACGAAAGAATCATCTTAAAGAAATATAAGCCAAGCATGACTTGCCAAATCACTGGAGAAGTTTCTGATGATAACATCAAGCTTGCTAACGGTAAATTGGTTCTTAGCCGTGAAGGTGCAGATCAGTTACTAAAAGAAATCCAGGATTCACTACAAACGAAATAATTTGTTGTTAACATATCAAAGGCCTGAGTGACTAGACTCAGGCCTTTTTTTATTTTGCATCTCGTCATTTTCCTATTCAACATGAAAAGCTTGATAAACTTCCCGTTTTGGAAGGGAGCGTTCTTTTGAGACTTGTTTGATGGCTTCTTTGGAGGTCATGTTTTTTTCGTTCATGTAATGCTGCACATGTTCCAGAAGCGAGTATTTGCTCCACCAGGAGTCTTCCTCTTCTTTTTCCAGCGGATCCGCTCCTTCAATTAATAAGCAGAATTCACCTCGTACTTCCCCATCGTTTGCCCATTCCATTACTTCTTCCAGGGTTCCACGGATGAATTCCTCGAACTTCTTCGTGAGCTCACGACAAACAACGATTTGTCTATTTCCCAGAGCTCCATATAGCTCTTTTAATGTTTCTTTTAATCTGTGTGGGGATTCATAAAGGATGAATGTATCTTCCAGCGTTTTTAGTGTATCCAGTTCCGCTCTTTTGTCTTTCTTCCCTCTATGTAAAAACCCATAGAAATAAAATGGCTGCGGAGCCAATCCTGAAGCGATCAAAGCCGTTAGAGCAGCGTTCGCCCCCGGCAATGGAATGACAGCAATTTCGTGATCGATTGCTTCTTTCACCAGTTCGTAACCCGGATCCGAAATGGATGGCATTCCTGCATCACTTACTAAGGCAACGAGCTCGCCTTTTACCATACGTTCAATCAGCTTCTGTCCGCTCGTCTCTTTATTGTGCTCATGATAGCTGATGATAGGCGTATCAATTTCAAAGTAATTACATAATTTTTTTGTATTTCTTGTATCTTCGGCAGCAATCACTGCCGCTTCCCTCATCATGCGGATTGCGCGAAACGTCATATCCTCTAAATTCCCGATCGGTGTAGGGACAAGATACAAGCTTCCTTTTTCACTATCTTGAAAGCTTTTCTGCTGGTTCATTGAATAGCTCACCTCCTCATTTCTTTAGTCCTTATCCTCATTCTTTCCAAATAGCATATCATATACTTCCTTTGAATATTTATTCTGTTCATCGTACACATAAAGGGGTGGAAGGATTTTTAGGTCCGGTTTCCCATCTTTTATTCCTTCTATTAAGATGGTGTTGGCTTCTCTTCCTGGCTTAGGATATACAAAGCGCAATCGTTTTGGCTCGAGACGATGCTTCCTCATCAACGAAAGAATGTCCATCAATCGACCTGGACGATGGACGAAGGAAGCCTTTCCTCCTTGCTTCAGAAGATAGCTTGAAGCTTTAATGGTATCCTCTAGGGAACAAAGGATCTCATGACGGGCGATCGCATAGTGTTCGTTGACGTTTCTTTTATCACCGGGTGGAGTATTAAAGTATGGAGGATTACAGGTTACGACATCATAGTGTGAATGATGAAGGAGCTGATCAATCTCCTTCACATCCCCCAGCTTCATGGATATTTGATTTTGACGACCATTATACTGGACGCTTCTCTGTGCCATATCAAATAATCTTTCTTGAATTTCCACCCCCGTAATTTCAACGTTGGTTCTCGCACTTAGTAATAAGGGAATGATGCCGTTACCCGAACATAGATCAACCACTTTGCCTTTATGAATCGGTAGATAGCTGAAATGGGCCAATAGTACCGCATCTGTTGAAAAGGAGAAAACAGATGGACTTTGAATGATCCTCATATTTTCAGCCAATAAATAATCTAAACGTTCATCTTCTTTTAACTCGACCATAGGTTTCCTCCAGTTTTCTTCTATTATTAGTTGTTACGGTTTAAATCACTAAAAAGGACCAATCCTTTTTTCATGGATCAGCCCTTTTTATCTATATGCTGTTCAGAAGAATGAAGAATTCCTCACTTCTTGTTCAAGAAAGAGAGGCAGAATAAACAATCTTCATCCTTCCGTGGACTTCCGAAATGAATATTACAAATATGAAATCCTTCCTGGTATAATCGAGCAAGGTTGTCATACCCTTCTCCTATATCCAGTGTTTTATCTTCTAAGTCTGACTCACTCGTTGTACCCGCATCGCTGTTTGTTTGTACCTTTTTTGGTGAGTTCTCTGTTTGTTCCAGTCTACGGCGCAAATGCTCATTTTCAAGCTTCAACGAATTATTCTCTTCCAACATTTCAGCTAGACACTGCTTGAGCTCACCTAATTGATGATATAAATGACCAATTTGTTGTTCCATGTTACTGACTGAATCAAAGAACTCTTTTTTATCCACGACACTACACCCCGTTACTCTGTGGCTTGGAATGATACGGCACCCACGTTCATGATTTCATCTAATGTGAATTCCAGAACCCGCTCTTCTTCTTTAATATCCACTTGAAGAATACGTTCCAGAATATTAAGACCTACCACTTTACCTTTTCCATGAGGTGTCTTAATCACTTCTCCGATATCAGGTAATTCCGCTTTCGCTGCTTCATACTCGTCATTCTCGTATTTCAGACAGCACATCAAACGTCCGCATAAACCTGAAATCTTCGTTGGATTAAGGGATAGATTTTGATCCTTCGCCATCTTGATGGATACCGGCTCAAAATCACCTAAAAAGGTAGAACAACATAGCATGCGGCCACAAGGACCAATACCACCCAGCATTTTTGCTTCGTCTCGAACGCCAATCTGACGAAGTTCTATGCGCGTACGGAAAATGGAAGCTAGATCTTTTACTAGCTCTCGGAAATCAACTCGTCCATCAGCCGTAAAATAGAATATGACTTTGTTACGATCAAATGTATACTCTACATCTACCAATTTCATATCTAATTGATGCTGATTAATTTTATCACAACATACATTGTAGGCTTCCGTCGCAGATGATTTGTTCTCATCTACGATTAACCGATCTTTTTGATCAGCGATACGAATCACTTTCTTCAATGGAAGCACTACATCATTTTCTCCGACTTGCTTTCTCTCTACGACTACTTTTCCAAATTCGACCCCGCGAACGGTTTCAACGATTACATAAGAATCTTTCTGAATATCCAATTCACCCGGATCGAAATAATAGATTTTACCCGCTTTTTTAAAGCGTACACCTACAACATCGTACAAAGGACCATCACCCCTGCAGTTTTAGCATAAGCTGTTCTACTAGCAGCTGCGAATTCATATTGGCGTTTAACTTGCGTTTTGCTTCAAGTATCGCCGTCATATTAGTAGAAAGACGATTGGTAGATACTTGAAGTGCGTTTGATTTCCAGTTTTCCTTTTGGTCCGGGTACACGAGCTGTTCTTCTTTTCCTAACTGGATATGAAGTAAGTCTTTATATATTAGAAGTAAAAGATCTAATGCTCGATCGACTTGATCTTTTTCTTTGAAGTGCTGTACAAAATCCTCTTGTATTTTGACCATTGCTTGGAAGGGACTTTTCTGGAGGACTTCATATAATTTTAACACTATTATTCTTGCTTGTGCAAACCACTCATTTTGACATATTTCTACAGCTTCCTCATAATGGTTCGTCAAATTGGCTGCAAGCGTCGCAAAATGGGGTTGTATCCCCTCTTCCAATAACTGTTTTGTCAGCTGTTCTTTCGGTAACGGCTTAAAGGAAATCGTCTGGCACCGTGAAAGAATAGTAGGCAATATGCGATGAATATTTTCTGTGATGAGAATCGCTGTGGTATCAGCTAACGGCTCTTCAAGAAACTTAAGCAGGCTATTAGCCGCATTCGCTGTCATTTTATCTCCATGAACGATAATGTAAATCTTCTTCTTGGATTCTACACCTGTTTTCGAAAACTCTTCTTGCAAGCTTTTAATCTGATCCTTCTTGATCGAAAGACCGTCCGGCTCTACCATATGCAGGTCCGGGTGATTCCCATGATTGATCCTTTTGCAGTTGGAGCAGCTTTCACATGCCTTTCCATCTGCTCGGTTTACACATAGCAATGCTTTTGCAAACAGGATGCTCATTTCCTTCTTTCGTGTCCCTTTTTCACCCTCGAATAAATAAGCATGAGCGACACGATCCTTCACAATACTATTCTGAAGCATCTGAAGGACGACGGGCTGAAATGGTTGTATCTCTTCAAACAACATGTCTTAACATCACTCTCTTACATATAAAGATTAATAAGCAATCCCTTTATTTCACCGATTTTCCCTAATATATCAATGGATTTCTTTTCTTTATCCAATACATCTTCCGCCAGTTCAACAAGCTGTTGGTCGATGGTTTCTACTATATTGAGCTTTCTGCCTTCACCATATTGATTCCACGTATGAGACTGCTTCAAATCCATCCCGAAATCTACGGCTTCACGCACAAATTTCTTGACCAAGGTTTTATATTTTGCAAGATCTTTAAATGATCTTGATTTGGCTAAACGACTGCCGGCATCTTCTATTGTGACGAGCAATTTACTGAGCTGTTCCATCTGCATTTTCTGATCGTGCTTATGAACAAGCTGCCCGAATTTAACTTGACCTGTTCCAATAGATTTCTGGTCTTTCGTTACTTTATCTAAGGAAACCCGATGGTCCTGGTTAATTTTCATAGGTTAAACCTCGCTTTAAAACTGATGGAATTGCTCTACAGGAAGAACGAATACGGTCGCTCCACCAACGGCTACTTCAACAGGGTAAGGCACGTATGAATCTGCATTCCCACCCATGGGAGAAACAGGAGCCACCATCTGATCCCGTGACTGACAGTTTTCCTTAATAACCTGTAACGCTTTATCCACACGAATATCCTCTGTACCAATAATGAACGTGGTATTCCCGGACTTCAGGAAACCGCCTGTACTAGCTAATTTTGTCGAACGAAAATTATGTTCCATCAGGGCATTAGACAAACGATTGCTATCTTTATCCTGTACAACTGCCATAATTACCTTCATTAATCAATTCCTCCGTTTTAAAGCCATTTACTTCCTTCTATTATATCATTGAACAGGATCTACATACATGTTTCATCTAAAAAAGAGACGGACTTCTTAGCACCAATTTTTGCTTAGAAGTCCGTCTTAAACCTACTTGTTTAAATAATCGGTCACGATACCATATGCATCACCAAATACAGCTTCTTTGCTCTGGCTGGCATCTACGACTTGAATGCGATCGGGATATTGTTTTATTAACTTTAGATACCCTTCCCGGACGCGCGTATGGAAATCAACCGATTCCAGATCTAACCGGTTCACTTCTCTTCCGTTATGTATCGCAATTCTCTTTAACCCCTCTTCGGGATCGATATCAAAGTATAACGTTAGATCCGGCATCTTATCCTCAATGGCAAATTGATTGATATTCATGACCTCTTCCATGCCGATTCCACGGGCATTCCCTTGATAAGCAAGTGAACTATCAATAAAACGATCACAGATCACTATCTTTCCTTCTGCGAGTGCGGGTATCACTTTTTCCACCAAATGCTGTCGTCTCGCTGCAGCATATAAAAGAGCTTCCGTCCGTTTATCCATTTCCGTGTTCCCCGTATTTAATATCACTTCTCTAATCTGTTCAGCAATCGAAATGCCTCCAGGTTCCCTCGTCTGAATGACATCGAAGCCATCCTGTAATAATCGGTTGAAAATTTTCGTTAATATCGTTGATTTGCCGGCTCCCTCAGGACCTTCAACTGTAATAAACAATCCTTTTGACATGTCTTTCCCTCCACTTGCTTATCGGTACACAAACACACGATTTTCATCTAAGCGGTGATGACCTTGAATGTTTGCCTTATTCTTTATATACTCTGTTAAACGCTCGATGGCGTGAGAGGTAATTCGTTCTCCTGGAATCAATAAAGGAATTCCCGGCGGATAAGGTGTGACCATTCCCGCTGAAATTTCTCCTTCTGCTTCATCAAGGGGAATGAGCACTCCTGCTTTCTCTTCCATCTCCTCAAAGCTTAATGCCAAAGTAGTAAACAACTCTTGGCTATTTGAACGATTTGTTTCATGCTTCTTTATCTTTTCTATTATCGGTTCATTCCCTAAAGCCTTATAAATTCGGCTGACCGCTTCATAATAAGGAAAAGAACGATCTTTCTTCAGTAATGGAAGGATCAGTAATACATAATCGGGGTCAGCAAGCTCAGGGTAAATTCCCTCTGCTTCCAATAACCTTTGAAGAGTATACCCAGACCTTCCCTCCAGTCTAATGACAAGCTTTAGTGGATCATCCGTCCGCTTTACAATGAGTTGAGGATGTCCCCCCTCCAATGCTTGTACAAACTTGTTGATCACTTTCAGGTTTTGATCCTTTTCTTCTTGTGTAAAAGTCCCGATATAGGATCTGGCATAATCAAGGGATGCCATAATCGGATACGATGGACTACTTGATTGTAGCATAGTTAAATACTCTTTCACCTTACGCTCACTCACTCTGGAGCTTGTAATGTGTAAATATGACCCCATCGTCATGGCCGGGAGCATCTTGTGAGCCGAATGGACGACAATATCCGCTCCACATTCAATTGCAGACTCCGGAAAAGGGCTGCCCAATGTAAAATGAGCACCATGCGCCTCATCGACGATACACGTTACATCATGTGTATGTAATTCTTCTATAATTTGATCGATATTGTACGTGAACCCATAATAAGTGGGATAAGTCAGGACACACGCCTTCACCTGGGGAAATGCCTTCAATGCTTCATTTATAGCATCAAGTCGCATACCAAGGGCATTCCCTCCGTCGTTCCACTCTGTTTCTATTAATATAGGAACAGCCTTAGCAAGCTTGATCCCATTTAATACCGACTTATGACAATTCCTTTGAACGAAAATGTGATCTCCCGGTGAGCATGAAGCAAGAATGGCAGCAAGATTCCCTACTGTACTTCCATTCACTAAAAAATGACTCTTCAACGTCCCATATACATCCGACAGCAAGTCCTCTGCTTCACGTATCGCCTCATGAGAATCATGTAAATCATCCAATCCGCTTAACTCTGTAACATCAGATTGATAAAATGGTTGATCATCCATCAATAAACCATTTTTATGACCCGGCACATGAAAAGAGATGGGCTTGGCAGATCGATGCTTCTCTATCGCCTCAATAAGAGGGGTTCTCCTCTGATCTCGTTTCATACTCTAAATCTCCTCAAAATAAATATCCACTCATATCGTATCACAACCACGCTGTTCCATGCTCCGCGGAACAAGGAAAACTTTTTACCTATTAATATCAAAAAAAATCATAACCAATAGTACTACCTGGTTATGAATAGATTTGAGGAGTATTCACTTTTTTTAATCGTTGAACGAATGTTTTATACAAAGGATCATTTGTTTCTGTCTGAACCATTTCTTTCTCACATTCTGTGCAGATAAACGATGTGTATAGATGGATTCCAACCTTCTTATCAACGTGACAAACGATACACTCTTCTAAAGCCGCCTTACGCTCCGGATTTAACATAGGGCTCTCCACCTCCATACAACCTATTCTGCCTCAAATCCACCAATTGTATACATTATTTCAAACTTTTAAACTGACAGAATAATCAAGTGTAATTTATCTTATGTTACAATCGCCCTGTCTGTGTATGTCTCTATAAAAAAGATTATGGAAAAAAGATATTGGGTGAGAATTGTTGCTGAATTCATTTAAAAGAAGGATAGATATTGGTGGGAAATGGAGATCATTTTTGGGCATTTGGAAAGTTGATCATTATATTTGGTCGGGTAATGGATGTGGTATGTCCCGGAGGTGCGGATAGAAAGCTATGAAGCTTGCAAAATCGTATTAGTTAAGTTGTTTTTGTGTGAAAATGTGACGCATCTTGAACGTATGTGCCTGTTTTAACGATGCAAGTACCGTTCGTTTAGGTATAACTTTGCCTTGATTTGTGATAATTGCGTCGTTTTGTTATTTTATGCGTCGGTTTAGACCTTTATTGCGTCATTTCTTTATTTTTTGCGTCGTTTTCGGCCCTTATTGCGTCAATTTTTCGTTTTATGCGTCTTTTACCAATTATTACCTAACCACTCGTGTAATTACCAGCTAGTTAAATTATCTTTTCCAAAGCTTAGCTTTATAGAGGATTGATGTTCAATCCAGACATCATTTCCATACATTCAGACCACAAAAAAGAGTAACTCAATGAGCTACTCTTTCACATATCGCCTGGCGACGTCCTACTCTCACAGGGGGAGATCCCCCAACTACCATCGGCGCTGAAGAGCTTAACTTCCGTGTTCGGCATGGGAACGGGTGTGA
>NZ_JBNNJT010000009.1:0-71957 GCF_050270195.1 Rossellomorea sp. NPDC071047 | reverse complement strand
CTGATTTGGTTTTTGTTTTTACTTCAGAAACAGTCTAACCAAATTAACCTACGATGTTACGAGTAAGGAGCTAGTTTTCGTTCATGATAACTCGGGCTTATGCCCTGTGGGGTCTCGATCTTTCCTCTATTTCCCGCAGGAGTTAAGTGCCTTCCGCTACAATCCACTCTGTGCTACTACAACATCCCACACACACCGATTGACAGAGCTTATGATAAAAACATCAATCTTTGTGAAAGAGCCTAAACAAAAAAACTTACCCTAAGTCCGTTAGAGTAAGTTTCCTATAATGTATGTTGTATCATCTGATGTACCGTTGACTAGAGATTGAATATCACCTAAAGCGCCGTGAAGCGTTGGATATCTTTGAAGGATATTCTTTACTCCTGATATATTCAGTCCATCTGAGTGAATAAGAAATCTTGAGTTGGAATCGTAACGAAAACGTTGGGTCTTATATGTTTGCGGCCTTCCGGATAAGTACCCGGTAACCGGTAATGGATACGTCATCTTTCCTTCAGGTGCATACATATAAAAACGTATATTTCCTACACAGCTATATACAAACTCTTTAGAATGGTAATACGCTTTAATGATCGCCACTGCAGCGCCACGTTTTTTCTGAAGAGCTTCGTTACAAAGGCTCATGAGGGTTTCAACATCCTCGTGGTGATGCTCTTCAACTATATCGACGACAACATGAGACGATTCATAAGCAAACTTACCGCTACCTAAACCATCGGCCAAAACACAGATAAAGTAATCGCTTGTAGAGGTATAGAAATAACTGTCCCCACAATAAGGATTTCCGTTTTTCGATACTTGCTCTGCATAAAGCTCTATTTCATTTTGTTGAAGATAAGCCATTAATAATGACTCTCCGAATCGTTCATCTCTTCCTGAATGGCTTCCCTAAGCTTTTTAATCGCTCTTCTTTGTAAACGGGAAACATGCATTTGGGAAATACCGAGCTTCTCGCCAGCTTCTTTTTGGCTTAAATTTTCTAAATAGGTGTGTTGTATAATAGCCTTTTCTCTGTCGGAAAGAACGTGAAGAACTTTCTCAAGAACGAGTCGCTGATTGACTTTCTCGTAGCCCTCGTCCTGATCTCCCACAATATCCAATATTGTAACTGTGCTTCCCTCTGAATCCGCTTCAATCGAGTGATCCACTGATAACGCCTGATAACTTCTGCCCATTTCCATGGCTTCCAGAACTTCCTCTTCACTAACTTCCAGATATTCAGCAATTTCATGGACTTGTGGAGAACGTTCTAATCGGTTTGTTAACTCTTCAACCGTAGATTTTATTTTCGGACCAAGCTCTTTTATTCTTCGTGGAACATGTACGCTCCACGTTTTATCTCGTAGGAACCTTTTTATCTCTCCAATGATTGTTGGAATCGCAAAGGCCTCGAATGATCTACCGAAAGATTCATCGTACCTTCTGATTGCACCAAGCAATCCAATCATCCCTACTTGGATAATGTCTTCGTGGAAAGATCTTCCCTTAGAATATTTCCTCGCAATGGACTCAACAAGGTTCTGGTAATGTAAAATCAGTTGACTTTGTGCATCGTCATCTTGTCTTTCCTGATAGTCTTTGATCCATTGCAGTACTTTTTCTTTTTGTGCCTGCTGGTTAGGTTGAGATAGTTTTTTCATCCCTCTCCACCTGCTCCCCTGATAGGAATTTAGTCATAAAGACTGTCACTCCCTCCTTGTGATGCACTTTTACATCATCCATCAAGCTCTCAATAAGGTAAAGACCTAACCCACCTTCTCTTAAGAACTCAACTGAATGATCGGCATGATAAGGACCAACAGCACTGCGAATTTCTGTGAAATCAAAACTTTCACCGTGATCCGCTACCATAACTTCAAGACGATCCTCATATAGCGCGAATCCTACAACCACTTCTCCGTCGTTGTCTTTATACGCATGCTGAACCGCATTTGTGATAGCTTCACTAGTAGCAATCTTCAAATCCTCAATTGCATCGTAGTCAAATCCCATACGACTTGCAATTCCTGAAAGCGTCAAACGAATGACCCCGACATATTCCGGCTTTGCGGGGATCTTCATCTCGATGTAATCAAAAGCTTTCATCATTCCACGCCACCTTCTACCTTGGAATTAATATTCATAATATCCCCTAAACCTGTAATATCAAACAGTCTCTGCAGACGATCGGATAACCCGATTAGATTTAATTGTCCACCGCGGGCTTTAACCGTTTTGAAAAGACCAACAAATACACCTAATCCAGTACTATCCATATACGATACGTCTGAAAGATCAACTGTTATATCTTTATTATCAGCTTCAGCAGAGGGTTGAAGCGTTTCTTTAAGCTTTGGTGCTGTATATGCATCAATTTCACCAGCTACTTTAACGAGCAGCTCGTTCTCTTTTTCTTTCATATCTATTGATAAGTTCATAAAAAGACCACCTTTTTGGCAACATTTATAATAAGTCTCTATACATTTACCCTATTAATAACAAGAATAAACTTTATTTATGAATTTCTTTTTATGATGATTAGAGTGAAATCGTCTCTAAGCTCAAAGTGCTGCAGCTTCTCGAGTTGTTTGTATACGTTATTGACAATCTCTTGAGGAGGAAGGTGATTGTACTTGCTTATTAACTGAACCAAATCTTCCCTTTCAATGAAGCCATCCTCTGAACGGCACTCTGTTACTCCATCAGAGAGCAGGATAATCATGTCCCCTGTCTCAACCCGTCTCTCGTATTGTCGGTACTTCGCTTTTTTATCTACACCTAATAGAAGACCTTTTGCATCAAGATCTTCAAATTCGTTGGTTGAAGCTTTATAAAAAAAGCCAGGTTCATGCCCAGCTGATGAGTATGAAAATAGATGTTCCGCCGAATTGTATACACCATAAAACATGGTTATGAACATACTTGCATCCACATTTTGTTCCACTACTCTGTTTAAGCTTTCCAAAACAGCGTTAGGTTCATTCCGGTACTCAGGTAGACTATCCATCGCATACTTGATCATGGACATACAAAGAGCTGCGGGTATACCTTTACCGATCACATCAGCAATGGCAACACTGACGCTATCATTCTCATCCTGAACAAAGTGATAGTAATCTCCATTCATCTTTTTTGCAGGTACACTTACAGCTCCGATTTCCAATCCGTCTACTGAAGGGATGACGGTCCCTAGCAGGGTTTGTTGCATATTAGATGCTACATCTATTTCGTTATTTAATTCTTGTTGTTTCGTACGAAGACTTTGATGCTCCCGATAAGCAAAACCGTAGCCTATCATGACTTCAAGTAAAATATCGAATGAGTGCAGTACTTGATGTGGTATATTGGGCTCCATTTCCAATATTACACTCTTATGGAGACTTATGATCTCCTCTGGTGAAACATGATGCTCAATTGATTTACGACTAAATTTCTGTCCTAAATAAAGTGCTTTTTCATCTTGTTCATTTAGGTAATGCTCAATAATTTCTCTATATTTAGAATCCATTAAATCTCTGAAATTCATATAACTCCCCCTAGCGGAGCCACTTAGTCGCCCTAATGTCTGTTCCTTCACCTGGCACAGACTCAACGTTGAACTCGTCCATTAAACGCTTTACTCCAGGCAAACCTGCTCCTAATCCGCCTGATGTGGAATATCCATCTTCCATTACTTTTCTTATATCTGCAATTCCGGGTCCTTCATCCAAGGCGATAATTCGCACACCTTTTTTCCCGGCATCGAATAATTTTTCTATGCAAATCTGGCCATAGCCAGCATATAAATAGATGTTCCTTGCTAATTCGCTGATAGCCGTAGTGATACGAGCTTGGTCAACAGTACCGAATCCGAGCTCTTTCGCTACATTCCTCCCTAACTGGCGGGCAGCAACGATGTCCCATTCATTCGTGATCTTCACGCAGGATTGGCTATCCATACCTAGTCCCCCAGTTCCAATTGTAATTTCTCCAAACCTTTTTCCAGATCCAGAGCGGTCAGAACGTCCTCTAACCTGATTCCAAGCTCAATCAATGTTATCGCTACAGCAGGCTGGATGCCGGTGATGACCACCTTAGCCCCCATTAACCTTGACATGTTAATGACATCCCCTAGAACTTTTGCAATGAATGAATCTATAAAATCAATGGAAGTAATATCGATTACTACCCCTCTGGCACTCGTTTCGTGGATCTTATGCAGAAGATCTTCTTGAAATTGAAGGGCTGTTTGATCATCAAGCTCCCACTGAATGGAAATCAGCAAACAATCATGCAGCTTTAAAATTGGTATTCTCACTCTAATCCCTCCGCCGAAACTATTTTTCGATTTGTCATTTCAAGAGCCTTTTCAATTCCTTTTCGTAACGTGCTATTTGTACTGAACTGATTTAAATCAATGCCTAAGTTTACAATCGTTTGCGCGATTTCAGGTCTGATCCCTACCAGCATGCACTTCGCCCCTACTAATCGAACAGCTTCAGCTGCCTGGATGATATGATGGGCTACCATTGTATCCACAACAGGTACACCGGTGATATCGATTAACACCACTTCCGCTCTATGCTTCACGACACCATTTAATAGATTTTCCATAATTAACCGCGCTCGTTCTGTGTCAATCGTACCCACAAGCGGCATCACAGAAATCTTTTCAAAAACAGGTATCAGTGGTGCCGACAATTCCTGCAACGCTATTTTTTGAAGCGAAACGGTTCTTTCCCATGATTCTGTATAAGCACCGATTACTTTATTATTCATAGGAGTTAACCATTTATCGAACTTCTCAACTTGTGCCGCATGGTTTTTATCTGTAATAATACCTTCTTTCATCATGCCTTCGTAAACCACTTTACCAAAATTACTTAGAGCCGACGTCACGAAAGTCAGCGGCCATCCTAACCTGACAACCTTTTCAGCGAAATCTCCCAACCGGCTATTGAACTCGTTGGAATCCCTTAAGTTAGAAATAATCATTTCGACAAACTCATGGCTTGTCTTAGTAAAAACTTGATCCGAAACAACTTGAAGAAACTTCTCATCCGCTTCGTTCCTCATTCGTTCCATCCAAATACTAGTGATATCTGATTTATTATTCTGAATATAATCCGTGACTTCACTAAACATTTAGTTCTCTCCATTCTATCATATGAAATTTGTACTTCGTATTTATGCCGAATGATGTAACTTAATTTTAAAGTAGTTTACAACAGTGCACTAAAAAATGACGTAATTACTTTAATAGTAACAAATAAATTCAAAAAAGAAAAAATCTATGACTTTTCGGGTATTTTAAGTGCTTACTTTTCCCATTATAAATTGTTTACGGAGTTTTGTCATAAAATTGACTATATTTCCATTATCCATATTCTTCTTTTGGGGTTAATTGGCACTAGGTTTTCCTTCTAAAAAGAAAAAAAGACAAAACAAAAAGGCTTAATGATCATACATATTGTTCATCAGCAAGCCTTCTGGTTTGAAGTTATATTGTTCCTATTGTATAACATGATAAAGTATCTACACGATGAAAAGCTCATGGTTAAAATTGGATTAGACCCACGCTGATTTGCAGGGCGTCATCCACTTTTTCCATCATCTCATCATCCAAGTGCGTAATCTTATCGGTAAGACGTTGTTTATCAATCGTTCGAATCTGTTCAAGCAAGATAACGGAATCACGTTCAAAGCCATAACGTTTTGCATCAATTTCAACATGAGTAGGCAGTTTCGCTTTTTGAATTTGAGCGGTAATGGCAGCTACAATAATTGTGGGACTAAACCTGTTCCCTATATCATTTTGAATAACAAGTACCGGCCGAACTCCGCCTTGTTCTGATCCTACAACAGGAGAAAGGTCTGCAAAATATACGTCACCACGCTTTACAATCAAAGGATTAACCCCCGCTTACTAAGCGTTCGACTGTATGTTCTGCCTCATATTCTGCTTGAATCGCCTCTGAAGCAATTGCGAGATTAATCTTAGCCATTTCCATATAGCCGCGTCTCATAGATTCAAGTAATTGTCTCTTCTTACGCTCTCTTAAATACATTTTGGTTGCACGATAAATAAACTCATTGCGATTCACATTTTCTTGATCTGCAAAGCCGTCTAATTCTGTAACGAGCTGTTGCGGTAGACGAATTAAGATTTCTGTTGTTGCGCTGGATTCAGACACAAACTACACCTCCACCAATCACTACATACCGTTTCTGTTCATTAACATATTTATCATACCATCAATTAAGGGGAATGAAAAGTTAATTTATCAATCTCTTCTATTATCCACCATATAAAATACTAATTATTCATCAAGTTTGCGGTTATTTTCCTGCTGACTGTGAATACCTGTCGATAAGAGTTTATTCGATACTTCCGTCGGCTCCCCGTTTCGCATATAGATACGAGGCACTCTCGTTGAGATCATACAAGGGATCTCATAGTTGATGGTATCAAGCTTATCAGCGATTTCATCCATTGTAACCGCTTCTCCACCTTGTTCTCCTATTAACGTTACACGGGTACCCATAGTAAGAAATCCAGGGAGCCTAATCATACATTGATCCATACATATCCTTCCAACAATTGGAACCCTTATACCGTTTACAATGACGTCCTGACCTTGTAATTTACGCAGCCATCCATCAGCGTATCCGATAGGAATGGTCCCGATCCATTCTGACTCACCCGTTTCATAAGTAGCACCATAGCTCACTTTCTCTCCAGCTGAAAGTTCTTTTGAATGAATAAGTCTTGAATGAAGAGAAAACACTTCTTTTAAAGGAAAAGGCAGCTCGGGCTTCATCTCTTGAGATGGAGTCAGGCCGTACATGGCAATTCCCACCCGCACAGCATTAAAGAGGGTGTTGGTTTTCCTTAATGTAGCGGCACTATTTGAAGAATGGATATAGTCTGGTAATGACTCCAATTGATTCAGCATGTATTCAAATCGAGCTAACTGCCGGTCAAGATAGTCATCGTTCAGCTCATCTGCCGTGGCAAAATGGGTAAAGATCCCTTCAAGCTTAAATTGGGAATGAGCTTGAATATACTGTTCGATACGCTTTAATTCCTCAGTGGAACGGACGCCTATCCTACCCATCCCGGTATCGCACTTGATATGGAGGTTCAATCGATCCCCTTCTGACAGCTGATTTTCTGCTTCCACAAGCCACTCTTGGTGGAATGTCGTTAACGAAATCGCCAAATCGGCAGCAATCTTCACATCTTTCGGTCTCGTAGCTCCTAATACGAGAATAGGAGCGGTTACGCCTGCTCTTCTTAAGGAAATCGCTTCGTCTAAGAATGCAACAGCTAAGCCGTGTGCCCCGGCAGAAAGAGCCGTGAAAGCGGTTTGCACATCCCCATGCCCATAAGCATTTGCTTTCACAACCGCAAACACTTTCACATCCCCGGGAATATGGTCCCTAATATTCTTTACGTTTTCATATAAATGATCTAGGTTGATTTCTGCCCATGTATCACGAAAAAATTGCGTCTGGGTTTCCACTCTGTTCACTTCCTCATATCTTTACACAAAACATTGTCATTCTATTCAAGAATACCATTGATTATTCATATTATCATTCATTGTGTAAAATTGATTTTTTGGAGAGGGGGGAAAGGGGGTTCCAGGATAGGGCATCGCGAGAAGAAAAATCGGTACTTCGAATGGCACGGAGAGCTTGGTGGATGTTTGATGGGATCTTGTGAGCTTGGTTGATTAGGATAACCTTATTCATTTTAAGCCAATCTCAGACGGCTTTTTATGGAGTAATGAAGTTTTAATTTACCTTGGTGCTTTCAATAAGATTATTCATGGATTATTTGCCTGTTTATTATCGACTTTCTGAATATATTATCGACTTTGCGGCTCTTATTATCGACTTCCCGAATATATTATCGACTTTAAAAGCTGTTTTTCCGGCCACACCATTCCTTCAATATATCCTCCTTTCTACATCACATCCTCACACCAAGGAAAGAGGCGAACCTGATAGGCCCGCCCCGTTCAGTTATTTTATTTCACCATTGAACCTTGTACGGATCGAGCTACCATCACCATCTCAGAAGGAGTCAGGTCATTGGAGGCAAGCATATAGTCCACTCCGTTATTGGTCCATCTGATTGATTGCTCTGTCATGGCCGCTACTGTGAATCCTAAGTCCACTAACTCACCTTTTAGAGAAGTAGAAACCGTCATCGTTGGAACGACAGTTGTTTTTTCTTGTACGATTGTGAAGGACTTTTCACCATCATACGTTAAGATTACGCGTTTACCCGTATCGGTGGCGACTTCTTTTTCTTCAATTAATTCAGTGCCGGTGATTTCTGACATTGGGTAAAGAACAGTGAATTCTGTGTCCTCTACTTTTGCCGTAACCGGTACTTCGAGCTGGGCACCTGTCATATTTTTCTTCATGTCGAAGTCTTTTTTATCAAATCCAGCTTTCATATCCATCTTGGAGAATTCTACTTTTACAAGTGGATTTTTATCTGAATCCATTACATTCACGGATGCCGGAGTCAGGTCTTTCTTGTTAAAGGTAATTTCTTGAGTCGGAAGCATCTGACTGTTTTGATAACGTGTCTTTGTGTTAAAGATGTAGTGATCTTTTGTTTCTTTGAAAGTAGCTTCTTTATCCTCTAACACATCTTGAACAAGCGATTCATACAAGTACGCCTGACTGCTATTTTCAGGCCAATTGCTTTGGAATCGGAAGCTTTTGTTCAGTGCCGGCGTAAGGACGAATACTCCCTCATCATTACGTAAGATCATTTGACTCTGATCCTTCGCAGCGTTCTTTAATGCCACTCGATAATAATTAGGGTCATTATGCCACACTTCCACATCATAGGTTTGAGGCTCGTCGCCCACCTGCAGGGTCATTTTTGCATCTGCTTTGTACCCCTTCATATCCTCTACTTTAGCCTTAAGATCCTTGGTTACATCTTCTTTCGATTGCTCTCCACAAGCAGCCAGCATAAGCACCGCTAACATGGCCATCACTAGTATCACTAGCTTTTTCTTCATTTTTTCAACCCCTTTTGTCCCAGGATAAACGTAATTGAGAGAGGGGAAAGCCAGCCGTCTAAGAATGGACGATTCTTATAGAATGCCCCGTTCCTTAGTCCAATTGCAATTCGCCAAAGAACCGCGATTGTTAAACACCTGGCCTTGTCTCTCTTATTGCACTACTGAATATATGAGACAACCTGAGGGATTATGCTAGTGAAGATGACAAGCTTCTAAATTATTTTACTCTTCGATGATCACCTGAGCAGCCGCGAATTGCCGGCTATGAGTGATGGATAGATGGCTATTCGCCCCCTCCGGCTTTGAAAAATAAGGTTTTCCATTCGGGTCCTTACTGATTTCAATATCCTGAAAGGAGAGCGCTGTTCCGATGCCCGTTCCATTCGCCTTGGCATAAGCTTCTTTGGCTGCAAATCGTCCTGCTGCGAACTCAACCTTTCGCTGACCGTTTAATGTATGGAAAGCATCCTCCTCCTTTGCTGTTAATATTCTCTTCACGAACTTCGGCTGACGTTCAATCATCTTCTGAATGCGCCCTGTTTCAACGATGTCCAATCCTATTCCTTTTATCATATGCGATTCCCCTTCTACTCTTGTCCTGTCATGCATATTTGTATAGTGAACTATACTCGTGATTTTCGACGTTTTCTTATACTATAGTATTGACGGCGTTTTTTATATAAATAATTTAGTAATGTTATTAAAAAGAAACAACCTACTTAGGAGGTTACAATATGTTTGTCCGGACTGAAAGTTTTTCACAATTTTTACGGCTCTATCCTATTATTTCCCTGATTGTATTCATTCATATCGCCTTATACCTTGTCAGTGCACTTCCCATTTTTCCACAACTGTGGGTGTACGAGCAGCTGGCCGGTGTGAATTTATTTATCAAAGAGGGAGAATGGTGGAGACTCGTCACCCCTATCTTTGTACATTTGGGATTCGCTCATCTGCTATTTAATTCGTTCTCCCTTGTCCTGTTTGGCCCACCCCTGGAAAAGCATCTCGGGAAAGCTAAGTTTATCGGTCTTTATTTAGCAAGCGGCGTGTTTGCCAATATCATCACTTATGTTATCAAGCCCCTTACGTATAGTCATGTGGGAGCATCGGGAGCGATTTTTGGTTTATTCGGTTTTTACATCGCCATGATTCTCTTAAAAAAACATTTCATCACGAGAGAAAGCCGGCAGATCATCATACCGATCGTCGTCATTGGTGTAGTCATGACCTTCATGCAATCAGGAATCAACATAACTGCCCATATCTTCGGATTAATCGGCGGCTTTGTGATCGGGTGGATTTCAGGTAAAAAATAAGAAACAAAAGTGACCCGCTAACGAATCGCGGGTCACTTTTATCGTTTACACACTATGAGAAAACCAAGACGCAATTGTTTGGAGGTCCTTCTTTTCAAGATCCCTGATAGGACTGGCATAACCAGTCTCTCCAGACTTTATCGTTGTTCTGAGACTGCCCAAGTCTTTTCTCGTTTGAAACCAGCTTTCATGGGTGTCCAAAGATTGAATGCGACTTTTCTTTATATGCATCGTATTCTTCAATATGCCCCTATACTGTAAAGATAATTGTCCTTCATCAATCTTCCAGCCCCCTGCTCGATATTGGTAGTAGCCGAGTATCCCGAAAGGAATCATCAACAAGCCGACCCAAAGACCGTATGGCCAGTACATAAAACAAACAGCCGCAGTCGGGACCACCACCCAGATTGCCTGTCTGAACACATACCTTCTTAAGGAACGTCCCGGAAGCCTCTTAAAATCATCGTGAATGACATAATCCGGAAATAAGTCGTTTAATAATACCTGAATCCGCTTCTTTTTCACAATCGGGAATAATTTTATACTGGTGCTGTCTTTCTCCAGAACAGATCCACCTGCATTTTCAATGTGGACCGTGCAATACCCCAATAGCTGCCTGATTGGATTTTCCACTACCCGGATGCCTTGAACCCGATTCAAGGGTACCGTCACCTGCTTCTTCTCCAGAAGCCCTCTTGTCATGACAATATGATCATCCACTATTTTAATCCTGAAATCACCATAAATAATAAATGTCCAGGCAATCGATAAAAGCCAGGCAACAAGCAACCCCAAGAATGCCATCACCGAAACCACAAACACGCCGCTTTTTACAAAAACAGCCAGCTCATCATACACAGCTTCGTACGGAATGAACTCATTAAATTGAGATAAGAAAACAAACACCCCGGAAATAATGACACCGATCCCACCTGAAGTCGTAGCAAGAACCCAAATGTCTTTCGAGCTGAGCTTGAAAAAGGGGGCTTCATCTTTCAAAGTCTCGTTAGTTTCGCCAGAGAGATCTTCGGTCACGTTATGACCCTTCTTCTCCCTATATATCATTTCCTCCAACTCTATGGCTTCTTCTTTTAAAATAGCTGTCAATTCTGCTTCTGATTCGCGAGGATTCGAAGACCCAGCCGTTTCGACCTTGACCTTAACCAATCCAAATGGCCGATGCAGAATGCCCTCAGATAAATTCAAGCTCTGTATCCGGTCAATGGGAATATACCGCTTCTTTTTAACGAATAGTCCGTACTCGATCCGCAGCTCCCCTTCTTCCAATCGATATGTAAACCGAAGCCACTTCACAACCCCTGTGACCAAAACGAACACAAGGACCGCCGCCATAGATATAACAGGCATATAATCCCAAAACCCCGTCTTCTCCCCCCTGTTATTCAATACAAATAAGAAAACAAAGGGAACGATCAAGTCCTTTAACTGCTTTACAAAATTGGCTACAGCTGAAATAGGGTGAAGTCTCTTGTGCTCAGACATCATCTTCCGCCACCCTCGCTAGTTGTGAGATGGAGTTTCTCAATTCATCTGCCTCCTCCACATCCAATGCCGGTATCTCATGAACCGTGGCCGCAGTCGATATCGTAATGGTTGCCAACCGATACTTTTTTAAAATAGGGCCCTGAACCGTATCTACATGCTGAACCCTCACCATCGGTACCAACGTGCGCTTCACAATAAAAATTCCTCTTTGAAGCTCAATCTCCTGCTCCCTCACTTCATAACGCCATCTCTTCCATTTGATGGTTGGAATAAAGAAAACAAACAAATATGTAAATAGAATCAATACAGCAACTGCTGCTGCAATGATCCATTGTGGCCACTCAAACATAACAGTCAGAGTAATCGCTCCTGTGGCTACAGCTGCAACGATTAACGTTTCAATCACACCATATATTTTCCACACCTTTAAAGCCTTTGGTGAAATCCGTTTTTGCGGCTCTCCGATCATATCCATCCCCTCACTTCTCTCTTTTACTAAATCTTACAGTATATTTACGATTTGGAACAGAGATGGTTTCAGATTAAGGTGAAAGCTTTGGGAGATTTGCCTATTTTAGATGAAACGAACTTTTATCCACCCACTCAATCCCATTAATCCCTTGCAGATCCTCTACCAATCGGAACAATGCGTCATCCTTCTTTTTCGCTTCTATCATACAATCAATTTCATCCACCGAGCCCTTTATCCCCTGGAGAAAATCAAGAAACATCTTAGGGTCGATGAAATCAGCATGGGCCTTGTAATCCTTACGGGAACGAGGGCTTGAAATATGCACCTTCACAGGTAACGATGACTGGCTCCACGTTCCAATGATCCTCTCCCAATCCAGCAACCAATCCCTTTCGTTATAAGCAAGATGATGATGGTAATCGAATACAAGGGGGATCCCGAGCTTTTCACATAGATAAAGGGCATCCGCTGCACTGAAAACAGTATCATCGTTTTCAAGAATGATCATTTGTTGAAGAGAAACGGGAGTCAGACCCCAGTTATGTATGAATTGCTCAAGTGCCTTTTCTTTATCTTCATAAGCTCCACCAACATGGAGAACACAGCGGTGGGGTGGATCGATTCCCATCCCTTTTAATAATGCCTCATGCATCTTAAGCGTTTTAAGAGTGTTTTTCAACACATCTACATCACTGGAATTTAGCAGCACAAAATGATCGGGATGAAAATCCACACGCATAGGATGAAGCGTCAAATACTCTTTAATCGCATCGAGCTCAGGTTTCAAGGGCGAAATGAAATCCCATCCCTTCAATTCAGGATGATTCGCAAGAGGGATCAACTTTGAACTGAACCGGAAAAAGTGAATCTCATTAAGAACATTATGCTTTAAAAGCCGCAGGCAGTTTTCAAGATTCGATTTGGCAATACGTTCGAGTTTATGAATAGCAGCCTCACGATCCTTGATCCCGGAAAACTGCTTATACGTCATGGTTTGAGAAGGGGATGCATTCTGGAGGTTCATGCTCATGGCAACATAGCCTAACTTTACGAGTGTCATGTGGGGTGGACTCCTTTTTGTGGTTAGTATGTGCGGATTGTGGGGATTTATCTCGTTGGTTTTGAATAGGTGACAGACTTTGTTCCACCTTTTGTTTCTAATTGAAGGGATTTCAATATTTTATAAGCGGTGTTTCGTGAATTCAGGTGCAAAAATCTCCTCAGTTCTTGATTGGTTATGTGATCACTTATTAGTAAGAAATATTCCCGGACTGCTTCTATATGAGCATATTTAGATGAATTGCCACATTTAACGCAAGACCATGCTCCACTTACTCTAATCATTGGTATATAATTGCAGTTTTCACAACGGACTCCAGTGACAATATCACCTTGGGTAAGAGAATATGTCTCCAGAAGGTCTAACTCAGATTCTTTATGTTTTTTTAGAATGGTTTTCTTCATTTTGGACAATTCTTTATCAGTTATGGCTTCTTTTACGTATGTCTCATTTAAATCCTTGATCTTATCTATTATATTTTGAGAGTGAATAATATTTCTGTAAGGCGAGTCAGCTGGTGGGGGTTCGGTAAAATTTAAGATGGTTGATGGGTTGCTGAATACAACGAGGTGTTCCAAGGGAGGGATCTTCAGCTTTTGGACACTGAACCATTTTTGCAGTAATAATTTTTGTCTTTGAACCTGGGAGATAGGGTCAGAGAATCCTTCTGTTAATCCTTTATATGTACGGGTAAGCTGTCTTATTAATGGATCAATTTTAACGATTCCTGAGATGTTTTTTACTTCGATAAGTAAAATATAGAATGGAGTAAGGATGAGGAAATCGATTTGGAAATAGTTCGAGAATAGAGGAAGCCTTACATCATGAAAGATTTTATATCTCTTGTCATTTAAGAAACTGAGGTGGTAGTAGACGGTTGCTTCACCGTTGAAACCTGCTTTTCTTTTCTTTAAATCCTTATCGACAATGGGAATCTTTTGATGATTGAGAGGCAGACGCCATAATAATGCTTGGTTTTTATCAATATTGATTGGGATTTTGAGTTCTTTACAGATCAATTGATCACTCTCCTTTAAGGTTCTGCCTACTTTAGTTCGCCACATGCTTAAAAAACCCTTCTTATTAATTTGAAAAATCTACAGAATATCACTAATTGCGTCGTTTTGGGGTAGAATTGCGTCGATATCTGAATAATTGCGTCGTTTTCAGCTTAATTGCGTCATTTTATTATTTATTGCGTCGTTTCTTACGATAATTGCGTATTTTTGTGAAAATTGGAAATACATATAATCCTTGCCCCAATCCTGCACGCATTCAAACCAACATAACAAAAAAAACACGACAACCCTAAGGTCATCGTGTCCTCAAATCTATTGATCAAGAATTGTTATAAGATTTACGTTTCGTTGAAGATTGTGGTCTGCCGCCACCAGTACGGTTGCGATCTCCGCCACGGCTTCCGCCTCCGCGATTTCCACCGCCGCTGCGTGATGATCCACCACGGCTTCCGCCTTTACCGCTGCGTGCTCCACCTTTGTATCCACCGCCGCGATTTCCGCCGCCACGATTTCCACCACCTCTTGATGGTAATGGACGCTCTTCAGTGATTTCAACTGGTGTTGTATCCGGCTCTTTCGTCAGGACACGGATTGCTGCTGCAACTGCTTGAACAGAATCGTGGCCACCAAGGAATTCTTCTGCTAATGGATAGTAATCTTTAAGATCACTTTCCTTCGCAGCTTCAGCTAATTTTTCAAGAGCTAAGCGTTGTTGACCTTCAAGGGCTTCGTTTAAGCTAGGTGGCTTAAGAGCCGTCATTTTCTTCTTCGTTGTTTGTTCAACGATCTTCAGGTAACCCATTTCTCTTGGTGTTACAAAAGTGATGGACATACCCTTCTTACCTGCACGACCTGTACGTCCGATACGGTGAACGTAGCTTTCAGGATCTTGAGGAATATCAAAGTTGTATACATGCGTTACGCCTGAGATATCTAATCCACGGGCAGCAACGTCTGTTGCGATCAGGATATCGATGCGTCCTTCTTTGAATTTCTTAAGGACCGTCATACGACGAGCTTGAGAAAGATCTCCGTGAATCCCTTCAGCCAGGTAGCCGCGGATGCTAAGAGCACGCGCTAATTCATCTACTCTACGCTTTGTACGACCGAATACAATCGCAAGTTCAGGTGATTGAACGTCGATCAAACGGGAAAGAGTATCGAATTTTTCTTTTTCGCTTACTTTCGTGAAGTATTGTTCGATGTTCGAAACTGTTACTTCTTTTGATTTTACTTTGATTACTTCCGGCTCTGTCATGAAGCGATTCGCAATGCGTCGGATCGGATCCGGCATTGTTGCAGAGAATAGAAGTGTTTGTCTTGTGCTTGGAACAGTCTCAAGGATGCTTTCAATGTCTTCGATGAAGCCCATGTTCAGCATTTCGTCTGCTTCGTCAAGTACTAATGTTTCAACGTTTTCAAGGTTGAGTGTTTTACGTTTGATATGGTCAAGAAGACGACCTGGTGTACCAACGATGATATGAGGGTTCTTTTTCATCGCGCGGATTTGACGTTGGATGTCCTGTCCTCCGTAGACAGATAACACGCGTGCACGCTTGTCGGATCCGATACGATATAACTCTTCAGAAACTTGGATGGCAAGTTCACGAGTTGGTGCAATGATAAGAGCTTGAACGTTTGGATTTTTCACGTCGATCTTCTCGATCATCGGGATTCCAAATGCTGTTGTTTTACCTGTTCCAGTTTGTGCCTGACCGATAATATCCTTACCTTCTAAACCGACTGGAATCGTACTCGCCTGAATTGGTGTCGCTTCTTCAAAGCCCATACGTTTAATTGATTTCAACGTAGATGCGCTTAAGTTTAAATCTGCAAACTTAGTCAATGTTACATTCTCCTTTAATTTACATCTTTTATAACTAATCAATATCTGATTATATTTTTAGGTCGGAACGAAATCTTACCCACCGAAAGACTTCGGTATCTAATCTAAAACCGTCTATATGAGATGTTTAGTTTTTATGTTTGGTACAAAAAAATACACTCTTCAAAATAGAAGAGCTAGCACGTCCAACAAATTAAGAACTATGTTGTAGCTATGTTACCACTTCTAGAAATGAATTTCAATCTAATGTCAAATAGTCAATCTATTCATTTAGAAGGAAATGGTAGATCTCTTCGAAAAGTTCATGCTTATCTTCACTATGACAGATCAAATGTTTTGCTTTAGGGGAATAAAAAAGGTTTTTTTCTTGGGAAGAAATAGTCTCGTATATATATTTTGCAGCTTTAGGGGGGACTATTCCATCAATCTCTCCTTGGGCAATGAAGGTTGGGACATTAACCTTCTTCAGGAGTGGACGAGCAATACGAACGACTTTTCTAAATTCGTACGTGGACAGAACTGGGGTTTTTGTCACCTTCCATTTGTACCGATTGTACAGCTCGTTTTCAATCAAATTTCCTTGAATTCCTTCTTTAATCATATTTCCAATATCTTTCAGTAGTTGCTTCACATTTACATAATAAGCTGCCGCGCTTAATAGCACGAGCTTATTGACTTCATATTTCACTGAAAGATACGAAGCGATCAACCCGCCCATGGAGAAGCCGATTACGTAAACCTCATCGCATTTCTCTATAAGAGCCTGAAGTTCTTCCTCAGCATGCTCGATCCATTCAATATGTTTGACCCCTTTCAGTTCAAGGGTTTCACCATGACCAGGCAGAGTCGGCACAACGATTTCCCAGTCGGTCCTCTCTTGAAGGAAATTTGCCAGAGGCTCCACTTCAAAAGGGCTCCCGGTGAATCCATGGATTAGTAAACAACCGATCATGTTATCCCCTCTTACTTTTCAAAAGGTAGGGAGCGAGCCAATCTCCCATCATCTACAAGCTCATTTTGTTCATTTCCATTAAGGTTTAAACTTGGACGTCAGTAGAAATTTATGCCTTTAATCCATCGATGACTTCTTCAAGCTTCATTCCCCTGGATGCCTTGAATAAAACCAGCTCTTCCCCTGTAATGAAGGAGGACAGCTCTTTTGTCAGGCTATCTTTATCCGTAAAAGAGTGAACACGGTCAGGAGAAAAATTCTCAAGTGCACCCTTACCTATAAAGCCTCCTAAAGGACCGAATGTAAACACATGCTGAACTTTTTCCGGATTGATCAATTGTCCAATTTCCTGATGAAATTCTTCTTCCTGGTCGCCAAGCTCCAGCATATCACCAAGCACCAGGATTTTGGTATGAAACCCCTCAAGCTCTGACACAAGCTGAATCGCGGCTTTCATGGAAGTAGGGCTGGCATTATAAGCATCGTTAATGATGCTTTCACCTTTCTTTCCTTCCACCATTTCCATTCTCATCTGGGTCAGCTTCAACGACTGTAAGCCTTCTTTCATGTCATCGACGCTGAGACCAAATTTACGGGCGATGAGAATTCCGGCTAGAGCGTTGTGGATATTATGAACCCCTAACACGGGAAGAAAGAAGGTTTCTCCTTCAGCGAGCGAGGTCTCAAAATAACTCCCTTTGTTATCCATGTTGATTTTTGTTGGATAGATAGTGTTGGATTCGCTTCTTCCGAAAGTCTCCACATGCTTCAGGTTGAGTTCCTGAACGCGACCCTGTAGCAGCGGTTCATCTCCGTAGTATGCAAATAACCCATCAGGCTTCAAGCCCTTCACAATCTCCAATTTGGCTTTGGCGATTCCTTCCCGTGACCCCAGATCCTGAAGATGTGATTCTCCAATGTTGGTAATGATGGCCGCATCTGGCTGGGAGATCTCTGATAGAAGTTCAATTTCTCCGAATCCACTCATCCCCATTTCAAGTACAGCCACTTCTGAGTCCTGGGGCAGGGATAGGATGGTTAAAGGAAGACCAATGTGGTTATTATAGTTCCCTTGTGTCTTATGAACTCGATATTTTACAGACAAAAGGTTTGCCACAATATCTTTCGTTGTTGTTTTTCCATTACTGCCTGTAATTCCGACTACCTTTAAACCCAGCTCATGGCGATATTGATTCGCCAATGACTGAAGGGCCAGAAGGGGATCTTCCACCACTATTACGGGAATATCTTCAGGTGGATTCGGAACATTAACATCCCAAAGAGCGGCAGAAGCACCATTTTCGATAGCATTTCGAACAAATTGATGACCGTCCACGTTTTCTCCTTTAAAGGGGACAAACAGATTGGCATCTTCAATCTTTCTCGTATCGATGGAAACGCCTTTCACCACCACCGACTCAAACCTTGAAAGATCGTTTTTTACCTCAAGCATGTTGCATATATCTTTTATTTTTTTCTCAAACATTCGCTTTCTCCTTTTACTCTTTTTAATAAAAACAGAGCAGGGACTGCCTTTAGACGGTGAATCTTCTGGTCAGTCCCAAGTATCGCGTATTACATCGTATGTTTAATCGTTTGTTTGTCTTGATAACGTTCTAAGCCAAGTTCCACTAATTTCCCGATCAAGGTAGGATAGTCCACCCCCGTGTGCTTCCATAGAAGCGGGAACATACTGAATGGTGTGAAGCCGGGCATCGTGTTGACTTCATTCATATAAATCTGACCATCTTCTGTTAAGAAGAAGTCCGCACGCACAAGTCCTGAACAATCCAGGGCTTTATACGATTGAATCGCGATATTCTTCATTTCATTGTAAATGCTTCCTTCTACTTCTGCAGGAATGATGAGGGCCGTATCTCCGTCTTCATATTTCGCTTTGTAATCATAGAAGTCTTTTTTAGGTACGATTTCACCCGCAACTGAGCACTCAGGCTGGTCATTCCCTAATACACCAAGCTCAATTTCACGTGCTTTCACACCTTCTTCGATGATGATTTTACGATCGAACTGGAACGCTTCCTCGAAGGCAGCCTGCAATTCTTCGCGGGATGTACATTTGCTGATCCCTACTGATGAACCTAAGTTAGCAGGTTTTACAAAACAAGGATAGCCAATCTCATCTTCCACTTGCTTATAAGTAGACTCAGGATTCCCTTTCCATGTGCTGCGGATGAACCATGTGTAATTGACTTGCGGGATGCCTGCTTGAGCAAATAAATTCTTCATGATGACTTTATCCATTCCAGCAGATGAGGCAAGAACGCCATTCCCTACATACGGAAGATTCAATAGTTCAAGCATTCCTTGAACCGTTCCGTCTTCCCCATTCGGTCCGTGAAGTAACGGGAAGATCATGTCGTATCCAACAGACCCGGAAGGAGAGATGGATGTACTTAACGCATTAGGGGCAATTTCTTCCCCATCCTTAAACTGTAATGCTTTCACATCTTCAACGGGAGCATTCAGTTGTGGGCCTTTGATCCACGCGCCTTCTGTCGAGATGAAAATAGGGTGAATTTCATATTTATTTAAGTCCAGGGCTCCGATCACAGCCTTGGCTGTTTGCAAGGATACATTATGTTCAGCGGATTTACCGCCGTACAGTAAGCATAACTTCGTTTTCATGTATTTAGTTACCTCCAATATTCACAATAGATGTTTCTATTTTATCACTTTCATCGGAAAGGGAAAGAATGATTCCTATGGAAAATAAAAATTACCACATTTGTCTTGATTCAAAAGACATTTAAGTCAAAGCCCATTATATATGTATGCAAAGGAAAACTAGTCCTGCGACAGGGAGTCAATAATATTATTCTGAATACATTTAAGATTTCGCCTATTTGAAAAGCTATTAAAATATCCTCCTATAAGGTGTACAATCTTTCTATTAAAAACATTTGTATTCTAGAGGAGGACACCAAGATGAGAAAGCTGGGTTTACTGCCTAAGATCCTCTTAGGTATTGCTTTAGGTATTGTCATTGGAGCATTTGCACCAGAGTGGTTCGTTAAAATCTTCGTAACGTTTAATGGATTATTCGGTAATTTCCTAGGATTCGCCATTCCATTAATCATTATTGGATTTATTGCTTCAGGAATCGGATCCATGGGTAAAGGAGCAGGTAAGCTTCTCGGTTTAACCACAGCTTTAGCATATGGTTCCACGGTGTTAGCCGGCTTACTCGCCTTTACGGTTGCGAAGTCTATTTACCCAACTTTGTTGGCAAATCAAACGTCTCAATCCTTTGAAAATCCCGAAGAAGCGCTTCTCAAGGGATTCTTCACAGTAGAAATGCCTCCTATTATGGGCGTTATGACGGCCCTGCTTATCGCCTTCACCATTGGTCTAGGAATGGCTGCCATTAAGGGAGACGCTCTTCAAAAGGGCATGAATGAATTCAGAAACATCATTGAACTTGTAATTGAAAAAATCATCATTCCGCTATTACCGGTTCATATTCTTGGAATTTTCGCGAACATGACTCAAGGTGGACAGGTCAGTGCCATCATGTCTGTATTCGCTAAAGTATTCTTTATGATTATTCTTTTACATGTAGTCTTTTTAGTTTTACAATATACAACTGCCGGAACTTTAAGAAAACAAAATCCGCTTTCTATGATGAAAAGCATGCTGCCGGCCTACTTTACTGCACTCGGGACTCAATCATCGGCTTCTACGATTCCCGTGACGCTTGAGCGCTCAAAGAAAATCGGTTCCAGGGAACGTATTGCCGATTTCTCTGTCCCTCTTTTGGCAACGATCCATTTATCAGGCAGCACGATTACCCTTGTCAGCTGTGCCATGGCCGTCATGTTCATTCAAGGAGAAGCGTTACAGTTCACTCAGCTGTTCCCGTTCATCCTTATGCTTGGAATCACGATGATTGCAGCACCTGGTGTTCCGGGTGGAGCTGTCATGGCTGCCCTTGGATTACTTGAAACAATGTTAGGCTTCGGACCAACAATGACATCCCTCATGATTGCCCTTTACCTAGCACAAGACAGCTTCGGTACAGCGTGTAACGTAACAGGTGATGGTGCGATCACGTCGATTGTGGACAAGCTTACACAGAAAAAAAAAGTACCCCTTTCTAAAATAAAAGCAAGCTGATATACACAGAGGTCCGTCCCAATTTGAGGGACGGACCTCTGTTTTCTTGTTGAAGGGCTTCTTCTACTTCTTGTCGGGCAGGCATTCCGTCTTGATCACCGAACTTAGTGACGGATAAGGAGGCGGAACGCTTGGCAAAACGGATACTTTCATCATGAGAACTCTATTTTCTGTATAATGGAAATATTAACATATTAAAGGAGTGCTCATGAATTGAAAATAACCGGTCAGCGTGTAACACTTAGAAAAATAGAAGAAAGAGATCTTCCTACTCTATGGGACTATATTTACAGTGATCCTTCTCCCGAATGGAAAAAATGGGACGCCCCTTATTTTGAACATAAACGCTTAACACGTGAAGAGTACATAGATTCATCAATAAAAAATAAAAGTCGCAGCGATGAATTCCAGCGGATCATTGAAGTGGACGGAACCATCATTGGAACGATCGGATTTTACTGGGAGTACGAACCTACCAGATGGCTTGAAGCGGGCATCGTCATTTATGACCCTTCCTATTGGAACGGCGGCTACGGAACAGAAGCGTTATCCCTCTGGGTGGATCACCTGTTTCAAACAAAGGAAATTGGCCGTGTAGGTATCACCACATGGTCAGGAAATGAACGGATGATGAAGGCTGCAGAAAAAATCGGGATGAAACTCGAGGGAAGAATGCGCAAATGCCGTTATTATAATGGTGTATACTACGACTCCATCCGTATGGGCATGATTCGAGAGGAATGGGAAGAAAAGCGTCACCTATAAAGGAGATTCATTATGAAGACAATCATCTTAGTCGGTGGCGGACACAGTCACCTGCATTGTTTAAAAAAACTAATAGAAAATCAGGATGATCACGTGAAGTGGATCCTCATTTCCCCCTCACGTTATCAATATTATTCAGGAATGTTCTCAGGTTACACGGAAGGGATCTACTCATTAGAGGAAACGCGAATCGATTTAGAGAGATTGTGCGAGGATGCCGGGTGTGAATTCGTCGAGAGTACCGTTCTCTCGATCGACCCTGTTCAGCAGCATCTCCTGACGGACAAAGGGGACATCCTCACCTACGACTTTGTTTCCTTCGACATCGGATCCCGTAATGACTCATTGGAAATCGAGGGATTACACGAACACAATCTTCCAATCAAACCAAACTATCGTTTCCCTAAGCAAATAGAGAAGTTGCATAACAGCAGGAAAGCCGTCTTTATCGGGGGCGGGGCGGCGAGTATTGAAATGGCGTTGTCATTGAAGGCATGGAAGGTAGACAACGGCTTTAAGGATCATTTGGTAACGGTCGTTCATTCCTCCCCCCTCTTAGAAAAGGCAGGTCCCCATTCTTCAAAAAAAATAACAGGGCTTACTCTTTCAAAAGGGGTTGAGCTACATCAGGGCCGCATAAAAAAAGTAGATGAGACTCGCGTATATGCAGATGACGGAGCACGTATCGACTACGATGAAGTCATCTTCTTAGGAGGGCCAAAAGCGCCGCCACTGTTTGGGAGCAGTATTTTACCGACAGATGAAAAAGGCTATTTAATGGTGAACAGCTATCTTCAATCAGTTGAATACCCCAACGTATTTGGGACAGGCGACTGCGCCACTTTAAAGGACTTTCCGGATACTCCGAAAAATGGCGTGACAGCGGTACGCCAAGGACCTGTCCTGTGGAAGAACCTGAACGGGGCTGTGGCAAACGGAAAAATCATTCCCTTCGATCCTCAGAAGCGATACCTCGCAATCATGTCAGTCGGGGATAAAGAAGGCTTTTTAACATACGGATCGTTTTCATTGGTCAGCGGATGGGCTTGGCGTTTGAAGAATTGGATTGATGTGCGGTTTGTGAGGCGGTATGGAGGGTGAGTTGCGGCACTTCAGCATATGACGTGCCAACTTGTGCACATAAATAAAAAACGCAACCGCCTCCCAGCAGTCGCGCCACCTTCATCTATCATCTGAATATTTCTACAAACTTCTTACTAATCACAGGCAGGACACCATCGAACAGCTTCTCTCTCCAATACAGATCCGCCACCTGCTGTACGACTGCAGCGTGATTGGGGTATGGATAAACCATATTGGACAGTGCCCCGATTTTGCTTCCTTTTTCCATGGCGAACACAACAGGCTGCATCCAGTCTCCTGCGCCGGAACCGACTGCATGGGCACCGAGGATTTTCCCGCTTCCGTCTGTGATGATTTTGACGAGGCCTTCGGTTTTGTGGTCTGCTACGAACCGATCCACTTCGTCCAATGTTTTTTTATAAACTTTGTACTCTAATCCTTGTTCCACAGCCTCTTCCTCGGTTATCCCGATATGAAAGATCTCAGGTGAGGTATAAGTTGTCCAAGGGAGTTTGTTGTAGGAAACTTTACGCTTCAAACCGAATACGGCATTTTGGACGACAAGCTTTCCTTCCATTCCTGCCCCATGGGTGAATGGATATTGACCATTGACGTCCCCTATGGCGAAGATATGAGAATGGTTCGTTCTTAGTTCGTCATTCACTTTGATGAAGCCCCGGTCGTCTACCTCTACTCCCGCAGCAGGCAGGTTCAAAGATTCTGTCCCAGGTTTGCGGCCCGTTGCCAGGAATAATAAGTCTCCATCCACAGATTGCTCTACTCCGTCTTTCACATATTGAACCACTTTTTGTCCATCCCGCTTCGAAACACGCTTAATATCCGCTCCATAAACAAACTGAATATCCTTTTCCAATAAACCTGTTGCTGCTTCCCGGATTTCCTTATCTTCCTTCACCAGTATCCCGTCGTGCTTCTCAAGGACAATGACTTCTGATCCTAAATGAGAGAATGCTTGTGCCAGCTCCAAACCAATCGGACCTCCTCCGATAAACATGACTCGGCGGGGCAGTTCATCTACTTCAAATACCGTTTCATTCGTATGATATTCAACGTCTTCCAAGCCTTGGATTCCAGGAATGAGCGGACTTGACCCTGTTGCAACGACTATTCTCTTCCCGGATATCCGGTCCTCTTTTTCCACTAATATCGTGTGAGGATCAAGAAACTCTGCTCCGCCGAAGTAAATATCGACCCCTAATTTCAGGAATCGATCGGGATCGTCATGTTGTTGAATATGGGCAACGGCTTCTTTGATCCTCTCCCTTACCTTTTTCATATCGACTGAACCCTTTGTATCGAAACCATAATCTTGGCTTGCCCGAATCATAGCCACTTCTCTCGCAGATTGGATGAATGCCTTGGATGGTACGCACCCAAAGTGCAGGCAGTCTCCTCCGAGAAGACCGCTCTTTTCGATGATGGCCACTTTTGCTCCAAGGGACGCGGCTCCCGATGCGACGGTAAGTCCACCTGCCCCTCCTCCTATTACGATCAAATCGTATTGATCCATCTTGATCTCTCCTTATGAAAGTAATCGTTTCGCTTCTAAAAATCGCTGTAAGCCCGTGTACAATTCCACTGCAAAAAACAGTAAGGTGGTCCACAGGACGATGGACGGAAATAGCATCATGACGCTGAACAAAATGAAGCCTTCCGTCCTTTCAGCAAGTCCTGCCTGATAATAAAAGGATTTCATTCCCTGTTTCTCTGATACGGCTCCGACTGTCAGGAAAATGGTCATGGAAATAATAATGGATACACTCAGTAAAAGGAGCGCCCACATAATCTCAGGGTGTATGAAAGCAACGCCCAGAATGACACTGATTTCGACGATTCGATCAAAAGTGACATCCATGACGGTTCCAAAGGGGGAGGGCTTGGTTAATCGGGCCATGGTACCATCGACTGCGTCCAAAAAGCCGGATAACCATAATAAGAGGACGGCTAAGATCGGGAATCCAAAATAATAAACCAGACCTGTAGCTGAGCCTACAATAAATGCAATCAACGTTACTTGATTGGCTGATAGTCCCCTTTTTAATAGCAAACGTGCTGTTCCCTCTATGCTTGGCTGCACCCACTTACGGGCATGCGTATCTAACATGTGTTTCCCATCCTTTACTTGTCATCTTTACTCGATAATCCCAGCCAGTCTTTCATTTTATTCTTGAAGATTAAAGGCACGATGATCATCATCAAGAAAAAGCCGATAGCAATATATAAATTCGTTCGATCTTCTCCTACCAAGCTTGATCCCAGAAATACGTACCCAAACGTACCAGGTAAAATCCCGATGGCTGTAGCGAAGATGAATGGGGTGTATCTCACCTTCCCCATGCCGGCAAGGTAACTGATGAGATCGAAGTTTAAAAACGGAACTAGCCGTAATAGTAATACATAAACAAAACCGTTCTCCTCCATCTTCTCGCGGATCTTAATCATGCGGGGAGATGGTCTTTTTAATAGTTTTGCCCCAAGGAAGCTTGCAGTATAATAGGCTACCGTTGCACCACCTAAAGCTCCGATCAAAATGTAGATGAAGCCTTCAAATGCACCGAAAGCAAGACCTGCAGCCAATGAGAGCATGGAAGCTGGAAAAAGAATCAGCGGTCGAATCGTATAGACGACAATAAAAACAATAGGAGCCCAAATACCATAGGACACGATCCAATCCCTGATGTCATGTGGCTTTACATTAAAGAAATTCCGGCTCAGCCACATGAGGAGCAGTAATATGGAAATGAACAACAGAATCTTACCGACTTCCTTCTTCTTCATTCTACTTCCCTCCTATTCCTCTTTCTGAAACGTTTGGATGTTCTCTTCCTCTGCATAAAGCCAGATGTCTTCAGTAGAGGTCTCTAATTCAATGGGTAGATTCAGCTTTTGCTCCAGTTCATCCACCCATACTTCAAAGAGGTTGGACCCTGCTACAAATAACTTTTGTATCACAGCTCCTTTCCATCTTGGCAAGGAAGTATCAAGAAAGGTGGAGCTTGCCTTTATGTGGGAAGCGTGAATGAATTGTTTCTGATTCAGGATAAGTCCGTCACTCATGAAAGATGCCACAAATGGAGTGTGCGGCCGATAATAGATGTCCTCAGGAGCTCCTATCTGCAAAAACCTTCCACTCTGTAATACAGCCACTCGATCTCCTAGTTCATACGCTTCATCACGATCATGCGTGACGAAAATGACGGTTGTTTCTTCTTCTTTAAAAATCCGCAGTACCCATTGCCTCAGTTCCTTCCTTAGCTGCAAATCCAGACTGCTGAAAGGTTCGTCTAAAAGTAAAAGCTTCGGCTTCAATATCAAAGAACGTATCAGGGACACCCGTTGCTGCTGACCGCCGGAAAGCTCAGAAGGATAATGATGCATCACTTCTCCGAGGCCTACTCGTTCAATATAGCTCATGGCTTTTTTCTTGTTTTTCCCTTTGTTTCGTTCTTTCATTTCCAGCCCGTACATGACATTTTCCAGGACATTCATATGAGGGAATAATAATGGCTGTTGAAAGACCATTCCAATGGGGCGTTTTTGAGGCTTTAAAGAGGAGATATCTTTGCCATCAATATACGTATTCCCTTTTGTCGCAGACTCTAACCCGGAGAGAATGCGAAGGAATGTTGATTTACCAGACCCGGATGCTCCAACCAATGTAAGGATCTCGCCCTTTTTTAATGAGAACGTTACGTTGGTTAAAATCTCTTTATCTTTAAACGATTTGGATAACTGATTAATTTCTATGAATGAACTCAAAGGCTCTTCCTCCCTCTTGGATGTTGATAAGGGAGTAAGAATTTCAAACACCCTTCCAGAATGATGTACAGTATGATGGGAATGAGGGCGAACACGATGGAGAAGGCTGCCATCACCGCTTCATCTGCCGTATCGGTAAAAGGATAATAGACCATCGAGAGCGTCACGACATTCCCTCCCCCTATAATCGCTGTAAGCACATACTGGCTCAGGCTGATTACAATCGTCAGGAATAAAACACTTCGAATGCTTGGAAGAAGCAAGGGCAGTTCAATATGGTAAAAACGTTGAAAAGCTCTGCCTCCAAGCATGGCGGATTGCTCGATTAATTTCGTACCGATCCTCTCATAGCCTGCTTTGAACATTTTGATACTATAGGGAATGGTGGGTACTAAGTGAACAAGGGCCACTCCGGTCCAGTGATCAGCGAGTCCATAACGTATGAACGTAATATGAAGTCCGATGACCACCACCAAGACGGGTAGGAATAGCGGCAACATAAGGAGTGCTTCCACGATGGACTTACCTGTGAACGAAGATAATGAAAACACTCTTCCTGAAGTAACGCCAATCAGAAGATTTATCGCCAGTACAACAATGGCGATCCAGATGGAGGCACCAATCGATTCCACGAATTCCCCCTCATTTATCAGCACCTGCCACGCCCTTAAACCAGGCTCAACAGGAACGGGACTTCCCCATCTCCAAACACCGAAAAAACTTTTGTAAACTAAAAATAAGAGGGGAAACACAAAAAGAAGGAAGGATATGATATAAAAGAACGATTTTCTCAAGTGAACACCTCTAATTTCGAATCCCTTTTGTAATGTGCATTCGTTTCTTGTTTGTGAAGTAAATAAGGAGCCACATCACGATCCCGATGCCAAGCCCGACTAATACGAGGGAGGAGAAAGCCAAGGGACGGTCACTCCAGGTGCCACTGTAAAACCAGTCGTAAGCAAGGATGGCCAGCATTTGCGGTGACGTCACTCCCAGAAGCTGTGGCACTTCAAATGCTGAAAAAATGAATGCGAACAGAATCGCTCCGGTTTCCACGAGAACGGGAAGGATAAATGGCCATTCTGCCACCCAAAATGCTTTATAGGGACTCGCGCCCAGTAAAGAAGCGATCTCTTTATAGCTTTTTGAAAGCGTCGCGTAAACGGGTAACAGCATCAGGGTAACAAAGGGAACCTCTTTCCAGACATACGTCAGAATGATTCCGATCCCATTCCGCTCCTGGACCAGGGTCGGGAACTGATTTCGTTCGTCGATCCAACCGGCCATTTCGAACACATTTGAGAAAAAACCGCTTTGATTAAAGAGCAAATAGACGAGATAAGCCCATACAAAATGGGGAACCAGCATCGGAATCCATACAAGTAGTTTATGTTTATTTTCCTGTAGTAAAGGTGAGAATGCCTTCACAATTCCAAGTCCAATGCAAAGAGATAGAATGGTCGAAATGGAAGTCACAGTCAAACTGAAGAGAAAGGATGTCATAAACCGCTTCTCTTCGAATAAATCAATGTAGTGCCCGAATGTGATATTCCCTTCACTCCCTACGCTTTCCAGTAGGGCAAGCACGATCCCAAGTCCAGGAATGAAGATAAAAAAGAGTAGGGCGGGAATGAGGAGAAACGTGTTATTGACTCTCTGCCACTTCACGGATCCAGTTCTCCTTTAACCATTCCACGTACTCAGCATCCAGTTCACCCCTATAGGCCTCTTCGAGTACAGGAGCCTCCAGTACACTTCCACCCCGATCGATGCTCATAAATTTATTTCTCCATTTTCCATCCAGCTTTTCATAAGAAATAGGTGAACTCTCACCCCAGTAGTCAGGCTTCAATTTCTCATACTGAGCTTCAGGAGAGAGTAGTTCATTGATGGCCACCAGCGCTCCTTCTTTATTGGGGCTGTTGAATGGGATGGCCAGAAAATGAGTATTCCCTATCGATCCCACATCGTTTAATACGAATGATTTTGTGCTTTCCGGGAACACCCCATCCTTGATCAAATGCTCTGCTCTCGCTTCGTTATATCCCATCGTCATCCAAACCTCTTCCCCGCTATATAGCTTATCAAGGTCTGTTAATGTCGCGGGGTACGTTTCTCCTTCACGCCACAAGAACGGCTTCATGTCATTCAACTCTTTCCAAACCTCTCCCCCCATCTTCTCGGCTGATTCTTTGTCGAATTCAGACTGAGCTAAATCCGAGTCCGATTTCGCATAAAGAAGATGTCGAAGAAATGCATTTCCGGTGAAATCAGTCGGATTAGGATAGGTGAATTTCCCCGGATGCTCTTTCATGAATGCTTTTAATTCATCGAAGCTGGAAGGGGGATTTCCCACTTTTTCGCTGTTATAAAAGAAGACAAATTGAACCTTTCCCCACGGTGCCTCATATCCTTCTGTTTCCGTCCCGAAGTCATATTGAAACGCTTGACTTTCTGTATCGTAATATTTCGTGAAGTTTGGCAGCTTATCTGTAAATGGACCTGCCAGTAAGTCATTTCCCTTTGCATTTTTAAAGTTTTCTCCATTGATCCATACAATATCAATCGTTCCTTTCCCCTTGCCGGCCCGCTTCTCCGTTTGTAGCTTTTGTAGGATTTCCGGTGTGTCCAAAGGTACTCGATTTAACTCGATATTGTTTTTTTCTTTCAGTATAGGAGCAACTGCGTCATCAATATAACGGTTAATCCCATCGTCACCGCCCCACATGAAAAGATTCACTTTCGTTCCTTCTGCTTTTGAAGTGATGGTTCCCCAATCTTCATCGGGAAGTTCCCCGCTATCGGTTGCATTTGAAGGACCACAAGCAGATACTAATAGTAAGGAAATAACACCAATAATAGCTAACCATTTTTTCATACACCTTGCTCCTCTGTTCTTTTTCTATAATTCTATTGTACTGAACCTCGTGATATAAAAAAGTAATCTGCCTTACATATGTGTAATTATACCTTTTAGAGGAAGGGTTTTATGGAAAGGTTGTTGTTTTAACATGAGCTCTTCATGGGCTCTGTCAATCAGTGTGTGCTGGATGGTGAGGGGAACTGCTCCGCTTTCCGCGGACGTTCGGCCGAGCCTCCTCAGCTTCGCTTCCGGGGTCTCGGCACGCCCGTACTTCCGCAGGAGTCTCCGCAGTTCCCCTCACCATCTTTAAAAGATCTTTTGTGACAGAGCATCAACATGTGTAATAAAAACATGTAACTAGAAAAAATAATTCTTTTTTTATAAAAGGGATATCAATCTCTACTCTTAAGTAAGGTTGTTTGCTAAAATTCTTGTTTTTATTGATTTCCCTTAAGGATACATTCTCAGAAAGTTGATTCTCGCTGCAGGAAGATCGACTCCTGCGGGAATAGCTGGACAGGTGAGACCCCGGAGGCGCAGCCGAGGAGGCTCACCGCCAGCCCCGCGGAAAGCGAGCATCCTGGAGCGGAAATCAACTCCTACATTCTTCATTAAGATAACCACAAACTTTGCGAAAAGAGCCTTATAGAAAGAAACAAGTTCAGCCCATCCCTATGTGTCTTCGTGCTCATATTCGGGAACACTTGTAACCTTTCGGGATAAACCTTGTCTAATTCGGTAAGGAGGTGGATTTGGCATGAAGCGATTGATTATGTTATTTATTATACTTATGGCAGGGGTAGCCGGCTGTGGAACGGCTGGTGAAGAAAACGGAAGTCAAACCAAAGAAGATAAAAACTCAGGAGCTGGTGAAGATATTTCTGTACAGAAAGGGATTGTTGCAGGCGAAATGGAACCTTCTTTAACGAAACAAGATGGAAGCGGTCAGGTTGTCTATGTCTATTCGATCAAGAACCAAACAGAGCAAGAGAAAACCTTCATTTTTTCATCAGGACAAACCATTGACTTTGAACTTAGAAACGATAAAGGTGAAGTAGTGTATACGGACTCAAAGAATAAGATGTATACCCAGGCAATCCAGGAGATCACCGTGAAACAGGGTGAAGAATTTTCTCAGAAGGTTGTTCTCCCCAATGTCGCTAGCGGTACCTATACATTGACGGTTTGGTTAACGGCTAAAGGAGACCAGAACTATAAAGCTAAAACAGAAGTACAGGTGAATCAGTAGAGCAAAAAAGGATTAATCTTCACATGCTATGATGGATGTGAGATTAATCCTTTTTTGTATATACAGGTAAAGGTCCGTTTAAGGAAATACGCTCTGGCGTCACGATACAGCTTCTTCCAAAAAATTGGACACCCTGATCTTCGGCTTCTTCCATGACCCGGGCAAAATGAGGATCGATTTCAGGAGCGGAAGTGATTCTGTGCAAATCCGTTCGCTGAGCAATAAACAGGACCGCTGATTGAAAGCTTCCTTTAGCCTGCAGATGTGTAAGCTCCTCTACATGCCTTGCACCTCTTGACGTGACGGCATCAGGGAATCTCCCTACTCCCTCTTCAACCATGGTGACACTTTTTACTTCAAGCAGTAATTTTTGATCATTTCGTTTGTGGGTGAGTAAGAAGTCAAATCGTGAGCTTCCTACTTTATATTCAGCTTTTTCTAACCGCCATTCCTTCAACTCTTCCAGCACTTCCAACTGTAAGGCTTCGAGCACTAGCCGATTCGGATATTGGGTATTTAAAGACACATACATATCGTTAGAAGCATCATACGTCATGACGGCTGACCATTTTGTTTTCCTTTTAGGATCGTTTGATGCCTGAAGCCAAATGGGGTTCCCCCGCACCAATAATTCTTTTAATCTGCCTGGATCAGGTAAGTGGACTATCTCTATTGAACCTGAAGGGAGCTCACACTCAAGCACAAACCGATTGAGGCGTTCGAGAAACACTCCTCGAACCAAGCTGTCATGAAACAGAATTTCTACCAAGCTTTCACACTCCTCGTCACCGAAGTAAAGCACTCCAGCTTTTCGTTTTACGATCATAGGATAATAACCCGTTAGCTGGTGATTTCCGGATTTGCTTATAATCTTCCGCCATCTCGTCCATATCATAATAATCACCGATCACCCATATAGGGATCTCTATCTTGCCTCTCGTTAGTATGGCTTTTTCCAACGAAATGACCATGCCTTCTTTTAATTTGTCTCTAAAGGAATGAATCACTTCCTGACCGATGATAGGATAGTCTTTCTCTTTCTTCATACCAAATAAGCCTTTTCCACCTTTGACTGTACTCAATTTTGAAGAAATCGTTGCTCCTAACATATGATAGAAGTCTTCAAATTCCCGATAATAGATCTTATTAAACCACCCATCATCATGGGAAAGGTACGCGTAACGATTGTTCAGCTTTGAATAAAAAGGAGGATTAAGGGGTTGCTTGACGTGACCCATATAGAGAAGCTCAGCGATTTCCTGACCGTTCAATTCATTGACTCCGACTTCTTCTTCAAAGTCAATCCAACAGAAATCACCATAGCTCTGTACTCCATCATTCATGATCTTCTTCATTTCATCCTGTTCCACATACTCCATATGCGTATGTATATTAAAAGCGCCATGCTCGTACTGATGCTTAATAAGAAGTAGGTTCATCAATGGTTTTCGGGCATTTGAAGCAAACTCGTTGAAATTGATCCCGTAAGAAACGACATACTGGCGATCTGTATTCTTGTGAACATAGATGATATCTTTAACCTGATTATTTGCCTTCAAGAACATTCCCTCCATCTGATTGACACGATGCACAATTCATAGTATCTATTTTAGCAAATAAGTACAGTACTTGTTCTTTTCTATTTCATTTCAAAATGATGACAAAAGTCGCAGGTAATTGTCGAAAATAGTCATATTGCAGGACCGTTAGCTTTCATTATTTCTATTTAAGTTTATTGGAATGTAAGAAATCGAGGTGTTGTTTTTAGGCCACGGCACTTTCTTCTCATATTCTGAAGACAAATAATGATCACAATCATGTAAAAAATGGTATTCCTTTTAGTGCTTCCTCTGTCGAATCCCACTCCCATAGGCTTAATTATTCATTTCATTTCGACAAATGTCGTTTAATGCCTGTCACATCCCGTCAGAACTTCCGGATTTTATCAGGTCATGAGTAGAAATTTCCCTTCATTTCTATTAGACTAGGAATGTGAAATCTTTAGAAATTCAGGTGAATTGATTATGGAAACTCGCCAGCGATTTGCTGACAAGATCGATTGGGGTCTTCTCTTTTTATTAATGTTGTTTTTTATCGTTAGTGCTATGGGAATAAGCAGCGCCCAGACCTCAGGTCAATATGGGACAAACTTTGTGATAAGACAGGCTTTTTGGTATGTCGTAGGTGGAATTATTATTGGTGGAGCCTTATTCCTTGATTCCGATCAGTATAAGCGGCTTGCCTGGTACATATACGGTGCAGGGATTTTCCTGCTGCTTGTATTACTCATCTCACCGGAAAGCATCGCCCCATACAGAAACGGAGCCAAAAGCTGGTTCATGCTGGGGCCGCTTGGTTCGATACAGCCTTCAGAATTTATGAAGACGTTCTTAATTCTTGCTCTTGCACGAATCATTACAAATCATCATGAGCTAAATCCAAGTAAAACATTACAGACAGATTTTCAGCTGTTAGTGAAAATCGGGGCGACGACTCTCCTTCCCCTTGCTTTTATTATGCAGCAGCCGGATTTAGGGACATCCCTTGTCATTTTAGCCATCATGACCGGAATCATCTTAGTTTCAGGTATTACATGGAAGCTGATCGTTCCCATATATGCTTCTATCGGAGTGCTTGGGGGAATCATCCTTTCTCTTGTGATTTGGGCTCCTGAGCTGCTTGAAAAATATTTAAATGTAAAGCCTTATCAATTTGGACGTATTTATGCTTGGTTAGATCCTTATAACTATGCAAAATTAGAAGGTTTTCACTTAATTAACTCCCTTAATGCCATTGGCTCTGGTCAGATCTTCGGGAAAGGCTACAGTGATGGAGAAGTATATATCCCGGAAAATCATACGGATTTTATTTTCAGTGTGATTGGTGAGGAATACGGATTTATTGGCGCAAGCGTCGTGATCAGCTTGTACTTCTTGTTAATTTACCATCTGACGAAAACGGCACTGGACACAAAAGAACCATTCAACGCCTATGTATGCGCAGGAATTATCAGTATGATCACCTTCCATGTGTTCCAGAACATCGGAATGACGATTCAATTACTTCCGATCACCGGGATTCCCCTTCCTTTTATCAGCTATGGGGGAAGTTCTCTTATGGGTAATATGCTGGCCTTGGGACTTGTATTCAGTATGAGATTCCACCATAAAACGTATATGTTTTCATCAGAAGATTCTTAATTACAGGTTGCATTCAGCTCCATAATGTGTAAAATAATAGTAATTATATAAGAACATTCGATGATGAAGAGAGTAATTCTGACGTGGATCGAAAGCGAACCGGGGATGGTGGAAGCCTGGTGTGAAGCCTGGGATGAACCGCACTTCTGAGAAGTTTTTCTTGAAGAGTTAGTAGGGAAAAACCGGGATCCCCGTTATACAATGAGCGCCCTTCAAGGGAATAAGAGTGGTACCGCGAGCTAAACTCGTCTCTATTTTGGATAGAGACGGGTTTTTTTGTGTTCGATTTTATCAGGAGGTGTAGATGATGGATTTGAAATTAATAGTAGCCGGTGCGCTCACACAGGTGTTGTCTGATTGGGACAAGAATGACCTTTACGAATTGATTGAAACGCCAAAACATTCTCATTTGGGAGACCTGGCCTTTCCTTGCTTCCAGCTGGCGAAATCATGGAAGAAAGCACCAAACGTCATTGCCGGAGAGGTTGCAGATGCCCTCTCCTCTCCCTTTTTCAGTAAGGTGGAAGCAGTCGGTCCCTATGTTAATATCCGATTTGATGGAGTGAATGCAGGGAAAGAAATTGTTTCAGCTATATTAGAGAATGGAGCGGATTACGGTAGTCATGAATTTGGAAAACAAAAAACCATCGTATTGGATATGTCCTCCCCTAATATTGCGAAACCATTTTCCATGGGACATTTACGCTCGACAGTCATCGGAAATTCCATCGCCACCATTGCGGAAAAATGCGGCTATACAACAGAAAAAATCAATTATATCGGTGATTGGGGTACACAATTCGGGAAATTGATCGTCGCATTCAACAAATGGGGAGATCAACAAAAAGTGAAGGATAACCCGATCGCTGAATTGTTTATCTTATATAAAAAATTTCATGAGGAAGCAGAAAAGGACCCCTCACTTGAGGAAGAGGGAAGAAAAGCGTTTAAGCTATTAGAAGACGGAGATCCGGAAGTAACGGAGCTTTGGAGATGGTTTAAAGATGAATCACTCCATGCCTTTAAAACGATTTACTCTTTGCTCGGTGTGGAATTTGATTCCTATAACGGAGAAGCGTTTTTTAATGACAAAATGGGTGAAGTTGTGACCATGCTTCAGGATCATGACCTTCTCGAAACCTCTGAAGGTGCGAGAGTCGTTCGTTTAGAAGGGAATCTCCCGCCCTGCCTCATCAAGAAGTCCGATGGAGCTACCCTTTATGCTACAAGAGATCTGGCTGCAGCACTGTATCGCCATCGTCAGCATCACTTTGATGAAGCTTTGTATGTTGTTGGACAGGAACAGACCATTCACTTCAAACAAGTGATGGAAGTTCTAAAGAAACTCGGCTTTAACTGGGCGGACGATATGAAGCATATCCCCTTTGGACTTTACTTGAAAGATGGAAAGAAGATGTCCACCAGAAAGGGCAGAGTCATTTTACTTGAAGAGGTTCTCAAAGAAGCGATTCATATGGCTGAAGAAAATATCAAGCAGAAGAATCCCCACTTAATGAATGCTTCAGAGGTGGCGAAAGCTGTTGGAGTTGGCTCCATTATCTTTCATGATTTAAAAAATGATCGTGTGAACGATATTGAATTCTCCCTGGAACATATGCTGACCTTCGAAGGTGAAACAGGTCCGTACATTCAATACACGCACGCCAGGGCTCAATCCATTCTGAGAAAAGCGGGTGAAACACTTCTGTTGACGTTTGAGGGGCTTGACGATGCTGAAAGCTGGGAAGTGATTAAACAGTTACGCTTATTTCCGGAGATGGTCGAGAAAGCGTGGAAGAACTATGCGCCTTCGACCATTGCCAAATATTTAGTCGATACCGCCCAAAGCTTTAACCGTTACTACGGAAAAACTAAAATCATTTCAGAAGATTCCCAGCAGGCATCCCGTTTAGCCTTGGTTCATGCTGTTTCGACTGTCCTCGCGGAAGGATTACGATTACTAGGAATGAAGTCTCCTTCAGAAATGTAGAATCAATAAGATTTCTGTCACTATTTCCCGAGAAATAGATTATTTCGTTTAAAGCTTTTTTAAACGTTGTTAAATGTTTTAGGTAGTAAACTCCCGTGGGTTAATTCATGACTCCTTTTATGAAAAGTGATATACTTTCTTATGTTCCGTTTAAAATCGAAAATAACGCTTGATCAATAAAGGAGATTACTGAATTTATGTCTGAACTACTTCACGCTTTCGAAGCATGGTTACTGGATTATGGTATATGGGGACTAATTCTGGTTTCATTCGCTGACTCATCATTTTTCCCTATACCACCTGATGTACTACTGATCCCATTAGCGATTGCCAATCCGGATAGCGCATTGTTGTATGCACTTTATACGACTATCGCTTCCGTTATCGGAGCCCTTTTTGGCTGGTGGATTGGTAAGAAACTTGGACGACCGATCCTTGTGTATTTCTTCTCTGAAAAAAGGATTCAAAAAGTTGAGGAATACTTTAACAAATATGGAGCAATGGCTCTTTTAATCGCAGGACTTACACCTGTACCTTATAAGATCTTCACGATTTTCGCAGGGGTTTCAGGTGTTAAGATCAGAGTCCTTGTGATCTGGTCGATTATCGGAAGAGGAATTCGTTTCTTCCTTGAAGGTGCAATCATCTTAGCACTTGGAGCTAAAGCAAAACCTTTCATTGAAGAGAATTTTACACTTCTTACACTTGGTGCTGGTGGCGTCTTGATTGCCGTTTACCTTGTATACTTGGTAATAAAGAAGCGAAATAAAACGGTATAATCATAGGAAAAGAGAGCAAGGGGAGGAATCCCCCCCTTGCTCTCTTTTTATTCTGACATTTCAACCACAAATCGCAGATGCTTATTTAACACTTGGAGAGATTGCCTGTTTCCTTCATATAATTCCCCATCCATATCAAGCTTTTCATTCTGTCCAAGTTCGATATGGGCTTCCCTTGCTTGAATGTGCATAATATCATCATATTGTTCGCTGATATTGCCCGTACTTTTGATAACGAGAAATTCCTTTAATAACGGAAATCCGCTTTTCTTGACGACGTAAATATCCATCAACCCATCTTCCATATCAATGCATGTCGGCAGTGGGTTAGAGCCTATCGATCGTCCGTTAGCAGCCAATAGCATCACCACTTCCTCTTCAATCACTTCACTTTCAGTTGTTATCTTTACATTTAAGATGGGTGATTCCTGAATGGATTGAAACGCACTAATATAATAACTCAGTTTTCCGAGGACACTCTTTGATCCTACATCGATATTATCGCTCGTCTCTGCGACCAGCCCCGTTCCCCAGAAATTGCTGAAATACCGCTCGTCTGCTTTGACGATATCGATATCCTTTTCAAAAGGACGCTCGGTAATAAGTCGGACAGCTTGTCCAATATTCATGGGAATATGTAACGAGCGTGCAAAATCATTACACGTCCCTCCAGGGAGGATGCCTACCAATGGCCTTTTTTCTAAGACTGCCAATCCGTTAATGGCCTCATGGATCGTTCCGTCGCCACCCATAATGACCACCAGTTCATATTGATTACCGGTTTCCTTACAAATTCTTTCGGCATCGCCTTTCTCTTTCGTTTTATGAATAATTAAGTTCGTACAGATATCTAGTAAAGGGGGCACAGCATCCTTTAACAGAACTTCTAACGTTCCTTGACCTGCCTTCCCATTACAGACCAACAATATATCCGAAAACATCGTCATGAATATCGTCACCTAACTTTTAGAGTAGTAAATAAAAAGAGGCTGACCCAAAACGATGAGTGATGTCATCCTTAAAGGACCAGTCCTAATTCTTTCAGAGTTTCTGATTTATTTCTATAATATTCTTCATTTAGAAGCCCTTGAATTCTTGGGTCAACCTCTTTTACTATGCTGTATTGGAATCCTCTTGAGGGACTTGGAGAACAGATCGATAGGCAATTCCAAGACGCCCTTTAATATAACTTTCGGGGTCATAAGGAATATGGTGATTCTCCATTCGATGAATTTCCGTTTCTGCAAACATAGCTAGTGCACGACATACCTGATCTAACGCCATGCTTACACGATGAGGATCTGGTTGATCCCGGCTCATACAGTAGTATGAAATTTCATCTGCCTTCTTTCTGATTTCCTTTAATGCCTGTAAATCAAACATCATTCTTTCCATACCTACCCCTCCATTTCACTACTACTTAGTATATCGTGAAAAAAGGGAGAATATGTCTGTCCAACGTTTCTTGGGGAGTATGTTTAATAGTCTTGGGTTAACGTCTTAGGTAATGGCTGATACTGCTTCAGTGAATGAAGAATTTCACGTCTTGATTTCGTTTTTGAAATATTAACACCAACGTTCGACAATTTCGTAATCACTTTTTTTAAGCGATCGTTCTCCTTTACCACGTTATTCACCTCTTTTATAAAATGTCGTTACCTATTTGTACGTTTATTCTAAAGAAAAGTTTCACTTTATGGTTAATGGTTTTCCTTTTCCCTAAAAATGAAACTATAATCCTATTTCCACACTTTTTCTTAGAATATTTTGTCCCTGATTACACATTAATCATGAAAATAAAACGTTCTCGCTGAATCCTAAACTCCTATCGGTGTGGGATATGCCAAAGGAGGATCTTACGGGACACTAAATGATATTCAAGAAGGACTCCATGAAGGTCCGTCCCTCCCATTTTGAAAATAATGGCTGAACACATTGAGAATAGTTGAGTGGATTTGTCGAATAATAATGGTGTACTGCCAATTTGATTAAGGGGGAATTTACATGCAAGTACGTGATATTATGTCGACAAATGTGGAAGCCGCTTCAAATCAGGACTCACTTCAGAGCGTCGCATCTAAAATGAGTTCCAAAAATGTTGGTTCCGTTCCCGTTGTTGAAAACGGACAAGTTGTCGGTATGGTAACAGACCGTGATATTGCTACTCGTGGACTGACTCAAGGTGCACAGGGAAATGTCTCTCAAGTTATGTCACAGCAGGTCGTGACAATCTCTCCGGATGCCTCGGTCGAAGAAGCATCAGCTTTGATGTCTCAACACCAGGTCCGCCGTTTGCCTGTCGTGGAAAACGGACAGCTTGTCGGGATGCTGGCTCTGGGAGATTTGGCAGTACAACAGCAATCGGATCAAAGTGCCGGAAGCGCCCTTAGCGGAATTTCACAAAATCACCTCCGCTAACTAAGGCTACAGGTACTCACTTCTAAGCTTTCTTCATCCAAATAAGAGGCTATCTGAGCATAGCCTCTTATTTTGTGTTGTAGATTTAATGAAGGTCCGTCCCTCCATTCGACTTGTTAATAGGTCAGTCGGCATATTTTTCACTTTAAGGAAGGATTTTCTTGAATTGTGACGAATATGTGTTAATACAAATGATGTTTATGGAGGAGGAGGTTTTTTATGAGTCGTGCTGCACGATCGTATCGCAAGGAAGTACGTCATTTTAAAAGTGAAAACCGTAGAAAAGTCTTCGCCGACAGCATTCTTGATTTCTTATTTATGTTATTTGGTATTTCAATGATTACGGGTATTTTATTATTCGCTTTAGGATTCTGGAATTATTATTAATCCTTATTTCATCCTTCTATCTTAAAAGATCCTCATCAAGGCATTCTCTACTTAATATGAAGAATCATCATGTTGCCATGGACTCCTATGGCTTTTTTTGTGGGGAATACTGCTCTGTAAATCCTCACTGATTTTTGTATGTCCCTTCTTAATATTCAGTATTGATCAAAGATTAGCACTTATAAAAAATCTAAATAGTAACCGTTTTCAATGTTATAGTAAACCTTGTTATCTATTTTTAAGGAGGTTTTACTATGTGGTGGCGTTTTGACACTATCTTAATTCAAGAACCTATGGCAATCTTTTCTTATTTAGCTGCCTTAGTAGGTCTTGTGTTCATTCTTGGGGAGTCGAAGAATCCTTTCTTACAGAAGTTCTTTCACTATGCTCCACCATTAATCTGGACTTATTTCCTTCCGATGTTATCTACAACGTTTGGAATCATCCCGGATCAGTCATCTTTATATGACTTTACATCGGCTTACATATTACCAGTGGGATTATTATTGCTGCTTCTTTCAGCGAACGTTCCCGCAACATTAAAGCTTGGTCCAAAAGCGATTACGATGTTCCTTGCCGGGACTCTTGGTGTCGTGATCGGAGGTCCCATCGCTTTAGCCATATTCCAGCCGTTTCTTCCTGAGGACGCATGGACTGGGGTAGCGGCACTTGCCGGAAGCTGGATAGGCGGGAGCGCCAATATGGCAGCCATGATTGAAGCTACTGGTACACCGAAAGAAATCCTTTCTCCTATTATTGTCGTCGATACCGTTGTCGGTTATAGCTGGATGGGAATCATGATTGCCCTGGCAGGATTCCAGCATAAATTCGATAAATGGAACAAAGCGGATAACTCGATCATCCGTAAGGTGAATGAGGATATGGGCGAACTTCAACGTAAAAATGCCAAGCCCATCGAGGTTCCATACCTTGCTGCCATCATTGGTTTAGGTTTCGGTGTAGCTTACGTTGTACGAAAGTTCTCAGAAACGTTACCGGTCACAAATGTACTCTCTGCTGGAACGTGGACGATTATGATCATTTCTGCAGTCGGGATCATCTTCTCCTTTACTAAGATTCGCACCCTTGAGAACTACGGTGCAAGTAAAATCGGATACGCAGGAATTTATCTCCTGCTTGCAACGATCGGAGCAAAAGCCGATCTTGCTTATGTATGGGATTCCCCTCAATACGTTGCAATGGGGATCGTATGGTTAGCCATTCATGTGATCATCATTTTCTTAGTGGCACGTCTACTAAGAGCCCCTTTATTCTTCGTAGCTGTAGGATCTCAAGGAAATATCGGCGGAACAAGCTCGGCTCCTGTTGTAGCCTCAGTATTCCAGCCTTCACTTGCCCCTGTAGGTTTATTAATGGGGATACTAGGTAACGTGGTGGGAACTTATGCCGCCGTTGCATGCGCCTGGATTGCCGAATGGGTAAGCAGGACATTATAAATTATGTAAAGCGAGGCTGGAACAAAAGAGTATTTGTCTAAGTAAAACCGGAACTAATTTGCTTTCTTGGAGCAAAATTAGTTCCGGTTTTTAATTTGTTTAATATACATTTAGATTTTAGCTCTCTCCAGCGGTTGATTGGAGTGCAAGACGAAGACTCCTGCGGGAAGAGTAGCTTATGTGAGACCCCGCAGGCTTGCCGAGGAGGCTCACGGGCTACCCGCGGAAAGCGTAGTCTTGCACGGAAATCATTAGCGGTATTAAGAATCGTCGTTTTTTATGAAGCTTAAGCCCTGGTTCGTCATTGTCCCTAAATAAAAAAATAATTATTCCAACGGAGAGAAATATATTATTTTAAGATAATATATTCAATCACTACTTTGGACTCATTACTACAAAAGAAACCTTTATTACTATGACAAAATAGTTCGCCCTCCTAAATACCCGATTGGTAATATTTTAATATTCAGATAATAACTTGACTTTTATTTGAAATTTTCAGATAATATTAAACGTAACCGACACAAATTTCTGAGGGGGTTATCATGGATATTTTAAACAATTTAGTCACGGAAGCAAATTCAATATTATGGGGGTATATTTTAATAGGCGTACTCCTCATTTTAGGATTATACTTCACAATCGGATCTAAATTCGTTCAAATTCGCCACTTTGGTGAAATGCTTCGATTATTAGGAGATAAAGATGTGGTCGAAGCGGAAGGGGAAAAGCAAATATCATCCCTGCAAGCATTCTTTATTGGAGCAGGTACTCGAATTGGTACAGGTAATTTAGCAGGAGTAGCCATTGCCTTAGCAATTGGGGGACCTGGAGCGGTCTTCTGGATGTGGCTTGTCGCCATTCTGGGAGGAGCCAGTGCCTTTGTAGAAAGTACTCTGGCTCAAATTTACAAAGAAAAAGATAAGGTTGGATTCAAAGGCGGCCCCGGCTACTATATGAAGAAACAACTGGGCAAGCCATGGATGAGTTCGATCTTTGCTGTCACCATCATCCTTTCCTTTGGGACAACCTTCAATGCGGTTCAAAGTAACACCATCGCAACAGCTTTCAGTAATTCATTCGGAATAAATACGTTTGTTATCGGAATTGTGTTAGCAGGTTTGACTGCACTCATCATCTTCGGCGGCGTTAAACGCATAGCCACTTTTTCTTCCATCATTGTTCCGATCATGGCAGTCTTTTATATTGTTTTAGCTTTATTTGTAGTCATTACGAATATTACGGAAATGCCGGGAGTCATCGCACTTATTTTCAAAAGTGCCTTTGGATTCGAGCAAGTGGTTGGTGGCGGAATTGGTGCCGCGATTATGAATGGTGTAAAACGTGGACTATTCTCCAATGAAGCGGGTATGGGTAGTGCGCCGAATGCTGCCGCTACAGCATCTGTTTCTCATCCGGTCAAACAAGGTTTCATTCAGGCACTTGGTGTCTTCTTTGATACGCTGCTCGTTTGTTCTGCAACCGCGTTTATCATCTTAACTTCAGATGCGTACGGTTCCGGACTGACAGGTATCGAGCTATCTCAAGCAGCCATGTCTGAGCACTTTAACTCATGGGCAGGTATTTTCTTAGCGATTGCCATTTTCACTTTTGCCTTTAGCTCCATCATTGGAAGCTATTATTATGGAGAAGCGAATCTTCCATTCATTAACAATAGCAAGACTGGACTTCTGATTTATCGTTTCATTGCTTTAGGAATGGTGATTTTTGGTTCTGTTGCAAGTCTTGATATTGTTTGGAGCTTAGCAGACTTCTCAATGGCATTAATGGCTCTTACCAACTTAGTTGCCATCGGTATTTTAGCACCAATTGCTTTTAAAGCCTTGGACAACTATATGAGTCAGCGTCGACAAGGATTGGACCCGATCTTCTATGCAGATGATATTCCAGGTTTAAAGGGTGTCGAAAGCTGGCCAACACGTGGACGCGAGATGAGTAAAAAAGCTGTGAATGAATAAAGAATCCTACCGAACAGAGCAGGCTGACAGTCTGCTCTGTTTTTCTTTGTCATTTTTTTCTATTCCATTCTCAGGTATACTACTTATAGAAAGCTAGTTAAAGGAGCCTTACATACTATGAGTATCCTATCTACTCTTTTAGGGGTTTTATATGTTCTTAACTTAGTTCTCGCTGGCGTCATCATTTTCCTGGAGCGAAAAGATGCCGGTGCGACCTGGGCATGGCTTATGGTTCTGTTTTTCATTCCCCTTCTTGGCTTTATTCTTTATTTAATCTTCGGTCAGAACTTAAGCAGAAAGCGCTTATTCGACTGGGAAGATATGAAGAAAATCGGCATTGAAGATTTGATTCAAAAGCAGATCCACTCCCTGAAAGAACATCGATTCCCTTTTAAAAATGAAACGTCCTCCCGCTATCAGGACCTTATTTATATGCACCTCATGAATAATGAAGCTCTTTTGACCCAGGATAACGAAGTACAAATGTTCACCCATGGGGAGGACAAATTCGAGTCCTTATTGGAAGATTTGGAAGCAGCACAGGATCATATTCATATCCAGTACTATATCTTTAAGAAGGATCAATTAGGCAAGCGTATCTTAAAAAAGCTCACTGAGAAAGCAAAGCAAGGCGTAAAAGTCAGGGTTCTGTATGATGAAATGGGCTCCCGGCGGACAAGAAGAAGCTTCTTTAAGGAACTTCTTGCAGCCGGCGGGGAAGTGGCCGTGTTTTTCCCTTCGAAAGTTCCCTTCATCAACCTCCGCCTAAACTATCGTAACCACCGAAAGCTTGTGATTATTGACGGGAAAGTTGGTTATGTCGGCGGATTTAATATTGGAGATGAATACCTGGGCTTGAATCCTAAGTTCGGTTATTGGCGTGATACCCACCTGCGGATCGTAGGGAGCTCAACACTTGCCATGCAAACCCGGTTTATTCTGGATTGGAATCAAGCCAGCCGCTCGAAGAAGATCGCTTACGATTTACGATATTTCCCACAGCCTTCCTTTACTGGTCATGCCGGAGTACAGATTGTGACATGTGGGCCAGACTCAGAATGGGAGCAAATTAAAAACGGTTATATTAAAATGATTTCATCTGCCAAACGATCCATCTATATTCAAACTCCTTATTTCATACCTGATGTCAGTCTGCTGGATTCGTTGAGAATTGCTGCTCTTACAGGAGTCGATGTCCGGATTATGATTCCGAACAAACCGGACCATTTATTTGTGTATTGGGCGACCTATTCATACATTGGTGAGTTACTGAAGGCAGGAGTGAAAATTTATATTTATGATAACGGCTTTATTCATGCCAAAACCATTGTAGTGGATGAAACCATTTCTTCAGTTGGAACGGCAAATATTGATGTAAGAAGCTTTCGCCTCAACTTTGAGGTAAATGCCTTTTTGTATGATCAAACCATCTCTGAAAATCTGAGTGCTGTGTTCAGGAAAGATATTGAGAAGAGTAGAGAATTAACCATGGAAGAGTATAATAAAAGACCTGTGAAGATCAAAGTGAAAGAATCAATTTCAAGGCTCCTGTCCCCTATCTTATAGAAGAGATATCTAAGACGTTGCCATGAGTGCCTTGAAGAAGGCATAATAGAAGATATAATGCGTAATTGGTAGAGAGGGATGAAATCATGAGTGTACATAAAGACATTACGAAGCATTCAAGTAATCAAAATCAACTTGTACAACAATTTATGAAATTGGATGAGCGTAGAGAAAGAGCCATCGATGAAGCCGTTCAGCTTTGTTTGAATGATCAGCCGTTTACAACGGATGCCATTAATCATGTGACAAATGAAATCAATATCCTTGCCCGTCAAGGTGTCGTTCCACAGAGAAAGCTTGTCACAATTGAAATGGTGAAGGAATATGCAGCTAAATTAAAATAATCAGATGGTAGTTGAAACACTTCTTTTTCGAGTGTCAGACTACACATAAAAGACCTTGAGACGTCTAATCCATCTTCATGGCAGGCGTTTTCAAGGTCTTTTTCTTTGTATGTTGGAATTTATGCTTTTAATGCGCTATTCCACCCATCATATACAAATACAGGTTGTGTACCAATTTCTGCCCGTTCTATGACGACATAGTTTTTATGTGACACAACGGTTTGATCGTCGGGTAAATCCAGCTTCTTCGCAACATCCCTGTCCATTTTAACAATGACCGTATTTTCTCTTAGGGTAGTAACCACGCCATTGATTACATGTTTCTTTCTTTTGAATTGAACGGTATCTCCAAGGTTAGCATTATCTTTTGAGTACACGAATGTATTTTCCATTTTAATATCCCCTTTTTAATAAAATGTAATATGTTTCTAATCTAGGTTATAAAATTGAAAGAATTTTCTAATAATATTATTCTAACTGGTATTTATATAATTTTCAATGAATACTTATCCTTCTTCTACCACAATTTTTGTATATCAAAACCTTTTAAGAAAACTTTTTGTTTGCTTATTCTTTCTCCCTCATTATATCTATTGGCTACTAATATAGGAAAATTATTCCTTTTTACATTTTTTTACAAGACTCTGTCAATTCGTGTGTGCTGGATAGCCGAACGGGGTCTCGGCACGGAGCTTAATAAATGGCTCTTTTCACAAAGATTGTTGTTTTCTAGCATAAAATCTGCCAGGGCTCTGTCAAGCAGGTTTATGCTGGATGGTGAGGGGAACTGCTCCGCTTTCCGCGGACGTTCGGCCGAGCCTCCTCAGCTTCGCTTCCGGGGTCTCGGCACGACCGTACTTCCGCAGGAGTCTGCGCAGTTCCCCTCACCATCTTTAACAGTTTTTTCATGACAGAGCTTCAAGGTGTGCAAGAAAACAAAATAAATAGAAAAAAATAATTCTTCTTCCTTAAAAGGAAATTCAAAGTTTACTTACATTTAATAAGATTGTTTGCTAAAAAGCTTGTTTAAATGGTTTTCGATTTAGGATTCATGCTTAGAAAGTTGATTGGAGCGGAAGGAGGCTCGACTCCTGCGGGAATAGCTGGACAGGTGAGACCCCGGAGGCGCAGCCGAGGAGGCTCACCGCCAGCCCCGCGGAAAGCGAGCATCCTGGAGCGGAAATCAACTATTACTTTCTCCTCTACAATAGCAACAAACTATACGAAAAGAGACCAATAAAAAAACGCCTGAAGAGTCTGTTCTCTTCAGGCGTTTTGATGTATTAATAAGCGAGTGCATTTTTCTTTTCTTCTTTCATGAGGACGAAGCAAAGGAAAATGCCTAAAAGGGATAGTACAGCGAAGAATAAGTATACCGTGTAAATGGAGTACGTTTCATAGATAAAACCGCCAACAAAGGTACTGAACCAGTTCCCCAGTCCGTTTCCGATTGCTGAATACACCGTAACGGCCGTTGCTGTAATGTGGGAAGGCGTGATTTCTTTAATGTACCGTAATCCGGCTGGAATAAACAGGCCAATGGCAAGACCTTGCATGACAGCCGATGAATAGACAAGCCATAGACTAGGTTCAGTAAAGTAAAAGAGCCAGCGGAGCATGGAAGCAGCACCTGCCAAGGCAGCGACGGTTAACAAACCGAATTTATCAATCCATCCACCGGCGATCCTCATAAAGGGGACCTCCGATAACACTGCAATCAGGAACGCAAGACCAATCCCTGCATACGTTCCACCTGAGTCTTCAACAAATAATCCAAAATACACATTGTTTGCCAGATTCGGGCCGAACACTAAGAATGTGACCGCTAAAAAGATAAGGAACTTTTTCATCGTGAATAATTCCTTCATCCCTGCCTTTAAATCAAGCTTGGCTGCCGCCCTCTCTTTCGGAAAACGGAACGAAAGGAATCCGGATAGGACTAAACAAATAAAGAAAGAGTAAAAAATGATGGTAGGCCCGATGAATCCTTCTGAAAGTCTTCCCATCATAAAGACTGCGATACCAAAGCCCAAAGAGCCGAACAGGCGGATATTTCCATAGTTATACCGGACTTTACTTGTATACTTCAAGCTTATACTATCGGATACAGGAATGATCGCACTTTGGAAGATTGCAACTAGAATGGCCACGATAAGCAGGCCATAGTAAAAGTCCATGAACAAGTAACCGAGTGCAAAGATCCCTGCTACTAAAGAGGTTAAACCAAGAACCAAGGTGGGACGATTGGTCGTGTCACTCACCATTCCCCATATAGGCTGGAAGAAAATCATCATAATGGGGCCTACAGACATGATCGTTCCAATCTGATAACCATTTAAGCCCACACTTTCGCTCAAATACACACTGAGTAAGGGATATAAACTACCAACACCGAAGAACGTCAATAAATAAAATCCTTGTAAGGTAAAAATTTGATTTCGTACAGTTCTTTCCACTACCGTATCCCCCAAGATGTTTTTTGTCTTCCTTATAGTAGACCTTGAACGGTCAATTGTCTATGAGTTTATACCTTATTATGGATAAAATCATACTTTTGTTGTTGGTAAGGAAGGAAATAGACTGATGTCCATGCTACAGAAAAAATTCCCGTTTGACTTTTTCCAGTAAACCCTTTAAAGTATGGAAGTATATTTAAATCAACTAAATACGATATTCTTCTTATCCAGAGAGACGGAGGGACTGGCCCTGCGATGTCTCGGCAGCGGACTCATATTGAGTGCTGTGCCACATCCAGCAAGCGAAATGCTTGAAAGATAAGAGGAGTGTTTCGTTCTTTTGAAACCTCTTCTTATTTTGGAAGAGGTTTTTTGTATGTTAGTAAATTGGACGTCAAAGGAGTGTTAGGAATGAATCAAGAAAGAGGAAATTTATTGGCGTTACTGCCTTTGATCATATTTGTTTCACTGTTCCTTGGAGCAGGCATCATTTCGGGAGACTTTTATGCGTTTCCTGTACTAGTATCGATCATCATTGCATCTGTGGTAGGTCTTGTGATGAACCGAAAAGAGACATTAACGGCTAAGATTGAGCGTTTCGCTAAAGGAGCCGGTCACCCTGATATCATGATCATGGTCTTTATCTTCCTGTTAGCAGGAGCATTTTCCGGAGTGGCTGAAAAGATGGGGGCCGTTGATTCAACCGTAAACTTCGCCCTATCCGTGCTCCCTGGTAACTTGATCATCGTTGGATTATTTATTATTGCTGCTTTCATATCATTATCAATGGGTACGTCCATGGGAACGATCGCAGCACTTGCGCCAATCGGTGTCGGGATTAGTTCAGGTACAGATATTTCCATGCCCCTTGCGATGGCGACAGTTATTGGAGGAGCGATGTTCGGAGATAACTTATCATTCATTTCAGATACGACCATTGCAGCTGTTCGTACTCAGAAAACGGAAATGAAAGATAAATTTAAAGTGAACTTCTTCATTGTATTACCTGCTGCAATCGTGACAATGGTGATTCTCCTTGTTCTTACTATGGGGAATCAATCAACTGTCGGAGTGGAAAGCTTTAATTGGATTAAAATTCTCCCTTACCTTGGAGTTATCATCGGTGCTCTTGCAGGTTTAAATGTATTTGTCGTTTTGTTAGGCGGAATTGTTTTAGCTGGAATCATTGGATTCATAGATGGAAGCTTTACTCCAGCCAGTTATTTCGGCAGTGTGGCCGATGGAATGACAGGGATGGCAGAGATCGTGATTCTATCCGTACTGATTGGCGGAGTTGTCGAACTCATCCGTTATAACGGCGGTATTCAGGCTTTACTATATCATGCTACACGCAAAATCAAGTCTCCTCAGGGAGCACAGCTTGCTACTGCAGGATTAGTGAGTTCTACTAACCTTTGCACAGCAAACAACACGATTTCAATCATTATTGCCGGTCCACTTGCCAAATCGATTAGTGAAAACTATGGAGTCGATGCCCGTAAATCAGCCAGTATCCTTGATATTTTCTCTTGTTCGATTCAAGGGCTGATCCCTTACGGAGCACAGGCCCTGTTAGTGGCTGAAGTCGCGGGCATTTCACCGGTCAGCATTATCCCATATGCCTTCTACCCTATCTTGATTGCTGTTTGCGGTTTGATTGCCATTCGATTCGCACTACCGAAATTCACACGTAAATCAGCACCGGAAGCAAACTCGGTTCGATCTTAGTAAATGATAGTAGAGAGACAAATCCTTTGGGGTTTGTCTTTTTTTTGAGCTAAGAAAAAGCAGATTCCGTTTCCGGTAATCTGCTCACTTTTTATAACAAATCATTTACATGATAAAGCTTACCACTTTCGATTTCGCTTTCTGTTACGAGTTTAACCAGTGCATTAGCGACCGTATCCGTTTCACGAAGCATCCCTTCCTCTTTGTAGCGCTGAAAGGATTCTACATCGGCAAAGGCTTCTTTAGAGGAGGAACGGATTTCTCCCTGCATATCCGTATCCATGACACCCGGGCTGAAGGCAATCACTTGATGGCGGCTATGCTTTTTAGAAAGCTCCAGGCTTACGGTTTCCGTCAGCATGTTCACGCCGGCTTTGGTTGCGCAGTACGTACTCCATCCGTGAACAGGACGACTTCCTGCTCCTGAGCTGATATTGATCATGATCATCTTCGATTCGGAACCCCTGGCTGCTTTTAGCATCTCATTGGTGGAGATCATTGGAGATAGTAAATTCACATGCACACTCGTTTCAAGGGCTTGAGTTTCTACTTCACCAGACGGATTGATTGGTGTCACCACACCGGCATTTTGGACAACATAGACTCTGTCCGGTTGATAACCAAATACTTTTGCTCCCACTTCCCGGAAGACCGCTTCTGTTTCTCCTGATTGTGCAAGATCGCATGGAAAGAATTCATACGATACATCCTTTTCCCCGGCAAGTTTTTGCAGTCTTTCATTATCCGATCTGGAAACATTGATCAAACCTATGCCTCTTTTGATAAATAGCTTGGCGATCGACTCGCCCAAGCCTCTTGTTGCTCCCGTCACAATTGCATAATCCATATCGACTCATCTCCTTCTTACCTTCTGATTATAAGGGAGAGTCTTCTTTTAACAAAAAAATAAGCATTGGTTTAACAGAAGATTTACAAAGTAGCGGTTTCCAAATTAAGGGAAAGAGCACGCCATCAAGGCATGCTCTCATCAATCAAATGATATTCAGGTATTAAATCTGACAGTGGTACAATGGATGCTTTTTTCTCATAAAGAGGAAGAAACTCTTCAAGCATGGTGGCAATCTTGATTCCTGTGACCCCGACATGACCAATGGCAATGGTGGAAGTGCCACTGTCTAATTCTTTAGAAAGAAGCTTGGCTTGCTTTCCTATATGCTGGATGGAATAGACATCATCAAAGAATAATTCGTTCTCAAGATAGGGAACGTCCAATTCTCTTGCAAGCTTCGGAATGACACTCTTTCCCGTTGTTTTACTATCCAAATAAAATAGTCCCTTCTCCTTGCATACCTCTAATACGGTCCTCATGACCCTCTCATTGGCAGTGGCCCTTGAGCCCATATGGTGATTGACGCCTACTGCATAGGGGACCTCTTCGATCGCCTTTTCTACTCTATTCCGAATTTCCTCATTTGAAAGCGAAGTGGTAATCGCTCCCGGGCCTAGCCAACTTGCTTTCCCGGACATCGGTTCCATGGGTAGATGGACGATGACCTCATGCCCACGGCCGTGTGCCTTTTCTGCATCTTCCCTTGTTGTCGGAAGAAATGGCATAACGGCAATGGTCAAGGTGACGGGTAAGTTCAGAATCTCTTCCGTTCCCTTCATATCGTTTCCTAAATCATCAATAACGATCGCGAGTTCATTATGATGGGCTGGAAGGGGCAGGATGTTTCGGGCTGAAACGGATGCATGAAAAGAGAAAGTCATTAGTAACCAGATGAACACGATTCTCATCTCTCATCACTCCTTTTTCTTTATCATGTCCATTTTGAGGAGGATATACGAAAGAGGTCCGTCCCTGGGGAGAGTGTAAATAAAGGCAGGAAGCTGATTCTCTCTTCCTGCCTTTTGGTTTATGAGGTCCGTCCCTCATCCCAGCCTTTGGTGGGGCGGTCGCTGGGGTAGCCGTTGGTTTGGCGGTAGTTTTTTCTTTGGGTTGTGAAGTCCCACCAGTTTTTGGTGGATGCCGGGTTGTTTGCGTGGTGAACGACGCACCTGAGGGAGTCTTCCACGCATGGGTCCATCCAGACGCCTTACTTCTTTTCTAGGTCTATAATGAGATCTTCCCCTTTTTCATCCTTAATGTCTTCGTAGGTATGAAAACCAAGGTCTTCAACAACATTATGCGCCATATTCGGTCCGATCGACGGAATTCGTTGGAAAATGGACATGCCGACTAAGTACCGGGCTCTAGTCATAGAGATGTTTAGTTTTTCACTTAACACATCGGGAGACAGTTCGAAGATGTCTCCCAGTCTGATCTTCTCTTTACGAAGTGCCGATCTTTCCTCGTCGGTTAGTGGCAATTTAGGACTCTTTCTACTCACTCTCAATCTCCCCCTTTAACCCTTAAAGGATTGTTGTCGAACCAAATGAAAGTCTTCCGTCACTGGACGGTAGGTTTTCTTCTTGACCAGCTTATGTTTATTCTTAATTGGAGTGTTGTTCACCAGTACCCCTACCTTTGTTTGCTGGATTTCCTTCACACCTTGCACAATCAACTGCATGGCGATGATGGCAATCATAAATGCCGCTAACGGAGCAATGACAATCCAGTACTTTCCGGTCATCAGGGAATCTTTGGTGGAACTGATCAGACCTGACCATTCAAATGTTCCTGATTTCGGAGGATCGGGTACCAGTCCTCCTGTGATGATCGTTCCCCCCAAGAACAGATGAAATAATCCCAGATGCACTAGAATGAGAAGCGTTTGGATAAACTGCTGTCCCCATATAATAAATAATCTAGGTGCCAAATGAGGGAATAGATGCGTCCACAGCAAATGTCGATTACTTCCCCCTAAGAGCTTCGCCGACAGAACAAAATCCTGTTTTCCTAATAACTTCAGTTCATTCCCTATTAACACCGTCGTTAACGGCAGCACAAGAATCGTCAAGACGACAGCTTCAAAAACGAGTCTTTCAAAGATGGAGTGATCCCATCCTAAAACGGGCAATCCCCAAAGAACAGGTCTTAATAGAAGATACGCAATAAGACTCAAAGGCAGGAAATGAATGGAATCCACCATCCGATCAAGCCAATTCTTCCTATTTTCTTTCAGATGAAAATGATAGGCTACTCCAAGATAGAATCCACCTATCACCCTTAGAGACGCGACAACCAGTGCAAAGAGGAGGGTATACTTTGCCCCGACAATCAGTTGGTCGAGGATGCTATACCCGAAGAAATCCGAGCCCAGGATCATCTCTCCGAATGGCTTATGTGGAGGGGCACTGATAATTCGTCCCTCATCGTTCTTCATAAACTGAATTTGTTTAATCGGCTCATCTTTCAGTATTGGATAAAGGAAACTGAGAGCAATCAAGAGAAAGATGACACTAAACCCGATAGCAAACTTCCCATTATGCATATGCTGCCACCAAAGCCGTCTAATAGTAGAAAGCCAGCTCCATATCTTCCATTCTCTCCACTTTATTTTATCCTTTTTATATTTGGTATGATCGACGCTTCCCTCCCGATTGATCCATAGATATACACCTTGATACACGACAAAAAAAGGCGTGTATATCATAATCAGTGAGATGGCTATGACCATTGGTCTGAAGTCCTGGACGATATAATACGTGATTCCTCTCATATTGAAAATCGTTTCAATGATGAATAAGCTAGAAAGCATCCCCCATATGATCAGCTTTCCATGATAAAACAGACTGGGAGAAATATTTTTCAATACGTGAGCAAAGAGAATTCTGCCTTTCGACATTCCTTTACTTTGGGCAAATTCAATATGTGGTTTAAGCATTTCTTCTTCTGTAATAAAAAGAAGAATTCGAAAGAAAGAGATCATGGGAATGATCGATAATGTGATGATTGGTGCAAGAAAGATCTTTTCTTCCCCATACTCCGTGAAATTCATCAGTTCCACGCCAAAATATTTAATTACATAGACAATGAGAAGCTGAAGCATAAACGCAAACATTAAGTCAGGCACCGTCTCAAAGAGGTTTAATACTTTCTTTAGAGAAGACGTAACCCATTGGGGCAAAAACACTGTGAAAATGGTAAGGATGAAGGCTATTCCCAGGCCTAAGCCCAATGCTCCAGCGATAATCTGTAAAGAATACAGATAAGGTCCCCAAAGCATGTCCAGAAAATCGACGGTTATCCCTTTATAGGAATAGCTCCAATTTTCCCCGTCCATAAATACAAAAACAAACTTAAAAAACTCTTCCAAGAACCCGACAAAATTATACAGACCCTTCTCCTTAAATACTTCAGGAGCAATACTCACGGCTAAAATACCGATTAATCCGAGAATATAATAGAACATAAATTTCAGCGGAAATGTGAGAAGCCTCATACCCTGATCCCCTTTTTTTCTCTTTTTCCTCAGTTTAATGGAAATGTTAAATATTTTCAATTTTATTTTAATTCGGACAATCTCGCAGCAGATGTCCACGAAAAAAGGTGACTCCTACATTTCAGAGTCACCCTTCTCATTTAAGCTAATAATCGACTCGGCCTTCCCAGATAATAGCCTTGCCCGATTGTAATCCCAATATCCTTTGCCACTTGCATATCCTGTTTGGTTTCAATGCCTTCTAACACAATTAGCGTATCCTTACCATAGAATTGATTAAAAAAGGAAAGGAATCGTTTTTTCTTATCGTCTTGAGCCAGATTCAAAGCAAAATAGCGATCCAGCTTAATGATTTCAGGTTCATATTCAATGGATTTCTTGATGGAGGAAGTCCCTTGACCAAAATCATCAATCGCATACCAAACACCATATTGCTTAAGTTCTTTGAGAGACTCTTTTAATAGTGGGTTCTGCCACAGCTCTTCAGCACTCGATTCATTAATCTCCAGCACAAGCCGCCCCTTTATATCAGGGTGTTTCTTCATGAGATCATAAAAATAGGTATGAAAGCTTGGGTGAAGAATCGTCGTGATATAAATATTAAGAAATAACTTACAGTTTTTCAGTCCATTCTTTGAAAAGCTTTCAAGAGCTTTTGAAATGGATAACGTATCAAGCTTATACAAGATATTCGCTTTCATCGCAGACTGAAAAACACTTTCGGGATTTTCGTTATACTTGTTTCGTAACAGGCCCTCATATGCATAGAGGGTTTGATGCTCGCCCATTTCATATAAGGGCTGAAAATCATGATAAATATAGTCGTTTTGAAAAATAGTAAAGATATTCATAGGACCCCTATACTCTCTATAGTTTATAAAAAAACCACACAAAAACGTATTCCTACGTTCGTATGTGGCCGGTTGCGCTACTAGCTCCCCTAAATGTAAGCGCCCATCTATCATTTAGGTTCAAAGCTCCCATTCGAATTGTCAGTATATGATTTTTATCTCACAAGAAAAATATACCACAAACATAGTACTTATGGTTTATTTTTTAATTGATTATTAGAAAATTCTCAAAAATAATTATCTTGATACATAAGAATTCCCCTTTACCCAGAACCTCCACGGATAATCCCTGGCTTCACCAGTATTATCAATCCCGATTCGTTTTCCCTCCACGATGTCTTCAGGCCGGTATCCCTTTGAGATGATGAGAGGGGGTTCCAGGAAGCTGCCCCCGTAATCCTCCATGGTTATGCCTAATGCTTTTGTCAGCTTTCCCGGACCATTTGTCCAATTTTTTTTCACATGACCCGACCTTCTTCTTTCCATTAGCTCCAAGCCGTCAAGGGGTTCGACCGCTCTAATGAGAATCGCTTCGGGTTTTTCTTTTTCCCCGCTCACTACATTGACCAGGCAGTGAGTATGCATAACATATGTATAGATCCTGCCGGCTTCATGAAACATGACTTCCGTCCGCTTCGTCCGTCTATTTCCATAGCTGTGAGCCGCTCGATCTTTTGGCCCTAAATACGCTTCCGTTTCCACTATATAACCTGAAGCTGTTCCCTCCTCCGTCTCTTTCACTAACAAACATCCCAACAACGACTTAGCAAGTTCCAAAGTGGGCTGTTGGTAAAACGAAAGAGGCATAGGGGTATCATTCATGACTGTCACTTCCTTCAACCAAATAATTCGTACGCATATGTATGGTATACCCCATAAGTTTGATGCTTAAATAATATTCTAATAAGAAAAAAGGTTTATGTCTTATTTCATCAGTCCATAAAGCAAATCTAAAGGTATCGCTTCCACTTTCCTTCCATTCCTGCCCGTTGTGGTTTCCGCTTTACAGAGAGAGTTCCATATGGCTTCTTCTACGCAATCGACTGTCATTTCAAATAATGTAGAGATGATCGGTCCGTCTTCTTTAATGAAACTGTAAGGAATCGTGTTATCACTCGAAGGCTGATGTGGAATGCGATGTGCAGTAGAAAACGCAAGAACAACATCACCACTCCCATGGGCTGCATACGAACCAGTTCTTGAAAGGCCGAATGAAGCACGCTTCGCCAATCGTTTAAGCTGCCTTTCATTTAGAGGTGCATCCGTCGCCAGGATGATCATGATTGATCCATCTGGCGTATTTTGATCCTCCCCTATGTTAGGAATGGGAAGCCTTAGATCTCTCTTCTGACCGAAATTCGTTAATACGAGGGCTCCCACCGTATACTTCTCATCACCAAAGGCATACTCCCTGGAACTCGTTCCTATACCACCTTTATACCCTAAGCAAAGCATTCCCGTTCCCGCTCCTATGCACCCTTCATCGACGGGTCCCGAATGTGCGTGAAGAATGGCTTCCCTGGCATCCCCAGCCTTTACATGCAGGCCGCGGATATCATTAAGAAACCCATCATTGCATTCTCCTACAACTACATTTACTGTGCCAGTTGTGTCGCCAATTTCAGGTGTTTCATCCAGCATATATTGAACCGTCCCTTTTAACACATCCCCAACGGAAAGAGTATTCGTCAAGAGAATCGGACTTTCAAGGACACCAAGTTCCTCCATTTGAATCGTCCCGACTGTTTTTCCAAAGCCATTGATTACATGGCAACCCGCCCATACTTTATCACGATACAGATTGCCCCCATGAGGTAAAATCGCCGTTACTCCTGTTCGTACCACGGTACCTTCATGCTCATAGTGAAGGGTTTTATGTCCGACCTTCACTCCCTCAATATCGGTAATGCTGTTATACTTCCCACTTGAATAAGAACCGATACTGCCTCCCATTTCCCGTAATCTCTTTCTTTCCATTGATGGAAAACCCCCTTTTTCTCTTATCAATACTATTCTGGTCAAAATCACAAAACCCTCTTTAACAGTGAAGCAAAACCTATTTTTAACAGGATAAAGAGCATCTGGAGAGTACATATTAAAGACTGTTAAATGCTTGTAAAAGCCAACTAAAAATATTGGAGGACCTGACATGAAAAAACGATTTTTTTCCATTACAGCCTGCGCTGTCATCCCATTTATGCTGATGACTGCCTGTAACAATAACGATGCAAACGATAATCTGATGGACACACAAAACGTGAATTACGATCCTGTTACGTATGATAATAACGGCGGGGATCGGATGGATGGAATGCAAGGAAACCAAACGGCCCTTCACCGTTTCATGGCTCCTATAGACCCAAATGGGGGCTTACGCGAGTTCACTCACTTAGATCCCGGTGAGGAAAATGCTCCAGGTAATAAAGAAGCACGTCAGCCGAATCAGCCTGCACAAGAACCGAATACAGCACAGCCGGAACCACCAGCAGAGGGTCAGCCCAAACAGGATGCACAGGCACCAGATGCAAGTGGATTTGTAAAGCAGGTAGTGGATTTAACCAACCAGGAACGTAAGAAGAATGGACTTGGTGCCTTGAAGATGGATGGAGAGTTAGCGAATGTGGCAGAGATGAAATCAGAGGACATGAAGGAAAATGACTATTTCTCTCATACATCCCCAACGTATGGATCTCCTTTTGAAATGATGGAAAACTTCGGGGTGGATTACTCCACGGCAGCTGAGAACATTGCCGTTGGACAAAAAACGCCTGAATCTGTCGTCAATGCATGGATGAACAGTCCCGGACACCGCAAAAATATCTTAAACAAACAAGTCACTCATATTGGCGTGGGAACGGCGAAGGATCCCAGCCAGGGAATATATTGGACGCAGATGTTCATCGCGAAATAAAGGCTAAGACCGGTCACCTAAGACCGGTCTTTTTCTATTACATAACCCGCACGGACTCGGCCTCTGGTCTGATTCAAAAATAATCCCATGGCTCATTGTGATGAAGCGGCAGCTGCATTAAAATAAAACTATAAAATGGAAAAACAAGCCAAAGTGAGGGATTTTAATGAAAAATGCTTTTGCCGTGATCATTGCACTGCTTGCACTTGGAACGCTATACGTCATCCTGAATGACAATACATCGCTATTTGCCAAAGAAAGTCAATCTGGGGAACGGGTCGGGGTAACGAATAAAATCGATCACATCGATCTTAAAATGGAAGGCAGCGACACTAAAGTCATTCCCACGGATCAGAATGAAGTTAAGGTTGAGATTGAAGGAAAAGGAGCGCTGACTTTAGCTAAAAAAAGTGACACCATTGAAGTCGCTGTAAAGCATAAATGGTATGAATGGATAGGATTCAACCGCAAATCAAACGTAATCGTGTACATTCCAAAAGAATATGATCGAAGCATGGAAATCGAGATTGGTTCCGGTAACCTGCAATTTGCAGGAAAATCCGAATCGAATCGAATGAAGCTGGATGAGTTATCCGTTGAAATGGGTTCCGGAAACATGACTCTTGAAAATTTTGAGACGAATGTATTCGAGCATGATGGTTCTTCAGGAGACTTGGTCGTGACTGCTCTCTCCACAAAACAAGGGAATGTGGATATCAGCTCTGGGGATGTAGAATTGTCGAAGTATGAAGGTCCACTGGAAGGTGACCTGTCTTCCGGAGAATTAACGGTCGAGATGAAAACTCTTAGTGGTGATATGAATTTTGATGTAAGCTCTGGAGGGGTCAACCTGGACCTGCCGGAAGACGCAAGCTTCACACTGAATGGAAAAGCAAGCAGCGGAGACATCTCCTGCAACCTTCCATTAAAGAATCAGAAGATAGAAGATGGCGATCTTTCAGGTGTGGCCGGGTCTGGTAAATACACCATCGATATTTCGGTTTCGAGTGGGAATGTGGATATTTATTAAGGAAAAGAGTGTCAGGCTTGGCCTGACACTCTTTCTCTTATTTATGGTGAAAGGGGCATTTGCCCTCGATCGGTTCCACGTCGTCTCCAATGAAGTATTGCTTCCATTCACGGTGTTCAGGGTCCCCGTAATGACTGATATTCGGATGCTTCGGTAAGCCGTCCCACTTCTCGACCCGCTCCCTTACTTTCTCACGGGACATAATGCCACCTTTTGACGTTCCTTCCAACCCTTCAAAGATCCTTCTCGGCTGAAATCCTAATACCAAGCTATTCCCAAGGTCTCTCGTCTTTCGCTGCTTATAAGCAGGAGCATTCCCAAACACGAAAAACGGCTCCCCGGCAAACGAAAACGCCCACAAATGATGATCCGGATCCTCCGGATAACCCTCCGGCCAAGCCTCCTCATCCTCATCATGAAGAAACTGAAGAATCTTCCAGAAATACTCCCGGTAATGAGGGACGGACCTCTCCTCATCCTCCGGTTCAACAAATAAGAAGAATCCGTGACGAATCAGCCGCTCACCTTCTGGTACATCGAACAAGTCGATAAACTCTTGAATGGTTTGGGGCAGATGTTCCCAATTATCGTGACTTATATACGAGTAGCGAAGCTCCCCTTTTTTCTCTCCGGTCATACCGAAGTAACAAGGAAACGTTCGATCTGTAACAACTTTATGAAACATCTCATATTCATCGATCACCCATTGGGGGACAAGTTCAGGGTTTTTCATATCTTCTTTTGTCAGCAATAAGCTTTCGGCTGCCATTTCCTCCACCTCACGATATTCAGATGGTATGCTTTTCCCGAAGAATGATGGGTTAAAACAATTTCCGACAAGAAGTTATCAAAAGCGACTTTATGCACATAATTAAATTCTAAAACCGGGTGGAATTAGATAAATAGATAAAAGGGTAAAGCGAAATTCGCTTTACCCTTTTGTTTGTATTTCCTTCACCTCTGCACCCAATTCCTCACCAAGTGCTACAATCGATTGATTGATCCTCCACACATAGTATAGGTGGTGAATCAGATCCACCTGTGATTTCTTCCAGCTCGGTGCCAGGGTTTCGATCTTTTCCCTCTCCTGCCCTAAGCTCCACAACACACGGCTGCTCTCTTTTTCTTTTAATAGTTTTCGAAGTGTTTCGATGTTATAAGTGATTTTCTCTTCTGTCTCGTGAAAAACACTTGATAGTTCTTCCGAAACCTTTGCAGGTACTTTTCTATTGGAAGAAGCAAGCAGATGCTTTGCATAATAGTTTATGGCTGTCACCACTGTGATCCAACGACCGATCCCGGACCTTGTCACGGCACCAGGTCTTTGTAAAAGTGATTGCGCCTCATCCTTAATTCCCTGAAGCTTTTGATCCAAATCGAAAGCTTGATCTGTTAATGGTTTGTCTTCAATATTCGTGAAAGTTTTTATATAGGAAGAAACATACCCTCCAAGCTCTTCAAGAAAGTCATCAAAGGCGTCTGCCACCTTGTCCTTCGTTTTCTTCGGAAATACAAATGCCGAGACAGAGAGGGCAATCACCGCTCCTGCAATCGTATCAATGACCCGTGCCCCCATCAGCTGCACGCTGATTCCACCTAGCAGCAGGTCATACATAAATGCAATGAGCATGGTAATGAACAAGCTCATAAGAGTGTACGAAACCGTGAAAAGATAGAAGGCCAGAAACAGTACGAGAAACAAGAGGAAAACTTCCAGCTCAGAATTTCCTGAAACGAGCTTTGCCGCCCCGAATCCAAGTATGGCTCCGATCACCGTTCCGACTGATCGCTGAAAGGCCTTCATATACGTTCTTCCAACTGACTCCGTACCAATTTGTATAATGAAAGTGGTTAACAGTACCCAGTAGGGCTGTGCAGGAGCAATCAGCTCACCTACAATAATCGCTAACGTACCGGCCACAAGAGCTTGAATCGCCTTACGAGTAGAGGGTTTTAAGCTCTTGGTCCCCTCCTCAGGCTTATCCTCTTTTTCCTCAACCTCAGACTCGACCTTATTCTCTATGTCCGTTTCCTTACTTTCTGAAATCTTCAGTGATTCTTGAATCGTAATGGCTGCTTCCAGCACATGATTGGCAATGGACTCGATGCGCCTTAGAAGGTACACCCATCCTTTAGGCTTTTCTTCTTGATTCAACACCTCTGACAAAAGTAGACGAAGGGCCTGGATGGCCTTTTCCGCTTCTTCAAGGGAACGGGGATCATAATCCTGGGCCAGTACCTCTGCATCACGGAGCGAACGGAGTACCCAGACCAACAAACGTCTAAGCTCCGTAACCTCTAAGGCATCCAACTCCTTAAGCCGCTTCAAGGAATCGGTTAACGTCTGAATCAACATCTCTGTATCAAAAACATAGAGACGCAATTGTGAAGGCTCGATGCCAGGCCAAAGCTTCTTCAAATCATTCTCATTGATATCACTAGCTACGATTCTTGCATACTCATTCAGCCTTCGAACATTTCGATCAAGAAGCTTTCTCCGTTTACTACTCGTGTCCGGATCCTCGATCATCTTCATTAAAATCGTAAACGTCAAGTTGGATTGAATATGAAAAGAACGCATACTCCTTCTTAACACATGAACCGAGCCTTTAAAGATAATGAAGTTATAAAGAAAAGCGTACACGACACCAATCACGATCCCGATATAGAACCAAGAAAGGTGGGCTACATCAAGCTGCAGAATCGACGATATATAAATTGACAAAAACCCTGCCATTCCCATGGAAAAGTAGCGAATGGCAAATCGAGAAAAGTAAAAAGCGCTGAATATCGCTCCAACCAGTAGGATATTCACCACGAGACTAAAATGGGCAAAGGCAGACCCCAATGTGATGCCAACCGCTACTGCCACACCAATCAGCGGGGTCGTGACCTTTTTTTTAGCCGTTGTATCATCCATGACGACGAATATTCCGAGCATCCCCACCATCCCTGACACAATGGCCGGGGTGATCGCTGTGTGATCAAATAGTTTTAATAAAAAAAGCATCGTAAACACAGCCGATATCAAACTGATCGTCGCCTTACCCGCCTGCTGAAATCTCTTACGGCCGGGGTCTGAAGCAAGGAACCTCCCAAGCCATACATACTGTCTATGTAACTGTTTCATTTATCATCATACCCTTACTTTCAAACCGTTTTTCATTCTCTATTATCGTACCCGTTCCAATAAAAAAGTAACCTGGACCGCCGAAGCAGCAGGTTACTCAATTTCGCTGGTGCACGAAGAGAACTTGAATCTATTTGTATGATTATAAGGGTTTTACGTGGTTGGGTAAAGAAATGTGCTTGTGACCTTCGTTTCATCAATAAGCAAAATAGATGAAAAAAACGGTTAGCCCATAAAGGACTAACCGTTTTCGTCTATTAAATTCTTATTCAACCGTAACCGACTTAGCCAGGTTACGCGGCTTATCTACATCACAATCGCGGTGCAGAGCAGCATAGTAAGAAATCAATTGTAATGGGATGACAGAGATAAGAGGTGTTAACAAAGGGTTAACCTCCGGGATGACGAAGCGATCTTCCTCGTCTTCTAAGCCTTTCATGGAAATGATACAAGGGTTTGCTCCACGAGCGACTACCTCTTTCACATTTCCTCTGATGCCTAGGTTTACTTCTTCTTGAGTTGCAAGTGCAACGATCGGAGTACCTTCTTCGATCAGAGCGATCGTACCGTGCTTAAGCTCTCCTCCGGCAAATCCTTCTGCCTGGATGTAAGAGATTTCTTTCAGCTTCAATGCGCCTTCCAGACCTACATAGAAGTCAAGTGAACGACCGATGAAGAAACAGTTGCGAGTCGTTGACAGAAATTCGCGTGCGATATCTTCAAACTCTTCTTTCGTATCGCATAGTGCTTCCATCGCAGTAGCAACAATACCAAGCTCTTGAACAAGATCAAAGTCCTGGTTGTTTCCACATGCCTGCCCGGCAACGTGTGCAAGGATAGCAAGTACTGCCAGCTGTGCTGTGTACGCTTTTGTTGAAGCAACGGCGATTTCGGGTCCTGCATGAAGAAGCAATGTGTAATCCGCTTCACGGGACAGCGTAGAACCCGCTACGTTTGTGATCGTTAATGATTTATGACCAAGCTCTTTGACTTGAACCAGTACGGCACGACTATCAGCCGTTTCACCACTTTGAGAAATAAAGATAAATAATGGTTTCTTAGATAGTAAAGGCATATTGTAGCTGAATTCGCTTGCTACATGAACTTCCACAGGGATTCCTGCACTCTTCTCGATGAATTGCTTTCCAACAAGACCAGCGTGATAGCTCGTTCCACATGCAATGATGTAGACACGATCCGCTTCTTTCATCGCGCCGACGATCGGCTCATCTATGTGAAGCTCATTGTTCTCATTTTGGTAAGCTTGAATGATTTTACGCATCACTAATGGCTGCTCATCGATTTCTTTAAGCATATAGTGAGGGTATGTTCCTTTTTCAATATCACTCGCATCGATTTCAGCGGTGTAAGGAGCACGTTCCATAACTTCACCGATCAGATTTTGAATTTCAACCTTTTCTTTCGTTACGATGACCATTTCTTTATCCATAAGCTCAACATATTGGTCTGTTACTTGGATCATCGCCATAGCATCACTTGCTACAACGTTGAAGTCTTTTCCTAGACCTACAAGTAGTGGACTTTTATTTTTCGCTACATAGATTGTTTCATCATTTTCAGAATCTAAAAGGGCGATGGCATAAGAGCCTTTAAGAAGCATTAACGTTTGACGGAAAGCTTCCTCTACCGTGTTTCCTTCATTTACAATCTTTTCAATCAACTGAACGATTACTTCTGTATCCGTGTCACTCTTGAACGTTACATCCGTTAAATATTCACGCTTCAGTTGAGAGTAATTTTCGATTACTCCGTTATGAACGATTGTAAAACGGCCTGAATTACTTTGATGAGGGTGAGCGTTCACCTTGCTTGGTACACCGTGGGTAGCCCAGCGAGTGTGACCGATTCCTGTGTTGCTAGATACACTCTCATCAACGATACCGCGAAGGTCGGCAATACGACCCTTCTCTTTAAACACGTGGATGCCTTCATCGTTTTGAACGGCAATACCTGCAGAGTCATAACCGCGGTACTCAAGCTTTTCAAGACCTTTTAAAAGAATTTCCTTTGTATCTGAATTTCCAATATATCCAACAATTCCACACATAATTAATATATCCTCCCTGAACATGCAAGGGGGCAAGAACTCTTTTGGGGACAACTTGCCCCCTTATCTCTGTTTGTCATTAGTATTTACATTGATCACTTTTTTCTTCCCTTTGTCCATTAAGTTGCCTCAACGATTTAAGGAAGAAACTTTCGGTTCGGTGACACATGCGAACCGGGAGGCATCCGCCGAATGCTCGATAAACCTCCACCTCGTCAACTAAACGATCCTTGTCGTATCCATCGTTTAGCCCTGGCGCTTTATAAGATGTTTACTCACTATCCACCTTTCCTTCTTGACTCATTTCCATATAATTCGAAAAACGAAAACAAAATCATCATACACTAGCTCGTTTCCCTTAGTCAATAAAAATCTTACAAGAACAAGAAGTTGTTACCCCATTGTCATGTTCCCGAAACAGAGCAGTGATAAACCCTTGGGAGACAACTGTCGTTTTCAGAACGGTAGTTCGATGATATTCAATTGTGCTCTACTTATTAAATATGCATAAGGGGCACATATTGACCCCTTATGCATATAAATTCCACTATTCGTTCAGACCCATTTCTTCATCAACAACTTGTACGATTTCATTTACATATCGATCACATAGTTCTTCTGTAGGAGCTTCTGCCATGACACGTACTAATGGCTCCGTTCCAGATGGACGAACAAGGATGCGGCCGTTTCCGTTCATTTCTTCTTCAACCTTTTGAATTACTTTTTTAACTGTTTCATTATCCGTCACATGGTGCTTGTCTGTCACTCTTACATTCACAAGTTTTTGTGGGAACTTTTGCATTTCTCCCGCTAGTTCAGATAATGATTTACCGGTCATTTTCATAATGTTCACAAGTTGGATACCCGTTAACAGACCGTCTCCAGTTGTATTGTATTCCAAGAAGATGATGTGGCCTGATTGCTCACCGCCAAGAGTATAACCATGTTTCTTCATTTCTTCCACTACATAACGATCTCCAACCGCAGTTTGAATGCTTTGGATCCCATTCTCTTCAAGCCCTTTATGGAAGCCAAGGTTACTCATGACTGTAGATACTACTGTAGACTGTTTTAACTGACCTTGTGACTTCAAGTATTTGCCGCAGATGTACATGATCTGGTCACCATCCACGATTTGTCCATGCTCATCGATTGCGATAATACGGTCACCATCACCATCAAAGGCAAGACCCAGGTCTGCACCTTTTTCTTTCACCATCTCAGCAAGTGCTTCAGGGTGGGTAGATCCTACACCCTCATTGATATTCAACCCGTTCGGTGATGCCCCCATTGTCGAGATGTCGGCATCCAAATCAGCAAACAGATGAGTAGCAAGAGCGGATGTTGCACCGTGTGCACAATCTAACGCAATATGTAAACCATCGAAATCTTCGTCTACTGACTGTTTTAAATACTGCAGATATTTTTGTCCGCCTTCGAAATAGTCACTTACTTGTCCTAAATCAGCACCGATTGGACGAGGAAGCTGATCAACTGTTTGATCTAATAGATCTTCAATTTCATTTTCCTGGTCATCAGATAATTTGAAGCCATCCGGTCCGAAGAATTTAATTCCATTATCCCCTACAGGATTATGAGAAGCTGAGATCATGACACCAGCTTGAGCCCCTAACGCTTTTGTTAAGTAAGCTACCCCTGGAGTTGAAATGACACCTAAGCGCATCACTTCAGCACCAATTGATAGTAGTCCCGCTACAAGAGCTCCTTCCAACATATGTCCGGAAATTCGAGTATCTCTTCCAATCAATATTTTGGGACGCGTAGCATCCTTTGTTAGAACATAACCACCAAAACGTCCAAGCTTAAATGCTAATTCCGGTGTTAATTCTGTGTTCGCTACACCTCTTACTCCATCAGTTCCAAAATACTTACCCATTGTCATTCTCTCCTTTTTACAGCTCTTATGCTGATGTGTTCTTTTCTTTAATTTCTACCTTTACCGTTTGCTGAGACAGGGTCCATTCAATATCCTCAGGGCCTTCTGCCTCTATTTCCACCTCATGCTCACCGGGCTCGAGCCCTGAAAGGTCAAGAGCCAGCGAGAAATCTTCTTTCGTCACTTTGCTCACCTGTGCATTCTGACCTTTCATCGCTACATCGACGACACCTTCTTCAGGTGACATGATGGTATATTCATATTCTTCAGCTAACCCTTGTGGGGTGATTTCAAGTCCTGATAGGCTCTTTTCCTCGGTTGTGTTGACATCAACCTTCACCTTAACTTCTTCAGGAGCCACTTTATTCAAGCCATCTTGCAGGGCAAGTGGTACCGTAATGGTTGAATCCTTCGTAATCTTGGAAAGGTCTATTTCTGCAAGCAACTCTTCTACTGTATCCAGTACTTCCTGTCTGCCGAAGATGGTTGCCTCTTTGGGCTCAACTGATATCGACTCCAGCGTCGTCCCTTCTGGAAGAGTACCTTTTTGTTTAATCGTGACCGGTACACTCTTGCTTTTGTTTACAACCGAAACGGTCACATCGACCACTTCAGGATCAATCTGAACATCTAATTTATTATACTCACGGTCAAGTACCTGCACCCTGGCTTCCCTTGTCACATTTTCATTGATCTCCTCATCAAGATCGAGTGTGGCAATGACATAAGCAATCCGTTCCACTTCATCCTTAGAGCCTGTTACTTTCACCGTTTTCGGATCAACCGCCAGTCCTTCTGCTTCATATCCATTGGATAATATACTTTCATTGAATTGGGGTTCAATCGTAAATTCTTCGGTCACCTTTTCTTGAACCGATATATTGACAAAATCAGGATCGAGCTTCACTTCGAGTTTTTCAGAAATATTATCTATCTTAATATCAACCTGATGCTCACCGATACCGATATCATTCAAGTCCACATAAACCCTGAAATCCTTCACTTGCTTGGCTTGCTGCACAATCGCTTTAGAACCTTCTACAGTCACATTCACCGTATCAGGTAAGCCGCTTACTTCTAAATTCTCACGATCATAGAAAACTTCAAGCGGGACATCCTGGATCGTTTCAATCGCATTTTGAGAGTTGCCGTTGTTGTTGTTAGCCGTCTTCTGAATATCATCAAAGTTGACGGACAGATAGAGAATGAACGCTAACATCAGTCCCACTATACGCATGAACCAACGACTTTCCATGAATTTATCCATTTTCTTTCTTCCCCCTAAAACTCCATTTCGTCGAGGAAGCATTTGTCTTATCGCCTATGAGCTCTACCATAAGAATTTCTGTGAAGCGCTCCAAAGAGAGGTCGCGATGTAACTCTCCATTTTTTGTAATGGAGATAGCTCCCGTTTCTTCTGATACAACAATCGTAATACTATCTGTTACCTCACTGACGCCAAGTGCTGCCCGGTGTCTTGTTCCCAATTCTTTCGAAATGAATGGGCTTTCCGATAAGGGAAGATAACAAGCCGCAGCCGCAATTTGATTTTTTTGAATGATAACAGCTCCATCATGAAGAGGTGTATTGGGAATAAAGATATTAATCAGCAATTGGGACGTAATCTTGGCATCGAGTGGTATACCTGTTTCGATATAATCACTCATCCCTGTTTCCCGTTCAAGAGTAAGGAGGGCACCAATTCGACGTTTTGCCATATAGCTTACGGCTTTCGTCATGGATTCAATCATCTGTTCCTGTTCTTCTTCTTCCTGAAGTCCCGTCCTTGAGAATAAACGGCCCCTTCCCAATTGTTCAAGGGCTCTCCGGAGTTCAGGCTGGAAGATGATGATAATCGCCAGGAACCCCCATGTGAGGGCTTGTTCCATCATCCATCCCAGTGTATCCAACCCAAAGATACTACTAAGACCTCTCACAATGATTATGACAAAAATACCTTTTAATAATTGTACTGCTTTCGTTCCTTTTATCAGCATGATCAGTTTATAGATTACAAACCATACTACGAGTATATCTACTATATCCGAGACATAATCCAGCGCGGAGTAATCCGAAAAAATATCGATAAACGGCATATTACATCCTCCAATAGCTTAATCGAAAGCGTAAGCCGCCATGTGTGGCTTCTCCATTTTCGTAACGTTCCTATTATAGCATATTTTATCACTGTCAAATGAAAGACACCCACGGCTTCATGATTCTTTCTCTTCTATTCATGAACTCACGTTTTTGCATAAAAAAACCGACATGGATTCATACATGTCAGTCCTTCTTAGGGACGGACCTTACTTCCATCCCCTCTATTTTATCCTACTTTTCTTCAAGTTGCGAATTTCCCCAATCCACCGTGTCTTTAGCCCCTTTTTTGATCTGGTACCAAAGCCACTCAAAGGCCGCATCTATTTCGTGGATTTCTCCAGTCACGCTTCCAGCAGAAGCCAAATACTGCTTACCGTTAATGACCGTCACGTTCCCGGTCACTTTACCTTCAATTTTCACATCACCATTCCGGACCGTCAGATCCCCATTCACGACTTCACCCTCAGGAACCACAACCGTATGATCCTGAACCACTAACTTTGTATTCTTCGTAAACGAAAAATCCTGATCGTCATTCCATGACGTTAAGAAGCTGCCTGTCATAAAGAAAAGGAATAGGGCCGCAGCCGTGAGTAGCGGATGATGGCGGAACCACCTCGCGACCCCTACCTTCTTCTTCTCTTTCGGCAATCTTGACATGACTTTATCCGTAAAGTCTGCAGAAGCACTAATATGAGACGTGCTCTGTACAAACGCAATCGCTTTTTTCAGCTCATGGAAGTGATGCTGACACTCACTGCATTCCTGCAAATGATGCTTCAGCAGCTCTTCTTTTTCTCTATTTAAATCTCCATCTAAATAATCGTGCATATACTCGATGATTTCTTCAGGACAAGGTTTCATATTCACTCACCCTCTCTACAGTGATCTTAATTGTTTACGGAGAGCTTCACGCCCCCTATGTACTCTCGTTTTAACCGTTCCCAGGGGTAAATCCAATATCTCGCTGATTTCTTGAAGAGGAAGCTCCTCGATATATTTTAAAACAATGACCGATCGATACTTCTCAGGCAACTTGGAAATTTCCTTCTGAATGGTTTCCTGAAGCTCCATATTCTCTACTTCTTCTTCCGGCAGCTGAACATCCGCAGCCACTTGTGAGTACATCGTCAAGCCCTCAGTCCCCGCTACCTCTGCATCTAAGAAATAATCCGGTTTCTTCTTACGGATCCTGTCGATACAAAGATTCGTCGCTATCCTGAATAGCCATGTCGAAAACTTTCTCTTCTGATTAAAGGTTTCAATATTGACATATGCCCTGATAAAAGCCTCTTGGGCGATATCCTCTGCTTCATGACGATTTCCAAGCATCCGGTAGCAGATTTGGAACACTTTATCCTTATAAAGCTCGACTAATTCGGCAAAGGCGTTCTGATCACCTTTCAATACTTGCTTAATCCGCTTTTTCACTAACGCTTCCATTTCACAACCTCCGCTCTATGCGGCTATATTTATATACGTAACTCCCTATCAAAAGGTTTCAATTTTTTTATATTACTATCCTAACAAATTTTCCGGGAAAAATGTTTACAATTATTAGAAAAAGGGTATAAAGGAACTAATTATTTCTATTGTAGGAGGATCTCGAAATGAGGGGAAGAATGAATGATTTATTATTTCAAATTGAAGACTGCCGTCGCCAAATGGTCGAACTAGCATTAAAGTCATCCTTTGCCGACGAACAAGTAGTTGATTTGAGTACTCGTCTTGACGATCTATTAAACCAATATCAAGTGGTCAAGCACCATTGAAGAGAAATAGATGAAGGCTGAGAACCTTGAAGGGTTCCCAGCCTTATTTTTTTGCTCAAGATTATAGTAATTTCTCTCCAAATAGTGAACCCATCAACGCAACAGCAACAGTAGCAGTTTTATTCTTCTCATCGAGGATGGGATTTACCTCTACAAATTCTGCAGATGTAATCATTCCCGACTCCTCCAGCATCTCCATCGCCAAGTGACTTTCACGGTAGCTGATCCCTCCAAGAACAGGAGTACCCACACCAGGAGCATCGCTCGGATCCAATCCATCTAAATCAAGTGATAAATGGACGCCATCCGTTCTGCCCTTCAAGTAGTCAATGGACTCTTCCATTACCTTTGTCATGCCAAGGCGATCGATCTCGTGCATCGTGTAAACTTTAATGCCTTTTTCTTTAATTAACTCTCTTTCACCTTCATCTAATGAACGAGCTCCAATAATAACGATGTTCTCAGGCTTGATTTTTGGTGAGCTCTGCCCGATACCCGTTAAATCTTCATGCCCGATACCCAGGCTAACCGCAAGAGGCATTCCATGAATGTTACCAGACGGAGACGTATCCCCCGTATTCAAATCACCATGTGCGTCATACCAAATCACACCTAAGTTTTCATAGTGAGGAGAAACACCAGCCAATGTTCCTATCGCAATACTGTGATCTCCACCAAAGATTAATGGGAAATCTCCACTCCCGATTACATCATTCACCTTACCAGCCAACGTCTCGCTGGCTTCAGCAACCGCTTTCAAATTACGGAGGTTCGTATCAGGATTATTATGTACACGCTCAGCCTGGCCAATCTCGATATCACCCAAGTCTTTAATGTCATATCCAAGGTTCTCAAGACGCTCAACAATACCGGCATAACGAATCGCACTCGGCCCCATATCCACGCCTCTGCGCATTTGGCCTAAATCCATCGGTACACCAATAATAGAAATATTTTTCTTCATGAAAAATTCCCCCAATTCGAAATTTATTTACATCTCTATTCTATCCATACTATGACCCATGGTTCAACTGGACAGGATTGTGTATATATATGCGTGTGTAGAGGGGGTTGAAGTAGAAAGGTGTAAGATTATGTAGACGGTCATTGGAAGAGGATTCCAGTGTGGAACCGATTTTGGTTGGCGGTCCTTGGTAAAATGTGATTTGAAAATAGAAACTTAAATTTGAAAACAAATGTTGGAAATTTGAAAATATCCGTTTGCTAGTAAGGTTTAAAAAACACATTGTCCGCTAGGTATAGGAGGTTTTGGGCTATTTCAGATATATATTGAGTCAATAGAATGGATTTCAAGTTTACTCGTCCAACAAAAACAAAAAAACCTCAAATCTCCTAAAAGATTCAAGGTCTAATCATGTCGTATGTATAGTTATTTTCTTTAATGCCGCTTATAAACGGATAGATATTTTGCTATCGCAAAAATCTTTGGTGGAGCCTAGCGGGATCGAACCGCTGACCTCCTGCGTGCAAAGCAGGCGCTCTCCCAGCTGAGCTAAGGCCCCATATGTTATAGATTATAGTGAAATTCTCACACCTTGCGATGTGAGAAAATGTGTGATGAGCCATGAAGGACTCGAACCTTCGACCCTCTGATTAAAAGTCAGATGCTCTACCAACTGAGCTAATGGCTCGTAATGGCTGGGCTAGCTGGATTCGAACCAACGCATGTCGCAGTCAAAGTGCGATGCCTTACCGCTTGGCTATAGCCCAATAATTACTCTAATGGCATAAAAAAGGGACATTTATAGGATGTCCATTTTACACTTAAATATACAGTGGTGGAGGGGGGCAGATTCGAACTGCCGAACCCGAAGGAGCGGATTTACAGTCCGCCGCGTTTAGCCACTTCGCTACCCCTCCAGCTAAAAAAAATGGTGCCGGCAAGAGGACTTGAACCCCCAACCTACTGATTACAAGTCAGTTGCTCTACCAGTTGAGCTACACCGGCATATATGATTATCAAACATTATGGAAGTTTATTTTGCTTTCGCAAAAAACTTGGTGGAGGATGACGGGATCGAACCGCCGACCCTCTGCTTGTAAGGCAGATGCTCTCCCAGCTGAGCTAATCCTCCAATATGTAAATGGTGAGTTGAAAATTTGGTGACCCATACGGGATTCGAACCCGTGTTACCGCCGTGAAAGGGCGGTGTCTTAACCGCTTGACCAATGGGCCATTCCGAATAAAAATATAAAAGCTTCCAACCGGGCTCGAACCGGTGACCTCTTCCTTACCATGGAAGCACTCTACCTGCTGAGCTATGGAAGCAATGGCTCCGCAGGCAAGATTCGAACTTGCGACCGATCGGTTAACAGCCGATAGCTCTACCACTGAGCTACTGCGGAATGATATAGCCTGGCGACGTCCTACTCTCACAGGGGGAGATCCCCCAACTACCATCGGCGCTGAAGAGCTTAACTTCCGTGTTCGGCATGGGAACGGG
>NZ_JBNNJT010000008.1:0-130621 GCF_050270195.1 Rossellomorea sp. NPDC071047 | reverse complement strand
TTGATGTTGAAAATGAGTTTTCCAAGCTTACAAAGCGACTTGGGGGGCTGAATCTAGACATATCTGAGGAGTCAAATATAAGAATTAACCCAGTGGCTCTTAATTACACAGATATACCACTTGAAGATGATGATGAAGAACTGGAGCTAGTGGACGAGGCGGATGATAAGGAAATAATTGAGAAAGAGGATGGAAAACGGTTTATTCGCTTTGTTGCTATAAGGGAAAAAGTCGGAGAGGTTATAGAATTCTTTGATATTATCGCTCGTGGAAAAAATTTAGAGGGTCAAGGGTTAGATGTTTTTGAAAGGAATTATTTAGAAGAGGCGATTAACGGAGTATTTGAAAAAATGAAGTTCACCTCTCACCCCAACTCATTATTTGAAAATCAAGCCAAGGAAGTTGATGGGCAGATTATTCAAAGTAGAGCAAGAAAGCCGGAGCCAACTATTACAGATATATATAATTATATAATTGAAAAATTTGAGAATGAGAAAAAAGCAGAAAGACTTATTGCAGTTATAAAACCTTATTTGAGAGATGGAAGTAAGCCAATATTTGATGGCCAAACCTACCTTGGAAAAGGAGTCACTACTGAGCTACACAAAGCAAGACTAATAAATTTTAATATCTCAAAGATGGAGACTGGTGGCCTTAGAGAAATTGCATATCATGTAATTCTTACTTTCTTATGGGAGCATTTTATTAAAAATGTAGAAAACGCTAATAAAAAGAAAATTGTATATGCAGATGAAGCATGGCAACTAGTTGACTATGAAGCGACCGTTGATTTCTTAGAGCGAATGGCTCGACGCTCTCGAAAAAGAAATGCCGGCTTAAGAATTGCCAGTCAAGATTTTGTGAGGATCCTTGAAAGTAGAAAAGCCCGGGGGATTCTACAGAACACCTACACGTTTATCTTTTTAAAACAAAACAAAATCGATCTTAAGAAGATTAAGGAAAACTTTGATTTATCCGCGGGAGAATTAGGGATTTTATTTGGAAAACCGGACAAAGGTGAAGGTATTTTAAGACATGGAAAGTCGTCAGTTTGGCTGAGAACAGACCCATCGGATGAAGAACTTGTCTTTGTAGAATCCAATTCTGCTGTATTAGAAGAATTAAAAAGAAAAAGGAAGTTACAACTCCAAAGATAAGGTGGTGGGTAAACAATGTTAGGCTCAATTGGTGATAAGCTTGGTGACATTCTAGGTTCACTTTTCGCGACCATGTGGGAATGGTTAGTCAGTCCCTTTATGCAATTAAAATCATTAAAGGCTTGGGTATTTGGAAAGGATAAATCACTAACTTCCGACTTAGTATACGGGACATTCTCGACGGACGAATTAACTACCATTTGGTGGCCAGGCTATTTAACTATATTAACTGTTGCTGGTTCTCTTTTCGTTCTTGCTGTTGTTTTGCACGGGATGAGAATACAGACCGCTGCCGTTAATCCAAGTGCAAGGGGGGCATTAATAGAGTTCATTAAAGACCTAGCAATTGTAGGAATTTGTTTATTCAATCTTCCTGCAATAATGGGACTCGTATTTGATCTCAATATGGGGTTAGTTGGAATATTTGAGAATGACTTTGAAGCTGTTAAATTACAAGATAAGATGGATCCCTCTAATGATAGTGTTCTTGGAGATATTTTAATGGGGCTAATGTTACTGGGGTTAAGTTTCTGGGCGAATTTTTATTACATGATGAGAAAATTCACTTTAATAATCTTAATGATATTCGCTCCATTAATGGTAGTATTCTTTCTCTTCCCTAAACTCAAAGGAATTACAGCTGGATGGATGAAAGAATTTGTTGGAACGGTGTTTATTCAATCAATTCATGCAGCTTGTTATTGGATAATGACTATATTTGCAACATCGACAGCAACGGGAATTGAAACTATTATTCTATATTTAATCTTTATTCCTGTTGGTGAATCTTTAAGGGGCCTTCTTGGACTAGGTGGGGGAATGCACAATAACATGTCCAAAGCAGGAGCGATGATGGGTATGTCCGCCCTAGCTGGTATTGCCGGGTCAGTAAAGGGTGCTCTTGGTGATCAATCCGTATCAGGAGCTTTAAAAGGTATGTATAATGGCGTAAAAGATAAAACAAAAGGTCAGGGTTCTACAGAAGTAGATGGCAACCCTACAATTGCAGGTAACACGGGAACCGATACAGGATCTACATCAGTTGCAGAGAAAATGCTCAAGGCTGGCGAAATTTCAAGTAAAATGGGTAAAGCCGTTCTTGGTTCAGCTGGAAGTGTAGCAGGTTCTGTAATGGGGCCAGTTGGAGCTATTGCGGGGGCTTCTGGTGGAGCACTACTAGGTAGTGCTGCTGGGGGTACTATAGGCAGAGTCGGTGCTTTGGCTGGAGAAGGTATTAAAGACCGAATGAGAAAAGGAAAAGAAGGTTGGAATAATGCAGGAAAAGACTTAGACTTCGATCAAGAAGAAGACATTGTTTCAAAAATGGCTGACGATAGTACGACCGAGTGGGCTAGTAAAAATCGGGAAGGCTTTATGAAGGACATGAAGAAACGATTCCCAGATGCTCATCAAAGTGAGCTTGAAGCAAAATGGCAAGATAAGTTATCTGCAGTAAAAGATCAAGAAACCACGAAAGCTAGACAAGATTGGGAGAATCTAAAGGAAAAAGGTTCATCTACGGATATTGCTAATAAATCTGCTGAAGCAATGACAAGTACCTGGGCAGCACAGAATAAAGAAGATTTTATGAAACAGTACTCAAAAGACAATCCACCTACCAAACAATTAGAATCCCTTCCGGAAGATGAGCAAAAAGAATATCAAAAACAAAGATCCAAAGCGTGGGATGATAAAGTAGGTCAAAAACAATCAGAATTTATTGCGGCTGCTCAGTCAAAAGCAGACAACATGACTAAAGAGTGGGCTTCTCAAAATAAAGAAGATTTTATGAATCAATATTCTAATGAACAGCGATCTGAAAAACCATTTGAGGCAATGACCGAAGGAGAACAAAAACAGTACAATGTCCAAAAAGGAAAGGCATGGGAAAATAAAGTTGCTCAAAAGAAAGCAGATTTTCTTAAGGCAGCTTCTACAAACGCAGACAACATGACTAAATCCTGGGCTGATGAAAACAAAAAAGATTTCTTAAAGGGATACGATAGTAAAAATCTTCCTTCTCAATCCTTAAATGACATGACAGATAGTCAGAAAACTGCTTACAATGAACAGCGTGCTGAAGCATGGAATAATAAAGTGGCTCAAAAGAAAGCTCAATTCCAACAAGCTGCTCAGTCTACTGTACAAAGCATGACGGGCACAAAAGGAAATTCTGCAATAAGTAAGCAAGACTTCGCGGCCAACTTTGCAAATAAGGTTGCTGGTATTGAAAGAGCAGAGATTAAAGAAAAAAATCCTAATGCTTCTAAAGAAGAAATTGAAGTGGAATATAAAAATTCAGATACAAAAAGAAAAGCTTATGTGGAATCAATTAATGAGGCTTCAGAAAAAGCATCAAGTTTTGCTATGCCAAACAACAAAGTTAATACGATGGGTGTGGCACAATATGTGGCCAATAATAAGACAGCAAAACAGAAAGAACAGTTTATATCAGCACAAGAATCGCAAGGTATTTCTAGAAATGATGCTATATCACAATGGAAAGATAAGGAGCCAGAGGTAAGAAATCAAAACTTTAGTCAAGCAATGAATAATTTATCTGCAAATGTACCCCTTAAAAGTGCGGTTGTCGGTACTATGAGCAAAGCAAAGCTAGGTGGAATAACGAAGTTTGCAATTCAGTCAGCTGGTGCTGTAGGAGGCGCTACCGGTGTTAGTGCCGCAACAAGCTTCGCTACTAACATTGGTAAAAATGTTGGCAATACAATAGGTCAAATAGGTGCTGCTGGAGCATTGGGGTGGTCAGGTGCCACTGAAATAGGAGCATCTACAGGTATCGCTCAACTCGGAACACGTATGACGGGTGCAGCTATTGCTGCAGGTAAAGAAACTGGATCCCAATTCAAAAATCAAGTAGGTCAGATTCGTACAGGCATGACGTTTGATAAAGGTGATGTAGTTGCTAAGCAACAGTCCTTTAGTAACAAAGTAGGCTATGTTGGAGGCGTTATTGCCGGAGATAAGGGTTATCAAGTGGGCTCCAAACTAGCAACTAAGATTAACCCATATAACAATGCGGTTAATTCAAAAATTAGTGAACCTCAAGAAGTTATGCATCTTGCTCAAAAAGTAATTGGAGATAATGGAACTGAGCAGATTGCAAATGGTGCTGTTAGAATGGTCACTTCAAATAACGAATCATACATTCAAGTTCGAACTCGTACTGGTCAGTTACAAACTGTTTCCAGAATGGGACGTGGGGATAGTGGACTTAAACAAGGAGAAGTAGTTTACCAAGATTTAAATGTTCAAGATGGGGCTTTCGTTCAAAACAAAATCAATGGCTCCCAAACTAGTGCATATAAGCTTGATTCAGCTGGTGCAAAAATTCCTTTTAATCGTACAATCAATGTGAATCCCAATCAAATACTTGGAAATAGAGCGCCAAAAGGTGTTCAAACTGTTAAACAAATGCAACCATATAATCAACAAGTGGACGCAGGACAATTCAACTTAGACGATCTTAGAAAAAATAGTATGGTTGAGGAAATTCAATTAGTTGTAAATAGTGGGAGTAGCTATGTACAAGCTAAAGCACCGGATGGCGAGACTTATCGAGTAAGTAAAATTATGCAAGGGGATGCTCGTTTAGGTTCTAATGAGGTTAAACAAAATTTAAGTCTTCGTAACCGCAAATTAGTAAAAGAAGATTACTTTATTGAGGATGAACCTTATACATCTAGCATTGATCCAAATGAATTAATTCCTCCACAGCCAAACAAGAGGTTTATGGCACGGCGTGATAGTGATAGAGGTAGGTTTAAAGGGGTGTCCATCTAATGGGCATTCCTCAAAACCAGGATCCTCATCAGCAGGAACAACAAGAAAATAGTGCGGTGAAATTAGGTAAGAACTTTGCCAAAAAGAAGGCTAAACAAGCTGGAAAGAAAGTGGCCAAAAAAGTAGCTAAAAAGGCAGCCGCTTTAGCAAAGAAGGCAATTAGTGCAGGCCTTAAAGCATTAGCGAAATTATTAGTAAGCCTAGTGGGTACCATAGGGGTCCCCACTATATTAATTGTAGCAGGTATCATCTTACTAATTGTTATCATCATGTTTGTTTATAGCAGTTTCTTTGGAAGTGGTACTGATTTAAAGGGGGAGGATCAAAAACTCTACGAATACATGATTAAGGAATTAGATAAGACGATTGATACCTCACGTCCCGAGCAAGCACAATATAGGATACCTCCTGAGCTTCTAGCAGCTGTAGTCCAATCAGATTTCATGATGAAAGAGTACGAAGGTAAGGAAAAAGAATTAATTCGAAAAATGGCTCAAGCATTAAAACCCACTTTTGAATACGAGGACTTTAATGAATACACAGAGACATATACCGAAACCTGTGAAGAAGGAAAATGTACAAAAACTAAAGTTAAAAAGAAAGATCATTACGTAAAGAAAATTACATATGTTGATGCCTGGAATGGTAATGCAACCTATGAATATGATGGGAAATTATCCGATTGGGAAGCTACGTATTCAACTCAAAATGAAACGCGTTATAAAATGGAGAAAGTAAAATTTTATAAGCATTGGGATGAAGAAAGAGGATATTATGATCCTTATTGGGCTTGGGTCCCGGTACCACATGAAGTCAAAATCGAGACGTATGATTATTCAAGAAAAATGACATTTCAACAAACTACCGTACAGCAAACTGAAGATTATTCCACTTTTGATTCCATATTAAATCAGTATGGATTTAGTGAACGTGATAAAAAGATGGTTGAAGCCCTATATGAATTTAGTGGTGGTTCAATTGGTTATACTGAGTGGCTAAGTGGAAGCGGATTTGGTTTTAGTGGTGGAGGTTTTCAAGGGACTGTTATTCCAGGTGGAAATGTACCGGCTCAATTTATGGAGTTTTATCGAAAAGGAGAAAAAGCTTTTGGGGTTGACTGGTATACATTAGCTGCCATTCACTTTGTGGAAACATCTTTTTCTGACTCTCAAAATCCTTCTAATGTAAGTGTAGTAGGTGCAATCGGTCCCGTCCAATTTATGCCACTCACTTGGCTGGGATGGTCCGCTAGTTCAGACTTTGGTGGGTCGAGGTTGGGTAATGCTAGTATACCTACAAGTGTACTTACGGATCCAAGTAAAATAAAGAAATATGGTGGATATGGTTTAGATGGAAATGATGACGGCAAAGCAGATCCCTGGTCTGTTGCTGATAGTGTATATTCAGCAGCTTCTTATCTTGCTAAGAACGGATATGGAAGCGACAAGAGGAAAGCGATATATGCATATAATCACGCAGAATGGTATATCGATAAAGTTCTAAAGTATGCTGAGATGTTTCACCTTGCAGCAACTTATCAACCTGGAGAAGGTATGCCTTCTATTCCTGCAGGAGAGATTATGGCTCCAGCTACAGGTAGAATCTCAACGAATTATGGTTGGGATACCCTTAATGGAAAGAAAAGGTTTCACTATGGTTTAGATATTGGACTAGGTGGCCGGGGAAATGTGCCGGTAGTGGCATTTGCAGATGGAACAGTGAAAAAAGCTTATCTATCAGGCTCATACGGTAATTGTATAATCATCACCCATAACATAGGAGGGCAACCTATAGATTCTTTATATGCCCATTTACAAAATAGAAATGTAGTAACTGGCCAAAAGGTGAAGAAAGGGACTTTCTTAGGATATATGGGAAACACTGGACAATCATTTGGGGCGCATCTACACTTTGAGCTTCATAAAGGAAGTGGATGGAATGCAGCTAAATCAAATAGTTTTAATCCGCTTGAAATGGTTCAAATTCCTTCTTCTTAAAAAAATTTTTTAATTAAGGAAGGAGATAATTTTTTGAGACAAGAAGCCAAGATCGCTATTTTAATAACCGTCACTATAGTTATTATTAGCGGTCTTTTCTTTATAAAATATATACAAAAAAATGAAGAACCGGTATCAATTAATGTTACTCAGGCTAAAAGAGAAATGAAGGAAGAATTAAAGGATAGAGAGCTATTACTCCAAGCTGCTGAGTCTGTTCCACAAGAGGAACATGTTGGAGTTCTAGAATTTAAAGACCCATCTTCTGAAGGAAAGCAACCGACCATTGAAGGGACAATAGAGAGGTTTTCAGCTAGTCTTTCATTAAAGAATCAAAGTCAATTTCTTCAGGCTTTTGATCCTCAGGTGATGAATGATAGCTTAATAGCAGCTCAAAATGTAAATAATTCTGAAGTGATTTCAGAGTTTATGACTGCTATTGATAGAAATGGGATCAAAAGCATGGAGATCGAGAAGAAGACGGGGATGTTTGGGGAGCAAAACACTGCGACGCTCTACATTGTATATAAAGATAAATATAGAACTAGTGTCGATCTTGAATTCAGCCAGGCAGATGCCCACTTTCATGATGCTGATAGCCCAAAGGGGCAATATTTAATAATAACACTTATACAGGACATTATTAGACAAATAAATGATAACCTTCAAGATGTGGATGAATAAAAAAGCACCTGTTCTCATAAGCAAGTATGAGGCAGGTGCTTTATTTATACATTTGTTCTACGGATAGGTCATTAATGAAGGATTTCTCCCTTGGCCTTTCTCCATGATCCATAACGACGATAATATGTTAGTGATGTTGGTAAATTGTTTTCTTTGGCAAAAGCATCCCATTTTTTTGAGGTAGTGAAATACTCTCTGTATCTAATGGCAATTTCTGAAAGTTCTTCGGTTGAATAATTACGTTTTGAGTTAATGAAGGGTTTCATTTCTTCATAAGATAAGTGCTTTCTAATCGTTTGATAAATTGGAAGGGAATGTTCGTTAGCGTATTTATCCCATGATCGAGGATTCTCATATTCTTTCCCATGTTCTGTTAGAACATCGATGATTTGCTGCTTTGTATAGACATTAGTTTCTCTAACAGGAGATGCTTGTGGCAATTCAAGTTGGCTCTTAATATTAGACCATTTCCCCAGCTTTTTTATTAAAGTATCCGAAGTAGGGAGGGCGTATTGCTTAGCGAATGAATCCCACTTTCTAGCAGAGATTAGTTGTTCTCTATATTTGTTAATAATCAGGGACAATTCTTCACGACTATATTTATTTTTACGTGGAATATTAAATTGAGATAATACATTTTTCCAATTCGAATATATGGAAATGATTTCACTGACAGAAGGAAGATCATCTTCACATTTAGAGGTGTAATCTTCCCATTCCATAGGTAATTTTAAATGCTCTTGATGGCTTTCTAATATCTTTTTTAAGTCTTCTTTAGTATGCATGTAAGTTATGGCTCCTTACCGTAGACTCCTCTCCCTCAATAGCTTTATTAAGCATATCTTCGTCATACATCAACTCTAAAATGTCCGCATGAGTAGCATTTAAAGCTTCAAAGTATTTTTGAGCGCTTTCAAAATGCTCAGGATTCTCGGTTATTTTCATTTTTCTTTTACAGTGCTCTCGTTCAAGAATGTACCTTCTATTAGCTCTTCGGGTATATGACTGGATATCATTGTCCTTATTTATATAATTAAAGAGTTCTTTAATGTTTGCATCGTGCTTTTCAACAATTTTATGGAATCTAGATAAAGAAATGTGTTCAATTTTTATAGGGATTTTAGTGAATTCTAAATCATTCTTACCGTCATGAATAAATTTTATTTCGATGCAGGCGATATTTCTTTCATCTTTATGAATCTCATAGCGGTCATCATATTCAACGTAACGACCTCTATAAAAAGGGGAAGGTAATAATATATACATTTTAGCATTAGAATTATTCCGTTCATTAATTAATCCTACCAAATAGTCTTGATCTTCTTTCATATATAGACGATTTAAGCGTTGCTGAACGACTTCTTTTGATAATTCTTTGCTATTAGTGGCAAGAAAAAACGCTTCCTGATTATTAATATATTCTTGTTCTTCTTTTTGATTTGCCACCTGATACTTCAAATTTTTAATAAAATTTTTGGGGCTGGCAATGAAGGAAATAAGATAACCAATAATCAATGCAGGGATCGTAATTGGAGATGTAATAATACCAAAGAAAGCTACACCTACTTTTTCTGCTATTTTCTCTCCTTGTTCCCCCTTAAACATTAACATCACTGTCCAAAGGAAGAGTGTATATAATACAATGGCCGCCAATAGAAATATTAATAAGATAATAATAAAACCAAAAATACCAATAAATACATTCCATGTAGTTAAACTTCCTGTATCGGTAACAAGATTAAATTTATATGCTAAGTTCACTAAGCCAATAGAGTTGAAAAATGGCAAGAGTAATGAATCCCAATAGACAGCTCCTAAAATGATCAACCCTACACCAACTAAACCCCAAAGACCAGTTTGTTTTCCTCTATCATAAGACATTTTGGCTTCAGCAAGCCATAGAAGGTCTCTCAACATAATAACACACCCCTATATCGTTTAATTTTCATTTGAGTACAATGTTTATAACATGTAATAATACTTATGTAATAATTTTATCAATATTACCATAGTTTGTCAATGGATTTACTGTTATAATAGGCTTTTCTAGAGTAATGAAACTAAATATTGAACGTAATGATTTTTGGCTATATAATAATAGTTATCAAAGACAATAATTTTAAATTAAATAAGTAAATGGGACATCCCCACGTTTAAAGCTCTAAGCTTTTTCCGTGTGGGTGTCTTTTTGCTTTTATAAGGAGTGAAACTGTGTCTGTTGTAAACCGGATTACGATTCTTTTTAGTTTAATCGTTGTATGTATCATTAGCGTTAATACCATTATGACATTTCTTTTTGTGAATGAACCGATCTATATTTCCATCGTCACTTCTTTTTTAATATTTAGCATCGGTTTTGTGTTTTCGAAGCGGATAATGAGACCCTATATACAGGCTGCAGAACACCTAAAAGAGTACAGTGGAAACATTATATCAAGTGTCCAAGACCCTTTTAGAGAAGAGGACTTTATCCAGATTCACGTTAAACAAGTCTTATCGGCTGCCGATACTAACCGCACTGAATTAGAAGCGAGTAAAAAAATAATAGCTCATCAACAGCAACACGATATATTAACCGGCCTTCCCAATCGTCATTATCTCAATACATACATATCGGATGCTTTAAACTCAAATTCGTATGAAAAAGATATTTCACTTCTATTTATTGATATTGATCGCTTTAAAGATATTAACGATACAGAAGGTGATCACGCCGGAAATATGATTCTTAAAGAATTAGCTCAACGTTTGAAAAGTTCGTTCGGGAAAGAGCACTTTATAGCCAGACAAAGCGGAGATGAATTTAGCTTAGTAATAAGTAATTCTAGTAGAAAAGAAGTTGAAATTATAGCACGTCGAGTAATGGAACAATTGGAAGATCCATTTACTTATGCTGGGCGAGATCACTATATCAGATGTTCTATTGGTATCAGCCATAGCGAAGCAAATAATCCGAATATCGCACTTCAGAGACATGCAGACCTAGCGCTAGGGGAAGCAAAGAATAACGGTGGAAATCAATATATTCATTACCATGTTGAAATGGAAGAATCTAAAAGAGAACAAATTGAAATTGAACGACGATTACGACAAGCTTTAGAGTTAAATCAAAGTCAGTTCAGTGTCTATTATCAGCCCAAAGTTCAAACCATGACAAAGCAAATAGTAGGGGTTGAAGCATTAGTTAGATGGAATGAACCCGATTTAGGGATGATTAGTCCAGGGTTGTTTATACCGATCGCTGAGCAAGCAGGCTTGATTAATATGATATGGGAAGTAGTGATGAATGAGGCATGTAGCCAAGTAATAGAATGGAATGATCTATACGGACAAGCTATTCCTGTTTCGGTAAATTTTTCGGCTACTCAATTTATGTATGATGATTTGCTTGTAGAGAAGGTGAAGGATATTCTTTATAAATATGACATGCCGCCGCATTTACTTGAAATAGAAATAACAGAAAGCGTCTTATTTTCAACGGACTCTTCAGATAAGCTCAGGGAATTCGAAGATATGGGGATTAAAATTGCAGTCGATGATTTTGGCACTGGATATTCCTCTCTAAGTTATTTAGTGGACTTACCCATTCATACAATAAAATTAGATAAGAGCTTTATTCAAATGATCCAGAATGATTGGAAGATAGGAGAAGTTGCTTCCGCTATCATTAAATTGGCCCATAGGCTTAATCTTAATGTAGTTGCTGAAGGAGTAGAAGACGAAATGCAGTTAAGCTATCTAAAAGAATTAAAGTGTGATGTGATCCAAGGATACTATATTGCTAAGCCTCTTTCTTCAGATGAATTTGAGAACTCCTTTATTATGAGTATACCTGCTGAAGAAATAAAAGCATCGTCATAAAAGTGGTATGATTTATTAAACTTTAATCTTTACTGTAGGGAGGTCAAAAGTTTGAACAAAATTGTTTTGTATTGGAGAGTATTATTTACCTTCGCATTGATTTTATTATTTCTCTTTCAATATATTAGTTTATCTACATTTCTAGCCGTTGTGGTTGGAATCATCTTTTTTTATGGTGTTCCCTCACTTGCAAACAAGTTGATAAACCGGCGAGATTAGACTTGTTATGGTAGAGATAAATAAAAAATCATAGAGAGAAAAATGGCCACCAATTTTGGTGGCCATTTTTTATAGCATTTGTCTAAGTTGGGCTATTGCCCGCTTAATAGGTAATGATTTAATTTTGGAAAGGTCGACTCTCGAGAGTTTAGCGAATGGCTTTCCTATTTCAAGGATGTATACTCCTAAATTTTCCTCAACAACAGGGGGAAAAGTGTAATTTAAAAAGACTTTAATAATCTGATCTTGAGAATCCCATTGGTCCCCGACAGCTGCTATATACCAACTTTTCTCCAAGCATTTTAATTTTACTTCATTGTTGGAGCTGACTTTAGCAAATCTGATAAGGAAGCTGGTGAAGCTATCTGTAGATGTAAAAGGCCAACCTGTGGAGTTCAGACAATCATCTAATTTATCTAAGAAAACTTCTATAAAAGACTCATCATCTTTACCTATCGTGCGAAAAAAGGTCTCAATTGTATCTTTATCTTTGAGTGCAGATATAACTGGATCAATGTAATCAAAGTATATATGGTCATAATTTATACCCTTTAAAGAGTACCTATAGAATTCCTGCCAATCAATACTCTCTGATTGTTCCAAGTATTCCTTAACTGATAGGTTATCTTCAGTTCTTATGGAGGAATAGATATTTTTAAATTTGAAGTATTCTTCTTTAAATTCAAAAACATCTTGGTATTCTTTATTTACACCTTTTTTGATAACAGTATAGAATTCTGATTTTTGTATTAAAGTAGGTTTTTTTCCGGTCAGGACATAATATAAAATCTTAGAAAGAGAGTATATATCACCGATGTGGTTTCCCTGTTTTAATGATATCAGCTGTTCGGGATCTACATAAAGTGCTTGTCCATGGCCGGCAATGGAAGATTGAGCCATTCTAGAAAGACTTTCCGGATCTTTTCCTAAACCAAAATCGCAAACTTTTAAATTGCAATTATCATTCTCTAGAAAAATTAAAACATTAGTAGGAGACAAGTCTCTATGCCATATTTTTTTCTGATGAGCGAAGCATATCGCATCTAAAATCTGTTCAAATAAATTTAATCTTTTCTCAAAATCCAAGGTATCGTTATTCTGAGCTATATACTCATCTAAGTTCATATCGGCCAGGGGCATTAGATATAAATATTCATCTTTTGCTGAATCGATGGATGAATCCAGAATATCAATGATATTAGGATTTTCTTTTAATCTTTCAGTATAATCTATTTCCTTTATAAATCTGTCGATATAATCCAAGTGGTACCTATATTCCTCTTTTAGTTTCTTAACTGCATATTTTACATTAGTATCCTTATCAATAAATCGCTGAATTGTTGCAAATCCTCCATGTTTAACAACACCTTTATACTCAAGGTTTACTAACTTCATCTATTCCTCATTCCTAACTTTAAACTATTTTTGAACAATTCGTCTTAATCGTCAAGAGCATCAATTGCTTGCTGTGCCTGTTCTTCTGTTGCATTAACGTATAACGCTGAAGTTTCTGTGGATGTATGGCCCAATTGCCTCATTAAATCATAGACCGAATTACGTTTGGCATACTCCGTAGCAAAAGAATGACGCATTTTATGAGGGGAAAGCTTTTCATCCCGATATGCTTCCGTGTACTTCATAATAAGTTGCTGTATAGACCGCACAGAAAGCGGCTGAGCGGCTCCCTTATAGTTCGTTAAGAAATAGTATTTATCGTTGTAGTTCGCTTTGTAACGTGTATTCCTGACGCGTCTGTACGCCTCTAAGTAAGGGAGTGCGAATTTTCGAAAGAATACGGTTGATTCTTTGCTTCCTTTTCGTAAAACGGATAGTTTTCTCTTCTTCATATTTACAGAAGAGAGGGAGAGGTTCGCCAATTCACTTACCCTAATGCCAGAAGCGAGGAGGAGTGCGATAATAGCTAGGTCCCGCTCGCTATCACGCTTATAATAAGCGAGTTTTTGCTTTTGTTCTTGTATCGCTGTCGGATAATCAAAATTTACAAAATCAATAAAGTCTTTGATCTCATCACCATGGAAAATTTTCTCGCTTATTCGCTCGGCCCGGGCATCCATTGTTTCAGTATTCTTTTTCATTTTGACTTTAGCCATAACATTTCTATAAAAATAACATTCACCCTCATCATCTTCAGTTCTTTCAGTTAAGAACTTAAATAGGGACTTAAGTGAGCTCTTTTTTCGATTAATGGATTCATCTTGCAATTCCTGGTCAATAGCAAGGTAAGAAAAGTAGGAATTGGCTTCCTGCAGCTTAAGATTTTCTAGTGTAACAAGAGGGATATCCTTCATATTTTCAACATTTGCTATCCCTTCAGCTTTTAACCAATTAAAGAATTTTTCAAAGTCATGAAAATATCCCAAAAGGGTGGAAGGAGATACGTTTCCAGAAAACATATCATCCTTGTATTCCTCGATATAAGGAGGGAGGTACTTTAACTTTTCTTCAAGTTTATCTTTATGGAGGCGCTGTTGCCTTGTAAGTCGCTCACGTTTTGCCATGAAAATGAACCCCTCTTCAATTGTCGGAATTTGTCGAATCTATGCGTGAAAGACAATTTTTGTGTATACTTATAGATTGGCTGAATCAATATATCCTTGAACATAATCAGGAGGAGTAAGATTTCCAAATGACGGAAATTCCCCGATAGTCAATACTTCGTACTTATTAATTTTAGGATAAATTCTAAAAATATGTGAAGATTCTTCAGTAGGTTCATTCCACAATTGTTCAAAGCTTGAAACTGTAGGGCTAAAGCACATAAAACATGAGAAATCACGGCCCGTTCTTCCTTTAATTTTAGGAAATATACCATAGTTAGCTAGCAGTGTATAAGGTAGTAAATTAGTTGTTAATCCAGAATATAAGAATATATCCCTTTGTTTTCCTAACAAAAGAATTTCAGTAAATTCAGACCATTTCATTGAACCACCCAAGATGAAACACATTTGTTTATATAATAAATAACCATTTTCCTTTACCCATTCCTTTAATTCTAACGCATTAGAAGTGTCTTTTAGTTGAGGGGTTAAGTTCGAGTATAGATTGGCGTTTTCAAGTATTGTTGGACAGCGTGAATTATCTGGATGTCTAAAATGCATAGTTCTTTTGCTGGATGCTTTTGAAACAAATGATAGCTGATGATTGCATACCTTACAAAATGGAATGGTATTATTATGTTTCATGTACCAATCATAAGCGCTAATAGACTTTTTTAATACTGGATGCCAGTTTTTTTTACTCATTAGGATCCTCCACTTAAAATTCATTTTTGGGAATATTGGTTTTTTGAACAATTCGATCATATTACTCCGTTAAGGAAACAAGGAACATCAAAATGTTTAATCAACTTCCCAATGTTTTTTTAAATCAGCGATAGTTTTTATCTTTTTATCTTGAATCAACCAGGACAACTTTGGAATGCTAAGTTCATCTATTTCTCTTACTTCCATATTAAAAGTACTGATTATACAAGGTTCTCCCGTTAAAGCTTCATACTCCTGTTTTAATAAATCCATTATTCCTTTAAAGTCTTGTAAATTCCTATATGAGTCTTCATAAAGAGATACTAGCCAAATTCCTCGATACTTAGTAAATTCCGGTAAAGATATTGGACCTCTAATTTCTAAATTCGATCTTCTTTCCTTTGATGAATTTAACAAGGAGGCTGGTATATGAGATGACCAATCTCTAGAAGTAGTGATATCATTTAATTCTGATTGTTGCTCATCACTTAAATCCAATAAGCTTATCTTTTTCTTTTTTGCAGCTTTTCTGTAATTTTGATATGAAGTACCTAATTCTGATTGGTCTCCAAATAAATTTAATATATATGAATGTGTATTTGTTAACCTGGCTTTAAAGTCTTCATAAGTTTTAGATGATACGACCCGTTTCGGTCTTTCGACTAGTTTTTTTTCTTCTATGTGTTGCTCTAATTCTCTAATATGAGTCTCGTAAATATTAATATTTCTAAAAGATAATATTAATAGATTTTTTAAATAGAAAATAAAGTCAGATTCAGTCTCAAAATTAAATTTTTTTAATGTCATACTTTCCCCCAGAATAGATATTTTGGTAAATCCTTGTACGCATATAATTATATCAAAAGATAATTCGGCTTTCATCTATTCGTTAAATTACTATTTCACGCAAAGATAGATTAGGAGATAGAAATCCAACCTCCCCTATTATAACAATGACACAAATGTCTATGCATTTAGTCAAAATATGATCTTAGCCCAAAGCTGGTACCAACCACTTAATACAGTCTGTTAGTAAGTTTGTAATAATACCTAATCCAATCGTAGTTATGGCGTTTATGTTTATCTTTTTCATAGGCATCACCTCCAGTATAATCAAACCAACAATTACTATGACTATAAATAAGCATAATATCCCAAGGATCGAACTTGGAGCAATGAGCACTGGGCTAAGATCATATCTCATTTATTATACTAAATATTGGCTTGAAATTCCAGCTTCCCACATTTTACTACTTGTCATGAAATGTATTTATATAATCGAGAATTTTTCTATATTCGCTACTTCTATTATTTTGAAGGCTCTCCCCCCTCCATTTGAAATCTTTTGCATAAATTAATAAGGATAAGGCACCTCCAGATAATTTAAAGCTGTATTCAGGAAGGATATTATTTTCTACCAGGATCTCCAATGAAAGTTGATAGGATGAATAACTCCCTACGTCTGGGTTATCCTCATTCTCTGCATATTCTAGGACCTTTCCAAAGTCATAAAGGTTTTCTAAGTAAACCTGTGATTTTAGATTAAGCAGCTCAAATATTTGATGTTCTCTCCAGTCAACATTTTGAATAATTTCATAATACGCCGGTATCACATTTTCTAATTCATTCATATATGTTTGGACAAGTTCTTTATCATTGTCACTGAATTTATCTCGTGCACAATTTAAAAAAGAAATATATTTCTCTATTTCTATACTATAATGCTCCCTAGTCAATTTTCGTTCATTTGACTGTTCCAATAATTGGTTTATTTGATTTAGTGGTGTAGATTCTTTATCCAGCAACACGGGTTTAAGTTTCAATTTCTTTTTCTCTTTATAATATAAGTCATCAATAATTGTAATGAGGTCATTGAGTGAATTATATCTTAGTCTAATAAAATCAATAATTTGATTAAGAAATATCTTCTTTATACCCCCATACTGCTTTTCAGCTGCACTGTTATTGGAATAGACACTAATTGAAAAAACATTACCGTCAAAAGAACTTGACCAACTTGTAAAGAATCGTGTGTCATTAGGAAAACCTTTTAATTGTACCTTATTCCCATTTACAGCATGGACGCCAAACCAAGCTCTAATATTTTTAAAATACGCATCATCACTCCACTCTTTATCAAATTCATAAGCTACGAATACATTGCGATCACCACCAAAGGGATAATCAATACCAGTGGCTAGACTAAGGGATGACCATAAATGTTTTATAGATTCAAAGATCATGTCTATAGTCACTATAAAGTGAGTGAATTCTAAAGAAGTAATATTCATGCTCTTGTGAGGTACAGGAAGCTTGATCCCTTGTACAGAAACATCCAACCAATCCATACAAGAACAGATTTTACTCCAGATATCTTTCCCATTAAAATCTGAAAAGAATATCCGTATAAAATCGTCATTGTCATGTACCTTATTTCTGAATGCATTACTTAACTCAGGATTTAACTCATGAATCACGATTTAACCTCCTTAGGACCTTAAAGTATATAAATTGAGTTTAATTATAAACATGAAAGGTTTCTATTCTATATTTTAACAAATTTTCTCTATTTAAATTTTTATAGAGAGTTGTTTTTTGGGGGTTCTTTTTTTCTCTTTTTATTACATGCTAATTCCAAGTTAATTGGTGTGAATAAAAGGAGGTCTTATAATGGCAGTTTTTTATGGGGTTCTAGTTTCAGTGGCAGTAGTATTAGGGGTTTTTTATTTAATCAAAATTAAGATTAAGTTAGGTATTCAAATTCTAATAACAATGGCAATTGGAATCTTGGCAGGCATTCTGTTAGAAGATTCAACTATTGTGTTTAGTACAATTGGTCAAGGCTTTGTAGGGTTGTTAAAAATGCTAGTTATACCCCTGGTATTTTTCACATTAATAAGTAGTATTATAAACATACAGGATATTTTTCAACTAAGAAAGATCGGGCTAAAGACTTTTACCTTATTCATTGTTACAGCAATAATCGCAAGTATTATTGGTATTTTAACAGCGTTAGCCGTTTCACCTTGGCAAGGTATAAAGCTTAGTTCTGTAAGTGATTTTGAAATTAGAGAAATACCTTCTTTTAGTGAGGTTTTTTTAAATTTCATCCCATCAAATCCTTTTGGGAATATGGTTAATGATGAAGTAATTCCAATTGTAATATTTAGTATTCTAATAGGAGTATCGATCCTCTTATCTAAGCAACATGATCAAAATGCAATTCAACCGGTGGAAGCATTTTTTAGGGGATTTTCACAGGCATTATTTCAATTAACAAAAATGGTTATTAAACTTTCTCCTATTGGAGTATTTGCATTAATGGCCAATGTATCATCATCTTATGGAATTGAGACACTTCTCCCCCTTTCCTTATTGATTTTGACCGTATATATAGCATGTATAATACACATTATTTTTACTTATGGATCCCTAATTGGGGTTATTGCAAAGGTTAACCCATTTGGTTTCTTCTATAGAGCATTTCCAGCTATGGCTGTAGCCTTTTCAACACGAAGCAGCTATGGCACGTTACCAGTATCAATTAATGTGATTACCCAGAGATTAAAAGTTTCTAAGAAAATAGCTAACTTTGTTGCTCCATTAGGGGCCACAATAAATATGGATGCATGTGGAGGCATCTACCCTGCAATTGTAGCAGTTTTTGTAAGTAATATTTATGGTATTGAGTTAACTTTTGTCCATTATGCTTTAATTGTGTTAACCGCGACAATCGCTTCTGTAGGTACAGCTGGTGTTCCTGGCACCGCTTCTATCATGGCAACTGTAGTATTATCAAGTGCTGGACTTCCTGTTGAGGGATTAGCGTTAGTTTTAGCGGTGGATCCAATATTAGACATGGCGAGAACTACAGTAAATGTAACTGGAGATCTTGTTGTTTCGCTAATTGTAGGTAAATCGGAAGGAGAATGGGATCAGGGTGCTTATGAGGATAATTAAATATTAACTTCCCTTTCTTTTTAACGATTTTAATCCTTCTCATTTAAATTGAGAAGGATTATTTTTTATGGTGAAGAGGTTGTATTTATATAGATTGCAATTTCTTTTATCAATGAGACTTATAAAAGGAGAGGTTATTATGCAAATTACTGTTTATTCAAGTGAAAGCTGCATTTTCTGTAGACAATTAAAGGAATGGTTCCTTAGTGAAGGTATCGAATTTGAAAACAGAGATATCTCAAAAGATAAAACATTTCATGATGAATTTACTGCTCACGGAGGAACAGGCATCCCGCTCACAATATTCGAAAAATCAAATGGAGAAATAAATAAGGTAACAGGAATGAACAAACCGAAGATTCTTGAAGCATTAAAATAAAAGCAAGTCATCCAAGATAAAACTCTTGGATGACTTGCTTTTTTAAAAATTACTTATTTAAGAAATACCCCAAAGAAAGTTCACTAATACAGAATACCCTACAAATAGTAGAACTACGATAGCGGATACCCATAAAATCCATTTACTAATTTGCTTACGGTTCACAAAAGCCAGTATAAATGTTAAAGAGAAGCCAATCATGAAGATATATAGCAATGTAAGATTAGTCAAGCCTATGCTTATATCAAATGTAAATAAAGCGAATGTGATCAATGAGATTACAAACAAAATTCTTGTTATTAATACCATCATTATTTCCCCCTAATAATTCTTCTTTAAGAAAATCCAATACAGCAATCCCCAGAGTACAGTAATAGACATCAATATAGATAAAGCCATTCTCAATTGTTGGTAGTTAATCATAAAGAATCCTGAGATAAATGTAATAAGAGCTAGACCACCAAAAAGGAGTAAAAACAACGAACCATATAACTTAAATCCCATTAGCCTTGCTCTTTCATCTGATCCTTCTTTAATGATTGAAAAAACCAATGCTATAAAGGCTCCTATGGCTACGAGAGCCAATCCATTAGTAAATACCATAATATTATTCATTACCCTCCTCCTGGTCCTTTTTTACGTATTGAAACACTTCTTCTACTGTCACATTAAATACAGAAGCAAGTTCAAAAGCCAAGGTTAGCGATGGTTTATACTTACCCTTTTCTAAAGAAATAATTGTTTGCCTACTAACATCAACTTTTTCAGCCAGGGCTTTCTGCGTTAATTTGTTTTCTGCTCTTAAGACTGCAATTCGATTTAGTAAGATTTTTGATTCCTCCTGCATATCACACCACACTTCCTCTTTAGTAAAGCCTTCTTAACATATTGTAAAGGTAGCTTAACTTAATGTCAAGTTAGCTTTACGCGTTGACTATATGAATTGGATTCCAAATAAAAAAAGAAAGGCCATACTTTGGCCTCTCCCCTACATTCCTGTTACAAAATATTCGTCTCCAATTTTTTCAATTTCTAGCCAATAAATAGATCCCTCTCCATCTTTTCGTTCAAGCTGGACTTCATTGTCCTCTTCAAACTCGAATATAAAGTCATCAAGAGTTAATCCTGAAAATTCCGGACCTTCGTCTGGCAACATGTATTCCAATGGATCCTCCGGATTTTGATAAATTTTGTTTAGAACGTTTTCATCTGCACTTATCATTCCTTGTACAAAGGTTTCAGCCGTTTCCTTTATTGTACCGTTCTTTATTTGAGTATTGGTATCTGCTTGAGATGAAATTGGACTCTCCGCACTTTCTTTTGGATTATCATTGCTGCATCCTGCAAATCCAACTGCAGTTAATATAAGTAATGTTGAGATAGCTTTCTTCAATAACTTTTTCTCTCCTCATATGTCTGTTTTACTTTATATCGGCAAAGAGTTGGCTATATTTGATTCAGCTTAAGGTTGTTTTTTATTATTAATTTTAACTTTATATAGTGTACCTCATAATTATGAGGTAACAATACAATAGGGAGTGATCAGGATGAAGAAACTCATCTTAAAGGAAATCAAAGGAAATCCGGAAGAAGTTCAAGCTCAAGGAATGTGTGGACCAGTACGTGCTTGCTGCGGGAATAATCCAGAATGTCTAAAGTTTTACACCGCAACTCCAAGTGGTGATGAAATTTCATTTTGCGGTTGTCCTTACTAATCTAGAGAAAGATTGAATCCTCTAACAGTAACTATCTTTTGATAGTTACTGTTTTTTTATATGTGTAGTTGAGTATTTGATGATAAGACAGAAAAAGGTGTGGGCTTCAATGCCCACACCTTAATATAGTTAGTTATAGTTAGCAATTATTTACGTTGCCGAACCATCCCATGACAGCTGCAGCGTTCGTTGGATATGAATCAAGGTACCCAGCAGCACATGCATATAATCTCGCATCACATTCACAGTCACCACTGCCAAACTGTGCCCAGCAACGATCATGTGCTCTACAGCATGAGTCAAGGCCGTTGATTGGTGTGCCTCCACCTAATGACAATCCGTCTCCGCAGTTTGGTCCACAGTGATTATAGAACTCTGGGAAATCATACAGACAGAATGTAGCTTGTGCAGTAACTTCCTCAGCAAGCTCACCTGGCACATAGTTAGGATCATGAGGTAATTCAGGAACTTGTTCTAGTTCTTTTGCGTAAGGCTGATCATCGACCGGGATCTTAGTTCCATTCACTGATAAAAGAGTTTTTAAGGTTTCTTTCTCATTAACACCCGATACTACTGTCTTAGCAGTAACAATAATATTGTCTTTCCCAGCTCGTTTTGTTTTATCAAAACGAATATTAACTTTGTTATCCCGGGATTGAATAACTACAAAGGAACCTTCAACAACGTCCCCTTCACCCATAACTTCCTCATATTGATAGGCAAGTCGGACATCCTCATCTGCAACATTGAAACCATAAGCTGCTTTCAAATCAGCACTGAGGGTTTTGAATTCTTCATTGGCTTTAGCCTCCGAAAGAATTGCTTGTAATTTCTCTCCCTTAAGGTAAATCCCTTTTTGTTTTGTCATTAATAACATCCTTCCTACTTATTTTTTTATACGGTGTAATTACCGTACTAATTAGTAAAGGGAAGCTAGCGGAGAAAAAATCAACCTCATTACTGTTTTTTTAATAATGTTTGAGTTATATTGAAAATGTTATTACCATTTTATAGAAGGGGGATTGGATGAAAAAGTCATTTATTTTATTGATGATATTAACAGCTATATTAATTTTGGGGTATCTCTATAACTCCTTTTATGATCACTTAAGTATCCAAATAGAAGTCTTAGCTCAATTGGGCTTTTGGCTCACGATTCCATTAGCAGTAACCATTATAGTGTTGGGGATTACGTTGTTAATCAATCACTCAAGGTATTTACTAATAATCGTAATTTCAATACTAATATCAATATTAATTCTTTGTATTAACGTATATGGATTCTTCCATGTAACCACACCTTAATATAGACTGATCAATAGGTAGATTACTTGTATAGAAAAAAGAGTCCTTTTAGGACTCTTTTCTGTATTTATAAGAAAATTATGCTGATGTTGTAGAATCATTCACCAATTAATTCTCTTAATATCAATAGAGCTTTTTGGTGACTCTTTGATACCGCCTGCTGTGATTTGCTTAGCTTATTAGCAATTTCAATATCTTTCAGTCCATCAATATAAGCTAATTTAATGATCTCCCTTTGATTAGAGGTAAGTTGTTTTACAGCATCAAATAAATCTTGTCTCTCTATAATATCCTCTATATTTGATAATTGGTCTTCAAAAGCCTCTTCAGGACAATTAGATCTGCTCTGTTCGGGTATCATTTCTACAAGTGACAAGTTTGGATCGTCATTATAAGCGTTGTTTAAAATTAACTGGTTTCGCGATTTTTCTTTTCTATCTTTCTTATCAAAATTTACAGCGTTAAAGTGGATAGAAGTAGAGAGATAAGAAGTGAATCGTATATTGAAATAGTGTTTTTTAAAACTTTCCTCCAACTTGAGTATGGAAGCCTTACACGGATTGCATATAGCTTGTTCAAATGTTTTTTTATTTTCATTGTCTAAGATATAGGATTTAAATACCTTGCTATTATATAATCCTGGATTGGAAGTCTTAAAATTTTCAAGCGCGATTTTACAGTCTTCAAGGGAATTACTCATTCGAATCCCCAATGGTAGTATCTTTTTCAATACATAGATTCTGTATTTGAGATGAAGATTTTGCTGCACATTGAATTAATTCAATTATTATTTCGCGCTCTTTTAGAGTGATTTCTTGATTATTGAGAAGGTTAGTGTACAAACTTTGTACTTCCCTCGTTTTGCAGAAGCACGTCATTAATTGGCTAATATCTACCATGGTTTCACTTCCTCAGTCTCTTTTATATTCTTTGATTGCACTAGATAATTCGCTTATGACAATTTCCAGATTTTCTAGTTTTCTTTCAAATCTTACTAATAGGTAAATAGAGATCGCTATTGGAAAACCAAAATTACCAAGTAATGCAACCCAGAGCGGGATATCAATAGGTGTCAAAATAGTTCCCTCCTTCCTTTTTTGTTATAAAGAAGAGAGGGTTTCTTGCTGTACAACTTTTTTTATCCAGTTTTCCTGATCAAATCCGTAAACTCAATAAAACCCGGAACTCCATTCATGTCATAATTTAAGATAGTTTCAAAAAGCTTTATTTTTAGTTCTTGAGCTAAATCTTCTCGTTCTTGAGGGGATGTTTGAAGTACAGATTTTTTTATCTTAGGATCAAATAGCTCAATTATTTTCTCAACGTTCTGGTGGTTATTCTCTGGATCTTCCATTAATCGATATAATTCATTCATTCAGTATCTCTCCTTTTATTAGAAAATGGAGTTCTACATAGTAAGGACGTAAATCTATGTTATTAAACAACCAGATATGAAAAAAATGAGAGAAAAATCAAACTTTAGTTCTAATTCTATTATAAAAAAAGAACACATGTTTGTGTATTGAGAAAATTAAATAATGAATATACGATTTTTTCGTTTTTGACTTTCTTATTTTCTTGGGGGATAAAAAAAAGAACAGTGAATTTCACTGTTCCCTTTAAACGATATTAACTTATCCGAATAATGGAGGCTCTTCCTCGCTTTGTGGTCTGACTTTTATATTTAATTCTTTATTAGAGCCAAACAAAGGAGGCTCTTCTTCAGAAAAGGATTGAGTGTTAAATGTAGATCCAAACAAAGGAGGCTCTTCCTCGCTCAATGTCTTAAAGTTGAGAGTTGTAGTTAAAATTATTGTCATTAGTAATATGAATGAAAATGTTCTTTTCATGTTTTCCTCCTATATACTTTCTAAAATCGAATATGCCTTGGCAAAATAAATTGAAGAATTTTTATATTTTCGATCGTCAAAGTAATATTGTGCAAGTAACTTTAGACTTTTTGAAAGTTCCATTTTACTTTTCTTTTGTTCATAAAAAGGTATTACGGTTTGTATCATGAATTTTTCAAATTCTTGTGAATAATTATTGATCAAATAATCATACACTTGGAAATCTAATGTTCTGGGTGAGTTATGTATGTTCAAGTGCTTGATAACTTTAAAGCCTTTATTTAACCAGTTTTTAGCTTCTTCATTTCGGCTAGTGCGATGATACTCTTTTACCAGGCTAAAGATAGGATTTAAAATAGTCTTATCATCAGCTTCCTTGTTTTTGTAGGAAGATTTAAAATGTTCTATAGCTGCATCTGACTTATCTTGCAATGAATAAAGATGGCCTAGGTTTTGTTCACAAGAGGAAAGTAGGCTCTGACTTTTAATGGTCGTGGCCAGTTTTTTGGCAACTTTGTAGGATGAAATAGCATTCTTATACTCTTTATTTCTACCATAGTTAATACCAAGCAATAAGTGACACTCAATACATCGTTTTACATTGTATTTTCGTTGGTAATATTCGAGTGCTTTTTGAGCATAATTTATACTCAAGTACGTATTCCAAAGCTTGCTTGTGGTTAGTGATATTGAGTAGTTAAGATCGCTTTCTTCCTCCTCATAATAATAAATATCAAAATTAAATAATTTTTGTGCTTTTTTATAGCTGTCATATGCATTTGTAAAGTCTGAATTCAGATACCTGTAATTACCATTGAATTTGTGCCAGTAATATTCTTCAACTCTTGTAAAATGATATCGCTTCCTTTTTAATGCTTCTATTTGAGCTTCTGCAGCTGGTAGATCTCCAGTCAACATGAAATATTTTATCTTCTGAATTTCAAACAGCCTTAAATAACCAAAGTGATTAATACTCTCAATATCAGGTTCGAGGTTTGTAAATAATTCTTTGGAGTCATCAATAGACCTATTTAATAGGTTTCTAAAGAAATCCATGCATAAGTTAGGTACATCTGAATCTACAGGTAGCTCAGGAGAAATTTCTAATTTCTCGCATAAAAGTGCAATAATATCCATTCCGGTATCAACCTGATTATTCTCTATTTTAGACAAATAAGAAACTGAAATTATACCGGATGCTAATTCTTCTTGGGTCATCTTTTTGTTCACGCGATAATATTTTATTTTGCTTCCGACTTCCATAACTTCACCCACCTGAAATTTTACTAATTTTTTACACTAATATCTACAATTTATCCTATTTTTCAAATTGTATATGTTGTACCTTGTAAAATGGCTATTTATGTAATACTTTATCAGAAACTTTCTCGAAATGATAAATAAAAGAGCATAAAAAAAGAACAAGTCCCTGGTATTAGGGCTTGTTCCTTTTCTAAATTAGAGGTGGTACTCGGATTTGAACCGAGGTTAATGGTTTTGCAGACCATCGCCTTGACCACTTGGCTATACCACCTAGTTATTTGCCATACTGTATATAAAGAAGATTATTAACACCTTTTAACAACTTTCTAAGTAAAAGATTTAGAGAGATTAAGAAGGCCATTGCCCGTGTAAGTTACACTATTCTCCATGAAGCTGGTTGACTTAATAAGTTGTGCATATATCTCAGGTTCGGTAAGGTTACGTTTAAACAGTTGTGAGCTCTGTTGTCTCAATAGAGCTAACCCGCCAGCTATAAAAGGAGCTGCCATAGAAGTACCACTTAAAGATCGGTAGTCATTTCCTAAATAGGTTGAAAAAATTGTATCTCCAGGGGCAACCAAATCAATTTCTTTATTGTTATTGCTAAATCTCGAAGGAGAATTATTTTTATCTATAGCCCCCACTTGCACAACTTCATTATAGTATCCAGGATATCTATATTCTTCCCTTTCGGTTCCATCCCCATCATTCCCAGATGCAACCACGATGAGTATATTTTGGTCAACTAAATATTGAATTGCTTCTTTTAAACGAGGATCACTAACAGGACTCCCTAATGATAAGCATACAATGTCGACCTTTTCTCCTCCATTTCCTCTCCAAGAAAGTGCATAGTACAATGCATTTACAACAGCAGTAATACTTCCGCTTCCGCTATATGACAGTGCTTTCAAAATTAATAATTTTGCTTCAGGAGCAACACCTATTTCATATTTATGATTATTCGAAGCTATAATACCAGCTACATGAGTACCATGGCCATTATTATCTTGAAAATTTTTAAAATCAGATGAGTGATCCGTTGTAAAATTTGCCCCACCAATGATATTGCTTTCTAAGCTTTCGTGTTTCATATCTATACCAGTATCAATTACTGCTACCACACTACCTTTGCCAGATATTCCTCTATTCCACATTGAATGAACATTGATTGAGTTTAATCCCCAGTTTGCTACATTATCTTGAGCTTCAATTTTATATGGTAAAATTCTCATCTTTATCCCTCCTTCTTGTCTTAAAAGAAGTGAGGACATAACAAATAACAACTACAAATAAATAAAGTTTTCGGAAGTTGATTACTAACAAATAGTTTGTTTACTTTACGATTTATATAAAATTCAGTATAATTAAGGGAAAGATGTATAAAGTAAAAAAGAGAAGCCTAGTGCTGGAACACTAGACTCCTCAATCATACAACAGCCTGCTCGAATGCGCAGCAGTCTGACCTTCACATAAGTAACCTTACCCTACTGGTGGCCAAACCGAACAGGGTGGGTTACTTTTTTTGTGTTACAGCGATTATTGCTACAACTAGCGATATTCCTGCGACAACTAATGATCCGAATCCGATTAAGATTTGCAACAAATCACCTACAGCAACCACTTCAGCAACACCCCCCTTCTATCTAGGAGAGTGTCAGCTGCTGCCCACCCTGCATTATGCTATTGTATCTTTAAATTATAGCATATTTTCTGTAAAAAAACTCGGTAGTAAAGAACTGACGTTCCAGTTTTTTGTTCAATTTTCATTAAGGAAATATTCCTTATTATGGGATAATAGTTCAATGCCCACATCCTCATATCTCGAGAAAATATTAGATTTATCCCAGTTATCCGGCATCTTTGTTCTACTTAGAAGAGCATCTTCATCCTTGTGAATTGTAGCAGTCCAAAAGTATTTAATGAGTAAATTATAAATTTTATCTTTAGAAATTAGTCCACCTCTGGCCCACTCTTCGCACTGATCTTGAATATATCTTTTTTTAGGTATCATATGTTCATATCTCAATTCATTGCTATTCCAGTTCTTGTTTTGCAATAGTTCCAGGGCTTTTAGACTTACGTAATCTGTGGAATAAAATCGTTCTTTGTGCTTATAGGGCAGGTGATTTTTTAACAAACTAATATGTAAATTCGCTAGAAATTTCCCTCTGGCCTCTCTCATTCCCTCCATATATAGCTTATTATCGTAGGGAAGCGTATGAAGAAAATAATAATAATTTTCTGCTAAGAGATTCATTACTTTTTCTCTGGTAGGTACCAAATTTCACACCTCACCTTTACCAAAAAGTGTAATTCTTCAATTCAAACTTGTTTTATAATCTTAACACAAAATTCTGAAGCATCACCTGGAGAATATGGAATTGATTTAAGTGTATGGGATTTATTCATCATCTTCTAAACATCTAACTTTGGGATCTTCATATTTCCCCATTATGGCCCTTAAACTTTCTTTCCAAGACCCAAAAGCAGAAATGTAGGAGTTTGCTGAAGGAAGATTGTTTTCTATTGCAAAGGCATCCCATTCATTAGCGGTTAAAAAATAGTTTGGATATTTTAAAGCGATTTTTCTTAGTTTATCTCTCGAAGCTCCATTTTTGGCATTACTATAATTGTCTGTTAAGTCTTCAACTAAATTTGTCCAAGATCCAAATGCTCTACAGAATGTACTAGCACGGGGTAAGTCATTATCTTTAGCGAATCTGTTCCAAGTAGAGCTGGTAGTAAAGAACTCTTTATTAGTAAGGGCTATTAATTTAAGTTCTTCTTTTGGATAAGACTTTTTTCGATCAGAATTATTCACCCCTAAAATTTCATTTAGACTCTCCCCCCAAGAACCATATTTTAATGAAAATGTAGTCGATCGGGGGAGCCTATTTTCTTTAGCATGTTTATTCCATGCTGTTGTCGTTGTAAAATGTTTCTTGTGGGCAAGAGCAATTTTAGAAAGTACTGCTTTTGTATATTTTTTTCTTTTAGGTTTTTTTATGCCGAATATTTCATAGAAACATTCGCTCCAGGGACCAAAATAGGTATAGTATGTAGTTGCTTGAGGTAATTTATTTTCTTTAGCGAACTTATTCCATTCTAGGGTCGTAGTGAAATGTTCTTTGTTTTTTAGTGCAATTTCTATAAGAATCTCTTTTGAATATTTTTGATTTTTTTTTAATTTAGGCTTTTTTTCATTTTTCATTAAGTGCACCACTCTTTTATCTCTTTCACTTTGCTACAGTTTCTACATGCAATTGCATTGAAGGTTAAGTGTAATTTTTGATAATCCAAACTATAGAAATACTCCCCTTGTTTGCAGCTGTTCTCAATAATTTTCTTTTTAAAATTCCTAATATTTATCCATCTACATGATACAGAATGAACTTTATTTATCCTTGTATTATCTTTTATACATATAAATCCCTCCCCGGCTTTTTTTAAGTCCTGGAAGGTATCTAAAGATGTGATCTTAATCATTGTTCACTATTCCATCCTTTTATTTCAAACTTTATTAGTCCCTGAGACATGAGTTTGTTTTTGAGCTACTATTAAGAGTTCGTCTAGTTCTTGGCTACACCTAATGGCTTTTATAGAGGTAAGACCTTCTTTGTTCACAATATCGCTCATACGTCTTCTTTTGGCTTCAATAATTGAATCTAAATGGTATAGTCTATCCATTAATTTGCTGGTCTCTGCCACCCATTAAATTGAAAAATAGGCTGTGGAGGCAAATCGCTTTTTTCAATAATTACATAATTTTCATCTCTTACAACTGTCCTGTTATTACCATACTCAAGTTCAACGGCAAGAGCTTGATCAAGGAATTCAATTATTACGGTCTCAGGACGAAGGACAACGACGCGTCCTCTAATTACTAATCCATGCCTCTCAAACTCTACAATGTCATCAATGTTTGCTTTAACCCTTGTAAATGGCTGCTTATTTTTGCGTTTCATATTTAGATCCTCCTTGAATACGAAAAGGACGCACAAAAAGATGATAGTTACCTACCATGCTTTGGGTGCGTCCCATTTCAACGTTATTTTTTTATATGATTATTAATTTTATTATACCTATCGTATCATTTCTTATCAAGGAATTTCCATTTCAATTCCAAGTTGAGTGATGAACCACCGGAAAATGATTATAATATTGTTGAGGGAAAGGTGATAAATATGATTCAGGAAAAAGATAAAAAATTGGTATATGATTTAATCTACTTAGACCTTCTGATAGAGGTATTAGAAAGAGATTTAAAAGCGATCGATCTTTCATCTATTAAGTTTAAATCTCCATATAAGAAAAAGATTGAGAGTCTGATTAAAGAGGCGTTGCATGATCGAAAAGAAAAGCGTCAAGTTATGAGAAAACAAGGAATTAAGATATTTGAGCGCAAAGTTATTGATGAGGAGTTCATTGAATGGGAATATGTTGTAAAAGGATATGAGGCAGTCCAGCGGATATGGACCGCAGCTATTAGAAAGAGACTTCAAGAGATATTAACAGAAAAATTATAGAGGATACGATCCGCTTACTACTGGTTTATCTTTTTTAAAATAAAAAAACAGCCATTTTAAAAAAGGCTGTCAAAAAAGGATATTGGTGTTTGTAATATTATATACAGAATATTGTATAAAACACAACAGTTATTGGAATTAATATACAGTTAATTTAAACTGGACTCAATTGCAATCTAATTCAGTTAAGGTCAACTGTTTAAATGTTTCTCTGTTCTCTAAATTAAATAGGTATTTTAAGTTCTGAAATATTATTTTATTAGTACTCATGTGCTCAGGTGCTTTTACTCTATGTCCGTTCTCTAGATAAACTTTTCGCTGGTTTGCAGATTTTCTTGAATTTAAATAAGCACTTGAATCACTTGAAAAGAAGGGGAATTCTCTTAGCATTCTATTCGCTCCACCAAGGAAATGGAAGTTGGCTTGAGGATATAATCTAAAAACTTCAGTCAATTTTTTTCTGACCAGCTGCTGTCGGTTAGATAGGTAAGGCACAAGGCCGCCGATGCCAATAACCTCGAAATTTCTCCTGTCGTTCACAAGATCCTCTAGTGAATCTATACTGCTTGAAAATTGCCATACCGGATAAATTTTAGCTCCTGGACATGTATTATATAGATACTCGAAGTTTTGCATAGACTCTTTCCCATTTTCAATGATATCTAGATTAAAGAAACCTAATATCCGATTATGTGATTTGTACTTATTTATAAATGCTGCATACTCCTCTCTTGAAATCATAGGTATTTCATTTTCATTAAAAAGCGATAGTTGTACATTAGCCTCTGTGCAATTTTTTCTTTTTTGGTTGTACACACTGAAGGCCCCACTATCAATCAGACAATAATAGTCATCTTTATCTAGGATTCTACTCCAGTTTTTTTGATGGCGAATATGAAAATAATTCAATAGAAGAAAATTTCCCCCAGCTGCTTTGATCAGGCTCCTTATTGCAGGATCCCTTTCAGCTCCTGAAGCAAAAAAACGCAGACTATTTAACGATAACCGTAACAATCCATACTTTAACCGCTTTACCAGGGCCTGTTCTTTAAATACTTCAAAAAGGATTCCTAATAATGCAGAAGTGTATTTTGTGAATCTCTGTAAGTCATTTCTAATAGCTGTACGATTAAACCATACAAAGTGGATAGATTTTCTTAATTGTTTTCGTGAAATTTGAATATCACTTTTTCCAACGCTTGTCTTTATTACAAGATGCTCATGCGATAAGTTCACGAAATAATTAATCCTACCTTGAACAGTGTGAAAGTATCCTTGCTTCTGAAGGTACCTTATAAACCTTCTTTCTTCTGTTCTTGCCTTTAACTCGTATTGTTTTATCATAGCTTTTCTCCCTTTTCATTAATGAAAAAGAGAGTTATTGCTTAGCAATAACTCCCACTCTGCTTAATTTGTTATTTAGAATCCCCCACAAGGCATTGATAATAAGTCAATTTGTTCATATTCAGATTCTGCCTTTTTAATAAAGTCCAGAAGGGAAATAGGATTTCCTTTTTCGTATCTCATTGTATGACCCATAAATTCTTCCATTCTCACTAACTCCGCAAATTCTTCCGGGTGATGTTTGGAAACCGAAAGCATTTCCTGTGGAGAAAGAAAAATACAGAACTTACAAGAGCATCTGCTTACCTTATATTTGGTATAGCAAGGGTGAAGATCGATTCCTGCTAAATCCATTAGTCTCAATACTTGGTCAGTACTCAAATGAAAAATAGGGCGATACCAGTCAACTAGACGTTTTTTAGTCACAGCAGTAGCGGTTTTATAAGGTTTAAAATTCTCCTTAGCCAAATTTTTAGCACGGCGACTACTCTCAGCGGCACGCTCTCCAGAAAGGCATAAATATCTTCCAGGTCCCCTTCTTCTAGCCCACTTACTATAGACATCTCTCTTGAGCGAACTTGTACAATATTGTGAATTTGGACCCGGCCACATACCTCTTTCCATTACTCTCTGCTTAAGCCCCTTATCGGAGTGTAAAAAGATCAATTCTAAACTGAACATTTTTGCTATTTCTTCAATGTAAGAATCTGTCTCTTTGTAGTCGAAGAAGGCTGGATTATATTTAGGATCCCCATCCACCCGAAAATGGACTAATTTAATTTTTTCTTTAGGCAATTTATATCCAAATAGCAATAAGACCATCATTGCCCAAGAATCCTTGCCTCCAGAGGTATTTATATGAAATTCATCATATTCATTAAATGAAGGCATTTCTGGCGGAAGCGGAACTACTAAACTCTCTGCATATTTATTTAATTCAATCGACATGATTAACGCCCATAGCAAAAGAAGGATAGACCCCCTTCAAATGCTAGTGGGGCTCTACCCTCCCATATTTTAGTTAAGTTAACCGAATAACCCATTTAATTTTTTCACATCACACTTATAGATTTAGATCAAGAGATACCCAGGCAACATCTATTGAATCTTTGCCAGCCTTGTTGTACCGAGTATGGTTCAATAGAATAAAACCATTTTAGAGTGTCTTCACCATATTTGTTCAATAATGTATCAATAACAAAATCAACATCGGATAATTGTTCTTTACTACAGCCCTTAAAAGTACTTATTAGTATATCTCCGCACTTCTTAGCGTCTTTCTGTTGCTGAGCCCACTCGATGAAACGCATTATATTGAATCACCTTTCTTCTCAGAATTATGATTTACCAACTTAAAATCCACATAATACATTGCTTCAAATTCAGTTGGAAAAGTAAGCCGTTCTTCCTCTACACCTTCTTCTAATGGCACATATTCTCCAGTAAACGTGTAAAACTCACCAATTACCCACCCATTTCCTTCTGGATTCCTTAATACATGGTACTTAGGTTCATCAAGTTGAGGAATAAGGATATGGTGACTAAAGAAACTTTCACTTACGCGCTCTTTCCAGTTAGGGATTGTTTGAACAATCTTCACCTGCAAATAACTCAGAATGTTTCGGGTTGCTGCAGCATCGTCTAAGTCTGCAAAACCCAATTCCTCACATTTTGTGATTTGTTTATTGTATTCCTGAATAATTTCTTCATCCTCCCAGTTGTCTGAATGCATGAAGATTTCTAAAAAGAGTTCATCTTCATTCCAGTATTCTTGTAGGACCGGATGGAATGATAAAGGACTCGAACATAATAAGTCCCCGATGTAGTCTCTAACCTGGTACAAATTAAGATCAGAAGCCAACTCTTTTTCATCATTTTTCATTGAAATTACACTAAAACGTATTAACTCCTCTTTAATTAACATTTTTTTGTCCTCCTATAAATTAATAAGTTGAAATAAACTCGCTAAATTCTTTTTTAAAATTTTTAAATTGTTCGAAATTGAAAATGTGGGAACCTGGACCATTCCATTCTCGTAAAGGAATGCCTCCAGCAAGCCCTTCTATTTGATGGATGGGCGAGTGATCAGCACTAACAAGTAGGCTACTGAGTCTATCCTCTGTCATCCATGAAATGGTGTAACTTTCAAATTTATAATACTTCTCCGTCTGATCATCTTTTTTATATACTGCAAACTCTTGTAAGCCATCTTCGCTAAAGGAAACATTCAGCAGTAGTAGTGAGTTCCATTCAAAATATTTAAATGGAACCTGAGTACAATTGATCACCGTGTTGACTAGTTGTTTCAATCCTTCATAGTCAAATGCAAACTGAAGCATTTCTAATCCCACTGGCATGAATACGTAGTGCTTCCCTTTAAAAGTTAACGCCAATAAACCTTTTTTCAGCATTAAGTCGTTAACTTCTTTTTCCTTACATTCTTCAAAACCAATTACTTCTACATCATTCCTCGAATACAATTTATTTTTTGTTAACATGCCAAAACACCCTTTCAAAAAGTTTGATAAATATATAGAAAAAGACCATTATCAAGGGTCAACCTTGGTAATGGTCTTAATCAAACAATGTTTAATATATGTCCCGATCCTTCTCCCAAAAAGCAAAAAGAGCCCATGTGGAGCATGGAAGATAGTCCATGAACCGCATAGGCTCTAACATTTAATAGTTAACCGCTAACCATGAAGGTTGCAATAGAAAAAGAAAAAAGAAAGTGAATATAAATTTATTATATCAATGTCATATTACTAAAACCATAGAATAATAAAAATTGTTTCATCTAAATTATAACTAACAATGACATAAACAGATGTAAATCAAATTTATATAATAACGATTGTCATAAAATATATCTTTAATTGTCATAGATTATAAGAAGAAATGTCAGTTTTGTATGTATAGAAAATGAAATTTCTAGAGATATTAATAGTAGGAGTGGTAGATCTTTAAATTGCCGGCAAGCCTGCTGTCTCCTGTTTCACCCACAAACTAAGCTCGAGCTGATGGAATACCAATATCGCCAGCGAAAGGTACATATAGAGTATGTAACGTAGCGGCAAACCGGTTGAGGTATTCAGAGTCCTTTCTGACGAGAAAAGGGCTCTTTGTGGTGTAAAAAAAACAAGTTGGTCCAATTGGACACAACTTGTTAAATTTAAAATAATGATAGTTGTTCAATATTCAATGGTTCTAATACTTCCACTTCAAGATTAACACTCGATTTTTGATTTTTTAGTAATTCAATTTCCTTTTCTGAAATTGGTTCTTCTATTTGAAAATCTGATAGGTGAAATCGTCCTCTATAGCAGCCATTTAAAGAATAAACATTCGCGGTACAAGCGGAAATGTTTCTTGTGGGTTTCAGAATACATGATTCATTATTCTGAAGCTCTGATGTGCTTCTATTCGCCGTATATATAGCTGAAACAAAATGTTCTTCGTTTTTAAATTTGAATACAGGTTCTTGATTAATTATTTTATCTTTATGGTGTCTTTGATAACAGTTACAATATTCTTTAGCTTCTGGATCTATATCTTCAAGTACACAAGATAGCTTACCCATAGAACAAGAATTCCAATTACTACATGCGCTAAAATTGGTTTTAGAAAATCCTAATTTTGTAAAACCCGTCCTTGGTTTATTCATTATACTTCTACCTCCGAATCTAGTCTCAAGTCATCATGCCAATCTATATAAATTCCCCTACTTTCAAAATAGTCCTTGTCAGCCATCCAGTTTGAATAAGGGTCAGTAATTAGGTCTAGGTCTTTTTTTGATATAGGTTGGTTAACTTGACTCCATGCCTTTAATTTACGGTCTTTCATTTTCTTTTTGATTTCAAATAAACGAATATACATCTCTTCGGCCGCCTCTTGAAATTCGTAGGCTTCCATAAATTCTCCACTGTTTAGTGCCAAGGATATGTTATATTGGCTAAACTCTAAGTGGTGAATAATGCTCATTTCCTCTAGAATTAGTTTTAAGGAAGCCATCTCAGTTTTGTAACATATATATCCTCTTTGACTCCTCACTGGCTGCCTGACAAACCCAGCGCGTTCAAAACAGTATCCTGCGTTTTTGGATTGGACGGAAGCAGGATCAACATACGAAATATAACCATCATCAGGAAATTCTCCCCATTCTTTATAAGTGGCATATAAAGCGTATTTAATCATGTTGCTGCTTAGGTATTGTTTTGGATTTTCATTGCGAAATATGGAGCATTCCCAGGCTCGATTGTATCGATCGCGTCTCTTGAATTTTGACTTCCAAGATACAAAAACTGCTGATCCATCAGCTGTGCGAAGGACTAAGTTTTCACCGGGGCGGGTAAATTGTTTTGCCCCGATACTTCGTCTTGAATAATGTCGGTCCGAAAGTAACCTACATGAATGGTCACCTTTATGAGTTACAATCCAATCTCCGTAAGTCCTTTCTGTACCCAACAAAGATAAATCTAATAAAATTTGTCCATATTCCACTTTTAGTCCCCCACATAGAATAAGAGCAATAAGGTGGTCATTTCCCCCCTTATTGCCCTACTCTCTATAAATTAATTTAATTTATGCTCTCTAATAGATCTTCCAATCGATAATTTTGTTTATTATCGAAGATATGGTTGAACATGCAAAAATCCCCACCTTGGTTTTGGGTAATTAATTTAAAAGGATAACTTTCAGAAACCCAGATAGTAAATGGAAATCCATTCCCTACTATTCCAGGTATAAACTTACGTTGCCCTTCATATTCAAAGCCAAGGGCTTTTACATCCGACGTATCCCCGATTGAAATAAAATCTAATAATAGTTCAAATGGAATGGCTTTTTTCATAGAAATCCCTCCGCGTTTAGTTGTTTTTTAAATGAATAAATTTATTTTGATAAAAAAAGAGCAATAAAGATGTCATTAGGACACTTTACTGCTCTTAACTCGTTTTATAATTGGTATTGATTAAGCTCGTGGAACTCGCCATCATATACACCTTCAATCGTCTATTTAACTGCCATATTGATATGCGTTAAAGTACGTCTCAGAGGTGGAATGAAGATGTTTAATATTATTTACCTTCTCTAGCTTTGACAGCTTTTGCTCCGTAATGCTTGCGTTCATGTTAAACTCAATCCGTTTAATGGACCTGGCGAGACGCATAGCGTTAGCTTTAGTAATATTTGTCTCCCGAGACTCTTCTTCCCCAGCTACATGAACACTCCAGCGGTATCCCTCTTCATAAAAAACCTCAATGTTCGTTGAAGGAGCAGTGTTCTTGAGGATTGATATCTGCTTACGAATCATTGTTAAAGCACACTTCCACTTTTCATGGACAGAAGAATTGGGGTTACTGGCTTTTTGTTCTCCATAACAATTCAATTTTATCAAGGTTTCGAAACTACAATCCCCGAAATCAATTTCATTTTCGTGTAACTCCACTTTATTTTTAATGATTTCAAAGTTCATTCCTTTCCCTCCTTATACTAATAGGTTTGATGGATAACTATATACTCGATCCTTTTCAAAATGAGCAAACTCAAGTTGAGTGACGACAGATTTCTCTGAATCAATAAAGGTATCTGTTGTATATGGGTTATAGAATATTTCTCTGGTTAGAGTTTCAGTCATAGGTTGTTCAGCGGAAAGGAATATACCACTTACCCATGCGTGAACTCTCTTCCTCTTTTCTCGAATAGTCTTCTCACGGCCACTCTGCTGCACATAACAAGTACACTCTTTTAACTGAACTGTTGATGCATGAGCAAGGACGAGTTTGGTCTTAGAACAGCGGATGCTATAATTACCAGATTTTGAATTTAAATTCCGATAAACGTCTACTCTATCTCCTCCAGCTACGGTTCTGCCTTTGTATGTTTCCATCTCAAATCGCCCTTTCTTAAAAATAAAGAGCAAAAGGGCTAAATAGCTCTTTTGCTCTCATCTTTTCGTTTAGTAAGCATACATGTAATATTTGGTAATAGTTTTGCTCTATTCATACACTCCTATAGTTTATTTACTTACTTACCACCACTGAAAAACAAAAAAACGCCTCTGGGTTTGATTCAGTTGGATACAAGACCCAACACTAAATCGCCCAAAGACGGTAATAATTTGTTAGTAAACCGCTAACCATCAAAATGGTTGCAATAAAAGAAAATGTTAAGTAAATATATTGTAAGTATAGCACATTTTGGTATAGTAGAGTACAGTAAATCAGGTCGGATATTAAAATATAGAGGTGTAAATATGTCTAAGGAAATATATATGAGGATAAGAGATGGAGAAAAGGAATCTGAAATAAAGCTGCCAAATCTTGATCCTCACCATCAATTAGCTTTAATAGATGGTGTGTTCAAATTCTTTGACTTAGATGTTGATTTTATGGAAATGGCGGAGATATATAACCGAAGTGGAAAAGCTTATAAAGAATTTTTTAATGAGATCGATTCAAAAACTAATTACACGGAAGAAATAGTAAAGGTTCCTAGGAAGGCAAAAACAAAAATCGATCAAAAAATAACTTCAGATCAATACGAAGCTACTTATAATGAAATTAGAGTATCTGAAATACCTGAAAACAATTTACTTTTGAACAATGGATATCATCCAAGGTATGAATTTAAAAATGATAATTATTATGGTACCGGTATTAAATATAACTCTCTAAATAATCCCATCTATAAATGTAGGTATAAATGTCCTCAGTGCAAAAAAGAATCCAACCAATACATTAAAAAAGGCACTAAGCATATCAGGTGCTGGCAATGTCAAAGGATTCTTAAAGTGCAGCCGGCTACAATATATGGCGAACCCTCTAAAGAAAAAGATCCAGAGAGTTACAGAGATGAGAAGGGGAATTTTTATATTGCGGGGAGTTTCAATAACAAATAAAAAAGTATGGGGTGAGTTTTAACCTCATACTTTTTTTGTATATATTACACATTGTCAATTCCGTTGTATCTTTCTTTAGCAGTGCGGCAAATTTTTTCAATTTCTAAACGAGCTTTCTTTGCAACTATAGGAGACATTGTTTTTAGAAGCTTCGCTTCATGGTATTCAACTTCCTCACGTTCATTATCATTCAGGATGTCTTTAACAGATAACTCTTTGGCGGAGCTAGAAGGATGTTTAGGAGATTTAGGGTTGAATTCAATTAATGATGGGTTATCTGAATAAAACCGTTCTTTAGCTCTTTGAATAATTTCGCTAATCTCGTTCTGATATCGCTCTACACTTGAAAATGAATCAACTTCCAACATTAATTTCTGAAGCTCTTTTACCTTGGTATACTCATTGCTTGTGAGTAACTCCTTGAATTTTTTCATCCAACTCGCCTCCTTCTACAAAATTTATTATCCTAATTTTAACATATTATTCAATTCAAACAAATAAAAAACCACTGCCTCAAATAGCAAGGCAGTGGTTAAAAATTTAGAAAACCTCTCTAATACTATGTAAGTATCGAGATTTTGCTCTTTTTACAACTTCATCAAGTTTCTTCTTATAAATCCAGGCACTAATGTGATTGTTACTTGTAAGTAAGCGATCTTGTAATGCTTCGTATTTTAATTTCTCATCCTCTGTAAGTAGATCCAATACTCGGATTGATTGCTGCATGTTTAATGCCTCCAATTTTTAATTTTAAGAAGACAAAGCGTTATGCTCCATCTTCTTTTTCATTCTCAGGTTTCTGTTCTACAGGTTCATTGAGGAGTGAGTCTGTCTGCTTGAGTAGCTTGTCTTTGTAATTCATAAGGGATTGCTTAAGAATAGCAAAGACAACTTCAGGGCTCCAGGCTCCCATAGCAACGAGTACACCAAAACGAACCCAGCCTGTGGGGTCTAAAAGCAGAATTAAGAACGTTGCACTTAACCCGCTGTACATACACTCACTAATGAAACCTAAATCCCATTTTGTTTTGAGATTTCTAGGTTTCATCAGCCCTTTTTTTTCATAAGAAGTCCTGATAAGTCCGATAAGACTTCCCACCACGAATGCCACTAATAATTTGATCACCATTGTGTTTCTTCACCTCCAAGGAAAGTTAATTGGCTACTAAATTTAGACACAAAAAAAGCGCCTTATGAGGTGAACTTTAATCATCAAAGAAAAAAATCTTTGAGAAAAGTTTGCCCCATAGGACGCTTGTGTTTAGTAGTTGACCGCTGACCAAAAATGGTCGCAAAAAAAGTAAAAAGAAAAACGAAATACTCTTAAATTATACCATTAATTTCTAATGAAGGTAATAAAAGTTTGAATATTATTTGATATTAATGGGTGCTAATATTGGAATAAGTAAAGTACAAAAATAAGCCCCAACATTCCCATGTCTGTTTCTTATTTTTTGAATATCGTTTAAAATCTGTTTGATTTGAGAAAATGTAAGGAATCTTAATACTTTCCTGGCCACCTGAACCGCTGTGTCTCTTACATTTAGATTTTTTCTAATCTCATTGTGGTACTCTTCACAAAGGGCATAAAGAGTATATTCTTCGCTGGTCACTTAAACCCACCTAACCTTTTCCTATAAAACTTATAGATATTATAAGATTTTACGAAAATAAGTTTTTCAGTTCAAGTACTTTCTATAACTGTATTAAATTAGAATTTCGTTTAATTATCCTTCATCTTCTTCTTTAATCATTTTAACAATCTCGTTAAAAGCTTGTCCCAGCAGACCGTTCTTATAGCAATGAATAAAGTCACATAATAGTATCTCCAGTACATCCTCAACATAGAAAGGGGATTCAGGATAAATTTCTTCTAAATCCGCAAGGAATACTTCAAATTTAAGCGATTTTCGCCTGTCTAAAGTGATGGGAATGTTTACTCTTTTGGATTTGTTCGACATTCTTGCATCGTACTCAGACTCCTCCTCCTGGTAAGAATTAATTGAGGGTGGCCGTTGGTCCCTAGCTTTCAACCCTTGGTAAATTTGTGTGGGATCAGGGTTCCTTCGTATACTTCTTAAGAAGTCTTCAAGCAATATTTCCATTAGATCATGGAAGGTAAAGTGTATACCGCTTTCTTGAGTTACGTCATCGCAAAATAGTTCTGCTCTCAGTATTATTGAAGCTGGAATGGTAATTTTATATTTTTCTCCTACATTTGAAAAAAACTTATTGAATAAGCCACTTAGAAACCGATCGGTAAATGTTTCCGGCCGAAAGCTGACATCCCTCAATCCTTCTCGATACAATCTAAAACGGGTTGTATCACTCATTAAGTTCACCTGCCGCTTTTAACATTCCAATAAGTATTCGATGGGCTGCCTGTTTGCGGCTACAATCCCATTTGATTTGCCAATCATTAATTAAGTCAATATACTCTTTTTCAAGCTTTGCAGGATAGCATTTTGATGAACCTGATGGGTAATTCACTACTGGAAAAGGAAGCCCCCTTTGAAGCCCTCTTTTGACTAATTCAGTACATAAATTGGTGGGGTATTCTTCACTCCTCATGGCCATCCTTCTTACAGCTTCCCTTTCTTCTGGAGTCAAAGGGATTTTTACATCGTATTTTTTGTCACTTCTTTGCTTTCGTGGTTGACTAGAAACTTTTGGTTTTCCAATTATTTTTTCAGTTTCTTTTTTACTGATTTCTTTCCTGAAGATCGGGTTTAATGCCATAACCTCTCTCTCCTCCCTCTTCTCTCCTCTTCTCTTCAACTTATCTCAGTGTCAAAGAGTCATATTGTCATATAGTTAATGGATATTCAGAAGGGAAGAGATTAAGAACGTATAAGAATTAAAAAAATAGACAAGAATGATATCAAATTAGAAATTTCAAGGGAGAGGATTTATTATGTCGAAACAAAGAAAATTAGTGGAACAGGGAATATCAAAAGAGGACATTAAATTATTTGCAAGCCATGCGAAAAAGAAGAAAAATAAAATTGTTAAAAAAGTAAAAGTATCAAAGTAACAGGCAGCCCAATGTCATTTATATGGCCGATGTTATTAATGTCTTCGGATCCCTTTACATCATCTAATCATATTTATGAATGGAAATTTGATGGTATAAGGCTTCAACTTTCTTATGTTAATGGTAACTTAAAACTCTATACCCGACACAAAACGGATTGTACCAAAAGGTTCCCTGAGCTTCATTCTTTTTATTCAGAGAGTGATATTGTTTTAGATGGAGAACTAATTTGTATAGATCCAGAGACAGGTAAAGATGATTGGGAATTGGTGATGAATCGATTTAGGTTAACGAATGAATTTAAGATAAAACTGGCCATGGTGTCCAATCCGGTTATTTTTATGGTGTTTGATATTCTTTTCTTAAAGGAAAAACTCCTTCACTTAGAATTAATGGAAAGGAAGAGAATACTGGCAGAAGCGCTCTTACCTACAGGCCACATTCAAACGGTGTCTTATGTCGATACTGAGGGCCAGGCGTTCTTTAATAAAATAAAAGAGCTCCAATTAGAGGGGTGTGTTGCTAAACATAAAAAGGGGCTATACCATCCAGCAAAAAGAACGGATGATTTCCTTAAAATTGTAAGATATGAGTATTTTGAAGTAATGATCACGGGTATGAGAAAAAGGGAATTCGGATACCTATGTTCTTTTATTACAGATGAGGGACTAAAGCCAGCTGGAGTAATTGAATTTGCAACCAAGGAACAACGTAATCAAATATATAAAAATAGCACTGTAGAAATAGAGGATAGCGTAAAATCAACCTTTAAAAAAGCGATCAGAGCAATTGTAAAATCGAGAGGTCTTACAAAACGGGGCTATTTAAGGACACCGAATATTTTTGAATTACATATATAGGTATAAGTTTATATAATGATCATATACCTAGATTCTATTCAATTATTAAATGCCTCCCCATTATGGGGAGGCATTTTTAAAAAAATACTACATTATATTCTCAATAATAAGAGTTTTAGCTATTTTTAACGACATTTTTTAAGAGAGCCCCTGGCTTAAATGCAGGTACTTTGCTGGCTGAGATTTCAATCTCTTCACCAGTTTGAGGGTTACGGCCTTTTCTTGCAGCACGTTCTCTTACTTCAAAATTACCGAAGCCTACAATTTGGACCTTATCACCATTTTCTAAAGAGTCTTGAATTTTATTGAATACCGTCTCTACAGCTGTTGCAGCATCCTTTTTAGAGATTTCAGCCTGTTCAGCAACATTGTTTGTTAATTCTGTTTTATTCATATGTAATATCCTCCTAGAAAGTATGTTCCCCTATATTATCATTAGATTTTTAATTTGACTAATTATATGCTATTCAAGAATTGAGTCTAAGCCATCACTAATTAGTCCCTCAATTGTATCTCCTAATAAATCGTCTGCTGCTTCCCCTCCTTCTTTACCTAGGGTTTCATTTAAAGATTTCTCAACTGTATCATCTACAGTATCTCCTATTACTTCTTTTGCAGTATCCTTTAAGTTATCTGTAGAAAGAGGTCCTTCTATAACTTCAGGGTTAAACCCATCGTTGGTTGTCACATAACCTGCTACTTTCCATATCTTTAGTCTCTTTTTACGTGCTTCCTTCTCAGCTTCTTTGAACTCGGGCATCATGGTTACTCCTGGGGGATACACGTATCTTGTCATAGCTAGGCCCTCTCTTAACAGGACTTGCTGAAGTAACTCTCCTGTATCCAATTGGAGGTAAACTAAGCTCCTGCCATACTTATCAGTCTTGTTCCCTTTGTCATAGAACACCTTCACTTTGGTTCCTACTGGAAGCAATTCTTTTACTCTCTTTGTTGCTTGGTCTCCATAGGGCATTTTTTCTTTTGTCCATTCAGGTGCGTCAACATTTAATAATCTAATCTTTATTTCTCCCGACTCATTTATTTTTCCAGGTTCATTTTTTGCTATTTCTGTTAGAGAGAGAGAATCGGCGTCGGTTATTGATAAAACTTCAGCATCAAACGCACCCTCCCCGATATTTCTCAATTTCTCATCTAAGTTTGAATTAGCGGTTACAACTGGATTTTCTTCATAATTGACGGGTGTTATTTCATCTTTTGGAATTGAACATGCTGTTAGAGAAAGGATCCCCAATGCAATATATACTGAACTTAAAAACTTCATTTTTTTCTCCTATCTACAATTCTAGTGGTTTTTTAGCGACTTTTGAGATGTAAAGCAGACATTCCCGGACCGGATAAACAATTAGGCTTTTTGATTGATTGAATGTGATTCCTTCAGCTTCTATGTGATCAACAAGTTTTTCAATGGTCCATTCCTTCCGTTGTATATGGTTGAATTTTTTCAAGACAATGTTCTTCCATTCTTTTGATGTTGCGTTTATATATCCTTCGCCTTCAACAGTATGATTTATAATTGCTTGTACTTTCGCTTGTCTTTTCTTAATCTCCAGCCGCTGCTCATACGTGTCCATTTTAACCTCCGCTCAAAAAGCCCCCCACCTTAAATAGACGAGCATAAAGGCTCTCTAAATAAAGTGGGGGGCTCCCATTTAGTATTATTTATTTGCTTTAATTATAACATATTCGCAAATTGATCAGGATTATAATTCCTTATAGGTTTACTTGAAATTTATTCCTAGGAATGATCGTTGAAATAGCATGTTTGTATACTAATTGCTGGCGACCATTTACATTTAATAATATTGTGAAACCATCGAAGAATTCAACATTTCCATTCATCTGAAAACCACTTGTTAAGAAAATGGTTACCGGGATTTTTTTTGCTCTTACTTGATTCAGTAAATTGTCCTGGATATTTATTGTACTCTTGGCCATAGTCTTTTACACTTCCCTTATCTTGATGCGTCTTCCAACTTGTTAATCATGTGTTTTAGAAGTTGAATCTTAGCTTGTTTGGAAACAATTAATTCCTCGTCTTCACTATATTCCTTTTCAGAATCCGGTACCTGCACCCAATAATAATCTTCATATCCCACTAAATCAGCTACTGAAAGAAGTAATTGCTCCGAGGCACTATTAAATAGTTCTTCATCTTCATTGCAAATATGTTTTAAATCAATCTGACTCATAAGAAATTTAATGGACTCTAAAAGGATAGATAATCGGTCATCTTGCTTCCCTTTCAATTGAACTTCTAATTCTGTATCACCATCAATATTCTTCTGAGTGATCTTCATTTCTGTCATTGTGCAATACCTCCTGACAAAGGGTCAGTTAATCCATACCGTATCTTACAAGCTTGAATTACAACTTGAGCGAAATCTTCACTGAGACTATAGTCTAGGTCGCACTTATGACCATTGAAGAGGGAAAGACCTATCTCCAATAAATACCTCGTAGTACCTGTAAGCCCAGGAGCCGAAGGAATTTGGCACTTCACTTCATCATCCCATTCCATTAAAAAGTAAAGGGGGTTTAGAATTGTTTCATTATCGCTCAAATCAAGTAAATCAAAAATTTCCGGGACAGCTGCTATATAATAATTTACAAGGTACTGTTTGTCCGATTTTCTGGACCTGTTTTTATACAGTAATAACATGAAGTTGTCCTGGTGCTTTTTAGTAGTAAAATACATTATAATTACCTCCATAATATTTTTTCAAGAGCACTTATTTTCGAGTTTCATTAAGAGGCTTATCTTTTATTCGAAAAGAAACCTGTATTTGTCAATCAATCTATTTTCTAATTTCTTACATGTACTTTAAAATTATCGAGTGGTGCAATTAATTGTGAAAATTTTTTAGGGATTTCACTATTAATAAAGTCTTTCGCAATTACATTGGCACAGTCTCGACTACAAGCTCGATCTTGCCTGTTCATCATTGCCTGGTGCTGACTTAAGTCCACAAGAAAATAATATTTGTGTGTATTAGTCCCTGTTTTCTCGTTGCAATTTCCACATTTAAAGGACCATGCCCGTTTTTCTATATTAAATTCTCGACGATCTACAGTTACAAAGTCATTCGGAATAATAAATAATCCATTTTCATTTTTCTCTAACCCAAGTGAGTGACTTAAAAATTGAGAGTCATTTTCTACTTCAATGGCTTCGTCAATCTCACTTAAATTTGCAAACTCAATTATTTTATTTGCTAATAATAATAAATCTTTTGTATTGATTAGGTGACCATTAGAATCGATCAGTGATATATACTCCTTATTATCGACCGTTACTTCAATAGGAGTTAAAGATTGGGGAGTGCTTCTCCCTTGAAACCCTGTGTTTACTTTAACCTCTCCTTCATAGCAATTTTCACAAACTTTACTAATTCCTCCGTCTTTGCGAATAATTATTGAATATAGAACATTGTTATTGCACTTTTGACATTTATGAAAAATACCCATGGAATTATCTGAAATCTCCTTCCACTTAAGTTTTGTTATGCATTAGGAGAAGGTCTTTACTATAAAATACTCCTACGGTCCCGTTAAAGTCGACTTCATAAGATAGCCTTTGATAAGAGCATTGATAGATTTTAGTTATGGTACCGATTTTTAGGGAGAATTTTTTGAGATAGTAATAATCTTCTATATCCTGATTACTTTTTTGAGGGTCTAAAACTTGAACCAGGTTATTTACCTTAAGAGTGTAATCATTTAACACTGAGCAAGTAGTATGTTCAATTAAATCATCTGCTTGTTGATCAAAATCATCAATCTTAGATGGTGGTACAGTTACCTCTACTACTGGTACTGAAAACAAATCTAATTGTTTCATTTTTTAATCCTCTAGGTTCCAATAAGCATGCAAGGCCTTTATCGTTACCTCTTCGATTGTTGTATCCTCTTCTGCTGCTTTATCACGAATTAGTGCCTTGAGTTTTGATGGAACGTGAATATTTAAGGGCTCTAAATCTGTGTCAATAAATACCCCATTCACTTCATCTATAATTTTTCCGTCGCGGATAAACTGTCGCAATTGACGAACTTCTTCTTTATTTACATTGTTTACAAAAGTAGGCTTTATGTCTACGTAGATATAGTCATGGTCGACTTTCATCTTAACATTCTTGGGACCTACTTGAAGGTAAACCTTTTCAATGATAGAGTAAATGGTCGATTGGATATCATAAGGTTTTAAAAATTGAAATGTAGCATATCCTTTTCGATTTATGAAATCCATCTCAGGTATAGAGTATCTTTCCAAAAATCCTTGTGATAAAAGTTCATCTAGGGTCAATGTTGAGCCGGATTGAGTGACGACTTTCTCATTATCTTGAAATATTTCCATTATACGGGCCAGCTCTTTTGATTCGGGATGGACAAAGCTTTGAAATAATAAGTAGTTACTTTGAGTCGCAAAGTGGTTTTTTTCTTTTTTCTCTTTATAATTTTTAATATGTTTAGATGAAATAAAGTCATTAAAATCTTCTTCAGTGATGAAATATTGCTCCTTGCCACGATGTTCAATTTTTTTAGCTGGCAAGATCTCTTCGTATATAAACCACATAAGGGTTGCATAGGAAATATCGGCTCTTTTAGAAGCTTCAAATGTAGTAATCCCAGGCTTTTTAATTGCATCCTTAAAATGATCTACATCACTCTTTTTGAACAATTTAGTCTTTCTCATTCTCCATTTATGATCGTAAATAGGATTCAGCTTTTCTTCTTTTATGTATTTATATACTGAAGCCAGGCTTCTATTTAAATAGGTGGCCACCTCTTGAGTGGTAAGATATTCTTGTTCTGCTTTTTCCGTATGAGGGTTATTCTTGCTATCCATTCTAAAACTCCTAACATTTGTGGTGTACTAATGTTTAAATAAGGGGCATAATCGCATTCCTTTCTAAATTTTATATTTAAATTCATTTATCTATTATTTGTAAAAAAATACTTATAAACAATTGACAAAATAATAATAAATCCTAGGATTGAAATTGCTTGAAATATCGCCACTTAGACCCCCATGATTATTTACCAGCTTATTAAACATAACTTCCTGTAGATTAACAAGCCAGTTAAGTTTATTTATCACAAATAAGTTTGCCTTTTCCTTTACAATCTGTCCAAGGTTTATGCATATTAGACGATTCTTCCATGTACATTAGAATCCCTTTGCCGCAGCACTTTTTACAAAATCTCACTTTACTGTTCTTTATATCAATTTTCACCATGATCACTCCCAAACTTAGCCGATTCAGCAGATTCTCATCGAACTATGATTCAAGATGTTTCTTTAATAACCACTTTTTATCAGGTTTAATAGTTTATTGAAGAATGTGAGTGTTGTCATGTTCCTTTTCTTCATTTCCTCTAAGATCCTCTTTTTTTCCTCTTTAAATTGAGGTACTAAGCTAGGTGTAGGGCAATATTTTATGTTGTAAATAGCTTTGTGAAAAAGTTCTTCTAATTCACTGTTACTACAATTTGCGATAATATTTCTCACTCTTTTTTCAAGTTGAGTTTCAGTTGGAATATCGAAATACTCTTTTAATTTAAAAACCACCTTTCAGTTACTTATTGTCTTCTGATTCAGCAGATTCTCCTCGGAATGTGCATAAAACTAACTAACTTTTACAAAACTTTCGATATATGTCCCTTTATCTTCTAGGTCGGTTATGAATACAACTCTATATTCTCCACATGAAGTATAGACAGTTACATAAGGGTGATAAATATGCTCTTTTACTACAACGTTTTCACTGCTGATTCCTAGCTTTCTAGCTATCAATTTTGAATATAGTTTTTTGCTATCCCATTCAAATGCAATTTTTTCCATCTGTTTCCCTCCTATTTGTGCATATTATGGTTCTGGTGAATCATCGTAATCCGCAACTATGATCACTTATAATTTTTTTAAAATTTCAAAGCAAAAGTACATAATATAAAAAATGCATATGAATGCTACAACAATTGCGAAAACAATAAATGAATAATCCGGATTAACTCTATCAGAAACTAATAAAACTAAGCCCATAGAAATAAAGAGAGCTGCTTTAATAAGTGACGGTTTTATATCTTTGTATAAAAGTCTATTTTCCACGGATTTTCTCTTTTTCATTGCGGTTTTTGCAATGCTGCCATTATGGGTATCGTCATAATATCCCATTATTCAACCTTCTTCCATACCTTTATTTGTTTTTAGTTATTCCTCAAAGCTATAAACCGTTTTTCATTACAAAACCCTAAATTACGTTAATATGTCGATATTAAAACTGGTTGGAAAGTTCACTATTCGCTATAATGCCTTCTAGCCATCTCATACAAGAATGGGTTTTCCATATAATATACTGGATAATCCACATCTCCTTGCTCTGTATATTTCTTATGAATCTCACGGATAATGCCATTTGAAAGCACTCCTGTTTTTCTCCAGGCGTTGATTTCTGAGAAACCTTGTTTTAATTGTTCATTTGAAAGTTCACTTACTATTTCTTCAATTTTTTTCATTATGCGTCCTCCCCTTGATACCGAACTACTTTTTTATTTTTTAATATTATTGGAATATTTTATTGAATAGGCCAGGGTTCAATATAGGTAAGCTCCAAATAATTAAAATTACTATTACTCCTAGGGCTTTTAGCATTAATTTCTCACTATTTTTCTCTTCAACACTTTTCTCTTTTTTCATAATATTTCCTTTCCTGTTAATATTCAAAAATCGTTCTGATCCATTACTCAACTCCATTCATTAAGAACGAATGGGATGAGTTTAGTTATTGTCCAATAAATCAGCATTAGGCCCCAGATAAGGATAATAAAGGTGAAAAATACATTTATGAATTTTTTACCTTTTTTTAATAGTCTCTCCAGTTTCTCCTTACGCCTCATTTTTTTTATTAAATCCATATAAATCTTTCAATCCCTTTTATCTAATATAGTAGTATTGATTTTTATTTTTTTAAAATGATATTTAAGTTGATTTATGCTTTTTACTGGATGCTGTAAAAAAATAAGCATCTTGTGAGTTGATTAAAAATTTTCACAAATACAGTTCTTTTCTATTATCCATCATCATCATTAAGTAATAAAGTGGGGTCATCACTCCCCACTTTTATTTCTATCTCATTGTATTTACATTAAATACATTTGATTTTCTTTTTGTCTGGAGCGGAATTCACCCCATCCAGCTTGTCAGGTTCTTTTGGAAGCTTTCATAAACCACCCCAAAAAAGTGATCATAATTGCTACCCCAAATATAAAGACAATAGGAGTTAACATTCCTTCTACCTGAAGATAGTTAATAAATTCAGAAAATGTGAAATATCCTGTTGCAATAGCAAATGCCAATAAAATTACAATGGATCCAATCCCCAAAAACCATAATTCCTTCATAGTCTTTCCCTCTCTCTTTATAAAGTGAAATATATTTTTACTAATGCTAATTACTATATCGTCTAATAAGTTTTCCTTGTTTAGTAAATACATTTAGTTCTTCGAAGCCGTTATAATCCAAACAAATGATATAGGGTTGGTAAAGGTTATCTAAAGGGATCGTTTCGTCATATTTGTATTGTAATTGCTTTAAAATACTTAATGTCGCATTGACTTCTTCAATATTTCTGTCTGTAAAAATAAAACGAAATATGTTGCCGCTAAAGTCAGTACCTACATTTGTAATCCTATGGCGTTGAGCTGAGCCGTTAGATATTTTAGTTTCAACATAGGCACCAATTAGCTTTGATAAAGGATCGGATTTAGGTACAGAGTATATCTTCGTTTCAGTATTGAAGTAATTATATGTACCAATCACTTTCCTTTTTGGATGATTCAAATTATTTTTAGATTCAAATTTGTTTGAAATAAGGTTCACGCCCCTTCAACTAGCGTTCCCTCGATATTTTTCCTATCCCCGCTCATATCCCTTTGTGGTAGATTATATTAGGTGTTTCTGAGCGTCTTCCTTAGATTCATAAATTCTATTCATGCTACTTTCACTTAGTGAATAATAAGCACCTTCTGAATTCACATCAAGTGCAATAACTTTTGTCTTTCCTCTAGTGGTAGTACCAACCACTACTGGTATGACAGTATTTTTATTAAGGAAATAACCTGTATCTCCTTCATGCCACATAAAGTCAAATTGCTTCCCAAACATTACATCATTAATTACTTTTGGATCTGTAACAAGCTCAAATGCAGTTGGTAAGGCTCGATATGATTCTCTTGAGGACTTTACATAGACTGGGAACTTAGTAGAAGGTTTAACCGCAAAAATAATGGCTAATTCCCCACTTAATTTACTCTTCACAATTCTTCCGGGCTTTGCCTCTTCTAAAGACATGGTTCTTCCCTCTGTGATAGAGTATGAAAATCTAGGAAAAGCTTCTGAAAGTTTATTGATAACCTCTTTCTTTGCTAATTCTAGAATTTCTTCTTGTGTCATGCCTTTCGTTGTTTTTACCTCCACTTGAATTCTGTCTAGATCCATCACAACTGTTTGTACCGCTTTCATGTCAAAACACCCTTTCTAACTTTTTGAGTATCCTTTAGTGGATAATTTTTCAACTAAAGGATACTATAACCATATATTACTTTATAATGTATTATAGTTCAAGTATTTTTAACTATAGTATTATAAAAATATAAATATATAAATTTAACTTATTATATTATGGTGTAACAAATGGACAATTTTTTGCACCTTTTCATATTTTAATTGGGTTAGATGATATAATTGAATTAGTTAAGAATGTTAAATCGAAGATTTAATAGTAAATATAATTAAAGATGATTTTATGAATATAAAAGAAAGTAAAAAATATAGGGAGGTTTATAATGTCTAAGGGAACTGTCTTATCTAATGGTGATTCAAATTTATTTATGGAGAGGAATTCAATTTCTGTGGCAGAAAATTTTTTAACCTTGGATCATTATCCCACCTTGGAGAAAAAAATTGATGATGCGGAAAAAAATGATTTACCTCCTTTTTCTCATTTTACGGATGAAGAAGTTCTTTACTATTATGTGCACCATCAAAAAAACGTTGATCAGAATAAAAACAAGTCGGACGGTACAAAACGTGAATATATTCGCGAACTGTTAAATTTTGCGAAGAACATTGTCAGTTATGCTAATGAAATAGACATTGATATTGAGGATGTTAAGGAAGGATCTCTTTTTAAAAGTTTGTCTCCACGCCACATTAAACGATACCAGGAATGGATGGTTCAGAGGGAACCCTATATTAATGGAAGAAAGTCGGCATATGCTGCAGCAACCATCGCGAGAAAGACCTCTATCATCAGGAGCTTCTTGAAATTCCTTTATAAGAATGACTATGTGGTAACGGATTTAACGGCTAGAATGGCTTCAGCCACCGTAAGTAGCGATGAAAGACCCGATCGGGATCTTGGTCCAAGTGAAGCCTTAGAAATATTACATTTCTTTAAAGAAGAGAACCATCCGATCCTCTTTGGGATTCTTCATGTGTTGATCACAACGGGAATTCGGAATAATGAATTCTGTCATGCCAGGGTATGCGACCTATCTTATGATGCTGCCAGGCGAGAGTATTTTTTGAGGATTCATGGAAAGGGGAATAAGAAAAGGACTGTACCTATTAAACCTAAAGTCTTTGATAGCATTGTAGAATTTCGTAAAGCCCGGGGCTTAGGGACGACATTGAACCGTAATGATGTCTCCCCACTCTTTATTAATAGTGAAGGGAACGCTTACCGCAGCACATACCTATCACGCTACATTAATAAAGCAGTGAAACGTACTGGGCTGGATTGTGTAAAGAACCGCTTGAATCCAATTGCACCCCACACGTTACGGCACTCATTTGCCATCATATCGTACCATAGTGGTGCAGATGTATACCGGATCATGAGGAGTCTTGGCCATGAGAAGATTGAAACCACTCAGATATACCTTCAAAAGGAATTTGAGAAGAATGATCATGCTGTTCATTTGTGGGATAAATCACTATTAAAAGATTTTGTATAAGGATTGCATGAGGAAAATACAAAAGTTCTCTCAAAATATGAAGATTAAAAGAAATAAAGAAGACAGACTAGAATTGCTGCATAATAGGTACCGGGTAATGTGAACTATTTAAACAAATAGAGAATTATCAAAAAAGATATGGTAAAATTTGTTTGTAGTGAGTGTATTAATTTTATTTCATAGATAGGAGAGGTAATGCTGTGAACGATTATCAAAAACAATACCTAGAAACAAAAGCAGAAGAACTGCAATTATGGAGCAATATGGTTATAGAGATCTTTGGTGATGTTCCTACTTCAAAAACATTAACAAATCTAGATGATATTCTTGATTTGCTTAATAAAGTTGGTCAATCAAAAGCTTTGAACCACACTTTCCTTCCATCTGGCGGAGGTCTTGATTTAACAAATGCAGTTGATTCTACTGAAGATGGAAAGATAGAGTTAGGTTTCGGTTCTTCTACAATTATTGTAAAGCCTCGTTCTGTTTCATTTCACGCTGTAGGAGATAATCCCGAATGGTGGTATTTTCGCATAGATACTTTACCATTCGAACAAAGTGGAGTCTATAAACAACCCACTAAAGAGGATAATGATGAAAAACTCGATGATAGATTTAAATCCAAGTCAGATAGACAAGTAGAGTGGCAGATGAGCTTTCATGGAGAAGAAGTTTTAGAGATTGGACCTGGGAGCTATGTGGATCGTGCTCATTGGGAAATGGATCACTTAGGCTACGATGAAAATGGAGACTTCATTCCAATACCAAAGCATGCTCGAATTGTTGACAGACAGTTCCCAGGAGGAGCTTTTGCAATATTCCCTAAATACTCTAAATATAATCAAAATTCCTCTACATACGATGGCCGTCACAATAAAGGTACAGATTTAGAATTTAATAATTATATCCAGAAAATTGTAGATACTTTAGAGAAAGAAGAAAAAAACTCAAAAAATAAATAAGCTTTTTACAAAACTTATTTGACACCAAAAGGGATCAGAGGCTTTGTCGCCAACGATCCCTTAAGTAATTGAATTCGATGTAAGGCTTTTACTCTTTTAATCAACTAAAAAATAATCTTAATTACTAAACCACCTAATAATGATGTCTCCGCCGCCTCCTTTAAGCTTACATATATATTTTCGCTCTTCAAACCAAGCCTTGCTAACAGAATACAGTCTGTATCCAGGATACTTTTTATTAAACATTTTTAAAAAGTAAGACCATCCATACACCTCAACCAGTTTCTTTGCAGAATTGTAATCCATTAAAATTTCCATGTTACACTCTCCATTACTAGTTTTCTATTACTGAATGCGATCAAAAAAGAGTACACCAGCACAAACCGGTGTACTCACACTAATTAATATCTTCTGTGGAAATTTAAGCCCGTATTGTCCACTATCTCAATGATATAAGAATCATTGGCTTGAACATAAGGAGAATTCACTGGATGCATTGAATGAAAGTTAAACATATACTCTCCTTCGGGTATCGTGTTAAACTCTTCCTTCCACAGTTCTACTGACCATACATATTCATACTGAGAAGTAGAAACCAACTTAAAATTTGTCTTCGGAATATCAATTTTCCCTACACTACCACCGAAGTCCACCTCACCCCAAACAAATGCTGCAGGGCTTGATTTTAAATTAATTACGAACTTTTCACCCGCATAAAATGTATTTACGTCTTTATCAAAGCCTTTGTTCACCCACTTTTCCGACCATTCTGGTGTATGCGTCACTAAGCTGTCTAGCTTTGCTATATTGGCATTTACTCTTTGCAAAATGGTTGCTTCTTCACCAGAATCATCTCTTACATATAAACGAACGTCATAGAAGTCTTTATCCATTAGTAGACTAGGATAACGCTCAGTGGATGATTTAATGGTACCTCCATTTCTGAAATACCACCTATAAGAAACAATCTCACCGTCGAGATCAAAGCTTGAATCTGGGTTCAGTTCAATCTCTTCTCCAACGAAGGGAGAGTAAGGATCCCATGTAAACTTTGCTACTGGTGGAATATTAGGAGGCTTGGTATCTACCGAAATCGTCTGTACCTTCGGATTTACTGATTTTAGGTTGTCATTGTCGTAAACGTGAAGGGACACTGTATACTGGCCTTCTCTCGCGTTTACTATAGACGGGTATTCACTTGTTGAAGTACTTATATTTCCTGAAGGATCTGTGATTTTCCATTCCCATCTTATTACTTCTCCATCTTCATCATAAGACGAATCAGGATTTAATTGGATTTTTTCTCCTGCTACTGGGCTTACCGGAGTGAAGTCAAAATTAGGATAAGGATTCCTCGGTCCTTTTGCGACATTCACAATTATTGAGCTTTCTCCTTTTAGAGATGGCAATGGATAGGGTGGATTATCGAAAATGGTTTGTGTGATTCGATACTTCCCAACCCCATATAGACTAAAGTCTTTAGGTGGAGAACCTGTATTCCAAGATTTTAAGATTACACCATTGGCATCTAGCTGTTCGATTGTCCAAGAGTAATTTATTAATGGGTGGTTGTTTGGATCGTACGATTCATCTTTATAATCAGCACGTCGATTATCCAATATAGGATTAGGAGACAAACTGAATTTTGAAACCGGGGGATCATTTTTCACCACATTAATCTGTCTTTCAAATAGGTCCGATTGCAACTGTGGAGGTACTTTTGGTATGTCTTTAACAGTTAATCCAATCGTATATGTTCCTGTTCCCAGCCCCATTTCGTCAAAATTAGAAGGGAACGAACTTAGAGTCCTTAGAATGGTTGAATTTCCACTTTCCCGTACGGTTATTTCATAATCGGTGAGCGGATCTCCATTAGGATCATATGACCGGTCTACAATGTTTAACGGTTGGTCCGTTAGGACGAGATTCGAAACATCGAATTTTGCTACGGGCTTAATGTTAAAACCTTGAGTACTGATCCTTTTTGTTACAACCCCGTATGCTCCATCAATATCCTTTACTCTGAGCGTCACATCATAGTCCTTATTTACTTCTAGAGTGCTCGGAGGTGGTCCAGATACTTCGTTTCCATCGACTGTATAGCTTACCCATGTATACTCAATAATCCCTTTATCAGCCCGATTTGTCTCATGATCAGGGTCATAACTCGGAGCCGGATCGAGAGTTAAACCTAGTGTAGTAGGGTCAACTGTATACGTGAAGTCGGCTATTGGTCTTCTATGAACATTGATGGTGTATTCTCTTTGTACCTCTTCATCAGACCATTTTTGATAGTTATTAAATCTTATGTCACTATCATAGACTGGGTTGTCTTTGGCTCTTAATTGAACTTTGTAGGTCCCTACCTCAGTAAATTGAAGAGGAGAATTTATATAGAGATTATTTTGAGGAATAGGCCCGGCCGGTTGATTATCAATCACCCTCCCATTAATCTGAGTTGGATCATGATTAAATTTCCATTCTCGTTTTAGCTCGGGGTCATCCTCATGGTCAGAATACTTTGTCGTGTAATCTACTTCATCTCCAAGTACAATTGTCATGGATTCAGGATTTTCTTCAATCATATACTTGTTTGTAATGTAGTTTTCAACGTCCTTTACGTTTGCATACAAGTATGCAGTATCATAGATGTCATACTTACCAAGTCCATTGTTCCCACTTATTAATGTTTCAGCATTGAATTTATTAAGGATCGCTGCCTTATTCCAAAAGTACACATTTTCTTGCTTTGCTTTATCGATCATTGTAAATACTTTTGTGGCATCAGAGCTCCATGACCAAGGGGTATTGTCCATCCTCATATAAATTCTTTGGGCATCAGGACGATACGTCTGGTCAACGAAGGATTTAGTGAAATCTGTTGTATCTATTTTCTCAGTTGAGTTAATTCCACTATTATGTCTCCCGACGATTTCGTATTGATAATTGGAATACCATTTTCTTAGGTCCGCATAATACTGAGTCCCAACTTCACCATATTCAGCATTCGAATTATCTGTACAAGGTGGCGGGTGGCTGTGCAGTTGTCCACCGCTTGGCCTATTATCAAGGTAGCACCATGTGACCCCAATTATTGGTTCAGAAGATGAACTAATCACTTCCCAACTTCCACTATATGGGCTTGTTCCCGAATAACTGCTGTAAGAATATGATCCTCGATCTACATAACCCCAATCGGCTATATTTCGTATCCCTTCACCATCTGTGTCTTCTTGATGGTAATAAGAGTTATCAATTATGACATTTGCGTCTATTCCTTTTTGCAGCAGGTTAGCTTCCATGGTTGAAGCTAGAGAAGATAAGGTGTTTTTATCCGTTTCGTCCAAGGAATAATAATAATGGTCATAATATGCACCATCAGATAAACCAGAACTCCCTGTTTTGTGTTCGAGAGTAGCTACATCCATCCCACCAAAGTTCAAGATAAGGTCAATTTTATTATTTCTCCTAACCCCAAAATCAATGATTGGGGCAACATTAATGACCTCTACGCTTTTGTCCTTATCCCGTAGGTTGAAGTTTAAAGGGTTTTGATAGGTAGATACTTTCCCGCTGGAATCCAACATTTCTGAAATATCTCTACGGTAGTGTGAATCATCGATGAATTCTTTTAAAGTTGGTTGTCCAAAATCTTCAACGATTTCCATGCTAAAACGGTAGTTACCTACCTTATCAGTTTGATAGGTGATTTCTTGCTTATTGCCATTTGATATTACTTTCCTTCCACCATCCTCTGGTGTTCCGAAAAAACCATCATTGTTAGTATCATATTCAACATAATAAATGCGTTGCTTGATGATATCTTCGTCAGGAGAATAGCTCGTATCTTTTAGTTCAATGGAAGCGATTTTCGACTGGTTTTTATCGCGAATAGCTTTGGCCGTCGAAACAGTAAATTGATTTATTGGTTTTTCATCTTTAACAATTTTGAACTCTTTTTCAAATGGTTTACTCTCTTCACCAAATACATTCGTTACTGTGGTTGAAAGCTTATATGTACCAGCCTCTCGTAAAAGTAACTCCCGCTTTGATTTATCTCCACTAGTTCGGATTTTAATCCCTGAAGGATTAATGCCTGGAGTAACCGGTTCAATTGACCACTTGGTTTTGCTGTAATCAATTGGAGCTACATCAATTGGAGATTTTTTGTCTGAATAAGTAGCATCTAACAGAACTCTTCGATTCTCTTTTAAAGTCCCTTCAATTTGTACTTCTGCTGTAGGAGTGGTCGGGAGTACAGTAAATGATTTTTCATCTTCATCAGAAGCCCCGACATTATCTACAACGTATATACTTGCAGTATGCTCCTCTGGTTCAGTTACACGGCTAAATTTCTTAGATGCGCCACTAACTTCTCCATCTACTGAGATTTCAGAAAATACAATCTCCCCATCAGTATCATATGAGTTATCTAAGAACTCAGCTTGCTCCACCCAATAAATCTTTGGTTCCGTATATAGCGAAGCTACTGGTGGTTCATTGTCCTTCGCAGGGGGTGGCTCTGGATCGACTGGCGGACTGTCCGGATCTACAACATTTATCACCGTAGATACTTTGGTTGATCGTTGTACCTTATCTGTTATAACAAGGTTTAATGTCCGAGTACCAGGTGAATCAATGACAACCGCAATCTCTTTATCAGAAATTTTGTTAACATATTTAACACCAGAATGTAGAGATGTACTGTCTGCAGACACATTATACGAAATCATATCTGTGGAGGATGGTTCAAATTCTTCACCCGATATTTTCACAATAAATTCTTTACCTGCAGATACACTCTTTGGAGCTGAGATTGAAGCTTTTGGGAAAGGCGTAGTTTTTACTTCTACGATTCCGTACTGGTTACCATAGGAGTCGCTTTCACCAGTTCCCCTTATAGAAAGTAAGGCACCAGATGCACTTGCAATGTCTCGAGAATATGCTCTATATATGGGCTCACCCGTGACATTATGAACAATTCGAGTCAAGATTGAATTTAATCGCTCTTCAACATAATCTGGATTACCATTAAAAATCTTCCCCCATTCTTTCAATTGAGATGGGTGCGCAAATGTTCTTCCTGCAGAGGAGTCTGATACTGGCCTCATTAAAGTCATTTCACCTTTAATAGCTCCATCCACTTCTACTTTCCAGTTGTTATAATGTAGGTAATCAGACAGAGCGAAACTTTCAATTGTGTAAAAGCTTTCTGGTGAAGGACTAATCCAGCTGTTCATTTTTTTAATATTGGGTTCATAGGTATCGATATAAGCGTAAGCTTTTATATTGATAAATAATGGCCCAATAAGTAAAACACAAAGAAGGATTGATAGCCGGAGCTTGTTTTTATGGTTTCTTCTCATATTCTACATCTACTACTCCTTCCAAACGTATTCCTCGATATCTGTAGGATAGCTTGTAACCTCAATTCTTGGATAAGGAACGGATTGCCTTACATCCATTCCTAAGTACTTGGCTACCTCTTTTAAGGGGCCATAAACAGTGTTATTTTCAATTGTAATTTTATTTTTTAATATTTTTCTATCTCCATTTAAGGTAACTACGTTGGAGTTATCGGAGAAAGAAATGGTTTTTCGATTATAAGTGATTTGTTTGTTGCTCATTGAGACATTCGATGTTTCCTTGAATAGATTATTTAGATCCACTATATAATCACCATTCAATGAAACTGGCTTTTTTCCTAGTTTAGTTACACTAATGTCGTCTCTTTCATAAGTAGCAAACTCATCACTATCGGTATGAAGATCAATCAGAAAGTCTTCTTTCCCCTCAGGTTGTTCGGGAAGTATATCTTTTAACATATAGGTTGGTGAATATTTATTGTCTTGAAAGATTTCAGATTGTCTATAAGACTTTCCATTTAATGAAATCATTTCATATTTTGGATAGTTGTTATAGTATCCTGCATAACTAGTAATAGCACCTTCATATAGACCTTTTAAATATGTTTTAGGATCTAATTGATATTTTCCAAACGGACCTCTTAATTTATGATAATACTCTTCCATAAAATCGCGCTCTCTGATTCCTAAATTACTTTGCAGCCCTGTCGCTCTTTCCACTACAGTAAATTCACCATATGTTTCCTTAAGCTCTTCGGGTGTCATATATTTATAGTTGTCCTTAACTTGGTCAGGATTCTCGATGAGTTTTAACAGATTATAAATCTCAACTGCTGTTGTCTCTCTTGTTCCTTTAACCTCTGGCTGAAACTCGTTAAATAGATTATTAGCAGTGATGATACGATAATGAGTCAATCGTTTTATAGCGTCTAACGAAGTAGCACCAATTTTATTCGTGTCTTTATAATCTAAAGTAGCTTTGGTCGTGAAATTGCCTTCAGTTTGTAATGCACGATCCAACATAATAGCTATGTCTGAGCGTTTTATTAGATCGGTTGGTTTAAATTGTCCGTTCTCATACCCTTTAATAATCCCTAAAGAATATGCTTTCATTACTCCTTCGTATGTAGCTTGAGAGGAAGAAACATCTGAGAATTTCGGTTTTGATGAAGGCATAGGAATTTCTAATGCTCTAGATACTAATAAAGCAAATTGTCCCCTGGTAACTTGGACATCCGGTCTAAATGTTCCATCCGTGAATCCGGTTACCACCCCCTTATCAAGTAAATAATTGATTTCTGTTGAGCTATCTTTCGGTATATCTTTTAAATTACTTGCCGCACTTACCTCCTCTCCGCCTGCAGAGATAGTTAACAATGAGCCTATTAAAAATCCCGTTGTTAATACTTTAGAAACTTTTTTCAAATTCATTTGTCTCCCCCCGTTCTTAATCTACTGATAAGATGATGCACATGGAATAATATTCCATGTACTTATTATAACCTAATTAGGTTATAATAGCCAGTAGTACTCTTTATTATTTTCGTTCTTTTTTACTATTTATGAAGTAAAAAAGTTTAGAAACACTTAAAATGATAAATTGGAGGGATACTTTATGCTTATATGGAATTTAGATCAGCTACTTCAAGAACGAAATATGTCTGCTGCTGACCTGTCGCAACTCTCAGGTGTGCATACTAACGTTTTATCTCGTATAAGAACAAATAAGCAGAGAAGAGTGGATCTTGATGTGTTGGAGCGGATATCTGATTCACTAGATGTTTCTATTGGAAAACTAATAATAAAAAAAGAATCAATGAAATAAAAAAACCCCACAAAAAATTCAAGAGAATTCCTCTCTTAAATTTTTGTGGGGTTATCCCATTAATGTTTAATTTTCAATATAATCATTTTACAATTTTTGTGATAAAAAATCAATTCGTTATCAAATGTCCAATGAATAAAATGTTATTATTCATTCAATTTTTGTTCTCATTGTTCTAAAAACTTACTCTCCAACCATCCCATCTCCATCATTATCGCGCATATAAGGGTATAACCAGTGATCACTCGTTATTGGCATATTGAAACCAGCTGCTTTTGCTTCTTTAATTGTCACCTGTCCATTACCGTTGGTATCAACGCTAGTAATATCACCATTTTTATTAGAACTTGTTGAATTAGGAGCCTTACTGTCGGTTAAACCGAGTGATTGGTTTACTTCATCAGGGTTCACATTGTCAAATGTATCAACGATTTTGTTCCCAATTAAAGTATAGGTATACTGATAACTTGAAGGAATCTGCGTTTCCGTATCCGGATAAGTAATAATGGCTTCAAAATTGGTGGCTCCGCCTGCCTTACGGATCGCGTCTTCCATATAAGCTTGATCACCATATCGGTTGAGAGTACTCTCTTGTGGGGTAATATTATAAGCATTCGAAACCCCTCCGAGAGAATCAGCAATAATATGCCCTTCATCTAAAACGTCACTTTCTACACCAGGAACCTTTGCCTCATCTGAGTAATACCTGCCAGACGATAATACAGGTTCGTTACGGTCATCTTGTAAAATGATCTTGTCTGCAATTACACGTACAAGTTGCCCATATTCATTCGTAAATGCCCAATATTTACGATCACCATAACCAATGTCAACCGCGACATTAGATTCACGATATCCAGACAAGTCACCACCATCAACTTCAATAAGTTTGTATCCTGAGAACAGGTTTTCATTTGCATCAGTTGAAGCTTCCTCTACTACTGGTTTATCTTCAGCCGTAGTCGTAGCTTCCTCCTTTTCGCTATTCTTATTTGCATTAACTGTGGCTACTTTTTGTGGGCCAGTTTCTTTATCCGTGATGGAGGTATCTTCTAAGTTGTTACAACCGACCATATTAAGGGTTATCAAAAGTAAAATTAAATAGTTTATTTTCTTTTTCATTATTCTCTCCCTAACATTGTTTTTATTTTTCCCTAAGTAAGATATCCATTTCTTTTATCAACTCATTAATTTGCTCTAATGTGATGGATTTAAGGTTTTTCAATATATATTCTCCTTTATACTTAGCTCTTGAATTTATGTTTTTTAAGTTTATCATCCCATACAATGTAGGCTTCAAATGGTCCCTTGCTGCCCATTAATCCAGTTAACAATCCAGTAGACTTTCTAGAAAGTAAATTTTTAACTTCACTTATTGGGACTGGTTTTTTGGCAATTTCCTTTGGGAAAGTAAAGGAACACTTAGTATCATAATAACCAGTACAACCGTAAAATCTTCCTTTATCTACTACAGGCTTCCCACAAAGCAAACAGGGACCTATTTCTAATTTTTGTTGCTCCTGATTTATTTCATCTTCAAAGTCCCAGTTAGTAGACTCATTCTTAAGCTGTTCGATGAAATTATTGACGTACATATACGTTGCCTTCAAGAATGGTTCGACAGACTCTTTACCTTTAGAAATTGCATTAAGGGAATGTTCCATTCTTCCTGTAATCACAGGTGATCCTAACCAATTCTTCTCTCCAAGAGCGGTCATAAGCATTCTTCCTTTTGGTTCTATATGTACCTGGTTCTTCTTTACGCTGATGTAGTTGTTCTTTAATACCTCTTTAATTATCCCAGCTCTTGTAGCTACAGTTCCTAAAGACATATCGTCATGTGTGTAGCCATCGCGTTCTTCCTTTGATATATGGGAAGCGGCCCTCTCCATAATTTTAACTAATTGCCCTTGAGTAAAGCGTTTTGGAGGTGTTGTCTTACCTTCTCTAATCTCCACATCTTGAACTAGTACCCCCTCATGTTCTTTTACCTCAGGAAGGATAGGAGAATCAGTCGTCTCTGTCTTTTTTAATACTTGCTTCCAACCCTTTTCTAATTCAATTTTGCCTTTAGAAACAAACATGAAGTGTCCATCCACTAATGTACGTATTTCTGTATGATGATAGACCGCGGGTGGATAGTGTGCTGCTATAAAGGATTGAATAACCATATTATAAATATTTCTTTGGTCTATTGTTAAGCTCTCAAGATTAGGTACCTCTTCTGTAGGGATGATAGCATGATGATCGTCCACTTTTGAAGCATCAACGAAGCGTTTATCTAAGCTGATATCTAGATTAGGCGGGAGTAAAAATTCTTTATAATCATCAATCATTTGAATACTATTTAGTATTTTGAGGAAATCCTTGGCTTCTTCTGGGGAAACAACCCGTGGTTCCGCTCTTGGGTACGTGATCCATCCATTAAGATATAAATCCTGTGCTATTTCTAAAACTTTGTCAGGACTATATGTGAATGTTTTATTCGCTTCGGACTGAAGTTCAGTTAAATTGAAGAATTGAGGGGGTAAAACCTCCTTCTTTTCTTTATGAATCTTATCAATTATGGCCGGCTTATCTATGCAATACATAGAAAGAGCTTTTGCCTGAGACTGGTTCCAGATATGCTCATCCTGGTCCTTAATCCAGTGACCACTGTATTCACCCTCTTTAGATTTGAATTTAATTATGACATCCCAGTAAGGTTTACTTTTGAACATTTCAATTTCAATTTCTCGTCGATAAATTATTTTGATTAAAGGAGTTTTACACCTACCGAGTGGGAATTTATTATCAAGAATACCTTTTTCACCGGCTAGTATACTCATACATCGACTGGTATTCATACCAATTACCCAATCTGCAATTTGTCTAGCTTGGCCGGCTCGATATAACGACTTATAAAGTTTGTTATCTTTTGCGTTTTTAATAGCTTTAATGGTCGCGGAAGGAGTTAAAGAGGTTTCCCAAACTCTTTTTACAGGTTTGCGATTCTTCACATACTCTAGAACCTCATCAACCAATAGCTGCCCTTCCATAGCAGGATCACCGTAATGGTATATTTCTGAGATATTAGAGTCATTAACATACTTGCGAATGATATTGAAGTTACTCCTTTTAGACGGATCCACCACGAGTTCAAATCTCTCTGGTATGATCGGTAAGTGTGATATATTCCATCCTTTCCACTCAGGTTTGTATTCTCCGGGCATTTTAGATTTCATAATATGACCAACACACCAAACAGCTATAGCGCCGTTTGGGAAGAGTCCATGTGGCTGTATCTCAATATGAGTTCTTTTATTTTGTGAGTTGAATGCTTTACAGACGGTTATAGCTTGTTTAGGTTTTTCGAAAATTAAAAGAGGTATCCCCATTCTCTTCCCCTACCTTAATAAACAATATAGTATTGAAATTTATGAAAACCATGTTGCTAAAACTTCAGGATATATGCGGACAAAATTGTAAACAGAACGCCTAAAATAAAAAGGCTGATCGAAACATTTTCATGCTGATCAGTAAACATAGAAAGCTGAGAAATAATATTTATTTCCATGCCACTATAGGCAACGATCAGAGTAAGTATTAATACAACCAAAAAAGTAATGAATACGGTGATTAACCATATAGCGCAAATCATTCTAAGTATTAGTAGAGCGATATCAATTTTAATGTATTGAACATTACCTACCCTTATCCGCTTATAGGGAATAAAAGTGTGCTGAAGATAGTTATAATCACCTTTAATTCTGTTATTTAATTTAATTAACAATACATAGTTACTCATAATGACCTTCCTTAAAACTGTAATACAAGTCCTTTGCATGTGCTATTGCTTCATCCTCAGAAAAATGTTCAATCAATCCTGTTTTTGAATTTGGATCTAGAAGACAGCAATACGGTTCATTATTTTCAAAGCGAATGGCTGGATGGTAAATTTGATAAGTCGTATTGCCGTTCTTAGATGAATACGTTAATTTTTTAAAAGAATAAGGTATGCTCATCTCTCCAGCTCCCCTCGTTTGTCTTGTAACTCGTATTCGCATTAATTCTATTAATTAACAGAATTAATATATATGGTTAAAGATCAAGAAATATTATAAACAATAAAAGTAACTCCGATTGTTATAGCGATAGAACATACAAATATAGCAATATAGCTCAATTTCTTCTTTAATTCTTTTTTAACTTTATTTTCTTCAGGTGTTAAAAAATCCATTTATACTCAACCTCCAGTAAAATCAATTAATTATTAATTATTATCATGCTGCAACGTCTTCCTCTCTATTTAACAATGTAAGACCTGCTTGCACAGCACCAGTGGCACCAAATCCGTTTATATAATCAATTTTCTTCCCCAGTTTCTTTGCTAAGTCTTTAACAACATCCATAGAAACATGGCCACAAGCATCGAGGCACACTACTACACAATCAGCTTTTTTGATGATTGCTTTAAATGCCTTCGCATTTCCACCATTACGGACTTTTCCGTTATGATGTACTACGTTTACACCTAATTTTTTCCCGATTTTCTTAAATGTTAGTTCCTGGCTTCCTCCAAAGATTGCAATTGTATTTGTCATGTAAATCACTCCTGTAATATTTTGTATACTACTAATATAACATGATTTAACACTTATGCAATGTTTTTATGAAGTTTTACCTTATTTTTTTTGAATATTCATCAATATAGACCGACTTATCAATCCACTCATTCGTTATCGCTTTCATGACAGCTGCCACTCGATTTCCAACGTTAAGTTTCTTTTGGATCTTTGAAACGTGGAGTGAAGCGGTACCTTCAGTAATAAAAAGTTTTTCAGCTATTTCAGAGTTGCTAAAACCTCGGGTTAATAATTCTAGGATTTCCCACTGCCTATCAGTAAGATTAGGTCGATTGGAAATATTTATTTGAGCTGATCTTCCTACAGGCATCACTTCTATTTTGTTTGGAGATAAAGAATCCAATATACTTCCAATTAGATTTTGGCTTATGTAGCGTTCCCCTTTGATTAAGCTTTTTAAAGCAGATGCTAAAGTAACGGGCGTACTTGACTTACTAATAATCCCCTGAACCTCCTGTTTTATTGTTGCTAAAGATAAAAACTGCGGCTCTCTCAAAAACGTTATTAATGCAATTTTAGCTTTTGGGTAAGTTGTTTGAGCCCTACATAATACTTCTTCAGGAGAAATCCCTTTTATTTCTGGATCAAGAAGTACTACATCAATTGGATGATACATATCATTCTTCAAGCCTTCATAATCTCCGGTATATACAATACTTCCCGGCACATGCATTTCAATGATCTTTTTTAATCCTTCCCTATATTGGACCTGTTCATCTATCAAAATGAATTTCATCTAATTCTCCTTAAAGCAAAAAAAACCCCGATAGACATACTTATCCTGTTGGATGGTATATCTTTCGAGGGTTTTTCCCTTTTAATATTTATATATTTATATTATATAAGAGCATGACCACATGGTTCAATAGGATCATATTAAATAGGTTTCGGTTGTGTCACCATCTTCACTTGGCCATTATCTAATAACACATATTGACCATAACCGCTTTCATCTACATACCAACACATTTTAGAAGTCAACGGTAAAGGCGCTTTATGGTCATGTAACGGAATGAGAGATTGATACACTCTATTACTCCATCCTTGTTTTGGCCCATTGTCTCCAACAATAAAGAGTGTTTTCTTTGACTTATTTATTATCCAACAGCCGAATTCATGAGAAGGATTAACATACCATACCGCATCTTCCCTACATGCAGATAAATCAGGGTGTCCAGGATATTGAGTATTCTCTAAGTCTTTATTAATTCCAACTGGAGTATACCATTCTGGTTCTGAAGATTCTTTAGCATGTCTTTCAATTTGTTTGGTGAATTTCACATTCTTTTTAACACTTGTCTCGGGTACTTTGGTTTGGCAACGAAAATACACATTCTCATCATTATGGTTAACCTCCCCAAAAACACCACATTGTTTCATTACTGGATCGTACAGTGAACATGTATTCTTACAGGTTTGAACATCCATATTGAAATCACTTTCTGTATTGTTAACAATAAGCTTCAACATTTTCTCACCTCTTTTATCTACACTATATTCCTAAGAATACAGTAGGCATGATGATAATCAGGGCAGCCGTAAGTATACTCCCAATAAATAATCGCTTACTCCATCTAGAATATTCAGGATGATTAATAAGATTATGATTAAAGCGGAATAACAAGCCAATGAACATCATTAATATTGCTGCGTATATGCCCATTGATTTCACAAGGTTTAGAGCATCATCAATTATTAATTTCATTCCCATGGCATCACTACTAAAAAATAAGATTGGTAAACCTCTGAAGGACAGTATTATCAATAACGTTGTGATCATTACACCTGTAGACCACTTCGTCCACTGTCCATTTTTAAACGTAAGGGCCATAATAGCTACGATTACTGCTATTACAAAAACAATAGTAATTATCGTCATACCTGTATCATATACAGTTGGCATTGAGCCTTCCAATAGTTTAGTAGTAAGACCAGCATCTTCATTGAAATCTTTTGGAGCAAAGGGATCGTCTGGAACCTCTTTTGGTGAAAACGGCATAACACTATAAAATGTCATCGTCTTACTACCTTCTCTCCAGACTGAACTTCTCCATCTACAAATTTGCATGTAACCTTTTTCCTTAAACGATTATGATCCATTCTTCCATCTACAACGCGCACATTAAATGTTAAACTATGCTTTTTCTCAATTTCTTCATAGATGTAATCATGTACCATAAGCCATTGCTTAGCAATGTTTACATTTGGTGTTGATTTGCGAACTGTTTTCATCATCTCTCTTGTAGAGAATTGCATTTCAAATGTGATCGTGCTGATAGCGTAATTAATACTTGAAATTTCACAGTTTAGTAGAAATTTATGATATTTGGATAAGATATTAAAGTATTTTTCTAAGAAACCAAATGGAGCCTCTCTTAGTGAACTAGGGATCCCAATTCTAATTTCGACTCTCACTGAGTCGGAAACTGTTCCGTCCTGGTATACGTTCGCAAAAATTTTCGTGTGGTTTCGATTGATGTTTTCATAAAATTCATCTAACCAACCAAATTTAATGAACTTCAAATTTTCTTCTAAATTATAATAATAATCTTCATCGACTATTAAGTCTTTTTGCCCGTCACCTTTAAAAAGGCATGTATCTTGAAACTTACCACTACCTTTACCTTTTTCCTTTTGGCACTTAATTTCTATCATATCGATTACTGCATTTTGTTGTTTTATATCGCTGATAAGGTTTGTGATGGATTTCTCAGATAATAACATTTTTTTGCTCCTTTCGGCCTACCGTTATAGTATCGGATTACTAAAGTAAAAGTGAATAGGAAATCAATTATTAATAATTGTCAAAAAATTCATGAGGATATTCTCCTATGTCCAGTACAATATTTTACATTCAATTTTGCACTCGATATAGGAGGCGACTATTTCTAGTCACATCCTATTTAAAATGATTATAACATGATTTAATACTTATGCAATTGTTTTTCTTAGTTTACACTGCCTCTTCGATCAAGTTATAGAATTCAGTTTCATCTGGAATCATATAATCTTTTGAAACTTGATGAAGTGTCTCTATCTTTATTACCTCAATTTTGTCTCTGCTTCGGTTAACTTCAATTGAAAGTACATCTCCATTCTGAATGTGACGAACATTTTCACCTACATCCAACCAGGTCCTATCCCCATCCGAAACATGGATAAATTTTTGTTCTAGCCCTATAACACTAACAGTCCATTGTTGCACACCAAGGATTTCATCTTTAATTTTGGCTGTTGCGGTTTGACTATATTGTTCATCAATCTGTAGAGAGTACTCAGTATTAAGATCTCTCATTGATAAACAATCATCTTGGTCTTCCTCCATATGCAGCTGGTCCATAGCATTTAGTTCAGCATCAAAGTCAATTTCTTCAGTTACATTGAACTTTTCTGAATAAAATGCAGGTTCATCTGCCATTTCAGCCTGGAGGGATTCAAAAAGAACCTCAACTCCCGTTCCTTTTATATCTGAAACTTGTACTTCAGAATGATTATCTTCAAGTTCTTTCGGTGCAAAGTCTTTACTTGGAAACTCGATTAAATTTACTTCCTGTTCATTTTCCATCGCTGAGATACTACAATAAAGCTCGAATTGATCTCTATAGAAAGTCTCATAAGATTTCTCGATACAATACATTTCAAGTATTAGCATCCCGCAAAGCTGAAAAATAGTAAGTAATTCAATTAAAGAAATTAACATTTCAAGTTCCTCCCAATGTTTTGTGATAAGCCCCCTTTCTGTTAAATCAAAAGAGGGCCCTTAAGCTAAACCAGTTAGAATAGTTCGAAGGCTAACTGACCGTCGGCTGGTGCTTTCTTTTTCCGCTTCACCTTGGTTTGATCCTTTCGGAATTCAACAATAGAAGCACAATAGTCTGCTGGACTTTCTTGTTGTGCTTTTTGAATTTCTTCTTGAACCAGATGGGATAAAATTGCTCCATCTGGGACCTTCTCAAATCCGAAAGCTTCAACTAAGTCTACAGATAAGACACCATTATTAACGGAAAAGCCTTGTACTTTCCCTCTTTCGATACTTTCAATTATTTTATTTTTTTTCCGCATCATCACATTTTTAGTAGATTCCACTTTAATGTTGGCTTGAATCCAAGCAGTAAACTGTTGAGCCACTGTCTTCGGCTTCTTTTTCCCAATGTTAGCTAGAATTTCTCTTGCCTTATCAGACGTTTTGCTTACCCATTCTTCCGTGGAGCCTTTCAAGACCTTGTTACCCTTCTTAACCGATTCAATGAGCATGGATTGCAGATCACCTTCGTCTCCCAGCATTGCTGATAAACCGTCTGATGATACCTCTCCATTTATTGCTGCAGTTGCACGATTTTTCATCGCTATTAGGGTTGCCATTGATTCTTGGAAAGTTTCTCGGTAAGAGAGGTAGAAAAGTCTACATTCTTCAGTTTGTCCGATCCTCCATGATCGCCTAGCGCTCTGGTTTATGGTAAAAAGTGACCAAGAAAATTGGTAATAGATAAGAGTCGGAGTGCAAAGAAGGTCTAATCCAACTTTTACAAGCTCTTGACTAACGATACATACATCGTAACCCTCTTTTTCTATTTTCTTTTTAAGCCATTCTGATCGGGAATCTGTAGATGTAGTACCTGTATCCAAAATACAAACCTTAGCTCCGCAATCCTCTAAAACTTTTTTCAATCTAGGTCTAACATCACGACCAGGAGATGAAGAGCCGGTATCACGAACATATACGATTGATTTCCTTCCTTCCGACATTTCACCCTCAATGATTTCTTGAAGCTTCTTTTCTTTTGGAAGTAACCTGTCTTCCTTCAAATGGACAGCCTCCCAAATCAAGTCCCTGCCGCCCTCTTCATTTTTCATAGTAGCATTCGGGAATGTAAATGGATTATCTACATAGCTGATTCCAAAATCAGTCATTGGAAGATACAATTTATGTCCGTCGTCCCGGGTATCAATCTCTCTTTCAAAAGTATTGATCATTTCGCGATAATTTTCACTTAACTCCTCATCCATATCTACAAAGATTGTAGGGGTATCAATTAGTTCAACAGGATCCGGCCAAACATCCTTTAACTTTACATTGACCACATTCTGTACCATGTAACGGCCATATATAAAACTACTTATACCTGGCAATACTTTTTCAGTACGCTTGATCCCTCCACGTGAGTTTGTATTTGTATTTTCACTACTTTCTTGTCTTTCATAAATGGTTTCTTCAATATTCCCGTACTCTTCGTTAAATCGTCTAACCTCAGTATACTTATAACCACTCTCTACCATTGATGATGGAAATAGTCTCCACAGAAGATAATAAACATCTTCAGCCTTTCCACCGAACAATGTACCTGTACCAGCAATGATTTTTTTTGATACTGCAGCTAGACTTCCTAATGAGTTCCCTTGTGCTGTATTTCCGCCTTTTAATAGCAATAGGTAAAGCTTTGAAGCGATCTCTGCCTTTTCCCCTGCTCCACACTGTACGTGAAGTTTTCACCTCATACAGCGTTCCATCTAATACCTTATTATTCATTAGATAGGCATATATTCATGGTTATAAAGTTTCGGTCAACAACTGCCATTTTATATGATGAAGGAAATCCTCGCTATCTTTCCATATGGAAAAATGATAAAGGATAAAACTAAAAACTATATGATTACATCTATTTTCTCTTGATTCCTTCAAAAATATTAAGATATGCATATTTTAAATAATAGGTATTTAGACTTAGGACTATCCCTCCACTACATTTCTATAGTTTCAACGGTACTGTGTCCTTACTCTCACAACGGTAAACTAATTTCAATTTATATAGTCCTCCCCGCTAGCAGGCGTTTTAGGAGTCCGTTGCTTTCCACGTTCCAATATTTCTAGCTTTACATATATCCTTAGGTGCTTACTTTAGACCTGTGAGCCTTATAGTTTCCTAGCTGACTATCCCAATGTTCATGACGAATATTTTACTTATTGGTATCTCACACCCCATAAAATGGAGATAGTAAATTTCTCTACTAGAGTTCTAAAGATCCTTTCATTCGCAAGTTCGTCAGTTTCAAAAGAAACATTCTCACCATAGATAATTTATAGCCCCCCGACCTATCGATCACCATATCTCAAAGAGACTTAGATGTTTTCAGCCGACTTTACCTAGCTTCATACCCTCTTTTTCTGCTAAAAGAAAGCATGTAGGAGTTTAGGGAGTTGGTTTTCACCAGCATGATGGTGTCATTCCCAACTTCAAAATATTAGTTGTATCTAAATTTTTAGACCGCCAATTTCATAGATCTACTATTTATATGGCAACGTGTCACACATTCATGAACTTCATCCACAATTGAAAAGTCAAAGAAATTTTTCATCTTTCTTCGAATGTATTCAATAGCAGCAATTCTTCTTGGCATTCCTACAGTTTTTGGGAATTCTTTTTGGTTCTCCTGAAGGTGATGGTACAAACCTTTATTTTCTTGATTAAGGGCATGAATAATTTTCTTTTCATGCTGTGCCCAATCACTAAATGATTTATATCGAGTAGGTACTCTTTTGGACCAAAGGTTTCCCCCGCATTCCGAACAAAACGAATTCATTGGCTTAGTGGAATTCATAATTCTTCGACTGGTTCCAAATTCGTCCTCATCCATCGTACGCTTTGTGACTTTTTCTTCCTCTTCTCCACTTTCATTGATTATTACATTGGTCGACTCAATTACTTTATGAGATTCTCCACAGTCCGGACAATAATATCCGTATCGATATGGAAGAGCTCCTTTTTCACGTTGAACTGATGTCTTCTTATAATCGAACTGAACTGCCGGCACATTCCTACAATCATTTCGCATTGTTGTAAATGAAATGATAAAAAATATCGGTTTCGTCGGCTTCTTTCGTCCGTTTTGTACCCAATTTATATGCCAATCAATAATTTGAGAAGTCTTTTTAATAACATGTACCTCAGCATGAGGTATGATGGCTTTAATTTCTTTCGGCCACTTTGATGTGAGAGATGGTGGACACATTAAACAAGAAAAATATCCTTTCTTCCCAATCATTTCATGGTATCCATCTGTTATAGCGGTCATGATTATTGATTTCCCAACGCTCATTTCCCCCTGGATAATTACTGCCTTTTGTTCTTTTAACCTCTTTGCCACTGCTGTGGAAACATGAGATTGAACAGGAAACAGTTGTCTAGGGTACGTATCAAATAAAGGCATTGTATTGTCCTCTATTGGGTTATGAGTTGGGACCACTTCCTCAGATAGCTTGGTTACCATATCATCCGAATAGCCCATCATATAATCAGCTAAAGATTCGATCTCTTTAAGTGCTTTTCCGTTCCCCTGTTTAGGAAATTGAAGTTGTTCATTTCGAACCATTTCAGAAATGATATTATCCGCTTGCTCTTCTTCAAGATTGATCTTTAACAGATTCAATCCCTTTGGAAAAAGAGCTGCATCATAGTACAATTCTATTTCTTCAATATGATTCCGGCGTTTAAGCTCTTCATAGACAATTGCCTTCCACTCATTTAAGATGTGTAGGCCGTATTTGCCTCCACCTAACAAGGTTGCAACATCTTCAGCTGGATCACCTTCAAAGCTAAGAACATATTCTTCATTGGCCATTAATTTTTCATGAACAATAGCAAGAGCCTTCTTGTTCTGGTTAATGGTTATTGGAAAGCGTTCGTAACTTCCTTTGTCCGCCACCACACTGAATTCACTTTCAAATTCATAGCTTGTTAAGGTTTTATTTCCATGTCCAAATCGAAATCCACTGCTCCCAATATCCATAGCTGCTTTCATTGCTTGAAGTGTTGAATCACTCCCAGCAAGTACCGTCATAAGTATTTTGGGCGGCTGGTTCTGCCTTTCTGGTTCTTCACAAGCAAAGGCAAAGCAAAATGCAGACTGCCAAGCTTGCTCGAGATAAACCTCTAGCATTTTTGGACTTTCATCGACCTCTTGAATTAAAAACATTTTCTCTTTCATCAAAACACCCTTCCAAAAAGTTTAATTTATATAAAAAACGGTATGAAATAGCTATAGGACAGCTACCCATACCGTTTGGACACTCACAAAGGCATTGAAACACAAAAAAGCCCTTGAGTTTGTTTTGAAACATTAGACTTAGTAATCTAAGCAAAAATGTTTTCAAATCAACCTCAAAGGCTGTAAGATTTAATAATTTACCGCTGACTGATTTCAGTCGCAAAAAAATTAGAAAGATAAAGTAAATATGGGTTTATTATACTACTTCTCTCACATTTCGACAAGAAAATAAAAAGGATATTTAAAAGTGTCTCGCTCCAAAAAAAGAGCCATAACGAATTTAGCTTCGTTGTGGCTCTTGTTCTCAGAATATTCGTCGAATTATGAAATAAATTCCATAATTAAACCGTACACGACTATCCCTATGACCCCTGTAAATATCAGCCACCTAACCAATTTACTACCATTATCCAAGGTTGTTTCACTCCTTCATAGTATGTGTCTAAACGACAATACTTTTTAGTCAGTTATAATGTCAAAGTCTCCAGTATATAGTATCTGTCTTCTCCCCCATTTGTACGGATAAATCCGGCCTCATCCTCTTCAATCCTTATCCCTATAAAATAAAGAATTGCTCCACTTTTCAACATTTCCTATCTCTTCCTATATCTGATAAAATTAAATTATTAACTCAAGCTGACCATTATCTTTAATTGAGATGGGTTCAACTTTTTCCTTAACTTTTCTTGCAACGTTGTTTAATCCTTTTAGAGCTCGCTTCATAAAGGAGGTAGCGATTTTGTTTCCAATTGCTTTAAAAACCCTACCACAAATAGATTGTCCTATCATCTCATAACGTCTTGTAATGGATGTATGGTCAGGAAAGCTAAAAGTGTCCGGTATATCAAAGATTCGAAACAACTCTGACTCTGATAGGAATCTCCAGTGTGTTCCCGCATCGTTTAATATATAACTAGAAGAAGCAGAATGTCCGCGATATCGCTTGGGAATACAGTTTATCTGCTTTGCTTCTCCTGTCACAAACGTTTTATCTAAATTGCGGTCACTCCAAGCATTACGACTATTAAAGGAGTCCACCCATTTATCAAGCGGTTTCCATTCTTGCTCGATACGCTTACCATCCAGGAAATCTTTAAGCTTCTTCCTACGTAACTTAGGGGCACTAGGCCATTGGAAATTCTCAAACAGATCTCTTTCCCGGAAAGCTACAACGTACTTTCTTCGTCTCGTTGCAATGGATCCAAAATCCCATGACTCAATTTGCTTTTCGGAAAAGTAAGGATAATCATCCATCAGTAGTTCCTTTAAAGAATGCCAACAATCTTGCTGATAAAAGTTAGGGACATTCTCAAATAACAAGCAAGAAGCCTTTGAAGACTTAATGATCTTGGCTGTAGCCAAAATCAAATCATCCATTACGTTCCCTTCCAAATCTCCTAAACTGCTGGCCTGATTACATGGTAAGCTCACTACACACATGTCTGATTGAACAGTTTCATGACAATCTCTAAGATCACCATTGAACAAGTAGCCACCCGGGAAATTATGTTTTATGACTTCCGCTGAATCTGTTTCCAACTCAATTTCTTGTACTGGCGTAAAATAACCACAAGACGCCAGGTGAGCGGTACCAATTCCTGCTCCCGCACATATACTTGTAAAAGTAATCCGTTCGTCTTTTGGGGCGGGGATGGTGCAGGTGGATTTAAGTCGATACTCTAAAGGCCTCACTACAATCCGACTAAGATTCCCCTTTCGGTACACAGTGATTTCCACTTTATCTTCTAACGATAAAAATGAATATCTATCACCAGCAGAATCAACCAAGGGACGACGGACCCCTGAACTTCGATTTAAGCGGCCAGAAACATGAATAACATAATCATCTTCTGAAAGCGGTTTGTTCTGAAGTGAGATCTCTTCTCTTTCCTCGTCGACCTCTATATAAAGAGGATCTCCTTCTTTTAATCCAGCTGTTTCACACACAAGGTGTTGTAACCAAACACCAGGTTTATTATTTTTCTTTCTCAAAGCATATACTTTCTTTAATAGGGTTTTCATCTATAACTCTCCTTTTATTATCAGGTTGATATATCAAACAGAAACAAAAGAGGTCGCTTGTCTAGATAGACATGCAACCTCTATTTTTTAATATAAGACTGGATTATACTGTAGCAAGCTGTACCGCTTTAGAAGCAATACTCTTAGCAGTTTGAAAGTGTTCAAGACCAATAGCTATACGCTTTCCACTCTTCACAACGGTATAACGCTTGAAGTGCTGTCCCATAAACATCTCATCAGTTGTACGAATATCCGCAATTTCCATGTTTAGCGTATTCCATACCATCCATTGTCCTTCACATTCTTTTTTTACTTTGATCATTGTTTATCTCCCTCTCTAGTTTTATTAAAATAAATACATTTTTACTTCTTTCATTAGAGCGTCCATGCACTTATTGATTTTTTCTCTTTCCTCACCTACCGGATAAGCAAGAGAATCCTTTGTGCCACAAACAAGGTAATCTGAGCTTCGATTTTGTGAGATTAATTGATCTTCCACCCACGCTTCAAAGCATCGAGCAAATAATTCACAATCAGAACTCCAATATTTACCCAATTTTCCTCGATCCAGAGAAATTGAGGATTGCAGGAATTCACTATGATCAGCTGGATAAGGAATTCTTTCTACTCTCACACCAGTCTCTTGCTCGTGATACCACGCTAATGCTTGTGCATATTTTTTAAGGTCTCTAAATTGTCGTTTCTTCAACTTCTCAATTTGAGTATCCCGACCGCTATAATATGTCACCATAGACAAATGTCTCTTTAAGCTATCGTCTAATTGTGATTTTTTCTTCTTCATAATTCCCATAAAGTCCCCATTACAATTGACATAAGCTGTTTTTAGGGAACTCCCAATTCTCCAAGAGGTTTCCGGCTTATTGGTATTAGGAAAAAATGCGGTTGAGCTTCCCTCTTTTATTTCATTCATGAGATCCATCATGCAAGCAACCAAAACCGTAGGAATGGCAGCGCCATATGAAAGTTCAGACAGATACTCAATTTTTCCACTTTGATAGCTGTGTGAAGAACAATACAACATACAATCCAGAAAATGAGCATACTCGTGAGCAGCTACGCCAAGAGTACCTTTTTCCTTTGTAAAATTGATAACCTTATTAGCTCTTTCAAAGTGTCCAAGTGCTTTGCCTCGTCCCCTGCTCCCGAATCCAAGTGCTAGCTCATTCATCGCTAACTTGCTTTCTTGAACACCTAAGACATCAGCTAAATCCATAAAGGCTTCAGAACAACGATAGATATGTTCCATCGCTTTCTGATCTTCAACCCAATGGCCAAACTCGACACCTTTAAACTTAAACACAGATACCATATCTTCCGGCTTCTTAACACTTGTCGGTCTTCCGCCTACTCGATCAGGTCGTTCAGGTAATTCTCTCTCCCAAACTGGTTTAGTGGTTTTTTTTACAGTACTCTTCTTCTTTGGTTGAAGGAGATCATCCCATTCTTTAACCTTTTGTGCCGTTTTAAGTGAGCTGTTTAAACTCGCTTGTTTGGTGAAAAGGCTTCTGAATTTATCCCCTAACACTCCATAGTTATGCTGATTTGCTTTTTGTATTTCTGATAATCTCTTTCTTGCAATCACAAGTTGATTTCTAATATAAGTAACTCTTTTAGGATCAATTTCATCAGAATTTGTTTGATAAGAAAAAAGCATTTCCTCTAATTCTTCTATTCTTATTTGAGTAGATTCACCGGTATTATTTTCATATTTAAGTTGAATATTCATACTTGAGATAAAATCCTCCATCTGGTCCCAATCTCTAATTTCGGAATAGCGGTCCAGTAGTTTCTCAGTAGCCAGGACAAATGCTTGTCTACTTTTTGAAGAATCTGCCGGATGAGAAGCTATTCGATTGATAATTAGTTGTTTGAACTTTGCTACAGATGGTAAAACAGAATTTTCTTTCTCAGCTTGAAGAGAAAATGAATCAAATAAGATATGTTTATTTACTAAATCAAAAGCTAATGATCTGGAATTCTCTTCTATCTCATGCAATGTATCTACAGAATTCAGATTAGAATTGATTGAAATACTTTCAAAGAATGTCTTCTTTAACATGTGAAGATCTTTCCGGGCTAGCCCTACTTTTTCTCCCACATCATAAGACACCGACCTGTTTTTTTGCACCTCTGTTCGAATATCCTTTACTTCCTTATCTTTAATTGATTGAATAGTTGAAAACAATGATAATTGAGCTTCCAATTGTATCTCTCCTCGTTTAATAATTTTTAATAAATGTTCTGATAGTAGAAGTAAGGAATCCCTAAAATCTCATGTACTGTATCCCTTAAATCGTGATCAAAATTGTCATAAAAAATCCTCGCAGCATTGTTAGTATCTCCTGCCACTAACCTCTCAAAATATGTTTCAAGTTTCATACAGTCATATCTATTCATTCCGCTCTCTTTAAGTTTTATTAATTGCTCCTTTGCTTGCTCTAATTGAACAGCTGAAATTTTATTTGGGATCATTGTGAAACCTCCATTAAAAAAAGACACCAAGAAATTAGTTTTCTTGATGCCTCTCTGATTTATTTACTTCAATTACTCTGATTTTCTAATTCAACTTTGTACGCAGCTTCATAAGAAGAATTATCTAATACATTGGAATTAAATAAGATTAGAAGAATGTATTCTTCGTTCTCATTCAGATTTCGTATAGACAAGTCGTTTTTTATAAAGGATAAATACCGGTCCTTTTTAACAAGATTCTTCATTGCTGCAACGTTAAATTCAAGATTCTCTTTCATTTACTCGTCCCCCTTACACAAATTTCTTTATTAATCCAGAAGGTGTAATTACCTTTACAGATACCTCTCGTTTAGTTCGAATAGTTGTTTTAGTAGTAGATGTCCCATTGTCATGCGTTTGTTTATCCTCTTTTTTAACCTTTGATACAATTTCAAGGCCTTGTACAGCATGGAGATTATCCTCGGTACCAATTAGCCCATTACAAGCTCCAGATGCTAATAAAAGAGCCATATTACCTTGCGCAATGTTAATAATGGGATTCCCACCGATTACAAGTGATTTTGGCTTAGAACGCTCTTTAAATGCCATAAATCCTTTGCTATTACGAATGGAATCAACAAAATCGCTTTTGAGCTGTAATTTTGTATAAAAAGTTTTAATTTCAATTGCTCCAGTTGGAACAATCCATTTGTGGCGGCCAACTAAAAGGTTAATTGGAGTCACTTTTTCTTTGATAAACTCTTCACTTTCCATTTGTAATAAGAAATCGTGAAGTTGTTGATTTATCTCCTTAAAAACCGATTTCTTTTTATGCCCAATAAAGATACATTGTCGGAAATCATCATAATCTTCTTCTGAGAATTTCATGATCCCAACTTGTTCAAAATTTGTGGCCAAAAAGCGCGCAATTTTAGCATCAGCAAAGCGGTATGAAGGAATAACATAAACCATAACCCCACCTGGCTGCAGGTAGCGAGTATTCCTGACGAGTTCCAGGAACTCTTTTCTGTCTGCCGAATCATCTTCCGCTCCTTTTATTGCAAAATCATAAGGAGGGTTTAGATATAGTAGACCGAATGAATCGTTACTGATCACCATACTTTCGATGGGAGCGTTTATACAATGGTTTAGTAATTCATTTGCTTTAGATGCCCTCTGTTTGTCCAGTTCCACCCCATAAGTAGTTATAGAAGGCTCCTGATTTTCAGTTATCTGATAAAGGACCTCTCCTTCACCACAAGTGGGATCTAATACACTACAATCTCCCAAGAAAGACAATACCTTGCGGATATACTCTCCTTGAAGTTTTGGCGTTGCGAAAAAGCCTGCGCGTATCTTGTTACCTACATGAGACATGTTTTTTCCTCCCTAACGTTTGTTATCTGTTTTGCATAAAAAAAGCATTTACGGATGAAAACCCATAAATGCTCTCTTTTCTAATATCATTAATTCATAATCATCGTTTTTTTAAAATGGTAAGTCATCGTCCGATATATCAATCGGCTGACCACCGTGAGAATCTTGCTGGTACCAATTGTTATTAGTACTCTGATTTCTTCCCGGGCCATTTTGATCGCCTTGATTATTATTGGTCCGTTGATTTCCCCTCTGATTACCTTGATCACTTTCTCCATCATTGGAAGTTCTTTGATCAAGGAATTGAACAGATTCACAAACAACTTCTGTCATGAAAACTCTGCGGCCATCCTGACCTTCAAAATTGCGAGTTTGAATTCGTCCATCTACTCCGGCCATACTTCCTTTCTTAAGGAAATTAGCAACATTCTCAGCAGGTCGACGCCATACTACACAATTAATAAAATCCGCTTCTCTTTCGCCTTGTTGATTCGTAAAGGAACGATTCACAGCTAAGGTAAAAGTAGCTACCGCTACACCACTTGGTGTGTATTTTAGTTCAACATCTTTAGTTAAACGACCAACGAGTACAACTCGGTTCATCATCAGAATCACTCTCCATTTTAAAAATAGGTTTGATATATTACTCTACTCGCTCTTTTAACAAACCACTTCCATCAATCTTCTAGCTCAAAGAAATAATTCATTACTGCCTTAATCTTCGTCTTCAAAGATTTTTTTGAATAGGATTTTGTTAAGTTACTTCCTAAATGGAAGTTTTTTTCATTAAAGAATCTCCAAGCGACAGTATCACCAGTCGCTTGCTGCATACAATCCACAAAATGAAGAATCTCATGAACCGCTTCATCTTTGTGTAAAGATTTACAGCGAATAAACCGGCGTGTTCCATCACGAAACATAACTTCCGCTTTAATTCGGCTTCTTTTTGTAACCACAGTAGGTTTTGAAAAATGTTCTGTTACAAGATCTTTCTCCCTGTTTAATAATTCAACTAATTGCATTGTCAAATACACCCTTTCGAAAGTTTTTTTGCGAATAAACGCAAAAAGAGCCCTTCGAAACGTCTGGTAAATATACCTCAAAAAGGTATATAAGACGCTCCAAAGAGCTCATAGTTTAATAAATAACCGCTAACCTAAATAAAGGTTGCTAAAAAAGAATAAAGAGTAAAGTAATATACTTTTAGTATACTCTTTATCCTTTAATTACTCAATACTCCATCTTTAATTATAGAAAAAAGAAGAACTAAAATAAATTTAGTTCCCTTTCTGAAAAAAAACGATCTATATTGCAAGTGTAAATTGCCCTTCGCAATTCTCCTCTATCTTTATTAAACTCCGTGAGGGTTTAACAGGCTCTTTGCCTAGTGTGGCTAACACCTTATTTATTTCAATAAGCTTTTGCAAATCATAATAGGGGTCTTCCATTAATATTTCAGCCTTTTGATAGTATCGTGTAGCGAAACGATCCCAATCCATCTCTTCGGTTGGCTGGGGTTCGTAAAGCCATTCTTCTATCTTTTTAAAAGCTTCTTTCTCACTATCAACATCATCAGCAGCAACTAAGAAGTAAGCAATATTCCATGCGAATGCTTCATCTTCTCCCATATCACAATGATCAATATAGAAAAAATACGATTGACATGTCTCTTGTTCTTTTCGTTCTAGGTACTCAACAAGTTCGTCTCTTCCCAATGAGAAGTCTCTATAGACCCAATATTGAGGGTTCTCGTTGGTTGTTTCCTGTTTATTTAAAGAACCTTCACCGTCAAACACAATTGCACCATCGTATTGCCAATCCAGCGGTGTAACCTGCTCATGAGTAACTTTATACCCTTCTTCCTGCCATACTTTAATAATTGCCTCAACTACATTAGCTCCAATCAGTTCGAAACCTGTTTGTTCTTGAATAGCTAATAACTTACGAGTCAGCAAAATTCGCGCTTCAATTGTAAAGGATCCTGGACTATATTCCACATCGTCCGCACGATCGAAGTACTCATACTCTGCTTGCTTTTGCTGAGTTATCTGATTACCATGGTAATCGAGCAACCCATCATCCAAAAGGTCTAATTGATTCTTCTTCAAATCTTCCTCAATTAACCGTTTATGGGCTTTTTTTAAGACCTTCCGCTTAAGTGGCATACGGTAACGAGCATCATTGCGTATTTCCGCTAACAGCAGTTTATAATCATATAAAGGCTGCAATGAAGGATCCTTTATTACCAAATCTTTCATCATCTTATCTTCCTTTACAGCGGTGCATACGTAGCAGCCATTTCTCCCATTTCCACATGAATTACCTTGCTCTCCATCTGTCTTAATGGAACATTCAAAGATATTCTCAGGATAAAATTCTTGTAACTCTGAAACAAGGGTCCCCCAAGGGAATACCTCAAAATCATAAAAATAACCCCAAATTTCACTTCCGCTTAGTTCCTTTATAGTATGGTAAACCAGCACATTCGAGCGAGACTGGTGCCTGGCAAACTTATCTTCTAATTGAAATTTATTAATACTAGCAGTTCTAGAGGCACTCTCAGAATCTCTTACACCTAAATGTAATAAAATATCATATTGATCACCTAATCTAAACGCACTGTCTTTAATAATGTAATCCAAAATATCATTAATAGGATTTATTTTTAACTTTGATGAACACCAACGAAATCTAGATTTATAGCTAACCGGGGGATTTCCTTTTCCTAATACATTCCAATAATAATTATTCTTCATCGATGGGGTAACCAAGTGAGGAATAATTGGAAGTTTCTTGTTTTCAGCTGACTCTGTAAGTCTTTTTACAGAGTTTTTGATGTAACGTTCTAAGTATGGTTCTTCAACCTCGGTATTTGAAGTAATAACATGAACCTTTTTGGTACGCTGAGACTCCGATAAACCTTCTAACATTTCCCATATTAATAAAAGCATCATTGTACTGTCTTTACCGAATGAAACACCAACTACCCACTCCCGGGCATCTCTAAGATATAATTCTTTTAACTCTCTTTTGATTTTGTTAAATACATCATAAAATGACATTTATATTCCTCCCTTAAGAATAAAAAAGGATACAGCTAGACTAGCTATATCCTTGTCTAATAATTATTTGATTCTTCTCTAACTGGATTTCCTCAAAGATGCACGAATTCGCTGCTCATGGTACATAGCAGTGACTCTTCTATCTACATCAAGTTTCATAACAACAAAATCAAGCGGCATATCAATTATCGTTTTAAATTGTTTGACCTCTTTTTCAGAGATCCACCCATTTAAAATAATACCTTCTAATAATTGAGAATCCGGTTTACTATGCTTAATAAGAAACTCATGCCCGAAATCTTCAGCAATTTTCTGTATATCGTATTGTGGTTTATTAGATATTACAGTTACTGATCCATACTTGTGCTTCAGTAACTTTTTCAGCTGCTTAACCTCGGATTGATCTTTATATTGATGAATAATATCTTTGACAATCGAACATTTCATCATTTCCCTTTTCAATTCCTCATAAGCATTCTCGTAGTATTCAGATACCGGTATAAGGCGATTTAAACCTTTAGCCAACATATCTGTCTCAACACCTTCGAATGTATCTTCAGGAGGCCTTATGAGCTCCTTCCCACTTTTATTAAAGGAAGGCTGTATATAAAAGGATAGTGGCAATTGATAATTTGCCAATTGATTACAAAGCTCTTCATCTTCCTTAATAACAGTATGATCAACCTTTGCAACATGTAATAGCAGTCCATAATGGTCATGTAAATATTCATTTAATCCCTCATAATCAACCTTATAGGTGCTTTTAGGGACAAATTTACAGACCAAATTATGCTCTTCCATTTCATGTCTACGGTTATCTGATCCTTTTAATTGGCGATGAAATTCATTTTTAATTCCTTTCATCCTGGATGCAACTTCTTTCATTTCAGAATATAACCCTTGATGAAGGAATTCTTCCATGACAATAGCCGCATAACCAGGTGAGGGATTAAAAAAATCTAACTGAGTTTCTGATAACTCCCTAAAATTTAGTCTCTTCATCATAATGTTCCTCCCGATTACTCCCCCACCTAGCAAGGAGAGTAAAGATTGATAATTCTCCCCGCTAGAAAGGGTCGGAAGTATTTAATTAGCCTTTAACGCTTGCTCGATTTCTTTGTATAGCAAAGGATTCCGAATTTGTTTCAGTTTCCCGCCCATTAGAGTAATTTCCAAATCTCCATATTCATTTAATAAGTACACCACGGGCATGCCCTTGTGTTCTAGGATATATTGAGGAAGTGCTTCTCTTGTGATTGAAGCCTTCTCTGATACTAAGCAATCATCATTAACTGTAAACCCCATGTATGTCATATTTTCACTCCACTTTGCTCTTTTGTTAAGTTCATGACTATTTTCATTAAAACTGCTTTCGCCTCTTTGGGATCAAGATTATCAACGAGGTTAAAAGCCTTATATTCAGAATCCGTTGTCATTAATTTTCGATAAATTTTTGATATCTTCTTATCCGGCATAACAGATCCTCCTCAACTGATAATCTAGACCGCTACAATCATATAGGCATGGCAAATTCTTTATAAACATAGTCTTATCCCCTCTCCAGACCCTTCTTGCTGTTCAACAGATTTATGAATTTGAATATCTAAAATGACTGCAGCCGGATAGCTGGATTGAATAAATTCAATTGCGTGAAGTTCATCAACTGTCACACAGCTATACTTTTTAAAAATTGTCCGGCCGTCTTGAGTAACTTCAAAATTCACTTCATAAACTTGTTTTTTCGGGTTTATTTCGCCATCGTATACTTCAAAATGTGGAAGAATACTGGTGACTGGTTTAGTTCTAACAGTTTGTGGAGGACAGAAAGCATTTCCATTTACAATAAACCATGCTGGATAGCCAAGCATAAGGTAAAATACAAATACACTTCCTTCAGCAATAACCTCCCCATTTTTTGAAATAGCGGATTCGGTTACTGTAAATTGGTTATCATCAGTATAGAAATCAAAAATCATACCGCGACACCTCCATCATTGAAGAGGTCATATTCAATAGGAGTAATTTCTTCTCTTATCAAATCAACCTCTCTTAAGAACTCTGCAAGCTTTGTGTATTTACTCTTTTTTCGCAATTGAATGTTTACGGTATGGTCCGGTAAACAGCAAATACCTATACTTCCTTTAGTGAAAATTCCATTTAAGCTGCCTGGCTCAAATGATGGTCTCTTATTAAATTCATGAATCCAATCTTGTTGGTATTTGTTCGGATGTGTGAGATCAAATTCAACTGCTTGAATATTGGGTTTAAAACAGCTCATACTCATTTCGAATAGATACAGTCCCCCATCAATCAATCCATCAAAAAAGACTCGATAGCCATATGATTCTCGGAATTTCCCTTTTGGTCCAAAAGGTGAAATTAAGAACGAATGTCCGTCGAGTCTCCACTCAAAACCTTTAGTTGTTTGTTCAAAGTGTAAACCTTTTAAGGCTTCACCAAGTTCATCAGGATGAACAGATGCAAAAGTTGTTAACTTAAACATGAAAGGTCCACTCCTTCCCCAGTCAAAAGACAATCATCACAACAATAATTCTGTCCTTTAACTTTAAAGTAAATGTCCTTGCAATCATTTTCACAACAATTGCACCCTATCCTCTCCATACTCTTTTTGTTTCCTTTTTTCTTCAGAAAAAGCTTCATACCCTTTGTCAATATTGACATGTCAAAACACCCTTCCTACAGTTTGTTAAGTATCTTTCCAGTGAACGAAAAAAAGCCCCTGGACAAAGGTTTAATAAATACTCGTGAGAGTAATTAACCTTAGCCCAGAGGCTATGCGTTCAAATTTAATAGAAAAACCGCTGACCGTAACTTAATGGTCGCCAATAGAAAATAAAGAAAAAATACTTATGTCCTAAGTATACTATTGGGGACGTGGTGTTTCAATAATATGATGAAATAAATACAGTTCTATTTATTTTTAAGAAGTTCCAATAATTCCTTATTAACAGCAAATAGATTATCACTAAAATTCTCTTGAAGGTAATCAACTTCCGACTTCTTTAAAGGAAATTGTTCTCTAAATTTCTTTTTTTCATGGATTACTGTAGCTATATCTTTAGGAAGAGAACTTAAAGCAATGTGTCGTGAATCGTATTCAATTGGTTCTGCTCTTTCTGAGATGTCTATATTTGTTTCAATGCAATTGCTACGTAAAATATAAACTAACTCCATAGCCTTACTTTCATCCAAATAATGATATGTTCTCTTAAAAAAGTAGCTTCTTTCAGCTAATGCCATAAATTTATCGCCCTTTATATTTCGCTTTTCGTTTAATAAATACATATCATTTTTCCCTCGCCTTGAACTTTTATTTACTATAACTATACCCAAATTCATATACATTAATTGTGGTATTCAACAATAATTATCAAAGTTATAAAATAATTGAGGTTATTATTCAAAAAAATCAACAAATATCCCCATAACAAAGTATAGCTATCTTTATTAATATCGTATTTAAAAGGAAAAATATTAGTACTAGGTGATATGTATATATAGGAATTATATCCTAAAGACCTGATAAATTAAAGTATTATAAGTAGAACTTTATGTAATTTTATACATTTTATACCAAAAATTATTATATTTTAATATATATTGCTAAATTTTTTATAAATACTAGTTTCGCTTAGAAGTGCCATCGTAGTCAGTTGCAATTATTATTTAGTATGTAGAGCTATTTAGTTCACAAATTCAAAAAAGAAGGAGAATTTTTATGATTAAAACTTATAGTCTGGTTGTATTTGTAAAATACAATGGGGATTTCAAGAACGCTACTATTTTAAGTGTTAGCGAGGAATTAGCTAAAGAGACGTTTGAGTTACTATATGGAAACTATATTATAGTAATTCATACATTTGAAGGTGAATTTCCTTCAAAAACATATCGTTCACTCCCTTACATTAATTAAGCAAATAGGAGAGAGCCCACTTACAAGCGGGTTACTATTAAAAAGAAGAGCTGGTTAAGCCAGCTCTTCTTTTTTAATAAATTCTATGCATTTTAAAATACTCAAAAACATCTCCTATTATTTGAATGGTGACATCATCAGTCTTGACAGTTCCATTAGTATATTCAACTTCAAAGTGAAATTCCGCAGGTCCATTTTCAAGTGCAGTACCTGTTTCCATTAATATAGGATCTTCATATTCTGTTTGGTGCCTTGTCCCACTGGTATAAGGTATTGGGATCTTGGGTTTGTAGATTGTACCTTTTTTCTGTACAGCATTCATGGTTACGGATAAGTTTGAGATTGGATAATTGGTTGTATTTGCGACCAATACAAATTTCTCACCACTATAAAACTCTTCAATGAGGTTTCCTTGAGCTTGATGAAGTTTTAACCAAGTTGGCGTATGCAGGACCTGGCCAATTAGAGTTAATGGATTTGAATAGAACGAAATGGTAACATCCGATTTATCATATCCATCGAATACTTCAGCTTCAAATTCATATTTTCCAACCTCAGTGTTATCGATATAATAACAAGAATCTTGCCCTGAAGATAAATCTGTTTTATTAAGCACCTCAATAAAACCTGTAGATTTCTTATTCATATTTATAGTTACATCAAGCAAGTCACCATCAGCATCTGTTGCTACTGCACAAACTTTTACTCGATCTCCTTCATATATTGTTGAAGGGTCGTAAGATAGAGTTATTTCGGGTCGAGTATTTACATATATAGATGTTGAAACCGTATTATCTTCAAAATTAGACTCAAAAACCTGTTTGGTCTCATTAACATGGGCACTGTAAAAAATGGTTCCAGCCCTTTTCGCCGTAAATTCAAGGATCTCGTTTCTAGTTATGCCAGGATTCATGGTGCCCTTTATAGTACCTACTTTAAAAGTATTATCCTCGTACAAATTATTTACATGTTCGCCTACTACAGCCTGTCCAGTATTAGAATAAGTCAATTTTGCATGATATGAATCTCCAATTGTTATATGACTTACCGGCTTATCATTTAAGTCTAATATTTCTAATTTATCTGCAGTAAGGTTTACGTCCATTACTTTAAAAGTGGCTGTAGCAGAATAATTATCCGCTTCATTTGATTCAGGTATCCGTTCATCAAAATCAGCATATGCTCTTACGTTATAGGTACCTGGTAATAGGTTTGTATAATCTTTTTGTATCCACCTTGTTTGGGCAATAGGGTAATCAATAGCTGTCACATTCCCTTGCCAAATCCCATTTAAAGAATGAGTATGGTTTACAGTTTCAATTGGAGCATTACTTCTAATATAGCCCCTTACGCGAACTGTTTCCCCATAAATAAAGCTCGATTTTTCGTTATCCGAAGTATCCAATACTTTGGTTTCCCCACCCTGTAAATTTCGTTCTTTTACAATAAAAGTAGCCGTTTTAGTCCCATTATCGCTTTCATTACTTTCTGGAATTTGATCGTCATAATCTGCAATAGCTCTTACCGTGTACGTTCCTGGAGCTAAATTTGTGTATGTTTTGGTGATCCACCTAGTTGTTGCACCTGGATAGTCTATAGATCGGACATTCCCTTGATATTTTCCGTTAAGAGATTGCGTATGATTGACCATACCAATGGACTGATTACTAGAAATATACCCCCTTACAGTAATAGGTTCCCCATATTCAAAAGTATATTGTTCTGTTCCAGCATCGTTATAAACTTCTGTTCCTTCACCATATATATTCAAAGGTGGTGGAGTATAACTTAATACTGCTTGTGAACCTCCGAAGGTCCAATACACTGTATTTGCCCATTTTTTTGCACCACCATAATTTACTCCATACCACACAGCAGTCTTACTTTCTTCCATATCAATTGATGTATAATAATTTCCATTTGTGAAGTATACGTTAGGTGCACTAGAAGCCGATTGTCTAGGATAATCCCTTCGAATAACTGGATAGTCATTCATACGCAAAAGCCTAGTATTGGTCCCACTGGACAGGTCTACTTTACCCGTGTTGTAAGATAATGCGCTGAATTCAAAAGGAACAATTAGAGAAGAATATACAATTTGATTATCCACTCTCTTAACTATGTATAATTTCCATTCTGCATCTTCCTTTTGGCTAGCAAAGATTTCATCTAAAGGAATATATGCTGTAAAACCTACGTCTTCATATCGCATATTACAGGTTGTATTATTCTTATTTGTAGCGGAGGCAGAACACTCATTCCAAACCCCGCTGCCCTGGTTGTTATATTCAAGATCTTCAGTAGCGTCAATCGATATAGGGATTGTGTTATAGATCTTGGTCGTTCCTACTCCTGAAGATCCTGAAGTTTTCTTTAACACAATATGAGTTGATTGATTAGATGAAGTATGCCGTTTATATCCTGCTAACACGGCCCATCCACTAAATTTTAGATACTTTTTGGTTGTTCCTGTGAAATTTCTACTTTGAATTTCCCAGCCATTAGATTGATATTTTGAACTATATACGTCATAGACTAGACGAGTACCACCTGTCCATGAATTAGACTTTGAACCAAGCTTAACATTACCGCTATTCCAAGCATTCGATACGCTAGATTCAACAGCATGAGGGGAAGCTGCTTTTACATCTGACTTAAAAGCAGCAACACCCGTCATTATTAAAGTAAAGACTAATATTATTTTAATCCACTTTTTACTCAAGGGAACCCTCCCCCTTTATATGATTGTTACTTCATAAACTTTTTACGGATCCATTGATTCGTTGGTTTATGAAGATATGCTACCCATCCTCCGATTAACAATAGAATTGAGGTTATGGTTAAGCCCCAAACTAAAAAGGAAGACTTTTGTTCTTTCTGTTGAGACTTAGTAAATGAAGCTGTCTGCTCACTTACCCTACTCTTACTCTCAGAATCTTTTTTGACATTTTCATCATCTTCTTTTAACTTCGAATCTTCTTTATTTACATCCTTTTGAGAGTCTTTTTCTACTTCATCATCAGTAGATTCTTTAGAAGCAACTGATTCATTTTTAGAACCATCATCTTTATTTTTTGAAGAATCCTTAATAGCAACGACATCTACATTATTAGAAGGGCTTGAATCATTGTCTACTTCATTTTTGTTGGTTGAAGCTGTCTTAGTATTCGTAGAACTACTTCCAGACGTTGAATTTTCAGTGCTCTTATCCCCATTTGTAGTGGTTGGCTTTGGTGTTGGAGTCGGTGCTGGCTTTGGTTCAGGTTTTGGAGCCGGTTTATGTTCAGGCTTTGGCTCAGGCTTTGGCTCAGGCTTTGGCTCAGGCTTTGGCTCAGGCTTTGGTTCAGGCTTTGGCTCAGGCTTTGGTTCAGGCTTTGGTTCAGGCTTTGGCTCCTCAATAACTTTGGTATAAACAGTCAAGATCTCTTTAACGTTAGGAGAAAACGGATTAGTGATTTCAAACTTTTGACCACTATATTTAACTTGACCAGTGTATACACCATCTAAGTGGAACATCCCAGCTTGGTAAAAGCCTACTACAGATCCATTACAGTGATTAGTAGCGCCAACTGCGTTTGAAATACCAACATTATTTGATGTGATTGACATCTCACAAGTTCCAACTGTACCACCTTCTGCAGAAGCATAGCTTGATAACATTAAGAACGATAATACGATTACACTTATTAATTTTTTCATTTTCTTCACCTCAAAATAAAATTTAATAGTACACTCTCTTCTTACTACATACCTAAGAATCAAATACCTTATTATGATTGATCCCCACTACCTAAAATCCCCATTAAAAAAAGCGATCGATGGGCAAGTGAAGACAAGGAACTCGTCCTTATTCAACACAGCCCAAAGACCGCTTTATAGTTTAGTAGATCGACCGCTAACTCCAAGAGTTGCCATAAAAAGAAAATAAATACTATTTATATTCATTATAGCAACCTCCTAACTACTAATCTAGCTTTTTTGGGCATCAATTAAATTGGTATACCTTTTATATTTCGACGTATAGAAAAGATTATTAAAAGCGTACCTATTTTAAAATTTATATTCATATACAGCTGCTTGACGAATAGGGATCTTATCGCCTGCAAAGTATCTCGGTGAAGGGGTACTAATTACAACTACAATGCTCGGCCCGTCTAAAGTATCAACAATGTCATAATCCGAGTTGTAATATGTAAATGGGAATGTTGCCATGCTATCGTCTATGAATTCTATGTGCTCGATAGTTACTTTATCTTGATAAAGGGAATTGGTAAGTGGGTTATAATTTGAATCAAGTTTTAAGTGAAACTGAAGACTTTTCTTAAGATTATCTGCCGCCTTCACCTGGTTAAACACTAATTTACCATTTGCTAATTGCGAGGAATCTATGGCAAGAGAAGCGTCATGAGCGGCCAGTTCTACGGCGTTTTTTAATTGTCTGGTTGCTGTCTTATCAGTATCCAGGTTCGTTTGAATAGTCATGATATATGCAAAAAGTAATGTAAGTAAGATCGCTCGTATAGCTTCTGCCAAGTTTTATCTTTCCTCCCATATTAGATATGTTCACTTAAAACCTTGATATCTTTCTTAAATGATTCGGGGCCTTGATTAAAAATATCAATTATAAATATCATTCCTCTTGGCACCTCAATACTTGCGGATATGTATTGATTCCTTGGTGTAAGAGACTGTGTTGCGGTTATAGTAATTTTAGAGGCATCAAAATTATAATCGTCCACTAAAGTTTGTTTCATTTCATTTAATATAGATGTCGTAAATCTACCCTCAATAGCGGCTTTCTTAGCCCCTTCATTTAAGACTACCTCAACCGCTTCTCTTTCTAGGCTATCTTTGTAAGAAAGAATGGGAGTAAACATAAAATTAATGACTAAAAATAGAGTCATCCACATTCCTATTGCCTTACTCACTATTGGTCACCTCTATTATGTATCTTTTAGATAGTGCTACTGATGTTCAGTTCAGTAGCACTATCTTTGTGTTTAAGGTAATACTGTTCGCTCTGCTTCAATCTGGGTTTCGTAATGGGTTGCTTCATTATTTGCCATACCATAACCTAACACAAATAAAAAGGCACTGATTGATACCACTGTTATCGCGATTTTTAAAAATGTTGAAATTGTTACATTCATTTTTATCTTCTCCCTTTATTTTTCTTTGAGTTGATGCTTTGTTTCAAGTAAATTATGATGTCTATCATTTTTGTCCTTTAAAGCAGCGTAAGATGTTGTTATTACCAGTGATATCATGAGAATCACTGTAATAGCGATCCCCATAAAGGTGGCAATTGACTTATTCATATAAACATCCTTTTAGAAATATTTTTATGGTAATAGAGTTCTTTCTGTCTCTATTTCGGTCTGATAGTGAGTTGTTTCACTATCTGCCATGTTATAAGCTACAACAAATAGAAATGCGCTGATTGATACCACTGTTATTGCGATTTTTAAAAATGTTGAGATTGTTACATTCATTTTTATTCCTCCTTAATTATTGTATTTATTTATAAATAAATTAGAGGCTGTGCCACTAATATTTAACTTTTACTAATGTAATCAGCTACATGATTACTAATTTCAAAGACTTGTTCATACATTTTTGTATAGATTAGAGCACTAATAGTAACCACCGTAATGGCTATCTTCATGAAGGTACTTATCGATATATTCATGAGATCCCCCCTATCTGTTTGCTTCTAGTATTACTGATACCATAGTCACAATGACGACTACAAAATTAAGAATGATCAGAAAGTGCGTAACCTTTACAGGAATACCAAACAAATCAGTCGTAACTTTTCGTTTTCGACGGTTGTTTTCAATCTGAGCTCTACTAAACATTGATTGCATTCCTTTTAGTGACTTTATTGCTGTTTCCCTATCTACCTTATCGAGGGACTTTAAAACAGACACAAGGGATTTACTTTCTTTTGTATTAAGACGTTCGGCCAAATTATCTAATGCTACTTCTGGACCTATACTACTTGACCATTCTGAAAGTGTTTTAGCTAAAAGTGGTTGAATCGTTGAAAAATATGGTAGTAATTCTTTGATCAAATTATAGGAATTTATCCTGCTCATCTTCATCATCTCTAATTCGTTTATCAAAAGATCGTAAAGCATGAACACTTCTGCATTTTTTTTGGCCTGCCGATATTCTACGAGTCTTTTCATGATGAAAGTAAACAATGAAAAGGGCATTGCTGGCAAAAGGAAGATAAATCCCATCACTATTACCCCGAATCCAATCAAGCTGAAATCTCCATCGACTATGAATGGAAATAAAACATAATTTATCAATAAGAGACCCACAAGACTAATGAATACTGCATGGTATGAAAATGAAGTTATTCCAAGTGGGTTTCCTGCTTTTTTTAACCAATCCTCAGCTACCGATTTTGAAGCAGAGGCTTGAATACTACTCTTCCCCTTCTCAATGGTACTCCTCATTCTTAATCGGGTTTGAACACGCTCCGTTGGATTTGAGAGCCCTGTATAAACAAGTACACCACTTCCAATAGCCATTAAGAAACTGGCTATGTATACGAGATAAGGTAATATTTTAAAAAGAACAATATTTTCCAACTTATCCCCTCCCTCCTATAAATCATTTTTAGGTTTTCGTAACACTAATGATATGAATACTGAGAAGATAACACCTATGAAACTGGCAATTAACAATAATAAAGTATGGGTATTTCCAAACTGCAGGTCGAACCAACTTTGGGCACCTGATGAATAGTATCCTAAAAATAGGGATCCAATGAAGATTGGAACTGTAATAAATCCATTGGCAACACTGTCCATTGAATTCGATTTCTCTTCTTCCAACATCTCTTGAGTTTCTTCAATCTGCCTGGATAGGGTAAGCAAAGCATTTAAAACATTTTCATTGGTTAAATAAGCTTTTAATATGATACTCCCCAATCTCTTTGCCCAGCTTGTATTTGATGAATAAGTGAAAATTTCTATTACCTCTCTTAGTTGCTCTTCATTTCTTGATACCTGCAGTTCTGAAATGAGTTTAAAGAAGACTTTTCTAAGTTCTTTACTTTGAATATCTCCCTGCAATTCAACTAAAGCATGATAGATATCATATGAATTTGCACTATACTGTTGGGTAATACCTTGGACGATTGAGAGGATCTCGTCACTAACCTTGTTACGAATCATCCTTAACCTTAAATTTAGAAATAAATAAGGTATTAACGCGATGAGTATTGCAATAACGGCGGCACCTACAAGGTCAGAGAACCTAATAAACGACGAAATGTAAGTAAAGCTAAATAAAAGCACTGTAATCACATAGAATGACAATACATCTGAGTCAGATTTGCTAGTCGTTGTAGATTTAATTAACAGATAAATATGCTTAAACAGCGGTTTATTGCTTTGAAGGCTCCTGGTCTCATTTTCCGTTCTCATAATCCTTAAACGTGATCGATACTGCCATTCATTCACCTTTTCTTTTAAAGGTAAAGCAATGATATGTTTGGTTGCCATTAAGGAAGCAATGATAACAATTCCATAGAGAATGTAATGAAGGCCTGATAACCAAAACCAGTGAAGGAACTTATCCATCAGGATTCATCCCTTCGAGGATTTCTTTCATCATGTCATCATACACAGTATCTTTAAGCTGTTCATAATCTGCCATAGGAGACTCTTTCTCACGGACCATTAGCATCTGTATAAGTGTCTTGGCATCGTCATAACTTTCTTCTGCCATTTTCAATAACAATTCTTTTGAAATCTTAGAAGAATAGTAATACTTTTCGGTAACAGGACTAAATTTGATTAAGTCCTGCGTGGAGTGCTCCCGTTTTTCCTCATCCCAAAGAATTTCGGTTACACCTATTACCCGCTTTTTCCTTCTATCGCGGTCACTTTTCAAAACCACAATAATATCAATATCTCTAGCCACACGGCCAATTTCGTTATCGATATTTCTTGTGGGGAATTCATCAAGAATATGACGCGCAATTTGCTCTACAATATGTTCAACGTTAGTTAAATGATATGTAGTGAAATTGCCTCTTTCTCCCCTCTCTGCACTCTGTAAATACCCTTCTGTTTCAATGCTCCGAATTTCCCCGACGATAATATAATCGTGTTCCATTCGCAGTAACCTTGGCATCGCTTTATGAAGGTCTCCTTCTTTAGCTTGAATTTCAAAGGTGAGACGATCTTTAAAGTGATCAGATAGCCGTAGTTCAAAATGCTTTTCCATTACTGCTGCAACGTATTTTGGGTTTCTTTCTCTAATCATGGACTTCATAAATGTAGTTTTGGCGGAACGAACACGGCCAGCAAATACAATATTGGCCATTACACGACTTAAAGCTCGATATAGTGCTACATCCCTTTCAGGTATTGTTTCTCTTTTCGCCTGTTCTTCTAATGAAAGGTCTTGAACAGTGAAGCGGCGGAACATAATATAGTTGTCCCGGGATCTTGGCTTTTGAATCATGGTAATCCTAGACCCATCTTCTCTTTCAACTTCTAATTCAGGGTTCTGTTCATTGATGATGGCATCCTTAGTTCTTAATGTGAAAGCACGTTTTACACGTTCTACTGCCTCTTCATTTTCAAATGCTTCATCTTGCTTAACAAAAGTACCTTCGATATCAATCCAAAGTTCAGTTCCTCTTATTACAGCAGCTTCAGAATCTGGGAAGGTTTCCCATTTATGTAATATCCCCACTCCCCATATTTCATGAAAAATGGCTTCAGAGAGTGAATCATAAAAACTGGGATAATCTTGTGATGTAATGTTATTTTTTCTCAATACCTCTGTAATTTGTTGAACAAATCTGTGCATGGCTTGTTTGTCACCAATGACGGCTTTGTACTGCTGTTCCAGATTAGAAAGGTTACTCTTAGATTCATCCTTATCTGTATCAATCATGTCACTTAATTCTTTTCGAACTACGCTACATATTTGTTGAAATGATTTCTTCCTTGCATATGTAGTGATCTCTGCTTTCGTGTTTAAACCCTTTTCTTCTATAACCGCCCCCACAAATTGAGCGGGGTCAAAAGGTTGATCTAAACCAAACTCACTGTCATAATCAGTGCCCTCTATTTCTCTAATAGCATCATCCAAGGTCTTTACCATACCTTCTCACCTCCGCGGTCCTTTTTAGGAAGGAAACTAAAGAATCCCTTTGTCTTTGGCTGGAATTCATCTATTGGTTTTTCCGAAAGGCCAGCTTCTGCAATTAACAAATTACTTATCGTATCTATTGGTTTTTTATATGCTTGTTCGCCTAGTTCATATAGGAGTTTGCTCTGTCGGATTGCAATTGAACCAATTGGACCCATATCAGGAATTGTAGCTATTCTACTCATTTCTAGATCTTCTTCTAGATCTTTTTCACTGATTAGAGACATATTTGGTTGAAATCTATTAATGATAAGCATGAAATCTTCTCGTTTCCCTCCAACAGGTTCAAGCATCTGTTGAAACACGTAAGGGAAATATCCCCGATACCCTTTTTCTTCTTGGTTGGTTACAATAAAGCGCATATCCGAGGATACATAAGCTTGAGCAGCGATCGCTGTATCAAAATGTGTTCCTCCGTCCACGATGATCAGGTCAAAGTTTTCTTTTGCAACACTAAGCAAGTGCTCAATTTCTTTTGGTTTGTAGTATCTCTGCATTTTAATGTCACGATTTCCCGCTAGATGGTAGAAATTCTTATATTGATGCAAGCTGGATGTTAGCCTGGCTTGTGTAAGTGACTCTGTCTTCAGATCCACTTTTAAATCGCTAAGATAGTGACCTTTATAATCATAGAAGTAATCCGATGGATCCCATGCATTAAGACTAAGTACTAAAATCCGTTCATGTACTCTTGAAGATAATGACCTCGCCACATTAAGTGTGGTTGTAGAAACTCCTGCTGAACTATGAGTTCCAAAGAATGTTATAACCCTTTTCTTCTTGGTGTTTTTCTTTGCAAGCAGATGTTCCATTACCTCTTCAATCACTTGACTCTCCGTATAATACTCATTAATGGGTGTTACTTTCTGTGATGCACATATTCGTTGAATTGTCTGGATGACCATCTCTGTTTTCGCATCATGGATGATATAAAATATCGGTATATCTGCATACTTCTCTCTAATTAATTCAAGCTCTCTATAAGGTATTAATTTTCCGTCGATTAGTATGGCATTAAAATCGACCGTCTCATTCCCTGGCTTTTCTGTTAACAGTGCTAATTCAATTTCTTCTTGTTCGCTCATTAGCTCTTTATATTGAGCGTTAGAGCTGATAATTCCGATAATCATTTGTCTTCTCCTCCTCCCTCATTAGTTGTAAGTGATATACAGTAGGTAACCTTCTTTGACTACTTTGTCCATAAGCTTTTGAAAATCTTCTTCATTTAAAATGACTTCTAAATCTGAAATTTTACCGCTACCATCAAGACGTTCATCCTTTATTTTTTCAGGATTACCGTTCATGACCTCTTTATTACTGCTATCTTTCACATAAACCACACGTACATCTTTCAGAAGAGGACCATTTACAAATTCTTCTTTTGTTAATTTTTTGTCAGCTGAGCTAGCTACATTAGCTGAATTTGCTCGTTCTGTTCCTTTCTTTACTAGATAGATGTCTATTGAATCTTTCCTTCTTAAGGAACCTGGTTGCGCTTGAATCATGTCCCCTGTAATCGGACGAATTGCTTCTCCTTCAGATTCATCAGGGATCATACGGTCATAGTCAATCATCTTTTTAGATATCATGGAGTTACTTACAATGTTTTGAGCAGCTGAAGACGCATATATTTCATTCATTTCTTCTTTTAAAATTGCACCTTCAATTAAATCCTGCTTTGGTCGGCGCTCTACTGTAACCTTCGACCTGTCAATTAAGTCCTTTTTCTTTATTTCCTCTCCAGCCTTTACCACTACGACTTCAACTGAATCTATACGATCTTTTATGTAGAGATCGTAAACTACTACGAAAGCCATTGTTGAAAGGGATAAAAAAATCCCTAAAAATATCTTCCAGCCGGGTTTCACTATACTTCCATCTCCTTCTTATTTATCCTTACTTTTTTATTGAGGATCGACTTGAACAATCCTTTTTTTTTCTTTTTCATCTTAAGAAACTCTTTGGGTAAAAGTTCTTCAATTATGGGCTTCAAAGCCTCATAAATTTTCTCCTCTTGATTAGGGGTATCATTGAAAAAGGCCCCTTGATACTGTGCATTAAAGACATCTTCCACTGAAAATGAAGGTATTACCGCTTTTAACTTATCCTTATATACCTGCTGCACTACTTCATTTTTTAAGAGTGAAGGTTCGAAGCGATTGCCGATAAGCTCGGCTTTATCATCTTTCAATACCTCTCTAAAGAACGGAATAGGCTCATTTTCGGATTCCTCTACATACTGCATAGCAGATATATCCGGTTCAATTACAAAATAAGCATTACTTGCAATATCATATATATCTCGATGAATTTCTTTGTTCCAATCATCTCCAACGTCTACTATCGTTACAGTCGATTGTTGAGAGAGGAGGATCTTTACATATACCTCAAATGGAATTTCATCAGGGTTGTATATAGGTTCATTGGCAGGATGTTTACAAACCATATTTATGCCATCGAGTTCCCATTCAAAAGCACTGGGAAGCTTAGGATCAATTTCTTTAGTAAACTGATAAAATTTACTTCTTAAATCAGGAGCCTTTTCATGTCCTATAAATCGATCATAGGAATAGGCATATGTGTAGGGGCTTTCTACATAACTCACACTTACTCCCATCTTGGTGAGTTCTCTGGCCAATAGGTGTGATACAAAGGTGCTTCCTGTCCTAGCAAAAGGACTTCCGATTAGAATTAGTTTCCTCTCAACTGGTACACCAACTATTTTTTCGACCTGGCTTGTTACTTGAATGTTATAATCACGCTTGATCACGTTCTTATTAACGACTTTTTGAACAACTTGTTTGTTAACAATCTTCGGTTGCTTTTCTTTAGTTCTTTTTGCCTCTGTTCTATCTTCTGAGGAGATTTGTTCCTGCTCAGATGTTTCCTCTTCACCAGTGTCTTCTTCATCTCCTAGTGGTGTATCAACACTCTGAACAAGATGTTTTATCTTAGAAAAGCGGGGCTTGTCCTTCAGCTGCTCAATCATATCTTCTCGGCTAAAGGTACCATCATTGAAAATGTCGTATACGCCTCTTAAAACCAAGTTTGCCAGGAATGGGTCTCTACGATCTCTCTCACAAACAAATACAATTCGCAGGGAGTCGTCATATTCAATTTTCATTTTCTGTACGAAGTTAAACCATTCATCTTCTCTTTGAGGTTGTGTCTCGTGGTGACTAACAAGATATGTATCATGAAGAATGAGAATATCAGGTTGTTCAGTCTCAACCACTTCCTCAAGATATTGAGAGTGTAGCACTTCATTCTCCAATACTTCGAATGACTGCCGGTGTTCCTCTAATGACTTCCTCAATATCAAACTCAGTGATTGATCGCCAATAGCAAGTAGAACTTTTTTCATTTTTTCAACTCCATTGAGTGGGTAAAAATATTAAATTGGGTTTCGGGTAAAAATAGGTAAAATATGTTATTTAGTTTTAGGTACAAAAAAACCCCATAAAACACACGAAGAATTGAAGTATAAGAAACTTCTATTCATGTATTTTATGGGGTTTTCCCATTAGTATATTTAATTAAGGGTGTACCCAGCAAAAGCTGAGTACGAACATCTTTCTAAAAACTTTAGAAAGAGTGTTTTGACATGTTTATACTATCATTCTCCTATGTTGAAGTCAACAATACTAAAGAACAAAATGAAATATTTTCCTCATAAAGTAAGTGACCAATTCAACCTCTTACTTTATGAGGTTTTACTTATGCATTGTTCAGTTTCAAGGCTTCAATTTCTTCCTCTTTAAGGCCTATTTTCTTTAAGACTTCTTTATCGGCTTTTATGAAATCGCCTAGCATATCCTCCAGGAAAGAATAATGTACAGTCTTGTTATTTATATTCAGTATTACATTTCTAAATCTAATCCTTTTCTCTACTAATTGTAATTGCGGCGAATATGACAATACCTTTAACATTTTCTCAGTTGTAATTTCCCCTTCGAATTCAGGTATTCTTGCAGCATATCCTTTGTTTCCAATAACAAATGCAGGAGGAATTCTATCTAGGAACCTGATAAAAGCTGAGTGATCAATCAAGTAAGTGTTCTCTTTGAATAGCGGTTCTCCTAGCATAGCGGTAGTTAAGACAATTTTATATACATTATTTGGTTCCCAGCCTTCTTCTAAGCCTAATTCTTTGGTTACAATCTGTATGTTCGTCTCATAATAATGTGACGATCGGTTCAATTGTTCAACTGCACTTCTTTTATTATCATCTGCGCTGATTTTTTGTTGAGGTCCTAACAGTTTCAACATAAGGCTGTAATAGTCTCTTATAGATGATGGTTGTCCAAAGGCTTTCAGTTCTGCTATAAACAAGTCCCCATCCAGTTCGAAAATCACGTCACTTTCAAACGTATCACCATTATCATTTCTTTTTATACGGCAAGCCCGAATACCTTGGTCTGAAAACTTTTGTAGTATATCATCTTCAAACCCTTGGCCTTTAAAGGATATATCGGCTTGATTCTTATTTAAAAGGGATATTAAGCTCATTGCTGGATCAATAGCATTACCTATTGAAGGTATTATAAACAGATGGTCCTTCCCATTCTGAACTATAGGACAATCTAATAAGTCTTTTGATTTTTCATTGAATGTTAAGGTTTCAATAATAATTTCGCTACTGGCTTCTGAAATGCCTCGTTCTACAAATAGCTTTTTCAAATCAGCTGCAGTAAAAGTGAGTGTCCAATTTTCTAAAGAGATTGGCCTTACTCTCCTTTCATTAAAGCGATTATCTAGCTCTTCTTGAGACAACATTTGAATCAAAGTATATGCTCTGACCCACTCACTAAGCGATACATCTAAACAACGAACATTTAAATCATGGGTATGCAAAAACTCTGTAACAGCGATAGAGAAGAATGCTTCCTCTTCGCAAAGATATTCCTCCGGCGCTAAAAGACTACTGTTAGGATTAACTATCCCTGTAAACCCAGCCCTTTTGAAATCTGCATACCATTTATTACGCTGACTACGGAAGCGAACCCTTGCTGCTTCTACTGATTCTAAGAATTTTTTATCTTCGTGTGTGATACTGTACTTATTGCCTTCAGTAAATACTTTGGTTTTAGAAAACCTCCATTTTTGTTCAATTGACATTAGTGATGAAAACGTATCAAAGAACTGTATGTGGTCCCTAGCTTGTCGGACCTGATTCATTGAAGGAGTCTGTGCAGTATTTAGAGGGCCATTTTCAAGCTGTAAGTATCTCATAACACTACTTGCATTTTCAGCTATGCTGTCATAAACAGACCTTGCATGGTCAAAACCTTGCTCTACAGGGATTAATTTCTCACCTGCTCCATCCGCCAGGGTGACTACAAATGGATATACTTCTTTAACTGCGTATAATGACCTACCTCTCGTATATTCATATTGTGCACCTAACCATATTTCTAAAGCTAATACAAATGACAATAGTCGCCTTCGCGGTGGTATCATAGCAAGATTGCTTGAATCTCTTTCCTCAAAAAAATCAAGAAAAAGGTAACGTAATGTGCTTACACCTTGAGTAAATTCATGGATCTCTTTACTTTCATTAGGAAATCGTTCTTCAAGGGTTTTTATTACTTTATCAAATAGCGTATGTTTATTTGGAGAATAAGGATTAAAGCATATACCTGAGACCTTAATAAGATCCAAAATTTCGGCAATTGAATAATCATCATCAATCATAGAATTGATATATTTCAAGAATTGTTTATCTTTCTTTCCGAGTCTTTCAAGTTCATAGAAATCCCACAATTTCATAATAATGTTGTCCCCTCTATACATATTATTTCAATCAACCCCTATTTCCCCTTCATTTTACCATAGGATTTTTTTCCAGACTTAATGATTACCAAAAGAAAAAACAGCCCAATGGCTGCTCTTCCTTAATCACTTATTTTTTCAAGAAAAGGGAGTTTAATTCTCTGGAGCGTTTCTCCTTTGGGTGTCATAAACGCCTTTTTAAGTCCATCTTTCTCCATATATTCCTCAATACAACACCAGACTTGAAATGGGTATTGATCCAACATTAAGCTATTATGAATATGTTCCGCTAATGAAACAGTTGACGCATAAATAACGACTACTGGACTGTTCTCAGGAGCTTTTTGTATAGGAAATGTACCATAGTTATCGAATATACTTGTCCATTGTTTTAAAGTCTCCTTTAAATATCCTATAAAGTTCTGAGACATTTGTGGCCGCTCTATAACAAAATTAACCTGACCTTTTGGAGTTTCGATGTTTGCTACTCCCATAGGTGTTCGGAATCTACGATGATTCCCAATTACCGCGTTCCACTGCCATCCTTTAATTGTTTTACTTTCAACTAAAGCACACCTTAATTCATTCATCGCGACATATCGTTGAATAGCTTTTGCATTTGTCTTATCCCAACTATCCGGGTTCATAAATGGGCAATCACTATAGAAATGCTTCATTAATTTGAACCCCGCCACTCCTAAAGTAAAAGGAGCTGGAGGTCGGAATTCTTCAGTTTCATCGTTTTCTAGACGACAATGCCAACGGTCCACGAAACCATTTCTTCTTAAAAGATCTAATCGTTTTGAGACTTCTGAACGACTCATTTGGGAACTGAGATATCGGCGGAGTTGATCTTCATTAGCCGCTATTGCATCTCCTAACACTTTCAATATCATAAAATCTTGTTCTTTTATCTTGCTTCGTTTGTAGGCTTGCAACACTTCCGCTTTCGTCGTATAAGGATAATAGTGTTTAGGAAGTTTGGGGTAACCATACATTAATGGGTGATCCCAAAAAGGTATATCCCCTTCCCTTGATAGATAATAAAGATTTTCATCAAAGACTTCCTCTGCTGGCACCTCTTGTACCGGTACATCATTTAAGTTTGTAATTGTCATAACCTATCCCTTATTGATAAAGGAATGAGCCTAAATCTTTACGTTTTTTCTTACCGCGGGGATAATCAACAATAACAACTTTCCCTTTACGATTTTTAGCATCTATTGAGCGGATCTTACATGATACAATATCGCCTACAAGCGGTTCTTCCAAATAGCGCGGTTTCGAAGCTTTTAATGTTACGCCTTCTTCAATTTGAACAAAAATCCCATGGATTGAGTCAACATCTGCAACCCTGCCAACCACTACTTCCATTTCTTTCATGTTTTCTAATTTTTTGAAAGGATCTTCCATTGTGTCTTTTCGAGAAATACGTACCATTTTTCTCTCTTCATCAAATTTCAAGACTTTTACTTGAATGGGAGTACCACGCTCAACAGTAGCCATAACATCAATGTCTCTATTCCAGTCCCAATCATATTTCAGCATAAAGCAGTCCGTTCCTTCTACTCGAACATGAATACGTTCATTCTCAGGGTTCACTCCAAATACGACACCCTCAAATACTTGTTCATCCAAAGCATCCTTCTTTTCCAAGTATTTCAGGGTATCCCAGAACACTTGTCGTTTCTTTGCATCTGCTTCCTTTACAGAAACCAGGGCCAGCTGGTGTTTTAGATCTAACCTAGTAATGATTAGATTCTGTTCTGTTCCCACAAATCCATTTAACGTTTTGAAAGTTCTTTCTGAGAATTCTGGAGCCGGGCAATAGGCAGTGACTCCACCCTCTAAACGGAAAATTGCCACTTCCGTTTCCTTCGTTACCGTTTTACCGCCTTCTTGAACAGGGATATTCATAAATCCTACTGACTGTACCATCCCTTTAATAATCTCACTCTGACGGTGAATTCTTGCGAGTTGCTCTAATTCTTCTTGGGACCATGATATCGTACTTTGTGCCATTTTTTATTCCTCCTACTATTCTTAATATCTCTCTTTGTTTAATAATTGCTTTTAGATAACGTCCTACCAGATGCAAAAAAAGAAACCCACACTAAAGTTAAAACGACAGTATCATCGCTTTTATATAGTGTGGGTTTCGTCCCATTTCATATATTAAATTGAAATTATGCTAGGTAGAAAGTTACAAGTAGATTGTATACTATCTTCCATATTTCTGCAATAGCACATTATTTTTACATTAATAGAAATGTTATTCATCCTCATCCATGCTCTCGGCTAAACTATCAAACAGATTTTCCTCTTTAATTGTTGGGACACTCACTTCTACTTTTGGTTTCAAAACTAAATCTTTAACAACCTCATGATTGTTATTTGAAATGCTTTCAGGAAGATAATCTAAGCCATCCTCCCACTCTTTGTCCAAATTCTCCTCAACGGAGTTATCTGGCTCCTTAAACGTAGTAACTTCACTCAAAATATCTGATTCTGATCGCACTGGCTCAGTTTCTATTTGCGAAGTAACGGCAGCGGCTATTTGCTTCTGAGTTTGGTTGGAGATTTCATTTCGCTGTTCGCCCACTATATCCGTCTTATCTGAATCTAAGATATCACTATGATTTGTATTTGCGGATGCCCGCCTTATTCTCGGCTTCGGTGTGGAACCGTATTGTAGTTTGCTATTAGGTTGCTCGATATGTTTATGATTTAACGTTTGTGACAAGACCGTTGCCTCGATCTTGGACTCTTCCACTTCCTTTTGGATCCTGATTTCCTGTTCACTAACACTCTCTATATTTATTTCAGAATCATTCACTTGTTTCCCTTTGTTCAATAATTTTTCACGCTCTTCTAACCAGTATGCCGCTGCTTCAGGGTTAACCTGGCTCTTAGCTTCAACAAATTCCTCTCTTGGTACAAAGTTTGCTTTAATTTTCCTTGCCGGTTTGGATTCGTTGTTCACGACTATTTTAGCGGCCGCTTCAAAAGCTTTCAGAGAAAGAATATCTCCTGGTGTTAGTATAGATTCCTTTTCTTGCTGATAAGAGCTACCTTGTCTCGACACAGGTGAATCTTGTAACGGTGATACTGATTGTTCAGATGTACTCTCAACATAATTATTCTTCTCATGAAACAAAAAGCTAAATGTCTTTGCGTCAAATTCACTAACATCAGCATAGACGACTTTATTACGAAAAGTGGTTAAAAGTGTATGCATGAAGTATTCACCATAATCATCAGCGAGCTGAGCAATTGTTTGAGCGATTACGTGAATATTTGCTTTATATTTACGTGATTGAGCAGGGAAATTTCTGAAAGGTTTATAAATGTACTCAGGAAATTCATCTGCGTATATAGAGTGGTAAGGCGATATCTTGGGTTGTCTTCTAAAAACAGCATTCTGAACTGATAAAAGGACCATCTTCCCTAATACGATTGATAATTCCATTAGGCTCCCCTTTTCAGTATTAACCAATAAAATTCCTCCTGCTTCTAAATGGGCATCAAAATCAAATGAAGATTTCTTGAATAACACCCTTCTAAGCAGTACATTTGATGATATATCAGAAAGGATATTTCTCAAACCCTCGATGAATTCACCTTTTTTATCAAAGTACTCAATTTCCCCTCGGTATTTACCCGATGTAATCTTGCTTACTTCGTTATTTCTGTCCCTTACAGGAATTACATTGGCGTCAAACCAACGATCGGTATCTTTTACAACGTCCCAGAAGTTCTTCTCATCTTCTGTTTTAGCTAATGGAGCATACTTTTCTATTCGACCTTTCAATTTTAAGTGCATTTTATGAACAAGTTGTACATCATTGTACATTTCATAGAGCTCTGCTAACGTTGGCTCCTCCTCTTCAGAATGTAATTTAAGTAAGTATATATATTGCTTGAAATGAGCGCGTTGTGCTTGGGCAAAGAAGAAATTGTCATTTTCCCCCAAACCTTCAACCACCATTGTCATAGATTCTGCTACTTTATCAACTGGACCCTGGAGCGGGTTTATAGATGGAGTGTTTTCATTAGACGGATCTACATAATAAATGGCTTCTTTAGGAATCCCGTGGGCCAAGCATAATTTATAGACATCTTTACATAGATCATTAGACGGTTCGATAACTACTAATCCATTTAAATAGTTGCCTTTAATTTGATCGTAATCATCTCTTTTAGAGACAGATGGAAAATCATTAATATATTTTGTGAAGTGGTCTAAATCTTGATTAATTAGTGGCGTTGCTACAGCAGCGGTTTTACCGGTACCAATCGATCCGACGATCATTGTGTTCAGACTACGGTCTCCACCTGGAATGGTTACCATTTCTTTTGTATCAGAATCCGGACCTAAAATAACATCTGGCAGTCCAGTATCCCTTTCGGACTTAGTAAGTTTCTGAAAGAACCTTGAAGTCACTTCGTACTCCTTAAAAGCTTCCACAATTTCACTTCTATTTTGATTAAATAATCCACCTATATATAGGGACAATAACCCCAACATGATTAAGGGTAGTGACATTACCAACAGCAAGAATGCTTCAGTATTCCCAATCATTACATCTCTTAAAGCATCTGAAGATACATTTATCATTTCTGATCGTTGTAAGAAGTATGGCACTACATTGTTATAAATCGATGCCGTTACATTCAATAAGAACATTGATAATATTGCACCAACTAAGGTGAAGAATTGCACTAGCCTCCATTTAAATGATTGATAATATTTAACTCTGGTGGAGAAGAGCCATCCGATTATCATTACTGGTGAAAGTAACAACATAGACCAAATACTCGGATGAAGCGGATCTCCAAAAATCCATAAGTAATGTAATTTCTCAGTCATATAAGATCGGAACAAAAAAATCTCGTTAGTTACTCCTCTTATTAATTGGTACAAGGTGTGAATAAACAAGATAGTCGATATGATCACAGGTAACTTCTTTTTCCAGTTCAGTTTTGTGCTACTCAAATGTGGTCACCTCCAACCTATATGGAGACACCTGTTTATAAAAGACAGGTAATGTAAATAAGTTTTCTTCCCATGAACAGTTATCCCCTAGTAGCAAGTTTGAATATTCTTCTCCTAAAACATCAGACTCCAGTTCTTCTTGATTTTCATATACTGCAATCAAGCGGTCGATTCTTCTTTTCATTTTTTGCTCATTTATTAAATGGTATGATGCGTCTAGCCTCTCCAAAGAAAGTAAGTGCCCTTCATGTAAATGGATCATTCCGATGGTTTCAATTAGCGTGCCGGATTCATTCTGTACCTGATATACTTTCTCTACTTTGTGACGCTCGTTTGTGTTTTCAAAATAAACCTCATCTAACGGTATTTCGGACAAATGATAAGGAAAGTCACTATTTAATTCTGAGAAAAGGCGCATTCCCACCTCTACCTCAAGAACACGTTCTTCCTTGTTGAATGGGACAGTATTAGACAGCATCTTGTTAATAGATGTTGACGCAGTTCTTAAAGGTAAGAAGAAAATTTCTAAATTCTCCAACTCTGGGTCCTCATTAAAAATATTCATTGAACTCCTCTTCATATTTCCAATCCTTCTAACTTTATCCCCATACTTCTTTTTTGATTGAAAGGAATCATCTAGTGAAACAAATACAACAAAGTGTTGTTGCAGCGGATTCATGTTAGCCCAATCTCTGTACCTTTCAACCTTATCCTTTATAACAGGTAATCCTTCAGTACCAGTATCCAATTCCAGATATACAAAAGTATTCTCATCTTTCAATATCCAATCAGGGATCACAAGAGCTGTTTCAGAAAATTCATCTGACAAAAGTAAATGTTCTTGGGGATGATAGGATTCAATGGAAGTTCTATCAGTGCTACATAATGTATTAATTACAACTTCTTGCGTCCCAAGGTAATGATCTAAATTCCTGATGTAGGAGACCTTTCTTAAAATCTCTAAATCCCCTGACTCAGAATATGGTATTAATCCTATATTGACTAACACTGAGTACCCTTTCGGTCCCAGACGATAATAATAAAATCGTACACCCTTGACCCCTAGATCATACTCATGCCTTACTAACAAATTATACTTAACAAACTTCCTTAGCCTTCTAGTTAGAGAATGATAAAGTGATGAACCCTTGGTAGCTCCAACCAACATACATATTTGTTTTGTAGTTAATAGCCGATGCTTATAAACCAAGTGCAGCAAGTTGGTCTCCTTATCTTTCAATATGACTCCTTTTCTATCGTCATCTATTAGAGCATGACTCAACATAATTCACTCCTTCCAAAGCAAAAAAACCCAAGAAGAAAAAGGAGACATTTGCAAAAAGCCTCTCTTATTTCATCTTGGGTTCTTCCCATTTGGTTATGTAATTTTTTAACACTGTCATTATAGCACATTAAATCAAGAATTTAACATATATTATAAATTCAACATTTTAATACATGAAAATACAGAATAGATGTTACCAGGATTATCAAATAATTTATTGATTGGGTTAATTTCATAGAGTAGAAAATAAAACTCGGTTTGTGGAGTTCTTTCACCTGAAAAAATGCACTAAAATGAATCTACCAACAGGATAAAAGCCTCGCTTCTCTCAGAAAATCCATCCTCTTTGTATCAATGGTTCAACTCTACTAGAGTATGTTTCTGGCAGAAACATACTCAAAGAAACACACTTTATATGTTTCTTTGAACGTGATTCTTTGAATGTGTTTCTTTGTGGGAAATTTCGAATGATTTCACTACGATAATATGCGGTAAACCTAAATCAATTTATACATATTGTATGAATTTAGATTTATACAACTTTACCGATTGGTAGTCCAATAATTATTGGATTTACACTACTGGACTTCCACCGGTAATCCGCGGTAGCTCAGTTATAGCAAAAAACAGCGATAATCAAAAATAATCAACGGTTTCTTTTAGAACAACTATATTACGAGTATAGGTTGTGATCAGGTTACATTCAGCTATTATCAATTCACCATTCTTAAGTTAGATACTAATATTCAAAATTTCGCTTCTAAAATTTATTTGCAAAAGTGGAATTTGTGAATATGAATTTAAAAATCCCAATTCATTTCCGCTTCTTAATTGCAGTCCGCAATTGAGGGACACAATTGAGGTTCTTATAGGAGCTCAATAAGATATATTCTCTTAAACTCTTATTAATAAAGGGTTTGTTTGCGGACCGCAATTGAGGACCGCAAAGGAAAATCTAGCTCATAATGTAGTTATATCTAATGGAATTATTGGATAGTTTTTCTTGTCATAGTAGGTTCATTGTTTTATAATGTTCCTTAAAGGTACATAATTTAGTTCCTTTAAGGGACGCATACTCCTGCAGAGGGGGGATAAAATTGGAGAAGGAAGAGAAGATGGTAAAGTATAAAGGCAGAATATTAGACTTAGATACCATTGAGTACGACGACAAGACTTTGCTTTTTCTCAGAAAAAAGCTGGATGATTTCACAATCGATATCTTCAGATTAGTAGTTAATGAAGCCAAAAATAATAATTTGGGATTAGTTAAAACCAGAATTGAGGATTATAGCAAATCAAGGAAAAGATATGATAATTCATTTCTTATGCTTGAGGCACAAGGCTTTATCGAAAGAAAGTTAAATGGAACGTCAACTCCTTATTATTTAACTGAACGAGGAAAGCAATTAATAGCGCTACTTATAGAGGAAAAGAGAAATAAACAAAATATAGATGGGGTGAGTAATTAATGAAAGCAATTAATGAATTGAAACTAGGTGCTTTACCACTTATTCTTAACAAACAGCTTTTAGACTCTGAAGAGGTCCAAAGAGAAAGATCCCGTTTCCCTAAACAAGCCGTAATTGGATTAGGTCAAGGCGGTGGGCGTATTGCTGCTGAATTATCAAGATTTGGAATGGACACATTCTTGGTGAATTCTTCAAAATCTGATATGGAAGAACATAGAGATTTAATCCCTGCAGATCGACGCATTGTAACAAAGAGTGAGAAACATCCCAATTTAGAAGGTACAGACAAGAATGCTCAATTGGGCTTTAATATTGCTGTAGAAAACAAAGATATCTACATGGATTTAGCAAGAAAACCAGAAATTACAGAGGCTGAATTCGTTTGGTTATCAGTAAGTTTGGGTGGAGGTACTGGGAACGGTGCATTAAAAGTAGCATTAAGTTATTTGTCGCAAGTACGTAAGAAGGTAGCGTCTCTTCCAGATGGGAAAGTCACACTAGGAGTTATTTGCTCTTTACCATCAAGCGATGAAAAAGGAACTTCTTTTAGAAGAAATGCTTTAGCAGGAGTATCTGTACTTCAAAATTTAATTAATGAAAAGAAGATAGGAAACGTTCTAGTTATAGATAATGAAAAAATCCGAAATTATTATGACGAAAAAGCACTTGAAACAAAAAACAAGACACAAATTGATGCTAAGTCTTATTCTAATATGGTAGTAACTTCTTCTATCGTTGAAGTTTCAACAATACCCTTATTAAATGGTCGTTCCGTCCTAGATAAAACAGAACTTCTAAGTACATATTCTACTCCTGGATGGTCATCAATATCAAAAGTAAATGGCCTAAAGGAAGAAAATAAACTCGAGGGAGTTATTGAATCCCTATTTAAAGATAATGAAGTTTTGGCCAACTATGATTATAAAGAAGATACACGTGCTCTAGCTGGTGCAGTAGCTGTACTATATCCATCAAGAAATAACATTGATCCTAGAATTGCAGATAGTATTTATACGATTTCAGCAGACTTCTTACAATCTAAGGTTAATCATGCTATTGCAAATGTAAATAAGTTAGAATCCATAACTGTTTATGGATTATCAGTCCTTTCTACTCCCCCTACAAGAATTCAACAATTACGAGAAGAATTAAAACAGTGGGAACAAATTGAAAAAGAAATTGAAGAAAAACAGAAAGCTGACGCCGTTTCTTTAGGTCTTGATGAATTTAATGATTTCTTCACTGTAGATAATGAAGAAACTAGTAATTCAATGGATGAATTTTCATTTGAAGATGAATTCGGTTCAGATAAACCGGCAAAGAAAGTTAATTTGGCTGACTTGAAGGACGATTTTTAATCAAGGAACTCCATACGGAGTTCTTTTTTTTGCTTCAAGTAATCTCTTAATTAGATACTTCTTAATCCCCCATAAATATTCATTCCAATCTCTTCGCCATAAACAGTTAAATTCAACCCCTATGAAGAATACGGTGCTTGCATCAATACCAAACATCATTAAAACCCCTTAAAATCAACCCCGGTCAACACTATTATCGTATTTGATCGCGAGCGGTAATCAAAAAATTAACTCCGGTAAACCTAGATAAGGGATAAATTATCTACGATAATCGCATATTATTGATAGATACCGAATAGATATATAGTAACCGTTGATTATCAAAAGTTATCATTTGTTGTTCGTCGGTGATTTTTTGCGGTCATTTGCGATAATCGGCTTAATATCGAGGTTTTGTGGGTATAAAACTGTTGAATCTAACAGTTTTGGAGGGTAATATAAAGATATTAATTTATGTTGAAGGTGGTGAAAGTGTGTGAGTATGCAAGAATTTATCTTAGAAAAGTTTTCTGAAGATCCATTACTTAAAATGATCGATCGCATGGGGTTTAGAGAAGATCTACTACATACAGACTACTTTGAAAATATACATCTAGAAGGTTCTTATTCTACTAAGGAAGCTTGTTCTATTTTGGGCTTACCAGAAGGAAAAGACTGGATGTTTAGGAATTACTTAAAAAGACATGATTTAAATGAGTATTTAGATGTTGGAAAAGTAGGTAACCAACACCGATTCGATTACAGCAACTTATTTAAGTTTAATATGATCTTTCTGTTAGTAGATAAAGGGAAAAAGACTCCTATGGACATTGCTCTTGAAGTAGGAATGAAACATGAATCCTATATGGAAAGAGAGCCAATTTCTAATAAAAGGACTATTAATCCTAATGCGGCGCCGTCTGTCTATACAGAGGCAGGTAATGGCTATGAAAGTCTTCTGAATGACATGGAAAATTTAAAGACTATGTTTCTTCTCAATCAATATAAAGAAAAGAAGGCCGAGTATCTTCAAGTTATTAAAGATGCTAAGAGGATAAAAGAAGATTGGACTAAGGACATGGAAGACACAGTAGAAAAAATTGAGATCCTGGAGTTATCAAGGGAACTAAACGAGGGACTGAATAATACTCCATCATTTTTACAAAAAGAAATTAAAAAAGTTCAATTAAAAAGAAAGAAATTTTTGTTCTTTGGTCCTACAATTGAGGACGAATATGTAGATGAAACAGCTGCATCTGAGATCCAAGTATCTGCACCGGAAAATTTAGAGAAGATATATGATAACCTGAAAGATCGACGAGACAAATTGGAACGTGAAAAAGAAACACTTTTTGCTGCTTCAGATATTCAAATTAGCAAGCACCAGAAATTACTTGCGGAATTAGATGAAAAGACACAGCCTTTATTATCGAGATTAGACACTGAAGATACATTTGTACGAAGTTCGTTATTCATAGAAGGTGATGGAGATAAAGAAGAATAAAATAACTTGCATAAGTATTATTACATGTTATATAATAAACCCATACTAATTTAAGAGGTGATTGCAATGTTTTCAAACTTAAAAGACAGCACTAAAAATGTTCTGGATAAAGTTGCTATTTATCTAGGAGTAATTTTAGTCCTTAACGCAATCACAATTACAATTCTTAAGCAATTTGTTTAATCATCGCATCCATCATCCATCAAATCATTAAAGTATCTCTTCAGCTCCCATCTATCCCTGGGAGCTACTTTTTTATCGATAATCCCTGAGTGATTTGCGATAAATCGCATAAAACTAAAGAATAACCCAAAAAGAAAGACCCTTTACTAAATTGTAAAGGGTCTCTCTTTTTGGGTAAAAGCAACAGGCATAACCAGCGCTTTAAAGTTCATTTATTAAGTTAACTCTAATATAGCATAGGCCAGAAATGCTTGCAACTAAAAGGTTAATAAATTTTATTCGACAATATATCAAAAACCACATTGATCCTGGAGGAGGAATCCTACTACTTACGTAAAACGACAGAAATTTTAAAATAGGTATTGCAGAAATTAAATTCACTGTGCTAACATTGAGGTGGGTAAAAGTAAAAGGGTTATCTAGGATGACTTTTCAGAATGAGTCGATCCTTTACCGTTTTTAACGGGAGAGGTCTATCCATTTAGGGTAGGTAGATTCATAGTGAAAATTGATCACTTGATAACAGCGTATTTTTTATACACTTTTTTAGTGGATAAACTTAACAAAAAATAAAAATAAAGGAGAAACCAAAAAAAAATCTTAGGAAAACAAGTCTCCTAAGATCTCGCCCACACAGGCAAAAAACATTAATTTGATATGTATATTGTAACACCTAAAATGAGTAGATTCAACAGTTTTTAACACTTAAAACATTATATAATTAGAGATAAATAGATAAAAATAAAAAGTGTGTGGGCGAGATTTTATAGACCAGTAGAACAAATTGATCAAAGAGAAATATCCCTAATAAAGCATAGGGTTTATTTATGCAAAGAAAAATGAGTTGTTATTTTCATTTGCTACTTACTTTGTTCAGCTGCTGGAGGTGTAAAATTCTCGCTTTTTTGTGTGCTTTTTTTGAGAAAATTGCTTGCAGATTAGCTTTTGACGAATTACACTTCGCCTTGGTGACAGGTTTTCTTAAGATTGGAGAGATTTCCTTGAGTAAAAACCTACTCAAAGAAATCCTTCCGGTTTTAAGGAGGGTAGACAAGAGCAATGGTAAAAAAACAGGATCACAAAAGTAAAGAAAATAGTGCAATTACATATAAAATAGATGGCTTTCCAATGCACCAGGAAGAATTAGATGCATTTAGATTTTTGAAAAACGAAGGAATACAACCCCCTGCAAGTGCATATGTAGTGTATTTGACAATGATGAAGCAACTGCAAACAGAAAGCAGTAAACGAGGGATACTGAAAGATTATAAATTGTCATTTTGGGCTAAAAACCTCAATATTCCTTATTCCTCTTTATATTACGGTTATCAATTTTTACGAAAGTATGTTTTTTTCTCTGAAAAAATCATGGGTGGTGTAGAGGTACTACACTTTCCTAACATTGAAAAATTAAATAACCCGGAATCAAATAGGGTGAAAGATGGCAGCTTCGATCTTAATTATCTTACAATCCCTAATTATCTATTGGAGACAAATGTCCTCGCTGAGTTAGTTCGTACTTCAAACTCAAAAACCATTGAGCTCTTGTTCTCTTTATTGAATCAATTCAGGGCTGGTTTAAGGCAAGGGAAAATTACGAATACTTCAAAAACATTTGATCGTAATATTAAGACTTTAAAAAGTGAATTAAATAAAAAAGCTAAAGGAGTTCGCTCAGCATTAAATCTTCTTTCACCCATCCTAGATATTACATACATAAACAAACACATGCGTGGCATGCAGCTCTGGATTGAAAAGGTTTCGTTTGCTTTAAATAAGAATTGTTTTGTAGAGAATACTGCGAATAAAGATATCCATCCAATTTTGGCCACTATGAGTAAAGAATTTGAATACTTCTTATCGCGACACAGCATCGCTTTTAAAGGATTAGATCTCCGAAACATGGTTACTGCATTTAGATTTGAAATTTTGGAGAACTTCAAAAAAATTCCTCAAGAAAAGGAATTTAATTTTGAATACCTAAAAGCTAGCAAAGATTATGTGAGCTATACTTTGCATTACCTGGAAAAATTATGGTTAAAAGAAGGTAGACCTACAATCAGAGTGCTAGGGGCCTATTTCAGAAAAGTATTTAGAGGGGGACTTAACTATTGGGTTTATACCAATGTCCCAGAAGAACTACTTTATGATATTAAATTCAAACAGCTAACTGAAAAAGGATTAATAGATGATTTCTTAAAGCCGTTAGCTGCATAAATAGAATATCGTATTCAGCCTTGCGAAAAATTCAAAATCGCAGGGTTATTCACATTTCTCTTCATTTCTATTTAGAACAATATTAGGGCATTTCACCATTCTTTATATACTCTTGATACCAGAAAAATGAAAGGGGCTACTCGATTTGAGTGGGCCCTTTTTATTTACCCTGATATTTTGTTCGAATGTAGTCCTCTGATTTGAAATAATGTTTAAATGTTTCCTTGTGGATTTGTGATAAGTTTAAATGTCTTCTTGTGAATTTGTTAGTTGTAGAATATTTATCATGTGAATATCTTAATTATTGAATAGATATCATGTTAGGAATTGATGCAAACCAAAGCCACAACTGGGTTCGCCAACTGTTTATGAACATAGCTTATTTCTCTTTGATATTTTTTATTTTTCCTTGAACATTTTAATAGTATTTGTATATTTATCTTTAGTTGGATTATTTACCATAGAAGATGCTATCTCTAATAGCAGAAATATTGTAAATGCTACTCATATCAAGGATTATGCTATAATATAAGGAACTATATTCCAGAGGTGAGATAAATGAGCTTCAAAAATTCCTTCACCTACGACTATGAACAATACTTAATTAAAAATAAAAAGTTTAAACCAATAACTCTTCATCAGTACACTAATGCCGTGGAGATGCTATTCGAACATTTAAAGTTTAAATATAAAACCTCTATTGTAGATCCAGTGAATGTTAAGCCCAGTGATATAAAAGGGTTTTTAGAAGAAAAGTTGGATAAAGGTATTTCGGCTAATACAGTTAATAAATATCTTTCAACGCTTCGAACTTTTTTTCATTATATGTGGGAGAATAATAAAGTAGGAATCGATCCTGTGGTTAAAATAAAATATTATAAAGTTGAGTCGGTAGGTACTAAAGAATTCACCTTTTCAACTTTACTGGATATATCACCAAAAATTTTAAAAGATAGCCAATATCCATTAATATTGAAATGTATTTTCATACTTGCTATGAAAGGCTGTCGATTTTCTGAGTACCATTTTAAAAAGGACGACGTTATTGAATACGGTGAAGAGGTCATTATAAACACTAAGAGGAGATCTATTCGGCTTAAAGGACAAGAGGCCAATATTTTCATGTCTTTTTACATTAATAGTCAGTTTGATCCTGGAGAATATGTATTTACAACCAAGAGGCACAACACCGGGGAATTTGCTCCAATAGAATATGATTCATTATATCTTTATATTGGATACATCAGGGATGATTTTAAATTACCAAAATCGTTTAAACTAGATAATATTAGAATGTCCTATGTTTATTATAATAAAAAAGTTAATAACTATAGTGTTGAAGAATTAGCTTCTGATTTGGGCATTGAACAAGCAAGCGCAGCTGCACTTTTAAAAGAGTCCATTGAAAGATTTGAGAGTGAATAGTATAATGAAAAACAGCAAACAAATTATATAAGAAAATAATGGGATAAACCCATAAAATTTCCACAAAAGACCCTTGTGTCTTTTTCTTTGTGTGAAATTTTATGGGTTTTTTTGTGTAAAAGGAGGGGAAATGGTGTTTGCTAATGCTAATAATCGAAAAGTACACAAAGCTTTAAGAAATCTTGTAGTTGCATGTTTTCTAGGTGAAGGAGATATTTTTCTCCATTCGGGTAAACCGCGAATAGTGTTCTGTTTTGATCGTTCAAAAGCCTCGTTTATTAAGAACTTCATCGTAGAAAACAACTTAGAACAAGCTGTTGAGATAGATATGAATAAGCAACAATTTATGATAAAGGAACATCCTATTGTATTTGACTGTTATTCAAAATGGTATGACGGTCCACATAAGATCTATTACGATAAAATGGTTACTTATGAATCTATAATTATTAGTTTAATCTTATTCGGAAAAAGAAAACTTGAATCGTTAACTTTTTATACTTCATTCGATAAAAAATATTTACCAACTGTGGCGTATGGATTAGAGTCTCGCTTAGGTATTCCTCTGGTTGCAGCAAGGGATTCAATAAAAATTTATGATACTTCCCAATTATTTTTGGACGCTATTCAAAGGTTAGGTTTAATTGAGTGTACTGAAATTGCACATTTTTTGACTTCTAAAGAAAGCAAAGTATTATCTGAAAGCATTGATAAAATGTCTATCATCGGAGGCAGACTTCATGAAATATCGTAAATCTATAATTTTAGCCATTGCAGCATCATCTTTATGGCTTTCTGCTTGTAACAATAAGGTCCTCCAAGACTCAAAAGAAACGGATGAAAAAAATTCTCACAGATTGGAAAAAATTGAAAATAAAATCTCTAAGGAAGACCAGGAAGAAAAAGAGCTTTATAAAGAGATGGAAAAACCAGTAGAAGAAGTGGTGGATTCTATTGAAAAAGATAAAGTTACAGTAATTGATTCAAAAATTGTAGAAAAACCTAAGTATGATGATCCAAATGAGTTTGCTAATAAGCTTGCTAAAGTTCTCTTTAGCTTTTCTACTGGTAAGATGACAGCCTCCGAGTATTATTCTTTTTTAGATGTACACGCTTCTTCTTTTTTTAAAGATCAATACTTACCCAACAAGGAAGAAGGGATCCTCTACTTTGAGAATATTCAAGGGTTGCTTACAACAAACAATCCCGCTTTAAAAGATGATTACACGGTAACCGAAGTGAAAATAGAGCAGAGTAAAATAGAGGGATACTTCTACAGAAGAATGATGACCTCTGAAGGCAAACCACTTTATTACATTACTACAATTGTAAAAGAACAGGATGGATGGAAATTTCAAGATGACAGTCCAGCACCCCCGTTTGATGAACAAGGAGGAATTCATTAATGGAAAGTTTAACAGAAAAAGATCTTACTCAATATGCTTCAGATAAATTGAGGGCGCATTTCGAAAACGATTCTACTTTTTTAGAAGAATTTATGGAGACTTTAGGGTTTTATAGTTTAAAGTTTCATCGTTTTTTTAAAACAGAAGAAGATTTAAAAGAATTTAATGACGCTCTTTATCAAATGTCAAAAAGTCAAATATTTCAAGGCTATTACTTGATGCTTGAAATTATTCATGATGAGGGGACAGAATTACCTACTGAGTTTTTTAATCGCCCCGATGGTTATATACGACAAGATGTCCCTATGTTATTACGTCAGGCCCTTGGAGATGCCCTTAAAGATGTGCTTAAGACTGATAACACTCAGAAGTTTACAATGTGGCTTATAAAGCGATTTGAGGACGTATATGACTTGATTGACCAGACTATTTATGACTTAGCTAGTTTGGGGGCATTCCAAGCCTTACTGGATGAAAGAGCTAAGAGGAATATCACACTTGATGTAGAACCTCAAGAATTGTTACTGGGGGATGCAGGTGATCTTATTATTTTGAATCCTCAGATTCAAATGGTTGCAACTGGTAAGTCTGATACATTTGAATCCTGGGTATTTCAGTTTTGGTCCACACATACCAATAGCGATAAAATAGGGGAAGTGGTTATATTAAGCTTCCTTGATTCTGACAAATTAAGATACTTACTCAACATTCAAATACATGAGAGCATTAGTGAAATTGAGAGAGAAAGCATGGTCGAAAAAATTTCCATCTTATTAGCTGCTCGCAATGATGTAAAAAAGGAAGATATACAAATACAGCTTGCGGTTGTTAAAGATTTCTATTTACTTAGTCTTTAAGAAAAGTAATTAAGAAAAGTTATAATAAAAAAGGAACCTAACTCAAAAATGAGTTGGTTCCTTTTTTACAGTTTCTATATACTTTCAATAAGTCTATGTTTCTCCTCCATTAGCTCTTCAATATATGCTATATCTAAATCACTTGAGGCTTTTTGAATAAGCTTATTGATTCGTCTAAGGTCTTTACGGATCTTCAAATACTTATTTTTAATCTTGAATGGATTATACATCCATCTCATCCTCCTTGAATTTAATCTTTTCTGATTGCATGTATCCTCGCTTAACATGAAAAACTGTCATACTGTTAGAGAGGGTACCGCATTCAAACAACTCTGATAAATATAAACTAATGCCCATTGCGGCCATTTTATTGACCCCTAACCTCTGTGGCTCACTGGCAACTAGCTCCTGACATGAGAGCTCTGATGGTTTAATTTCATCTGGATCTTCTTCCATGATGTCAGGAAATCGAGTAGCTACAGGCTCTAATATTGTTTTTCCTTTTATTTTCAAACCCGCTACAACTTGTCCAGTCCAGCCAGATTCGTTATAAGCTTCTACTTCGCTATCAGTCCATTTATCTTTTGGGCGTTGCAAGAAGTCCGCCGGGATAGTGGTAGATTCATTTCCTGCGTCGATATATAAAATTGTTGGAGATTTTTCGAAGAACTCATGAAAGACTCTCCGGGAATAATTATTATCTACACAGCCTATTAAAATAGGAAGAATCATAGTGTCATAGTTGTCTCCTGGAATATCAATATAATTAGTATTGTAAAGAGATAGTAATGTATTGGTATCCTCGACAAACCCCTCGGTATAGGAGTGTATGTTTAAGTTATACGCTGCAGCATAGCGTTTCGCTAACACTTCTGCTTTCTTTTTCCCTACTGTAGAAGCAGTGAACAGTTGGTTATTGATGTTTTTCTGTTCAATATGGTCCGGATCTGCCAATAAGTAATAAGCATTTTGCTTAAACATAGACAACATTTGAGCTAACTGTTGAGAGAGATTCGAACCTGTACCCCCGACTCCACACTGCACAATAATTGGGAATAATTTCTTTTTATTACTATGAGTATGTTCACTTTTTAATAAGTTAATCATTGTTCATATACCTCTACATTCGACGTATCATAATCCTTATTCATTAAATAGAAAGGGGATTCAAATACCTTGTAAGGGTTGATATCAAAATGCTTATCCGCTTTTTTATTAAAAATTCTTACTGTAATATCAGGAAAGAAATTATCAACTCTTCCTATAATTACATAAAGAATATTCTCTTGACGTTCGCTCTCATTATCTAATCGAGAGGGTTTGGCCAACATTTTATGATGGGAATGGATTTCCATAACTTTAATAAACTTTTTATCTTGCAACTTCATTGCTGTGACATATGCGTCCTCAATTCGCTCTACAGTAAGCGGCGTTGCAAGTTGATGAGGAATATCCATAAAGAACTCCTGTTGAGTTAAGTCGTAATATACATCGCCATAAAGTTCTACACCAAATTGATTAGAATATTCCTTAGATAGGCAAATGAAATCACTTAATATAGAAAAAGGAATAGGATTGAAAGAAGGGGCCAAGGAGTCCGAAGACTCTTTGACCTCTTGGAATAATCCTTTTCTTTTCGCCTTGGGCACGGCCATAATCATGTTCTTATTCTTGATATAAACCATTTCTGTATAAGCCGCCACTAGATCAGGAAAGGTCTTTTCTAAACGTTTCCTAACTTCATTGCCTTCAATTTTTTTGTATGTTACTTCCTCTTCACCTTTCTTTTTACTAGGAAGCCCATTTTCGATTTCTTCGGTAGAGAAGTAATCAGTAATCGGAATTTCTTGCCCCAAATGACAAATGAATGTATCCATATTTAAATCAAAAGGCTCTTCCTTTTTCGTTATAGAAGAAGCAGTTCCAGAAGTAGAAGTAGAAGTAGCTCCCGCTTTTTTCCGTTCTTCTGCTCGCTTTGCAGCTTCTTCCATTTGTTTCTTTCGTGCTTCTTCCTGGCGTTTCTTCTCTTCTGCGTACTCATCTTCAATTCCGAACATGCTAAAGATATCTGTTTGATTTGTCATTATTAAATCCTCCAATAGTTTAATGGTTTAGTAATTTACTCGCTAAATTTTTTAATATTTTCCTAATAAAAAAAACTCATTAAGGGTTCTTTCTGCTGGAACAAGATAGCTATCGTTAAAGTCCTTTTCGTTGAATGTATCTGAAAAAAGCACTGCCAACGTTGTAGTTGGCTTCACCTTTGCTCCATAATCTTCCGAAAAGGGAGAAAGTAGAAAATAGGAATGAAAAGTCTCTAACTCTGTTAAACAATCAATATCCCTTAATTGATTTCCCCCCATACAAACGGATCCTTGAAGCTTATCCACATGGGAATAAGGGAACTTATAAACAGGTGTATCGCCGGTGATTGTTCCTTTGTTTTCAATCGCTACTATTCGAGATAGTTTAACTCTATATTTTTTTTGTTCCTTAGCAATCTGCTGGTTATTAAAGATTTCATATTCAAAAACCATCTTGGGAAAACCGACCTTAAAGTGGTTTCCATTATAGTTGATCATCCATTGTGACTTAGGAATACTACAATACACACGAAAGCCCATCACTGATTGCACATATTTTATACAATTATTGGGTAAAAAAGGGCTCTCTGTTTTGTCTGCTTCACCAGCTGAAGATAACAGTTGTATGAAGTTGCTGAGGGACATTTTATAGTCCTGTGATCGATTATTATCGGTCTCCCTTATCTCAACTAAATCATTAAAACTATGCAGGTTTTGAGTATCTAGCTTCACATTTAGTATCATTTTCATACTCCTTTAATTTGTTAATTAAATCTTCTGATTCCTCTTTTAACTTCACTAGGGCTTCTATCACTTCACTTAGTTCCATCCCCATGAAAGTCATGTCCAGTAACAAATAATGATCATCCAGAAGTGTAAGTGTAGCCTCTGAATGGCTAAATGCTACATTTTTTATTTTTTCCTCTAAATTTTTAGCAAGTGAGCTCCCCATCAAAATTGGGAAGCATTTTTCTTTAATAATCACAATGTTTTCGGAACATTTATCCTTTAATTCAGGATAAGGAAAGTCATCTCGGTGTATGTCATCATAGTCATAATGTATACAGTCAAAAAGCATCTGAATGCCTTTGCTAAATATGTCATAGGTTTCAGTGCACCCATGATGAACATGACTCATAAACGAACGAAATGATGAAACATCGACACCTTCATCATGAAATAACTTGAGCATGCGTAAGTTATCGAGACTGATTCGATAAGAATCAAAATCATAACAATCCATTTCCATATTCAAATTCCTCCTATGTACTAAAGGAATATATCATCTTCCTCTAGGTGAAATATTTTATTTTTGGTTTTAGCAAACCCATAAGCAATGTCTGTTAGTTGGTCAATTATCATTAAGCCATTTGAGGGATCACATAAAAAATGTTCTCCACCCTCATCCCAGGTCAATGGTAATGACTCTAACTCATCAATCGCTAAGTCTATGTCTGTTAGGTCGAAACTTTCAAAGTCTATATCAGAAGGATGAGAGTGCATCCACATATGTTCTAACACTCTGCCCATTCCGTTACTTGATTCACTTTTATTATTTTCATTAATTTCATACTTTTTAAGGTTTTTTAAAAAGCGATCCCCATTAAATTTCAAAAAAAACGCTCCTTTTAAACAAAAGAAGAGAACACTTAGTCAGTGCCTCTTCTCCTCTTAAGATTTTTTAATAAGTGCGTACAGGTAAGATCAATTGCAGTTCTTCTAATGCCTCATGTTCTCCAACAGGACAAATAAGAAATGGACGCATATCTCCTTGGAACTTCATTTCAACGAGATCACTATCTAATGTCTTCAGCGCATCCAGAGCGTACTTACAACTGAAACTAATGGTGAAATCATCATCTCCATCTAAATGGTCATAGGGGAGAACAATTTTACCCTTACCTCTTTGATTACTGGCAGTGGTGAATGTCGCTACTCCATTCACATGAAGCTTTACGACACCACTACTATTATTGCTATCAGAAGCACTTGCAATCTCCTTTAGAGAATCAATGCTATCAAATAACTCAGCTTTATTGATTGTCATAACAGATTTGTGACTTTCAGGAATCAACCTACTTGTATCTGGATAAGATCCATCTAACAAGCGGGATAAGAACATGGTTCCATGATTTCTAAAGAGAATATGGTTTTGATTCTCAATAAAAACGTCTACATCCTGGGACAAATCAAATACCTTCGTTGCATTATCAAAAGATTTAGCGGGAACAACGACTTTCAACGCATCTTTTTCAGAGGCCGATTTTTGGTTGACTCTCGCTAATCGGTGAGAATCTGTACATACCATTCGACAATTGCCATCTTGCAATTCAAAGCATACACCTTGCAGAATAGGGCGAGTTTCTGAAGTGCTGGCAGCGTAAGCGGTTTTTCTAATCATATCGTGAAATTCATTGCCTTTGAGTGTGAAAGTCGGCCGGTCCAATTTATACATAGGTAGTTTTGGATATTCTTCCGGGTCCAGACAATTAAAGTTAAAGTCCTTTTTACCACTAATAAGATTTAATGAATAACCTTCTAGGGTAAAGTGGATCTCTTTATTACACTTCTTGACAATATCTACAACTGATTTTGGAATAACCGTTTTTCCGGTTCCTAGCACATTTAGGTCCGCTCCATCTACAGGAATACAATGTCGGATGGTTTCGCTGCTGTTAGAAGCTGTTAAGCAAAGTTCTTCCATGCTGGCTTCAAGCAAGATTCCTCCTAAAATGGGAATAGAGGTGTTATTACTAAGCACCTTTGACACCTTTTTAAATCCTTCAACAATGACATCTTTGTTCACTTCAAAATTCATTTATAATTCCTCCCAGTTCTTTTATTAATAAAAAAAGCATGAAAATGGGGATTAACCCTTTTTCATGCTTACTCTCTGTCTTTAGGCTGTTTGTTGGTTTCTAGAATGCTGAGCATCCGCTTTAATCATTGAGATTATTTCTTGTACAGATACATTATCCAATTTAAAGAATAGGTTGAATAACTCATTAACTTCTTCTTTAATCACAATTTGTGAAATATCCAGTAAATGCCGTAAAGGTATATCGTTATTCTGAGCTACTAAAACTATGTTACTTACAGGTTGTAAGGAATAGTAATAATTTTCAAGCTCTTTTTCACTAGCATCTTGGAAATTGGTTGTTTGAGTACCTGGATTTGATTTCTTGAACAAACCAAAACGAATTTTCTTATCCGCTTGATCAAGTCCGATTACTCGCTCATGCTTATTAATCTCTCTGATAGCTTCCTTTCTATTAAAGCCTGAAGGATGGCTATTTGATTGATTCATATTTGTTTGAGGACGCTTATTTTCAGGTTGTTGTTCACTTCCACCACGATGTGGATTCTTATGACCCTGATTGTTTCTATATCCAGCAGGCGTCGCAAATGCAGGAAGTGGCGGGGGAGTGAAATACCCTTTTACCCATTCGTCCTTATTTCCGACTTTCATTTTTGAATTCACATAAACATCATTAGATGTTTTTCTGTTAGGGTTAACCGTGGCCCATTGACCATCTAAATCATATAAGTACCTTCCGATTCCCCACTGGACTGCAGCCCGTTTCATTGAAGCAGATAGTCCACCTTTAGTTGCTTCAATATTGGTTAAATCAGATCCATCCCATTTTGTGATCTTTTGACCATTAAAGAAAATGGAGATACCACAGATAATTCCTTTATGAATTTCTCGGTATTCATTTTCCCATCCAAATGGGCTAAAGACTTCATCTAAACGATTTTGAATAGCTCTGTTCTGAAGGTAGGCAACGACCATAGCGGTAGGTTTACCGTCCTTCTTGATTAAATGACTAACTCTCCATTCAATGTCTTCCTGTGCAAATGGTTCTTTTAATTTCTTCATTAATTCTTGTGGATCACTACAATTTGTTTTTTCTTCCATGTCAAAACACTCTCCCTTGTTTTTTAAATAAAAAAAGATTAGAAAATCTCTACTCAGTACTCACTCATCCTTCTTTTAAGGTTTAAAAAAACAAAAAAAGCCTTTGGATGTTTGTTATAAAAAAACACTGAAAAGTGTCTTCAACAAACGCCCAAAGGCTTTAAAATTTAATAATAAACCGCTGACCAACAAGTGGTCGCAAAGAATCAAAAAGATAAAGTGAATATACAATAAGTATATATTATTCCATAAAATTCTACAACGAAATTATTAATTGTTCTTGATATTATATGCCAAATCAGTATGTTAGCTTGTTCACCTATGAAAAAGTATATGCTATAATTTAAATGAATTTGAATCAGGATTCTACAAAATTAAATATTAATAAAGCAAATCAATGCTCATACTTACCTTTTGTTAGGGAGAAGTATGAGCTTTTTTTATGCTTAGATATGGCTCCGAATCAAAGATATATATGAATTGTTGGTTGAAAGGATGAATTATTAAAATGTACTCAGTAGATGAAAATGTAAAAATCACTAAACTAAGTGAAGTTGAAGCCTTAACTGACGTGGAGAAATTAATTGTATTAAGAAAGCGTCTAGGTAATAAGAAACAATATGAATTTGCAAGAGATATTGGTATTAGCCCTAATTATCTTGTAGCAATTGAAAATTATCGGCAGCCCTTCACAGAAAAATTAGCTATGAAAATTAATGATTATCTAAAGGGATTAGAAACGGAGCATAGAGCCTATGACCAGAGTATTAATTTACCTAAATAAGACTCAATCAGACTTTGTTTCTAAAATAAAATTAGCTCTTGATAAAAGCTTAGAGAATCCCCAATTTATAATGGCTGAAGACCTTGTGGAGTTTAAAACCCTTCTAGTAAATGAAGAGCTAAGTTATATCCTTGTTGATTCACTTGAAAGTATTGATCTTCTTTACAATGTTGAAACGAATATTGTGTTTTACTCCTCGGAATCTATCGATTTGAATAAGTTCTCTCATGGACAAGTAACTCAATTTGATAATATTAAACAATTATTATCTTGGTTCCCAGCTGCTAAGCTTTCTATTCGAACACGAGACACAAGAGGCATAATAAAAAATAACAAACAAGAACCTTCAAATATACCTTTGGGTCAGACTGAAGCCCATGGAGACACTTCCAAAAATGAATGTACTAAGAAATTAGATAGTGTAGTTGAAGCATCTAAGAATGTAGAAAGTAATCAGGTGGAGTCTTCATCTGATGATAATAAAAGTAAATCAGTTTCAACACCGTCCACCCAGGAGGAAAAAGGAGATATTCCGGAAAAAACTCTACATAATGAAGTTGAAAATTTCATTGACCAAGTTAAAGAGGACTCCTACCCCGGACAGAAAAATAAATCTGTAAAATATGAAAATAGCTTAAAAATATCCGAGAGAGCAATTGAAATTAGAAAAAGAGGGTTTAGTCGAGCTAAGTGGGATCGTAATAAAACTATTGGGATCTGGTCCCCGATACCACGGATAGGCGTTACAACATTCACAATGAACTTTTCCATTTTCTTAGGGAAACATCGAGTTCAATGTGCTACATTAGAGGGTTTAAATGAGCATCATGTAATGAAAACGATTTTAAAACGGTTCACAAATACACCAGTAGGGTGGAACTCATATGCGAATGCTCTACATAATGAAGATTCATCTTCTGAAAATATTTCATGGCCATATAATGGCGTATATTGGATTCCACTGGATGATAACGATATAGAATCTAAGTGGGATCAAGACATTCTCTATCATTATATTAACAATGTGAAGTATTTTGATGTAGTGCTAATTGATTTGCCGACTGGGGAACTTGAAGCATATACAGAACACACATTGGATCATTTAGATGAACTTTGGGTATTAGTGGATGATTCATTTCATCAGATTGCGGCTTGGAAAAAATATATTCACAAGCAGTTAGAAAAATATAAATTACCGGCTAAACTAATATTTAATAGACAACATTCTTTTAGTCAGATGGAAAGATTATCAAAAGAATTAGAAATTCCATTAATAACGTCTATACCATCACTTAGTGTTGAAGCAGCAAAAAATAATTATGAAAATGTCCCTTTGCTCGAGCATAAAGAAATTTATGAGAAACTTAAATTACCATATACCCAATTAGCACAGCATGTTGTAGGAAATTCATTTGAAGCTGACGAATATAAGACGAAATGGTTCGCCAAGTTAAAAACTTTAATTACCGCTCGTTGAAAGCAAAAAGTAAAAGTGATATATTGAAATTAATAAATTTTCACTTTTTTTCTTTAGGCAACCTTCATGTGTTGGTTAGCGGTTAATTATTAAAATAAAGCGGACTTTGGTTCGATAGTTAATTAGGATACTTGTGTCCTATTCTATCTTCTGAAGCCGCTTTTTTATTTTATCTGAGGGGTGGTGAAGGTACATGAATAAAGCACACGAAAGAAAGTTAAGGGGAATCAAAAAAATCTTAATGGGCTCTCAGGGGTACATTCGAGTAGGTAAGCACACATACCAAAGAATGGAGAAAAGAGGATATCATCGCTCTGATATTGTTTCTTGTATCATGACAGGATATATCCATGAAGTACAAACTGGCTACAATCATGCCATTGAAAGACGGGCTTTTAATTATGTAGTTACAGGAAAAGATGCTTCAAACAATCCGATTGTAGTTGTTCTATCAGAAGAGGGTGTTCAAAAGTATTCTGTTGTTACGGTCATGCCTCCAACGGATCATAACCGGTTTAATGATTGTATAGGCTAAAAATTTTACAAAGGGTGTTTAGACAATGAAACAAAAAATGAGAGGTACGCTGAGAGCAACTAGTATTCCTAAGTGGTTCGAAATGGTGAGGGAAACATGTCCAATATGTAATAAAGCAGGAGCATGTATGGTACATGAAAATGGTAAGGTGGTCGCTTGTATTCGAGTTGAAAGTGAACGACCATTTTCTAGTAACTCCGCATGTCCCTCATGGTTGCATTGGTTATCAGGCGAATCAAAGATGAAAATTGATAAACAAGATATTCAGCAAGAGGTTAGCGAGAAGAAATTAAGTCCTGCTGCCCTCAATACTGTCTATCAGTCGCTAATCGATTGTACAATCATGGACGATTCTCATTATGATCATTTAAAAAGTGAAAAGCGCCAATTAGCTGATCAGCAAATATATATAAGAGGATATCGTTCATTTCCATCACAAGCTTGGAATCGCGTAAAGGATATAAGTGAAGCAACCGGTATTACCGACTTCACTGGAATACCAGGTTTTTATCAAGCAAAGGGGAAGTACGGAGATTTTTGGAACTTGGCTGGTTCCGAAGGGATAATGCTGCCATTCCGAAATATTCGAAATGAAATTGAGGGATTTCAAATTAGAATTGATAATCCCCCTAATGATGTTGAAATAAATAAAAGAAAACAAGGTTTAAGAGCAAGGGTCATTCAGCAACCAAATATAGTTCAAGTTACCTTTGATGGAGAAATTATTCTTGAGAAAGAATTTTCACTAAAAGAAACTGTCACTATTAATTATGACGATGACATTTTAGGATGGGTTAAATTAGTGAAAGGTAAGCGGTATTTCTGGTTATCTTCAGCTAATAAACCTAAAGGTACTGGTTCAGGTCAGCCTGCTCCTATCCATGTATCAGTTCCAAGCAAGGAATTGCAAAATTGGAAAACAGGTGAAGTAAGAAAGGCTAGAACAGTTTGGTTAGGTGAAGGGCCATTAAAGCAAGATATAGCTGTCGATAAGATTGTTGAGTTGTTTGAACAAGAAGAATTAGAAGAAATCGGAACAACTATGTTGGGATTACCAGGGGTAGGAAGTTGGAGATTGGCACTTCCTATTTTAAAAGAAATGGGTGCAGAAAAAGTGATCATATGCTTTGATATGGATGCTGTATCCAACCCTTATGTCCAAAAGCATTTAAAAGAATGTGCTAAAGCACTTAAAGCTGAAGGACTTACAGGGGACATTGCCCTTTGGGATGGTGAAAAAGACGGAGTTGGACTCGATGATCTATTACTTCAAAGAAAATTACCTCAAATAAAGAGGCTATTTTAGCCAATTTGTAATTAAGTCTAATTTAGTCCTCCGATCCTTGTATCGGGGGACTATTCTTTTTTTATGTATTAATTATGCTTCAATGTTACAACCTTTTCTTGTATTTTTAATTTGCTTTTGATAATTAATCGAATAATATCGAAAAATAGATTGATTTTAAACGGCCAATTGTATAAAATTGTCTTGTAAGCGAGCAAGACTATATATATTAAAACTTAATAATCTAATGGGAAAAAACCCACTAAACGTATGAGTTAGAATACTACAGTTGTATTCTCTTATTCTCGTACCTTTAGTGGGTTTTTTTGGTTTTATGGCTTAGAAAAATCCAAAATCTATTGGAGGTGCGCCTACACAAATGAAAAAGGTAATCTTAATGAGTTTTTTAGTAGTATTTGGCTTATTTGCGGCTAACGGAGTAATTGACATGGTTGATCCGTCTACAGCTCACGCAAGCACAGGTGTAACAGAGTTTAAGAAAGGTGCGGGGATCACCGGGGATGCAGGAAATGCGGATCTTACAAAAGACTTGAAACAAATCGTCTATCTAGTAATGGGAATTGCGGGTTTGTGGAGTATTTTCTGGTTAGTTGTTGGGGCTATGATCCTTCAAGCTTCTGCTGGTAATCCTCAAAAACGTGGACAAGGTATCGCTTGCCTAGTGAGTACAGCTATCGGAGTTTTCGTAATTGTGAAAGCATATGACATCGTAGGATGGGTTTCTGGATTAGGAGCTTAAGTGAATATTCAATGATTTCCCCTCCACAAGAGGGGAAGTTTTTTATCTAAGACTCTATGGATTTACTATTTTAAACGAGGTGCAAACATGAGGAAAGTAATGGTCCCTGTAGATATGCAGAGTGAACAGAAAGAATTACTAGGAATAATAAGCAAACGACAGCTGATCTATTTAATTGTTGGAGGAATAATTCTCTATTGGTATTTACCGTTTGTATTTTCACTTTTTGGAACAAATTGGATTGTCGCAGTGATTGCTGCAATTGTTTCGGCCTTACCTACCCTAACAGTTACCCTTCTTCTAGCTTTTTATCGTATAGAAAAATACCACATGTATATAGATCGATTAATCTTAACCAAATTACAGTATAAGACACAACTTGGTAACTGGCGTAAAGGTACACAAAACATTATTGATACGGAGGAATTATAACAATGGACATAATAATCATGCTTGTAATTGGAGCAGGGTTATGGACCTTTTATAGGATCATGACAAAGGAGCCAATTCTACCCTGGGGGGAAAAGAAACATAAAGCATCAACAGCAAATGTAAAAGGGAAAAAGAAAAAGAGCATGGACTTCAATGAAGAAGAGGAACCAGATCTTTTTAGAGAGCTGTTTTCGGATGTGAAAGAAATTACCCATCATATGATCCGATTCCAAAATAATAAGTTCGTTATGTTGTGCGAGGTGGATCCCTGCAATTACTTTCTATTAAGCAATGAAGAGCAGGAACAAATTGATGTTGCTTTTGAAACCTGGCTTTCTCAAATAAATTATCCAGTTCAGTTTTATCTTCAGAATCGCTACATTGACTTAAGTGAGCCCATTGATCATATGAGAAAAACAATGAGAGATGAAGATGATTTGAATGAAAATGCTTATGAGTATGGAAATGCATTACTTGAAGAACTAGCAAAATGGCAGGCATCCTCACCAAGATATGAAACTAAACGTTTTCTGACTTTTACTTACATAGTAAATGAAAAAGATATTAAAGCAGACGACGATGAAGAGTTAGAAGAAAAAATCTTAGATAAAGCTTTTTCAGAATTATATAGAAGATTCAACACGGCAAAAAATTCTTTGAGAAAAGCGGACATGTCTGTTGAACTTCTGACTAATGAAGGGATTGCGGAGACACTCTACTGTGCTTTCAACCGTAGGAAAGCTGTTAAAAATAAATTTAAGGATTTAGGTATTCAAGAAAGTTTAGCTTTATATTGCACATCTGAGCAAAGTCAAAGTCGAATTGAGGCAGTAAAGGAGATGATTGAGAATGAAGAAAAAAGAGAAAATGACAAACTTAAAGAAGTCGGATAAGAAAAGCAAAAAAAGTGTAAATATTGATGCCGATAAAGAAATATTGACCCAAGAAGAGGTAAGGCCGGATTTTTGGACCATAGTCTCACCTGAAGGATTAACTATTCAAAAAGAATTTTATGATTATGGAATCATTAAACAATCATTAGGAACAAAGACTTTTGCAAGACCTTTTTATTTACCCCGGGATGGATACCCGCGAAAAATGCAAACTAATTGGTTATATTCACTAACTTCATCTGGTGAAATTGATGTGTTAGTTGATGTGCATAAAGTTAAGAAAAATGAAGCTCTAACTATGCTACAAAGACAAATCACCATGTTAAAATCCAACCTTACCTTTCAGCGCAAACGTGGAAATATCGATCAGGAACATGATCTACAAACTAAAATCCATGATACAGAGACTCTTATGGCAGAAACTCAATTCTCTGAAAACGACAGCTATTTAGTTGGTGTAATAGGAATGCTTTATGGACAAAGTGAAAAGGAATTGGATAAGTTTAGTGAATTTGTTGAAGATGAAATGTCTGGATTGTTTTTTAAGCTTGCATCCACCTGGAGCCGAGTGAAAAAAGGTTTCCGGTCCGCCCTACCATTGGGGATAAATGAAATAAATGATTCATTACGCAATATGGATAGAAGAGCATTAAGTACATTCAGCCCATTTATTAGTGGAAGCGGTAAATTTAATGGCGGTATTCCGATCGGCAACAATAAAATCACCGGACAGAAAGAATTCTTTAATGCTTTTGGTAGCGAAGAATTCCGTCCTGATAATTACAATGCAGCAGTGTTCGGGACCAGCGGAAGCGGAAAAAGCTTATTGTTAAAACTTATGATTGCGCGTGAAATGATCGGTATGGGTGTCCATCAAGCAATCATTGATGTTGAAAATGAGTTTTCCAAGCTTACAAAGCGACTTGGGGGGCTGAATCTAGACATATCTGAGGAGTCAAATATAAGAATTAACCCAGTG
>NZ_JBNNJT010000007.1:0-169377 GCF_050270195.1 Rossellomorea sp. NPDC071047 | reverse complement strand
GCGAAGAGGTCACACCCGTTCCCATGCCGAACACGGAAGTTAAGCTCTTCAGCGCCGATGGTAGTTGGGGGATCTCCCCCTGTGAGAGTAGGACGCCGCCAGGCAAATATGAAGAAAGAGTATCCCTTAGGGGTTGCTCTTTTTTTGTTATGTGTTGAAGGATATGTGGTTTGCATTTTTCTTTCCACCTCTGTGTAAAAATTAGGAGGTGTTTGGAAAAAGCCGCATAAGTGAGTGTAACTGACGCATAAAATGAAAAATAGACGCAAAAACTGTCGGAATTGACGCATAAATTTATAAAACGACGCAATTCCTATCAACTCAGACGCAATTATTTAAGTCGGCACAAAGAATCAACGAAATAAAGGGTACTATCTACAAATGGGACCCTAGAAGTACTAAATTATCATAGAGTCTAGCTATATTTCATTCATTCTTAATTAAAACTTGTAAAAAAAACAATTCTACCATTCTTTTAACTACTAATTTTCACATCCCTCTTTCACACCTTGCCAAAGTAATCCCCACATTCGAAAACAAACTAAAAATCTAAGCAGTCACCCCATCACCCATCCCTATCCACCACCATACCCAACCAAGCACATCGCTTTTCTTTTGAATAACCTGCTCTTATACTATAAACAAGTTCTAAAGGGAGGTTTTTTAATGACAACAACCAACATGCAGGAACAGTACAATGAATATATTTCTAAATTTAAGCAGAATGCATCTCAGGAAGTACAAGATAAAATGGGGAAAGCAATCAACGAACTGGAGCGATCTGATGAAGGTAAAGGTCTTCGTGCAGGGGAGAAAGCACCGAATTTCACATTACCGGATGCGACAGGCAAAGGTGTCACATTGGAAGATGAGCTGAAGAAGGGTCCAGTCATCCTTACGTTTTATCGAGGCGGATGGTGCCCATATTGCAATATGGAGCTGCGTGCATACCAACAGCTAATGGAAGACATTAAATCTGCAGGTGCCGAGCTGATTGCGGTCAGTCCGCAAACGCCGGATGCATCCCTATCGACAAAAGAGAAGAATGAATTGGATTATTTCGTGTTAAGTGATGAAGGAAATAAAGTGGCAGATGAGTACAAGTTGGTGTACAAGCTGCCACCTTACTTAGTGGATATTTATAAAGAAAAAGGCCTGGATCTGGAGAAAGCGAATGACAGTGATTCATGGACGCTCCCTGTTTCAGCAACGTATATTATTAAGCAGGACGGAACGATTGCTTATGAATATACAAAAGCCGATTACAAAGATCGTGTGGAACCTTCTGAAGTGGTTGAGAAGTTGAAATCGTTATAATAATGCAAAGCAAGACGGCTTTATGGCTGCGGTGACAAGCTGCCATAAAGCCGTTTTATGTTTTAATCAGATCAAAATAGGAAAGACACAAAGTAGGAGATCAGAATTACTAGAAATTGTCACCTGAAAATCATTCGCAATTTTTCTTGAAGTGGTTCATATTATGGATTTTTTCTAGTAAAATAGGAACTTAATTTGAGCATACTACAAGTAGTAGTGGAGAGAGGAGCATCTCGGTGTTAGACAATAGTTTTGTGATGGTAGCGATTATTTTGATCATCAATGTTGTATACGTATCCTTTTTTACGATCAGAATGATTTTGACGTTGAAGGGTTATCGATATATTGCTGCTTTTGTGAGTACATTTGAAGTAGTGATTTATGTTGTGGGTCTTGGGCTGGTACTGGACAACCTGAATGAGATTCAGAATCTGATCGCTTATGCGGTCGGTTATGGTCTCGGGGTGATAGTAGGGATGAAAATCGAGGAGAAGCTTGCGCTTGGCTATATTACGGTCAATGTGATCACGAAAGAATATGATAAGGCCCTTCCGAATGAGCTCCGTGCAAGGGGCTACGGCGTGACGAATTGGGAAGCGAATGGACTGGAAGGGAATCGGATGGCCCTGCAGATCCTGACTCCGCGAAAGTATGAGATGAAGCTGTATGATACAATTAAAGAGCTTGACCCAAAGGCATTTATCATTGCGTATGAACCGAAAGCGATTCACGGAGGGTTCTGGGTGAAGACAGTCCGAAATATTCGTAAAGGAAAATTAAAAGAATGAGTAAAAAGAAATTATTATTTGAAGTACAGGAGAATGAGACGATTACGGATTGTTTAGATCGTATGAAGGAAATGGGTTATATGCCGGTAAGACGGATGGAAAAACCTGTGTTTGAGGAACAAAAAGAAGGAACGAAAACAGAGTATGTCCCTATTAAACAGACAATTGTCTTTGAGGGGAAGAAGATTGAAGAGTAAACGCTTCAAATCCGAACATTAATTTTCAGACTTTTATTATCGTTCGATTATTCGTTGACAGAGGCTCTATATCACGTTATGATGGAGACAAATAAACCGAATACCCTCATATAATAATGGGAATATGGCCCATGAGTTTCTACCTGACTACCGTAAATGGTCGGACTATGAGGGAAAGTAGCTGTCTGGATACGAGCTCGTTTGTGGACCCTATCGGATAAAACGGGACCATTCTCTGTAAAATACCCAGATCAATTGCTTTCTCTCAAAGAGTAGAGAACAATTGATCTGGGTATTTTTTGTTAAATGAGATTCGATTAATAACGGGAGGTGCCTGTCACCATTATGATATCAGTAATCATGGGAAGTACATCGGACTGGGAGACAATGAAGCATGCGTGTGAGGTATTGGAAGAGTTAGAGATTCCATTTGAGAAACGAGTAGTATCGGCTCACAGGACACCTGATTATATGTTTGAATTTGCAGAAGGCGCAAGAGGTCGAGGAGTGAAGGTCATTATTGCAGGTGCAGGAGGGGCTGCTCATTTGCCGGGCATGGTGGCTGCGAAGACGACATTACCTGTGATAGGGGTTCCGGTACAATCGAAAGCCCTAAATGGGATGGATTCGTTGTTGTCAATCGTGCAGATGCCAGGAGGCGTTCCGGTCGCGACGGTTGCGATCGGGAAGGCAGGAGCTACAAACGCCGGGCTTTTAGCAGCACAAATTCTTTCGATAGAAAATACAGAGTTGACCGCTACTTTAGAAAGTAGAAGAGACGCGTTACGGGAAAAGGTGTTGGAAAGCAGTGATGACCTTGAATAAGAAGACGATTTTACCAGGACAGATGATCGGGATTATTGGCGGAGGACAGCTTGGACGAATGATGGCACTTGCTGCGAAACAAAATGGCTTTCGGGTGGCCGTTTTAGACCCGGCACCACAATCACCATGTGCCCAAGTGGCAGATCTCGTAATCACGGCCGGCTTTGACCAGTATGATGCCCTTTATAGATTGGCGGAAGAGTGTGACGTGATCACATATGAATTTGAAAACATCGATTATGATGCGCTTAAATGGTTGTCGGAGCGAGCGTATTTGCCTCAAGGAGCAGAACTGATCCGCATCACGCAGGATCGCATCATGGAAAAGGAAGCCCTTACACTTGCAGGGGTGGAAGTAGCTCCTTATGCTGTGATTAAACAACAACAGGATATCTATGATAATATAGAAAAGCTTGGCTATCCAGTGGTTCTGAAAACATCCAGAGGTGGTTATGACGGGAAAGGGCAGTATGTGATCCGTGAAGAGAGCGGGATAGAAGAAGCCGCTGCTTTATTGGAGAATGGTCCATGTGTGTTAGAGAAATGGATACCTTTTGAAAAAGAGTTATCCGTCATTGTGACACGAAATCCCGATGGACAGCAAACCAACTTCCCGGTAGTGGAAAATATTCATGTGGATAATATCTTACATGAAACGATCGCGCCGGCAAGGGTGAGTGAAGAAGTAGCAGATAAAGCAATCGAGATGGCGAAGAGAATCAGTGAGACTCTTGATCTAGTCGGAACGCTGGCGATTGAAATGTTCCTGACGGGGGGTGGGGACATCTATATCAATGAACTGGCTCCAAGACCTCATAATTCCGGTCACTACTCTATCGAAGCATGTGACTTCTCACAATTTGCCCAACATATAAAAGCGGTATGCAACTGGCCACTTGTTCAACCAACCTTATTAAAGAACGCTGTGATGGTTAACCTATTAGGAGAGCATATCGAGCCTATTATGAAGGCTGTTCCAAAGCAACCAGACTGGTTTATTCATCTTTACGGGAAGGACGTACCAAAGCCGAAACGTAAGATGGGTCATGTCACTCTTTTAACAAACGATGTGGAAGACACGTTGATGAACATAAACGAAGCTGGAATTTGGAAGGTGCAAGAAAAGATCGGAGGACGACAGGTATGATAGAACGTTATACACGCCCTGAAATGGGAGCAATTTGGACAGAGGAAAATCGTTTTCAAGCGTGGCTAGAAGTAGAAATTTTGGCTTGTGAAGCTTGGGCTGAAATCGGGGACATTCCGAAAGAGGATGTTGCGAAGATTCGTGAGAACGCAGGATTCAATGTGGATCGCATTAAGGAAATCGAAGAAGAAACGCGACACGATGTTGTAGCTTTCACCAGAGCGGTTTCTGAAACCCTCGGAGAAGAAAGAAAATGGGTTCATTACGGACTGACTTCTACTGATGTGGTGGATACGGCTCTTTCTTATCAATTAAAGCAGGCCAACGACATCATTCTGAAAGACTTGGAACGATTTGTTGAAATTTTAAAGAACAAAGCGATCGAGCACAAGCATACGGTCATGATGGGACGTACGCACGGTGTTCACGCTGAGCCGACTACGTTCGGTCTGAAGCTTGCCCTTTGGTATGAAGAGATGAAGCGTAACGTTGAACGTTTCAAAGCAGCTGCTGATGGAGTGGAATTCGGTAAGATTTCAGGAGCGGTTGGAACGTATGCGAATATCGATCCTTTCGTTGAGTCATATGTGTGTGAAAAGCTTGGTATTAAGCCGGCTCCTGTATCTACCCAAACATTACAGCGCGACCGTCACGCTCATTACATGGGGACACTTGCACTGATTGCGACTTCAATCGAGAAGTTTTCTGTTGAGGTTCGCGGCCTGCAGAAGAGTGAAACTCGTGAAGTGGAAGAGTTCTTCGCGAAGGGTCAAAAAGGATCATCGGCTATGCCTCATAAGCGTAACCCGATCGGTTCTGAGAATATGACGGGAATGGCGCGTGTAATCAGAGGATACATGCTGACAGCTTATGAGAACGTGCCTTTATGGCATGAGCGTGATATCTCTCACTCTTCAGCAGAGCGAGTAATCCTTCCGGATGCGACGATCGCGTTAAATTACATGCTGAACCGTTTCGGAAATATCATCAAGAACTTAACGGTATTCCCGGAGAATATGCAGCGCAATATGGACCGTACGCTTGGTTTGATCTACTCCCAACGTGTCCTTTTAGCCCTTATCGATAAAGGGATGACGCGTGAAGAGGCTTATGATACGGTTCAGCCGAAAGCGATGGAGGCATGGGAGAAGCAAGTGGCTTTCCGTTCCCTCATTGAAGAGGATGCGACCATCACATCCAAGCTTTCACCTTCTGACATTGATGACTGCTTCGATTATAACTATCACTTGAAGCATGTAGATACTATTTTTGAACGTTGCGGCTTAGTGGAATAAGTCCTTCTGACAAATGAATAAGGCGGGGGTTTTAGCAGAATCCCTTCCTTTTTTTATGAAAATATAGACTGAAGATTGGCAATATTCAGCGATTAGGGGGATTTCATATGGAAAAAGGAACGCTTTTATATGAAGGCAAAGCAAAGCAGATTTTCGCCACACAAGATGAGGACGTCGTTTGGATTCAGTATAAGAATTCTGCCACTGCTTTTAACGGGGAGAAGAAAGCGGATATCGACGGCAAAGGGGTATTAAATAATAAGATTTCGAGCTTACTATTTTCAAAGCTTGCTGAACAAGGAATACAGAGTCACTTTATTAAACAGTTATCGGATGATGAGCAGCTTGTCAAACGTGTAAGTATCATTCCGCTTGAAGTCGTGGTTCGCAACGTGATTGCGGGAAGTCTGTCAAAACGGCTTGGAAAAGAAGAAGGGACGCCACTTCAAAAACCGATCATCGAATTCTACTATAAGGATGATGACCTGGGGGATCCGCTTATCACAGATGATCACATTGATTACCTTGAGATTGCTTCAAAGGAAGAACGCGCTGAGATAAGGGACATGGCACTTAGTGTGAATGAGGTACTCCTAGGGATTTTTAAAGAAGCGGGAGTCACGCTTGTCGATTTTAAATTAGAGTTTGGAAAAGACCGTAACGGTGCGATTTTATTAGGGGATGAAATTTCACCCGACACATGCCGATTATGGGACTCAAAAACGAACCAAAAGCTTGATAAAGATGTTTTCAGAAGAGATATAGGGAGTTTAACGGAAGTATACTCAATCATTTTAGAACGCTTAGGAGGAAACAAGCTATGTACAAAGTAAAGGTTTATATCACATTAAGAGAAAGTGTATTAGATCCTCAGGGAAGTGTTGTGAAACAAGCGCTGCATTCAATGGAATTCAAAGCGGTTGAAGATGTACGCGTCGGGAAGTATATGGAGCTTACCCTTCCATCAAGTGTTGAAAACGTGGAAGCTGCGGTTGAAGAAATGTGTCACAGACTACTCGCAAACCCTGTCATTGAGGATTATCGATATGAAATCGAGGAGAGTGTGGCTCAATGAAGTTTGCAGTGATTGTATTCCCAGGTTCTAACTGTGACATCGATATGTACCATGCGATTAAAGACGAAATCGGCGAAGAAGTCGAATACGTTTGGCACGATGCTGATAATCTGGAAAACTATGATGCGATTCTATTACCAGGCGGATTCTCTTACGGGGACTACCTTCGTTCAGGAGCGATTGCACGTTTCTCGAACGTCATGAAAGAGGTCGTGAAAGCAGCAGAGCAAGGTAAGCCGGTTCTTGGTGTGTGCAACGGATTTCAGGTTTTACTTGAAACAGGGTTATTACCAGGGGCCATGCGCCGGAATGATAGCTTGAAGTTCATCTGTAAAACGGTACCGTTAACCGTTGAAAATAATGAAACGATGTTTACGAATGGGTATGAAAAGAATGATGTGATTCAAATTCCGATCGCTCACGGTGAAGGAAATTACTTCTGTGACGAAGAGACCATGATCACACTAAAGGAAAACAATCAAATTGTATTCACGTACAGTGATGAAAATCCGAACGGAAGCGTTGAAAACATTGCAGGGATTACAAATAAAGCAGGAAATGTCCTTGGGATGATGCCTCACCCTGAGCGCGCCATGGACACTTTACTAGGTAGTGAAGACGGGAAGAAACTATTTCAATCGATTGTGAAACACTGGAGGGAAAAACATGTCGTTAATGCTTGAACCAACTTCAACACAAGTGAAAGAAGAGCAGCTTTATCGTGAGATGGGTTTAACAGACGAAGAATTTTCAATGGTGGAAAACATCCTCGGAAGAACACCGAACTACACAGAGACCGGACTTTTCTCTGTTATGTGGTCAGAGCATTGCAGCTATAAAAATTCGAAGCCTGTACTGATGAAGTTTCCAACGACAGGTGAACGGGTTCTTCAAGGACCTGGAGAAGGAGCTGGAATTGTTGATATTGGTGATGATCAAGCAGTGGTGTTCAAAATCGAGAGTCACAATCATCCGTCAGCCATTGAGCCTTTTCAAGGAGCGGCAACGGGTGTCGGGGGTATTATACGGGACGTATTTTCGATGGGGGCAAGACCTGTCGCACTCCTCAACTCTTTACGCTTTGGAGAGCTGGATTCTCCTCGTGTTCAGTATCTATTTAAAGAAGTCGTAGCAGGTATTGCCGGGTACGGAAACTGCATCGGGATCCCAACGGTGGGAGGGGAAGTCCAATTCGATGCCTCTTACGAAGGAAACCCTCTTGTAAACGCTATGTGTGTAGGATTGATCGATCATAAAGATATTAAAAAAGGCCAGGCTCATGGTGTCGGTAATACAGTTATGTATGTAGGGGCGAAGACAGGTCGTGACGGAATTCACGGAGCCACCTTCGCATCCGAGGAATTAAATGAAGGATCAGAAGAGAAGCGTCCGGCGGTTCAAGTGGGAGATCCATTCATGGAAAAATTACTTCTTGAAGCGTGTTTGGAACTTGTTAAGAACGATGCTCTTGTGGGGATTCAGGATATGGGAGCAGCTGGTCTTACAAGTTCATCCGCTGAAATGGCAAGTAAAGCAGGATCGGGTATCGAAATGAATCTTGACCTTGTCCCGCAGCGAGAAAGAGGCATGACGGCATATGAGATGATGCTTTCAGAATCTCAGGAGCGTATGCTGATCGTCGTTGAAAAAGGACGCGAGCAAGAAATCGTTGATCTTTTTTCAAAATATGACTTAGAGGCAGTTTCGATCGGGAAAGTAACAGATGATAAGCGTCTTCGTCTTCTTCATAAAGGAGAGGTCGTGGCAGATGTACCGGTTGACGCACTTGCTGAGGAAGCACCTGTTTATCATAAGCCATCTCAAGAAGCGGCTTACTATAAAGAGTTTCAAGCAATGGAATCGGTATCTCCAAGAGTGGACGATTATAAAGAAACCCTTAAGGCGCTCTTGCAGCAGCCGACGATTGCGAGTAAAGAATGGGTATACGATCAATATGATCATCAAGTAAGAACCAGTACAGTTGTTAGCCCGGGTTCTGATGCAGCGGTCGTACGGGTACGCGGTACTAGAAAAGCCCTTGCCATGACAACGGATTGTAATTCCCGTTACCTTTACCTGGATCCGGAGGTCGGAGGAAAGATCGCTGTAGCGGAAGCGGCACGTAATATCGTTTGTTCAGGAGCGATTCCACTGGCGATTACGGACTGCTTAAACTTCGGTAATCCAGAGAAACCGGAAATCTTCTGGCAAATCGAAAAGTCTGTTGACGGGATGAGCGAAGCTTGTCGTGAGCTGTCCACTCCAGTCATCGGTGGGAATGTTTCCCTTTACAACGAATCGATGGGTACTGCCGTTTATCCAACACCGGTTGTTGGAATGGTTGGATTGATCGAGGACGTCGAGCATATTACAACTCAAAGATTCAAGGAAGCTGGAGATTATATCTTTGTCATTGGTGAAACCCATGAAGAGTTTGGCGGAAGTGAGCTTCAAAAGCTGACTGAAGGAAAAATCTTCGGTAAAGCACCAAAAATCGACTTGAAAACAGAGCTTCGCCGTCAAATGCAGTTACTTGAAGCGATTCAAAAAGGGCTTGTAGCTTCGGCTCATGATATCGCTGAAGGTGGTTTTGCCGTCGCTCTTACAGAATCAACTTTTGGAACAAAAGGACTGGGAGCAAACGTTCAGATTTCTGGAGAAAACACTGTGGCAGATCTGTTCAGTGAAACACAATCCCGTTTCATCGTTTCAGTCAAACCTGAAAACAAAGACGAGTTTGCGAAACTTGTTCCAGATGCGAAGGCAATTGGAGAAGTAGCAGATAATGGAACAATCAACGTGTCATCAGAAAATGGAGACGTCATCTTACAAGCATCCGTAGAGGAATTAGAGTCAGCTTGGAAAGGAGCCATCCCATGCCTGCTGAAATCAAAGGTTTAAACGAAGAATGTGGAGTATTTGGTATTTGGGGACACCCGAATGCTGCACAAATTACGTACTATGGACTTCACAGTTTGCAGCATAGAGGACAAGAAGGCACAGGAATTGTTGTTTCAGATGGTGAGAAGTTACGTTGCTTAAAAGGGGAAGGCCTCGTAACGGAAGTGTTCCAGGAAGGAACCATCGAGAAGCTTGAAGGGGATTCAGCCATCGGTCATGTACGATATGCGACAGCCGGGGGCGGAGGCTATGAAAATGTTCAGCCTCTCCTTTTCAACTCACAGAATGGCGGACTGGCTCTTGCTCACAACGGGAATCTCGTCAATGCGAACGCCTTAAAGCACCAGCTTGAAGGGCAAGGGAGTATTTTTCAAACAAGTTCAGATACAGAAGTGTTAGCTCACTTGATTAAAAGAAGCGGCTATTTCAACTTGAAGGACCGCATGAAAAATGCACTGACCATGTTAAAAGGGGCATATGCGTTTCTAGTCATGACGGAAACGGAAATGATGGTGGCACTTGATCCACACGGTCTGCGTCCACTATCACTTGGTAAGCTTGGGGATGCTTACTGCGTAGCTTCTGAAACATGTGCCTTTGATATCGTAGGGGCTGAATTTGTACGGGATATCGAGCCGGGGGAGCTTGTGATCATCAATGATGAGGGATTGACCTCAGAACGGTTTAGTTTTTCAGGTGGGAATGCGATGTGTACGATGGAATACGTATACTTCTCAAGACCAGACAGCAACATTCAAGGAATCAACGTCCATTCCGCCAGAAAAAGAATGGGAATGGAACTCGCGAAAGAAGCACCGATTGAAGCGGATGTTGTTACGGGTGTACCTGACTCCAGCATTTCAAGTGCCATCGGCTATGCAGAAGCGTCAGGAATTCCATACGAATTGGGTCTTATTAAGAACCGTTATGTAGGGCGCACATTTATACAACCTTCTCAATCTCTTCGTGAGCAAGGGGTGAAGATGAAGCTTTCACCGGTAAGAGGAGTGGTAGAAGGGAAGCGCGTGGTAATGGTGGACGATTCGATTGTTCGCGGAACAACAAGTAGACGAATCGTCAGCATGTTGAAAGAAGCCGGAGCCAAGGAAGTTCATGTGTGCATCAGTTCGCCGCCCATCAAGAACCCATGTTTCTACGGCATTGATACATCCACTCATGAAGAACTGATCGCTTCTTCCAATTCAGTGGAGGAAATGCGTCAAATCATCGGAGCCGACTCCCTGACCTTCTTGAGTACAGACGGTGTGTTAAAAGCAATCGACCGAAATGATTCGTCAGAAAATCGCGGTCAATGCTTGGCTTGCTTTACAGGAAAGTATCCAACGGAAATCTACCCGGATACACTTCATCCACATGAAAAAGAGTTAGTGAAATAGGGGGAATCATGATGGCAAATGCGTATCGTCAAGCAGGAGTAGATATTGAAGCGGGATACGAGTCAGTCGACCGCATAAAAAAACATGTGAAAAGAACCGCTCGAGAAGGGGTTCTGGGTCAATTAGGCAGTTTTGGTGGAATGTTTGATTTATCTTCTCTGAATTTAAAAGAGCCTGTTCTTGTATCAGGCACGGATGGAGTCGGAACGAAGCTGAAGCTTGCCTTCATGGCAGACAAACACGATACGATCGGGATCGATTGTGTGGCCATGTGTGTGAATGACATTGTCGTCCAGGGAGCAGAACCACTGTATTTCTTAGATTATATAGCGACTGGAAAAGCACTTCCCGAGAAGATAGAAGGTATTGTAAAGGGTATTGCGGACGGATGTGAAATGGCTGGCTGTGCGCTGATTGGTGGAGAAACCGCCGAGATGCCTGGTATGTATTCTGATGAAGAATATGATATCGCCGGTTTTGCAGTAGGAGCTTGTGAAAAAAAAGAGATCATCACAGGCGAAAAGATTTCTGAAGGAAATGTGTTAGTCGGACTGGGTTCCAGTGGTATACACAGTAATGGGTACTCTTTAGTACGAAAAGTATTCTTTGAAGATCAGTCGTTCTCTTTGGAAGAATCATTACCGGAAGTAGAGACCACACTAAAAGAAGCATTACTTACACCAACCAGGATTTACGTGAAACCAGTGTTAGCTGCACTGAAACAATTCTCCATCAAGGGTATGTCTCATATTACAGGCGGAGGCTTCATTGAAAATATCCCCCGTATGCTGCCGGATCATTTGCAAGCGGACATTACGGAAGGCAGCTGGGATATTCCAAGTATTTTCACGGCCCTTGAACATTACGGGGGAATTCCCCGCAGCGAAATGTACAACATTTTTAACATGGGAATTGGATTTGTATTAGCGGTGGAGGAAAAGGAAGCAGAAGACATCCTTCAATTCTTTAACGGACAAGGAGAAGAAGCCTTTATCATCGGACGTGTGACCACTGGAAATGGAGTGCGTTTCGTTCGTTGAAATGAAGGATGAGTATGTCAATATCGGGGGCGAGTCATGAGACAGATTGCCATTTTTGCATCAGGGAGCGGAAGTAATTTTCAAGCATTGGTGGATGCTGTTCAAGGTGGAACACTGAAAGCGAATATTAAACTACTTGTCTGTGACCAGCCGGGAGCGTTCGTGATTCACCGCGCTCAATCAGCAGGGATACCGACTTTCGTCTTCCGTGCAAAAGATTACGAAAACAAGCAGGCATTTGAACAGGAAATCCTAAATGAACTGGCTCATTTGGGTGTTGATTTTATTGTATTAGCAGGGTATATGAGGTTGATTGGGCCCACTTTATTGGAAAGCTTCGGAGGACGGATCGTGAATATCCACCCTTCCCTTCTTCCTTCCTTTCCAGGAAAAGATGCCATCGGTCAAGCCATAGATGGTGGAGTGAAGATCACCGGCGTCACCATCCACTATGTAGATGCCGGAATGGACACAGGCGAAATTATCGCGCAGGAAATCGTCCGGGTAACAACAGGCGAAACCAAACAATCACTCCAGGACAAAATCCAGCACGTCGAACACCACCTGTACCCAACCACCCTCAACCACCTCTTCCTTACCACGGGCTACTAAAGCCGGGAAAAGGTGGTTGCTTTATCATGGTAGTGTGGTAAAGTGGTGAGGGACGGACCTCAGATTTGGATTCATTTTAAGTAATGAGTGGTGCAGTGGATCGTGGGCATAAGGTAAGTACCAGGTACGTTATTCACAACTTGGCACAACAATCGCTGGAAGTGGCACGAGTTTGTCCAAAAGTGGGACAACACTCATCTAAACGGGTGCAATGAGTTAACAGCCTATATGCACACCTTTTTATAAACCACACTCTGCCTTTCCACCCATGAATTTTGTGAAAAACCGCAAATCCATTTCAAATTCAACCAAATAATGAAATAAAATCAGCATTACAGCAGGCAGAGGAGGATCAGACATTGAAAAAGAGAGCATTAATCAGTGTTTCAGATAAAAGCGGAGTAATCGAATTTGCTAAAGAACTAAAGTCACTTGGGTACGAAATCATTTCGACAGGTGGAACAAAGAAGCTTCTTCTGGAAAGTGACGTTGAAGTGATGGGAGTAGAAGAAGTAACAGGTTTCCCGGAAATATTAGAGGGACGCGTTAAAACACTTCACCCCAATATCCACGGTGGACTCCTCGCGAAACGCGGGGAAGAAAGCCATCGCCAGCAGCTTCAGGAACAAGGGATCGAAGGGATCGACCTGGTATGTGTCAACCTTTATCCGTTTCAACAAACCATCGCTAAACCGAATGTCGGTGTAGAAGAAGCGATTGAGAATATCGATATCGGCGGTCCGACGATGCTGAGGGCGGCTGCAAAAAACCATCAGTATGTCACTGTGGTAGTCGATGCGCTTGACTACGATGAAGTCATTGCGGAGTTAAAGCTTCAAGGGGAACTATCGCTAGAAAAGCGCCGTAAGCTGGCGGCTAAGGTGTTCCGTCATACTGCTGCTTACGATGCTTTCATTGCTGAATATATGACTGACATTTCAGGTGAAGAAAACCCAGAGCGTTTTACAAGAACGTACGAGTTAAAACAAACACTTCGCTATGGGGAGAACCCTCATCAGCAGGCTTCTTTCTACCGAGCACCACTTGGCTCTGAATTCTCTGTAGCCATGGCAAGACAGCTCCACGGAAAAGAGCTCTCTTATAATAATATCAATGACGCTAATGCGGCTCTTCAAATTGTGAAAGAATTTACTGAACCGGCTGCTGTAGCAGTCAAGCATATGAATCCATGTGGAGTTGGGGTAGGTAGTACGATTAATGAAGCTTTTTCTAAAGCATATGAAGCGGATTCTACATCTATTTTTGGTGGGATTGTAGCACTGAATCGTGTCGTGGATGAAGAAACAGCAAAGCAGCTACATGAAATTTTCTTGGAAATCGTCATTGCTCCTGCTTTTAGCGATGAAGCATTTGAGATTCTTTCAAGCAAGAAAAATATCCGACTATTGACGGTTCCATTCGAATCCACAAACAAAATTGAACGTAAATTAACAACCGTTGAAGGTGGATTACTCGTTCAGGCGGATGACACTTTTACCCTTGATGATGCTGATCTGAGAGTGGTAACAAAACGTCAGCCGACAGAAGAAGAGTGGGCAAGTATGAAATTGGGTTGGAAAGTTGTGAAGCATGTGAAATCCAATGCAATCGTTGTAACGGATGCTCATATGACGGTTGGAGTAGGGGCAGGACAAATGAACCGGGTAGGTGCTGCAAACATTGCTCTCGAGCAAGCCGGGGAAAAAGCAAGAGGGGCAGCGATGGCATCTGACGCATTCTTCCCAATGGACGACACCGTAGAAGCAGCAGCCAAAGCGGGCGTAACAGCCATCATCCAACCAGGGGGATCCATCCGGGACGAAGACTCCATCAAAAAAGCCGACCAACACGGCATCACCATGGTCTTAACCGGAATCCGCCACTTCAAACATTAATTTGAGGGACGGACCTCCAATCATAGAAAGAAGTTTTTGTGAAATTAACGTATACCACGTGGGGGAACGACTTGTTGGGAACTGGGTGATTAGTCAGAGTGGGGGGTTGAGGGACGGACCTCACCCAAGCTCATACCCATTAGCATATCCACTAACCTCACCTAACCATAGATCCATTCCACATACAACCTCTCCTCATCTTCAACTCAGGTAGGAGAGGTTTTCTTAAAAAGGGGGCTTTTCAAGATGAAAGTATTAGTTATCGGTCGCGGTGGTCGCGAGCATGCGATATGTAAGAAGTTAGCGGAAAGTGAAAGTGTGACAGATGTGTTCTGTGCACCTGGAAATGCAGGCATTGCAAGCGTTGCTACGAATCTTCCTTACAGTGAATCCGATGTGGATGGTCTCATTGCTTTTGCCAAAGAAGAGCACATCGCTTATACCTTTGTAGGTCCTGAAAACCCATTATTGGATGGTATCGTAAATCGCTTCCAGAAAGAGGGCCTGCACATATTTGGACCGACCAAAGAAGCGGCCATCATAGAAGGAAGCAAATCGTTCTCTAAAGAATTAATGAAAAAGTATAATATTCCAACGGCCAAATATGAAGTATTCACAAGTGTTGAGAAAGCAATCCAATATGTAAAAGAAGTTGGCGCTCCGATTGTCGTGAAGGCGGATGGATTGGCAGCGGGCAAGGGCGTTGTGGTTGCTGAAACAGAAGAAGAAGCAATCAGTGCATTGGAAGAAATGCTTCTTGATGAAAAATTTGGTGATGCTTCTTCTAAAGTGGTAGTGGAAGAGTGTCTGTTTGGGGAAGAGTTTTCTTTAATGGCATTTGTACATGCTGAATCCGTTTATCCGATGGTGATTGCACAGGACCATAAGCGTGCCTTTGATGGGGATCAGGGACCGAATACAGGCGGAATGGGTGCGTATTCCCCGGTGCCCCATATTTCGGACGATGTCGTGCAAGAAGCGATTTCAACTGTTCTGTATCCGACGGCTAAAGCGATGGTTAAGGAGAATCGTTCGTTTACAGGCATTCTTTATGCAGGGCTGATGCTCACAAGTGAAGGTCCAAAGGTCATTGAATTCAATGCCCGTTTTGGCGATCCGGAAACCCAGGTCGTACTGCCACGTTTGACTTCTGACTTTGGTCTTGTAGTGAAGAACATGATCGAAGGCAAACCTGTGCAATTAGAATGGTCACAAGATGCTGTTCTGGGGGTAGTATTAGCGGCTGATGGCTATCCAGGCGATTATGCAAAAGGAATTGCCCTGCCGGACCTTGAAGAGTCAATGGATGAAGAAACCCTCGTATACCATGCAGGAACAGAGCAGAATGGTGAAGCTGCCCTTGTTTCAAATGGTGGGAGAGTGTTACTTGTAGCTTCTTCTGCAGCTTCTGTGGAAAAAGCCCAGGCTAAAGTGTATAAAGAATTAGATAAGGTGGATTGGAACGGGTTGTTCTACAGAAGAGATATCGGGAAGAAAGCTATCGAACACGTCTCTTCCTAGTTCTGCGAACATAAACAAAAGCAATGGCAATAATGCCGCCAATCAGGGAAAACAACACATAAGACATATCAGTTAAATATTCCCAAAACATACTTGAGCAACTCCTTCATTTATAAATGATATTAATCATGAGTGCCAGGTCTCACCCTTTTTTGAGGGACGGACCTTGGCACTCTTGCTATTAGCTGAATATAAATCAGGTGAAAATGCCATTAAATAGAGAAACGGAAGGGATTTCTGCCGGCTTTCATTTCCAATATCCTTAAGAATTAATGTCCGTCCCTGTGTCACCATTCAATGCTGCCTGGACTTCTTTGTTGGTGAGTTCTTCGGGATTGAAGTTGGATTCTTTTTTGGTATTGTCCAGGGGGTCTTGTTTGTGTTCGTTTGTTGGGTGGTGATCTTTGTGATTTGTTGATTTGTCGGATTTCAGCATGTCTTTAAAGTTCATCATATCCTTCGCTTTGAAACCGCCGAATCCGCCGTTGCCGTTTCCTTCCCCGTTTTTCTCAAATAGGGCCGTAACAGGGCAGTAGCGAAGAATTCCTTCCCCCACTTTCATGGCACCAATCACAGCCATCACGAGATAGGAGTCTCTCCAAGGACGTCTCGCAAGCTTTGATGTACTCCAGGCCAGAATCGTGAAACCAACTGTGATGCGGATAAGGGCATTGATAATCCCTATGTTTGATGATACTTTCATTTGTAAACTCCTCCTTAATAGAAAATTCACATAATTGTTGTAAACCGTTAATGCGTTAAATAGTAAAATATGTTAACATAAAATGAAACTTAAACTAATACCATTCCACTAGAGGAGTGTTCACATTGGAACAGCGCTACAGATGGAAGAACAAACAACTACGAGAACATGTACAAGTACTGAACGGAGAAATATCTCCGAGCATCCTTTTAAAGAATGCAACGTACCTTCACTCGACTCTAAAGAAATGGGTGCAGGGACACATTTGGGTTTACCGTGATCGAATTGTTTATACAGGCGAGCAGCTCCCGGAAAACCTTGAGAAATGCGAAATAGTGGACTGTGACTCACAGTACCTCGTTCCCGGATATATCGAACCGCATGTACATCCGTTTCAGCTTTATAATCCCCAATCCTTTTCCAAGTATGCATCCCAAACCGGTACAACGACATTCGTAAATGATAACCTGATGATGTTTTTGCAATTGGAAAAAAAGAAAGCGTTTTCTTTATTGGGAGAGTTTAATAAAATGCCCGTCACTATGTATTGGTGGACAAGATTCGATTCTCAAACGGAGATGGCGAATGAAGAGGTGACCTTTTCAAATGGAGAAGTGAAGTCATGGCTGGAACATGACTCCGTGCTTCAAGGAGGAGAGTTGACCGCCTGGCCGAGACTGCTTCAGGGAGATGATCTGATTCTCCACTGGATGCAGGAAGCGAAGAGAATGGGCAAGATCGTTGAAGGGCATCTGCCAGGAGCATCTGACAAAACCATTGCCAAGCTTGGCTTACTGGGGATCGATGGTGATCATGAATCCATGACGGGTGAAGATGTCTATAAGCGGCTTATTCAAGGTCTGACCGTCACATTGCGTCATTCATCCATCCGACCGGATTTGCCGGTCCTTTTAGACGGGTTAAAAGAAAAGGGCATCGATTCGTACGATTCCTTATTGTTCACAACGGATGGATCGACACCAGGCTTTTATGAACAAGGTGTATTGGATTTCATGATAAAAATGGCTATTGATAAGGGCATACCCCCAATCGAAGCATATAATATGGCTAGCTACAACGTCGCCAATTACTATCACATCACTCATATGCACGGGATGATCGCTACAGGGAGAGTGGCTAATATTAACTTCCTTACGGCAATTGATGACCCGACTCCGAAGTCCGTTCTTTCAAAAGGGGAGTGGGTACAGAGAGACGGAGAGCAAATAGAAGATTTCACAGAAATAAATTGGGAAACGAACGGATTTAAACCATTATCCCTGAATTGGGAAGTGGGCTACGATGACCTCCAGTTTTCCATGCCTTTTGGAGTTGAAATGGTGAACGATGTCATCACCAAGCCCTATTCCATATCCATCAATCCATCTACGGAGGAGCTGGATCTTGATCACGACCAATCGTTCCTCATGCTTCTGGATCGAAAGGGAGGATGGAGAATCAGCACTATGATCAAAGGATTCTCAACGGGTGTCATGGGCTTTGCTTCCTCCTATTCAAATACAGGGGATATCATTTTAATTGGTAAAAATAAGTCAGATATGATTGCTGCCTTTAAACGAATGAAGGAAATCGGAGGCGGAATTGTTTTGACAGAGAAGGGTGAAGTCCTTCACGAAATTCCCCTTCCATTAAGCGGCCTTCTCTCTCATAAAGAGATGCCGGACCTTATCCAGGAAGAAAAAATGCTTAAAGGTTTATTGAAAGAAAGAGGATATCGATTCTCTGATCCCATTTATACACTGCTATTCCTTCAGTCTACTCATCTACCTTATATACGGATGACACAAAAGGGAATCTATGATGTAATGAAGAAAACGATACTCTTTCCAACGATAATGCGTTAAAATAGTAAAGTATAGGGAAAAGGATTTCTAAAAAATAGGGGTGTCTAAAAACATGCTGAAAAGAGCTTTGATCATTGCTTTAAGCTCGTTTACACTTGTCGCATGTAGTTCAGATAAAGAGATAAACAAAGAATCTGATAAGGAAGCTGCAACTCCAGTGGTGAAAGAGGAGACAGGCGTAGAAACGGAAGAGAAAAACCAATCACCGTTAACAGGTGAGGTACAAGAGAAAGCATCCACGTCGCGAGCGGTTGCTGTCATGGTGAATAATCACCCGAAGGCGCGTCCCCAATCAGGCCTTTCAAAAGCAGACATTGTGTATGAAGTGCTGGCAGAAGGGGATGTCACACGATTCCTGGCCATATATCAAAGCCATAAACCTGAAGAAATCGGTCCTGTACGGAGTGCCAGAGATTATTATGTGGAGCTTGCCAAAGGATATGATAGTCTATATGTTGCCCATGGATATAGTCCAGAAGCACAGGAAATGCTGACCAGAGGTTTCATTGACAATTTAAATGGCATGAAATATGATGGAACGCTGTTCAAACGTGCAAGCTTCCGTAAGGCTCCTCATAATTCCTATATCTCCTTTGAGCATATCAATGAGGGAGCGGAGCAGAACGACTTTGATATGGAACGTCCGCCGAAAGCATTGAACTTTAGTGATAAAGGGTCGGTAAGCGGAGAAGCATCCCATTCTGTCATGATTTCATATAACAATAATCCGCTGTTTAACGTAGTGTATGATTTCAATAAAGAAGAGGGCAAATACGAGCGTTACTCAAATGGTGAACAGACCATTGATTACGATTCCAAAGACCCTGTTTTAGTAGAAAATCTCTTTATAGTGGAAGCGTCTCATAAAATAGTCGACGATGCAGGCAGACGAAACATTGATTTTGAATCCGGCGGGAATGCGTACTTGATTCAAGAAGGAAAACTCCGGGAAGTTCAGTGGAAGAACGTAAATGGTAGAATTCTACCTTTTGAAAATAAAAAACCTGTCAGCTTGCGAAAAGGATCTACGTGGATCAATATCATTCCAAGTTCTCCGGGCTTGGCGGGATCGGTATCATATCAAGAATAGACGGAAAAAGGAGTCTTTTTATGCAAATAAATAAACTAAGAGGCAAGGAGCTGGATCAGTTATTCAACGCTGTTCTATCTCTACAAGATCTTGAAGAATGTTATCGTTTCTTCGATGATCTTTGCACAATCAATGAAATTCAATCTCTTGCTCAGCGCCTTGAAGTAGCACGTATGCTGCAGGATGGGAAAACATATCATAAGATTGAAACCGAAACAGGTGCAAGCACCGCAACCATTTCCCGTGTGAAGCGCTGCTTAAACTACGGAAATGATGCCTACGAGCTTGTATTGGACCGTGTGCATCAGGAAGAAAAATAATAGAAGGGACCGCTGTCGTCATGATGAGCGGTCTTTGTTTTTTTGTGGGGATTTGTCCGGGACAGAACAATTTGCCTCCGTTCTAGGTGTCATCCAGCTCCGGGGCTTAGAGGCTCGAGGTCATAAGGCGAAACTGCCAAAAAGGCAAAGAACGCCTTTCCGGCAGTTTCGCCTTATGCTTGTCGCCTCTGGGCAAGCCACCTCCGCTTTTGTAGGTGATGCGGCTCCTTCCCACAAATGATATAATACGTTAGATGGATGTATGAATGGAGGAACAAAGCATGTATGATGTCCAAAAGTGGAGCCATGTATTTAAACTAGATCCGAATAAGACAATCGATGATGGGGATTTAGAAGCTGTATGTGAATCAGGGACAGACGCCATTATTGTAGGGGGAACGGACGGTGTAACCCTTGAAAAGGTTCTTGATTTGATGGCACGGGTGAGACGATATACTGTTCCTTGTATTCTGGAGGTATCTAATTTGGAGTCTATCACTCCGGGCTTCGATTTATATTTCATTCCTATGGTGATGAACAGCCGGGACATGAACTGGGTGACAGGATTGCATCACCAGGCTGTCAAGGAATATGGGGAAATCATGAATTGGGATGAAATCCTTGTAGAAGGATATTGTATATTAAACAAAGACTGTAAGGCGGCACAAGTTACAGAGGCCGATACAGATATTTCAAGTGAAGACGCGGCTGCTTATGCCATGATGGCAGAAAGAATGTTCAACCTGCCAATCTTTTACCTGGAGTACAGTGGTACATATGGGAATGTTGAAACGGTGAAAGAGGTAAGAGATTCACTGGAAAACACAACATTATTCTACGGTGGCGGCATTAAAACCGTCCAGCAGGCGAAGGAAATGGCTGCAGTGTCAGATGTTGTCGTAGTAGGAAATGCTGTATATGACAATCTGAAAGAAGCGTTAAAAACCGTAAAAGCAGTGAAGGGATAAGGATTAAACTGGAGGTCCGTCCCTAAGTAGGATATAATGGAATACAAATATAGAACGTACGTTCGTTATGGTGGTGTGAGAGTATGCAATTTTTGACTGATCGATTGTTGAATGGAATGAATCCTGAGCAGGCAGAAGCTGTGAAGGCGACTGAGGGGCCGTTACTGATCATGGCAGGGGCAGGCTCAGGGAAGACGAGAGTATTGACGCATCGAATTGCGTATTTGATGGTGGAAAAAGGGGTCAATCCATATAACATTTTAGCGATAACCTTTACAAATAAAGCAGCGAGAGAGATGAAGGATCGGATTCATAACATTCTGGGCGGGGCTTCTGAGAACATATGGATCTCAACCTTCCACAGCATGTGTGTGCGAATTCTGAGACGCGATATTGATCGCATCGGGATGAATCGTAATTTTACGATCCTTGATTCTACCGATCAGCAGTCAGTGATCAAAGCGATTTTAAAAGAAAAGAATATTGATCCGAAAAAATTTGATCCCCGTTCGCTTTTGGGATCCATCAGCTCTGCGAAGAATGAGCTGACGACTCCCGAGGAATTATCCAAACAGGTAGGGGGATATTACGATCAGGTTGTCTCTGATGTATATACAGAATATCAGAAGCGGTTACGTAAGAATCAGGCGTTGGATTTTGATGACCTCATCATGACGACGATTCAATTGTTTCAGCGTGTACCGGAAGTACTGGAGTTCTATCAAAGAAAGTTCCAATACATCCATGTCGATGAGTATCAGGATACGAACAGAGCCCAATACATGCTCGTTAAACTGCTGGCTTCCCGCTTTCAGAACTTGTGTGTGGTCGGGGATTCCGATCAATCGATTTATCGCTGGCGTGGTGCGGACATTGCCAATATCCTTTCCTTTGAAAAGGATTACCCAAGAGCAACCGTTATTCTCCTTGAACAAAACTATCGTTCAACGAAGAGGATCCTGCAGGCGGCGAATGAAGTAATCCAAAAGAACTCGAATCGTAAACCAAAGAATCTTTGGACAGAAAATCATGACGGAGAAAAGATTTCGTATTTCAGAGCGGATACCGAGCAGACCGAAGCTCAATTTGTGACAGGTAAAATCAAAGAAATGATGGAAAGCGGTAAGAAGAAATATTCCGATTTTGCCATCCTTTATCGAACAAACGCCCAGTCCCGTGTGATGGAGGAAGTTCTTTTAAAATCAAATATTGAATACTCCATCGTCGGTGGCATCAAGTTCTATGATCGTAAAGAAATCAAGGACATTTTGGCGTACCTGAGACTCATCTCGAATCCGGATGATGACATCAGCCTCATGCGTGTCATTAACGTTCCGAAGCGGGGCGTAGGGGCAACCTCTATAGATAAAATTGCCCGTTATGCACAGGATCACGATATTTCCATGTTCAGTGCCTTGGAAGAAGCGGATTTTATCGGCCTAAGTCCGAAAATCACGAAAGCCGTCATTGAATTCAAGGAAATGGTGAAAGGTTATACAGGCATGCAGGAATATCTTTCTGTAACAGAACTTGTAGAAGAAATACTGGAGAAATCCGGTTACATCGATATGTTAAAAGCAGAAAAGTCGATTGAGTCTCAAAGTCGCTTGGAGAACTTGGACGAGTTCCTGTCTGTAACGAAAAGCTTCGAGCAATCCAACGACGACAAAAGTCTGGTCGCATTTTTAACGGATCTGGCATTAGTGGCGGATATCGACAAGCTTGATGAAGATGATCAGCCAAAAGACTCGGTCATTCTGATGACCCTTCATGCTGCAAAAGGACTTGAGTTCCCTGTTGTATTCCTGATGGGAATGGAAGAAGGGGTATTTCCTCACAGTCGTTCCCTTATGGAAGAGGTTGAGATGGAAGAGGAACGCCGTCTGGCTTATGTAGGGATTACCCGCGCAGAAGAACAGCTCTATTTGACGAATGCTCAAATGAGAACACTCTTCGGGCAGACGAAGATGAACCCTGTGTCCCGATTCATTCAGGAGATTCCTGCTGACCTGCTGGATGACGTAATGGCAGAGAAGAAGAGTGCCTTCACACCTTTCGGGAAATCAGCGGCGAAAGCACCAACGCGTCCTGCCCCGCGTAAGCCTGTTTCACGACCGGTTCAAACGACAACCGGTGGTGAGTCTGTTGCATGGCAAGTAGGGGACAAAGCCCAGCATAAGAAGTGGGGTACGGGGACGGTCGTCAGTGTGAAAGGCTCCGGAGACAGCGTAGAGCTCGACATTGCGTTCCCGAGTCCGATGGGAATCAAGCGTCTCCTTGCCAAATTCGCTCCTATAGAAAAAGCGTAACAATCTAAAGTCGGGAGGGAAGTTCACTCCCGGCTTAAACTCAATCATTCTGAACACTTTAGCAAGAAAGGGTTGTGGAAATGGATCGACAATCAGCCGGAAACCGTATAAACGAACTACATGAATTGTTAAATCAGTATAACTATGAATATCATGTTCTAGATAAGCCATCTGTTACCGATTCGGAGTATGATCAGCTGCTGAGAGAGCTTATCGAACTGGAAGATGAATTTCCTGATTTGAAAACAGCCGATTCACCTTCCCAGCGTGTTGGGGGAGCGATATTGGACGCCTTTGAAAAAGTGGAACATCGGACGCCGATGCTCAGCTTGGGGAATGCCTTCAATGAAGAGGATCTCCGTGACTTTGATCGTCGTGTCCGTCAAGCCGTTGGGGATGACTTTTCCTATGTATGTGAGCTGAAAATCGATGGGTTGGCTGTTTCTCTTCGTTATGAAGATGGTGTCTTTGCTCAAGGGGCAACAAGGGGGGACGGATCGATAGGAGAAGATATTACATCGAACCTTAAGACCATCCGTTCCATTCCGTTGAAGATTTCTGAAAAGATTTCCTTTGAAGTTCGTGGAGAAGCCTTCATGCCTAAAGGTTCCTTCGAAGCGTTAAATAAAATCAAAGATGAAAAAGGGGAAGAACCTTTTGCCAACCCCCGCAATGCAGCTGCAGGTTCCCTCCGGCAGCTCGACCCTAAAATCGCAGCATCACGAAATCTCGACCTCTTCTTATATGCACTGGCGGATATTGGAGATACCGGGATCGACTCTCACAGTGAAGGGTTAGATAAATTAGAAAGACTCGGATTTAAAACGAATCCTGAGCGGAAGCAGTGTGCGACAATTGAGGAAGTCATTGATTTTGTCGGCAAATGGACCGATCAACGTCCGAATCTGTCATATGACATTGACGGGATCGTGATTAAAGTCAATTCACTGGAGCAGCAGAAACAGCTCGGAACGACAGCGAAAAGTCCACGCTGGGCGATTGCATTCAAGTTCCCTGCTGAAGAAGTGGTAACCGTTTTAAAAGAGATTGAACTGAGTGTGGGCCGTACCGGCGTTGTGACACCGACGGCGATACTTGCGCCTGTACGTGTCGCTGGTACAACCGTTCAACGGGCGTCCCTTCATAATGAAGATCTTATTAGAGAAAAAGATATTAAAATCGGCGATCATGTCGTCATTAAAAAAGCCGGTGACATCATCCCTGAAGTGGTCAACGTATTAGAAGACAAGAGGACGGGTGACGAACAGGAATTTCATATGCCCACTCATTGTCCTGAATGCGAAAGTGAGCTGGTCAGACTTGAAGGGGAGGTCGCCCTTCGCTGTATCAATCCAAAATGCCCTGCGCAGATTCGGGAAGGCCTGATTCACTTTGTGTCCCGAAATGCCATGAACATCGATGGACTGGGGGAAAAAGTGATCAGTCAGTTATTCAGGGAGAAGTTGATAGAAGATGTGGCTGACTTGTACCGATTAGAGCGTGATCAGCTACTTCAACTGGAGCGCATGGGTGAAAAATCCGCTGATAATCTTTTGGATGCGATTCAGACCTCAAAGGCGAATTCCCTGGAAAAGTTGCTCTTTGGACTTGGAATCCGTCATGTTGGGGCGAAAGCAGCGAAAACATTGGCTCAGGAGTTCGGATCAATGGATAAGTTATTGGACCTAGGCAAAGAAGAGCTGATCAATGTAAACGAAATCGGTGATAAAATGGCAGATGCCATTGTGGCCTATTTTGAAAATGATGAAGTGAAAGAACTGATCCAGGAACTGAAGGATGCCGGTGTAAATCTTGAATACAAAGGACCGAAGCCGGTAGCTGCAAGTGAAGTGGATTCTTATTTTGCAGGGAAAACCATTGTGTTAACCGGAAAAATTGAACGATTAAGCAGAAATGAAGCAAAAGAAAAGATCGAATTGCTCGGTGGAAAAGTCACTGGCAGTGTCAGTAAGAAAACCGATCTTGTCATCGCTGGGGAAGAAGCGGGATCAAAGCTTACGAAAGCCAATGAATTGAACATCGAAGTATGGGATGAGGACAAGCTGATGGAAGAACTTAACCGATAAGAGGTGTAACAAGTAATGAAAAAAGGGATTTCGGTCGCTCTCTCCGCACTATTGTTACTAGGGGGCTGTGCTCCGACATTTGAAAAGCAGGATCAGGTCGTTCAGGAAAATCAGGATAGCGAAGCAAAAAAAGCGATCATTCCAAGCTTCCAGATATCCAAGGAATACTACAAGACAATGCTCCCGTATGAAACGAGTAAAACCCGTGGAGTCGTCGTCAATGATTTAGGATCAAGATATGATATCAATGAAATCGAAACGGGCTTGCTGAGGGTAGCTCAAAATCGTTTCTCAACGGATGAATACTTTTTCAAAGAGGGCCAGTTCCTCACGAAGAAAACAGTTGATAGCTGGCTTCAACGAAAATATACAAGCGAACAGCTGAAAGAAAAAGGACTTCAAGAATCTGAGAATGTGGGGCTTAACCCTGTCCAGACGGAAGGTGAGAATGCGCCGATCTACTTAGCCCATGTGATTGAACATAATTACTTAATGAAAAAAGAAGACAACAAGGTTCATCTGGGTGGAGTAGCAATCGCTCTTTCATTGAATTCTGTTCAATACGAAACCAATCTCTCATCTGGAACAAGAACCGTAAAAAACATTAGCAATGAAGTCTTAAAGGAACAAGGAGCAAGAATTGCCGACGAAGTCCTCAAACGTCTTCGTCAGAAAAAAGAACTTCAAAACGTTCCGATCACGATCTCACTTTATAAACAAGCTCCAAAAGAACAGGTCGTCCCTGGTCACTTCTTTGCCTACACAACCGTTGAAGCAAACGAAAGCAACATCCAAAACTGGGAAGGGATTAATGAAGAATTCTACTTATTCCCTTCTCCTGAAGCTCAGGAAAATCACCCAAACGATTACAAAGTATTTAACGAACTGAAGACGGATATCGAAAAATACTTTCCTGTTTACACGGGCCTGACGGGACAAGCACTTTACCAAAACCAGAAGCTGGCCGATATGAAATTCGAGGTAGCCCTGTCCTTCCAGGGGAAAGCTGAAACCATCGGATTTGCCCAGCATCTTTCCGGCATGATCAGCAAACAGACGCCAGACACCTGGGACGTAGAACTCCTCGTGTCATCGTCCTATGGACCGGAAGCTCTGATCGTGAAGAAGCCCGGCAGTAAAGAAACGTATTTGCACATTTATGAATAGAAGAGGAAAAGGACTAATCATATAGGTTAGTTCTTTTTTTGTTGTGGGAAAGTACTGGAGAGGTGTGTGTCACAGAAATTAGTCGAAATCATGTAGTACGGTCGATATCTTGAAAGTTCGGTAGATAAGATGAAAATTAGGTTGATATATTGAAAATACGATCGATAAACCTGATCCTCCCATCGTCATGTACTTCACGATATTTACAAAAAACGAAACCAAATTTGACGGATATCCGTAATGCATATATAGATTGAAGACAGGAAAGGGGAAAAGGCTGATGGAAATAATCGCATTTGTTTTAGCCGGAGGGGCTTTCTCGATCGTCATGATCCTTCTTGAACAAAACAAGAAATTAGAAAAGAGAGTGAAGGAATTGGAGAATAAATTGTAATCGGTAAAAAGCTTGGGGCGATAATTAACCAGTTCCAAAAAGCCATACAGGAAATTTTCTATTCCCCACCGTTCTCTTCATGTATATGAATGTATCATTTGTTGCAAAATAATGATGCTAACGTTAGTGAAAACCAGTAAATGAAACAAATATGTGAACAGAAAGTAACTTAATTTTATAAATTTTTATGAATAGATATAGCTAAAAAAGCGCTTTCATAAAAATATATGCACTTTATATGAATATTTATTCATATAGGTAAATGTATTTAGAAAATTCTGTCTGTTAACGGTGTGAATGTATGTTAGTATTAATAACGTTGTGAACTTGTTACGGAACGTCGCTTCGCAGAATAAACTTTTTCAAACATTATTGAGTGAATAAGTTTACAACCCGTATGCATGGGGTAAAGAACTGTTGGATTTACAATTTGATATGTCTTTTTGCATGGTTCGAAAGTTAGATTAAGCACCTAACGAAAAGCAGTACAAATTTATTGAAAGGAGAATGCTAACTACACAATGGATATAGCTACTTTAGTCACCTTTATCGTATATTTAGTTGGAATGCTCGCAATCGGTATTATTTCTTACAAATTAACAAGTAATTTATCGGATTACGTTCTTGGAGGACGTAGTTTAGGACCGGGGGTAGCAGCATTAAGTGCTGGTGCTTCAGATATGAGTTCATGGTTATTACTGGGACTGCCCGGCCTTGCTTATGCAATTGGTTTAGGTTCGATCTGGTTAAGTATTGGGTTAGTAATTGGTGCTTATTTAAACTGGAGATTCGTAGCTTCAAGACTACGCGCTTACACGGAGGTTGCAAACGATTCTATTACGGTTCCGGACTTCTTTGAAAATCGTTTTAGAGATGGTTCCCGTCTCCTTCGTGTCATTTCAGCAGTTATCATCTTGGTATTCTTTACCTTTTACACATCTTCAGGTCTTGTAGGCGGAGCGTTATTATTCCAGGAAACGTTCGGAATGTCTTACAATCAATCACTTTGGATTGGTGCTGCAGTAATCATTTCTTACACATTCCTTGGAGGATTCTTAGCAGTAAGTTGGACTGACTTCGTACAAGGTATTCTAATGTTCCTTGCACTGATCATTACACCAATCGTTGCTATTACAGAGCTGGGTGGATGGAATGCTACAGTTGATGCTGTTCGTTCTGTTGATGCGGCAAATCTTGATACAATGAACACGATGACGGTTATGGGAGTCATTTCACTCCTCGCGTGGGGACTTGGTTACTTCGGTCAGCCGCATATCATCACCCGCTTTATGGCACTTAAATCCACCAAAGATGTACCAAAGGCACGCTGGATTGGTATGAGCTGGATGACATTATCAATGATTGGTGCTGTACTGGTCGGTTTCTCCGGTATCGCCTATTTCGCTGATATGCCGTTGATCACAGGTGATGTTGATAATTCTGAGAAAGTATTTATCTTCTTTACAGATGTCTTATTTAACCCATGGGTATCCGGAATTCTGTTAGCAGCGATTCTGTCTGCTATCATGAGTACAATTGATTCCCAATTACTCGTTTCTTCCAGTGCATTAGCGGAGGATTTCTATAAAGCGATCATCCGTAAGAATGCTTCTGACAACGAGCTTGTATGGGTAGGTCGTATCGGAGTGCTTCTTATCGCATTCATCGCGATCATGCTTGCCATTCAAGGTAACCCTGCGAATGGTGGAGGTACGAAGATTCTAGATCTGGTAAGTTACGCTTGGGGTGGATTCGGTGCCGCATTCGGACCAATCATCCTGTTGTCACTATACTGGAAGGGTATGACACGAAACGGTGCATTAGCTGGTATGATCACTGGTGCTGTAACAGTCGTCGTTTGGAAACAGCTGACTGCAGCTGGAGTCATTCCATTCGAACTGTATGAAATTGTTCCAGGATTCTTCCTTGCTATGCTGGCAATCGTGATCTTCAGTAAGGTTGGACCACAACCAAGTGCTGAGATCCAAGCTGAATTCGACGAAGCTGTTGCCAAAGATATCGTAAAATAATTAGAGTATCGATAAGAGGTCCGTCCCTCGTCACTTTAGAGTGATGAGGGACGGACCTCTTTTTTTGTTGTGTTTAATTTTCATTAAAGGAGAATTTGAGATAAGTGTCCTTCTTTTTAGTGTTGCGAAATTTGTCGAAAGAAAATTACCAGAAAGTTGTTCCAAATTAAAATACTCTGTTATATAATACAAACATGCAAAATAATCTGTATTATAACAATAGGGATTTGTTTAATACTGCTAAGGAGTGATGGTGTTCAATGTCTACAAAAATGGTTGGTATCAAGGTAACTGGGGAACTTCAGCCAGGCTTTGATGAAATTTTGTCCCAGAAAGCATTGCAGTTTTTAGAACAACTGGAGCGCCGATTCGGTGAAAAACGGAAAGAGCTGTTACACAACAGAGAGAAACAGCAGGAACGGATCAATGGAGGAGAGCTTCCTCGCTTCTTACCTGAAACAGAATCGATTCGACAAAGTGAATGGAAAGTGAGTCCGATTCCTCAAGCTCTGCAGGATAGAAGGGTAGAAATCACTGGACCTGTTGACCGGAAGATGGTCATCAACGCATTGAACTCTGGAGCAAAATGTTTTATGGCATGTTTTGAAGATGCCACTTCACCTACATGGACGAACCTCATAGAAGGACAAATCAACCTCAGAGATGCAGTACATCAAACAATAGACTTCACGAATCCAAATGGGAAGCGTTATGAATTGAACAAGGAACATGCCGTATTAATTGTTCGGCCCAGAGGATTACATCTGGAAGAGAAACATATCGAACTGGATGGGAAATCAATATCAGCAAGCCTAGTTGACTTTGGACTATTCTTTTTTCATAATGCGACTCATTTAACCTCAACGAATAAAGGCCCTTATTTTTACTTACCTAAATTAGAAAGTCACGAGGAAGCGCGCTTCTGGAATGACGTGTTTATATTTGCCCAGGAATATATCGGTATTCCTCAAGGAACGATCAAAGCGACGGTCCTGATTGAAACCATCACAGCGGCATTTGAAATGGATGAAATCCTTTACGAATTAAAGGAACATTCAGCAGGGTTGAACTGTGGAAGATGGGATTATATTTTCAGCTATATTAAAAAACTGCGGGAGCAAGAAGATGTGATCCTGCCGGACCGTTCAACGGTGACGATGACAGCACCATTCATGAGATCGTATTCTTTGCTCACGATTAAGACCTGTCACAGAAGGGGAGCTCCTGCAATCGGAGGGATGGCGGCACAGATCCCTGTTAAAAACGATCCTGTTAAAAACGAAGAAGCGTTTAACAAGGTGAGAGCAGATAAAGAAAGGGAAGCGCGGGATGGTCATGATGGCACCTGGGTAGCTCATCCTGGTCTCGTACCTGTTGCCATGGACGTTTTCAATCTGGAAATGAAACATGATAACCAAATTGCAGAGAAAGCATTAGATGATTTGGAAGTGTCTGAGCAGGATCTTCTTGAAGTTCCTCAAGGGACGATAACAGAAGAAGGTGTCCGATTAAACATTAGCGTCGGTATTCAATATATTTCTTCCTGGTTGAGCGGGCAAGGGGCAGCGCCGATCCACAATCTGATGGAAGATGTGGCAACGGCTGAAATTTCCCGTGCTCAGTTATGGCAATGGATCCGTCATCCGAAAGGGATTCTCGACGACGGGCGAAACATCACCATCGATCTCTATGAACAGCTGAAGCAAGAAGAACTGACCAAACTCAAAAGCCAATTGGGAGAAGAACAGTACAAAAATCGCCGGTTCTCAGAAGCCGTCCAGCTATTCGACCAACTCATCCAGAACGAACAATTCACAGACTTCCTCACCATCCCTGGCTACCGAATACTTTAAAGGGGACGGACCTGCAAAAAACATCAACAAAGCAAAAAAGGTTGTATAAACAAGCCTGATTACTTTAATTAATTACCGCTGCAGTGAATAGAGGGACGGACCTCACGAACGATTGCATGCCGGATAAATATAACTTCACCAAAGTATTTCACTTAATCCTTAGAATCAAACCAAAAAAACAAAAGGGAGAGATTATCAATGGTAAAAGCAAATAACGAACGCGTAAATGCACTACAGGAGAATTGGGAGATGGATGAAAGATGGAAGGGGGTATCCCGACCTTATTCAGCTGAAGATGTCATCCGTTTAAGAGGATCAATTGATATTGAGCATACTCTTGCCCGACACGGATCTGAAAAGCTATGGAATCTGCTTCACAAAGAAGATTATATCAATGCACTTGGTGCCTTGACTGGAAACCAGGCTGTCCAACAAGTCAGAGCCGGTCTGAAAGCGATCTACTTAAGCGGATGGCAGGTAGCGGCGGATGCTAACCTGGCCGGGCAAATGTATCCAGATCAAAGCTTGTACCCTGCGAACTCTGTACCATCCGTGGTAAAGAGAATTAATCAAGCATTACAACGTGCAGATCAGGTTCACTATGTTGAAGGTGATGAATCGATCGATTGGTTTGTCCCGATTGTAGCCGATGCAGAAGCAGGCTTTGGAGGACAGCTTAATGTATTCGAACTCATGAAGGGTATGATCGAAGCGGGGGCTTCAGCTGTCCATTTTGAAGATCAGCTTTCATCTGAGAAAAAATGCGGACATTTAGGAGGTAAAGTATTACTGCCTACACAAACGTCAGTGAAGAATTTAATTTCAGCACGTCTAGCGGCAGATGTAATGGGGGTACCAACGTTAATCGTAGCGCGTACAGATGCGAATGCCGCAGATTTAATTACGAGCGATGTGGATCCGTACGATGCGCAGTTCATTACAGGGGAACGGACTCCTGAAGGGTTTTTCCGTACAAAAGCCGGCCTGGATCAGGCGATTGCAAGAGGTTTGGCTTATGCTCCTTATGCAGATCTTGTGTGGTGTGAAACGTCAGAACCGAGCCTTGAAGAAGCTCGCCAATTTGCTGAGGCTATTCATGCTGAGCATCCAGGGAAATTATTGGCGTATAATTGCTCACCATCCTTTAACTGGAAAAAGAAACTGGACGATGAAACGATCGCTAAGTTCCAAAAGGAGCTTGGGAAAATGGGCTATAAGTTCCAGTTCGTAACGCTTGCAGGATTCCACGCATTGAACCATAGCATGTTCGAGCTTGCGAGAGGATATAAAGAGCGCGGGATGGCGGCATATTCCCAGCTTCAAGAAGCGGAATTCGCCAGCGAGAAATATGGCTATTCAGCTACGAGACATCAGCGTGAAGTAGGAACAGGCTACTTTGACGAAGTATCGATGGTGATCTCAGGAGGAACGTCCTCTACAACAGCCCTTAAAGGTTCGACAGAGGCTGCTCAATTCTAAAAAATTAAATTGCATAAAAATATAAAGGAAGGTCCGTCCCTCGGGGGTTGCTATACCCCGAGGGACGGACCTTTCTTTGGGTGATCCGCAATGTAGTACTATCGATGCAAATTTGTGAATAGTTTAACTTTATAGAATTTATTTATAAATATACTATTGATTTTATTAATATACATACATATAATTAGAGCTAATTTAAATTTAATCTGTGTGGTGATTAGTTATGAATGTTGGTATTGTTGGTAGTACGGGTTATGGTGGGGTGGAGTTGCATCGATTGTTATCGAATCATCCGAATGTGAATAATTGTATTTTGTATTCATCTTCTTTGGATGGGGCACCATATGCAGATCAATATCCACACCTCTTTAACCTTTCACATGAAGTAGTGAACCCTATTAATATCGAGGAAATGAAGCAGCTTGATTTCGTCTTTTTGGCTGTTCCTTCCGGTGTATCGAAGGAATTATCCCAGAAGCTCCTTGGTGAAAAGGCGAAAGTGATCGATCTTTCAGGGGACTTGCGTTTGAAGAATCCTCAAGAATACGAAGAGTGGTACAAAGGAGAATCAGCATCTTCAGATGTTTTACAAAAAGCGGTGTATGGTCTCACAGAATGCAATCGACAATCCATTCAAGAGGCGGAACTGATCGCGAACCCAGGCTGCTTTCCGACAGCCACCCTACTGGGATTGGCCCCGCTTTTCCATCATGAGCTTATAGATCCCCATTCCATCATTATCGATGCCAAAACGGGATTATCGGGAGCAGGGAGAAAAGCGACTCAATCCAGTCACTTTTCAGAGACTCAGGAAAATCTACGAATCTATAAGGTTCATCAACACCAGCACACTCCTGAAATTGAACAACAATTGAAGGACTGGAACAGCGAAGCGGGACCCATTACCTTTACGACTCACCTTATTCCAATGATCCGTGGGATTATGGCTACGATGTATACGGAATTAAAAAGCACATACACCACTGTTCAGTTGCACAACATCTACCAGGACTATTACGAGAAACATCCTTTTATCAGGATTCGCCCTGTTGGCCAGTTCCCAAGTACAAAAGAAGTGTTCGGCACGAATTTCTGCGATATCGCGATAAAAGTAGATTCACGAACGAATCGGGTCACGATTGTGTCTGTGATCGATAACTTGCTAAAAGGAGCTGCCGGCCAGGCGGTTCAAAACATGAATGTAATGCTGGGGTTAGACGAAACGACGGGACTCCATCACTATCCAATTTATCCATAAGAGGGGGAGAATCAATGAAACTAGTAAAAGAAAAGGCTGTTCAACACATACCTGGAGGAACGATTCTTTCACCTCTCGGGTATAAGGCAGGGGGGATGCACACCGGTCTTCGATACGCTAAGAAAGACTTTGGGGTCATATACAGTGAAAAGCCTGCACAAGTCGGAGCGGTTTATACGCAAAGTCACTTTCAAGCCGCTCCCCTGAAAGTCACACAAGAAAGCATCCTGAAATCTCACACTCTGCAAGCGGTTGTGGTCAATAGTGCAATCGCAAATGCCTGTACGGGTGAACAAGGATTAAAAGATGCATATCAAACGAGGGAGTGGACGGCCAAACGATTTCAAATTCCGGAAGAGTACGTAGCCGTTGCTTCGACAGGAGTCATTGGCGAGTGGCTTCCTATGGAGAAGATTGAAAAGGGCTGCAACGAAATCGAGGTTGATTCGACAGAGCAGAGTGCCCGATCTTTTCAACAGGCCATCCTAACGACGGATCTTATCGAAAAGACTTCATGCTATGGAATGAAAATAGACGGAGAAACGGTCACGATAGGGGGATGTGCGAAGGGGTCTGGTATGATTCATCCAAATATGGCGACGATGCTTGGCTTCATTACAACGGATGCATCGATTTCATCCACCGTCCTGCAAAAAGCACTTAAAAAAGCGATCGATCAATCCTTTAATCAAATCACTGTAGACGGAGAAACATCTACGAATGATATGGTCATTGCGATGGCAAACGGGTTGGTAGAGCATGATACATTGCATGAGAACCATCCTGATTGGCATCACTTTCAAGAGGGATTAATTCACGTATGTCAAGATCTGGCCAAACAAATTGCCCGGGATGGTGAAGGGGCGACCAAACTCGTAGAAGTAAACGTCACAGGTGCTCAGTCCCATCAAGACGCCAATATTTTAGCAAAAAAAATCGTCGGTTCCAATTTAGTCAAAACGGCACTCTTTGGCAGAGATCCAAACTGGGGAAGGATCGTGGGTGCCATGGGACACAGTGAGGTGACGATCGAGCCTCATCAATGTGACATTCATATTGGAGAGACACTCGTGTTTTCGAATGGTACTCCTCAGCCATTCAACGAGGAGAGTGTAAGTCAGTATATGCAAGGGGAACTTGTGATCATATCTGTCGGGTTGCAGGGTGGAGAAGGAAAAGGAAAAGCCTGGGGGTGCGATCTTACGTATGATTACGTCAAAATCAATGCAAGTTATCGAACATAAGCCAGTGATTGCCATCAAACTGGGAGGAAGTGTCCTTTCTAAGCTCTCATCCCTTTTCTATAAAAGTATAAAAGATCTTCAGCAGCACTACCATGTAGTACTTGTTCACGGAGGAGGGCCTGATATTACGGCTATGCTGAACAAACTGACCATCGAATCCACCTTCATCAATGGCCATCGAAAAACCACAAAGCAGGTTTTTGAAGTCGTTGAACAAGTGTTAAAGGGCAAGGTGAATAGCGAGTTAACACATCAACTCAATCTGGCAGGGATAAAAGCAATCGGATTAAGCGGGTACGATGCCCACTTGTTAAAGGCCAGCATACTGGATGAAGGATCTCTAGGTTATGTTGGCAAAATTGAAAAGGTTAACCTTACCTTATTAAACAATCTGCTTTCGCTGAACTACGTACCCGTTATCGCTCCCCTTGCCACTACAAACAATGGGGAGAAGCTAAATGTGAATGCAGACCTGGCTGCATCAGCCATAGCAGAAGCCCTGCAAGTAGAGAAGCTGGTCTTTGTCACGGACGTTCCCGGAATTTTAAAAGAAGGGGAAATTGTTTCACGTGTAACAAAGGAAGAGATCCTTCATTATATAGAAACCGGAATCATCCACGGCGGAATGATTCCAAAGGTGCAGGCAGCCCTGTCGGTTCTGCAGCTTAACATTAAAGAAGTAATGATCGTCGGGTGTCAGGACACGATCATTCAAGACGGAGAGATGCTGGGCACACGTATAACAGAAGGAGGAGGGGTCAAGGCAGTATGAGTCATTTATTTCCTACTTATAATCGGTTGGATATTGAATTGGTTTCAGGAAAAGGCACGGTTGTTCAAGATCAAAATGGGAAATCCTATTTGGATTTCATTTCAGGTATAGCTGTTTGTAATTTAGGTCACTCTCCTTATGTTGTTAAGGAAGCTCTTGAAAAACAGTTGGATAAACTTTGGCATGTATCCAATCTGTTTTCGATTACGCTGCAGGAAGAGGCAGCTTCACTTCTTGCTTCCGCAAGTGGCTTGGACTCTGTCTTCTTTTGTAACAGTGGAGCTGAAGCGAACGAAGCGGCGATTAAGTTAGCCAAAAAGCACACGGGGAAAACGAAGATCCTGACCTTTAAGCAATCGTTTCATGGTCGGACCTTTGCGACCATGAGTGCAACGGGGCAGGAAAAGATTCATAGCGGCTTCGGTCCGTTGGTTCCAACCTTTGACTATCTTCCTTATAACGATGAACAGGCTCTATCGAACGTGGAAGGAAATGACGTTGCGGCCATCATGGTGGAAGTGATTCAAGGGGAAGGAGGGGTGAACCCTGGTACTCCTTCCTTTTTACAGGCAGTTGAAACGTTGTGCAAGGAGATGGATGCTTTACTCATTGTCGATGAAGTCCAAACAGGGATCGGTCGTACGGGAGCTCCATTTGCTTATCAGCATTATTCTCTGCAACCGGATATCGTCACGACGGCTAAGGGATTAGGAAGCGGCTTTCCGGTAGGTGCGATGATTGGCAAAAAAGATCTTGTTTCCTCTTTTTCTCCAGGAACTCATGGGTCGACATTCGGAGGTAATCCATTAGCGATGGCAGCAGTGAAAGCGACTCTTGAAACGGTTTTCGATGAAGTGTTCCTGCAAGAAGTGCAAAGTAAATCTGAATACTTTATGCAGAAGCTGAAGAATCAACTACAGGAATGCCGGAGCGTAAAAGAGGTAAAAGGGATCGGATTTATGATAGGCATCCAATTGGATATGGAAGTAAAAGAAATCATCGATGAGCTGCGGAACAACGGATTATTGACTCTTCCGGCAGGTTCTCAAGTGATCCGTCTATTACCACCTTTAACGGTCACCTATGAAGAGCTGGATCAGGCACTTCACATACTGGGAGAAACGCTAAAACACTATCAATCAGCCCGTGTCTACTAATCTATTTTTTAGGAATGAATGCATAAAAATACCTTAATGTTAATAAAAATTCAATTGTAGGAGGCGATCTCATGACAGGTTACTTATGTTTAGAAAACGGAAAGACCTTTATAGGTGAAATCACAATGGATGAAGAAGATCCCGTTCAGGGTGAGATTGTGTTTTTTACGGGAATGACGGGATACCAGGAAGTGCTGACCGATCCTTCCTACAAAGATCAAATCGTTGTTTTCACGTATCCGCTCATCGGTCTATATGGCGTGAACGAAGATGACTTCGAGAGCTCACAGCCGCAGGTGAAAGGAGTCATCATGCTCCAATCACCGGAGTTGTATTCCCATTATCATGCGACTTGTTCTCTTAAAGAATATCTTCAGAAGTGGAAGATTCCATTCATGACAGGTGTGGATACGAGGCAGATAGTGAAGGCGATCCGTGATGTTGGTAGCCAAAATGCGTGTATATCTTATACAGAAGTACTTCCTGGAAAAGAGAAACTCACAGGCCAAATTGAAAAGGTAGCCCTTTCTCAGATCCGTAAGATGGGGAGTGGAGACAAACATATAGCAGTCATCGATTTCGGTGTGAAGAAATCGATTGTATCCAGTCTGGTAAAGATGGATTGTCTTGTTACCGTCATTCCCTATCATCAGCTTGAGCTTCTGGATCAAATGAATGTTGACGGACTGGTGCTGTCGAACGGTCCTGGAGACCCGAAAGATATGATGAGTCTTTTACCTGAACTGAAGGAGAAAATCATGGAGATTCCGACCCTTGGAATTTGTTTAGGGCATCAATTAATCGCTCTGGCACTCGGAGGGAATACCGAAAGATTATTATTCGGTCATAGAGGAGCTAATCATCCTGTCATCGACAACCAAACCGGAGAGGTGTTTATCACATCACAAAATCATAATTACGTCGTGGACGGGGCCAGTTTGACAGGAACCGGGTTGGAACCGCGTTTTATGAACGTCAATGACGGTTCCCTTGAAGGGCTTCAACATATAAGCAAGCCTATCCTTTCAGTTCAATTTCACCCTGAAGCGCGTCCGGGTCCGGAAGATGCTTCGTGGATATTCCAACAATTCTATCAAACGATTAAACAACCAGGGAGAGAGAAAGTGTATGCCTAAAGATTCCAGTATTCAAAAAATCCTCATAATCGGATCAGGGCCCATCATCATTGGGCAAGCGGCAGAGTTTGATTACTCAGGTACACAAGGGTGCCTTGCCCTGAAGGATGAAGGGTATGAAGTGATTCTTGTGAACCATAACCCGGCGACGATCATGACAGATACGACCTACGCCGACAAAGTGTACTGCGAGCCCTTAACGGTCAAAACATTAACTGCGATCATCGCTAGTGAACGTCCTGATGGAATCGTCGCAAATCTTGGAGGTCAAACCGCTCTGAATCTTGCAGTGGAGCTGGATGAAAGAGGGGTTCTTGAGAAGTATGGAGTGATACTGCTTGGGACCTCTGTGGATTCGATTCAAAAAGGGGAAGACAGAGAGAAATTCCGATCCTTGATGAACACATTGGGACATCCAACGGCAGAAAGTGCTATCGTACACGATCTTCAAGGGGCTATCCTTTTTTCTGAAAAGATTTCCTTCCCGATCATTGTGCGCCCGGCTTATACATTGGGGGGAAGAGGCGGCGGCATCGCTTCTACCATGGAGGAATATAGTAAACTCGTTCAAACCGGATTAAAGGCGAGCCCGATTCATCAAGTACTGGTGGAAAAAAGCATCGCCGGGTTCAAAGAGATTGAGTATGAAGTCATGAGAGATTCGAAAGGAAATTGTATATCCGTCTGTAATATGGAAAATTTCGACCCTGTTGGTGTCCATACGGGTGACTCCATCGTCGTCGCTCCGTCTCAAACCCTGACAGATCAAGAGTTTCATATGCTGCGTACAGCGGCGTTTGATATTATCAGTGCGCTGGAAGTGGTGGGAGGATGCAATATACAATTTGCTTTAGACCCTAACAGTAACCAATACTATGTGATTGAAGTGAACCCAAGGGTGAGCAGGTCTTCTGCTTTGGCATCGAAGGCAACAGGCTATCCCATCGCCAAAATAGCGGTTAAGCTTGCTGTTGGCTATACGTTGAACGAAATTATCAATCCGCTGACAAGAACTACTTTTGCAAGCTTTGAACCGGCTCTTGATTACGTTGTGGTCAAGTTTCCAAGATGGCCATTCGATAAATTTCCAGAGGCGAATCGGGTGCTCGGAACGAAGATGAAAGCAACGGGTGAAGTGATGGCGATCGAGCGTTCGTTAGAGGCTGCTTTTCATAAAGCTCTTCAGTCGCTGGATCTGTCTTTGGAGAACATCACGACTGAACTGGCTGATTTATCACTTGAAGAGCTGGCAGAAAAGATTGGCACCCCGACGGATGTCCGCTTTTTTGAACTGATGGAGTTGTTGAGAAGGAGCTGTTCGATTCACGATCTTCATGAGAAGACTGGAATTGATAAGCTGTTCTTGTCTATCATGAGTAACTTAGTATTCATGGAAAATAAGCTAAGGACATCTGATTTCACTTCTGATCTTTTGAAAGAAGCGAAGAAATTCCGGTTTGAGGATAAAACAATAGCGGAATTAATGGGGAAACCGGAAGCGTCCATAGAAAAAATGAGAATGGAGAAAGGAATTGTGCCTGTCTTTAAAATGGTGGATACATGTGCAGGTGAATTCGAAGCGATCACCAATTATGCCTACTCTACTTATTATGGAGACAATGAGATTCAACGGTTACAAGGAGAGAGGAAGGTATTGATTGTTGGAGCGGGTCCGATTCGAATCGGTCAGGGAGTCGAGTTCGACTACAGTGCCGTAAAGGCGATCCAACGATTGAAAGAGCATGGATACACGACCATTATGGTGAACAATAATCCGGAAACCGTGAGCACGGATTATGAGACGGCAGACCGATTGTACTTTGAACCTATTACGGAAGAATCGGTCCTTTCTATTATCAAACACGAGAAAATAGATAAAGTACTCGTTCAATTCGGTGGACAAACGGCTTTAAACCTGGCTTCTTTTTTAGAGAAGAAGGGCATCCAATTATTTGGTACATCTTCAGATACCATTGATCGTGTAGAGGATCGCGAACGTTTTTATCAACTGCTGGATGAACTGGAGATACCTCGTGTGAAGGGGGATATCTGCCACAGTAAGGAGGAAGCTTTACAAGTAGCACAGCATTTAACCTTTCCGCTTCTTTGCCGTCCTTCCTATGTGATTGGAGGGAAAGGGATGGTGAAGGTAACGACACAACCCGAGATCGAGAAGTTTATACAGGAAGCGGATGAAGAGTACTTTCCTATATTAATAGATGAATTCAAAGCGGGACAGGAAATCGAAGTTGACCTTGTGGGGGATGGAGACGGAGTGTACGTTCCAGGAGTCATGGAGCATATTGAACGCGCAGGCGTCCATTCAGGGGACAGCATGTCTATTTTTCCATCTGAATCCCTGTCAGTTGGAATCAAGAAAACGATTGAAGGGTATGCTCAGAGGATCGTGTCTTCCCTTCATTACAAAGGGATCATGAATATTCAATTTTTGCTGCAGGGTGAAGAGGTATTTGTGTTGGAAGTGAACCCGAGAGCAAGCCGGACAGTTCCGGTGGTCAGCAAGGTTCTTGGTTACTCATTGATCGATATGGCCACAGACATCATGTGCGATGAGGGATTGAAGATAGACGATTTTTACCCTCCTTCAAAAATAGACGTTGTAGGTGTGAAATATCCTGTATTTTCATCTCATGCCCTGCCGGAAATCGATCAAACACTCGGGGCCAATATGAAATCAACGGGAGAAGGATTATGTCTTGGTAAGACGGTTGATGAAGCCCTGTATAAAGTGTTTGAAGGGCTCCATGAGGCTGTGGAAACTGGCGGGACGGTTTATATCGATAGTGAACAGAAGGAATTAAAACAGTACCAGACTTCTACGGAAACTTCGTTTAGTGACTGGATTGAAACAAGCAATGCCTCTGTATATTTCAGTCATGAAGAAACGGACGAAATGAAGAAGAGAAGAATTGCAGCTTTAGAAGCAGGGTTCACCGTTTTAACAGAAGCAGAGACCTTGTTGGCCTTTGTTCGAAGTATGAAAGTGAATAAAGTGAACCCCATTCCATTGGCACAAGCAAAATCCATACAGGGAGTGAGCAGAGTATGATGAATTCAAGTGTTGCGACGTCACCGGTAAAGGCTTCTTTAAAAGGGAGAGATCTTATCACGTGGTTAGATTACACAAAGGAAGAAGTACATGAGCTTTTATCACTTGCTCAGTATTTGAAGAAAAATCCTTATTCAAAGGTATTGGAAGGGAAAACCCTTGGAATGATCTTTGAGAAGTCATCCACAAGAACCCGTGTTTCATTTGAAGCGGGAATGCTCCAGATGGGAGGTCATGCCATCTACTTGAATGCACGTGATATACAGCTGGGAAGAGGAGAGTCGATCGCAGATACGGCGCGGGTCCTTTCTGCTTATGTGGACGGAATCATGATCCGTACGTTTGAAACTGAGAAGGTTATGGAACTTGCCCAGTACGCGAGTGTGCCAGTCATCAACGGACTTTGCGATACGTATCATCCTTGTCAGGCATTGGCGGATGTTCTCACGATTTTGGAGCTTGCGGGAACGCTAAAAGGATTGAAGGTTGTTTATATAGGGGATGGAAACAATGTGGCGCACTCCTTTATGATTCTATGTGCGAAGCTTGGAATGGAGGTCGTCGTTTCTTGTCCTGAAGGATATGAACCCGATAAAGGAATTGTCGGGAAAACGGTGGAGCTTGCCGGTATGAACGGCGGAAGCTTTACTCTTTCTTACGATCCGGTTGAAGCAGTTAAGAAAGCGGATATCGTATACACTGATGTATGGGCAAGTATGGGGCAGGAGGAAGAAGCGGTTAAGCGTCTTAAAGACTTCAAACCATATCAGGTGAATGAACAGCTGCTTCAGCATGCTGCACCACAAGTGAAATTTCTCCATTGTCTTCCGGCACATCGTGAAGAAGAGGTGACAGCGGCTGTCATTGACGGACCATGTTCTGCCGTATTTCAGCAAGCGGAAAATCGACTACATGTACAGAAGGCTATATTGCAATCACTGTTTGTATAAAGTTAAAAGGGTCCGCTTCTGGATGGAGGCGGACCTTTTAGTTGCCTAAAAGCATTTCCATAAGAGAAAATAAGACTGAACCAAACAAACACATGTAAACATATAGTGTAGGAGAAACTGTAATTAGACCGTTTTTGGAGGTGCTTGTGGTTTTGAGTAAACCAACGATTGATGATTACCTGGATAATGGAATATATGGCCAGAAGCAAACGAAGCCTGATGAAAGAAGAAAGTTTCTCGGGAGCCTGCGGGAACGTATCGTCATTGCCCTGACTCAGAGTCAGGTAAGGGAAAAGGGAGTATACAAGGAAGTTCAGGAGAGTTTGAAGAAGCATCCTGAGGCGAAGCTTTTATTAAATGGTAATATGAGCTACTCCTTCTTATCTAAATACATCAAGCTCGCTGATACGCATCATGTCTCGTTTTCAATGGTGACAAATAAGGAAATCGAAACCGATATAGGCCTCGTCCTCGCTTATGATCATGCCATTGATAAAGAAGAAATCTATGTGAAGAAAAATAATGAAAAGAACTCTGAAGCCAAAACGAAACAAAAGCCAAAGAAAAGCCTCTTTTCCTCGATTAAAAACAAGCTTTTTTAATAGTGTGTGCTTTTTTTGAAAAATGAGAGTTTGAACAGCCCTTTCAAAATCGCTGGGATGATAAACAGAATAAATAATATCCGAAATAAGTGATATCCGGTAATGATGGAAAGGTCCGCGTTGACGGCTTGTCCCACTAAGGCCATTTCAGCCATTCCCCCCGGAGCCAAGCTAATAAAGGCAGTAAGAAATGTCATGTCATGCCAGCGACTTAATACAAGGCTAAGACCCGCGCAGCATAATAGCAGGCAGACGGAAGTAAACAAAGACCAAAGGATGAACTTGGACAACTCTTTAGATGAAGAGAAATTCATCATGAAACTAAAGTAGATTCCGAGGGATAATTGAGCAAGAATTATGAACGGATCGGGCATTTGGGGGACAGAAAACCCAGCCACCATGAAGCCACCAATGACTAAAATCGGTCCCAGCATTGCAGGGGTGGGTAAATGGATTCTTTTAGCCACAATCCCAGCCAGAATGGCAATGATGAAGAATAAGATGAAGACCCACTGGAATGAGGTTGCTTCGAATGGTAGTGAAGGATTCCCGGAACTGGATCCACCACCGCCTTTTAAAAGGGGGCTGAACACCAGAAAAGGTACAACGAAGATGACCGATAATAAGCGTATCACCTGCAGGACTGTCACAACCGTTAAGTCTATATTCTTCATTTCTTCTCCAAGAGCCACCATTTGCGAAAGTCCGCCCGGTATACTCCCAGTAATGGTTGAGGAAAGACCTATCCCCGTCATTTTCGATGTGATATAGGCGAGCACCATGCTAAAGATAATGATGGCAATTGTCATCGTCAGCATGGACGGGAGCTGATTGAAGATTTCAATCATCGTTTCCTGACTAAAGGTTTGGCCAATGGCATAGCCTACAATGATCAATCCCAAATCTCTGAAATAAGAGGGCCATGCTAAATCGAGCTTTATCCATTTATTGATGAAGAAGACTGAAGTCATAGAACCGAGAAGCCAGGACAGGGGGAGGTGTAGAAGTGTAAATACCCCGCCGCCGGCAACTCCAACGACAAAGGCTAATAAAATAGGATGCATTCTAAAAATCCTCTCATTAATAAGTACTCTATTTAAAGGTAATCAATTGGAGGATAGGAAGCAAATGGAATGCATTAACTATAATTTCACCACGTGATACACCCACCCAAGGTCCGTCCCTCACAAAATGGCACATCCTATCTCCGATTCGTGGTAGAATGAAGGGAGGTATGGACAAGAATCAACCATGCTCCTACAATCGTTATCTCTTATCATAGTTGCTTTAATGAAGCGAATTTTGGTATTATCAATAGTATTGTGAGTGTTCGAACATATACGGAGGTGAAGAAGATGACTAGAATTTCTGAAGAGCAAGTAAAGCATGTTGCCCACCTTGCACGACTAGCCATCACAGAGGATGAAGCGAAAAAGTTTACAACTCAATTAGATGCGATCATCGGGTTTGCCGAGCAGCTGAATGAATTGGATACTTCAAATGTGGAAGCGACGAGTCATGTGTTGGATATGAAGAACGTTATGCGTGAAGATAAGCCTGTTGAAGGACTGCCACGTGAAGAAGTATTAAAGAACGCACCAGACAAACAAGATGGACAAGTACGCGTTCCATCGATCTTGGACTAAGGAGGGGACCTCATGTCATTATTTGACCATAAATTATCAGAGCTTCATGAGCTTTTACATAAGAAAGAAGTATCTGTCACAGATCTTGTAGACGAATCATACAAACGTATTGATGCCGTTGAAGATAAAGTAAAAGCATTTTTAACATTAGATGAAGAAAATGCCCGCAATAAAGCGAAAGATATGGATGCAAAGCTTGGTACAGACGAAAGCAAAGGTCTTCTTTTCGGAATGCCGATCGGGATTAAAGATAATATCGTCACAAAAGGACTTCGTACAACTTGTGCCAGTAAAATCCTTGAAAACTTCAATCCGATTTATGATGCTACGGTTATCAATAAATTACATAGTGCCGATACGATTACGATCGGAAAACTGAATATGGATGAGTTCGCGATGGGTTCATCTACTGAGAACTCCGGTTTCCAGAAGACGAGCAATCCATGGAATCTTGAAACGGTTCCCGGTGGGTCTTCAGGTGGTTCAGCGGCCTCCGTTGCAGCTGGAGAAGTACCTTTCTCACTGGGTTCAGATACAGGCGGATCGATTCGCCAGCCAGCAGCATTCACGGGTACTGTCGGTTTAAAACCTACGTACGGACGGGTGTCCCGTTTCGGTCTTGTAGCATTCGCTTCTTCACTGGATCAAATCGGACCGATTACTCGTAACGTAGAAGATAATGCATACTTACTGCAAGCGATCGCGGGTCTTGATCCGAATGATTCTACTTCAGCGAATGTTGAGGTTCCGAACTACGCGGCAGCTCTGACAGGTGATGTGAAAGGCTTGAAGATTGCTGTACCGAAAGAATATTTAGGTGAAGGTGTAGGGGAAGAAGCCCGCCAAGCCGTGCTTGCTTCACTGAAAGTGTTGGAAGGCATGGGTGCTACATGGGAAGAGGTTTCACTGCCTCATTCTAAATTTGGTGTTTCAACGTACTACTTATTAGCATCGTCTGAAGCATCTGCCAACCTTGCACGTTTCGATGGTGTCCGTTACGGTTACCGTACTCCGAACGCAGAGAACCTTCTTGATCTTTACAAGAAAACCCGTGCAGAAGGCTTCGGGGACGAAGTGAAGCGTCGTATTATGCTTGGAACATTTGCATTAAGTTCTGGATACTATGATGCTTACTACAAAAAAGCACAGCAGGCACGTACACTGATCAAGAAAGATTTTGAAGATGTATTTGCGAAGTATGATGTCATTATTGGACCGACAACACCAACTCCAGCTTTCAAAATTGGAGAGAAAATTGATGATCCATTGACGATGTATGCAAACGATATTTTAACGATTCCAGTAAACCTTGCAGGTGTACCGGGAATCTCTGTACCTTGTGGATTCTCTTCAACTGGATTGCCACTCGGATTGCAAATCATCGGTAAGCATTTTGACGAAAGCACGATTTATCGCGTAGCGCATGCGTATGAGCAAGCTACTGACTTCCATACAAAAAGACCACAACTGTAAGGGGTGAAATCAATGAACTTTGAACCAGTAATCGGACTAGAGGTCCACGTAGAATTAAAAACGGACAGTAAGATGTTCTCTCCGGCACCGAACCATTTCGGAGCAGAGCCGAACACGAATACAAACGTCATCGACCTTGGATATCCCGGCGTACTTCCGGTGGTGAACAAGCGTGCCATTGAGTTCGGAATGAAAGCCGCAATCGCATTGAACTGTGAAATCGCCACGGATACGAAGTTTGACCGTAAAAACTATTTCTATCCGGATAACCCGAAAGCGTATCAGATTTCTCAATTTGACAAGCCGATCGGTGAGAATGGCTGGATCGAAATTGAAGTGAACGGTGAGAAGAAACGTATAGGAATCACCCGTCTTCACCTGGAAGAAGATGCAGGAAAGCTGACGCACTCAGGCGACGGTTATTCCCTTGTCGACTATAACCGCCAAGGTACTCCTCTTATTGAGATTGTATCTGAGCCGGACATCCGCACACCGGAAGAAGCGTATGCGTATCTTGAGAAACTGAAATCCATCATTCAATACACAGGGGTTTCCGATTGTAAGATGGAAGAAGGGTCGCTTCGTTGTGACGCCAACATTTCCCTCCGTCCAATCGGACAGGAAAAGTTCGGAACGAAAGCTGAACTTAAAAACCTGAACTCCTTTAACTTTGTTAAAAAAGGATTGGAGTATGAAATCGTCCGTCAGGAGAAGGTCCTTTTATCAGGAGGCATGATCCAACAGGAAACGCTTCGTTTCGATGAATCAACAGGTAAAACGATTCTCATGCGTGTAAAAGAGGGATCGGATGATTACCGTTACTTCCCTGAACCAGATTTATTAAACCTTCACATCGATCAAGAGTGGATGGACCGTATCCGTGCAGAGATTCCTGAGCTTCCGGATGAGCGTAAAAAGCGCTATGTAGAGGATTTAGGCTTACCTGCGTACGATGCCATGGTTCTGACTTTGACGAAAGAAATGTCTGATTTCTTCCAGGATACCGTTGAGGCTGGGGCAGATGCCAAACTAGCGTCCAACTGGCTGATGGGAGAAGTTTCAGCTTACTTAAATGCAGGGCAAAAAGAACTTGAAGATGTTAAATTGACTCCACAAGGACTTGCAGGAATGATTGAGTTAATCGAAAAAGGAACGATTTCTTCCAAGATTGCGAAGAAAGTATTTAAAGAACTAGTGGAAAACGGTGGAAATCCGGAGCAAATCGTGAAGGATAAGGGCCTTGTTCAAATTTCTGATGAAGGTGCCTTACTCAAAATCGTGACGGAGACGCTGGACGCCAATCCACAATCCATCGAAGATTACAAAAACGGGAAAGACCGCGCCATCGGCTTCCTCGTTGGTCAAATCATGAAAGCTACAAAAGGGCAGGCCAACCCGCCGCTTGTTAACAAGCTGCTGCTTCAAGAAATTCAAAAACGTTAATAAAATATGCGTAACCCCTGGGATCCTTATATTTCCAGGGGTTATTTTATACGAAAGAGGGACGGACCTTGAAAAATTTCAAGGTCCGTCCCTCTTTTAAGTGCAGTTTTCCTGGGAACCATGATTTTAATGGGTTGTTGTAGTATGCTAACGCGATGTTGGAAAAGAGAAGGTGGAGGTTTTTACACTCATTCGTTCTTTCCAGGGGGAGCATGATCTATATGCAAGTAAGATATTTTTCGGTACTTGCTCGTTGAATGCTACATTTGTTTCTTCTTTGCTTTCTCCAGGATCTGTTTAGCCAAGCGGTAATACGTATCCGCTTCGACTTTTGATTCAGCTCTCTTTAGCTGCATCATATAGTTTTGGAATCGAAGTTTGTCGACTGACGAGACTTTCATCACAATTTTTCTCATTTTGGCACTCCTTTATTGGACAAAATTGCGTCCAATTATCTATTCTGAATTTTCTGTAAATAATGTATAATAATAGTAAATGATTCCAGAGGGTGGATAGAATGTCCTTATTCGAAGTGATCTTGTTGCCAATGTTAATGGGTGGTATTGGAGGCTTAGGACATATTCTGGTTTTCAAAAATGGTCATTTCACTTTTCCGCGAAAATTCATCGATGACCAAGGTGAGAAGCACTATCTTTTTGGCTCAACAAAGGATATTATCATAGGCATTCTAGCAGGGTATCTGTCAGTATTACCGGTTGTTGAAACGGTCCCGATCTGGTATGTCATCTATATTAGTTTATTATCAGGTATCGGGGGAAGTTCCGTCATCACACGGAAAATCGAACAAAATTTAGCAAGTACCAAAGCGTCTTATATCCAAGAGCTATCTCATTATCAGCTCGAACCGACCTCTAAGGGAGGATCTCCAAACCATAATGAGGTGAAACCTGTTGGCGAAGTGGAAGAAAAAAAGAATCAAGGTTGAACTGCCACCAGAAGACTATGAAAAAGCAAATCAGTATCTAAAAAGACTGAAGGAGGCAGATAGCCTAGTCGAGCTGAACTACTACTATAATAAAGTGGCAAAAATAATTGAGAAATCACAAGATGTCTAAGATGGGTCAATTGAAGAGTAGTCCTATACCTATCTAATTTAACCAAAAAAAGTGAGGATGAAACTGACAATTGAGTCAGCTTTTTTTCTGTAAATGAAAGAAGTATGAAAGATACTTCTCTTCACATACTTATTTATTTCCATCCCCCTCTGGAAAGAATGCCTGAGGAGTAGCAGTATGCTATTCCTTTTTTTAGATTGAATTTATTAAGAAAGAGAGTTCATAAGAACCTGTAAATCTGCCCATTTCGATGCTTTTCTTTTATTATATTCCTACAGGCATAATCGTACAATTGAAATTTGAATAGAATGAAAACTATATTTTCCTTGTGGAATACGAGAAACATGAATATGCTATAAGGAGAATTTAAGAGAAAAGATGTTGGCGCTTCACTGGAATGTGTGGGGCTGGAGGAGGAAGAAGCATGAACTTAGAACAATGGTTCACTAAAGGGATGACACCTGAAGAATACTTGGAATATATGAGTGTACATAAAGAAAATACCGAAGCGATCAGGAAGAACTTTTCGATTCCACAAGAAGATATAGAAGTTTTGAATAAACTCGGAGAACACTCCTTACGGGTAATTGCCATTACGGAGGATTGGTGTGGAGACGCAATGCTGAATATCCCCATTCTGTTAAAAGTCGCAAAATCCGCTGACATGGATGTTCGCATGATTTTACGGGACGAAAACCTTGAACTGATGGATCAATATTTAACGAATGGCATATCGAGAGCGATTCCCATTTTTATTTTCATCGATTGTGATGGGAATGAAAAGCTGGTATGGGGACCCAGAGCCCCTATGGTAAAGAAGATCGTGGACGACGAACGGGCGAAGCTGCCACCGAAAGATCATGAGCTTTTCCCGGAAAAGCAGAAGGAAATGATTCAGCGCTTAACTTCTCAATATACGAAAGATAAAGAAGTATGGCAGGAAGTGTATGAAAGCTTGAAAACCAGTCTTGTCCAGAATGTACTGATGTAAAAAGGATTCTAATATTCGAAGACATCCAGTCGTTTCTGGAGTCTTCTTTTTTTAAGGCAAGATGTCTTCATACTCACTCAAAATAGAATGGTAAAAAGTACCCGTCGGCATGGGATTTTTTGCCGGTTCACGAATGACGGAATTCGCGTTAATATGGTATAGGATGAGGAGTTGAAGCATCATGATTCACCAAAAGACAAATACAATCGTTATAGAAGCGCTAAATAAATTTCCCCATAAAATTCACATTAAACTGGGAGAAATCCTGCGTGAAAGAGGATTGACACAAGGCGATCTTCATCGCTTAACAGGGCTAAGAGTGGCTACGATCAATGAGCTGGTTAATTTCAAAAAGAAATCCTTAACTGTGGCTCATCTTGTTTCCATTATGATCGCCCTTAGAATTACAGACATTCGTGATCTCATCGAAATAGAGTTTGATCAAGAAGTTCAAGACTACTTCAATGAAGAAAATCAACGAATGAAAAATGGATTAACTCCAGACCTGACAAAAACCGCTGAACAAAACGTAAAGCGAATCGCAGCTGGAGCAAACAACTAAACACCATTCCACCTCAAACGGTCATTCCTGATGACCGTTTTTTTTAGGTTAGGGACGGACCTCTATTTCTTATCCATATTCCCCTATCAAATGATAGAAATATAATATAAACTCAAGGTTTACAACCAGGCAAAACAGGATAATTCCTTAAAGTAAGAGTTTATTTAGAAGATTTTTAATTATAACGATATAAAAATTGTCAAGGTCCGTCCCTGGCAGGAGTCCCTGGCAGGAGTTTTGGCACAGGGTACAGAATGTAGTAGGTATGGTGTTGTTGGCAGGGTTTTGTGATGGAGTTGACATGAAATCGTAATGCTCATTTGAGGGAAATTCAATTATGATAGGGGAAGAGAGTAAATGGAAGTTAATTTTGATCGTGTGACCTCTTGTAATGCTGCGTCTTGTGATGATATTCCGCATCAATTTTTTGATACGTTAAAGGTTAGGGGAATTGTGTGGGAAGGAAGAAAAGTAGCTGAAATTGGTTCGGGTACCGGTGCTTTGACAAGAAAGCTCCACAAGCGTGGGGCAGAAGTGATCGGAGTCGAGCCGTCCATAGAGCTTAGGAAAGCTGCCAAGGCATTAGAGAGTAAGCAATACTTGGACATCCCATATCTTACAGGTACAGCTGAAACTACGAATCTGCCGGATCAGTACTATGATATCACGATGATTCACAGAAGCTGGCATTTATTCGATCGTCCAAAGGCGATCAGCGAAATGAAACGGATATTGAAGGAAAAAGGGTCGTTCATTGTGAGTGATTCAACCTTCGTTCCGGATCATGAAGTGGTAAAAGATACGATGACGTTTTTAAATGAATATATAGATATGGCCCCACCGGGATCAATTGCCCAATCAGGGAATCAATTGAATGGAATTCCTGTGGAATGGCTGTTAGAATGGCAGGAAGCTGACTTTAACTTGAAAGACTTTTACACATTTTATTACGCAGTCGACTTTACGTTACAGTCCTGGTGTGAGCGGGTAGGCTCCTTATCCTGGTTCTCTCATTTAGAGGGTAGCGAGAAAGAGGGATTACTCCAATCATTACATACGTTCCTGTCCGGACGTTACGATGCTCTTCATGAGTTTACTCTTCAGCACCAGTTTACAGTCTGCCTGATGAAAAAGTAGAAAGAGTGATCGGATTGGAAGCAGTAAAAAAATATGTAAACTATTTAAATATGGATATAGAGCCGCCTACATTAAACTATTTGCAACGACTTATCCAGCAGCACTTGATCAGGATCCCATATGAGACCTTTAGTAAATTTTATTACTTCTCTCAAGGTGAATCCTTTGTGCCCTCTTTACACACCTTCGCAGAGAATCTCCACTCTAAAGGGTGGGGGGGCACCTGTTTTACATTAAACATCAACTTTGGAAGGCTGCTGAAGAAGTTAGGATTCCATTGTCAGTTTGTCAGAGTGCAACCGGGTCACCTTGGTTTAATGATTACCATTGATGATCGTAAGCTCTATGTGGATGTTGGATATGGTTCCCCGATCATGAAGCCTGTTGAGCTTGAAGCGAGGCAGAAGCATCTTCTTCACGGTTTCGGGGAAGAAATCATTTTTACCCAGAAAGACATTCGTGAATTTGAAGTGGACCGACGTTCAAATGGCAAATCCTTTGTAAAAAAAACCATAGAGTGGATCCCGTTAGAGGAAGAAGAATTAGAGTCCGATATAGAAGCATCATACCTGGATTCTGATGACAATATTACAATGAGAAGAATCACGGCAGTCCGCTTCCAGGGCAATCAATGCTACTTCCTTCGAAATCAGACCTTGAAAGTGATGACCTACCGAAACATCCGTGAATATCAAATGAAAGATTTTGATAAGTGGAAAGATATCGTCGGGGAAGTCTACCACTTTGATGCGACATCCCTGCAAGAGTCCATCCAGTTTTTGCAACAAAGGAATATCAAGCTGTTCCCATAGGCCGTCTGGAATATCGTGTTGATATTCTGGATGGTTTTTTTGTATTTATGGCTTCATAATCATAAAAATGAACAGAAGTATACCAAAAGAGGATGCAAGATAAAAGTAGCGATCGACAGTCATCAGATGTCGTTGGATTTCTTCGGGAGGTGCTCCTGTAAGGTGTTCATTTTCCGGTAAGGATATCCATTCGTTGATTTTTTTAGAGACGGGTGTGATGAAGCCGATGACAATGATTTGAATAAGAATATAAAGTATGACAGACCCCAGAATCCACAATTGTACAAAGTCTCCATAGTCCCCTGTATAAAAAAGGATGAACCCCGTTAACACGGCAATGCTTCCACCAATTTTAGGGAAGCATTCCAAGCGTTTATACAATTCCGTCGTAACCTTTAATTGTTCAATGCTTTTGTCAGGCCTGGTCAAAACATGAGCAAAGAAAGTAGGCCCAACCCCTATAATGGCAGACAACACATGTAAAAGAATCAACCATTCCATCTGAGCACCTCCATGAGTAATCTATAAAGATTACGAAAGAGAGTGCCGTTTTATGTATTTTAATAACAGTAATAGGAGGCGAATGCTTTACAATTTTCATTTTTCATTAGATTTTTCCAGCGAAAAGAGTTATGATATTGACCGGTAGACGCTTTATAATAAATTAGCTGCGGAATAAAAATCGCATGAATAAAAATAATAAGTATATGATGTTAAAAGATGGAATATAAAAGGACGAGTCTTTGGAATTAATACAGATTAGGATGATGGGGTATGAAACGAGCAAGAATTATTTATAATCCTACTTCTGGACGAGAGCTATTCAAAAAGCACCTTGCAGAAGTATTAATCAGATTAGAACAAGCGGGATATGAAACTTCCGTTCACGCAACCATTTGCGAAGGAGATGCCACAGAAGCGGCACGGATTGCTGTAGAACGTAAATACGATATCGTTGTCGCTGCTGGTGGAGACGGTACGTTAAATGAGGTAGTCAACGGATTAGCCGAACAGGATTACCGACCTAAGCTTGGAATCGTTCCAATGGGAACAACGAATGACTTCGCACGGGCTCTTCACATTCCAAAGGATATCGGATCAGCCATTGATGTGATCACAAAGGGTGAATCCATTCCTGTCGATATCGGGCGCATGAATGAACGCTACTTCATTAACATCGCCGGTGGTGGAAGAATAACCGAATTGACCTATGAAGTGCCAAGTAAGCTTAAGACGATGATGGGACAGCTGGCCTACTATTTAAAAGGGATTGAAATGCTTCCATCGATCAAGCCGACGGACGTTTCCATCGAGTATGATGGCAAGCTGTTTGAAGGGGAAGCAATGCTATTCCTGATTGGTTTAACCAACTCAGTCGGAGGCTTTGAAAAGCTCGCTCCGGATGCGTCAATCAATGATGGTTTATTCTCGCTCTTAATTTTAAAGAAAACGAATTTGGCCGAGTTTATACGCATTGCGACATTGGCTGTCCGAGGTGAGCATGTAAATGATCCCAACGTCATTTACACACAGGCCAATCGAATCAAGATCAAAGCAAAAGAAAAGGTACAGCTGAATGTAGATGGTGAGCTGGGAGGAGTCCTTCCTGCAGAATTTGAAAACCTTTACCGCCATTTGCAGGTATTTGTCCCTCTGGATAAAATTCGCCCGGAAGATAAAGCTGAATGATAAAAAGGAATGCCATTTGGGGTTAATGGCATTCCTTTTTTATTTGTTTGAGGATATTTCTTACCATAGGTAATGTGAGTCTGCTCTTTATGCGTCAAAATTTTCAGTTATGAACGGTTCCTCAAAACTGCCATCCTCAATTTACTAACAAAAACACACTAAATGACAATGGGAAACCAATCAGGAAGCCCCATCCGATCTGTTGCTTATGCCGGAATGGAACTTTTCTTACGATCCATGACAAAATGTGGGCGATGATCACAAATGCAAAGACCCATATCAATTGTCCGACCACAAACACAAATAGATAGGCCAGTATGGATTCTTTATTTAATAAAAGGGAAATCCCGAATCCAAAGGTCAAGGTTAAAAATGTGACTGCAATGAAAATGTAGGGTAGCCACCATCTTCTTGACTTGAGAGCAAATAACACCCCAAGAAAAACATTCCCTACCAGGATAAGGTTCACTAAGAAGTCCGGGTTCATGTTTATCTACCTTCTTTTTCTAGAATTGTTGCACATACCATTTTACCCTTTCTTCAGCGCATAAAACGAGGTAAGTTTTTACAACCTGACTAGGAAATGTATAGAATGAACCCTCATATAGTTTGAAAGTATCATATAGCGAATAATAGAGATAAGTATTCTAAATCGTCGCATGTTTGTTAAATTTTGTATTTCCTCTCACTTAGTGACTATGTTACAGTGAATTAAAAGTATTTTTGGACAAATAGTGCCACTGGAGAGGTGAATTCAATGTATATCGTACATTCAACATTTGTAGTGCCCGATGAGAAGGCTGATGAAGTGATTGCAATCTACCATTCCCGTTCAGGTTTAGTCGACAAGGCGGAAGGATTCCAACGATTCCTCCTCTTACAAAATGAGAAAAAGCCGGGAGAAATCACTGTTCATATGGAATGGGATTCAAAGGAGCACTTCATGACATGGGTGCAAAGTGAGGACTATAAACGGATTCACGAGCTGGAGAAGAAATATCCGGATCAGGAGCTCGCCTCCATCATTCCATCAATTGATCGCTTTAAGGTGGTGGCGTACTGATGGAAAATAAGTATAAGAGTGTCATAGATGAAGCAGTTGAAAGATTGTACGAACGATACCCTGAATTAGATGTTAAGTACGGTGAGGCCGGACGAAAGAAATGCTATGAAGACAATGTTCACCACTTTAACTACCTGGAATCGGCATCTAATGTCAGAGATTCAAAAGTATTTTCTGACTATGCGCTTTGGTTGAACAGCGTACTGGTAAGCAGAGGCATGAAATCAGATCATCTTATTGATAATTTCAAATGTATCATCGAATCTCTTGAAAAGAGCGATGTTGAAAAAGGTGAAGACTTCAAGCGTTACCTGAATGGAGCAATCGAGTCCATTCAAAACGCAGATCGCGAAAACATGCCGTCAAACTAAACGACTAAAGCATCGAGCCACAGGGGCCGATGCTTTTTTATATAGTGAGGGACGGACCTCCAGTCATTTCATTCTCCACCCCCATTTATGGTACAATCAGTAGAGTCTTAAAAAGGAATTCGTAAAGGAAGATATACGTGAGTAAAAAAGCACCAGTTCAAAAAAATGATTATATAGATGAAGCCATATTTGAAGATTTAACCCATGATGGGAATGGCGTGATGAAGGTTGAGGGTTATCCGTTATTCGTCCCAAATGCCCTACCAGGTGAGGAAGGGAAGGTTAAAGTCGTGAAACCGGGTAAAGGCTATGGATTTGGTCGACTGACAGAGCGAACCAAGGAAAGCCCGTTTCGCCAGGATCCTCCATGCCCGATCTACAAAGAATGCGGTGGCTGCCAAATTCAGCACATGACCTATGAAGGACAGCTGCAGGCAAAAGAAAAAAATGTACGTGATGTCATGCAGCGCATCGGAAAGCTTCATGACCTAACCGTTCACCCGGTCCTCGGAATGGACGAACCGTGGCGCTATCGCAACAAAGCCCAAGTGCCTGTAGGGGAAAAAGACGGACGCTTTGTTGCCGGCTTCTATCAAAAACGAAGCCATGAAATTATCGATATGGACAAATGTATCATCCAGTATGAAAAAAATGATGAAGTGATTCAGCATGTGAAGGATATATGCGAGAAACTGGAGGTCCGTCCCTACGATGAGAAGAATCATAAGGGGACCCTCCGTCATATTATGACCCGGACGGCGTATACGACGGGAGAAGTGATGGTCGTGTTGGTCACTCGTACGACTGAGCTTCCTCATAAGAATGCAATCATTGATGCGCTTGTCGAGAATATTGAAGGATTAAAATCGATTGTTCATAACGTGAATTCTAAAAAAACAAATGTGATCATGGGAGATTCCACACGCGTCCTGTGGGGGGAAGAAGTGATCCATGACTATATCGGGAACGTGAAATTTGCGATCTCGGCAAGGTCCTTCTATCAGGTCAACCCTGAGCAGACGAAAGTACTTTATGAAAAAGCTTTGGAGTATGCCGATTTACAAGGAGAAGAAACGGTCATTGATGCATATTGCGGGATTGGAACGATATCCTTATTCCTTGCCCAAAAGGCTAAGAAGGTGTATGGAGTTGAAATCGTCCCACAGGCGATTGAAGATGCGAAGAAGAATGCGGAGTTGAATGGCATGACCAATGTAGAGTTCGAAGCAGGACCTGCAGAAGTCGTCATACCCACATGGTATAAAGATGGAATCAGAGCCGACGTCCTGGTAGTGGATCCTCCACGAAAGGGCTGCGATGAAGCGCTTCTGAATACCATCCTTGCCATGAAGCCAAAGCGCGTGGTTTATGTATCCTGTAACCCTGGGACACTCGCCCGTGATCTTCGTATTTTAGAGGATGGAGGCTACAAGACAATCGAGGTCCAGCCTGTTGATATGTTTCCGCAAACGATGCACTGTGAAGCCGTTGCGAAGATTGAGTTAGTAGAATAAGCGAGGAAGAAAGCCGATGTATCTCACTATTAAAGAAACAGCCGAATATCTGTCACTGCCGGAATCGTATATTGAGATCCTCATTCAGCAAAATAAAATACGGGCGGTCCACGACGGAGATCAATATTTATTATACCGGGACCAATTCAATCAGCATCTGGAGCAAATGGAAAAAATGAAGCGTCAGCTTGCTGAATACTTAAGTGAACCGATTCCGGAAGATATCGATGTGAAGGATGAAGACTAGCCTTCCGTAAATCATTTAATGAAATGGGGAAATACAATGAGCGGACAACAACGATCCAATGTCAAACAGGGTCTTGAAGTGGATATCGTCCTGAAAAAAGACCAAAGAACAAACAAGCTTACACGTGGAATTGTCAAAGATATTTTAACCAATTCACCAAATCATCCCCACGGCATTAAAGTCCGCTTAGAAGATGGACAAGTCGGGCGAGTGAAGAATATTATTCAGTAGTGTGAGAAGAGAGGCCTTTAGTGGTCTCTTTTTTTAGTTTTCAATTGATGTGGTGCTAGATACTAAGGGGCGAATTCACGATAGAGGTTAACAAAAAGGCATCGATTCAAAACGGATCGATGCCCTTCTTTTACAATCAACTGAACAATTGAGGAATGCCTTTAATTAATGAGTATACACCCATGTAAGACATGGCCACGACAATCAACGCACCGAAAATGGTCATCCAAATCGGGTGCTTGTAATCACCGACGATTTTGGTTTTATGAGCGGCGATAAGCATAACCCCTAGTGCTATTGGCAAAATCAATCCATTAAGGGCACCCACGAGGATTAAAATCGCAACAGGCTTACCTACAATGACGAAAACCAGTGTTGAAACGGTAATGAACCCTACGATTAGCCATTTATGATATTTCTCCAATAGTGGGCTGAACGTTCGAATAAAGGAAACCGATGTATAGGCAGCCCCCACAACGGATGAAACAGCAGCGGACCACATGACGATCCCGAACATCTTGTACCCTATATCACCTGCAGCCAGTTGGAATACAGACGCTGGCGGGTTGGAAGGGTCCAATTGCAGACCTTGTGACACAATTCCTAAAGCAGCAAGGAAAAGGAAGATACGCATAATGGATGCGATACCGATTGCGGATACTGAGCTTTTCGTGATCTCAGGCAGTGCTTGTTTCCCTGTTATTCCGGCTTCCAAAAGCCTGTGACCACCGGCGAATGTGATATATCCACCAACGGTTCCGCCTACGAGGGTAATGATGGCTAGAAAATCAATGGTGTCTGGTGCAAATGTTTTCGTAACAGCTTCCCCTACAGGAGGATTTGCTGTAAACATCACGTAAACCGTAAGGATAATCATGAGTAACCCGAGGATCTGGGCGAACTTGTCCATTAATCTACCGGCTTCTTTCACCAGGAAAATTCCTACTGCGACAATTCCACTGAATAATGCCCCCATTTCAGGCGAAATACCAAACAGGACATTCGTGCCTAATCCAGCTCCGGCTATATTTCCAATGTTAAAGGCCAGTCCGCCCAGCACTATAAGGATGGCAAGGAAGTAGCCTAATCCCGGCAAGACATCGTTGGCAATATCCTGAGCCCTTTTTTCAGAAATGGCAATGATGCGCCATATATTAAGCTGGGCACCAATATCAATGAGGATTGAAACAAGGATGACGAAACCAAAGCTTGCCGCCAGGGTTTGAGTGAATACGGTTGTTTGAGTCAGAAAGCCAGGTCCAATGGCGGATGTCGCCATTAAGAACGCAGCCCCTAACAATACGCTGAAATTTGATTTTTTCTTCAAGAAGTTCGCTCCTTTACTGTCATGTAAGTTCCTACGAGTTGAATTTCAAGGCGATCCCTTGCTTTAAATGCCTTAATTGTCGTTCACGGTCTATGTAGAGTTCCTGGGCTTTTTCATGAGAAATCATCGTAAAGGTCAATTCTTCTCCAGGCTTTGCCTGTGCAATCAGAGGAAGATCCACTGATGCGATTTGACCGATTCTTGGATAGCCTCCCGTCGTTTGCCGATCAGCTAACAGAACAATAGGCTTCCCATTCGAAGGAACCTGAATCGTCCCAAAAGCAACTGCCTCTGAAATCATATCAAAATCTTTCTCGAGATGGAGGGACGGACCTTCCAAACGGTAACCCATGCGATCTGATTGAGCAGATACTTTAAAGGGTTCATTGAAAAAGTGTTCCCGGCTTTCTGCTGAAAATGAATCGTACTCGGTCCCGGTCATCACTCGAATCGTTTTCTTCTGTTGATAAGCCGAGATGAATTCAGAAGAAATCGACCAATCAATTTCCGTGAAATCATTGTTCTCTAAATAGGGAAGTAAATAGTCGATCATATTTTCAGATTCCGTCGAAAGCGTCCCGGCTTTTAGGTTGTCACCTTCTTTTAAGGAACGACCATTCAATCCTCCAATCCCTGCTCTTACGTAAGTTGACTTGCTGTTCATCACCGTTGCTACATTGAATCCACCTGCAATCGCAAGGTAACTGCGGCAGCCGCTCTTGCATGCCCCGAATTTAAGAATGCTTCCAGCTTTGATCAAAAGTGATCTCCTTAAGGGAACCGGCTTCCCATCAATGGTCGGAGATAAGTCCCCTCCACAAATCGATATAAGGCTGGTTTCCTGGAACTCAAGCATTGGACCCATAAGTGTCATCTCAAGAGTGGCCTCGTCCTCATCATTCCCTACCAGCAGGTTAGAGATTTTATGAGCAAGTGGATCCATACTTCCACTCACAATGACGCCATATTTTTGATAGCCATACCTTCCAAGGTCCTGAATCGTTGAAAGGAGGCCCGGTTTCATTACATTAATCATTGTTCCTCCTCCAATGCTTTATATTCTTCAAATGAAATGGGAGTGAAACGAATTCGATCACCTGCTTTTAGTAAGCTTGGTGAGTCGTCGTTATTTGGTTTGAATAATTTTAGGGGGGTACGGCCAATCAGCTGCCACCCTCCAGGTGTTTCGATCGGGTATACGCCTGTTTGTTCTCCGGCAATTCCAACTGAGCCAGCCGGGATCTTGAGGCGGGGTGATTCCCTTCTCGGTGTCGCAATATCCTGGGACATGCCTCCGATATAAGGGAATCCCGGGGCGAATCCAATCATGTATACGAGGTAGTCACCATTGGAATGTTTTGCGATGACTTCTTCGGTAGACATGTGATTATGGTTCGCGACTTCTTCAAGGTCTGGTCCGAATTCTCCACCGTAGCAGACGGGAATGTCGACGATTCGGGAATCTGATTGTTCTAAGATTGTAAGTTGGGAAAGCATATGTTCAATTTCTGAACAGACAATTGTGTAAGGTAATGTACTCTGAAAAGGTTTGTAGGATTCTATGATTTTGATTGGGTCGTAATAAAGTGTGACGGTTGTAAATGCCGGTATGTATTCAACAAGCCAGTCGATTGTCCGGGATTCAAAAAAGGTGGTGACGGCTTTAACCTTTTCGTGTGTTTCTTGCTGAATTGAATTTCCTAATTGTATAACGACGGCATGATCGCCCAATGGTCGTAACGTATAATTCAAAGAACTACCTCCATTCGTAATTGTATGATTATAAAAAATATAAAATAATTATGTATGAGTAGGCATGCAAATAAGATTATTCAGAAATTTGAGCCATGTTGTTATTATAGTATAATTCTTTGTCTTTTCAATAAAAGGTTGGGAATTAGATGGTTCTACCAATAAATTAGGTGAGTATGTTTTGGTGATTTTGCATTCGTTTTTTTGGCTCATTCGAGTGAAACGTTCGTTTCACTCGCCTTTCAGCTGGCGCTGAAAGGCCGGGTAGAGAAGGACAGTCGCTAACGCAAATGAATTTGCTCTAGCGACTGTCCTTCTCTACCCGGAATGAGCCAAAAAAACAGTTAGTATTACTTTCCCTCTATATATTGGATTCAACCATATAAATTCCTCAAATTTCATTGTGCAATATTTGTAAAAAACTAGCATGTTTTCACGGGTTGTAAATCGTATCGCAAATGTGTTTTTTGTGCTATTATTTAGTAATCCGAAATATTATCCTCCTGAATGTATTGTGGGGATTATTGATAGATGGAGAAAGGGGGTTTTCTTATGGCGAAGGTAAAGGATCCTTTATGGACGAGGTCTTTTATTATGCTGATGGTAGGAAACTTGTTTGTGTTTATGTCGTTTCAGATGTTGATACCTACGCTTCCGCCTTATATAAAGTCAATAGGGGCTTCTGGTTTGGAAATTGGTTTAGTGACGACGTTATTTTCGATAGGTGCAGTGTTAAGCAGGCCGTTCATTGGGTTTATGCTGGAATACAGGGACAGGAAACCTCTTGTTTTAATAGGTGGAATTTCGTTATTGTTGATCACGGTGATTTATCCATTGTCTAGTGTGGTATTCATCTTTCTTTTATTCAGGTTTGTACACGGGTTGGCATGGGGATGGTCTACAACGGTGAATGGGACGGCAGCCGTGGATGTGGTGCCGAAATCACGTTTAGGTGAAGGAATGGGATATTACGGATTGTCGATTACGATTGGAATGATTATAGCTCCAAGTCTCGGGATATATTTATTCCAGGTAACGACGTTCACGAACCTTATCATTACTTCCAGTGCACTGGGCGTCATTGCGGTTATCTTGTTAGGAGTCGTTCATTACCGTACACCTCAAGTCGTCAAAGAAACGAAAAAGGAAGACTTGAAGTTTTCATACCTGGGTTCATTAGTTGAAAAATCCAGCTGGTTTCCAGCGTTCATTACGATCATGGTGACCTTTGGTTACGGGTCGATCGTAACATTTATCGTCATCTTTGGGGAAGAACGTGGAATCCAGCATATCTTCTTGTTCTATTTATGTAATGCGATCATGGCGTCCCTTTCCAGACCGATTGCAGGGAAATGGTTTGATGAACGCGGACCTAAGGGGCTTGTTCTCTTTTGTATCGTGATTACCTTTATCGGTATGTGGGTATTATCCTACGCCCATTCTGATTTGCTCATCATCGTATCAGGTATTTTGTTTGGAGTTGGATTTGGATCTCTTATTCCGACACTCCAATCCTGGACCTTGTCTTTAACTCCTGACAATAGAAGGGGAGTGGCCAATGGGATGTTCTTCTCTTCCATTGATCTTGGAATCGGCTTAAGCGGCTTAGTATTCGGAGTGCTTGCACAATATGTTGAGACGGGTGTTTTATTCCAGATCTCAAGCTTATTCCTGCTCATTGCTTTAGTTGTAGCGATACTTGAGGGGCGCAAACAAAAAAAGTTTGTACACCAGACATCCGCCTAGTTTGATGGCTGAATAATGGTGGTAAGTAAAAAGGACTATCTGTTTTTGAAGGCGCATGTAGCCTTTAGTAACGGATAGTCCTTTCTTCTGTAATGGAAGTGATTCTTAAGGATCACAGCAGAAAGTAGCAATCGGAAATTGAAAAGGAAATGAAATTTTATCCCAAGGAAATTCTGTTAGAATGATAGAAATAGACTAGTCTGTGAGGTTCCTTGAACAGGGGGATCCACATATAACGGAGGACATTATGACAGAAGAAAAATTACTAATGGAAAAGTCATTCTATGGAACTTTTTTAGTAGACTATGACACGAACCGTCATCCAATTGAAGTGCTTGGTCAAGCTTTTGTAGAAGAGCAGCAAAATGAACCGTATGATTTAACGTTCATTCGCTATGCTCAGGGTGAGGTCTATTTTCATAGCAAGGACTATGAAGCGGCTATTTTCAAATGGGAAAGCATCCAGAACGAATTAGAACCTTGGGCAAAAAAGAATATCGCGGATTCTTACTATGAGCTTGGGTTGTTATCGTCAGCGGAGGATGTCTATACAGCTATCCAAACGGAAAGTACGATTTTAACACTGGAAGTAGCCCTGCAACTATTCTCTCTTTATATTGAACGAAATAAGATCCAGTCAGCGTATCGTACCATCGACAAAGCCTTGACGATCGATCCGGATTATCCCAACGTAACTGAACTCGCCCGGGCTTTTTATGAAGAACAAGAGGACTGGAATAAAGCCGTGGAACTGGCGGTTCAGGAATCGATCCGGACCCAGGACCCTGCCTGGTTCACCATTCTGAGGGAATATGGGGATCGAGGTTACACAACATCCTTTGCGTCTACCTATTTCTACGATTTATTGATTGCGGTTTATGAAAAGGACCGTCAACAATTTAAGGACCTCGTATCCTCTCTATGGACAAGTTACAGAAGCAATCCGGTCGCCCATATTGAATGGATGCTGACGGTCAATACAATCTTTGAATATGTAGAAATTCTCCCGAACGAATCATGGGAGGACATCCTATCACAATTCCAGGAAGCATACGTAGGATTCCTGGAAGGCAACTACTTAGTGAAAGACCTGGAAGGCTTTATGCCAAGCATGCTCAGCAATTGGCTGAAAGTGAGCAGGGATCATCAACCACTTTTCCCGGCAGCTGCCGTTTTAGCCTGGAACGATGTCTTTTCGTACAGCATTGAACAGATGGTGACGGATGAGGCGGAAATGATCCTGCTGGAAGGAGACTCCTATCAAGCCCGCTTTGAAGACATTATCCTGTTCCTGAATAAAATCATTGATTGGTCAGAACGAAATGATGCTTCTGTAGGTTATAAAACGAAGTGGATTGCGGAGCAGTTAATGGATCTGAGTGAACACCACTTATTAATCGCAGGGAGTGGCTCAAGCGGAAAGTCTTCCTTTGTTCAATCCGTTTTAGGTGAGAGCGTCGGTGAGGCTGAAAACTCCACCATCATTTATAGCTATCATGATCAGCAGGTAGAAGTGAAGGAGATTCACGATCATGGAGTTCACAAAGTAGAGAGCATCGCTGATTTTGAAGAGCTGATGCAAAGAGAAGCATTCGTAGAATATAAGCTCCCGTCTGAGTTTCTTAAGAAAAATAGGAGTGCCATCATTGACGTTCAAACCGGACAAAGGCATCTGGATGACCTGACAGCCTTTTATCCTGTAGCTGATGGTTTACTGTATGTCTTGAATGCCGATGCCCCGTTTAATGCAGAGGACAGACAAACCTTAAGGAAATTAACGGAAATCGGACAGCTTGTGAATGTACATTTCTTATTAAATAAGATGGACAAAGTATCTCATTCTGACCGTACAGAAGAGATCATTGAATCAGCCCGAAACAAAGCCCGGGAATGGTTCCCGGACGCAGAGGTGTTACCATACTCATCCCTGGAAGCCGTTCATCTGCAGCGACAGGATGTTCAGTCCTTCCTAAAGAAACAGTATATGGTTAATGGAAACGTGCTCAAAGCGGAACGTGGAGCCAAATTATTTTACCTGGTCAGAAAAACATTAAGAGATCTTTACTCAAAACGCAAGAATCGTGAAAATGAGCTGAAAGAGACAATTGAGAAGAATGAAGATATCCTGACACGTTTGAACGGCTTTGAAAACTACTTGAGTGACATGCAGAGCGATAAGGTATCAGTCATTAAGGAATCTTTCCATAAAAAGAAAGAAGCGATGAAGAAGGAAGTCTCTGAGAAAATCCCCGGTATCCTTAGCGGCTGCTCTGATCTGATAAGTGAAGAAAGTGATTTCAAACAGATCCATACAGAGTTAAACGAAGCGATGAATACGCGGATTCAAGGGTATATCCAAGATGATCTCATGCCCCGTTATGTCAAATCCCTTGAGGAGTGGCTTGCCTTTTCAAAGCAGGAGCTTCAAGACAGCCAGAACTATTTGAATGAGATGAGTGAAACCTTCAACGAGTTATTCGGCAAGGATAAAGTCGTTTTACAATGTGATTTCCAAGTAATGGACGACTGGCGCCGTGATGTAAGTAGAATGGGAACGAGAGCCCAGATTGATAAAGAAAATATTCTATTGCGCTTTAAACCGGCGCAGTTCCTATTAAAGAGTGCCGGGAAGCTGTTAGGTGTACTACCTCAGAATAAGTCGTTACTCTATAATCAATACAAGCGCTATTTAGAGAACGAAGATTATCAGGATATCACGGCATCCGTCGTTAATAAATTTTTCCTACAGTTTGATTTGTTTGAAAAATCATTACAGCAGGATGTTCACTCTTTCTTCGCAGAGCCATTTAAACAATTGGACGTAACGATTAAAGATACAGAAACGGAAATTGCAACCGACAAAGAAACGTTAAAGAAAATGAAAGCAAATCCGGAGCGATATTTCGACCCGATCACTTTATTCGAAGTGAAACTGCTTCAACATGAATATATGGTGAAAGCGAGTTATAAAGCTTCTCATCATTATTCTTGATAAAAAAGACTGATTCTGAAGGGGGGTACCCCTCTAGAATCAGTCTTTTTATTTTACCTCCATTTTCCTACACCTTCAAAAATTCGCTATTTTCCTGAATTACATCGGCAATGATCCGCTCGAGGGAATTTTCAGTATGGATATTGGAGAAATCCAATCCTAAATGGATGGCTGTCTGAGCTACTTCCGGACGAATCCCGGTGATGACACTCTTCACTCCAAGCAGACTTAAGGCATCGATGAGGTGGAAGATTTGCTGAGCGACCATGGTATCAACCAATACCACACCTGATAAGTCGATGATCAACATGGATAAATGGGCATCGGCACTTTGTTGAAGGGTTGCCTCTAGTATCGTACGGGCACGTGTCGTATCAATATCTCCAATGATAGGCAGAAGTCCTACCTCTGAAGTCAAAGAAATGACCGGCGTACTTAATTCCTTAATCAGGGTAGACTGTGCTTGGAGTCGATTCATTAATATGTTCAGGAACGTGGAAGTGAACGTTTCTAACACATAATCCAATGCGAAATTGATCTTTCGTTCCCACTCAAATACTTCTTTCAACTGGATATTTACGTTTGATTCTTCCACAAACCTTTCGACATACGTCCAATACACTCTTCTGAACACACCTGAGTTACGAACAACTTCATCGAGAGTAGTACTGGATTTACTTCGATCAGCAGCTGTTTGTGAAGTCCAGTTATAAATCAATTCCTTTGACTCTTCTTGAGAAAGTAACAGACACTTGGCGATGATCTTCACATAATTAGAGTTTTGTTCTTTTATTTTGTTAAGTACCTCTGGAGGAGAATCGGGCGAATAGTGTGATCCGGATTTAATATTCTGGAACTTCAACCAGTCTTCAGTGAAATCCAAGGAATGATCAACTAAGTATTCATATAAATCAGACGAATGAGTATCCATAAACTCTCCCTTTAAACTTGGCATATACTCTTATTTTGAAACCTATGGATGAGACTGTCAATGTTAAAGATATTAATTGAGATAATACAAAGATATCAGATAAATCTTTTTATGCATTATTAAAAACCCCTTTTCGTAAAGTTTGTTGCTATTGTAGAGGAGAAAGTAATAGTTGATTTCCGCTCCAGGATGCTCGCTTTCCGCGGGGCTGGCGGTGAGCCTCCTCGGCTGCGCCTCCGGGGTCTCACCTGTCCAGCTACGGGGCTTAGGGGCTCGAGGTCATAAGCCAAGTCTGCCAAAAAGGCAAACAGCGCCTTTCCGGCAGACTCATCTTATGCTTGTCGCCCCTGGGCAAAGCCCCTCCGCTTTTCGTACTGTCCAGCTATTCCCGCAGGAGTCGAGCATCCTGCAGCGAGAATCAACTTTCTGAGCATGAATCTTTAATCTAAAACAATTAAAACCAGCTTTCTAGCAAACATTCTCTTTTAAGTTAAGTAGAGATTCATTGCCTTAATGAAGCAGAATTATTTTTTCTAGTTATTTGTTTTCCGGTACACCTAGAAGCTCTGTCACAAAGATCCTATTAAAGATGGTGAGGGGAACTGCGCAGACTCCTGCGGAAGTACGGGCGTGCCGAGACCCCGGAAGCGAAGTGAGCTGCACCCCTATTGTTGGACACACCATCCAACAATAGGAGGGTCGGCCGAACGTCCGCGGAAAGCGGAGTAGTTCCCCTCACCATCCAGCATAAACCTGGTTGACAGAGCCCTTGCAGATTCTATGCTAGAAAACAACAATCTTTGTGAAAAGAGCCAAAAACAAAAATCCGTATAACTTCAATAGTTATTAGTCTGAAAACTAGTAATTTTCTAATAGTTATTGGTTTTCTAGTAAAAAAGTTGTATAATTATAATTATTAGAAAATACAAACTATTTTAGGGGGCCAATGATGAAGAAGAAAGTAAGAGGATTATTTCTAGTATTAATGATTGGAATGGCAGCAATCATGACTGCCTGTGGAAGTGAAGAAGCAAGCGGAGATAAAAAAGAAAAGCTTGTAGTGGGAACGGATGCAGCCTTTGCTCCATTTGAATATATGGATAAAGGGGAAATTGTCGGATTTGATATTGATTTCTTAGAGGCCGTCATGAAAGAAGCGGGTTATGAATACGAAGTGAAGAACATTGGATGGGATCCGTTATTTGCAGCAGTTCAAGGCGGAAAGGAAGTAGACATGGGAATTTCCGGGATCACCATCAATGATGATCGTAAAGAAACGTTTGATTTTTCCAACCCTTACTTTGAATCCACTCACATGATCATGTTTGGCGAAGGTGTGGATATTAAAAGTGCCGAAGATCTGAAAGGACTGAAGATCGGAGTTCAAAATGGAACGACCGGTCAGGCGGCAGCAGAGAAAATAGTTGGGCAGAACAGCCCTGATATCTCTAAATACGAAAACAATGTAGTAGCCATTACGGCATTAAAGCAAGGTCAAGTCGATGCTGTTGTAACCGATAATACGGTTGTAAATGAATATGTTAAAAACAATCCGGATGACAATTTCAATACAGTTGAAGATCCGGAAAACTTCGAATCTGAATTTTATGGCTTAATGTTCCCTAAAGACAGTGAGCTGAAAGCTGATTTCGATAAAGCGGTTAAAGAAGTGATTGAAAATGGAACGTATGCTGAGATTTACAAAGAATGGTTTGGTACAGAACCGAACACTGACGCTTTATTAGAACAAGCGGAATAAGGGAATAAGGGGCGTAGTGAAAGTTTGGATGACCTTCTTTATAGATTTTAAAGAGGGTTGTTCCTTCTTCACCTGCCCCTTTTATATGAGTCTATTTACTACTATTGAGAAGGGAAGCGGCCTCACGCCGTTACCGGGACAAAAGGAGTCATGATATGCTGGATTTCAGATGGGACATTATTGGGGAATACTTACCTTTTTTTCTAAAGGGAGCACTATTAACAATCGGTTTATCAGTGGGAGCCATCTTATTAGGCTTAATATTCGGACTGCTGATGGGGATATTCAGAATTTCCCCCTACCTTCTCGTTCGAACACCTTTCATTTGGTACATAAACTTTTTTAGAGGTACGCCATTATTCGTACAGATCCTACTCATTCACTTTGGTGTGATGCCGATGATCATGTCGGAAATTAATCCGGCTGTGTCTGCATTAGTGGCACTATCGTTGAATGCCACAGCTTATATCGCCGAAATCTTCCGTGGGGGCATTCAATCCATTGACCGGGGTCAGATGGAGGCGGCCAGATCTTTGGGGATGACCAATATCCAGGCTATGAGGTATATCATTATCCCCCAAGCATTTAAGCGGATGATTCCTCCACTTGGAAATGAATTTATCGTGTTATTGAAAGACTCTTCCCTGGCAGCAGTCATTGCCGCCCCAGAGCTTATGTACTGGGGGAGGGCCATGCAGGGGCAATATTATCGTGTATGGGAACCGTATTTAGCAGTCGCTATTATTTATTTAATCCTTACTCTATCTCTTACGTATCTACTAAACTATATTGAGCGGAGGATGGCAACCGAATGATTAAAGCAGTGAATCTTAAGAAGTCCTTTGAAGAATTAGAAGTATTGAAAGATATTAACGTCAATATCGAACCGCAGGAAGTGGTTGTAGTCATAGGACCATCGGGTTCAGGGAAATCAACGTTTCTGCGTTGCTTGAACCTTTTGGAATCGATTACCGATGGTCATGTTTATATTAAAGACCGGGATATAACGGCCAAACAAACAGATATCAATAAAGTACGTACGGATGTGGGAATGGTGTTTCAGCAATTTAACCTTTTTCCTCATAAAACAGTGATCCAGAATATTATGCTATCACCGATGAAGGTAAGAAAGTGGCAAAAGGATAAGGCGGAGAAGAAGGCATTAGAGTTGCTTGATAAGGTGGGGCTTGCAGAAAAAGCGTACGTGTACCCTGACTCCTTATCAGGCGGGCAGAAGCAGCGGGTCGCGATTGCAAGGGCACTTGCAATGGAGCCTGAAATCATGCTGTTCGATGAGCCCACTTCAGCCCTTGATCCCGAAATGGTAGGAGAGGTGCTGGAGGTAATGAAACAACTGGCGAAGGAAGGTATGACCATGGTGGTCGTAACCCATGAAATGGGATTTGCCAGAGAGGTAGGGGACCGGGTCCTCTTTATGGACGGCGGATATATCGTGGAAGAGAACAGACCGTCCGAGCTCTTTGGTCATCCAAAACATGAACGAACCCAGGCGTTTTTAAGTAAGGTGCTATAATAGGTCATTGTAAGTTATGGAGTCTTTCAAGCCACAAATGATCTAGTTTATTTTCAATCTATTACAAGAACAACTAAAGGAGCCTCTGCAACAAGGCTCCTTTTCCTATGCGGTCTGTTTTGCATAAACAATCGAGTACAGTTGCTTTCTTGCCCGATGAAAACGGGTTTTGACGGTGGAAGGAGAGAGGTTCAGCTTTAAAGCAATCTCCCCGTCACTAAGGTCCTGTGCCACTTTCAAGGACATGACTTCCTGCTGAGAAAGTGGCAGCCTCTTAATATTCTCCTGGATACTGTTCTTAAGAAACCGTGCTTCAATTTCCATTTCCAGAGGGTTATTATCCAGTATTGATTGAACATCTTCATCATCTTCCATATAGATTTCATTGCGTTTCGATTCTTTTCGGATGAAATCGATTGCTGTACATCTTGCGATAGAAATGAGCCAGGACTTCGTTTTCGTCACATCTAGTAAAGTATCCATCTTGATGTAGGCTTTGAGAAAGGTTTCTTGAACGATATCCTGTGATAGATGAGCGTCCTTGGTAATAGTATAAGCGACATGGTAGATCAGTTTATTAAATTGTTCATACATCTCCTCTAACGTGAGAGGGGGTGTATGAATTTCTAATGTGTCCATAGGGTGTCACCTCAACTTCCTATTGTCAATTATCAGTTTTATTCTTCAGGAATGAAGGTGAATCTTCAGCTTTTAACCCTCGCACTTCGACATTTCCGTGGGTTTTATACTTGATGATCACCATATATTCATTGGTCATCTGATTGTATACGAGTTGATCCATGAGGGCTTCAACGTGTTTGGAATCCGTTATTTCAATCCCTTTGTTTTCTTTCTTTAACTTCAGGGCTTCGGTATCTGGATCCATGACGTTGAACAGTCGGTTACGGTAACGATCTTGATCAATCACGTACATCCACTCAACGTCCGATGCAGTCACCCTTACATCTTCAAGGTATCCATTCTCCTGTAGCCAGGATTCGAATTTCTTATCGTTATTACCCACACCGACATGGATCCAATGATTTTCTGATAGAAGTATTTCAACGTTATAGTGATTCACTCTATCGCGATCTTTAAACGTATCATTATAGGTTTCTTCTTTTAAAATCCCGAGGGCTTCATTGATTTGTTCCGGGTCGACAATGCTTATTCTCTGTCTATTTCCCATATCAGAATAAATTGATAGTTTGTCTACACTGTTTGAATCTACGGAGAAAATTTCGTCCGTTGTTTCTTTATAACTTTTCATTTTATATAAAGCAGCATATTGGGATTCAAACTCTTCTATATTCATTCGGTAGTTCCTCACAAGCTTGCTTCCATCGTGCATCTTGTAATAAAAGAAGACCTGTTCACTATCCTCGTCTGTGACGGTGCGATCTTGATTGTTGACGAGTTCCTTATGAAGGTTCAGGGCGGCTTTAATGGTGTGAGGGTCATCCATAAAGTGATCCTTTATAAGGCTATCGGGATTGTCTATCAGGGAATAATAGCTGTTACTGACATGGACCTTTTCTATACCCTTCATATCAGGAACCTTCTTTTCATATTGAAATAAATCAAATTGAATGAACACTCCGATAAGAGAGAGGGTAATGGCAAACCCTGCATATCCTTTCCATTGTCGGAATACTCTCCATTGTTTTTGTAACACCATTTCGGCAATATAGTAGCCAATGAATGATCCAATAAAGTAGCCGACCACTGTCCAGGAAGCCTCCTGATAGATCTCATGGAAGTACATTCCCCCAACAAGCATGAAGCAGAAAGCCACTCCATATTTGAAGATGGGTCGGAGGACAGGATATACAATGGCAAGTGACACTGCTTCTACTTTTCTCGTTTTATACAAGACATACGATAAAACATAGAGTAGGAGAGTGATAGCTATGAGTAATGTCACATCTAATGCGGAAAAAATTTTATTCTCAAGATATACGGCCTTGATGAGAGGGGAATATTGTTCAATTTTGATATTGAAGAAATAATCCTCTGGAAATCCATATAAGAGATTTTTCAAGCTAAAGCACACGAGCATAAACATCCCGGCCGGTAATAAAAGCAGGATGTAAGTCATTACTCCCTGTACTGCTGTCAGCCCCGTTATCATCGCAACAAAGGTAGCGGCTGTGAACAGAAGGATGTTCATTAAGATCGTGATACCAGACCAGATGAAAATATCTTTAACATCAATAAATTGCTGAAGATCCGTAAATGAATAAAGGGAAAGTAAAATCGCTGTATTCAGTACAATTGGCATGATGAGAATGATAAATCCTGTACCGGTAAAATGGTAAAACAATTTGCTGCGTGTAAGCGGAAGGCTATGCATGAAGTCTGCTGCCTGCTTTACATGTAAATAACGGAAAAGGAAAAGGGATAGGATGACTGGAACGAACAGCATCAAGCCCATTTGGATCGGGTATTGCATTTTAAACAGGTTTTCGTAAATGGCAATCGGATAAGGCTGATTGTCGTTAGATAGTTTACCGATAATGTCAACCGGCAAAGAAAAGAGAAGTCCGATAAAATAAACGATCCCTACCCAGCCAACATTCCGAAGGCTTTGAATGATGACTTCTTTATTGATCCATGATGTTTTGGATGGCATATCCGACGTCCTCCATTTCATAAACAAATATTTCCTCAAGGGTCAACGGTAACATATCGAAAATCACCGGATAATAAGGTTGAATCATGCTTCTCACCTCTTGTTCGTCACCTCTTACGATGCAAAGAGATATGCTTCCCCTCATCTCTTTGTGAAGAAGGTCAAGCTCAGTAAAGAGCTTCTGAGGCATCTCGCCTTTGAAGGCCAACTGGACTTTATGAATCCCGGATTTCAGATCATCAAGCTCTTTCTCCAGTAAAAATTCTCCTTGATGCAAAATTCCTATGTGATCACAAATATCTTCCACTTCACGCAGGTTGTGAGAGGAGATAAGGATGGTCATCTCCCGATTGGCCACTTCTGTGATCAGTACGCTTTTTACCTTCTTACGAACGACGGGGTCTAATCCGTCAAGGGGTTCATCCAGGATGAGCACATCCGGTTGAGTGGATAATGCAAGAATGAAAGCTGCTTGACGCTGGACGCCTTTCGAAAATTTATGAAGCTTCTTATGAGGATCTACCCTGAATTGGCCGGTTAGAGATTTATATTGGTGCTCATCCCAACGGCTATAGGTGTTTTGATAAAATTTTGCCATTTGATTTAATGAATAGTGAGCGAAGAAAAACGGTTGATCAGGAATAAAAACCAGGGTTTCTTTCGTTTGAACATTTTCAAAAACCGGTTGATCTTTTATATAAATATCACCACTTTCGGGCTTCAGAACCCCAGAAATGGATTTGAGTAGTGTCGTCTTTCCTGCACCATTCGATCCGAGCAGTCCATAGATCGATCCTTTTTGAACAGAGAAGGAAACGTCATGAATAATTTTAGTACCTTCAAAGGATTTACTTAATGATTTAATCTCTATCATCAGATTGGTTCCCTCCTACCGATGCCTCGATGTCAGCAATCATCTGCTTTAAATCTTCAGGCGTGATTCCTAAATACAGAGCTTCAGACAAAAGTTTAGACAACTCTTCCTTAACTTTCATGATTTTCTCCGCGTTTTGAATGTGATTTGATGGATTAACAAAGCTACCCCGTCCTTTCACAGAATAAATGTACCCTTGGGTTTCTAGTTCCCTATACGCTTTTTGGATTGTGTTTGGATTTATGGTCAGCTGCTGAGCCAAGGCACGAACGGAAGGCAATTGTTCATCAGGCTTCAACACCTCATTAATGATTAACTCTTTTAATTTCTCGACTAATTGTTCATAAATGGGCTTTCGACTTCTTAAATCAAGCTCAAACATATCCACCCTCCCGACTGTATGTAGTGTACTATGTGTCTTAATACAGTTAATTATATAACAAGTTCTGCCAGTTTAGGAAGAGGGAAAATGAAAATAATTTTGATAGAGCTATCTGTACCTTGTGAATAAGGTCTCTATGATGTGGAAGTATAAAGATTGATACAAACGCAAACATAGATAAAAGCATATATGTACAAGTGAAAACAAGTAGTAAATATGACATTTCCTTTGACAAAGAAAGTTTCCTTGAAGCAAAATGGTGTTATTCAAAATTTTTGATCGGAGGAGAGGGTTGGCATGTTCATAGATTGGTTAAGTGGATTCAATCCAGCTGTGCAGGCACTGTTTGGAGGTACGCTGACCTGGGGGTTAACCGCTCTGGGAGCGGCATCGGTATTTTTCTTTACCAAAATTGAAAAACATACATTGAATATGATGCTCGGGTTTGCCGCAGGTGTCATGATAGCGGCATCGTTTTGGTCACTTCTTGCTCCTTCAATAGAGTTCAGTGAGCAAAATGGTCAGATTCCATGGCTGCCTCCAGCCATTGGCTTTTTACTTGGGGGCCTGTTTATAAGACTTTTAGATTTTGTAGTCCCTCATTTACATCTTGGAAATGAAAAGGAGAAGGCAGAGGGACCTCCAACCAAATTTAAAAAATCCACCTTACTGTTCCTTGCTATCACCCTTCACAACATTCCCGAAGGTTTAGCCATCGGTGTGGCTTTTGGGGCTGCCTCAATGGGACTTGGTGACGCAACATTGGTAGGGGCAATCGGGCTTGCAATCGGAATTGGCATACAGAACATGCCTGAAGGTGCGGCCCTGTCCATCCCGTTGCGCGGAGAAGGAATGTCACGACTGAGGTCCTTCAACTATGGTCAGCTTTCAGCCATCGTTGAACCCATTGCTGCCGTAATTGGCGCAGCTGCTGTCCTATTAGTACAGCCATTGCTTCCTTACGCACTTGCTTTTGCTGCAGGTGCCATGATTTTCGTGGTAGTAGAAGAGTTGATCCCGGAGTCTCAATCCTCTGGGAGTACAGACTTGGCTACATTGGGACTCATGCTTGGATTTGTAGTCATGATGATTCTGGACGTATCATTGGGTTAATAAAAGTAAGCATGCGGCTTAGATCGCATGCTTTTTTTCATTTCCAAAAATAGTATAATGGTAGAGAAGGGGGCGAAAGTGTGAAGATTGGTCTGGTGAGGCATTTTAAAGTAACAAGAGGATATCCTGATAGATTTGTGACATCCGAAGAACTAATGAAGTGGGTAAAAGAGTACGATGAGTCTGACGTAGAAGAGAATGAGGTAGATCTTCATGATATTGAATGGAAGAAGTGCTACGCAAGTGACTTAACCAGGGCAGAAGTAACTGCTCGAAAAATCTATGCCGGGGATATCGTATCTTTGAAGGAACTCCGTGAAATCAGATTATCTCCCTTATTCAGTTACAAGAGAAAGCTTCCACTGTTTTTACATTTGTTTATGATCAGGTTAGCCTGGTGGTTTAATCATCGCTCTCAGCCTGAAAGTAAGAATGAGATTCTTAAAAGAATCAACGGGATTGTCGATGCGATCATACAAGAGGGGGAGGACGTTCTTATCGTTGGCCATGGCGGGATTATGATATTTATGAGAAAAGAGCTTATAAAACGTGGGTATAGAGGCCCTAAGTTTAGAAGACCTTCAAACGGGAAGCTATATGTTTTTCAAGACAGAAAAGGATGATTCCCGGGAATCATCCTAAGTCATTTCTCTATCAGGTCAGTTTTTAACAATCAATAATATCTTTCCTTCATCGAGCTTTTCTTCGTACCGATCCGCTTCTTCGTGAGAAAATCCAACTTCCATCAGCTTGTTTCGGAGTTCATCACCTTTTTTCAGGATCATATTCCCTACTGCAGTCCCTATGCCTGTTTCCTTTACACCGATTTCATTGGCGTCAGCGCGATCAGCTACTCTGTCCGTCCGGTCATCATCATGGGATAATACATAAAGATTATGTTTATCGACACCTTGAGAAGAAAGCTTTTCAACTTCTGTAATTAATTCCTTATCGTCATAAAATTCCTTAACAGTCGGTTTCAATTCAGGTCTCCTCCATCATTCAAATTGTTTTGTCGTTTATCTTTTCCCGTGGGTTCCGGGTGGTAAACCTATTGAGATGTGGGTATACCTAATAGTGGTGTGAAATCAAAGAAAGGAGATCTCAAGATATGGAAGAAGTTCATTCTCTAGAAAACATCAAAGCTACACTTGCTGCAGAAAAGATGGTGTTACTATACATTTCAAGACCCAATTGCTCTGTTTGTCACTCCCTCTTGCCACAGGTGAAGAGAGTATTGGAAGAGTTTCAAGATGTGAAGGCCATTCATGCGGATGCAGAAAAAATACCAGAGATAGCTGGTGAATTATCCATCTTCACTGTCCCGGTCATCATCGTTTTTGTAGATGGAAAAGAAATGTTCAGGAAGGCACGCTTCGTTCCAATTGACGAATTACATAGCCAAATGACTCGCCTGGTGAAGATGTTAGACCACTAAACAAACGTTTGATTAAGAGAGAAAGTTGTTGATCTGACAAGGTAGAAAGGGTTAAACGGTTGTTTAAGATTAAGAGGAATCCTTTCATATAAAGGGATCTTGAGTAAAAGAGTATATTACAACCCATGACAAAAGAGCTGCTGAAAAAAGTAGATCTTTTGTCATGGTTCAGGGAATAGGTATATAATAGAGAGTATACGAGTATAGTAGTGATGAAGAAATAAAAGGGGGCTTGATGAATGATCAGAGTGTCCAGGACAAAGAAAGTCATGTTACTTGGTTTAGCAATCATCCTCATAATAGTAGCCAACCGGATTTCCAGTGTACAACACCTGACCGCAAGAATCGCCGCCAACCTGTATGTTAGCCTTAAGTATCAGGATCTTGACCTCGAATACCAGAACGTCGAATTCTCACCCCAGTTTGGAGATTATTCTGTAGCGTATAAGGACAAGGATGGAAAGGTCTATGGTTTCATGGTTACCCCTAAGTCAATGCCCGTCATCATACTTCACGATCCTCTTAATGAATCACCTTAATCAAGTCTGAAAAAATTATCTTCTTATCTATTAATATCTCTTTTTCATGTAAAAGACAAATCCGAATTGGTTAGAAGGCATCATAGATCATCCGGACCCGCTCCTTAAAGAGGCTGGTCTTTTTTTATATGAAGAAAATACACCCCAGGTCTTAGAAACAATTACTTCTACGGCTTCTGTTTGCATGATGGCGTTTTTTTTATGCTTAAGATATTCGTTCATATAGGAGTGACCTTGATGGAAGAAATCATGGCAAATTATTCGGCAGAGTGGGGGATATGGGGTGTATTGCTTTCTCTATTTATTGAAGGAAGTGCTTTCCCTTTTGTGGGCACTTTTTTTATCGTAACAATGGGATTTATTTTAGAATTAACGTGGATGGAGATAGGAGTCATTTCTCTATTAGGGAGCTTTCTTTATACAGCGGGGAGCTATATTCCTTATTTTATCAGCATGAAATTAGGTGCGAAGCTTGAGGCGAAGCTCAACCCTGAAAAACGGAAGAAGCTGAAAGAAGCTCAGGAAAAGTTCAGCCGCTATGGAATCTGGAGCGTAGCGATCGCAAGCCCCCTTCACTTTGGAAACGTCATTCCCTTCATGGCGGGCATGGCAAAAATGAATCTGAAAGTGTATTCTCTCCTTACTATGCTGGGGATTGCTCCATCTACCTTTTTATTCTTAAGTATAGGCAAGCTTTACGAGGGTGATAGAGAAGTGATCCTGGGGATGGTAGAAGAATATCAACTGTTGGTCCTGTCAGGGTTTATGCTGGTCACTGTCTTGTACATTCTTTCTAAAAGGAAGAGAGAAAAGGGAATAGGAGGATGATTAGTAAAGATTCGGAGACTGAAGATTTTACGACAATTTGATCATAAGTTCAATCCTAAAACTCTCTACACATATTAAATCCACGTAAAATCATCCCATTCCTCATTGCTTACACCCCTTCTTTCCTATACACTAGACCTATTCAAAAAATAGCACGTGTGGAGAGATCGTATGGAAGCAAAAATGATAAGAAGATATGACATTATGGAGGTCAGCCTGCTGGCGGGTAAAATCATGCTGCAAAGTGGTGCAGAGACGTATCGTGTCGAGGATACGATGATGCGCATCGCCGCTTCTTATGGGATTTCAGAATCTCACAGTTATGTGACGCCTACGGGGATCATCTTTTCGATAGAAACGTCTGAACCGACGAAAACGAAGCTGATTCGAATTAATGAGCGGTCTACTGACCTGGAAAAAGTAACCCTCGTGAATAGTATTTCAAGGCAAATCAGCAAGGGACACCTTACTCTTGAAGAAGCCTACAATGCCCTGGAGAAACTTGATCAATCAGATTTATCATACTCCTTTGTGATTCAGGTATTGGCTGCTTCCATTGCGAGTGGCTGCTTCCTCATCATGTTCCAGGGAGTGTGGAAGGACTTCATTCCGGCACTGATCACGGGCGGAGTCGGATTTACGAGTCTGATTTATTTTCATCGCCTCGTTCCGATTAAATTCTTTGCGGAGTTTCTTGCTTCCTTTATTATCGGTATGCTTTCCTATGGATTCGTCGAGCTTGGAGTCGGTCAGGAACTGGATAAGATTATCATTGGATCGGTGATGCCCCTGGTTCCCGGGCTCCTTATCACAAATGCCGTCCGGGATTTAATGGCAGGTCATTTGGTATCGGGTTTATCAAAGGGAGCAGAAGCCTTTTTAACGGCGTTTGCCATCGGGACAGGAATTGCCGTAGTTTTCACTCTGACATAGGGTGCATTTGATTGGTATCAGGAAAAAAGATTGAGGTGAAAAGGGAATGCTCATCATCGAACAATTAGTGACCAGCTTCATATCCGCTGCTGCTTTCGGGATTATCTTCAACGCTCCAAAGCAGTCCCTTTTCAAATGCGGAATTGTTGGAATGTTAGGATGGATCATCTACATAGGAATGAGTTTAAATGACGCGGATGCGGTACTTGCGACGTTACTTGCATCCTTTGTCGTTGCTGTGATCAGTCAGGTATTTGCGAAAATGTACAGAACCCCGGTCATCATCTTCTCGGTAGCCGGAATTATCCCTCTTGTACCTGGTGGGCTGGCATACGATGCCATGAGAAACTTCGTGCAGAACGATTACAACGCTGCCATCAACCTGGCAGCAAAAGCCTTCATGATTTCAGGCTCGATCGCCATCGGACTCATCTTCTCTGAAGTCATCAACCAAGTCATCCGAAACGCACGGTTGAATGTTAGTGCAAGACGAATGAGATAGAGGGACGGACCTTACTTTTGTGAGGTCTTTTTTTATTGGCTTCAGCAGAGCTTAGAAACAGAGTTGAACGAAATGAATCCACCTGCAGACTCCGCACGCATGTAACATTTTATCCCTTCCAACGTCTAATCAACAAATAGAACATATAGGAGGGTCATAGCATGAGTAAGAAATCTTATCTGCTCATCATTACTGGTTTTGTGCTGATAGTGGCACTTGGAACGTTTGCGTATAGTCAAAGACCTGTTGTGAAAGCCGAGGGGGAGATGGATGGCGATCTTCTCGTGATGGAAAATGACTCATGGAATCTGCAATTTTCAACTGCCCTGAATAAGGAAACGGTGACGTCCCGGAATATTTATGTAGAAGACTCCAATGGAGAGAGGATCAATGTCTCCTTCAAATTGAATGAAAATCGAAAGACCCTGCAAATTCAACCACCACCAGAAGGGTATCCCTCTGATACACACCAGTATACACTTCATATCTCTCCAAACGTGAAAACCAAATGGGGTTTTTCATATGACGGAGACACAGAAATACCCTTTTCTGTAACCTCTGACCTACCCAATATTCAATCCAAGGCAGAACTTACGAACTATTTTAAACAAATCTTAAAGAAAAATAAGGAAGATACGGAGTTTTCTCTTTTCGGAAGAGAAGGGGAAATGGAGTCCAAGTCATCTGAAGATAGTGCAGCTGGAGAGTCGTCTCAATCGGGATCCGATTTTTCTGAAACGAATAATCAGGTTAAAGGGGTTGACGAAGGGGATATAGTGAAGACCGATGGAAGTTATATTTACCAATTAACCGACCGCAGTCTGCTGATTACAAAGGCAAATCCCGTGAAGGAAATGAATGTAGTATCTTCTACCAGCTTTAAAGAAAATATTCAGCCCCATCATCTATTTTTACAGAAGGATAAGCTGCTCGTCATCGGTAACAACTGGGCGCCTGCCCATTTTCAAGGGGATATAAAAGAATCGATTGCTTCCACTATGCCTGTGGAAGGAACGACTGTTGCGTTTCTGTATGATATCTCAGACAAGGCTAAACCATCGCTACTCAGGCATGTTGAGCTTGAAGGTCAATATGTAACGTCCAGGAAGATTGATTCGACTGTATATTTGATTTCGAATATGTACCCAAATTACTGGATGCTTGAACAAGGAGGGGAACCTGATCTGAGACCCCGTGTGAAGGATAGTTTAACAGGCGATGAAACGACACCTCTTCCAATACAAGATATTAAGTATTTTCCGCAGTCACAGTCCCCAAACTATACTTTATTGACAGGCTTGAATATGGAAGATCCCGAGGCTTCTCTAAACATTCAAACGTATCTTGGAAGCGGCGATAAAGTGTATATGTCTAAAAACAATCTTTATGTGGCTGTAGAAAAATACAATGAAGATGGCAAGAACGGGTGGACCTCTTCAAATACGGAGATCTATAAATTTTCCGTAAGTGGTGGAAACATAGAGTATGCTTCATCAGGGCAGGTAGAAGGAAGGGCGTTAAATCAATTTTCCATGGATGAACATAAAGGTTACTTTCGGATTGCTACGACGAAAGGAGAGGTGTGGAACAGTGATTCACCTTCATCCAATGCTCTCTATATCTTAGATGAGAACATGAAGAATGTTGGTGAAGTAACGGATTTAGCCAAGGGAGAGCAAATCTATTCTGTCAGATTTATGGGAGATAAGGCATATATGGTCACCTTTAAACAAGTCGATCCCCTTTTTGTCATCGATACGGCAGACCCGAAAGCTCCAAAGGTTTTGGGGGAATTGAAGATTCCTGGTTTCAGCACCTATCTTCACCCCATTGACGAACATCATCTCATCGGGTTTGGTTTTGATACGAAAGTGGTGGGTGATGATAAAGCAACCAATGAGGAACCCAGAATCGTTAGACGGGGAATGAAGGTTTCATTATTTGATATTAATGACTTTCAGAATCCAAAGGAAACGGACACTGAAATAATAGGGGGACAGGGTACTCACTCTTATTTGTTGGACGATCACAAAGCATTGCTTCATGATCCTTCTAGAAATCTATATGGCTTTCCCATATCTGTTTATCATGAAAAAGAGGGAAGCCGGCATGAACTGGATTTTGACTATCAAGGTGCCCTCCTATATGAAATCACACCTGAAAAAGGAATCGTTTTAAAGTCTAAGCTCACAGAAGAAGAAAGCCAAGACAAAGAATATTACGAACAGTGGGAAGATCAGATTCAAAGACTCCTATATATTGATAATCTGCTTTATACAGTATCACATAAAAGGATGACTGCTTACTCTTTAGACGATTTTAAAAAAGAAAACGCGATTGACCTTCCATGATGAAAAACCCTTAAGGCGCTTTGCCTTAAGGGTTTTCTATTACTTAAGACTCCCTGATGAATCATTTAGACTATCTTTTTTTGTCAGGTTTTGAAAAAAAATCTATGGGTAGATAAGTATTAGCTTTTTACAATTTCCATAATTGAAGGGAGAACATTGAATGAACAATGATATAACTCAAGAATGGTACGGGTACTTAGGGAAGCTTCCTGATCTGTTATTGGCTCTACTAGTATTATTAATTGGTTGGATCATAGCAAAGGCTGTTGAAAAAGCCGTATACGGAATTTTAAAACGGATGAAGATTGATGACAACCTTTATTTTGGCAGCAGGAACGGAGAAAGGAAATGGACATCGGAGAAAGTCATTAGTAAAATTGTGTACTTTATTCTGCTTGTGTTCGTGTTTATTGCCTTCTTTAATATGCTTGATTTGAACTTTATTGCTTCACCATTGGTCGGTATGTTGAGTACGATGGCGGCAGCGATTCCAAATGTATTAAAAGCGGCACTCATTCTATTATTTGCATGGATTGTTGCCTCTGTACTGAAGGTGTTGATTGAGAAACTGGGTACAAGACCTGCAGTTAAAAGCACGCTGGTAAGATCTAAATTAGCAAAAGATGAAAATGATGTACATCGATATGTCTATACGGCTGCAAGAATTGTATTCTATCTCGTGCTTCTCATATTCTTACCGGGAGTATTAGCGGCTCTTAATATCACTGGGGTTTCAGGGCCTTTCACTGAAATGCTCCAAAACTTCCTAGGGTTTATTCCTAAGCTGTTTGCCGCAGCTATCATTCTCCTCGTTGGCTGGTTTGTAGCCAAAATTGTCCGGGATATCGTCACGAACTTTTTACAGGCGATTGGAACAGAGAGAGTTTCTGAACGATTCGGCATTGGCAAGCTCTTTCAAGGAACAACGGTTTCATCGGTCATTGGTACGATTGTATTCGTACTCATCATGATTCCGGTTACGATTTCTGCTTTAGATCAACTGGACATTCGTGGGATTTCAGAGCCGGCGATTAACATGCTGAATCAGGTACTGGTTATGCTTCCGAACATTGCGATTGCGATTCTGCTCATTCTCGCGGGAATCTGGGTGGGTAAATGGGTTGGAGCCATGGTTGCACGTTTATTGAACCGGGTAGGATTCAATTCTCTATTACGTAATATGGGGATTGGACGGATTCATACGAATAAGAATCCGTATGAATCAACCGGCTCAACTTATATGAATCTATCAGGACTTGTAGGTAGAGTCGTTCAAATCATCATTGTGTTCCTCTTTGTAGTAGAAGCCCTGGAAATTGTACGATTGGAATTCCTGGTAGCTTTGGCAACAGGTGTTCTTGCTTATTTACCACATGTATTGGCAGCCATCGTCATTCTTGGGGCAGGCTTATACTTAGGGAACTTAGTGAAGAGCATCATATCCAACGTATTGAGTGATCACTTCCAAGTACTTTCGACTATCACGAAATATGCCATCATTGCCTTAAGTTTCTTTATGGCTTTGGATCAATTAAAAGTGGCTGATTCCATCGTCAACATTGCCTTCATGCTGATTCTTGGTGGACTGGCACTAGCCTTCGGTTTGGCCTTTGGCCTGGGTGGGAAGGACTTTGCTCAAAAATATCTTTCTAAACTGGATCGGAAAATTGAAGAAGAAAAGAACAGGCCTGACAAAGGCGGAACGGATACACCTCCTTTCAATCAATAAGTGTAAAAACCACACGGTCCTTTTTGGATCGTGTGGTTTTTTGTTAGGGAATATTGATATAGATTTGATAAACCCTACGAGAATGACCTTCAGCTTCTGCATTAACACTTCCAACTACCACCCGGAATAAAAAAACGATATGATGATACATATATATACATAATGGAAGTTTTTTGTCGGAGGGGTGTTCATTTGAAGGTCATACGTTTTTTAAAGCCTTACCGTGCTGCCATGGCGGTTGCCTGGAGTTTAATGCTGGTAGAGCTTGCTGTAGAACTACTAAATCCGCTGTTTATGGCACGGATTATTGATGAAGGGATTATGAATGGAGACTTGGACGTGGTGATGAAATGGGGCTTCATTATGGTGGGGATGTCTCTCCTTGCATTTATTTCAGGCGTGACAAATTCATTTTTCGCCGCTCATACGAGTCAGGGATTTGGCTATGATGTGCGGGAGAGCTTATATAAAAAGGTTCAGTCGTTTTCCTTTGCAAGCTTTCACAAACTCCCGACTTCATCCTTGATCACCAGGATGACAAATGACGTAAGGCAACTGCAGAATACGATCTTCATGAGCTTACGCATTATGCTAAGAGCCCCCCTGCTTGTTGTCGGATCAACGATCATGGCACTCATCGTGAATGTTCGTCTGGCCCTTATTTTATTAATCGTGATTCCAGTATTATGGATGTTCCTGTTATGGGTCCTGAAACGTGGATGGAGCCTTTTTGAAAGAGTTCAATCCCGTCTGGATAAAGTAAACGACGTCATGAAGGAAAACCTCTCCGGGATGAGGTTAATCAAGGCTTATACTCGAAGCAAGTATGAAGAAGGCCGATTTCATGGAGCAAATGAAGATTTGAAGGATCGGACTGTCCGGGCTCTTCGCTTTATGGAGATCATCATGCCACTTCTGATGCTTGTGATGAATCTGGCCCTCCTATCCGTTTTGTGGTTCGGAAGTATAGATGTTGCCTCAGGTGGAGCTAAGGTAGGAGAAGTCGTAGCGATCATCACCTATGTTACGAGAATCTCTTCTGTTTTCTCAATTTTCTCATTTATCATTACGAGTTTTTCAAGAGCAAGAGCTTCCGCCGGACGGATAGAAGAAGTTCTTCAAACAGAGGTAGATTTAATAGACGGAGAAGAAGTCCGACAAGAAAACACTGTGGTGAACGGAGAGATTACCTTTAAGGATGTCTCGTTTCATTACCCTTCAACCCGAGGCAAGGTGCTTGAAGGTCTATCGTTTAAAGTGGAGGCAGGTGAGACGGTTTCTATCCTGGGAGCGACAGGATCAGGCAAAACATCACTGTTCCAACTCATACCACGCCTATACGATGCGACAGAGGGGGTAGTGGAACTGGACGGTAAGGCCATCCGCTCCTTTCCTTTGAACCACGTACGGAAAAATATTGGGTACGTGCCTCAGGAAGCAGTACTGTTTTCTGGTTCAATATCAGAAAACCTCCTATGGGGAAAAGAAGATGCCACAAGGGAAGAGATGATCCAAGCAGCAAGGGATGCCCAAATCCATGAAACCATTATGAATCTTTCCCAAGGGTATGATACAGCACTCGGTCAAAAGGGGGTCAATCTTTCAGGGGGACAGAAACAGCGTCTGTCGATTGCGAGAGCGCTCATTCGAAAACCAAAGATATTATTACTGGACGATAGTACGAGTGCTTTGGATTTGAAAACAGAATCCAAGCTGCTTCAAGCCCTTAAACAATACGAATGTACGACGATGATCATTACACAAAAAATAAGTACAGCCATGGAATCTGATAAGATTCTGCTCTTGGAAGATGGAGTGTTAATCGGAGAAGGGACCCATACCTCCCTATTAAAAGACTCCTCCCTCTATCAGCGGATTTTTCAATCCCAATTCGGAGAGGAGGAAATACATCATGTCTAGGCATGTGCGAAAGAGACTGGGGAAAAACGATAAAGCGAAAGATGCAAGAGGGACGCTGCGTCGTCTTTGGAACTACCTTTCCGAAATGAAAGTGATCCTGTACCTCGTGATATTAATGGTGTTCATTAGTTCAGCAGCAGCTCTTCTGGGGCCATTCCTTGTTGGGAAAGCAATTGATGAATACATTGTAACGAAAGAAACTTCCGGATTGATTGGGCTTGTTTTAGGTTTAATAGCCGTGTACATCTTCCATTCCCTGTCCGTATGGTTCCAAAATTATTGGATGATCGGTGTGGCTCAGGATACGGTCTACCGTTTGCGGAAGGACCTTTTTCACCAATTGCATCAACTATCGATCCCTTTCTTTGACAAACGGAAGCATGGGGAATTAATGAGCAGGGTGACAAATGATATTGATAATGTAAGTGCCACGTTGAATAGCTCGTTCATTCAAATCATATCCAGTGTCCTGACGTTAGTAGGGACCGTCACGATCATGCTCTGGCTCAGTCCGTTGCTTACCTTGATCACATTGACCATCGTTCCTCTCATGGCTCTCGGGATGAGGTGGATCACCAAAAGGACAGGACGATTGTTTAAACAATATCAACAAAATATCGGAGAGCTGAATGGCTATATTGAAGAGACGATTTCAGGGCACAGCATCATCAAGACTTTTTCCCGTGAAGAAACCGCTATAAAAGATTTCGGGGAAAAAAATCAAACATTGCGATCGTCTGCTTATTGGGCGGATACCTATTCCGGGTTTATCCCAAAACTGATGAATGTGTTGAACAATTTAAGTTTTGCCGTCATTGCCGGAGTCGGGGGGATCTTCGCATTAAATGGCATGATAACCATTGGAGTGATTGTGATCTTCGCTGAGTATGCCCGTCAATTCACCCGTCCGTTGAATGAACTAGCAAATCAATATAACACTTTATTATCTGCCATTGCCGGTGCTGAGCGTGTCTTTCAAATTTTAGATGAAGAGGAAGAAGCGAAGGATGAGGCGGATGCCGTGGAAATCGATTCCGTTGAAGGTAAAGTGGAATTCCGTCATGTATCCTTTTCCTATGAAAAAGGGGATCAAACGCTTCAGGATGTATCCTTCACGATTACGCCGGGTGAGACCGTTGCGTTGGTCGGACCGACCGGAGCAGGTAAAACGACGATTACCAACCTGCTGTCCCGTTTCTATGAACTGAATGAAGGAACCATTGAGATTGATGACCAGAACATCCAAACCATTAAACGGAGGAGTCTTCGTCAGCAAATGGGATTTGTCCTGCAGGATAGCTTCCTGTTTCAAGGAACGATTGCAGACAATATCCGTTACGGCAGACTCGATGCGGGCGATGAAGAAGTAAGGGAAGCGGCTAAATTGGCCAATGCCCATTCCTTCATAGAGAAAATGCCTGAGGGCTACGATACTTTATTACGACATGATGGCAGTGGGATCAGCCAGGGACAGAAACAATTATTATCCATTGCAAGAGCGATCCTTTCAAACCCTTCCATCCTTATTCTTGATGAAGCCACGAGCAGCATCGATACGATTACAGAGCTGAAGATCCAGGAAGCTCTCAAACGATTGATGAAGGGGAGAACCAGTGTAGTGGTGGCCCACCGTCTTAACACCATCCGCCAGGCCGATCAAATACTGGTCCTTGATCAAGGAAAGATCATTGAACGGGGATCTCATGATGAGCTTTTGAAGCAGAAAGGGTTTTATCATGGGTTGTATCATAGTCAGCTGAAGGAGAGCGGATGATAGGTTGTGTGAATTTTCAAAACACACAAAAACACCTCAAAAGTCAGCACTTTTGAGGTGTTTTTGTCATTAAGGGGCTAATCATCCCGTTAGCGATCCCTCTGGTGTTGCCTTAATCGGATAAAGACAACTCTGTAACTTGCAACATCACAAGTAATATATTTATATCTTGAACGTTGTTTGCAGATAATAAACAGCCGCGGGCAATTCCTTGAGTCGTTTGATATACCTAAACGACGTAAGCCCTACCTCTCTTACATCCTAACGGCTCCGAAGCCGATCCAGTGTGAATAAGTTGTTAAATCAAAACAGAATAGAATTACGAATTATCTTCTCTATCGTTTCAATGTATGTTACAAGATTACAATAAATAAATATAACATCAATATTAAAACGTGTCAAGGAAATTTGAATTATAATTCAAGTGACTGCGGCGAATCCTCATCGTCATTCATTAAGCGGATGCTGACAGGTTGGATTTTCAAGACGATGTAATTCGGATCGTCTGGACCTTCAAACCATCTTTTCATATGGTCATTCCATAGTTTTTCCTTATAATGAGAAGACTCTTCAATGGAGGCGCGACCTTCGATTTCGACGAAGGTATCTCCATACCCCTCTCCTTCGTAACCAAGAAGGATATGTACATTGGGATTGTCCTCAATTTCATCTGTCTTATGGGTTTCCTTGTTTGTTGACGTATATAGAGTCAACTCATCATGTGAGAAAGTCATATAACGGGAATGAGGTTTATTATTTTTTACCGTTGCCAGTGTCCCTACTTTGCTTTCGTCGAGCACTTTTAAGATTTGTTGTTTCAGTTCAGCTTGTGACACACAATCCATCTCCTTTAAAGGTTCATTTATATCCATACTATTCCTTTTATTAAGGTGAAATAAACATGGGAATGTGTATTTGGGGTGCTGTCCGGGAATAACGGGAATAACGAATACACAAAGGATGATGAGCGTGATACCTGAAGAATTAGTCGATCTCTGTAAGAAAAGGATGGAGCCCTATCCCTGTGAGGGGTTTGTATACGGACGCGGCCCCGGGCAGCCGACGATCATGATTGTCGGGGAAGCCCCGGGTGAAACCGAGATTCATAATGGAATGCCGTTTAGTGGACGGGCAGGAAAAGTGTTGGATGAGTTCTTTCAGTATCTGGAGGTTCCAAGGGAAGACATTTATTTTACCTCAACGGTCAGAAGCAGACCTTATAAAATTGTCCCTAAGAAAGGAGGGGAGAATGAGATCGTGGAGAAGAAGTATAACAGGGCCCCTAATCGTAAGGAACAGCTGGCCCATGCTCCCATCCTGGATTATGAGCTTCAGCATATTAAGCCAAAACAGCTTGTAACCTTGGGGAATATCGGGTTACAAAGACTATTGGGGAATCAGTACACGATCTCACAAGTGCATGGTGAGCTGATTCACGCTAAAATCAGGCGGTTAAAAGATCTTGATTCAAATGAATGGATCATGAGCGATGAAAGCTACTCGATTTTTCCCACCTTTCATCCTGCATCGATTTTCTACAATCGCTCATTAGAAAAGGAAATCTATAAAGACCTGGATAAGTTGAAAGAAATCCTCAGGGGGAAATAACATAAGAAAAGGCCGGCATTTATTTAAATGCCGGCCTTTTCTTAAGCTATTTTTCATTTAAATTCTCCTGAGCCATTCTCACAAGCTCCTTCACCATGTTACCGCCAATCCTTCCGCCAACTTTTCCTGCCTGCTCTGAAGTTAATTTTCCATTATAACCTCTTTGAAGAGGAATACCTTGTTCCTTGGCGATTTCATATTTCGCTTCTTTGGGATCTTGTGTACCAGAAACTTTCGCTTTTAATTGATCCATTGCGGCCCGGGATTCAGGTACAAGAAGTTTTCTTCTCGACATATTTTCACCCCTTTTTTAGATTGCCCAAATATTTTTTTATGAGTATAGAGTCTTGGCATATAAGGGTTTTTCCACGTTTAAGAAAATTTCGTCATAAAAAAAGATTGTCTAATTTGTGTCAAATAAAATATAATTCTTAATAGTTAGATTATTTTTACAAAGAAAAGGGGGAAATGCCATGGAAGAATTAGTTGGCAAGTTGGTAGGGATCCTTTGGTCTCCGGTCATGATTTACTTCTGTTTGGGTGTAGGATTATTATTTTCTATTTTAACGAAGTTTTTACAAGTCCGGTTGATTAAAGATATGGTGGTTCAAATGTTTAAGGGGGGGAGCTCCAAAGCAGGTGTGTCTTCATTCCAGGCCTTGGCGCTGTCGTTATCGGGACGTGTCGGGACGGGTAACATCGCCGGTACAGCAACGGCCATCGCTTTCGGTGGTCCAGGGGCGGTTTTCTGGATGTGGACGATTGCTTTTATCGGTGCAAGTAGTGCCTTCATCGAATCCACACTTGCTCAAATCTACAAAGTGAAGCAGGATGGGGAATACCGTGGAGGACCAGCCTACTATATTGAAAAAGGGATCGGTTGGAAATGGTATGCCGTTCTTTTCTCACTGGCTACATTGCTTGCGATGAGTATATTAATGCCTGGAATTCAGTCGAATTCCATTGCATTGGGACTTGGAAATGCATTTGGGCTTAGTACAACCGTAACTGGTATTGGTCTTGTCGTGTTAATCGGAGTCATCATTTTCGGTGGGGTCAAACGTATCGCTGGAGTAGCTTCTTACGTAGTCCCATTTATGGCGATTGCCTATATTCTTCTATCTCTTATCATTGTAGGAATGAATATCACTGAAATTCCGGCAGTTTTTGCTCTTATCTTCAAAAGTGCATTCGGCTTTGATTCAGCATTCGGTGGGATCATCGGGATGGCTGTATCTTGGGGAGTGAAACGAGGAATCTATTCCAACGAAGCAGGACAAGGTACAGGACCACATGCTGCAGCGGCAGCTGAAGTGTCCCACCCTGCTAAACAAGGGCTGGTTCAAGCGTTCTCCGTTTACATCGATACTCTTCTGGTTTGTTCGGCTACAGCATTCATGATCTTGTTTACTGGGTCCTTCAACACAGAAGCTCCTGATGGAACAATGCTTGCGAACAATTTAGAAGGTATTGAAGCTGGACCTGGTTATACACAGGCAGCGATTGAATCAGTCATCCCTGGATTCGGAGCATCATTCGTCGCGATCGCCTTATTCTTCTTTGCTTTTACAACTATTATGGCTTACTACTACATGGCGGAAACGAATGTTGCCTACCTATTGAGAGGTAAGAATTCAAAAGTGGCGATGACCATCTTAAAGTTTGTTCTGCTTGCTGCTACATTCTACGGAGCAGTGAGAGAAGCCGCTTTAGCATGGGCGTTAGGTGATATCGGTCTTGGAATCATGGTATGGCTGAACTTAATCGCCATCCTTATTCTGGCTAAACCTGCATTAAAAGCGCTCAAGGATTACGAAGAGCAGAAGAAACAAGGTCTTGATCCAGTCTTCAACTCTACAAAGCTCGGCATCAAAAATGCAGAATTCTGGGAGCAGGAATATAAAGTAGAAGACAAGGAAAATGCATCTTAACCCATAAAAAAAACCTGTTGCCTATATGGGCAGCAGGTTTTTTCGGTTAATACAGACCTTGTTGTTTAGAAGCAGGTCTTTCATTTTTCGAATAAAGCCGGTCACCGATAAACTTCTGAAACGCATACATTAGTAATGATTTAACAAAGAACAGAAGTGATAGCTGATACTGCCTTAAGCGGATTAGCTTCCACACACCGAGTTTTTTGAAAAGGGAGTAGAAAGGGTATGTAAAGAACGTATCGACAAGGAAATTGACCAATACATAAAGATAAATGTTTTTATAGGTGAATTTAAGAATCCAAACAGAACCGCTCAAAAAAACCCCAATCACAAAAGGCATAATGCCATTCACATTCGGGAAAAGCCTGGTAGTGATGGTCCACCATTTCACTCTTTCTGCGAAAACATTTTCTGAATAAACGAGGAATGACATAAACATAGAGGCAGGTAAATACTTTATTAAACTCTCTTTCCCTGCTAGTAAGAGGAATACCCAAGAAGAGAGCATCAGAAGAAGTATGTAAAGTTTATTTTTTCTATGACTCAAGGTGAATCCCTCCTAAAAAGATGACTAGATATCTTACCCTTAGAGTGGTTTAATGAAAATAGATTTATACGGATAATGGTAAGGGTGTATTCCGATAAGATTAGTAAACAATATCTTTGAGTTAGACATGTGAATTGATTATGATAAATAGAAGAAGTAAAACCTGATCTTAAACAGGAGGTGCTGTTTTAATGGACATATATGAACCGTATATACAGAATGACCGTCAAAGAAATCTCGTTGATTTAGCTGGTGAGCTTGCTGATGCGTTCTCTGAGAGAGGGGAAGCGTATGACAGGGAAGATGAATTTCCTTATGAAAATTTCAACGACCTGAAGAAAAAGGGATATGGAACATTATCTCTTCCTAAAGAGTACGGTGGGGAAGAAATCAGCTTATATGAACTGGTAATGGTTCAAGAAAGGCTTGCGACAGGTGATGCGGCAACGGCTTTGTCCATTGGCTGGCATCTCGGGGGATTGATGGAACTGACGGAAACCCGGACGTGGGATGAAGGAGTGTTCAAGGAACTTTGTGAGGAGATTGTCACAAATAGCGCTCTCATTAACCGGGCAGCATCCGAACCGGCAACGGGGAGTCCCACTCGTGGAGGACTTCCCGAAACCAAAGCAGTGAAAACCGAAGAGGGATGGAATTTAAACGGCAGGAAGTCCTTTACTTCTATGGCGAGAATTCTGGATTACTCTCTAGTATCAGCAACAATCGGTGACACCGAAGATAAGGGGTTCTTCTTGGTGAATCATGACTTGGAAGGAGTAAGCATTGAAGATACATGGGATACGATTTCCATGAAGGGGACGGGGAGTGATGATCTCGTTCTCACGGATGTTCATCTCCCATCTTATGCCCTGGTCGAACGTGATAGTGTAAATCCAAGTGGGAAAAATGATCTTCCTAAAGCATGGCTCCTGCACATACCTGCCTGCTATATAGGTGTTGCGATTGCTGCACGCAACTATGCCATCCAATTTGCGAAGGACTATTCACCAAACAGTCTGCCGGGACCGATCAAGGATGTTCCTGAAGTTCAACGGAAAATTGGTGAAATTGAATTAGAGCTATTCAAGGCTCGGCAAATTCTTTATTCGGTGGCAGATAAGTGGGTGAGGGAGCCTGAAAAACGGAAAGTCATGGCTTCGGAGCTTGCCTCTGTGAAACATGTTGTTACAAACAGTGCCTTTCACATCGTCGATACTGCCATGAGGATCGTTGGAGCAAGAAGTCTTTTCCGCTCGAATCCAATGCAACGTTATTACCGTGATGTCAGGGCCGGTCTCCACAATCCGCCCATGGATGATATGGTGATAGCAATGCTAGCGAATAATGCTTTAAAATAAGTTTTGAATAGAAAAGGTATAGACAGTAGTTTGTCTATACCTTTCTGAGTGTCTATGGGTGTAGCGTTTTCTCAAGGACGGTTTGGTGCTGGGCTTCTAACACATGTATTTCACTGAGCTCCTCTAATAGGTCGTGAATGGATAGTAATTCGTAAAGCATGACCGTCTCACAGGAAAAGTGATGCTTCATGGACTGAAAGGGTTTCGTATGAAGGCCCTCATGATCTTCCCAAAATTCCTCGAGTAAGTCTTTCATTAAGGTGAAATGCTGTTCAGGTATGTGAAACGAGGGATGATGCATGATCCCTTTCAACGATTGAGTCGCATGTAAAATACGATCTTTCTCTTCTTCACTGAATGAATACTGAACAGGTAAGTATATTAAGTTGCCAATATGAAAAAGGATCTGCCTTAAAAGGTTAAGTTTTTTATACTCATAATGGAAATAACGTAATTCTTCACGACTGGAGCGGTGAAGCTTCCATTCTTCCTTTTGATATTCGCAAAGGGTGTCCGTCGATTCTATGTCTCTTAAAATATCATTGAAGATCAACTTTGTATCACGGTGAAGAGAGTGATTCTGAAGAACTTCAGAGCCTCTTTTTTCTAATAGATTGCCCGTTTTGAAATAGAGATTATGAATCTTGGTCGTAATCGTTTTCGAGTATTTTGGTGGAAGGATCCACAAGTTCACTAATGTTGATACAATCAGCCCGATGGTGGTCGTGCCCAGGCGAATGAAAAAGGTAGCTACGTAGTGATCGTGTATGGTGGGGATCATGGCAATCCCTGTTAATGTAGCGACCAGGATGCCTGCCCCTAAATGGAGCTTGTGGCAAGTAATGATTGTAAGCAGCGCGACCAGCGCATATGTAATGGGGTGATCCCCGAACGAGGAAGCAATGATCACCGCAAATAGTGCTCCTATCGCCGAAGCGGGGAAGCGAATGAATGCTTTCTTGATTGAATTGGCGGCTGTAGGCTCAATGGTGACTATGGCTGTGATGACGGCAAAGGTCGCTGGCCAATTTAAAAGCCCACACACAAGAGCCGTTAAAAAAACGGCAATACCGGTTTTGGCTATTCTGCCTCCGACAAATTGAAATTTTTTCAGAAACTCCATAATTTAACCCTCTTTTACAAATTGCTGTCGCCTTCATTATAAAGTAAGAAAAACCCAATTGAAATGAATGGACAAAAAAAGAACTGTTCCGGGAACAGTTCTTTTTTATATGATAACTCATCTTAGAGGTAAAGGTCGTAATATGATCTTGATTGATTTAGGCATCTTGTGTTCACTCTGAGCCTCTTTTAAATACTTGAACATTTGTTTGCCTGCAACAGAGTTGGCGGAATGAATCGTGATGCGTTCTGCAAATAGCTGCTTTTCTACCATATAGTGTACGAGCATTAATCCATTACGGGTCTTGCTTTCCAAGTCATGATCCAATGAAAGATGAGCGATAGAAAAATTCAGAAGCAGGTCAATACATTCATCGATGTCTTTCGCGAGAATGTACCCTTGAGGACAGTGGCGATAATCGTCTAAAAATACATTTACTGTCATATTAATTCTTCTTTCGTCATTTGACTTAATTTAAGCCTAACAGACATTGACAAATACTTATATAGGTAAATAGTATGATAATTACAAATATAATTGTAATTTTTTTGTTGTATTATGGGGGTTAATCTTTATGGAATTGCTAGGTGATAGAAGGAAATGACTATTTTCTGCAAAGGGGGTTTTCCACCTTGTATCTATAAATTACTCCTAAAAGTAAAAAAATTACGTTTTGATGATAAATTATATTGCTTTTAAAAGTAAAATGTATTACCTTATAAAGTAAGGAGGGGATATTTACCATGAAAGAGAATTTAAGGTTGAATGTTTCATTACTTCGGCGGCGTGTACCCAATTTAACATCAGCTGCCAAAACAGTAGGGTTAAGACCTGCAACGGTATCCAATCTATGTACTGGTAAAATTTCTGTAGGTCGTGCCGAAGTGAAAACGATTGTAACACTAGCGAATCTGGCCAACTGCACGCTGGATGAATTAATTATTCAAGGAGGGAAACTAACTATGATTGAAACGGGAATCAAAACGCTCGATTTGTTTGCCCCGATTGTCCAAGGCGGAACGAATGGATTCGTGGCGAGAGCACAGGTTGGTCAATTTGTTGTTTTAGCAGAAATGACGAAAGTGCTAAAAGAAAAAGGATATCAATCAATCTTGTTGACGCCGGATAAAACCTATCCTGGATTGAGTGATCTTGAAGGGTTTGTTGATGCGAAATGCCACTCGATTGATGAAGCCTTTGCAGAAGTCAGCCTAATAGAGGATAAAGACAGAATTCTCCTGTATGTTGACCGATCCTATATTGTGTCAGGTGAATTATATGAATTGAGAGAACGATTCGAAGGAGAGAGCTATCCGGAAATCACTACTGTATTGTTTGATCCCACCGGTGAAGCAGTGGATGAAGACGACCCGTTCGGTCCACTTGATACGCTATGTTACTTCGATATTGATCTCTCTACCCGGGGGATGTACCCAGCCATCCACCCGGTGCAGTCTACATCGATTTTACTTGAAGATGATGCCCTGGACTCAAGCCACACAACTATCCACAAGAAAGCGAAGAAGCTGCTAAGACGCTACAAAGAAATTCGCGTCCTCATGAATACAATCGGTAAAGATAAAATACCTGAAGCGGATCTCAATCTATTTCAGATAGGTGAGAGGCTGGAAGCCTACTTGAGCCAGCCATTCTACGTGGCAGAAGAATTCACCAAAATAAAAGGGCAAACCGTAGGAATCCAACAGACCATCCAAGACATTCAACAAATACTCCAAGGACAATACAACCACCTTGAACCAAAAGATCTCACCTACAAAGGGAAACTGAATTAGAATCTCACTTAAGGGACGGACCTCGACAGCAATGCTCGAGGTCCGTCCCTCTTCCTGTTACTTTTTTCTTAATTTTATGAGAGATGAAAGAGGAATTACGAGAATTTTGTCGTATGTGTAAAGTAATGATTCTATTTAATGGGAGACAATTCGATGATTATCGAGAAATTATTATTACATGTATTGATTATATTGGCTCCTGTTCTCATTCAAACTTCACTCCTTGAAAACCACAGGCTTGGAAAATCACCTGTTTTCATCGGTGTATTACATGGGATTGCCGCGTTTATGTGTTTAATATTCGCTTATGAAAGTTTCGGATTGTATTGGGATTTCCGATACATTCCATTGGTTCTTTCAATGCTATATGGAGGAAGAAAAGCAGGGATCATTGTTCTTGTATTTATTATAACCGCACGGATCATCAACGGTGGGGATGCCATCATTTTCGGATTTGTAAGTGCGTTTCTTGCAGGAACCCTTCCGTTCCTGATTTCAAATCGATTCTGGACATTTCCACCAAAGAAACGTGTAACATTTGCCGTATTACTTGGATTTTGGCCAGCGCTAGTGATGCTTGGGATTCTACTTTCATTCGCATTCATTGCGGGAGTTCCTGTTTCGGGTAATAAAGAAATGGGGATCTACGTCTTGATATTCGGGGGCATCCAGGTGTTGGGGGTCGGTGTAGCTGCACAACTCAATGAGTGGATGATTGAAAAGCGTTTGCTTCGTGAAGAGATCCTGAAATCTGAAAAACTTAATACACTGGGAGAGCTTGCTGCTTCCATTGCTCATGAAGTGCGAAATCCTCTAACCGTCGTCAAGGGATTCCTTCAATTAATGAAGAAGCAAGTAACAGGGACTCATGAGGAATATTTGAAAATCGTATTAAGTGAGTTAGGGAGGGCAGAGGAAATCATTAATGATTATTTGAACTTTGCCAAGCCTGAGTTCGAAAAGATAGAGAAAATCAATGTAAAGGAGGTGCTCTCGGATGTCACGGTCCTCCTGAATGCGTATGCCCTCAAAGAGGGAGTATACCTTGAAGTGGACCTCCAAGAAGATGGATTTCTTTTAACAGATCGAAATAAGTTGAAGCAAGCCTTCGTCAATATTATCAAGAATGCCATTGAAGCGACCCCCCCTCAAGGAAAAGTAAGCGTGAATTTAGAAGTCACCCATACACAAGCCATCGTCACGGTAGAAGACACAGGCAAAGGGATGACCAAAGATGAAATCGCCCGACTTGGGACATTGTTTTTTACAACAAAGGTCCAAGGTACTGGATTAGGTACTTCAGTGTCCTTGCGCATCATTGAAGCCATGGGTGGTCATGTCCATTATTCAAGTATTGTTAATAAAGGAACAGTCGTTACAATCGATCTTCCGTTGAATAATGATAAGATTGCAAAATTTGATTCCAATCTATCCAATACATATATGAACAACCAAAACGCTTAGGAATCACTAAGTGTTTTTTTATGGACAACAAGACAAAATAAATAGTCAATCAACTCCATTTCCCGTACATACGTTCCATGATAGGATAGAAGATATGAATAATAAATCCAAGCGTACAGGCGACAATCACTGTTCCGATGCCAACCGCTCCATGAAACACCATGGCTAACGTAATGGCAATCGCCTCGTTCAATAAACGGGAATTTCGTAAATTTAAGCCGAACCGTCTATGGATCGCCACCATAAATGTATCCATGGGGCTTGAAGGAAGCTTGGCTTGAAGATAAATGGAGATTCCAATACCGAGTAGCAATATACCTGTCAGCACAAGGGACAACTGTTGAACAAACCCGGCCGGTTCAAGTGCTCCAAGACCGATCGTGATCCAATAATCAACCATCATCCCGATGACGAAGATGGAGAGGGCAGCTAACCATTGGATAGGCTCCTTTAATAACAAAGCGTTTATACAGATGAGAATACATCCATTGATGAAGATGCATGTCCCGATTGAAAGGTTGAACAAAGTAGATTCACCAACGGCCAGTGCATCCCAGGGGGCCGCCCCCAAATCACCTTTAATAATAAGAGAAACACCTAATGATAGTGCGAGTAATCCTATACAATAAAAAATGAATCTTGCCTTCATTCCCCGAATCCTCCGTTCGAAAAGCTTGTCTAATATATATGTTCACTAAAAAGAATTAGAATGATAATTTGTGTGGGAAAGAAAGAGGTGAGAAGGCACATGAGGAAAACGGTCAAGATTTCAATCAGGGAATTAGTAGAGTTCGTTTATAAAGAAGGAAGCATAGATGTCAGGTTTCAAGCCCGCTCTTCCATGGCCATCGGAACAAAGCTTCATCAAAAACTACAGAAAGAATACAAAGAAGGTGATGAGAAAGAAGTCTTCCTAAAAGGAGAGAGATTGGTGGAGAATATTGTCTATCAACTGGAAGGCCGCTGTGATGGGCTCCATTATGAAAACGGGGAAGTAATCGTAGAAGAGATTAAATCAACGGCAAGGCCAGTAGCACACATCGAAGAAGGTGCCAGGGTCCATTGGGCTCAAGGTGAATGCTACGCTTACTTATTGGCAAAAGAAAAGAAACTGAAGGATATTGGGGTGCAGCTCACGTACATAGAGGTAGAATCTGAAAAAACGAAGTCTTTCAACCGTACTTATTCAATGGAAGAGCTCGAACACATCGTTGATGAGACCCTGGTTGCGTATACTCCATTTGCTTCACTTTTACTCACCAATCAGGAAAACCGGATAAGGAGTATTCCCGACATGGAATTTCCTTATCCAACTTTTCGAAAAGGGCAGAAAAAGCTTGCCGGTGCCGTTTATAAGACGGTCTCCGAAGCCAGGTCTTTGTATGCGAATGCCCCGACGGGAACAGGGAAAACCATTTCAACCTTATTTCCTGCGATCAAAGCGATGGATGGAAAATGGTTTTATGTGACGGCCAAGACGATTACCCGTACTGTCGCAGAGGAGGCACTGCTTCTTTTAGAACGGGAAGGATTGTCACACAGGACTATTACCATTACGGCAAAAGACAAAATTTGCTTTCAGGAAGAAACGATTTGTCAGAAAGAATATTGTGAATTTGCGAATGGCTATTATGATCGAATTAACACTGCGCTCATTGATATTTTAACGCACGAAACCATCATCACCCGCCCAATTGTTGAAACATACGCCAGGAAGCACCGGGTATGCCCGTTTGAATTTTCAATCGACCTTTCTTACTTAGTAGACGGTGTCATCTGTGATTATAACTACATCTTCGACCCGAAGGTTTCATTAAAAAGAATGAGTGATGAAGGGAAGAATAAGACGACTCTCCTCATTGATGAAGCACATAATCTTGTTGGCAGGGGACGGGAAATGTATTCAGCCACCCTGAGAAAGTCCGATTTTTTAGAAGTAAAAAGAATGTATCCGGAGCATATGACCCTGAAGCAAAGTTCTGTCGCGGTTAATAAGCAATTCCTCCGTTTGAAAAAAGAATATGTAGCCGATGTGCGTAATGAGATGGATGCAGAATTAGTTAATGAGGTGCAAAGCTTTATTGAGATAGCAGAAAAACACTTGGGAGAAGCGGAAATGGATTGGTCTGAGGAATTTCTTCAATTATACTTTGATGCATTAAATTTTGTGAGGATTTCCAACCTCTTTTCTGATGAACATCGCTTTGTTATCAATCAAACACCTAAAGATGTAGAAGTGAAACTATTTTGCATTGATCCTTCAAAGCTTATTAATCAAATAACGAGGTCGTTTCGATCATCAGTTTTCTTCTCGGCTACGCTTCACCCCTTTTCGTACTATTTTCAGCAACTGGGTGGGGGCGAGGAGGATTATCGTTTTCTGATTCCTTCGCCATTTGAAAAAGAACAATGGCAAGTGGGGATCCATCCAATCTCGACCCGTTTTAAGGATAGAGAAAGAACCCTCTCCACGATTACACGTTCCATTACAGAAGCGTTTAATGAGAATAAAGGGAATTATCTGGTCTTCTTTTCATCGTACGCTTATATGCGGGAAGCCTTCGAGGAAATGAATAAGGATGCAATGGATGCAGAATTCATCATCCAGGAGCCAAATATGAAAGAAGTAGACAGAGAAAAGTTTTTAAACGAGTATCAAAGCGACAGAGACCGTCCGGTTATTGGATTTGCCGTATTGGGAGGCATCTTTTCAGAGGGTATTGATTTGAAAGGAGATCGATTAAAAGGTGTATTCGTTGTAGGAGTAGGGCTTCCTCAGCCAAGCAGGGATCATGAAATCATAAAGAACTATTTTAACAAACTGGGATTAAATGGGTTTGACTATGCTTATGTCTACCCGGGATTAAATAAAGTATTTCAATCCGGAGGGAGACTCATCCGTTCAGAGGAGGATACGGGAGTCCTAAGGCTGATCGACGATCGTTATCTGTCACCGAAATATCAGTCATTACTGCTGGAAGAATGGAAGGATTATCGAATTTTCACATGAGAAAAGACCGCTGATATAGCGGTCTTTTTTTGTGAATTAGTTAAAGGAAGGATCCTTTAGTAAGCGATCGAATTCTTCTAGGTGATGGGTTTCATCTGCAATCATGTCATCGAGCTTGATGCTAAGCTCGACAAGACCCAACTCCTCAGCTTGCTCTTTACGTACTTTATAACGCTCGATTGTATCAGCTTCAGCTTTACGGCCTTCCTCTAGCATTTCCTTCACATTATCTGTTTGTTTCACTGCAGCTGGAGTTGTCGTCGGATCTCCGCCCAATGTTTTAATTTTCTCAGCTAAGTATAGAGCGTGACCTTGTTCATCCGGGATTTCCTCTTCGAAGAAAGGCTTTAAGATTTGACGATATAAGCCGCTCACGACAGCAGCGTAGTTTGTGTAAAGTATAACTGCAGCATATTCATTTGCTAAATCTTCATTTAATCCATCAATCAGTTCTTTTAATTTTGCTTCATCCATTTGAATACCACCCTTTAATTATTGTTATATAAAATATTTACCCGGCATAGTGAAAATTAAACATGCTGAAAGGAATCGAATGCCCTTCAAATATTTTGCCTTGAAATGGGGATTCTAATTCTATAAAAGTCAGAGGAGGGATGAGAATGTCTAAACAGGGAAAGAAGAGTATGGACCAAACATCTGAACAGTTGGCAAAGCAAAAGGCTAAAAATGATGTAGAATTCGGATCTGATATTCAGGTGGGGAATTCAAAAGGTCAAAGTCAGAAAAAAAGTGGCAAACAAGTAAATAAAAAATAAATGACGAATATCTTTTTCCCCGAAAGAAAAACCTATATGTAGAACCAGGAGGTGTAAAGGCATGAGAATTGGTGTTGAACAATCCTTACAAAACGTCGTGCAAGCCTTACGTGAAAAGGGGCATGACGTCGTTGAATTAAAACAGGAAACAGATGCAAACGGCTGTGACTGCTGCGTAGTGACAGGGATGGATTCCAATGTAATGGGGATTCAAAATGTAGCTACTCAAGGATCCGTGATTGAAGCAAGTGGGCTAAGTGCTGATGAAGTATGTCAGCAAGTTGAGAGCAGATTACAATAGTAGAAAAAAGAACAGTCTCTGATGGCTGTTCTTTTCAGTAATAAGAAGGGTAAGTGCACGATTTTTGGCTCATTCGAGTGAAACGTCCGTTTCACTCGCCTTTCAGCAAAGCTGAAAGGTCGCTTGATAGGAAAGAACCCCCTGCCCAAATGCATTTGGGCAGGGGGTTCTTTCCTATCAAGCAGAAATGAGCCAAAAATCAACATGTACAAAGTCCGTTACCCAATCTGTGCAAGCGGCTGGTTTCTCAAGTGCTCCCTCAGTAGGTCTGGTGCTGTGATAAACAACAACCCATTTCCTTCCAAAGTTTTTGGGAATCCGAGTGGAACGGTGCGTTTAATGAGTTGTGCATACACTTCGGTTTCTGAAAGTTTACGGTCAAAAGATACTTGCTCGAATTCTTTGATTAGGGCTAATGCTCCTGAAACGTGTGGAGCAGACATGGAGGTACCGCTGAGCTTAGCGTATTTTTCTCCAGGAATGGTAGATAAAATTTGTTCTCCCGGTGCCACCAAATCGACTTCATTATTGGAATTCGTAAAGTAAGAAGATTTTCTTTGAAGGTCGATGGCTCCTACAGAAATCACTTCATTGTAACAAGCGGGAAAAGAAAACTCATCGGTGCTGCTATTGGAGTCACCTTCGTTACCTGCTGCACAAACAACTGATATATTTGCATCCACCGCTTTTTGAATCGCTTCATGCAGAGGCTTGTGGTCAGTGGGGCCTCCCAATGACATGGAGATGATGTCCACCTTTTGTTCGATGGCATACAGAATTCCGTTCACAATCCATTCGTATTTGCCACTCCCACGGCTGCCTGCCAGTACTTTAATAACCAGTAAATCGGCAAGTGGCGCAACCCCGATAACCCCATCACCATTTTCACTTGCAGCAATCGTACCCGCCACATGGGTACCGTGTCCGCTATAATCAGTAACGTTATCTTCGGCACCGTTATCATCGTCGGTGAAATTGCGGAATCCCTTTACTTTCCCTGCCAGATCAGGATGGTTCATATCGCAGCCTGTATCGAGGACAGCGATTGTCGTCCCTTTTCCTTTGAATCCATTCTTCCACATACTAGGAGATTGGATTAAATCAACGCCTTTAGGAATTTCATTTGCATCAACAATCATTTCGTCCATGAAATATGGAATTAACCTAATTTCACCTTGCATATCAATCCCTCCTAAAATGGTACTGCATAATAAAAAAATCTGAAGTTTCTGAAAATATAACATTTTTTGGACAAAATGAAAAGGGATAATAGTAATAGGAAAATAAAACCAATCATATTTTCGCCTATTTAAGCATAGGGGAGGGGATTTGGTATATTCCACAGGTAGTATTCAATGGAAGAATGGGTGAGAACCTCCGGGGGAGGGATCAAAGTGTCGATCTTCATGTTGAAAATTTAAACAAACGTTTGAATGAGAGGAAGAACCATTGAGTAGACAAGGTTTTCAGAGGTTAAACAAACGTTTGGATAAAAAGTGAAGTTCTGGTTTTTTCATCATGTCACCCAGACTATCAACATAAAATGTTTTGAAGGAAGGTGAACCAATGATGAATTATTATCAATATGGGAATCCCGGTTATTCCTATTATCGGAACGCTCCAAACATGGCCTTCGCTCAAATACAGGGAGGTCCATTAGCACCAGGATTGCAGGGATATGTTTTTTTTCGGGAAGTGCAAAATGGAGTTGAAGTATATGCAGAGATAACCGGTTTACCATCATATAAGGAAGGAAAAGGGGGGCAAAATCCGATCGGTCCCCATGGATTTCACTTACATGAAAAGGGGGTCTGTGAAGTAGGAGATCCAAAGGAACCTTTCTCTTCTGCCGGGGGACATTGGAACCCCACCGATCAGCCCCATGGTAATCATGCGGGTGATTTTCCTGTATTATTCTCAAATGACGGATACGCTAAAATGTCGTTTTTTACGAATAAATTCAAAGTGAAAGACGTCATAGGCAAAGGGGTCATCATCCATCAAAGCCCGGATGACTACAGATCACAGCCCTCAGGAGATGCGGGGAAAAGGCTCGCATGCGGAATTGTTATGGGGTATGGGGTCTAATGAAAAAAGGGTCGACCTTATAGACAGGTCAACCCTTTTTATATTCTTAGAATAGGCCCAATACATCAAGCATTACAATTGCGATCAGCAACGGAGCCACAAAACGGATCAGGAAGAACCAGGCTTCGAATAATCCCCTCTTCAATCCACTTCCATGCTTCAATTCTTCGTATAATGCTGTTTTCTTCATTTTCATAGGTACGAACAATGCAATAAGCAATGCTCCAATCGGAAGCAGCACATTGCTGACAGCGAAATCAGCCAAGTCAAAAATGGTCTTACCGAATAGAGTGATATCCCCAAGTATCCCAAATGATAATGCCGATGGAATACCAAAAACAAAGATGGCAAGTCCGATGATCCAGGACCATTTCTTGCGCTTTTCAGGTTCTCCTTTTGAAATGACCGAAACAATGATTTCGAGCATGGAGAACGCGGATGTTAATGCAGCGAACAAGAACAGGACAAGGAATGCAATAAAGAAGAACATCCCAAAAGGAAGTTGACTGAACACGGTCGGTAAAACATTAAACAGTAATACCGGACCCGCCCCAGGTTCTAAATCAAAGGCAAAGACTGCCGGGAAAATGGCCAAGCCTGCTAACAGTACGATGAAGATATTCATAGCTACAATGGATATGGCTGATCTTGGCAGGCTCTGTGTTTTCGGCAGGTAGGAACTATACGTCACCATCACCGATACACCCACACTCAGTGTGAAGAACGACTGTCCCATCGCTTCTAATATCGTTTGTGATGTCACCTTAGAAAAATCAGGTTGCAACAGGAATGTGATTCCATCCATTGCATTATCAAGGGTTACTGCACGAACGACCAATAGAAAAAATAAAATAAATAATGCCGGCATCATGATTTTACTTGCAAGTTCAATCCCTTTTTGAACTCCTTTAGAAACCACGATGATAGTCATTAAGATGAAAAGGAATTGAACAAACACACTTGTTACAGGGTTTGATATCGTTGCACCAAATACTTCTGCGTATTGATCTGAGGAAAGGTTGTTCAATTGACCCGTAATGGCTTTAAATAAATAAACAACAATCCATCCCCCGATCACGCTGTAGAAAGAAAGTAAGATAAAGGATGTGATCATCCCAAGAATCCCGACCCAGTGCCATCGCGTGCCGGGGGCGATTTTTCGATACGAATCAACGGCATTGCTCCCGGCTGTCCGCCCGATGGAGAATTCAGCCAGTAATAATGGAAGTCCGAGTAATAAAGTAAATAGAATAAAGATCAGGAAGAATGCTCCACCTCCATTTTGACCAGCGATATAAGGGAATTTCCATATTGCCCCCAATCCAATCGCAGACCCTGCTGCCGCTAATATAAACCCAATCTTTGATGACCATTGTTCGCGTTGACTCATTCTCATTCTCCTTTCTGTTTTCTGATTATTATTGACGTGTGGGATAGGTGCCAAACAACATAAAAAAATCGCCCCTACATATCGTAGGGACGATTTGGATATCGCGGTACCACCCTAGTTATGAGAAAACGTTTCTCATCACTCTTCACACATAACGGCCTTAACCGTCTTTTGATCTCGTCAAAAGAAGCTCCGGAATCGAAATTCACCAATCATCTTTGTACCGATTCACACCAACCACCGGCTCTCTTTAACAGGGAAATGCTCGCTACTTGTTTCCATCAAAGCTTATTCAATATTAGGTTATACAATTTTTATCATGAATTAAAACAACTTGTCAATCTATTTCGAAAAAAGTAGTGAGAATTGTCTGGAATTGCTGGTGGTAATTGGGGTTGTCGTTAAGTTGGGTGTATCAGGTACAGATGCTTCTAAATGTACCAGATACAAAAAGGTCAAATTGTACCAGGTACAACAAAACCGCACCTCCATTGAGTTCCCCTTTCTTCTCAAGTAAAATAAAGAAAAAACGATATGAAAAGGTGTTTTAAATGAAATCATATATTGTTGTCGGGGCTGGAATTCTTGGTGCTTCCACGGCGTATCATCTTGCTAAGGCAGGGGCGCACGTGACAGTAGTGGACCGTAGAGACCCTGGACAAGCAACCGATGCCGCAGCCGGGATTGTCTGTCCGTGGCTTTCCCAACGTCGGAATAAAGTGTGGTATCGACTTGCCAAAGGTGGGGCGAAGTATTATCCGGGCATCATTCAGCAGCTGGAAGCAGACGGGGAAACAGAAACCGGTTATAAGCGTGTAGGGGCGATCAGCCTTCATACCGATGAAAATAAACTTCGAAAAATGGTGGAGAGAGCGGAAAAACGCAGGGTGAATGCACCCGAAATCGGTGAACTCACTATTCTTACCGCTGAGGAAACACGTCAACGATTTCCGCTTTTATCTGAAGAGTATCAAGCTGTTCATGTTAGTGGGGCTGCACGAGTTGATGGAAGAGCGATGCGCCAGGCGCTTATTAATGGAGCTGTAAAGAACGGGGCTATAGTCCGTCATGGAGAGGCCAAACTTTTGAAAGAACATAACAGGATCACAGGCGTCACGATAGGAGAAGAAAAGCTTGAAGCAGATGAAGTGATTGTCACAGCAGGTGTTTGGGCGAAGGCACTTTTTGAACCGCTGGGAATAAACTTTTTAGTATCCTCACAAAAAGCGCAAATTCTTCATTTAGAGGTAAAGGGAGAAGAAACGAGTGAGTGGCCAGTCGTCATGCCACCAAATGACCAATACCTTCTTGCTTTTCCTGAGGGAAGGGTCGTAGCGGGAGCCACACATGAAAATGATATGGGGTTCGACCGTAGGGTGACAGCAGGTGGTGTACATGAAGTCCTTCACAAAGCTATGGAAGTGGCACCTGGCATCCATGACAGTACAGTGATAGAAACAAGGGTGGGTTTTCGCCCATTCACTCCCGGTTTCCTCCCCGTTTTCGGAGCGATGCCCGGACTTCCCGGGGTGCTGGTGGCGAATGGGCTTGGAGCATCCGGACTGACGGTCGGCCCGTATCTTGGTTCTGAGCTTGCGAAGCTTGCGCTCGGAGTACCTACTGAACTGGACCCTGCCGACTACGATGTAGCAGGGGCCATCCGAGTAGAGGAAGAAAAAAACACCAGCTCATTTCCCTCTATCTTCTAAGCGTAATGACCCTTATAATAAAGGGAGCGATTTTTAGTATATAAAGAAAAGGTGTTTACAATATGAGTTTATTATCAGTTCAACATTTGACTCACGGTTTCGGTGACCGTGCGATTTTTAATGACGTTTCTTTCCGTCTGTTAAAGGGTGAGCACATCGGCTTGATCGGTGCCAATGGAGAAGGAAAGTCTACCTTTATGAATATCATTACAGGTAAGCTTGAGCCCGATGAAGGAAAAGTGGAGTGGGCGAAGCGGATCCGTATCGGTTACTTAGATCAGCATGCGAAGCTTAAGCAGGGAATGACAATCCGGGATGTGTTGAAGACAGCCTTTCAATATCTGTTTGATATGGAAACAGAAATGAATGAGTTATTTGCAAAAATGGGAGAGGCAACACCAGAAGAGCTGGAAGGATTGCTGGAAGAAACCGGGACTCTTCAAGACGCCCTTACGAATAATGATTTTTATATCATTGACGCAAAGGTAGAAGAAATCGGGCGAGGTCTGGGGTTAGATGATATTGGCTTGGATAAGGATGTTCACGATTTAAGTGGAGGACAGAGAACGAAAGTCTTACTGGCTAAGCTTCTACTTGAAAAACCTGAAATTCTATTACTCGATGAGCCGACCAACTATCTCGATGAACAACATATCAATTGGTTGAGACGTTACCTTCAGGAATATGAAAATGCGTTTATCCTCATCTCACATGATATTCCATTCTTAAATAGTGTCATTAATCTTATTTATCATATGGAAAATCAAGAGCTGAATCGTTATGCGGGAGATTATCATGAATTCAAACGCGTCCATGAAATGAAGAAGCAGCAGCTTGAGTCAGCATTCAAGAGACAGCAGCAGGAAATTTCCGAATTGAAGGATTTCGTTGCCCGTAATAAAGCGCGAGTATCCACTCGAAACATGGCGATGTCCCGTCAGAAGAAGCTGGATAAGATGGATATGATTGAATTGGCTGCCGAAAAGCCTAAGCCTGAGTTTCATTTCAAACAGGCAAGAACCGCCGGCAGGGTCATTTTTGAAACGAAGGATCTTGTGATCGGTTATGATGAACCATTGTCCAAACCACTCAATCTTAAGATGGAACGCGGTCAGAAGATTGCTCTATCTGGAGCCAACGGTATCGGGAAGACGACTCTACTACGAAGTATATTGGGGGAAATCAAACCTATCTCAGGTACAGTGGAGCTGGGAGACTATCTCCATATCGGTTATTTTGAACAGGAGATCAAAACAAAAAATAATAATACATGTATTGAAGAGGTGTGGAATGAGTTCCCGTCCTTCAATCAAGCGGAAGTGCGTGCTGCCCTTGCGAAATGCGGTCTGACGACAAAGCATATCGAAAGTAAGGTAGAAGTGCTGAGCGGTGGAGAAAAAGCGAAGGTCCGCCTATGTAAATTGATGAACAAAGAATCGAATGTCCTCGTATTTGACGAACCGACCAACCACTTGGACGTTGAGGCAAAAGAAGAATTGAAGCGGGCCCTTAAAGAATACAAAGGCACCGTCCTCTTAATCAGTCACGAACCTGAATTCTATCAGGATGTGGCGACAGAAGTATGGAACTGTGAAAACTGGACAACGAAATTATTTTAAATATAATAGCCGGTTCCCACACAAATACAGAGTGGGAACCGGCTTTTTGCGCGTATTAATCTACTAAAACAGACTCAAGTGATGAATACCCATTATCCTCCAGACGTAAATCATCAAAACTATGCTTCATATGAAGATCGATCAGTTCCAGCAGGGTTTGCTGATCTTTGTTTTCAATCGCCTTCACCATTTCTTCATGTTCGCGGAAACGGACGTTCTCACCCGGTTCCACATGATAAAACACATCAAATAAAAATAGATAGACGTTAGACTGAGTAAGCATTTCATCCATATATCGTATCAGGAATTTATTCCCGCTGACCTCTGCGAGAAATAAATGAAACTGTTTATTGAGCTCGACATATTTTTGCAGATCCTTTTGTTTATAGGTTTCCTGTTCATTCTCCAGAAACTCATAAAGCTTCGACATATGCGACTTTTTCACCTTTGGGAGACCATATTTAACAGTAAGGAATTCTAATTCCTTCCTTAATTCAAAGAAAGATATAATTTCTTCTTTTGTAGGATGTACGACAAATGCACCTCGATTCGGAATGATCTGAACCAGCCCTTCAGCTTCCAGTCGTTTCAAGGCATGTCGGATGGGAGTTCTGCTCACATCCATCTTCAGAGAGATGATTTGTTCCACAAGCTGGGTTCCCGGAGCGATCTTCCTGGAAAGTAAGGCATCCTTCAGTTGCCCATACACTCTAAACTCTGCGGTTTGTCTCTTTTTCACGTTCATCATCCATTCAGGTCTATTATTTCATAATGTCTATCATATACGAAAAAAAGGCTGATCCACAATCAAGTGTCTCCGAATTTCTAAAATGACACCTGACCGGATCAGCCTTTTAAGCGAATGATTTTAAATTCTGTCCCCAAATTTCGTTCATAAGAAAAATGTAAATCCACATGTAAGCATTTACTTAAAAAAGTTTTATTATGGATTTTTTCTGACTTTTTTTCAACGGATGTTGGGGAGAAAAAATCGTTGACTTTTTTACATAACCTCATTAATATTTAAATAGGTTAAATATTAATGGCATGAATAGAAATGGAGGACAAGATGGACCCGAAGCATATCCAGCATTCTTATATAGATCGTTTGTTCAATGCATTTCAAATCTCGAACAGACATATTCAACAAGATCTGACTTCATCATTGAAAGAAATGAATTTAACAGGTCCCCAGTTTTATATTCTTTATCTCCTATCAGCATCAGAAGGTACAAAATCGACGGAGCTTGCAGATAGGTTGGACGTAAAGCCCAGTGCGATTACGGTCATGATCGACCGATTACTCAAAAATGACTTTGTCACCCGGGAAAGGGATGAAAAGGACCGACGCATCGTAAAACTGGATCTAACAGCAGCCGGGCGTGAGGTTTTTGAGAAGGCGAAAGCCAAAAGAAGAGAAATATTTTCCCGCTATCTGGCTTTTCTTGATGAAGAAGATGTCAATCAACTTGTCATGATATATGAAAAGCTCGCTTCAGCCGTGGAAAAGAATTCAACAGAAGAATAAGGAGAGAAACATATTATGTCGATACAACCAGGGATCAATAAACGCTTAGTGCTGACCGGCTTGATCATTGGGATGTTCTTTAGTGCCCTTGAACAAACCGTAGTAGGGACAGCAATGCCAACAATCATTGCTGAATTGAACGGTTTTTCCATTTTTGCGTGGGTGACCACGGCTTATCTGATTACTTCTACTACCGTTACTCCGATTGTCGGGAAGTTATCGGATTTATATGGAAGGAGATTATTGTATTTAATCGGAGTCATCATTTTCATCATTGGATCAGGACTGTGTGCAACGGCCACTTCCATGGAACAGCTTGTGTTATATCGCGGTCTTCAAGGGATTGGCGGGGGAATGATCATGCCTCTATCCCAAACGATCATCGGGGATATCTTCACGGCTGAGCAGCGTGCAAAATGGCAGGGCGTGTTCGGAGCACTATTCGGCTTAAGCTCCGTTATCGGTCCATTTATTGGAGGCTTTATTGTTGATACAATCAGCTGGCACTGGATTTTCTTGATTAACGTACCATTTGGTTTATTATCTGCGCTTCTATTGTTCATCGGTTTGAAGTATGAAAACGTTGGACGCCCGACCGATAAGGTGAGCATAGATTATTTAGGGATCATTACCTTGATTCCGGCGTTAGTGCTTTTACTGATAGGGTTGAATTTCGGAGGAGACAAATTCGAGTGGACGTCAGGAACAAGCTTTCTGATTTTTGGTGGTTCCATCGTGTTACTACTTCTATTTGGTTTCATCGAAAACAAAGCAAAAGAACCGATCCTGGATCTAAGCCTGTTTAAGAACAGAGTGTTTGCGACGACGAATGCGTTAGGTTTCCTGCTTGGTCTAGGAATGTTCGGAGCGATTATGTTCGTCCCGATGTTCATGCAGGGGATTCTCGGAGTTACACCAACCCAGGCAGGTTCTACGATGACTCCAATGATGATCGCGATGATCATGGCAAGTATCATCGGAGGCAGATTATTACTGAAACTGAAATACCGTACCGTCCTTACGGCAGGTATGCTCACTACTGTAGTCGGCTTTTTCTTGATGAGTACGATGGGTCCGGATTCTAAAGAATATACAGCATACTTTTTTATGGTGGTCATGGGATTCGGGATGGGTCTGGTGATGCCGACACTTATGATTGCTGTTCAAAATGAATTCCCTAAGTCCCGATTGGGGGCTGTGACATCATCGGCAACCTTCTTCCGTTCGATCGGTGGTACGATTGGGATTACAGTATTGAACGCCGTTATGAATCAATCACTTCAAGAGAATATGAAGGAAGTGACGGCACAGCAGGATAATCCAGCTGCAAGTCAAATCCTTGCAGGGTTAAGTGAGAAAACAGATGCCCTGTTCGGCCTGCTTGTAACACCAGGTTTACTAGATGTTCCGAAAGAGGTAGGCAGCATCGTGATTGCTTCCATTGAAACAGCATGGTCTGATGCCTTCACAACTGTATTCTTAACTGGTTTAATCTTTATCGCGATAGGCGTGGGAGTAGCCCTGTCAGTCGGAAATGGAAGAATCAAACGAGATAAAGAGTTGCAGGAAGAAGCGATCAAAGAGGAGACAACGCTTAAACCGGCTACTGAATAATAAGAAAAGCTTGCTTTGAATTTCAAAGCAAGCTTTTTATTAGTTGGTTTTACGGACTTCATACAAATGAAACTTTAATCCAAACGGATCAGATATCATTTCACTTTTCGCGTGATAGACGTGATCTACCTTACAGCCGCTGTCCAGAAGCTTTTGCTTGCTTCTTTCAAAATCATCCACAGCAAATTCGAAATGGACGGTGTTATGATCACTATCTTCAATGAAGAAATTCCGACCATTCATCGAGAACTTTGTTTCCTTTGATCCCTGCTCTTCAACCTTCATTCCAATGATATTTGTGTAAAATTGAATCGCCTCATGATAATGCTTCACTCCAACTGCAACATTATTAGTGAGTTGAAAGGATGAACGATGATTATGCTTCAGTCTAGGGACGAAATCTTCTGATGGGGCCGGTAATAAATCCAGTAAGGAATAAATGACACAATATTCATCTCCGGGCCCGAAGTAAGCTGAGCTACAATGATAAATGATCCCTTCTTCATTTTTCTTGAAAGTGGATACCCCTGGCATGGAGGTTTTCTCGTTTTTAAACCCGAGATCTTGTGAAAAATGGTTTTCCTTCGATGATACAAGTGGAAAGGACCACCCTTTTGAAGCTGCAAAGTCTTCTTGAACGGCCGGATCGTCTGGAGAGGATAGAACAAATTCACAACGGCTTAACAAATGATGATACACCCCATTAAAACCATCCCCCCACATGGAACAATAACGGCAATTCCTCCCCATATTATGAATGATAATAAGTTCATCCTTGTCTTTGAAAAGTTCCTCTAGTGTAACGGTTTTTTGATCAGTTGTTAAAAAGAGGTAGTTTTCAACCTTTTGCGGTGTTTGTTGTCTGCGTAGCTGTGCCAGCTGCTTTTTCTTTTCCATGATTTCCAGCTCTAAAGCCTGGATCTGTCTTGTTCCTGCGTTTGTGGTCATATTATAGCCTCCTTGTTATATGTAAGATTTCTCTATTGGTATGGGATGTCCTTCTTTAGGAGTGAACCACTGGAGTATATTTAGTTGGTTTATTTAAATTGGGTACAAATAACGGCGAACTTTTGATTTTAACGGCGAAACGGATTCTCAAACCCCTTTATGCCCGACTCCAATAAAGATACCTGTTCACAAGCTCGCTTCTCACCTATCCTTAACCGAATTTTCTTTGAAGGAATTTTCTGAAAATATATTGACAATATTCAGCAGAAACGTTATCTTTTGAGTAGATAAATATAACACATAATTATATAAACGAATTAATAACGTTATATAAATATATTTTTATATAGTGACAGGAGGCCGATACGTTGATTTTGCATGAGATTGAAACTGCCAGTCGATCGCAAATGGAACGCCTTCAACTAGAGAAATTACAACATATTGCTGCTTACGTGTATGAACGAGTCCCTTTTTACCGGCAACAATTTGACAAGAGAGGTCTGAAGCCACAGGATATAAAGTCTTTGTCAAACCTAAAAATGTTACCGCTTACAAAAAAGGGGGATTTACGAGATCATTACCCTTTTGGCCTGTTCGCGGTCAAGCGTGAAGAAATGGTAAGGGTCCATGCATCTTCCGGAACAAGTGGAAAGCCAACGGTTGTAGGGTATACCCAAAACGATATCAACATGTGGGGAGAAATTGTGGCCCGGGCCATTGCCATGTCAGGTGGAAAACCGGGGGATGTCCTGCATAATGCATACGGATACGGACTGTTTACAGGAGGTTTGGGACTTCATTATGGAAGTGAGAAGCTTGGAATGATCACAGTACCGGTATCAGGTGGAAACATGTCCAGACAAATCACTTTGCTGGAAGACTTTCAGCCGACGGTCATATGCGGCACACCGTCCTATGTACTCAATTTGGCAGAAACAATGGAAGCACTAGGGAAGGATCCGGCTTCACTATCCTTACAATATGGAATATTCGGGGCAGAGCCCTGGTCGAATGCGATGAGAGAAACGTTGGAGAATAAGCTCGATATTAAAGCGTGTGACATTTATGGCTTAAGTGAAGTCATCGGCCCGGGGGTTGCCATGGAATGCCACGAAGCTCAGGATGGCCTTCATATTGCAGAGGATCATTTCCTGGTTGAGGTCATAAACCCTGATACATTAGAGCCTTTACCAGAAGGTCAAGTCGGTGAGCTTGTGTTTACAAGTTTAACGAAGGAAGCCTTTCCGATCATTCGTTATAGAACCGGTGATATTGCTTCGATTACACACGGTAGATGCTCGTGTGGAAGAACGACGGTGAAGATGTCACGTGTTAAGGGAAGAGTGGATGACATGCTCATCATCAGGGGAGTGAACGTGTTTCCATCAGAAATGGAACACTTCCTGCTTCAGATAAGTGAGCTTGCCCCACATTATCAGGTTCACTTAAAGAAAAAAGGGGCACTCGATTTGGTGGAATTGCAGGTTGAGGTCACGGATGAATGCTACCAAGGAATGTCTCAAGACATAAAGCATGAAGGAATCAATCAACTGGAAGCAAAAGTGAAAAGCCTCATGAAAGATCGTTGCTATGTTTCCATGGATGTGAAAATCAGGGGACCGAAAGAAATCCCCCGTTCAGAAGGGAAAGCCATCCGGATTGTGGATCTTAGAGGAGAGGCCATGTTTCAATAAATTTTTTTGAGAAAAATAGTTATCACACAATATAGAACCTGCGTATTAACAGTGTGATAAAGGAGGAGCTACAGTGAGTGACGTATTATCAAACCAACATTTGACGGAAGAAGAGCGTATGACTCAATTTATGAAAAAGATTGAAAAGGATGAAAAGATTGAAGCGGATGATTGGATGCCTGATGAGTATCGGAATGCACTGATCAAGCTGATATCCATGCATGGGATCAGTGAAATCATGGGGGCACTTCCCGAGAAGGAGTGGGTACCGAAAGCACCCACACTAAGAAGGAAGCTTGGAATCATGGCGAAGGTTCAGGACGAGATGGGCCATGGGCAGCTTTTGCTTCGTGTAGCGGAAGATTTAATGAAGCCTTACGGGAAGACACGTGAGCACATTATGAGAGATTTGTTTTCAGGAGATTTAAAGTTTCATAACGTCTTTCACATGGAGGCACCTACCTGGGGAGACGCTGGATTGATCGGCTGGCTTGTGGACGGGGCGGCGATTATCACACAGACGAATATGCTCCATGCTTCGTACGGTCCATATGCCCGCGCATTGAAACGGATTTGTGCGGAAGAAGTGTTCCACGCACAGCATGGTGAAGCTATCATCATGGCTCTGGCAGAAGGAACTCCCGATCAAAGGGCATTAGTTCAGGATGCAGTTGACCGCTGGTGGGAATCACTTCTTATGTTCTTTGGACCGGGTGATGCGAAAACGACAGGTTCCTCTAAACAGGACATCACCATTAAATACAACATCCGGACGAAAACAAATGAACAGCTGAGACAGGACTTTTTCACGAAATATGTTCCAAGGATGCTGTCGTTAGGACTGACTCTTCCTGATGAGACGATGTACTTTGATGAAGAAAAGGATTTATGGATCTATAAGCAGCCCGACTGGAACCGCTTTAAGGAAATCATTCGGAACAAAGGTCCGAAATCAAAGGATCGCCTTCGTTTAAGAGAGTTATCCTACGACAATAATGCGTGGGTTCGCGAAGCATTAAGCCCTAGTGACCAAGTAAGCTAGAAAGGGATGAGTTGGATGTCTGACAAGGGGCAGAACTTTTATCAGGAATTTGAAGTGTTTAGTAAGAGGACGGACGGGGCGCAGATGCAGCATCAGTTCAGTCTGTTAGCACCCAACCATGAGCTTGCCATGGTGATGGCTCAAGAGAATTTCATGAGAAGAGAGCCGGTCTCGGATATATGGGTTGTGAAGCGGTCCGACGTGCGGATGATGACACCCGAGGAAAGAGAGAGTGTCGGGCGTCTCGATAATAAAGATTACCGGAACGCCAAAGGCTACGGTTATCTGAAGAAGAAGTGGAGACAGTACGAACAGGAAATGCTCGATGAGAAAGAAATCATGTCATGGGGAGAGTTGGTGAAGAAGAAATGAAAGTGAATAGTCCAAATGACATCCCGAACGCAGATTATAAAGAAGCGCTTCTGAGTCTGCTATATCAACTTGCTGACGATGATTTCATCCTTGCGTATCGCGGTTCTGAATGGCTGGGACTCGCTCCTCATATTGAAGAGGATGTCGCGTTTTCATCCATTAATCAAGATACGATGGGGCATGCCACAATGTTCTATCAGCTCCTTGAAGAGTTAGGGGAAGGGGATCAGGACCATTTGGCACATGGAAGGAAGGCTGCAGAACGAAGAAATGCCATCTTACTGGAAGAAGTGAATGGACCCGGGCACTACCTGCAAGAACCCCGCTACGACTGGGCCTTTGCCGTTGTAAGACATTATTTCTACAGCGTCGCCAAAAAGGTACGAATTGACTCATTAAAGAACTCCTCCTATGAGCCACTTGCCGAAATGGCGATCAAAATCAACACAGAATTATACTATCACCTGCTGCACTGGAAGACCTGGTTCATTCAATTAATGAATGCAGGAGGAGAAGCAAGGGAGCGAATGAATAAGGCGATTGAACGAGTATTGGAGGAATTCCAGGGAGTCCTGACCCTGGGGCCAAGGGGTAAAGAAATGTCTCTTATGGCTCTGATCGAAGGAGAAGAAAGCTTAACGAAACGATGGGAGCTGGCCCTTCAACCGGTCTTCCAATCTATTCAACTATCCTTCCCTCCAAAAGTAAGCATGAAAAAGGGGAATGGACGGTTAGGTGAGCACACTTCTGAACTGGGTACGGCACTTTCCACATTAAGCGAAGTCTATAACACAAATCCCGCAGCAAGCTGGTAAAGGATGAATGAATATGACTGCAACCGTTTTAGAAGTTCTTCAAACAGTGAAAGACCCTGAAATTGATTCCATCAGCATTGTGGATCTTGGAATGGTCAAACGCATACATCACCACGAGGATACTCTGATGATTGAGCTCCTCCCAACCTTTGTAGGTTGCCCTGCGTTGGAATTTATTAAAGGGAATGTGGAGAAGGCGTGTCGGAACCAGCTTGGAATTCAATCCATACAGGTTCAATTCGTTTATTCTCCTCCCTGGACTTCCGACCGGTTAACCGAAAATGGACGGGAAAGACTGAAAGAATTCGGGATCGCCCCCCCGCCTGAACAATTCACCGGGGAAGAAGATTGGGAGATTCACTGCCCGTATTGCGATTCCCCTTATACTTCAATGGAGAATCTGTTCGGTCCCACTGCATGCAGAAGCATTCTATACTGCAAGCAATGCCGCAACCCGTTCGAAGCCATGAAACCAATATCGACAATGATGTGAAGTATCTATAAAACTACCCAAAATCAAAGGAGAGATTCCACTATGGTAAAACTAATCGCATTGTATAAGCACCCTGAAAACAAAGAGAAATTTGATGAGCATTACTTCAATACCCACGCTCCGATCACGGCGAAAATTCCAGGTCTTAAAAAGATGGATGTAACGAAAATCGTCGGTTCACCTATGGGTGGAGAAGGCAAATACTACTTAATGTGCGAAATGTATTATGACAATCATGAAGCGATGAAAGCGGCCATGAAATCCGATGAAGGAAAAGCCTCCGGTAAGGATCTTATGGGCTTCGCCGCAGAGTTAGTCACTCTTATGATCGGTGAAGAAGTGAATGAGTAAAAAGTACGAATATATCGTAGTGAGCGAGAGGGAAGGACTCGGTTTTATTGAATTAAATAGACCTAACGTTCTGAACGCCATCAATCGTCCTATGGTATCGGAGTTAGTCAATGCTTTCGAGGCATTGGACCGGAACGACAGTGTGAAAGCAATTGTTTTATCCGGCAGGGGCAGAGCCTTTGCCGCTGGAGCAGACATTGATGAAATGGCAGAGGACGGAGCCATAGATTTAGAACTCTTGAATCAATTTACCGAATGGGACCGTTTGGCCTGGATTAAAAAGCCGATCATCGGAGCGGTCCAGGGGTTTGCATTAGGAGGCGGGTTTGAGTTAGCTCTTTGCTGCGACATTTTATTCGCTTCTGAGGATGCAAGCTTCGGATTCCCTGAAGTGAATCTTGGGGTCATGCCTGGAGCAGGCGGGACACAGAGGCTCACCAAGCTGATAGGGAAATCAAGAGCGATGGAATGGCTGTTATCGGGAGACATGTTTACAGCCACGCAAGCTCTCGAGTGGGGAGTCATTAACCGGGCGATTCCGAAAGAGTTATTAATAGAAGAAACCGAGAAGTTTGCGAAGAAATTAGCTGCAAAGCCACCTCTATCCGTGAGGTTGATTAAAGAGTCTGTTCATAAAGCCGTAGATTCTTCGATATATGAAGGAATGCAATATGAACGTAAGAACTTCTATCTTCTTTTTGCCTCAGAAGATCAGAAAGAAGGAATGAAGGCTTTCGTGGAAAAACGGAAACCGAATTTTAAAGGGAAATAAGGAGGCTGCCGCATGTTTGAAACGATTAAATATGAAGTGAAAAATAACGTAGCCTGGATTACCTTGAACCGCCCGGATAAGCTCAATGCTTTCATCCGTCAACTCAATCTGGAAATCCAGAAGGCAGTCAAGGACTCTTCACGGAATGAAGAAGTTAGAGCCATCGTGATAACAGGTGAAGGCAGGGCATTTTGCTCGGGACAGGATCTAAGTGAAGTGGATGAATCCATGGATCACGGTGAAGTGCTGCGCCATAACTACGGACCGATGGTGAAAGAAATCGAGCAGTGTGAAAAGCCAGTCATTGCAGCCGTGAATGGAGTGGCGGCCGGAGCGGGCTTCAGCCTGGCCCTGGCATGTGATTTCAGGCTGGTGTCTGAGAAAGCGAGCTTTGTGCAAGCATTTGTGCATGTCGGTTTAGTCCCCGATTCAGGAAATCTTTATTATTTATCAAAGATTGTCGGCTATGCAAAAGCGCTGGAACTGGCGGTGTTTGGAGAGAAGATTAAGGCGATCGATGCAGAAAAGCTGGGTCTTGTCACGAAAATCATATCACTTGAAGAGTGGCAGGAAGAGACATCCCGATTTGCCGAGAGAATCGCCTCCATGCCAACGAAAGCAATCGGCTTGATGAAGCGTTTATTAAAGGGCAGCGCTGATCTATCCTTCAACGAATACTTAGAAAAAGAAGCCTGCGCCCAGCGGATCGCAGGCAAGACACAAGATCATCGCGAAGGTGTGACAGCCTTTATGGAAAAAAGAAGACCAGCCTTTCACGGAAAATAATTCAATCAAAAAGGAGATGGAGTTATGTCTACAGTAAAAGAACAAAGCTTTGAAGTCCTTGAAATGAAAAGAGAACATTATTCATTGGTGATCAACGGTCAACGTATGGAAAGCGGTTCAGGTGAAACCTTTACGACATACAATCCAGCAACAGGTGAAGCGATTGCCACCGTTTCACTTGCATCTGTGGAAGATGCTGAAAAAGCGGTTGAAGCAGCACGAAACGCGTTTGACTACGGTAAGTGGAAGAAGTTCCCGATCAATAAGCGTTCCCGCGTGCTCAATAAAATTGCAGGTATTATGAGATCACGTTTTAATGAACTTGTTTCCCTTGAGATCATGGATAGCGGAAAATCACTATCCGCCGCACAAGGTCAAGTGATGCAAGCGATCGAAGACCTTGAATTCTATGCAGGAGCGATTGTGGGCCATCGTGGAACGGTCAATAATGTACCAGGTCAATTCATGAATGTTGCAGAGAAAGAACCGGTCGGTGTATGTGCTCAGATCATTCCGTGGAATTATCCATTGATGATGGCAGCATGGAAAATTGCGCCTGCTATTGCGTCAGGCTGTTCGGTTGTCGTGAAACCAGCTACTCTTACACCATTAACAGCGATTGTCTTGGGTGAGATCTGTATCGAAGCCGGCGTTCCTGAAGGTGTGGTCAACATCATCCCGGGTGCAGGTTCTTCTGTCGGTAATTACTTAGTTGAGCATGAAAAGGTTGATAAAGTAGCCTTCACAGGTTCCACTCCCATCGGTAAAAATATCATGGAAAAGGCGTCTCAAACCTTAAAGAGAGTCACTCTTGAGTTAGGTGGGAAGTCACCAAACATCGTATTTGAAGATGCAGATGTCGATGCAGCGGTGGATGGTTCCCTGTTCGGAATCTTCTATAATACAGGTCAGTCCTGTGAAGCACGCTCCAGACTGTATGTACATGAAGATATCTACGATGAGTTCATGGAAAAATTCGTTGAGAAGACGAAGAAGCTGAAACTGGCCGACCCCCACGATAAAGGAACTCATATCGGGGCGATCATCAATCAGGATCAGCTAGATACGATCGACGGCTATGTTCAATCAGCCAAAGAAGAAGGGGCAACGATCTTAGTCGGGGGAAGTACTGCGAAGGTTGAAGGCTTTGAAAAGGGCTATTGGTATGAGCCGACCATCATTACAGATGTGAATCACGACATGAAGGTTGTAAAAGAAGAAATCTTCGGGCCAGTTGTAGTGGTAATGAAATTCAAAGATGAAAAAGAAGCGATCAAAATGGCCAATGATAGTGAATATGGTCTCGGTTCAGCGGTATGGACTCAGAACCATGGGCGTGCGACAAGAGTATCGAAAGCGATCCAAGCCGGAATCGTGATGGTGAACTGTCCGTTCTCCGCATTCCCTGGTACTCCATTCGGCGGCTACAAGCAGTCCGGATTCGGCCGTGAGCTTTGCATTGAAACGCTCGATCTTTACACAGAAACAAAGAGTATCATTTCGTACTTCGGAAACCGTCCGTTAAACCCATTTGGTTTGTAAGAAGAAATAAATAAGCAGGGGGTTGTCCTATCAGGGTCAACCCCTTATTGCAAGAAAGGGGAAAGCAAACATGACGCAGCATATCGTTGTAGTCGGTTCCGGAGTAATGGGTAGAGGGATTGCTTATGTAAGTGCAGTTGGAGGCTTCCGGACCACACTGGTTGATATTAAACAAGAGCAGTTGGATCATGCCAGGAATGAGATTCAGTTCATTTTTCAAAAAGGAATGGAAAGGAATAAGCTCACTCAGCAGAAGTACGTAGAAGCAAAAGAGCTTATGAGCTATTCAACGAATCTTTCGATTGCCGTACGGGATGCCGATGTGGTCATCGAAGCCGTTCCGGAAAAGACAGACATCAAGCGTGGCGTATTTGAAGTGCTGGACGCGCATGCCCCGGAGTATTGCTATCTGGCAACGAATACCTCCACCATGAGCCCGACTGAAATCGGATCCTTTACAAAACGGCCTGACAAAGTCATTGCCATGCACTTTTTCAACCCTGTACATAAAATGCCACTCGTTGAAATCGTGAAGGGATTGGAAACAAGTGATGAAACGGCGGAGGTCATCCAGCAAGTAGCCCGACTGATGGGGAAAGAAACGGTGGTCATCAACGAATTTCCTGGTTTTGTCACAAGCAGAATCTCTGCCCTCGTTGGGAATGAAGCCTTTTACATGCTCCAGGAAGGACTCGGTTCTCCTGAAGAAATCGATAAAGCGATCAAGCTCGGATTAAATTATCCAATGGGGCCGTTTGAACTTGGAGATTTAGTCGGACTGGATACACGATTGAATAATCTTAAGTACCTTCATGAAAAGCTTGGTGAAAAGTATCGTCCAGCCCCTCTTTTAGAGAAATATGTCAAGGCAGGACGTCTTGGTCGAAAAACGGGTAAGGGTGTTTATGATTACTCTGAAACAAAGGAAAAGGAGCATCAGTCATGAAAGAGGTTGTCATTGTCGATGCCGTCCGTACCCCGATTGGGAAATATAAAGGCTCTTTAAAAGAAGTGCGCCCTGATGATTTGGGTGCACTTGTCATTAAAGCACTCGTTGAACGGAATCCCCTCGTCCCGGTGGCTATGATTGAAGAGGTGGTACTTGGAAATGCAAACGGTGCCGGGGAAGACAACCGAAATGTAGCCCGAATGTCGACACTCCTTGCAGGTCTCCCTGTTGAAGTCGGTGCCACCACCATCAACCGTTTATGCGGTTCCGGACTGGACGCTGTGAACTATGCGGCTAGAGCCATTTTGGCTAATGAAGGGGATGTCTTCATTGCAGGCGGGACTGAAAGTATGACGCGTGCTCCTTACGTCATGGCAAAGCCTTCAAAGGATTTCCCAAGAGGCAATATGGAAATGTTCGATACGACGATCGGATGGCGCTTCGTTAATTCCCGTCTGAAAGAAAAATTCGGGACCGATTCAATGCCGGAAACTGCCGAAAACGTGGCGAAACAGTTCGGCATTTCGAGGGAAGAACAAGATCACTTTGCTTACTGGAGCCAAATGAAAGCGAAACGTGCCATGGATGAAGAACGGTTTAAAGCGGAAATCGTGCCCGTTGAGTTACGTGACAGAAAAGGGAATCTTTCAACGTTTCAGTTCGATGAGCACCCGAGACCCGATACCAATAGTGACAAACTGCAGAAGCTTAAGCCTTTATTCCAAGGCGGAACGGTGACGGCAGGGAATGCATCAGGAGTCAATGACGGTGCCTCTGCTCTGTTATTGATGAGCAGGGAGAAAGCAGAAGAATTAGGTGTTACTCCGCTGGCCCGCTACATGACATCGGCCACTTCAGGTCTTGAACCATCCGTAATGGGTCTGGGACCGATCTATGCCACTCAGAAGGTACTGAAACGGTCGGGTCTTGCCCTTGACCAAATCGGCTTGGTGGAGCTTAATGAAGCATTCGCTGCACAATCCATTGCCTGCATCCGTGAGCTGGGGTTGAATGAAGAGATCGTCAATGTCAATGGAGGAGCGATTGCATTCGGTCATCCACTTGGAGCAAGTGGAGCACGCATCCTTACCACCCTTCTGTATGAAATGAAAAAGAGAAAGGTACGGTACGGCTTATCTACCATGTGTATCGGTGTCGGCCAGGGTATTGCGACTTTAGTAGAGAATATTGAACCTTAATAGCTTGAGTCCTGTATGTGCAGGGCTCTTTTTGTGATTAGGATTTATTCTTTTTAGAAAGGATAGAAGTGAGGTGAGTGAGATGGAATTTGAAATCATGACAAAAGAAAGCGAGATTCCTTGTCTCGTAGTCGCAGATGAGGATAACGGAAGGTATTTAATAAGGAAAGCAGATACGAGCGGGGAAGTGTTTAACAGCCAGGAAGAGCTCGTGAGATGGATCGAAGCGAATTGGTCGAAGGAACAGGTTGTCAATTCATATGAATTTGTGAAGATGCTGGAGATGTTGAGGGTGTATCATTGAGGGTCAGGCTCTGTAAGTGAGCCTGATTTTTTTGTGCCTGAAATACATACAAACTGAAAAATCATGAATATTCATTTATTTTCATAGAAAGTTTATGATAATATATAAATCAAACGTAAATTAAACGTCATAAACAAACGGAATATATTTAAAGGAGAGGCACCGATGAATACAAGATCAATGATCTTTACACTATATGGGGATTACATACGACACTATGGCAATAAGATATGGATCGGCAGTTTGATACGTCTTCTGAATGAATTCGGTCACAACGATCAAGCTGTCCGTGCAGCCATTTCAAGAATGAATAAGCAAGGCTGGGTACAGGCAGAGAAGCAAGGGAACAAAAGCTACTACTCCCTCACAGAACGCGGTGTGATCCGAATGGAGGAAGCGGCAAACAGGATCTTCAAGCTGAAGCCTGAACAATGGGACGGGAAATGGAGAATCCTGATGTACTCGATTCCGGAAGAGATTAGAAGCATCCGTGATGAATTGAGGAAAGAACTGGTTTGGAGCGGTTTTGGAACCCTTTCTACAAGCACGTGGATCTCTCCTAACAATCTTGAAAAGCAAGTCCAATCCCTGATTGGGAAATACGAGATCAAAGAATATGTCGATTTCTTCATTGCCGAATATGAAGGCCCCAATGAGAACCAGCGTTTGATCGAAAAAAGCTGGGATCTCAAAGAAATCAATGACCGCTATCAGGAATTCATTTCTCACTACAGCCAGAAGTACATGATCGATAAAAGTAAAATCGGAAAAGGACAAATGAGCGACGCTGAATGCTTCGTTGAAAGAACCAAGCTCGTCCATGAGTATCGCAAATTCCTTTTTGTCGATCCGGGCCTGCCGGAAGAACTGCTGCCTGAAAAATGGCTCGGGGCACATGCAGCCTCCCTGTTTGGAGAATACTACAAAGAACTCGCAGAACCGGCGTCCCGATTCTTCGAAAGTGTCTTTGAAGACGGCAACGAACTCAAAAACAAAGACCTGAGCTATAACGTCATGACCCATCCATTATTATTAGAATGATAAAAACCACTTGCCTGTTGGGTAAGTGGTTTTTTTGAGGGACGGACCTCTATTTTTTCAGAAGATAAGAAATACCTAATAATGATGCCCCGGTAATGAAAGAAGCATACCACGGAAAATGCAACGATGGACCAAGGTCAGGCAGGAAGTAAGTAGCGCAAATTATGATGCCCATTGATACCATACCCATTGTACCTGCCTTGATGGAATCTTTCACAGGAGTTTGTTTCTCCTTGAATAAAGAATGTTTAATGATCGAGAAAATGATTTTTACCCCAATCAAACTGGAAATGAAGATGATAAGTACTAATATGCCGGAAGTGACAGGATATACTTCACTGCTTATATCTTTAAACATCGGCCCAATCAATAATAAGAGTCCTCGAAACAACAAGAAGTATCCCAATAAATTAAGAGCTAAAGATGATACGAATGTAACGACATTCCTCTTCTTCTCTGTAGGAAGCTGTTCAATGATATCATCGGCGTAAGCCTTAGGATCATCCCCTAAAATCATTCTGGCTGTTTTTCCTTCACGCTGCCCATCAATGATATGATCCAGGATTTCCATTAATATCTCCTCGGTCTGCTGCTCAGATAATGAAAGTTGTAGACGCATGTATATCAAAAAATCTGAATAATACTTTTCGTTCTCTTCCGACAATCCTGTGCGTTTCTGATTGTTCAATTCAATTAGCTGCTTTGCTTCAATCATCATGATTCCCCCTTTTTAATAGTGTTGTGACGGGTGATACGATTTGTTCCCATTCCCTTGATATATCAGAGAGTGCTGAATGTCCTTCTTCAGTTAAATAATAGTATTTTCGGTTAGGACCTGATTCAGAAGGCTGCATTTCCCCGCGGATCAGATTATTTTTCTGAAGTCGTAACAAAACTGGATAAATGGTCCCTTCGCTCACATTCTGTAAACCGGAAGACTGCAGTTTTTTGGAAAGTTCATATCCGTAGACCGGCTCTTTTTCAATCACAGAAAGGACGCAACCATCTAATATACCCTTTAATAGCTGACTACGGATAGACATATAGTGTCCTCCTTTTATGATATATTGCATAACAAGGTACTGATGTAAAACAAAACTACCTTGCTTTACAAAGTAGTTAATTTCAGAATATGTGTTTTGGAATGAAATGTCAATAATTAATTCAAATTGTTGGAAATAATTTTCGGTACTTGTCATACAATTCCCAAAAGTATAACATTAATTTAACGAAGGGGGATTATAATGAATAACCTAACGAACGTATTACATATAAAATATCCAATCATTCAAGGCGGCATGGGGAACATCAGCAATGCTGCCTTGACGGCGGCAATCTCGGAGGCCGGGGCGCTCGGTACAATCGGAGTCGGCACCATGGGCGTGAAGGAAGTGGAAGGGATCATCGTGGAAACGAAAAAAAGAACCAGAAAGCCTTTCGCTCTAAACATTCCAATCTCCATCACTCCTCACTTGAAAGAGATGATCCGCTTAGTGGTGACACATGGATTACCGGTCGTTTCCTTATCAGCAGGAAATCCTGCCCCGTTCATACCCTATTTTCATGAACATAACGTGAAGGTGATCTGTGTCGTGGCTTCGAAAAAGCAAGGAAAGAAAGCGGAATACGCCGGGGCAGATGTAATCGTGGCAGAAGGCTATGAGGCTGCAGGGATCAACTCCAATCTCGAAACGACAACGCTTGCCCTTATTCCACAACTCGTCGATACCGTGGACATTCCTGTGGTCGCAGCAGGAGGAATCGGTGATGGGAGGGGACTCGCTTCCATGCTTGCCCTTGGTGCCAGTGGTGTGCAAATGGGTACACGGTTCATCGCTACACAGGAAGCTCCTTTTCATGAAAACTATAAAACGACTCTAGTGGAAGCAAAAGATGATAGCACCGTCATCGTCGGTCGTTCTGTTGGTAAAGTTAGAAGGATCATGAAAACGCCTTATGCTGCGCAATTGATTCAAAAAGAACAAGAGGGGGTCGCTTTTGAAGAGTTCAGTCAAATGACCTCAGAAGATTATCATCGTGTTGGAGCACTTGAAGGGAAGATGGATCAAGGATTTATCAACGGTGGTCAGGTGTCCGGTCTAGTTTCGGATGTCCCGACGGTGAAGGAATTGGTTGAGAGAATGATGAACGATGCCCAGGGGATTTTCAGTAAGCTATCAGGTAGTGGTGTGGAATCTTAATAGATTGTTGTAACGAGGCGCTTTTCCTTGATTGGGGAAGTGCCTTTTTTTGATGTGTTCATAATTTGGCACAGGTTTAGATAAAAGTAGCACAACAAAATGCTAAAGTGGCTCAAGTTTAGTAGATTCCGGCACAACAATTGAGAGATTCGAAAAAGAATACTATAGTACGAAACCATTAATTAAGCTGAATTTTCATAGATACCGTTATCAAAGTGCCCATTTAACGATTTGTTACAGCATTCCCCTCAATCGCCAAGTCCCAATCTCCATCAAATATTTTAATAACGGTACTCCTCATCACGTTCACCAACCCCATAACAAAAATATTTTCCCGTAATCCCTCTAGAAATCATCACCAATACCGTCTATACTAGTATTAATTTTTAAATTTTCGGAATATTATTGACTATTTTGTGACAGGAGTGATAATATAACGTTGTATTTACGTTGGTGTTCATTTTTATCATACTTGGATTTGCTAGTCTATCAGACTACTGATCATATATCAGGAAGAGAAAAAGGGGGATTTCTGTGAAGAAGAAGAGTTTATTACTTGTTGTCATCTCTATGATGCTGGGAATGCTGTTTTTAGCGGGCTGTGGTAGTGATACAAGCTCAGGTGGAGAAGATGGTGAAAAACAATATGTGATCGGGGTAACCCAGATTGTGGAACATCCGTCTTTAGATGCAGCATTTGAAGGTTTTAAGAAGGCTTTGGCTGAAAACGGTTTCGAAGAAGGCGAGAATGTAAAATATGATGTTCAAATCGCCCAAGGAGATCAAAGTAATTCACAAAGTGCTGCCAAGAACTTTGTTGGAGACGGTGTCGATCTTATCTTTGCTAACTCAACCCCAAGTGCACAACACGCATTGAATGCAACGAAAGAGATTCCAATCGTTTTTACTTCTGTTACTGACCCTATTGGTGCTGAATTGGTTAAGTCTTTTGAAGAGCCAGGTGAAAATATAACGGGAACGACCGATACTCATCCGGAAGCCATTTCAAAGACCATTCAATTTATCACGGATGAAATGAAAGCGAAGAAGATTGGGATTGTTTATAATTCCGGTGAACAAAATGCTGTCGTACAGGCAGCTGAAGTGAATAAGCTTGCTGAAGAAAAAGGCGTAGAGGTTGTAGAGGCTACCGTTTCAACATCGGCTGATGTTAAACAGGCGACTGAATCCCTGGTGGGGAGAGTCGATGCCATTTATATTCCAAAAGATAATACAGTCGTTTCAGCGTTGGAATCAGTCATCACTGTAGCGAATGAAAAGGATATCCCTCTGTTTGTGGGAGAACTGGATTCATTGGAAAAAGGTGCAATTGCAGCGAGTGGATTTAACTATGAGGATCTTGGTTATGAAACAGGATTGATGGCTGTGAAGATTTTAAAAGGAGAGAAGAAACCTTCTGAAATTCCTGTACAGGCTCCACAAAATTTCGAGTTGATGTTCAATAAGGCGGCAGCTGAAGAACAAGGAGTGGAAGTACAGGAAGCCTGGTCTGATCTCGGGAAATTTTTAGAAGAAAAATAGGAAGGGTTGATGATTCGTGCCAACAGCAATATTCGCATCCTTTGAATCTGGAATCATTTACGCTATTATGGCCCTCGGAGTCTACTTGTCCTTTCGGATATTGGATTTTCCTGATTTAACAGTCGACGGCAGCTTCGTTACGGGAGCCGCTGTCGCTGCCACCATGATTGTCAGTGGCGTAAATCCAGTCGTCGCAACCATTACAGCGATTGTCATCGGATTTGTTGCAGGATGTATAACGGGACTACTTCACACGTTTGGAAAAATCAATGCCCTATTATCAGGGATTCTCATGATGATCGCCCTGTATTCTATCAATCTCCGGATAATGGGACGGTCGAATGTACCCTTACTAAGTCAGGATACTGCTTTTACAGGGGTGGAAGGATTTTGGTCTCCTCTCGGGATCGATGCCGCACTCAATAAATTATGGATGGCAGTGGGGCTTGGTGAGCCTGTACCGGGTACGTGGAGCATTTTATTTATTATGGTCATCATCACACTTGTCATCAAGTTTTTAACAGACGGATTCTTGAAGACGGAAATCGGATTGGCATTACGGGCGACTGGGGATAATCAGCGAATGATCCGCAGTTTCTCTGCCAATACGAACCTGATGATTATTCTGGGTCTGGGAATATCGAATGGTATGGTTGCACTGTCAGGAGCATTGATTGCCCAGTATAGCCGATTTGCTGATGTAGGAATGGGGATCGGGATGATTATCATCGGACTTGCTTCGGTTATCATCGGGGAAGCATTGTTTGGAACCAAGACGATCGCCCGTACGACGCTCGCGGTCATTGGTGGGGCGATTATCTATCGATTAGTCGTATCCATGGCTCTTCGCGTCGATTTCCTGGAAACAGGGGATATGAAGCTTATCACAGCGACAATCGTGATTCTGGCCCTTGTCATGCCTAAAGTGATGGACCGTTACAAGGATAGGAAACGGAAGGCGCAGCGAATGGCAGAACGATTAGACAGAACTTCAATCACAGATGGAAAGGGTGAGAGCGGTGTTACAATTAAATAGGATCCACAAAGTATTTAATGAAGGAACACCCGATGAAAAAATCGCTCTTGATGACATTCAGCTCTCTTTAAAACCCGGGGATTTCGTCACTGTGATCGGAAGCAATGGAGCGGGGAAATCGACATTGATGAATATCGTTTCAGGTGTATTGCTGCCTGATGTGGGAAATGTTCTGATTGATGATCATGATGTTTCTAAAGTGTCCGAGTATAAAAGATCCAAGCTTATCGGTCGCGTATTCCAGGATCCAATGGCAGGTACTGCACCTACTATGACCATCGAAGAAAACCTGGCCATGGCGTATTCCAGAAATCGTACCCGCACCTTTAAAATGGGGGTGACCAAAAAACGGAAAGTGTTTTTTAAGGAAGTACTGGAAACGCTTCACCTTGGCTTAGAGAATCGATTGAATGCGAAGGTCGGGTTACTGTCAGGTGGGGAAAGACAGGCGCTATCCTTATTGATGGCCACATTCACCGAACCATCGATCTTATTGCTGGATGAACATACGGCAGCATTGGATCCTGCCAGGGCTGATCTGATTACGAACCTGACGAAAGAGATTGTAGAAAAGTATAACCTTACCACGTTGATGGTCACCCATAATATGCAGCAGGCGCTGGACCTTGGGAACCGGTTAATCATGATGGATAAAGGTCAGATTATACTAGAGGTAAATGAAGAAGAGAAAAAACACCTCACCGTCGAAGGACTCCTCCACGAATTTCAGCGAATCCGTGGAAGCAAACTCGCCAGCGACCGGGCACTTCTTTCCTAAGCTAATAAAAACAATGAACAACCTTCTACAAAAAGCAACGAACCTTGGTTCGTTGCTTTTTTGCGTTAAAGGAGTGAGGGACGGACCTCGGCGAAGCCGAAGGTCCGTCCCTCTGCATAACTTATATTAATATAATATTTTAAATTTTAACAATTTATTGACTATTTATAAAACAAAATGTTATTATATCGTTGAATTAACGTTATATAAAAATATATAATCTGTTGGTTTAAAGGGGGAAAGCAATGAAGTCTGGATTAGCAGAAGGACATACGGCCGTCGTCATGACAGAGGTAACCCCCAGCATGTATGCCCAGTTCGAAGGAGACGTGGTACACCCTGTGTATTCAACCGTCTCAATGGTTTACCACATGGAATGGGCATCAAGGAAGATCATTCTACCCTATTTGGAAGAGCATGAAGAGGGAATGGGAGCCAAGGTGAACGTCGAGCATATGGCTCCGGCGAAAAACGGTTCCTCTCTTGAAATTAAAGCGAGCGTAATTAAATATGAACGAAACATCATCGTGACCGAAGTGACTGTCAGAGATAAAGAGAATGACAGACTCATTGGGAAAGGTGAGGTCAAACAAGTCGTACTTCCTAAAGAGAAAATCAATGAAAGAATAAAAGAGAACTAAGTTTTGATCCAACTCATCAATAGCAGTGTAAAAGGAGGAAGCTTTAGTGTCTAACGTATTCACCAAAATGGAAGCGGTTACAAACAGAGAGCTTGCAGGGGGCGGAGAAATGGATATGTTCGAAAAAATACAAAATCATGAACAGGTTGTATTTTGCAATGATGAAGAAACAGGACTGAAAGCCATCATCGCCATACATAATACGACTCTTGGACCTGCACTGGGCGGCTGTAGAATGAGACCCTACACCTCAGTAGATGAAGCACTTGAAGATGTATTGCGTTTATCAAAAGGAATGACCTACAAATGTGCAGCGGCCGACGTGGACTTCGGTGGAGGAAAAGCCGTCATCATCGGAGATCCTGAAAAAGACAAACACCCTGAGTTGTTCCGTGCTTTCGGCCAATTTGTTGAATCCCTGAACGGAAGATTCTATACCGGGACAGACATGGGAACGACTCCTGATGACTTTGTTTATGCCCTAAAAGAAACGAATTGCATTGTAGGTGTCAATGAAGAATACGGTGGAAGTGGAGACTCATCCATACCGACTGCCATGGGCGTCATCTATGGCTTACAGGCAACCAACCAAAACGTATGGGGCTCAAAAGACCTTCATGGAAAAAGCTATGCCATTCAAGGGTTAGGAAAAGTAGGCTTTAAAGTAGCCGAGCGTCTACTTGAAGAGGGGGCAGACCTCTATGTAACAGATATCAGTCAGAAATCCATCGATCAGTTAGTAGCTAAGGCAAACAGGATGGGAGCAGCCATTAAAGTCGTATCCGGAGATGAGATCTACTCGGTTGATGCAGATGTCTTCATCCCATGTGCCATAGGTGGGATCATTAATGATCACACCGTAGATCAGCTGAAGGTAAAGGCGGTCGTCGGTTCTGCCAACAATCAGTTATTAGATCTTACACATGGAATGAAGCTGCACGAAAAAGGGATCTTATACGCACCTGATTACATCGTCAACGCAGGCGGATTGATCCAGGTAGCTGACGAATTATACGAACCAAATAAAGAACGTGTCCTGCAAAAGACAAGCGCCATCTATAACAGCCTTCAGAATATCTACCTGCAATCAGAAAATCAGCACTTGACCACAGTCGAAGCAGCCAACCGGTTCTGTGAGGACAGGATCCACGCACGCACAAGAAGAAACAGCTTCTTCTCCCATGCGAAACGTCCGAAATGGTCGGTTAGGACATAAAAAAGTAAATCAGGAGTTTGTCGGAACAACAAAAAAGCACCAACAAGAGGTGATGAAATGATCGAGGAATTTCAATTGGTCCAGGTAATGGATCAACAAGGAGAACTGGTTAAAAACGAGTATGAAATGGACATTTCAGAAGATTTGGCCCGTACATTTTATCGTCATTTAATCAGGATCCGTACATTTGATAAGAAAGCGGTGAGCCTCCAGCGTCAGGGGCGGATCGGGACGTATGCACCTTTTGAAGGACAGGAGGCATCCCAGGTGGGGAGCGCACTTGCCCTCCAGGACAAAGACTGGTTATTCCCGTCCTATCGTGATCATGGGGCTACCATGACATTCGGTCATTCCCTGCTTCATATCCTCCTATTCTGGAAGGGGAGAAATGAAGGATGTGTTCCTCCTGAAGGAAAGAATATTTTCACTCCAGGAATTCCGATCGCGACTCAGCTTCCACATGCGGTGGGGGCGGCTTTTGCCGAGAAAAGAAAAGGGACGCGGAATGCTGCCATTGTCTATTTCGGTGATGGCGCCACTTCTGAAGGCGACTTTCATGAAGGATTGAACCTGGCAAGCGTCTGGGAGGCCCCGGTCGTCTTTTTCAATCAAAACAATCATTACGCCATCTCCGTACCCATGCACAAGCAAATGAAAACAAAAACCATTGCCCAGAAAGCTCTTGCCTATGACATACCAAGCGTGCGCATCGACGGCAATGATATTTTTGCTGTTTATTTTGAAACGTTAAAGGCGTTGGAGAGAGCACGGAACGGGGACGGACCTACCTTGATCGAGTCCGTGACCTGGAGATACGGTGCCCATACAACCGCAGATGATCCGACGAAGTATCGCGATCAACAGGAAAGTGAGTCCCGACGCAAGGATAATGATCCTGTTGACAGGTTAACGAAATTCATGAAGCATCGAGGCTGGATTGACGAAGAGTGGATGACCTCGGTTCAAAAGGAATGTGCCAAGGAAGTAGACCTTGCAGTCGAGGAACTGGAAGCATATCCGGCAGCTGATCCAAGTGTGATCTTTGATTATGTGTTTGCGACACCGACCTGGACGATCCAGGAACAAAAAGAAAAGCTCCTTGAGCGATTGAGAGGTGAGTAGAATGAGCACCTTAACGAAAATGAAGACGCTGACGATGGTTCAAGCCATAACGGATGCCATGAGAGTGATGCTACAGGAAAACGAGGATGTTCTGTTGATGGGTGAGGATATCGGGAAGAACGGCGGAGTATTCAGGGCGACGGACGGTCTTCAACAGGAATTCGGTGAAGATCGGGTTCTTGATACACCCTTGAGTGAAGCCGGCTTTATCGGAGCGGCCATCGGGATGGGGCTGAACGGATTTCGTCCAGTAGCGGAGGTTCAATTCTTAGGATTCATCTACCCGGCATACGAACAGATCATGACGCATGCATCCAGAATACGCGCCCGTACCCTGGGACACTTTACCTGTCCATTGGTCATCAGGGCTCCGTATGGGGCTGGTGTACGTGCCCCAGAGATTCATTCCGATAGCACGGAAGCACTTTTCACTCATATGCCGGGAATCAAGGTTGTTTGTCCCGCAACTCCATATGATGCGAAGGGACTCCTGATTGCAGCCATCGAGGACCCTGATCCCGTTCTATTCCTGGAGCCTATGCGATGTTACCGTTCTTCCAGGGAAGAAGTGCCTGAAGAAAAGTACACCGTGGAAATCGGGAAAGGCAAGGTAGTCAAAGAGGGAGAGGACGTCACGATCATTGCGTGGGGAGCGATGGTGAAGGTAGCTGAAGACGCTGCTAAGGAAGCGGCTGGCAAAGGCATCGACTGTGAAGTCCTTGATCTTAGAACACTCTACCCTCTGGACAAAGACCTAATTTCGACCTCTGTTCAGAAAACAGGCAGAACCGTGATTGTCCATGAAGCACATGCCACTGGTGGAGTCGGAAATGATGTACTGGCGATCATCAATGACAAATCTTTTTTATATCAAAAAGCGCCGACTGAAAGGGTAACAGGATTCGATACACCTGTCCCATATTTCGGATTTGAAGATTTCTATTTGCCTGACAGTAAACGTGTGCTGGCTGCAGTGGAGAAAGTAGCCCGCTATTAGACAAGGAGGGAGTTCATGGAAGTTAAGCTTCATGATATTGGGGAAGGCATGACCGAAGCCAATATCAATCACTTTCTTGTAAAAGTGGGGGATGTCGTGCGAGCGGATCAACCATTGGTAGAGGTACAAACAGATAAAATGACGGCAGAGATCCCGGCACCATTTTCAGGTGTGGTCAAGGAGTTTACCGTTAGTGAAGGGGAAACGATCCCAGTGGGATCTACGGTACTGTTGATGGAAAAAGAACAGAAGCAATATGGAGGCGAGCAGTCCTTTCCACAAACCACTCAAGTATTGAAGAAAAGGAGGATCCTGGCCTCCCCGTATACGAGAAAAATAGCGAGGGACAATGGTATCGATATAGAAGAGGTGGTTGGTTCCGGAGCGGGTGGTAGAATCCTTGATGAAGATATTTTCCTTTATATGAATGGAGAAGGTCAGTCAGCGCCAGTTGCGGTTGATGAACCTAAACCTGCTTCCCCTGCAGCACCGACTGAACCTGATGCTAAAACGATTCCTTTCCGGGGCAGACGTAAACAAATCGCTTCCAAAATGGCACAGTCACTGAGAACCATCCCTCACTGTACCCATTTTGAAGAAGTCGACGTTACGAATCTATTAGTCTGGAAAGATACCATGAAAGAGGGCGGCGGTTCCATTTCCATGGGTGCGTATTTTATCAAAGCCATTTCTGTTTGTTTAAAAGAGTTTCCGATTTTCAATGCCCGTCTCAATGAAGAAGAAGAGTGTGTCGAGCTTCAGTCTCAACATAATATCGGAATTGCAGTCGACACAGAGGAGGGGCTGATCGTTCCTGTCATCAAGCACGTGGAAAGAAAAACGATGAAGGACATTCACGTTGAAATGAAGGAACTGACCGTCAAAGCACTGGACGGGAGGCTTGCGATGAAAGAGATCAAAGGTGGTACCTTCACGGTCAGTAATGTAGGTCCGTTGAACGGATCGATCGGAGCCACTCCGATCATTAACGAACCGGAAGTAGCCCTCCTCGCCTTTCATAAAACGAAGAAGCGTCCGATGGTGAACGAAAAGGATGAAATTGTCGTCCGTTCCATGATGAATGTTTCAATGTCCTTTGATCATAGAGTGGCAGATGGCGGGACAGCCGTGAAATTTACGAACCGATTACGGGATCTGATTGAAGAACCTCAATCCATGCTTTTGGAGTTGATGTAAATGGTAGTGGGAGAGATTACGGAAGATAAAGACATTGTCGTCATCGGAGGAGGTCCTGGGGGCTACCACGCGGCGATTAGAGCCGCGAGCCTAGGTAGACAGGTGACGTTGATCGAACGGGAGGATGTAGGCGGGACCTGTTTAAATAAAGGGTGCATCCCGTCGAAGGTATTCACTCATTTTGCCCAGGAATTTAAAAAGACGAAGCATCTGAAGGAAATGGGCATGGAGTTTGGGAAAGTGTTAGCGAATCTTTCTTCTCTTCAACACTATAAAAAGAAAAGAATCACCCAGCTCCGATCAGGGATAGAATCACTGTGCAAAGCGAATAAGGTTGAAATTGTTAAAGGCTCGGCTTCCTTTCTATCAGAATCCCGCATTGGGGTTGAAAACGGACATGAGTTTTCCCTTTTCAATTTCAAAGATGCGATAGTGGCAACAGGGGGAGATATACACTATCCGGATGGAATCGATTTTCATGCTGGTCGTGTCCTGAGGGAAAGACAGATTTTTGAGCTGGAGGAGATCCCTGAAGAACTGATTGTGTATGGTGCAGATTATATTTCACTGGAGATCGCGTCTGTTTTCTCCACATTGGGAAGCTTTGTCACTCTAATATTGAATGAAGAACTTCCATTCGATTCTTCGATTTCAAAAGAGTTGTTCAGGCAGTTTAAAAAGCAGAAAATCAATGTTATCAAGAGCTCTACCATAAAAACTGTGAGTAACACAGAAGGAAAAGTTTTAGTGGAAACCAGCAAAGAAAACGGTGAAATGGTCTCCATCGAAGGCTCCCACTTTGTCATGAGCGGAAAAGTTAAGCCGAACCTACCAGACATCGGCCTTGACCGTCTCCGTGTTGAATTAACCGAGGATGATTATATCCAAACAGATCGAGAGGGACGGACCTCCATTCCCCATATTTGGGCGATCGGGGATGCCACGGAAGGTCCGTCCCTCGCAGTCAAAGCGATCAAACAGGGGAAGGCGGCGGCCGAGGCGATGGCTGGGCAACAGGTGGAAGTAGACCTGCAGTTTGTGCCGACGGTGGTGCAGATGAGTCCTCCCATTGCATGTGCAGGGATGACGGAGGAAGAAGCAAGGCGGGCAGGTTATTCGGTTACAGTGAGTGAGAGCCCTGTCAGAGGAAACGGGTACGCTCAGCTGACGGATGAAAAGGATGGATTCGTGAAAGTCGTGTCAGACAGTGAAACGGATATGATCCTTGGTATTCATATGATGGGCATGGGAGCAGCCGAGCTGGTCACATCAGGTGTGCTCGGACTTGAGATGGCAGCGAGAGATGAGGACTTTCGCTTTCCACTTTATCCCCACCCAAGTATGAATGAGAGCCTGCTCGAAGCAGTCGAAGGATTAAAGGGAGACGCCGTGCACATGCCGCCCCGAAAAAGGGAGCTTGCCAGGTAATAGTTAGTGGGTACGCTTTTACACAGAGAAGCGTTTAAGCTTTACTAGCCGCTCTTGAGAAGTTCCAGGAAACTATTTAATATAATATTCAGAATATACTTACGTTTAATGGAGGGATTAGGATGCAAGAGAATGCAGCAAAAAAGCAGGTTAAAGTAGAGGATGTCTTCCCGGTAAGAGATGTTGATTATTTAGAGTACTATACGGGTAATGCGAAGCAGGCTGCTCACTTCTTCTGTACAGCATTCGGTTTTAAGACCGTTGCCTACTCAGGGTTGGAGACAGGAAATCGTGACACCGTATCCTATGTACTGCAACAAAACAAAGTCCGATTGGTTATAACGGGAAGTCTGCATGAAGGCAGCCGGGTGGCCCAATTCGTGAAGCTTCACGGAGACGGCATTAAAGATATCGCCCTTGTGGTGGAGGATGTTGAAAAGGCTTACACTGGAGCGGTATCCCGCGGTGCGATTGAAATCATGCCACCTTCGACGCTCGAAGATGATAATGGGAAATTGAAAAAAGCCATCATTGGTACATATGGGGATACGATCCATACCCTTGTGGAGCGTAAGGATTATAAAGGGATCTTCATGCCAGGTTTTGAAAAGTATGATTCTACTCTTAAACATGAAGATGCCGGTATCATCGCCGTGGATCACGTAGTTGGAAATGTGGAAAGCATGGAAGAGTGGGTGGAGTACTATGAAAAAGTAATGGGCTTCAAGGAAATGCGCCACTTCACAAATGAAGACATTACAACCGAATACTCAGCCCTTATGTCCAAGGTTATGCATAACGGCGGCCGAATTAAATTCCCGATCAATGAGCCTGCTGAAGGAAAACGCAAATCACAAATTCAGGAATACCTTGAGTTCTACGGTGGTCCAGGGGTGCAGCATATCGCCATCCTGACCGAGGATATCGTGAAGACAGTCGGCATCTTGAAAGGGAATGGTGTGGAATTCCTGAATACTCCTGATTCCTATTACGACATGCTCTCAGAGCGTGTAGGGGAAATCGATGAAGAGATCTCCAAGATCAAAGAGTTGAATATTCTAGTGGACCGTGATGACGAAGGCTACCTGCTTCAAATTTTCACAAAGCCAATCGTTGATCGTCCTACCCTATTCATTGAAGTGATTCAACGTAAGGGTGCAAGAGGATTCGGAGAAGGAAACTTCAAAGCATTATTCGAATCCATCGAGCGCGAGCAAGAACGCAGAGGAAACCTCTAAAATAAAAAATAGATAGAGATTGGTATATATAACGGGGGTCAAAGGACCGGTCAGGGGGGGTCAACTCATGAAGAGATTAGCTGCTTCTAGCTTAATATCGTACAGATTCCAAGTACTATATTAAAACTTGAAGATAAGCTAACACGTGAGTCGACCCCCTTCATCCATGAGGAAGGCGAGGATTCATGTATGACATTAAAGTTCAAAACAAGAGAAGCGGTCACACATATCGCTCCATATGTGCTGGGGAAGACGCTTGGCGACTTACAGAAGGAGCATGGTCTCTCCTCAATCAGAAAGCTGTCAGAAAATGAAAATATATATGGCTGCTCCCCGAAAGTGAAGCAGTGGTTTAAAGAAAATGGGAGCGACCTGTTTTTGTATCCGGACGGGGCAGCCGTCGATCTTAGTCATAAGGTTTCAGGGTTTCTAGGGGTTCCGAAAGAACAGATCGTATTCGGGAATGGTTCGGATGAAGTGATCCGGCTGTTGACAAGGGCTTATTTGAGCGCAGGCGACGAAGCCATTATGGCCGATGTTACGTTTCCCAGGTATAGAACCAATGTGTTCCTGGAGGGAGGCACTCCGGTCATTGTCCCACTCGTAAACGGTACCCATGACTTGCAGGGGATGCATGACCGCATCACTCCAAAAACGAAGCTGATCTTTGTCTGTAATCCGAATAACCCGACTGGAACCATTGTCGGAAAAAAAGAACTCCTGCAATTTATCGAGAGCGTCCCCTCTCATGTCCTGGTAGTGGTGGATGAAGCCTATATGGAATACGTTACAACCGATGATTATTTAGAAACCCTGCCTCTTCTTTCAGCATTTGAAAACCTGATCGTCCTTAGGACATTTTCGAAAATATATGGCCTGGCAGGACTAAGAGTCGGGTTCGGGGTCATGAATGAGGAGATTGCAGAACAGCTTCGCAAAGTGAAAGATGTCTTCAATGTGAATACCGTAGCCCAGAAGTCAGCGATCATTGCTTTGGAAGATCAAGAGTTTATCAGGGAGTGTACCCATAAGAACGAGAAGGGTCGTCTTTATTTGGAAAGTGAATTTGATCGTCTGGGAATATCCTATTTCCCGTCTCAATCGAACTTTATCATGGTGGACACCGGAATGAATGGTGACACGGTCTCATATGAACTTGTGAAAAGGGGGCTCGTCGTCCGTTCAGGAACTCTTCTCGGATACCCTACAACGGTTCGTGTCACGATTGGAACACAGGACGATAACAAGAGATTCGTTGGAGCACTGGAAGACATTTTGCAGAACGGAGGGGTGAACTAGATGGATATCAAACCCCAGACGCTTGCGTGGCAGTCTGCTTATAAACTGATGATCGGCTCGATTTTGCCCCGGCCGATTGCCTTTGTTTCATCCCTTGACGAAGATGGGAATGCGAATCTGGCACCATACAGTTTCTTTACGGCGATTTGTGCAGAACCTATGCTCGTCTGCTTCTCCCCCATGAGAAGAGGGAAGGATGGCAGCAAAAAAGATACCCTTCAAAATATCGAGAAAACGAAGGAATTCGTCATCAATATCGTAAGTGAAGAGTTTGTGGAGGAAATGAATAACTGTGCCATTGAATTTGACCCTGGCGTTGATGAATTTGAGCAGGTCGGGCTGACGAAGAAGGAGTCCATTACGGTAAAGCCTCCAGGAGTATCTGAAAGCAAGGTGCAATTGGAATGTGTTCTTCATGAAGTTCTTCACTTCGGGGATCATCCTGGTGCAGGGAGCCTGGTCATCGGGAAGGTGGAATGCGTGAGGATCAATGATGAACTCTATTACGATGGAAAGATCGATTCAGAGAAACTCAAACCGGTGGGAAGGCTTGCCGGTCAAATGTACACCAAACCATTATCCGATTCATTTGAATTGATTCGAAAAAGGTGATGACACGTGAAGCTGGTTAGTTTTTTAGAAAAAGGAGAAGTAAGGGCAGGGATCGTTCAGGAAGAACTTGTCGTGGACATCCATGCTGCAAGTGGCGGCTCACTCCCTAAAGATATGTTATCCATCATCGATCTTGGAGACGAAGGCCTAAAACGGATGAATGAGCTCGGCACCTTTTCGGAAAAAGACAAAGGAGTGCATTCACTAAGTGATGTCACACTGAAGTCGCCGATTCCAAGACCTGTGAGTATCCGGGATTTCTATGCATTTGAAGAGCACGTGAAAACGGCCAGAAAACGGAGGGGACTCGATGTGGTGCCGGAATGGTATGACATCCCCGTCTTTTATTTTACCAATCACTTAGCTGTAAAAGGTCCTGGTGCTCATATCGCGAAACCTGCTGGCTGTGAGTGGCTCGATTATGAATTGGAAATCGCCTGCGTTATTGGCAAAGAAGGAAAAAACATTTCAAAAGAAAACTCGGAAGACTATATTTATGGATATTTCATCATGAACGATTGGAGTGCCAGAGACATCCAGAAGCATGAGATGAAAGTAGGGCTTGGTCCAGCGAAAGGAAAGGACTTTGCCACTTCTTTCGGTCCTTATTTAGTGACGAAGGATGAACTGGAAACCTATCGCAAGGGAGACCGTTTCAACCTGCCTATGACGGGGAAGGTGAATGGGAAACTATTATCCGAGGGGAATTATCAGGATATTCATTATACATTCAGAGACATGATCGAGCGTGCCTCGAAAGACGTCACCCTTTACCCCGGTGAGGTCATCGGATCGGGGACTGTAGGGACAGGGTGCATATTGGAGCTCGGGACCGAAACGCATCCGTGGTTGAAGCCTGGGGATGTGGTGGAATTAGAGATTAGGGGATTAGGAGTATTGAGGAATACGATTGCAGAGAAAAGAGAGGAGGAAAACCATGTACTATCGTCAACTGGGGAAAATACCTCACAAACGTCACACCATGTTTAAAAAGGATGATGGCACGCTTTACAGGGAGCAGGTCATGGGGACGAAGGGGTTCTCAGGGACACAGTCGATTCTGTATCATCATCACTTGCCGACGGCTGTGGCGAAAACAGAGTATTTAGGGAGTTATATGCCGGAGTTTGAGGAAGAGGGTGCTCTTCGCCATCGACATTTCTTTACAGATAGAGTCGAGAAAAAAGGCTGTGCCTTAAAGAGCCGTGAATATTTACTTGGTAATTCCGATTTATTGATTGGAACCGCCTATGTAACAGAAGAGATGAAAAGCTTTTACCGTAATGGTGACGGGGATGAAATGCTTTATATCCATTTTGGTAGAGGAAAAGTAGAGACGATGTTCGGAACCCTCACCTATGGAAAAGGGGATTATGTGGTGATTCCGATCGGGACCATCTACCGTGTTGTTCCTGAAGAAGAGACGAAGATGCTGATCGTCGAGTCCTTCAGTCAGATTACCACACCCCGACGTTATCGAAATGAGTACGGACAGTTGCTGGAGCACAGTCCGTTTTGTGAGCGGGATCTGCGGGGACCTGAGAAGCTTGCAACCATGGATGAAGAGGGCGAATTCGAAGTGATCACCAAATCACGGGGAGCGCTCCATTCCCATGTGTTAAATCATCATCCACTGGACGTCGTCGGCTGGGATGGCTATCTTTATCCTTGGGTGTTCAATATCGAGGATTTTGAGCCTATTACAGGACGCGTACATCAGCCGCCTCCAGTCCATCAAACGTTTGAAGGTCATAACTTTGTTGTCTGCTCATTTGTTCCAAGATTATACGACTACCATCCGGAATCGATTCCGGCTCCTTATAATCACAGCAATGTGAACAGTGATGAGCTGCTGTACTATGTGGAAGGAAACTTCATGAGCAGAAAGGGAATCAAAGAGGGATCGATCACCCTCCACCCGAGCGGGATCCCACACGGTCCTCATCCAGGAACGACAGAAGCCAGTATCGGGAAAAAAGAAACCCTCGAGCTCGCCGTGATGATCGATACTTTCAAACCGTTGAAGATCGTCAAAAAAGCAAAGGATGTCGAAGACCCGAATTATATGTTTACATGGGTGTAAAGGAAGAATCAATCCAAAGGCCGTCCGGTCACTTGGGTTGATTCTTTTTTATTTATATAGAGTTTAAAAAAGTGGCGACTGATTATTGGGTGAATATATTTCGATATGAAAGGTTATTCATCATTGTAGAAGAAATGAAATTAATTTCTAGTTTGAAAGGCATTACGGATTATGGGAATGAAAGGTTTTGTATTGGATTCATTACTTATTGATGATCGTCTTCCCAGATTAATAAAAATTCATACATACTATTAAATAGAAAAATGAATTCTCATTTATAATAAAACAGTGAGAATTTATCAGTCAGATACACACAGGTCTAAACTCCCCTAAATCCCATTCTCATAGGATTTTGTCGAAAAATATTTAAAGGTTCTCCTCACCGGATCTGAAGCGTCATTCACACCATTAAATAAAAAAATCTCAAAAATTTTTTTCTCCCGACAAACTGTATAAGGACAAAGATGTAAGCGTTTACTTATAATCAGATTAATCTAAATAGTCAAATAATTTACAAAAAGCCTGTTGACCTTACCGGGAAACGGGAGTAATATTGTCCTCAATAAAAAAATCTGAGCCAGCAGTAAACAGCAGGAATACCGAATCAAGCAGGCTGTTCGAATGTGCTCCAAGTCAACGGACTTTCGTTGCAAAAATAAATTTCTGAATAATCAAATAAATTTCAACCAGGAAAGGAATGATTAACATGAACGAACAGTGGATCTACTTAGACGGACAATTTGTAAAAAAGGAAGACGCAGTTGTATCTGTGTACGACCATGGTTTTCTATATGGAGATGGAGTGTTCGAAGGGATTCGAATGTATGATGGGAACGTGTTCCGTCTGGAAGAGCATGTTGATCGCCTTTATGACTCTGCTAAATCCATCATGTTGCATATCGAAGTCACTAAAGAAGAGATGAGCGACATTATCGTTGATACATTGAAAAAGAATCAACTCGAGAATGCCTACATACGAGTGGTCATTTCCAGAGGGGTTGGAAACCTGGGATTGGATCCATTTACTTGTAGGAAGCCACAAATCATCGTCATTGCAGAACAACTGGCCCTTTTCCCTAAAAGCTTATACGAAACGGGCATCGATATCGTAACGGTGGCCAGCCGTCGAAATCGAGCGGATGTTCTTTCGCCAAAGGTTAAATCCTTAAACTACTTAAATAACATTCTCGTTAAAATCGAAGCGAACCTCGCCGGTGTAAGTGAAGCATTAATGTTGAACGATCAAGGATATGTAGCGGAGGGATCCGCAGACAATATCTTCATTGTTAAAAAAGGAAAGATCCTGACGCCTCCTGGATATGTAGGGGCCCTTGAAGGGATCACCCGTAATGCCATCATCGAGATCGCCGGTAAATTAGGATTCGAGATGAAGGAAGAAGTCTTCACCCGTCATGATGTGTATACAGCGGATGAAGTATTCTTAACAGGGACAGCCGCAGAAGTCATTGCCGTTGTAAAGGTTGATGGCCGTGTAATCGGTGAAGGAAAACCAGGAAAGTATACAACCCAATTATTGCAGGAGTTCAGAAACACTGTCACTCAGGATGGAAGAAAAGTTTACAAACAGAATGCTCAAGTTGGCTAAGTTGGAGGTGATGACGTGAGAAGTGACATGATCAAGAAAGGAATCGACCGGGCTCCCCACCGCAGCTTACTATATGCAACGGGAGTCAAGCTCGAAGACATGGAAAAACCATTTATCGGGGTGTGCAACTCCTACATCGATATCATTCCCGGTCATATGCATTTAAACGGATTTGCCCAGGTGGTGAAAGAAGCGATCCGGGAAGCCGGCGGGATTCCATTCGAATTCAACACAATCGGTGTGGATGATGGAATCGCCATGGGACATATCGGGATGAGGTACTCACTCCCGAGCCGGGAACTGATCGCCGACTCAGCAGAAACCGTCATCAACGCTCACTGGTTCGACGGAGTGTTCTACATTCCGAACTGTGACAAAATCACACCGGGAATGCTCATGTCGTCAGTCCGGACGAATGTCCCTTCTGTCTTTGTATCGGGAGGCCCGATGGAAGCAGGGGTTTCCAGTGACGGGAAGCCATTATCACTCGTATCCGTTTTCGAAGGGGTCGGTGCCCATCAGTCAGGTAGGATGACCGCGGAACAGCTTCTCGACATTGAAGCCAATGCATGTCCGACATGCGGATCATGCTCGGGGATGTTCACAGCGAATTCCATGAACTCTCTGATGGAGATGCTTGGAATGGCTCCTCCGGGAAATGGAACCATTGTAGCCACCTCAGAAGAGCGGCATCAATTGATCAAGGACGCAGCGAAATATCTGGTGGAAATGGTGAAGAAGGATATTAAACCAAGAGACATCATAACGAAAGATACCATTGATGATGCATTCGCCTTAGATATGGCGATGGGGGGATCAACCAATACGGTTCTCCACACATTGGCGATTGCCAATGAGGCGGAAATCGATTATGACATTAACCGAATCAATAAAGTGGCAGAACGAGTGCCGTATTTATCCAAAATAAGCCCGGCATCTGATTACTCCATGCAGGATGTTCACAATGCAGGCGGGGTCAGTGCCATCATTAAAGAGCTATGTGAAATGGAAGCTGTACACAAAGATCGCATCACGGTTACAGGAAAGTCTCTTTATGAAAATGTGAAGGATGCTCATATCCAAAATGATGATGTCATCCGTCGCAGGGAAAACGCCCACAGTCCAGTCGGAGGATTATCCGTCCTCTTCGGAAATATCGCTCCAAACGGCGGGGTCATCAAGGTAGGGGCAGTCGACCCATCCATTAAAACCTTCATGGGGGAAGCGATTGTATACGAATCTCAGGATGATGCCCTTGCCGGAATCGAAAGTGGAGAAGTGAAAGAAGGTCATGTCGTGGTCATCCGATACGAAGGGCCAAAAGGCGGACCGGGAATGCCGGAGATGTTGGCACCGACGGCAGCCATTGCAGGAAGGGGACTTGAAAAGAAAGTCGCACTCATGACAGACGGCAGGTTTTCAGGAGCATCCCGGGGCATTTCAATCGGTCATGTCTCACCGGAAGCTGCTGAAGGGGGACCGATCGGTGTGGTTGAAAATGGAGATCCCATCTTCATTGATCTCACGAATCGAACGATTTCCCTCATGGTTTCAGAAACAGAGCTTCAGTTCAGGCAAAAGGAGTGGGTACAGCCCCCTCCAAAAATCAGAAAAGGTTACTTAGCACGATATGCCAAACTTGTCACGTCAGCCAGTACAGGTGGAATTTTGAAAACGGAATAGAGTAAAGCGTTGAAGAGGTAAAAGGATTGGAAATCGTATTTTCAGAGAGCTGGTGGTGCTGCAAACCAGTAATACATCCAATACCGACATCCCCTCTGAGTATCGTTCTGAACCTCTGAAAGTAGGAACGATCGAGTAGATGATACTCGTTACAAAAACAAAGGCTGGTGAAACCGATCAGCCTGCAAAGGGAGATGATATCCGTTGTCTCTGAATTAGGGTGGTACCGTGGAAAGAATGAAGACCTTTTCGCCCCTGCGAAAGATGAACTCTGTCGTAGTGGGTCGAAAGGTCTTTTTTATTTGGAAAAGTGGATGGATAAAGCGCAGTTGGTTCACCGCATGCGCATTTCAAATATACCCAGCTCCGGCGGCTAGTCCCTCGAGGTCATAAGTCAATCTCGCCAAAAAGGCAAAAGGCGCCTTTTCAGCGACCTTGCCTTATGCTTGTCGGGCCTGACCAAGCCGCCTGCGCTTTTAATAAAAGGAGGAGATAGGCAATGAGAGCGAAGGTAGAGGCAGAACCGGCTTCACAGACACTAACAGAAAACGTCAACGGTGCTGATATGCTCATGAAGGCTTTGAAGGAGGAAAAGGTTGAGATTCTGTTTGGGTACCCTGGAGGAGCGGTCTTGCCGATTTACGATGCTCTATACAAAGCCCCGATCAAGCACGTTCTCGCTCGTCATGAGCAAGGCGCCATCCATGCGGCAGAAGGGTATGCCCGTGTATCAGGGAGACCGGGTGTGGTCATTGCCACTTCAGGACCGGGAGCAACGAATCTAGTGACAGGAATTGCCGATGCCATGATGGACTCACTGCCGCTTGTTATTTTCACCGGGCAGGTGGCTTCAGGGGTCATCGGAACCGATGCTTTCCAGGAAGCGGACGTAGTAGGGATCACGATGCCGATCACCAAGCATAATTATCAGGTGCGTGATATTAAAGATTTACCGAGGATCGTGAAGGAAGCCTTTCATATCGCATCAACCGGCAGACCGGGACCAGTACTTGTCGACATTCCGAAAGACTTGACCTTGCAGCAAGCTTATCCGGTACACGATGTGGAAATGGACTTACCGGGGTACCAGCCTAACTTCTACCCCAATCCACTCCAAATCAAGAAACTGGTGGAAGCCATCAAGGTATCCAGGCGACCGGTCATCTTAGCCGGGGCAGGAGTCCTTCACGGAAAGGCAACGGAGGAACTGAAGACTTTCGCAGAACAATATGACATCCCGGTGATTCACACCCTCTTAGGTTTAGGCGGATTTCCGGCAGATCACCCGTTATTTCTCGGAATGGCGGGGATGCATGGATGTTATGCAAGCAATATGGCGCTCCACGAATGTGACTTGCTTATCAATATCGGTGCCCGATTTGACGACAGGCTGACAGGGAACCTCGCGACCTTTGCACCACGGGCCAAGGTGGTCCATATCGACATCGATCCGGCGGAGATCGGAAAAAACGTCAAGACGCAGATCCCGATCGTAGCCGATGCCAAACAGGCGCTGGAAAAACTCCTTGGACATGAGGAAGAGAAGCCTGATTTCGATGCCTGGCATCATCATCTCAAGTCATACAAAAGGGAATATCCTTTCTGGTATAACCAGGCCCAAGATGTCCTGTCACCTCAGCGCCTCATCGAACAGGTGTATGAAATGACAAACGGGGAAGCGGTTGTCACTACAGACGTGGGACAGCATCAAATGTGGGCGGCACAGTATTACTCCTTTAAAAAGCCGAATAATTGGGTCACTTCCGGGGGCCTTGGCACGATGGGATTCGGGTTTCCGGCAGCGATCGGAGCCCAGTTAGCGAATTCAGACAGTACGGTGGTCGCCTTTGTAGGAGATGGGGGGTTCCAGATGACTCTCCAAGAGCTGGTCCTGCTAAAAGAGTTGAACCTTCCTGTGAAAGTGGTCCTTCTTAATAACGGAACACTTGGAATGGTGAGACAATGGCAGGAAACGTTCTTTGAAGAAAGATACTCCCAATCGGTGTTCTCCACCCAGCCTGATTTTGTGAAGCTGGCTGAATCATACGGTATCAAAGGATATCGGGTGAAAACCCAGGAAGAAGTGGATTCTGTTTTAAAAGAAGCATTAACAAGTGATGAACCGGTACTCATCGATTGTTGGGTGAATCCAAAGGAAAATGTCTACCCGATGGTGGCTCCTGGAAAAGGATTACATGAAATGTTAGGAGTGAAACCATGAGGAAACGGATTGTAACGGCTCTCGTTCATAACCGGAGCGGTGTCTTGAATCGGGTGACCGGATTGTTTACTAAACGTCAGTTCAACATTGAAAGCATTTCTGTTGGATACACAGAAACCGAGGGGATTTCGAGGATGACCTTCGTCGTCAATGTAGAAGACGATCGCAAAATCGAGCAGCTGTTAAAACAGCTCCATAAACAAATTGATGTCCTCAAGGTATCCGACATTACGGATCAAGGAGTCGTCGCAAGGGAACTGGCACTCATCAAGGTGTTGAGTACAGGACAGACCCGATCGGAAATCAATGGGATCGTAGAACCATTCAGGGCCGCCATCATTGATGTGGCAAGGGACAGCGTGACCGTCCAGGTAACCGGGGAAACCTCCAAGATAGAAGCCATCATCGATTTGTTAAGACCATACGGAATTAAAGAAATCGCCCGAACAGGCATCACGGCATTCGCAAGGGGAAATGGTAAATCGGTGACGGATTTAAAACAATATTCAATCGTCAATTAGAAGAAAAGGATGCTTTGAAAAAACTTATTATTCAAAAAATGGAGAGGATGAGGGAAATGGTAAAGGTATATTATAACGGAGATGTGAATGAAGAGGTTTTAAAAGGGAAGAAGGTAGCGGTAGTCGGTTATGGTTCACAGGGTCACGCACATGCTCAAAACCTGAAGGAAAGCGGATTTGATGTTGTAGTCGGATTACGAAAAGGGAAGTCGTGGGACCAGGCGGAAAAAGACGGATTCGATGTCTACTCCGTCCGGGAGGCAAGTGAACAGGCGGACGTCATCATGGTTCTCCTGCCTGATGAGCATCAGCCGAAAGTGTATGAGGCAGAAATCAAGCCGGCATTGTCTGCAGGAAAAGCACTGGCATTTGCACACGGATTCAATATCCATTTCCATCAAGTCGTTCCTCCGGAAGATGTAGATGTATTCCTGGTAGCTCCTAAAGGACCGGGACACCTGGTCCGAAGAACATTTGAAGAAGGAGCCGGGGTACCAGCTCTCTTTGGGGTTTATCAAGACGCTTCAGGTCAAGCCGCAGAACTGGCTCTAGCGTATGCAAAAGGTGTAGGGGCAGGACGTGCAGGGATCCTGGAAACATCCTTCCAGGAGGAAACAGAAACCGATCTGTTCGGTGAACAGGCAGTCCTGTGTGGAGGGGTGACATCCCTAGTGAAAGCAGGATTCGAAACGCTGGTTGAGGCAGGTTATCAGAGAGAAGTCGCCTATTTCGAGTGTTTACACGAATTGAAGCTGATTGTCGACCTGATGTATGAACAAGGATTGGAAGGAATGCGCTACTCGATCTCCGACACAGCACAATGGGGAGACTTCGTTTCTGGCCCGCGGGTGGTGAACGAAGAAACGAAAGCACGGATGAAGGAAGTATTAACGGATATCCAAACAGGAAAATTTGCGAAGGGATGGATCCTGGAGAATCAAGCGAATCGTCCGGAATTCAACGCAATCAATCAGCGTGAAAGTCAGCACCCGATCGAAGTCGTTGGAAGAGAGCTTCGTAAAATGATGCCATTTGTTCAGAAACCTTCTACTAAAGAAAAGGAAGTGGTTACGAGTGCGAACCATTGAGATATTTGACACAACTCTACGGGACGGTGAACAGTCTGCGGGTGTAAATCTTAATACGATTGAAAAGATCGAGGTTGCAAAACAGCTGGAAAGACTCGGGGTCGACGTCATTGAAGCCGGTTTTCCTGCAGCTTCAAAAGGGGACTTCGATGCCGTGCAGCGGATCGGTTCCACGATCAAAAACAGCTCGGTTACGGGGTTGGCTCGAGCACAGCAGCGGGACATCGATGCAGTATGGGAATCGCTTAAAGGAACCGCCGAACCAAGGTTGCATGTGTTCCTTGCCACTTCCCCCATTCACATGACCCATAAGCTGAAGATGACACCGGATCAGGTCATCGATACAGCGGTCCAGGCCGTTCAGTACGCGAAGAAATTTTTCCCGGTGGTTCAGTGGTCGGCAGAAGATGCGTGCCGATCGGATCTCAATTTTTTAGTGAAAATCATGGAGAGGGTGATTGCGGCAGGAGCTTCTGTCATTAACTTGCCCGATACGGTAGGATATATCACTCCTCATAAATACGGTGAACTATTTCGATATGTAAGAGAAAACGTTCCGAATATCGACGGAGTAAAGCTATCTGCTCATTGTCATGATGATCTGGGTATGGCGACAGCCAATTCACTGGCTGCCATTGAAAACGGAGCCGATCAAATTGAAGGAACGATCAATGGGATCGGCGAACGTGCCGGGAATGCAGCTCTGGAAGAGATCGCAGTGGCACTTAGAATCCGTGAAGATTTTTACGGGGCCACTACCCGCCTGAAGCTCGATGAAATCAAGAAAACAAGCTCTCTTGTCAGTAAGCTGACGGGGATGAGAGTACCGGCTAACAAAGCGGTTGTAGGTGATAATGCTTTCGCTCATGAATCAGGTATTCACCAGGACGGAATGCTGAAGGAGAAAACAACGTACGAAATCATCACTCCTGAATTGATTGGGGTGAATGCCACCCGCCTGGTACTGGGAAAACACTCAGGGCGTCACGCCTTTAAAAATAAAGTGGTTGAATTAGGATTCGAACTTTCAGACGAGAAGCTTAATGAAGCATTTCATGCATTCAAGGATCTGGCGGATAAGAAGAAGGAAATCGTCGATGAAGATCTTTTCAGCATCCTGACGAATAAGCAAACGGAAATGGCCGAAGCTGTCGGATTTACATTAGAAAGAATGCAGGTCCAATATGGCATGGACAATATCCCGACGGCCACGATCGAATTGAAGTTCGAGGACGGAAGTGTAACCCGGCTCGCTTCAACTGGCTCAGGAAGTGTAGAAGCCATCTACAATACAATCGAAAAAATCCTGCCAAGTCCTTCTAGATTATTAGATTACAAGATCAATTCAGTCGGTGGGGGACGGGATGCCCTTGCAGAAGTCTATGTCCGACTCGAATATAACGGAGAAAAGACAAGCGGACGCGGAACTGCCCAGGATGTATTAGAAGCATCAGCCCGAGCTTACCTTAATGCAGTGAATCGATCGGCACAACGGAAGTCACAGTCCATGGAGAAGGAAGCGGTGGAAGCCAGCTTGTAAGACAGAGAGCCTTGTAAATCAAGGCTCTCCCATAAAACAAACCAAAACAGGAGGTAATTCTAATGAAGAAAAAAATCGCTGTACTACCAGGAGACGGTATCGGTCAAGAAATCATGGACGGGGCATTAGAAGTACTGAAGGCAGTGGGTGATTGGTTCGGTCATGAATTCGAAGTCGAGAAAGGTCACATCGGCGGGGCTGCCGTCGATCGCTTCGGTACACCATTACCTCCTGAAACGATCAAGCTTTGTAAAGATAGTGACGCCGTTTTATTAGGTGCCGTAGGAGGTCCAAAGTGGGAGCATCTTCCGAAAGAGCTTCGTCCTGAAAAAGGTCTCCTGGCGATCCGCAAAGAGTTCGGGCTATTCGCGAATCTGAGACCGGTGAAAGCATTTGAAAGTTTACTTGGTGCATCCCCGCTTAAACGGGAGATTGTAGAAGAAGTAGATTTGGTGATTGTCAGGGAACTGACAGGAGGGTTGTACTTCGGTCAGCCGTCCGGTCGTCAAGGGAAGCGAGACGAAGTAGCAGTTGATACCCTTGTATATGAAAAAAGTGAAATCGAACGGATCGTTCATAAAGCCTTCAAACTGGCTCAAAAACGCAAGAAAAAATTAACGTCCGTTGACAAGGCAAATGTTTTGGAAACAAGTCGAATGTGGCGCGAAGTCGTGAATGAAGTGGCGGCTGATTACCCGGATGTGGAAGTGGAACATATGCTGGTCGATGTCGCTGCCATGAAGCTGATGTATCAGCCGAAGCAATTCGATGTGCTGGTGACCGAGAACATGTTCGGGGATATCCTGAGTGACGAAGCGTCCATGATCACAGGCTCACTGGGAATGCTGCCTTCCGCCAGTTTAAGAGGGGACTCCTTCGGTCTTTACGAACCGGTGCACGGTTCTGCACCCGATATCGCCGGAAAAGGAAAAGCCAATCCACTGGCTATGATTCTATCGGTTGCCATGATGCTCAGACATTCCTTCGGCTTAAAAGAAGAGGCGGAAATGATCGAAATGGCCGTTCAGGAAGTCCTGAACGCAGGCTACCGTACAGGAGACCTCTGGACCATGGGGCGCGGAACCGTTGTTGGGACCGGTGCCATGAGCCAGCTGGTTGTAGAACGCTTAGAAGCGGATCATGCCCTGTCTTCGATCCTGGCGGCTTACTTATAAGATCGATTTGATTGGAAAGTACCAGTGGAATCAACTACTACTCACTCAATTTTAACAATACAGTCTTAACTGGATAAAAATCTTACCAAACCAGGAGGGAGTTCATGGCAGGGAAAAATATCGTCGAAAAGATATGGGAAAAACATATCGTGCACAGAGAAAAAGGAAAGCCGGATTTACTGTATATAGATTTGCACCTTGTACATGAAGTTACGTCTCCCCAGGCATTTGAAGGACTGCGCTTAAAGAATCGCAAGGTGCGGAGACCGGATTTAACCTATGCCACGATGGATCATAATGTACCGACAAGAGAGCGTCACATCATCAGAGATGAAATCGCTCGACTGCAAATGGATACGTTGAAGAAAAATTGTGAGGAATTCAGCGTCACGCTTGCCGATATCCATCATCCTGATCAAGGGATTGTCCACGTCATCGGGCCTGAGCTTGGATTGACACAGCCGGGGAAAACGATTGTTTGCGGAGACAGCCATACCTCTACCCACGGAGCCTTCGGGGCACTTGCATTTGGGATCGGTACTAGTGAAGTGGAGCATGTTTTAGCAACTCAAACCCTCTGGCAATCGAAGCCGAAAACCCTTCAAGTGGAAGTATCGGGAGAGCTGGGCTTCGGTGTTACGGCAAAAGACGTGATCCTGAATATCATTTCTACCTATGGAGTGGGATTTGGAACCGGGTATGTCATCGAATTCACCGGTGAAGTGATCCGCAATCTATCCATGGAAGAAAGAATGACGGTCTGTAATATGAGCATTGAGGCAGGAGCCAAAGCGGGACTGATCAGTCCCGATGAGACGACCTTCGCTTATTTAGAAGGTCGGGAGTATCTGCCGAAGCATAAATCATATGAACAATGTAAAGAAGAGTGGAGATCATTGACGAGTGATGAGGACGCCGCGTACGATCACAAAATCGAGGTGAAAGGCGAAGGAATTGAGCCTCATGTAACATGGGGAACCAATCCAGGGATGGGCGCATCGATTTCAAGGTCCGTCCCTCATCCGGAACAGTACGCAGATCCTTCTGAAAGAGAAGGGGTTGAAAGGGCGATTCATTATATGGGGCTCGAGGCGGGAATGAGAATCGAGGACATAGAGGTTGATTATGTGTTCATTGGCTCGTGTACGAATTCGCGCTTGAGTGACTTGAGGGCAGCTGCTGAGGTGGTGAAAGGTCATACTGTAAAGCAGGGCGTAACCGCTTTGGTTGTTCCGGGCTCATTTAAAGTGAAGAAAGAGGCTGAAGAACAAGGCTTGGATACCATTTTTAAAGAAGCCGGATTCCAGTGGAGGGAAGCTGGCTGCAGCATGTGCCTGGCCATGAATGATGATATCGTGCCCCCAGGCAAACGCTGTGCGTCCACTTCCAACAGAAACTTTGAAGGCCGGCAAGGAAACGGGTCAAGAACCCATCTGCTCAGCCCATCCATGGCCGCTGCGGCTGCCGTGACCGGAAAACTGACAGATGTACGAAAACTTGGGGAAATGCCGGTTTCATAGGAGGTGAAAAGGTGGCAATCAATCATGTTGAAGGTAAAGTGTTTCCTCTAAGAAGAGATAATGTGGACACGGATCAAATCATACCAAAACAGTTCCTAAAACGAATTGAGCGTAAAGGCTTTGGTCAGTACTTGTTTTATCATTGGCGGTTTGAAGACGATGGGAAGTCCCTAAGAGACGATTTCTTATTAGACACACCACCATATCAAGAAGCCGAAGTTCTCCTCGGTGGAAAGAATTTTGGGTGCGGATCTTCGAGGGAGCACGCTCCGTGGGCCCTTCAGGACTATGGGTTTAAAGTAATCATCGCCAAAAGCTTTGCAGATATTTTTTATAACAACTGTTTGAAGAACGGGATTCTGCCGATTCAACTGGATGAAACAACTGTAGATGCCCTTTTGAAAAATGAGAGTCATGTAGATCTATATAAAATGGAAGTGTCCCTAGAGCATCAGACGATTTGTGATTCGGAAGGACTTCGCGTTTCCTTTGAAATTGATCCCTACTGGAAAACGATGCTTTTGAAAGGGCTGGATGAGATTGATTTAACTTTGCATTACGGAAAAGATATTGAAGAATACGAAAAAAATTATGAGGTGAGTGGCTTGGGAATTTAATGGATAACACTGAAGTTGTAGAAGCAATGGAAAGAATCAGTCATCAGGTGCATCGAACACCGTTAAAGCAATCATCGACGCTGAATACGTTCACTGGTGGAGAGATCTATTTGAAAATGGAGAACCTGCAGCGAACAGGTTCCTTCAAAGTAAGAGGCGCAATGAATAAAATCATGTCATTGTCTGAAGAAGAAGCGGGTAGAGGTATCATTGCCGCATCTGCAGGAAACCATGCCCAAGGGGTGGCACTGGCTTCATCCCTGCGCGGAGTTCCGTCGAAAATCTTCATGCCGAAACGAACACCTTCCACAAAAATAGCGGCAACGAAACATTACGGAGCTGAAATTGTCCTGACTGGAGACACCTACCAGGAAGCCTACGGGGCAGCACTTGAAGAGAAAATCAGAAATGGCTCGACGTATGTTCATGCATTTGATGATCATAAAGTGATGGCTGGGCAAGGGACAGTCGCACTGGAAATGCTTCAGCAACTCAGTGATTTAGACATGATCCTGGTACCTGTTGGCGGAGGCGGTCTGTTGGCCGGAATGGCAATGGCCGTAAAAGCCTTTAACCCACGGGTACAAATCGTCGGCGTACAGGCACTGGGAGCACCGGCTACGTATAACTTTTTTACAGGTAGAAACAAAGGACACCTGGAGCATGTTCACACCATTGCAGACGGGATCCTCGTCAAGAAGCCAGGAGAGCTCACGTTTCCGATCATTCGTCAGTATGTAGACGATATGGTCACAGTCACGGATGAAGAAATCTCCTATAGCATCATGTTCATGCTTCAACGGGAAAAAACGCTGGTTGAAGGAGCGGGAGCAGCATCCTTAGCGGCAGCCATGTGCCAAAAGGTCAAGGTACAAGGAAAGAATGTCGGGTGTGTCATCAGTGGAGGAAACGCCGATCCAAGTAAGATCCCTGTGTATCGTGATCTATCCAAAATGGCCAGACAGCTTCACCATATTGTGTAAAAGAAGGACGGCTCTTAACTACGTTGTTAGTTAGGAGCGGTCCTCTGTTTATAAGTGGTGGAGTTTATGAATAACAATTCTCCAATCTATGAATAATGAAAGCTCTTACATTCTAAAAATACGTAAATACCTATTGTAATAGGTAATTTTTTCTACTATAATGTCCACTATACAAGAACAAATGTACACGAGAAATATACAAATGGAGGTTTTCGGCTTATGGAATCAATTTCAATCGGACTTTTAGGACTCGGAACGGTGGGAGCCGGAGTGGTGAAGATTGTGGAGAATCATCAGGATAAACTGTCCCATCAAATCGGCTGCCCTGTGAAGGTGAAAAAAGCCCTTGTTCAGGATTTAGAAAAAGATAGAGGACTGGAAATGGAAAACAGCATACTGACCTTAAATCCTGAGGAAGTCCTGTTTGATCCTGAAATTGATATTGTGGTCGAGGTAATGGGAGGAATCGAAGCGACGAAGGAACATCTCCTCCATGCACTGCACCAGAAGAAGCATGTCGTAACGGCAAACAAGGATCTCATGGCCCTTCATGGACCGGAATTACTAAGGGCTGCCTCAGAAAACGGATGCGACCTATTCTACGAAGCAAGCGTCGCAGGGGGAATCCCGATTTTAAGAAGTTTAGTAGATGGCCTTGCTTCCGATCGCATCACGAAAATGATGGGGATCGTCAACGGAACAACGAATTTTATCTTGACGAAGATGACGAAAGAGGGACGGACCTTCGATGATGTTCTCAAGGAAGCACAGGAGTTAGGCTATGCAGAAGCGGATCCGACGGCAGATGTAGGCGGCTTGGATGCAGCGAGAAAGATGGCGATTCTTTCAACGTTAGGGTTTTCCATGAACGTCGATTTAGCCGATGTGAAAGTGAAAGGTATTACGGAAGTGACGGGTGATGACATCCAATATGCCGAGCAATTTGGCTACACAATGAAGCTCATCGGCTATGCCCACCGTGAAGGAGAGAGTGTTGAAGTGAGCGTGGAGCCCACGCTGCTGCAAAATGAACATCCACTCGCATCCGTTCATGATGAATATAACGCTGTGTATGTATATGGGGAAGCGGTTGGTGAAACGATGTTTTACGGGCCGGGGGCAGGAAGTCTTCCAACTGCCACAGCCGTCGTATCAGATATGGTAGGAATTATGAAGAATATGAGATTGGGAGTCACGGGTAAAAGTGCGGTGAACCCGCAATTCCCTAAAAAATTAAAAGAACGGAATGAAATTCATTCAAAATATTTCTTGCGTCTGCACGTTCAGGATGAAGTAGGAGTTTTAGCAAAACTCACTTCCATCTTCTCGAATCACGGCGTCAGTTTCGAGAAGATTTTGCAGAATCCGTTAGACAGTGATGAGTTTGCTGAAATTGTCCTTGTGACCCATAAAGCATCTCTTGATCATTACGAAGACATTTTGATGGAGCTGAAGGATTATGAAGCAGTTCATTCGATTAAAAGTTCATACCGTGTAGAAGGGGGAGATAAAGGATGAGATGGAAAGGGTTACTGGAACAATATCGGGAGCATCTTCCATTGAATGATGACACTCCACTTTTAACGTTAAACGAAGGGAATACTCCCTTGGTTGAATTAAAAACGCTGTCCAGGGAATGGGGCATCGAGTTGAATGTAAAGGTTGAGGGAGCAAATCCAACCGGCTCCTTTAAAGATCGCGGAATGGTTCTCGCCGTTGCCAAAGCGGTCGAGGCAGGCAGTTCGACGGTCATTTGCGCCTCTACCGGAAATACCTCTGCTTCAGCCGCAGCATATGCAGCAAGGGCAGGAATCAAATGCATCGTGGTCATCCCAGAGGGGAAAATTGCTCAAGGGAAATTGGCTCAAGCTGTCATGTATGGTGCAGAAATCATCTCAATCGAAGGGAATTTTGATGAAGCCCTCGAAATCGTCCGTGAGTTGAGTAAAACCGAATCTGTCACTCTTGTGAATTCAGTGAATCCATATCGATTGGAAGGACAGAAAACAGCAGCTTTTGAAGTCATTGATGGATTGGGGGAAGCCCCTGATGTGCTTGCGATCCCTGTCGGTAATGCAGGGAATATTTCGGCATACTGGAAAGGCTTCAAGGAATATCACAATCTTAAAGCTTCAACTTTACCACGAATGTTTGGCTTTGAAGCGTCGGGAGCAGCAGCCCTGGTCCATGACAGGGTGTTTCCTCAACCTGAAACGATTGCCACTGCGATCCGAATCGGGAACCCGGCAAGCTGGACATTAGCAATCGATGCGCTGGAGGAATCAAACGGACATATTGATGAAGTAACCGATGACGAAATTCTGGAGGCTTATCAGCTGCTTGCAAGTAAAGAAGGAATCTTTGCCGAGCCCGCTTCATGTGCATCCATTGCAGGCATAAAGAAATCATTGGATAAAGGGTTGATCAAAGAAGGATCAAAAGTAGTGGCGGTGCTGACAGGTAACGGTTTAAAGGATCCGGTTACGGCCATGGAATGCAGTCCGGTCACACCGGTGAAATTGCCAAACGATCGTGAAATGGTGAAGGACTATATCAAAGGGACCATTGGCGTATGAAAAGACGTGACCCCCGCTCCTGGAAGATCATTGTCCCTGGAAGCACAGCCAATTTAGGCGCAGGGTTCGATTCTCTGGGTTTGGCTTTAAATGTATTTTTAACCGTAGAGGTACATGAAGCGGAAGATTGGCAAGTAATTCCCCTTTCTTCTGCCCTGGAGGTCTTTCCGACTGATGAGACACATTTTATAGTAGAGGTCGTGAAAGAGGTGGCGGCTGACTATGGGAAGAAGCCTTCTCCTTGTCACCTCTACGTATCCAGTGACATTCCATTAACGAGAGGGTTAGGCTCAAGCGCAGCAGCGGTTGTCGCAGGCGTTGAGCTTGCCAATGCCCTCTGTGAGTTGAATCTGTCACAAGAAAAGAAACTGGCACTGGCAAATCGATTCGAAGGTCATCCCGATAACGTGGGAGCTTCACTATATGGCGGGTTTGTAGTCAGCTGTCAGCATGAAAAGGGTGTAAGTCTTTTATCGGTTCCTGATCTTCCTATTGATGTGGTATGCGTGATTCCAAAAGCTGAACTGAAAACATCGGATTCCCGAAATGTACTCCCTGAGAGTCTTTCCTTTGAAGAATCCGTGGAAGCCGGAGCGATTTCAAACGTTTTGGTGGCGGCTTTTCTAACGGGGGACTGGGAAACGGTTGGGAAAATGATGAAGCGGGACAGGTATCATCAGCCCCACCGAAGAAAGCTGCTTCCTCACTACGATGCAGTAGAAGAGGTGGCGGGCCGTTTCGGGGCATTCGGTGTCGCCTTAAGCGGTGCCGGCCCGACGATTGCCTGCTTCGTGGAACGGGAAGCAAGTGAATGGCTCGCACGGCAGCTGGAACAGTCCTTCCCGAGCATGAACGTCCGCAAACTATCCATCTCCCCATCAGGAAGCAGCATCACCATCGAACAACCAAAGGTCCGTCCCTCGTCGCTTTGAAACATGCGAGGGACGGACCTTGTTTGGTGGGGGAAATCCAGGTTTTTATGGTTATTTTTCTATTGAAATCATAAAACAATTTTCTGTTTCATTTACAATCAGATAATAGGGTGATTGATGGGTCATGCCCATTTCTTCCCGGAGTTCTTTAGGGATGTGGACGGTTCCTTTTTCTGAGACGTAGCGCTTGTTATGAGTAGAGTCTTTGACCGCTCGCTTAATATATATACAGTTGTTTTGGTAGATGAGTTCTGCAAGTCTTCCTGGGATGAGTCCAAACTGTTCTCGCCATTTGTGGGGAAGGGTAATCGTACCGCTCTTACTGAATGTTTTGCTACCATACATCGTGCTTAACATGTAGCATCACCTTCTTTCACTATCATTGCTTCTCTTTTTTCCTCTTATATGAAAAATAAACACAATTTTGAAAAAATAGGAAGAAGGTTGGGGTGTGTTTAAATGAAGGATGTTCAGTGGAATAAAAAGGTATGAACCCTAGAATGGAGGTGTGAATCATCGATCCAATCCAAATTCTGTTTTTGCTTGTAATCGGCTACAGTGTTTTTACCATTGATAAAAAGAAAAAGAATGTACCTGTTCCAGTAGTTTTACTTCTATTTGGAATAGGGCTGTCGTACGTACCTGCTTTTTCTGACGTCAAATTGACGAAAGATATTATCTTTGAATGGTTTCTGCCATCCTTATTATTTATTTCTGCCTATCAATTTTCAACAAAGGCCTTAAAAAAACATGTTGGAATCATTTCTATCCTTAGTACAGTGGGAATTATCATTACGACCCTTCTGATGAGCCTGCTTTTTTATTACGGTTTGCATCCATGGCTTTCCATTTCATTTATAGAGGCTCTATTAATCGCAACGATTCTGACGCCTACGGATCCTGTTTCTGTTGTATCTATCTTAAAGGAATCTTCCAGTCATCAGGACATAGCAGATGTTGTAGAAGGTGAGTCAATGATCAATGATGGTACAAGCATCGTGCTCTTTACGGTTGTCGCAGGAGTCTACTTTGGCGAAGAGTCCATTTCAGTGCCTTCATTTCTTTTGGAATTTCTATTGGTTTCCTTAGGAGGCATTGCCATTGGTGTGTCGCTCGGTTGGCTGGCGAGTAAAGCCATCCACTTCACAACTGATTCCAGATATCAGATCATGCTTAGCATCATTCTTGCTTATGGAAGCTTTTATATAGGGGAAGAGCTTGGTGTCTCAGGCGTACTGGCTACTGTATTCTCAGGGATCATGCTTTCGTATGAATACGGAAGAACAATTAAGGAACATCATTTTAGAAGGGATCTGGATGGTTTCTGGACCGTCATGGAACCGACCATTCTAACCTTTTTATTCCTATTAATAGGGATCCAGGCGACACAGTATTTGTCTTTCTCATTAATCGGTTGGATCTTCTTCCTATTTATTCTCTCCTTGGTGGTTCGCTATGTTATTATTATTGGTGTAGTCAAAGTGAGAAAAAATTGGAGAAGAAAGTACGGATGGAAGGAAGTATTCATCTTAACTTGGTCCGGTATTAAAGGAACCATGTCTGTTGCCTTATTATTAAGTATAGATGGACAAGGTCCTCAGCTGCTCCACTCCTTGACATTTGGAGTCATACTGTTTTCTCTCATCATACAAAGCATTGGAATTTACCCTTTGACGACTTTCTTCTTGAAAGGAAAATAAGTCTTCAAAGAATTTATGATAAATTGGTAAGAACTGAGAAACCATAGGAGAAAGACTATTTTGAATTTAGGTGAACCATCAACGATGAAACAAGCAAAAGACATTGCCTTGAAAATTTCCGTCACCTACGTATTATTAGGTATCCTGTGGATTATATTATCCGACTATTTTTCCATGATCCTCGCTCATGAAAAACTCAGCATGTATATTTATTTTCAGCGTTATAAAGGCTGGTTATTTACACTTGTAACAGGAATGATCATTTTTTTATTGGTGTATCGGAGAACCAGTGAATTAATAATTTCGAATGAAAAGTTAAAGAAAAAAGAGAAACAGCTCCAAATAAGGAATCAGCATTATCATTCACTATTTGAACAAAATCCGGATGCAGTCTTAGAGCTTAGCCTGGATGGCAATGTGGTATCTGTGAACTCTGAAGCTGAAGGATTGCTGGAATCAACTCATGAAGAGTTGAAAGAAGTGAAATTCAGTAAATTTTTGGATGAAGTCGAGATGAAAAGAGTAACGGAGTACTTCTTCCAGACCTTCAAAGGCTGGGCGTCAACCTTTGAAACGACCATTCATTTAGCCAATAACAACCGGAAAATACTCCGCTGTTCCCTTGTACCGATTATTGTTAATAGAAAAGTGACGGGAATGTTTGCCATTGCAAGGGATATCACACTCCTGCGGGAAAATGAAGAAATGGTGATAGCATCCGAAAAGCTTTCTGTCATTGGACAGCTGGCTGCGGCTGTCGCACATGAAATCCGCAATCCCCTTACGTCCCTTAAAGGGTTCATCCAGCTTATGCAAATCAGCAATCGAATCAACCATGATCATCTGGATATCATGCTGTCTGAAGTCGATCGGATAGACTTGATCTCAGGGGAGATGCTGATACTGGGTAAACAGCAGGAGTTCGACCTGCGTCGTGAAAAATTGGAGGATATCCTGAAACAAGTACTGGTACTGATGGAAGCACAGGCTCATCTTGATAATGTATCCATTCAATATAAAAACCTGGCGGAAAAACCTTTGTACGTATTGGGTGAAGGAAACCAGCTCAAGCAAGTGTTCATTAACATCATTAAAAATGCAGTTGAATCGATACCTGAAAACAAGGATGGAAATGTTTCAATTACATTGATCAACCGAGGCGATGACGCCAATGTTATCGTTGCCGATAACGGCGTAGGCATGGAACAGGAGAGAATCGGCCACCTTGGGGAACCATTTTATTCAACGAAAGAAAAAGGGACGGGTCTGGGACTGGCCGTCTGCCAAAAGATCATTGAACGACATAAAGGACAAATACACTTTCAAAGTGAAAAAGAAAAAGGAACTGCAGTGGAAATCAGCTTGCCGATAGTGGAAGAAGAGATTCCTGCTGCCTCTGCCGATTAAGAAAGGACTAATAGCATGAACTCAATTTCAACTATTATCAATACCCCATCAATTCAAAAAAACTGGGAAGAATCAGGATTCACTTCTTTAACTCCTGTACAGGAGCGTGTGGTACCTCTCATCATGGCGGGGAAAGATGTTGTTTGTGAATCGCCTACTGGAACGGGGAAGACGCTTGCGTATCTACTTCCGATCATCCAAGCCATTGATCCATCAAGAAAACAGGCTCAAGCTGTAATACTTGCTCCATCAAGGGAGCTTGTCATGCAAATCCACCAGGAAATCCAGAAATGGGCGAAGGGAACAGACGTTACGAGTGCTGCCTTCATTGGAGGAGCAAACATTAAAAAGCAAGTCGAGAAGCTAAAGAAAAAGCCACATATAGTAGTGGGAACAACGGGTCGCCTGATTGAACTGATGAAAATGAAAAAACTGAAGATGCATGAAGTGAAAACCATCGTCGTCGATGAGTTCGACCTAATGATCTCATCAGAACATATCCGTGAAGTGAAGGATATCATCAAAGCCACTTTAAAAGAGCGCCAGGTTCTATTCTTCTCTGCGACTTTATCAGACGAAACTGAGAACGTAGCGGAATCACTATTGCAAAACCATGAAATCGTGAAAATGGAAGCGAATCTAGATAACCCGAAAGTAGATCATGTGTATGTGTACAGCGAGCTGAGAGACAAAATGGAAGCTCTAAGAAGTATCTCTTACTTCAAAGAAATCAAAGCACTTGTATTCTTCAATCAACTGGAGAAGCTTTCTGAAATAGAAGAAAAACTGAAGTATAAGGGAGTCGAACTGGAAGTACTGGCAGGGGAATCGAACAAGATGGAGCGTAAGCAATCACTGGATCGCTTCCGTTCAGGAAAAGTGTCCATGCTTCTGACAACAGACGTCGCAGCACGTGGTCTTGATATCACAGACGTCACACACGTTGTCCATTACGACTTCCCAAGCGATACGAAACAGTACATTCACCGCTCAGGAAGAACCGGACGCATGGGGGCGGAAGGAACTGTCATCTGCCTCGTATCCAAACGCGAACTGAGCTTCCTCGAGAAACTGAGCAAAGAACTCAACCTCCCATTCCAAGAAAAAACCATTCGAGGCGGGGGACTTCAAGCACCCGAACAAAAATAAGATAAATAGTTAGAGGTCCGTCCCCGGTGTTTGAGGGACGGACCTCTGTTTTTTTGACTGGATGTGGTGATGTCTACCCACCCAAAATTTTAACCCTATCTCCCATATACAACGTTACCATCCATCATAGTCATCCAAACACCAGTTTCCAGGATTTCCTCTGCTTTCCCTTCAAAGAGATTACGGTCCAAGACGACTAAATCCGCTTTCTTTCCGGCTTCGATCGTTCCTAAATCATGCTCTCTGAAGTTTCCGTAGGCAGGGGATTTCGTATAATGAATCAATGCATGTGCTAATGAAATTTTTTCATCAGGATTCCAGCCGCCTAGAGGAGTTCCGTCCTCATGCTTTCTGGTAACCGCCCGGTAAAGACCAAGCATGGGATTCAGGTCCACAATCGGAAAGTCCGTTCCGAACGCGATTCTGGCCCTATGATTCTGCAAGGATCCAATCGGCCAGGTGAATCGAGCCCTCAGAGGACCCAGCCTGTCTAAATAGGCATGCGAATCCATGGACCCTGATGTCAGGTGTTCAGGCTGAATGGATGCAATGACACCTAATTTCTCAAACCGATCGAAGTCACTTGGATCGCAAACTTCAATATGCTCGATTGTATGGCGGGAGTCCCGTAGGCCATTTACGCTCCGGGCATGCTCATACAAATCCAGGCCCAACCGGACCGCAGCGTCTCCACATGCGTGCAGGCGAATCCTGAAACCTTCCCGGTCAGCATCATCAATCCATTCTTGGTACACCTGAGGATCATAGATGGTGCCGCCTGTTTCAGAAGGACGGTCAAAGTACGGCTGAAGTAAAAAGCCGGTATAGGTGAGGGGGACCCCATCCAGGAACTGCTTCAAGCCGGAAAATTGAAGTTTATCGGATTGATACTTTTCCCTGAATTGAATACCACGCTCAAGGTTTCCGTCCAAAACGTCCAAAAAATGAATTCTCGAAGTCAGCTTTCCTTTTTCCTCAAAGGTCCTATAAAAAGCTGGATCCCCCAAAGTATATCCAGGAAGAGGAAGCATATCGGAAACAGAGGTAATGCCGAAGGATGAAGTCTTTGCCAACATCCCGTTCAAGAGCCTGGTTTTCACTTTTTCATCAAACGAGAAAGCTTCTATTACATACTGAACGGCCGTTTCGTACAAAAAGCCGGTCGGCTCCCCATGATCGTCTTTTTCAATCTTTCCAAAAGGAGGCTCGGGTGTATCACGGTGAATTCCTAATTTCTGAAGGGCAGCTGTATTCAGCCAGGCGCTATGAGCTTCTTCATTCAGAAGCACAACAGGACGGTGGGGAATGTACTGATCCAGAGAGTGACGGGAGGGAAGAGTCTGACCAGGCCAGCGTACGTGATGCCAGCCGAATCCAAGGACCCATTCATCGTTCGGGTGGTCCATTGCATACTGCGCTACCATTTTCGCTGTTGCTTCTTCTGAATGACCGAATGTCAGCTGGCAGAAACCCTCGAACATTGCCCCTAAAAACAAATGAAGATGAAAATCATGAAACCCTGCCGTCACGAGGCGGTTTCCAACATCCCATGTTTCTGTCGATGGTCCTATAAAGCTTACCATCTCTGGGCGGGGACCAACTCCAATAATACTGTCATCCCGAACGGCAATGAACCCATCAAAAGGGGATAAAGCATTTCCGGTAAATATGGCTTTACTTACAATGATTTTATGAGCTTTATGATCCAACATCGCTTCTCCAATCCTTTTCAGCTATTTAAATCGATTGTAACCAGAATAAGGAAAGAATACAAACCAATGCTTTTGATTACGAGAATAAGTTTTTATGAGAAATTCAATTTTCAAGAAGGCATTAAAAAATACTATGTTGAATAGTAAAAGAGAACAAGAAGAAAAGGAGAATGATTATGCTGACAAGAACCTTTCCGGTGCTTGAAACAGAAAGATTCCGCTTAAGAAAGATGGAAGAGGGAGATGCTCCCCAAGTATTTGACTATTTTTCAAAAGATGACGTCACTCGATACTATGATCTAGAATCGTTTAAAGAGGAAAAACAAGCCATTGAAATCATCAACAGATGGAACGGGAGGTTTCACGAAAATGAAGGAATCAGATGGGGGATTGCTTTAAAAGAAACAGACGAAATCATTGGAAGCTGCGGTTTTCATCAGTGGGAAAAAGAACACTTTAAAGCCGAGGTAGGATTTGAGGTTCATCCAGATTATTGGAGGCAAGGGGTCATGTCAGAGGTGTTAAGACCTACCTTGAAGTACGGGTTTGAAGAAATGTCCCTTAATCGGATAGAAGCTTTTTATGATCCGGAGAACACGGCTTCAAAGAAATGTCTTGAAAAAGCAGGGTTTATGTTCGAAGGAATATTGAGAAAAGCAGCATTTGAAAAAGGTATCTTTTGTGATGCAGCTGTTTGTTCCCTGTTAAAAGAAGAGTTTTAACCAAATTTAAGACGCTGCTTATGCCTATATCACATAAACAGCGCCTTAACTTAAGTAAACCTTATTCAATTAACTTTACTATCCTTTCTTACTAATACACATACTTAACATTCTTTGAATTAATGGTATTGCATGTATTATTTAGTTTATTTTCTCTTGCCGCTGATTTTCCCACACGCCCACATGTTACGAAGATAGTTTTCACGGGCTATCTTCTTGCGTACCATGATGTTAGCATGCTTCGCTGACACTCTTCATTGGAATCATCTCCTGAAATAAGATTGCGCATTCCCGCATATCCACACATCTTGAAATCAGTTTTCACGGGCCGATCTCAAAGCGAGATGTGATGCTGACATGCTTTGCTAGCTTACTTCATTGGAATCACGCCTTCCTTTAAAGTTTGTGTTTGTAAATCTTTTATTAATTATATATTAACAAATTCTAAAATTAATGCAAATGTTCAGAATAATCAATATAATGCGATTTGGGCTGTTTTTAACGATGAAATAGTCGGTTATCTTACTTTATCTCAATCTTTCTTGTTTTTTGAAAATCATTTTTATTAGTCCTAAAAAGTACATTCTACAATACCTAGACCGTTCCTTTCCGCTGCAGGCGCTCGCTTTCCGCGGGGCGTGAGTTGAGCCTCCTCGGGCTTTGCCCTGTGGGGTCTCAACTTTCCCGCTTTTCCCGCAGGAGTCGAGCGCCTTCCGCTCCAATCCACTCTGTGCTTCTTCATTATTTGTCACTTATAAGAATAAGGAGTAGATAGGCAAAACACTAAAAATCATTAGACAAAAGGATAGAACGTAACTTCAAAAGCAGGCATTCTACATAGGAATAGCCCGTTGTTCCTCTCTCATTAAAAATAAATTCATGAATTGGGCGGAAAAACTGTCATTAATCCAACCTTCTATTAAGATAGTACTTCTCCAAATCCAGCTCCCTGTTCACAAGCAGTTCCATTTCTTCGAGGTGATGTGTTTCCACCACGGGATCGAGTTGGGACCAGTGAACTTTATTTACGAAGTAATAGTTTCTGATTTTCCTGAGGATGACAAGGGAGTGGGGGAAGTGATCGAATTCTGCCTTTATGCTGTTGAAGCGGGTAAAGCCCCATTTTGTTAGATTCATCATTTATCACCTAATGTTCTATTACCTTTTCTTTCAATATGTTAATCCCCGGGGAGCATATCCAATTTAAACAAACGTTTGATTAGTTCTTCAAAACATTTATTCTACTAGGGTTCAAGGGATTAAACAATCGTTTAACAGTATTTACATATCCAGTAGTCTATCCCTATCATCCTGAGATTGTCATTGCTATTTTTGAAGGGCTCTTGTTATGATGAGAAGGTTATGAATCGTAAAGAAAAGCTAGGAGAATGAGCTTTGAATAAAGTATTAACCAACTATTCTATTTATCCATATGAAGCGGAAAAGAAGGAAATTCCGGTAGCACCACTCCATAAGGGAGACACGACGAAACAGCTGATATCCTCCCATGAAGAGGATGCTTTTTTCTTTCGGACGATGGAGGAGGCAGGCATTCATTTGAATGCTTCTCAGATAGAGGCTGTGCGCCATGTCGAGGGCCCATGCTTAACCCTGGCTGGTGCAGGGACTGGAAAGACGACGGTCCTCGTTTGCCGGGCAGGCTACCTGATGACTGTGAAAAATATTCAGCCGAGGAATATTTTACTCGTGACCTTTACAAAGAAGGCGGCGGAGGAAATGAAGCAGAGGATTTCAAGTCTGCCGGGGACGGAAGCTGGCGGACAGGTTCATGCCAGTACGTTTCATGCCCTGTTCCTTTACTTATTGAGATCTCGGCATTACACACAAGAAGTGGTCGGGAACGAGCGCTATAAACAAATTATCTTAAAGCAGATTCAGAGAGAAATGAAGATATATGATCCTTATGATGCAGAGACGCTCCTCGCAAAACTCTCTCATTATAAGTTGAACCAAAAAGATATCAGGGATCTTCCTCAGAAATCAAAATCAGAAAAAGAAGTCCGTGACATTCTCTTAAAATATGAAGAGTGGAAGCGGATGAATCATAAAATGGATTTCGATGATATTTTGACAGAGGCATATCAATTATTACTTTCGAATCCTAACCTCTTGACATCTCTTCAGCACCGTTTCCAGTACGTGATGGTCGATGAATTCCAGGATACGAATCTTGTGCAATATGAGCTTATGAAGTTGATTGCGGCTCATCGAAACTTGTTCGTAGTAGGGGATGATGATCAAACCATCTACACCTTCAACGGCGCCAGAAACGAATTTATTTTGGATTTTGATGAAGAGTTCCCGGATGCAAAGGTTGTAACTTTGAAAGAGAATTACAGGTCCGATGCCTATATCATCGGGTTGGGTAATAAAGTGATCGGACAGAATGAACACCGTCGTGTTAAAGAGCTTATCGCCACTAAGGTGGAAGGGCAAAAGCCGCTTTATTCAAGACCGGCTACCGCAGATGAAGAGGCCGTGTGGATCACAGAAGAAATTCAGCGGTTAATGGGAGAAGGCTATACATATGGGGATATGACGATTCTTCACCGCACCATGAGCAGCGGGCGGGCAGTCTTTGAGCAACTGCTATTAAAAGAGATTCCTTTCACGCCTTATAATCAAAAGGATTCCCTCTTCTATGAAAACTGGACGGTGAAACCGGTGGTGGATTACTTGCGGTTATCGATTGTTCCAAGGAACTTTTCAGCCATGGAATCCCTGCTGCCGACTTTATTTATAAGAAGGGACCGGGGGATGGCTCATATTCGCGAGGAAGATCGTAAAGAGAGGAAGAAATATCCTCTCATCCATTTAACGACATTATCGGGATTGAAGCCGTTTCAGGTAAAGAATATAAAAGAACGGATGAAATTTCTAAAATCGATCGGAGACCAGTCACCTGAAGCTGCGATCAAACGGATCAGGAAAGAGTTCTATCATCAATACATCGATGCACAGGAATCACATGTGGTAACAGAACAGAAGGAACTCATTAAAGAAATGCTGGACGAGCTTGAAGGATCGGCGAAACGCTTTGATACGATTTCGAGTTTTATTACCTTCATTGATGAAATGAAGGCAAAATATGAAGAAATATATTCAAATCAAAGTCAAAAAAAGAATACAAACAGCGTATCGTTAATGACGATTCACCGTTCCAAAGGCCTGGAGTTCCCCGTCGTGTTTTTGATCGGTGCGATCGAAGGAAACCTTCCCCACAGCTCAGCGCTGAATGCCAATAAGCTTGAAGATAAGGTATATAAAGATCCGAATCAAAAAGAAAAGGCATTGAGTGCAGTAGAGGAAGAAAGGCGGCTCGCGTATGTAGCCATCACGAGGGCTAAAGAGAAATTGTTTATTTCTTCTCCAGCCTATTATCAAGGTGAACAGCGGAAATGCTCCCGTTTTATTGCAGATTTATTTACGAATACACCCCACACTGATCAGCCGAAGACAACTAAAAAGGCGAGGACTGGGAAGGTGAGTAAGATCTTGGCCTGGATTTGCACAAATAGCAAGTGCATTGCCTGGCAGAGACCGGAAACCCATGAGGATACGGAATCCAAGGTTTGTCCCCTTTGCTCAAGTCCAATGAAGCTTGGCGAAAAGGAAATCACTGAATAAAAAGAGCCCGGGCGTCCTGGAAGACAGGACGTGCGGGCTTTTTGCTTTTCTGACCGTAAAGATATCAACAGTTATTAAGATTTATCAACTGTTCTTTCATTTTATCAACCGTATTTTCAAGATATCGACCATTCTACAAAAAAATGACAAATTACGCTAGCGGTCATTAAAAGATCAAGTCATCATTGCGAAAAATGATCATGGTCATGAGAGTCGATTTTTTTCGAATCATTTGAATCCAAAGCTTGTCTTAAGAAATAAATTAGAATACCCAAAATCATTCCAAGCATCACGATTAAACCCAAAGTGATTGTGATTCCCATTGCGCCGCCTCCTTTTTAAAATTAGCTATGGTCCAATTTTCATCAATTTAAACATCTATATCGTTAGTCTATGAATAGAAGGAGGCAATATATGCGATTTAATATAATTTATAGGCAGAATCAATTCAGTAAAAAGGAACTATTTTCTAAATATGCTCATAATTATAGAACATACGTTCGTTTTTGTGTTAAAATAAATGTACGGTGTACATAGCTGGGTGGGCAAGAGGCAGCTCCCTTAAGATGGGAGGTGATGAGCAGGAATGATCGAAACGGCAGACGTACTACAATTGATGATTGCCTTTGGTACATTAACAGTAGCAATAATCGCAGTCACGCAACAAAAAAAGAAGTAACCCACCCACTATGACAACTGCAAGGGAAAGGTTACTTCTATCTTATTAAGGATAAATTGCTCACGGCAATGTATACTGTCAGAGTTCTGGTGGCAGCCAGGACTCTGTATTTTATCAATGAACTTTTCTATTCTATTATACAAAATGAAGGGAAAACCTGTAAAGGAATCTTATCAAGTTCGATCCATTAAAATGGCTCGGACGGGAGATCCATCTCCTTCTTTAAGAGGGAGGGGCAGAGCCACCAGTTCATACCGTCCAGGCTCTACGTGGTCAAGGACAATCCCTTCCAATATTCCGATGTCATATTGTCGTAATGAATGGTGAGCAGTAAGATCCTTACTATCCAATGGATCCACTGAAGGAAGGTCCACTCCAATCAAATCAATTCCTTTTTCCTTCAAAAAAGGTGCGAGCCCTTTCGCAATATGAGGAATGCGTTCAGGAAACTGCTCGTGATTCTTCCAGGCATTCGTCTTGAAAAGCACCTTCTTAACTCCTGAAAAGTCAACCTCATCCATTAGTTCACTGCTTATTTCTGCAGCATCCTCCACCGATACGACGATGGCCGGTCCCATGAACCTCTCTAATGGCAGATCCAATATCCTTTTTCCATCTTGGTCAAAGTGGAAAGGGGCATCTACGTGGGTTCCGGTATGAGAACTCATCGTAAGCTGACCCACATTCACGGACCCTGTTTCCTCCTTTGTCCAATTCAATGAGAAAGAAAAGGGAGTGTCCCCTGGCCAGACAGGAGTATCATTGTGCAACGGGCGGGAAATATCAATGATCTTCAAACGATCTCATCCTTTCTAAAAGAAGTTACGCTACAACGTTCCGCGTATTTTCAAACTTCTTATATTCTTCCTTGTCCATGATGGTTTTCAAGATTCGGATGGTCTCCCATACATCTTCATACGAAGAATAGAGAGCTACCGGAGCTAGTCGGATCACATTTGGTGAACGGAAGTCAGGTGTTACTTTGTTCACCTTCAAGGCTTTACAAATTCTTGCCGCCTCTTCATGCTTTAAACTAATGTGCCCGCCTCTCTGATCATCTTCAAGTGGATTGCAGATTGTAAACCCATACTGAGAAAGTTCTTGTTGAAATAGTTCCATCATAAATCGTGTAAGAGAAAGGGATTTTATTCTCAGATTCTCAATGCCGGCTTCTTTAAATAACTCCAGCGATCCGAGTAAAGGAGCACTGCTTAAGATATGAGGGGTCCCAATTTGGAAGGCACCTGCAGAATCTGCATGGGCCAGCGTATGATCCATATCAAACTGTTTATCCTTACGGGAGCTGAACCATCCGGAAAGACCAGGTTTCTTCCCTTTATGCCTGTTATGAACAAATAACCCGCCTACACCACCCGGGCCGCTATTTAAATATTTGTAATTGCACCACACGGCAAAGTCTACTCCGTCATCATGCAATTGATGAGGAAGAGCTCCGATCGAATGTGCCAAATCGAATCCAATCACAATGCCACGTTTATGGGCTTCACTCGTCAATCTCTTCATATCCAGGAGCTGTCCGCTTCGATAGAGAACGGAGGGTAATAGAATCAGAGCGATATCATCCGTCATATCCCTGATGATATCCTCCTCTCTTAAAGTGTATCCGTCTCTGCTTTTTACCTGAATCAGATGTTCATCATGGGTGTAGCCTTTTAACTCCAGCTGACTTTGGATCGCGTATATATCTGACGGGAAAGTCAATTCATCCGCTAAGATTTTGGTTCGTTTTCCTTCAGGTTGATAGAAGGTGGCGAGTAACTGATGAAGGTTCGTCGTAATGGAACCAGTCACAATCACTTCTTCCTCTTCGGCCCCAATCAAAGGCGCAGTCATTTCCCCAAGCTTCTCAGAGTAATAGAACCAGGGCTCCTGCCCATCCATCCAGCCGTCGATCCCATGTTCCTTCCAATCTTCCAATGACGTAAGTAACGACTTCTCTGCCCGTTTTGATAATAAGCCTAAGGAGTTCCCATCCATATAATAGTGATTTTCCTTTATGTAAAATTCATTCCGGAAATGGGCCAATGAATCCTGCCTGTCCAGTTCTTTAGCATGCTCCAACGTCAACTTCTCTCCATCTGTCATCCCTATCCCACCTTAAATAGTCTTACCAAAATGATAATCGAAATGATTTGAATAGTAAAATAATTATTGGATCTATCAGAGTATAAAGTTTTTTGTAGGTTCTATTCATCGAAATCTGTGGTTTTACGTCAGTTGCCCTCACCATCTATAAGAGTTTCTAATAACAGAATTTATAAGTGGAGAAAAAACACCCTTAAGAAATTTGAATTACTAGTAATTTTAAAAAAGAAATAGGGAAGTGATTTCTTCAAATATTTTGGTTTTATTTAGCTATAATGAAAACTCATGCTTAAAAAGTTGATTGGAGCGGAAGGTGCTCGACTCCTGCGGGAGAAGCGGGAGAGGTGAGACCCCGCAGGCGAAGCCGAGTTATCATGAACGAAAACTAGCTCCTTACTCGTAACATCGTAGGTTAATTTGGTTAGACTGTTTCTGAAGTAAAAACAAAAACCAAATC
>NZ_JBNNJT010000006.1:0-373468 GCF_050270195.1 Rossellomorea sp. NPDC071047 | reverse complement strand
TCACACCCGTTCCCATGCCGAACACGGAAGTTAAGCTCTTCAGCGCCGATGGTAGTTGGGGGATCTCCCCCTGTGAGAGTAGGACGTCGCCAGGCTATATATTTTGGAGGATTAGCTCAGCTGGGAGAGCATCTGCCTTACAAGCAGAGGGTCGGCGGTTCGATCCCGTCATCCTCCACCAAGTTTTTTTACGAAAGTAAAATAGACTTCATTTTATTTTGCGTCAGCAAAATATCTCTCCTTAAATTTTCTTATATGAAAACCAATCATATATGCCGGTGTAGCTCAACTGGTAGAGCAACTGACTTGTAATCAGTAGGTTGGGGGTTCAAGTCCTCTTGCCGGCACCATTTTGGTTCTAAATATCATCTTTTCAGATGAGCCATTAGCTCAGTTGGTAGAGCATCTGACTTTTAATCAGAGGGTCGAAGGTTCGAGTCCTTCATGGCTCACCAAAGATTTTTGCGAAAAGCAAAAGATCTTACCATTTATATCATGCGGGTGTGGCGGAATTGGCAGACGCACCAGACTTAGGATCTGGCGCCGCAAGGCGTGGGGGTTCAAGTCCCTTCACCCGCACCATTCATTTTGCGGAAGTAGTTCAGTGGTAGAACACCACCTTGCCAAGGTGGGGGTCGCGGGTTCGAATCCCGTCTTCCGCTCCAGAAGATTTTGCCGGGGTGGCGGAACTGGCAGACGCACAGGACTTAAAATCCTGCGGTAGGTGACTACCGTACCGGTTCGATTCCGGTCCTCGGCACCAAAGATTTTTGCGCTAGCAAAATAATCTTGCTTAATTTGCACCAGTTCATAAGGTACAATAATAGAATTATGCGCCCGTAGCTCAATTGGATAGAGCGTTTGACTACGGATCAAAAGGTTAGGGGTTCGACTCCTCTCGGGCGCGCCATATTTTCGGGAAGTAGCTCAGCTTGGTAGAGCACTTGGTTTGGGACCAAGGGGTCGCAGGTTCGAATCCTGTCTTCCCGACCACTTTCTTTGGGGCCTTAGCTCAGCTGGGAGAGCGCCTGCTTTGCACGCAGGAGGTCAGCGGTTCGATCCCGCTAGGCTCCACCAAGTTTTTTTGCGAAAGTAAAATAAACTTCATTGATATTTGCTAAATTCATCTATCAATTAATTCGATATTAAATGTATCTTGGCGGTGTAGCTCAGCTGGCTAGAGCGTACGGTTCATACCCGTGAGGTCGGGGGTTCGATCCCCTCCGCCGCTACCAATAGGGACCTTTAGCTCAGTTGGTTAGAGCAGACGGCTCATAACCGTCCGGTCGTAGGTTCGAGTCCTACAAGGTCCACCAAGTACCATTTCAATACGGAGGAATACCCAAGTCCGGCTGAAGGGATCGGTCTTGAAAACCGACAGGGGTGTCAAAGCCCGCAGGGGTTCGAATCCCCTTTCCTCCTCCATTTTCTCTTTAAATCTAATATCGTCGCGGGGTGGAGCAGTTCGGTAGCTCGTCGGGCTCATAACCCGAAGGTCGCAGGTTCAAATCCTGTCCCCGCAATACCATTTTTGACTCGTTTTTATAAAGGGTTATCAATAATCCTGTTTGAGTCACGCATGGATAGTTATTTTGACTAACGTCAAGATAATGAAACCTATTTTGCTAACGCAAATAATGAAAGTTATTTTGACTATCGTCAAAAAACTCTGGTCCGGTAGTTCAGTTGGTTAGAATGCCTGCCTGTCACGTAGGAGGTCGCGGGTTCGAGTCCCGTCCGGACCGCCATTTTCTTTTTGTTAAGACTATGGTTCATAATTAAATATTTCATTATAAGTAAGGCTCAGTAGCTCAGTTGGTAGAGCAATGGACTGAAAATCCATGTGTCGGCGGTTCGATTCCGTCCTGAGCCACCATTTTTTATTTGAAGACATTATGGCGATTGTGGCGAAGTGGTTAACGCACCTGATTGTGGTTCAGGCATTCGTGGGTTCGATTCCCATCAGTCGCCCCATAATATCTTATATAAATAGTGCGGGTGTAGTTTAGTGGTAAAACCTCAGCCTTCCAAGCTGATGATGAGGGTTCGATTCCCTTCACCCGCTCCAATTATTACTCTTAATGGGCCTATAGCTCAGCTGGTTAGAGCGCACGCCTGATAAGCGTGAGGTCGGTGGTTCGAGTCCACTTAGGCCCACCATTTCATTATTCCGCAGTAGCTCAGTGGTAGAGCTATCGGCTGTTAACCGATCGGTCGCAAGTTCGAATCTTGCCTGCGGAGCCAATATGGGGAAGTACTCAAGTGGCTGAAGAGGCGCCCCTGCTAAGGGTGTAGGTCGGGCAACCGGCGCGAGGGTTCAAATCCCTCCTTCTCCGCCATATTAAGGCCCATTGGTCAAGCGGTTAAGACACCGCCCTTTCACGGCGGTAACACGGGTTCGAATCCCGTATGGGTCATCTGAAAAAAGACTATCATTTTTGATAGTCTTTTTTTGTTATACGATTAAAAATAGTGGTCATTTTATAAAAAATAGAATTTAAAACATGACTAAATGAAGAGATTTAATTGAATATCGAGCCAGATCGGGACTAAATTAAGCGGTTTTACAAGATAAAGCAGGCTTCCACTTCTGTACGAGGTATATATTATCGATCTTGACCACTTTATTATCGACTTTCCAACATATATTATCGACATTGCCCACTTTATTATCAACTTTACCCATTATATTATCAACTTCTGCACTTTTCTTTTCAGCTCAAATTTTTGAATACAATAAGCGGAGGAGTGGAGGGAATATCAGTCAGTGATCATCGAAGAATAAAAGGCATTAACCGCCTCTTCATCTCTCCATTATCTTCTCAAAGTATTCAATAACCCCGGCCTCCTCATGCATCATCTCTCCTTTATTGTCCATTAAAACAGGTTTCACCCACCCTGAGCAATCGACTTCCAGACTCCATCATCCATTCCCAATCACTCTTCAATTCGACACTCTCAACGTTCTCACAACCAGCCAAAAACCTTACAAAATAACGGAATCCTTCTACATTTTCCTCAAATTTCACTTTTTTTAATTAAAAAACTTTCGACAAATTACGATATGAATTCAACATGGTTCTCCTATGTTTTTACAATGTAAACCTTACCATTTAGAATAACTTTCCAAATACCAGCCGTTTTAACATATGTATGTAGGAAATTGTCGTAATTGAGCGACGATAATAAAGAGGATTTTGATGAAGTTGAAAGAAAGTAGTAAGTAGATTGAAAAATGTAGGTGAGATGATGAACGCAATGACCATATCAGATTATGATGTTTTTTTGTTTCATGAGGGAAATTTGCAACAGGCCTATCAGTTTATGGGTTCACATGTGAGAAGAGATTCCACTGGGACCTATACAGAATTTTGCGTTTGGGCACCGAAAGCAAGACATGTTTCATTGGTAGGATCGTTTAATCATTGGAATGGAGCCGGGTATGAACTTGCACGGCGGAATAACGAAGGTTTATGGACAATTCGCATTGATGGGGATCTATCGGGAGAAACGTATAAGTACGAGATTACGACTCTATCAGGCTTGAAGAAGCTGAAGGCGGATCCATATGGGTTTGCTTCTGAGAAACGTCCAAATACTGCAAGCGTGGTGTATGAGCTGCAGGGATTTTCTTGGGAGGATGAGAAGTGGCTGGAGGAACGAGCCAGTTCGACGGTCTATGACAAGCCTATGGCGATTTATGAAGTGCATTTGGGCACATGGAAGAAGAAAGCGGGTAAGTTTCTTTCTTATAAGGAATTAGCTCAGCAATTAATTCCTCATGTGAAAGAACAAGGATTTACACATATTGAGTTGCTGCCTGTCACGGAGCATCCGTTTGATCGTTCTTGGGGGTATCAGGGTACTGGTTATTATTCTCCGACTAGTCGCTACGGCTCACCTCATGAATTGATGGCGTTCGTGAATGAATGTCATTTACATAATATTGGCGTGATTCTGGATTGGGTCCCTGGTCATTTTTGTAAAGATGCCCACGGGTTATATCAGTTTGATGGTTCGTTTGCTTATGAGTATGGAGAGGAACGGGACCGTGAGAATTATACCTGGGGAACGGCAAACTTTGATTTAGGTAAGGGGGAAGTGAGAAGCTTCCTGATTTCGAATGCACGTTTCTGGATGGATCTGTATCATATTGATGGTTTCCGGATTGATGCAGTGGCCAATATTATTTATTGGGCAAACCAGGGTGAGCTTGCTCCTAATGAGGGAGCCATACAGTTTCTGAAAAATTTGAATAAGGCTGTTTTTGAGTATGACTCTTCGATATTGATGATAGCAGAGGATTCTACAGACTGGCCTCAGGTGACGTCCCCTGTCCATTATGGAGGACTTGGGTTTAATTATAAGTGGAATATGGGATGGATGAATGACGTCCTTAAATATATGGAAACAGATACTTCTGAACGAAAGCATGTACATTCTCTTATAACATTTTCATTGTTATATGCGTATTCAGAGAATTATGTGCTTCCGTTTTCCCATGACGAGGTGGTACATGGGAAGAAGTCATTATTGAATAAAATGCCCGGTGATTACTGGCAGAAATTCGCTCAATACCGCCTGCTCCTGAGCTATATGATGGCTCATCCTGGGAAGAAGCTTCTGTTTATGGGAAGTGAACTTGCCCCGTTTTCAGAGTGGAAGGATTTAGAGGAGTTAGATTGGCACTTAATGGATTACGAATTTCATCACAAATTCAATTCATATTTTAAAGAGCTTATGCATTTATATAAAAGTGCTGAACCCTTATTCCAAATGGATCATCGTTCTGAAGGATTTGAATGGGTGGATGTGGATAATGCGGAACAGCAGATTTTTTCTTTTATTAGAAATGGAATAGAGGATGGAGATCATCTTGTAGTGATCTGTAATTTCAGTCCTATTGTGTATCACCAGTATAGAGTGGGTGTGAATAAGGTTTCTTCTTATGAAGAGATTTGGAATAGCGATGATGAACGATTTGGTGGTTCTCATCAGGTGAATCCGTTGCCTCTTATTGTACACAATGAGTCTTACCACAGAAGAGATGGTTATGTGGAAATGACGATACCACCATACGCAGCCGTTTATTTAAAACCAATAGATTGAAAGGGGAGAGAAAGAAATGGCAAAAGGTAGATGTGTAGCGATGTTATTAGCAGGTGGAAAAGGGAGCCGGTTAAGCTCATTGACGAAGAGCCTGGCAAAACCTGCCGTACCGTTTGGAGGGAAATACCGCATTATTGATTTCACATTGAGCAATTGTACTAACTCCGGGATTGATACGGTGGGTGTCCTTACTCAGTACCAACCATTAGTACTTAATTCTTATATCGGGATTGGAAGTGCATGGGATCTTGATCGTAAAAATGGCGGAGTGACCGTACTGCCTCCATATGCGGAATCATCTGAGATGCGCTGGTATACAGGAACGGCGAGTGCAATCTATCAAAATATGAATTATCTTGAGCAATATGATCCTGAATACGTATTGATTCTATCGGGAGATCACATTTACAAAATGGATTATAGTAAAATGCTGGATTATCACATTGAGAAGAAAGCAGATGTCTCGATTTCTGTGATTGAAGTAGGCTGGGATGAGGCAAGCCGGTTCGGTCTTATGAACACGAATGAGGAAATGAGAATCACAGAGTTTGAGGAAAAACCGGCTTTTCCTAAGAGTAATCTGGCTTCGATGGGTATCTATATCTTCAATTATTCCGTGCTCAAAGATTACTTGGAGATGGATGAGCGTAATCCCGATTCCAGCCATGACTTTGGGAAGGATGTCATCCCTTTGCTGCTTGATGAGAAGAAAAAGCTGATGGCTTATCCGTTTAAAGGGTACTGGAAAGATGTCGGGACGGTTAAGAGCCTATGGGAAGCCAATATGGACTTGATTGATGAGGAAAATGAACTGAATCTGTTCGACCACGACTGGAGAGTGTATTCGGTTAATCCAAATGAGCCACCTCAATATATTTCTGAAGAAGCTTCTGTAGAGGGATCACTTGTGAACGAAGGATGTTCGATTGAAGGTACCATTCGCAAATCCGTCCTGTTCCAAGGAACCACGGTGAAAAAGGGAGCGCATGTCAGTCGCTCAGTCATCATGCCGGATGCTGTCATTGGGGAAAACGCCTATATCGAGCAGGCGATCGTGCCGTCGAATGTCAAGGTTCCGAGCGGCCTGTGCATTATGCCGGAAGAAGGATCGGATGAAATTATTTTGGTTACGGAATCATTCATTGAAACACTACTGGAACAAGAAAAAGTGTAAGGTTGAAGACCACATTACAACATAAGAGGAGGAAGTGTTTTGAAAAATACTATGCTTGGAGTTATTGATGCTACTAGTTACTATGATTCGTTAGAGGATTTACTGTTACATCGTTCATTAGCAGCCCTTCCGATTGCGGGCAGATACCGCTTGATCGACTTTGTGCTCTCCAATATGGTGAATTCAGATATTGGTTCCGTTGCGATCTTCCCTAAGTTTCAATACCGTTCCCTTATGGACCATCTTGGATCGGGGAAGAACTGGGATTTGAACCGAAAGCGTGATGGGTTGTTCTTCTTCCCGGCACCAGGCTTGGAAGCAAGTGAAGAGGGTGTGGGGTCATTTAATCACTTCGCTCATCACCTGGACTATTTTAATCGAAGTACACAGGAATACGCGTTGATCAGCAATTGCTTTACTCTATGTAATATTGACTACCAACCAGTCCTGGAACGCCATATACGAATCGGCTGTGATATAACGGAAATGCGTCATAACGGAAACTCTTTAGACATGTACTTGGTGAAAACGAATACACTCATTGATTTGATCCAGAAACGACGTGAAACAGGCTATACATGTATGCAGGATGTCGTGGAGGACATGGATAGCGGTTTTAAAGTGTGCGGCTATGAGCATGATGGATTTGTTCAAACGATTGATTGCATTGAAGAATACTATGATGCCAGCATGAAGCTAATGAACTTATCTTATTGGAAAGAGCTGTTCAAGAAAGATATGCCAATCTATACAAAGGTGAAGGATGAGCCGCCTACACGCTACACATCAGCTGCAAGTGTGAAAAATAGCATCATCGCCAATGGTTGCTTCATTGAAGGCCAGGTGAAAAATTCTACGATGTTCAGAGCAGTGAAAGTTGGGAAAAATACAACGATTTCGGGCAGCATCATTATGCAGAAGAGCCAAATTGGAGATAACTGTGTACTAGAGAATGTGATCTTAGATAAAGATGTGAAAATCGAGGATGGCGTAAAGCTTATCGGAGATCCAAACAACCCAATAGTCATTCGCAAAGGGATGATTCAAGGAGCGCTGATGAATTCGTGAAAGTGTTATTTGTAGTATCCGAGTGTGTCCCTTTTATTAAATCTGGAGGCTTAGCGGACGTTGCAGGCGCCCTGCCTAAGGAGTTAAGAAGTTTAGGGACAGATGTCAGGGTGATTCTACCCAAATACGGTGGAATCCCTCATGAGTTCCGTTCGAAAATGAAACGAAAGAAAGAGTTTTTCGTGTCAGTCGGCTGGCGAAATCAGTATTGTGGGATTGAAGAGTACACTGAAAGTGGAGTAACGTATTATTTTGTTGACAATGAATACTATTTTAATCGGGATCGTCTATATGGATATTTTGATGATGGGGAGCGATTCGCGTACTTTACAAGAGCAGTACTCGAAAGTATCGCTGTGCTTGATTTTTATCCAGATGTTATTCATTGTCATGACTGGCACACGGGCATGGTTCCCTTCCTGTTGAGAAGCGAGTATCAGGAGAGACCTGGCTATTCATTTATCCGTAGCGTGTTCACCATTCATAATCTGCAATTTCAAGGGATTTACCCTAAACAGGTGATGACTGACTTGTTAGCCATCCCAGAGAGGTATTTTCATCATGAATACCTCGAGTTTTATGGAAATATCAATTTTATGAAAGGGGCGCTCATTTCTTCGGATTTCGTCACAACTGTGAGTCCTACATATAAAGAGGAAATCCTCACGCCTTACTATGGAGAAAAGCTTCATAATATCCTTGGTCAACGATACAACCAATTATTGGGTATCCTCAATGGAATCGACGATGAAGTGTACAATCCTGATGAGGGAGAGTTTCCATATTTCAGCGGCAACCTTCATGGAAAGAAGAAGGCGAAGCGCCATCTGCAAAAAAGCATGGGACTTGAGGAGAGTGAGGGAATCCCTCTTGTATCCATCATATCAAGGTTGACGAACCAAAAGGGGCTTGAACTGGTCAGGGGCGTATTTCATGAAATGATCCAGGAAAATGTGCAGTTTGTCCTCTTGGGAACAGGGGATTGGGAGTTTGAACAGTTCTTCAGGGAGATGGAATGGACGTATCCGGATAAGGTCAGGGTGCAAATCGGATTTAATGAGGAACTGGCAAAGCAGATCTATTCTGCCAGTGATTTGTTCCTGATGCCTTCTAAGTTCGAACCGTGCGGACTGGGGCAATTGATAGCCATGAGATACGGAGCCCTTCCACTTGTCCGGGAGACCGGCGGATTGAACGATACGGTTGAATCCTATAATGAAGAGACGAAGACAGGGAACGGTTTTTCATTTAAGAACTTTAATGCCCATGATATGCTCTACACTTATCGAAGAGCTCTATCGTATTTCTATGAAGATCCGGAAACATGGAATCATATTGTACGAACTGCAATGAATAAAGATTATAGTTGGGCCCAATCGGCCTTTAAGTATAATCAACTATATGCTGACCTGGTATCAAGGAGTGAAAGCCATGTTTTCTGATCCAATCGAATTTAAAGAAATGTTTCTGAAGAAGCTTGAAATGATGTATGGAAAGACGTTTCCTGAATCCACCAGTCAGGATCAGTTTTTTACATTAGGTCATCTTATACGGGAATACATCTCGATGAACTGGATTCATACGAATGAGCAGTACCGGTTCAGTAAACAAAAGCAGGTATATTACTTATCGATTGAATTTCTCTTGGGACGCCTGCTTCGCCAGAACCTGATGAATTTAGGAATCTACGATATTGTGGATAAGGGATTGAAGGACCTGGGAATAGACCTTGCTGAAATGGAAGAAGTTGAACACGATGCGGGACTTGGAAACGGTGGTCTGGGGCGTTTGGCCGCATGTTTCCTGGACTCATTGGCATCCCTTAATTTACCTGGGCATGGCTATGGGATCCGTTACAAGCATGGACTGTTTGAACAGAAGATTGTCAACGGTTTTCAGATGGAGCTTCCGGAGCAGTGGCTGCGTCATGGACATGTATGGGAGGTTCGAAAGTCAGATCTTACCGTCGAGGTACCTTTCTGGGGTAAGGTGGAGTCCTATACAGAAAATGATGTATTGAAGTTTCGCCATGTGGATGCAGAAGTAGTAGCCGCAGTTCCTTATGATATGCCTGTAGTAGGGTTTGAGACGTCGACGGTCAATACTCTTCGTTTATGGAGTGCTGAACCTGCTGCCTATAAGGCCGGGAAAGATATGATGAAATACAAGCGTGATACGGAAGCGATCACCGAATTTCTTTATCCTGACGATACTCATGAAGAAGGGAAAATCCTGCGACTTAAACAGCAATACTTCTTGGTATCAGCAAGCATCCGTTCCATCCTTGATTCCTACCTGTATCGTAACGGGGATTTGAAGGAGCTCCATGAAAACATTTCAATCCATATCAATGATACTCATCCGGTTCTCGCGATTCCAGAACTGATGAGGGTCCTTCTTGATGAATATTCCTTTGAATGGGAAGAAGCGTGGGAAATCACGACGAATACATTTGCCTATACGAATCATACGACTCTTTCAGAAGCATTGGAGAGATGGCCCATCCGTATTTTTCAACCCCTGCTCCCCCGCATCCATATGATCGTGAATGAAATCAATGAGCGATTCTGTCAGGAGTTGTGGAAGGAGTATCCCGGTGATTGGAAGCGGATAGAGGATATGGCGATCATCTCCCATGATGAAGTGAAAATGGCTCATCTGGCCATTGTAGGAAGCTTTAGTGTGAATGGAGTCGCAAAGATTCATACTGAAATCTTAAAGCTAAGAGAAATGAACTTATTTTATCAATATTATCCTGATAAATTCAATAGTAAGACGAATGGCATTACACATAGAAGATGGCTGCTGAATAGCAACCCTTCCCTGTCGAATCTGATATCGTCTTCCATCGGGGATGGGTGGATTAAAGATCCAGGTAAGTTAGCGGACTTGAAAGAGTATCATCACGATACGGCGTTTCTTAAGGACCTGTATGATGTAAAACAGGAAAATAAACGGAAGCTTGCAGATCGAATATTTGAAAGTAATGGAATCGTCGTGGATCCTACTTCGATATTTGACATCCAAGTGAAGCGGCTACACGCGTATAAACGACAGCTCATGAATGTTTTACACATTCTTCATCTTTATAATCGTTGTGTGGAGGATCCAAGCTTTGATTTTCATCCGAGAACGTTCATTTTTGGAGCAAAAGCATCCCCCGGTTACTACTATGCAAAGAAAATCATTAAGTTGATTCACTCTGTAGCGGATCTGGTGAATGACCACCCGCTTGTAAAAGGGCGGATTAAAGTCGTATTCCTGGAAAATTACCGGGTATCATTAGCTGAAGAAATCATTCCCGCAGCTGATTTGTCTGAACAGATTTCAACTGCAAGCAAAGAAGCCTCCGGTACAGGAAATATGAAGTTCATGATGAACGGAGCCTTGACCATCGGAACATTGGACGGGGCAAATATTGAGATTCTTGAGCAAGTAGGCAAAGAGAATATCTTTATATTTGGTTTAACGGCTGATGAAGTGATGAAATATCAGCATCACGGTGGATATTATGCAATGGAGTATTTTCACTACGATACCCGCATCAAGAGGGTGTTGAATCAATTGATTGACGATACTCTTCCTGATGCTGGTGACCATTTTGAAACCATTTATGACTCCTTATTGACCGAGAACGATCAATTCTTTGTCCTGAGGGATTTCGACTCCTATGTCAGGGCTCAAGAACAAGCAGGAAAAGCGTATGAAAATATAGAACATTGGTCACGAATGTGCTTGCAGAATATTGCCAATTCCGGCTATTTCTCAAGTGACCGGACGATTGAGCAGTATGCGAAAGACATATGGGGCATTGCACAGGGCAGTTTAATAAAGTAGGAAAAAGCTTGGGGAAAGTTTCCCCAAGCTTTTTAAATTATTTCTTCTTTTTATCAGAAATATAACTGTCGCCATCTTTATACGGAATGTCACCTAATGTGGATTCCATATTATTTTCATCCAGCATATCTTCGTATTCTTCATGGGTTTTCGAAGGATATGCCTTGCGGTTTGAGCCTTCCATGTCGGTTCCGACAAAGGACTCGAAATCCTCCGTAAATCCTTCTGATGTGTCTTCATCCTGATACAATTCCGAGTAATCTTCATAATCACCTTCGAAGTCAGAAGGGGTTTCGGATGTGCCGAAGCGGCCTACTTCCTGAAAGCTGTCATGGTCATCCCGGACATTTCCGTCTGTTTCGTGCCTGAATTCATTATCGACAGGCGGCTGCAGCACATCTTCCTCTACCGGTCTATCCTGGGGTGTCGATTGTTCCGGTGAGTGGTCTTTACAATAAAGTGTCGTCGGTATGACTTCCAAGCGCTCATAAGGAATTTCCTGACCACACTCCCTGCATTGTCCATATGTTCCTTGTTCGATCGCCTGCAGGGCATTGTGAATTTTATTTAGTTCCAGTTTGGCGTGATCATCAATGGCGAAATCCTTCTCCCGTTCATATAACTCTGTTCCCATGTCGGCAGGATGATTATCGTAAAGGGAGAGTTCACCTGAGTTATCACGTTCATTTGTATGGTGAAGATTATCTAAATCCTGATGTAAATGTTCTTGTAACTGCTTTTCCTGTTGAGTCAATTCTTGTTTTAGTGTCTGTTTTTGGCTGTCTGTTAGCAATTTCTTCACATCCTTCATTATGTTCGCTTAAATAATGTACTAACCATACTTTATCCGAAAGTGGGGTTGTTAAAACATAAAAAAACATAATGCTATTTAACTAAAAGAGAGTAGTGGTTGATTTCCTCTACAGAATGTTCCCTTTCCACTTGTGGGTTCACCAACTTGCTATGTATTGCTTCCAAAAAAGTGTATTCACCATCTGGATGAGTTGTAGTGGTAAAATATGGACCGTTCCTTTCCGCTCCAGGCACAAGATTCCCCGGGGAGGAAGTCGAGCCTCCTCGGGCTTTGCCCTGTGGGGTCTCGACCTTTCCTCTATTTCCCGCAGGAGTCAAGTGCCTTCCGCTGCAATCCACTCTGTGCTTCTAAATTGTGACTTGCCTGATTACGGATAGCCAAACTCAAAAAAAGCTCCAATTGTAGAGAGTATGTTTCCTAAAACAAACTATAGAATTGAGCACTAATCAACCACATTATGTGAGCTCAAAATAAAAATGAATTTCTTCTACAACAATGCATGGCCAGTCCCGCTATTTCCACAGTCGGAGACCTCCACTCTAATCAACTTCCAGGGTACTTACACCAACCTTATTTAAAACACTCACAAAAAAGAGTCGTCCCGAAGTAGAGGGGCGACTCACGTTTTTTAAAGCATATAAGCAAGTAATAGTCCGATGGATAGCAGGAATCCAAAGATGGTGTTTGTTTGTGCGGTGGCTTTCATGGCTGGCATCATTTCGATTGGCTGTGATTTTCCGATGAATCCTGTGGTGGCTTTGACGGCTTTCGGGATACTAAGAAAGGCAACGAACAGCCAAGGTGATGAAACGCCGGCAAGGACAAGCCCGATGATCCAGCCATAGGATACGACAAACATGCCGCCCAACAGGACGATAGCCCCTTTTCTTCCTAAAAGAATGGCGATGGTTTTACGGCCGTTTTCTTTATCCCCGTCCAGGTCGCGGATGTTATTCGCTAGTAGAATGGCACCGACTAAAATGGATACGGGAACGGATAATAGGATGCTGTCGCCATTGATATATCCAGTTTGAATGTAAAATGATATGAGAATGATCACAAGTCCCATAAAGAACCCTGCAACGATTTCTCCAAAAGGCGTGTAAGCAATTGGCATAGGTCCCCCAGTATAAAAGTACCCCGCTGCCATGCACACTATACCTATGAGTGCCAACCACCATGTGCTATATAGACAAATATAAATTCCTAATAAAAGGGCAATTCCGTACAGTGAAAAAGCGAGGTTCATGACCGTGGAGGGTTTGACCCCGTTCCGGACAATTGCCCCTCCGATCCCGACAGAATGCTCTGTATCCAGGCCTCGCTTATAGTCGTAATACTCGTTGAACATATTGGTAGCAGCCTGGATAAGCAAACATGCAATAAGCATGGCTAAAAATAATGATACGCTTACCTTAGTAAATTGCAGTGCAAGAACAGTGCCTAGTAAAACAGGTACAAATGCTGCTGTTAGAGTGTGTGGCCTTGTAAGCTGCCACCAGATTTTCCACCCTTTATCTGATTCCAAAACATTGGATGCTTGTTGTTCCATCATACTCTCTCCCTTACGCAATAAGGAATTTTCAGAAAACATTACAATTCCTTTACAGATTAAAGTGTAGGTAAAGGGAAGAGGACTGTCAATCATTTTCTCAAAATCCTTGAAGGAGCTATTTTCCAGTAATTGAGTACTTTTACAACGCTTTTGGTTTCTCAAAAGGGGAAAAAGGGTTTATTATATATAATAAGGATAAAAATTGTATCATGTCTTAAACTTCGTTGACACACCTTAAAGACAGGTGTATCTTAAAATAAGTTTGAATATCGTACGTGATTTTGTTTGGGGGAATTCAATTGGTTACCATTCACAAAACCAAAATTGAAAAAGCATATGATACAGCCAAAATGAAGGCTAAACAAATACATCACCCCGTCCTTCTCAGCATAGTGGAGGAAGTAGATGCAGTGGATCCTCTTTCTTTTTATTATGGAGGAAGCTCTTTTATCGGAGAGCGTTTTTTATGGAAGGACCGTGATCATACCATTTCACTGGTAGGGCTTGGAGCAGCACATATCATGTCTGCAAATGATATAAATGACCGATTTTTTACGGTTGAGAAAGAGTGGAAGCGCTTAATTGAAGAGTCTGTGATTGTGACCGGGGAAGAATGGACAGGCACAGGACCTTTGTTATTTGGGGGCTTCAGCTTTGATCCGCTTAATGGTATCGGGGAAGAGTGGGAGCAATTCTCGAACGGTACGTTTCAATTACCGATGTTTATGCTGACAAAGCCGGGGAAAACCAATTATTTAACGATGAATTTCATTTGTCATCCGGAAGATTCGGAAGAAAGTTTATTCCATGACCTATTCAGGCTCAAAGAAGAGCTACTTGAAAACGCGGGGATGCCAATTATACCTGAACAGCCCCGTTGGCTGCAAAATAGGGATATGAAGCCTCAAGAATGGAAGGAATCTGTTCAAAATGTGGTGAATCGTTTAAAACAGGGTGAGATGGACAAGGTAGTACTTGCCAGAAAATGTGAAGTGGCGTTTGATACGAAAGTGTCATCTGACTTTGTATTGGATAATTTGTGGAAGCAGCAGCCGGATAGCTTTGTTTTCAGTTTTGAAAGGGAAGACAGCTGTTTTATTGGAGCCACACCTGAACGGCTTGTCAAGAAAACAGGAAATGATGTTCTCTCCACCTGTTTAGCGGGATCCATCGCTCGCGGGGATACGTTGGAAAACGACGAGAAACTGGGGGATGATCTCCTTCAGGATGAGAAGAATCGTTATGAGCATCAGCTTGTTGTTGATAGCATCCATAAGGCTCTTGCACCTTACTGTGAGTCCTTGACGATTCCTTCATCGCCACAATTGATGAAGCTGAAAGACATCCAGCATTTATATACTCCTGTCACTGGACAGGCATCTGAACATGCATCCCTTTTGGAATTGGTGGGAAAATTACATCCGACTCCTGCATTAGGTGGAGTTCCGAGGGATAAGGCATTGCACGTAATCAGGGAAGAGGAAGAGATGGATCGCGGATTATATGCAGGTCCCGTAGGCTGGATCGATGCCTATGGAAATGGTGAATACGCGGTTGCCCTTCGCTCAGGTCTTCTTCAGGGGGATAAGGCCTTTTTATATGCAGGATGTGGAATTGTGGCAGATTCCGAACCTGAAAGTGAATTCAAGGAAACACAAATGAAATTTCGACCGATGCTAAGAGCATTAGGGGGAAACATACATGATTGATGAACATCAGCAGAAGTTGACTCATTATTTAGCGGCATTTATTGAAGAATTGGTTGGAAATGGAGTAGACGAAGTAGTCATTAGCCCTGGCTCTCGTTCTACTCCTTTGGCTTTGTTATTCGCCCATCATCCTGAAGTGAAAACATACATTAATGTAGATGAACGTTCTGCTGCTTTCTTTGCTCTAGGGATTGCGAAGGCAAAGAAAAAGCCGGTCGCCATCCTTTGTACATCCGGAACGGCAGCAGCCAATTATTATCCAGCGATCATTGAAGCACGCTACGCAAAAGTGCCTTTGCTCGTGCTGACGGCCGATCGTCCCCATGAGCTCCGGGAGGTAGGGGCCCCGCAAGCAATTAATCAACAGGATCTATATGGAAAACATGTAAAATGGACAGTGGACATGGCACTGCCGGAAAATAGTCCGTCCATGCTTGAATATGCAAGATCTTCAGCATCCAGAGGAATAGGACTTTCATTAGGAGAACCGAAAGGACCCGTTCACTTTAACTTTCCATTTAGAGAACCTTTGATTCCTGATTTAAAGACCGTTTCTTATTCAACAGGTTCTAAAGCAAAAAGGGTCCTTCACGGAGAGAGGAGCCTGTCCCCTTCTGTAGCTCAAGAGCTTCAAGGGATACTCGGAAATAAAGAGAGAGGTCTGATTATTTGCGGACCTGGACTGAATAGTGATTCGATTGATTACATCGTTGAATTTAGTAAGCAATTCGGTTTTCCAATCGCAGCGGACCCCCTCTCCCAAATGAGGAGCGGTTCTCATTCGAAGGAACAAATTATCGATACTTATGATACGTTTCTTAAGATTGATGGAATAAAGGAGAGCCTGGATCCTGAAATCGTGATTCGTTTCGGAGCCATGCCGGTTTCAAAACCGCTCATGTTGTTTCTGAAGGGTGTTTCAAAGATCCCATACTGGATCGTGAGTCCGGGTGAAGAGTGGCAGGATCCCATATCGAAAGGGACGGAATACATCTATTGTGATGAGGGCCAATTCTGTCAAAGCATGATTAATGAAACGAGTCATGATGGTTCTAATGAATGGATCAATCACTGGAAGAATGTGAACCATTCCACAAAGAAACTCCTTCTAAAAGGTCATCAGTCGTGGGATGAAGGAATGACAGTAAGTGAACTTATTCAACACCTGCCTGAAAAGTCGAATGTATTTGTCAGCAACAGCATGCCGATACGGGACATCGATACGTTTTTCTTTAGCAATGATCGGTCAATCGGCATCTATGCCAACCGGGGAGCGAACGGAATTGACGGCGTGGTGTCTACAGCACTTGGGATGAGCACCTGTTCGGATTCCATGTATCTTTTGATTGGGGATCTTGCTTTCTTCCACGATTTAAACGGCCTTCTCGTTGGAAAAAAATATAAACTGAATCTGACCATAGTAGTCCTTAATAATAATGGTGGGGGAATCTTTTCCTACCTTCCGCAAGCGAGTGAAGGTGAATACTTTGAAGATCTGTTCGGCACGCCGATGGACCTGGATTTCTCTCATGCTGCCAAGCTTTACGAAGCCGGTTATTTCCGAGTGGAATCAGAAGAAGAATTTGCACCTGCTGTAACAGAAGCACAGCGAAGAAATGGCTTGAAAATCATTGAAGTGATGACGAACCGTGAAGAAAATGTAGCAAATCATCGTAATTTGTGGAATTTTGTTTCCCGGGAAATGATGATGAAGTATAAGGGTGAAAATCATTGATTCTTCGAGTGAATGATATTCGCTATTTTGTAGAAGTTAAAGGAGAAGGAGAGCCTTTGGTTTTTCTTCATGGTTTTACCGGGGATACGACAACATGGTCACGAATCACCGATCAGTTGTCTATTACATATAGGTGCATAAGCGTCGATTTGATTGGTCATGGCCGCACAGAATCCCCTGAAGATCCATCAAGATATACAATGGATCATGTATCAAATGATTTTGATTCTATTTTGTCTGCACTTGAAGTGGACGAGGCGATCTTGATCGGCTATTCCATGGGAGGTCGGACGGCTCTTCACTTCTCCATAAGGTATCCTCAAAAGGTGAAAGCTTTGATTCTTGAAAGTGCTTCTCCCGGATTGAAAACGGATGAAGAAAGAGAGGAACGGCGGAAAAAAGATCATGCGTTGGCCGACAGGATCATGAGAGAAGGAATGGAAGCCTTTGTCGACTTTTGGGAGGAGATTCCCTTGTTTGCTTCTCAAAAAACACTGACTGAAGATGAGCGTGCCGAGATCCGTAACCAGCGTCTGAGTCAGTCCCCTTTAGGGTTGTCCAATAGCTTGAAAGGAATGGGAACAGGGGCTCAAACCTCATGGTGGGACAAGCTGGGTGAGCTTTCATTTCCAGTCCATTTACTTGTCGGAGGGCTGGATCAGAAGTTTGTTCATATTGCAAAAGAAATGAAAAAACTTAATCCGGACTTTCAAATCATGACAATTTCTAACACAGGTCATGCAATTCATGTGGAAGAACCGCGAAAGTTTGGTACAATAATAGAGAATCTATTGTTTACTACATAAAGGAGGAACAAACCAATGGCTTTTGAATGGGTTTCAGAAAGAAACTACGAAGATATTTTGTACGAAACATATAATGGGATCGCAAAAATCACGATCAATCGACCAGAAGTACGCAACGCTTTTCGTCCTAAAACTGTAATGGAATTAATCGATGCATTTGCTTATGCACGTGACGATTCCAAGGTCGGTGTCATCGTTTTAACAGGTGCTGGAGAAAAGGCATTCTGTTCAGGGGGAGACCAAAGAGTACGAGGACATGGCGGTTACGTCGGGGAAGATGAAATTCCACGACTGAATGTATTGGACTTACAGCGTCTGATCCGAGTGATCCCTAAGCCGGTCATCGCAATGGTTGCAGGTTATGCCATCGGAGGAGGACATGTCCTTCATGTAGTATGTGATATTACGATTGCTGCTGACAATGCAATCTTCGGACAAACTGGCCCTAAAGTAGGTAGCTTTGACGCCGGATACGGTGCAGGATATCTTGCACGCATCGTCGGTCACAAGAAAGCAAAAGAAATCTGGTACCTGTGCCGTCAATACAACGCACAAGAAGCACTTGAAATGGGTCTTGTCAATACAGTCGTTCCTTATGAGCAGCTTGAAGCGGAAACAGTTCAATGGGCATCAGAAATGCTTGAAAAAAGTCCGACTGCCCTTCGTTTCCTAAAAGCTTCATTCAACGCAGATACAGATGGATTAGCGGGTCTGCAACAACTTGCAGGAGACGCTACACTTCTATACTACACAACGGAAGAAGCCAAGGAAGGCCGCGACGCATTCAAAGAAAAGCGTAAACCGGACTTTGGACAATTCCCTCGTTTCCCTTGATCTAAGGTGGCCTGATGAATCTTTGCGGATTCGTCAGGCTTTTTTAATAAAGGTTATAAAAAGCACAAACAAGGAAGGAATGGGAATGACAGGATGACTACACAGCAACTGCCTAATTGGCTAAAACAAAGAGCGTTCTTGACCCCTGATCGGATGGCAATAAGTAATGGTGATGTGGAGTATACCTTCGGAGAGCTCTGGGAAAAATCAATTCACATCGGTGAGCAGCTTCATACCATAGTGAAATCTTCCACCCATCCATTTGTGGGACTCATGATAAAAAATAAAGTGGAATCTGTGCTGGTCGTTCATGCCATTCAACAGCTCGGATTCACGACTGTACTATTAAATAACAAACTAAGTTCGAAGGAATTATCTTTTCAAGTACAGGATATGGATTTATCGACGGTCATTTATGACGATGAGTTTGAGGAAAAGCTGTCTTTTTTAGGGGGAAACGTTAATGGAATAACATTCTCTCGATTGCTGCAAACATCCCCAACAAGCTTTAAAGTAAAGGATTATTTTCAGTTAGACCAAGTTTGCTCGGTCATGTACACCTCAGGGACGACCGGAGCGCCAAAAGGAGTTCTTCAATCGTACGGGAACCATTGGTGGAGCGCTATTGGATCTTCTTTGAATCTCGGGATAAGTGAAAATGATGCCTGGCTTTGCTCAGTTCCTCTCTTTCATATAAGCGGATATTCGATCCTTATGAGAAGTGTGATTTATGGAATGAAGGTACGACTGTTTGAAACCTTCGACGTCAAGACCATCAATCAGGAGCTTGAAAGTGGAAGGGTCACGATCATGTCGGTTGTAAGCAATATGCTTCAGCGGTTATTGAATGACATGGGGCACAGAACGTATCATCCGGATTTCCGCTGTATGCTGTTAGGCGGCGGACCTGCACCACTTCCATTACTAAAGGCTTGTAAAGACAAGGGAGTGCCCGTATTTCAAACATATGGAATGACGGAAACGGCTTCTCAAATCGTGACGTTATCACCTGAATACAGTATGACGAAGCTGGGTTCAGCGGGGAAACCACTCTTTCCTTCCGAGTTGAGAATCGAGAATGAAAAGGGTGCAGCTCGACCAAATCAAGAGGGTGAAATTCTGGTGAAAGGACCGAATGTAACGAACGGGTATTATCGGAGAGAGGAAGCCAATGCAAAAAGTTTTGAAAATGACTGGTTCCATACAGGGGATATCGGTTATGTAGATGAAGAGGGATTCTTATTTGTATTGGACCGGCGATCAGACCTCATCATTTCCGGGGGAGAAAATGTGTATCCTGCGGAAATTGAAAGTGTGCTGTTGGGATATGAAGGTGTAGAGGATGCCGGGGTGGTTGGAATTCCAAATGACACATGGGGGCAAATTCCCTGTGCGTTTATCGTAAAGAAAGAGCATCTTGCAAAAGAAGAGATCTTAAATTACTGCGGTGATAATCTGGCATCATATAAACAGCCGAAAAAAATAGTCTTTGTAGATGAGTTGCCACGAAATGCCTCGAACAAACTGCTGAGAAGAGTGCTCAGGGATCAGTGGGAAAAAGGACTGTATGTCGATGAGGATTAAATCCATTACGCTTCACATCATATCGATGCCATTGAAAAAGCCATTTGTGACCCATCTGCAAACTGTTGAAAAACGGGAAGGGATCATCGTTGAAGTTCAAGATTCTGACGGATTGATTGGACTGGGAGAGGGAGTTGCTTTTTCCACACCGTGGTATACAGAGGAAACGGTGAAAACATCCTATCATATGCTCAAAGATGTATTAATTCCTCTAATGAACAGTAACCCATTTAAACACCCTGAAGAAATAGGAAAAAGATTCGAAGCTGTAAGGGGAAATTCAATTGCGAAGGCTGCACTTGAAATGGCTTTATGGGATCTTTATGCCAGACAGCATAGTGTCCCTCTCTGGAAGATGATAGGGGGGACTCGTTCTGAAATTCTTGCCGGCGCCGTTGTGGGTGCCGACTCCGCGGAAGAGATGATCCATCAGGCTGAAGAACTTGTGCAAGAAGGGTATCAACGCATAAAGCTGAAAATCTCTCCTGGAGCGGATGTGGAGATTGTGAAAGCGTTGAGGGACCATTTTCCTTCTCTTACTCTATTGGCTGATGCCAATTCAGCATACTCCCTTGAAGACATAGGCCAACTACAGGCATTGGATGAGTATGGTCTGGAGATGATCGAACAGCCTTTGGGAGTTGACGATTTAGTGGAACACTCTCTTTTACAAAAAGAGTTGCAGACTCCGATTTGTTTGGATGAAAGCATCGTAACCCCCCATGATATGAAGAGTGCCATCTATTTAAATAGCTGCGGAGTGGTCAATATCAAGCTTGGCAGAGTCGGTGGGTACACAAGTGCTTTGGAAATTTACCGGTTGTGCCAGGAGAATCACATCAAAGTATGGTGTGGGGGCATGATTGAGTTTGGGGTTTCACGGGCTCATAATCTGGCCCTTGCCACACTCGAGGGATTCTCGATTCCCGGGGATATTTCTTCCTCCTCGAAATATTGGGAAGAAGATATCATTACTTTTCCCATCGTTGTGAAAAATGGTGTGGCGGAACGTTTGGATGATCCTGGGATAGGTGTGGAGTTGAATAGAAAACGATTAGGTCATGTGACAATAGGTAAAGAAATGTTTAACCAGTGATTACCTCGATCAAAAAAATGAATTTATCCATAAGCAGGTTCCATCTGGATCCTGCTTATTTCTCGTTCGATTGAATGATTAAAGGTGGCAACCAGTAGTTGCGGCGAAGTGCAACCAAGGTTATCTTTACTTTTTACATAGAGATGGAAATAATGAATGGTAGATGAATGAAAGGTGATTGGTAGAATGATCTTTGGAGAGAAGTTAAAAAGTGAGAGAAAGAGTAGAGGCTGGTCACAGGAAGAATTAGCAGAAAGGCTTTTTGTCAGTCGGCAATCAGTTTCTAAGTGGGAGACTGGTCAGAATTATCCCAGTATTGAAATCATCATTAAAGTAAGTGATCTATTCGGAGTGACAATCGATGAATTGTTAAGGAGTGATGAGGAATTGACAGAGAAAGTAATCAAGGATAGTAAGCAATTGGCGCATCCAAAATTAAAATCGATGTTTGAATTACTATTTTTAATTGGTGCTGTTTTATTGTTGGCCAAAATAGGAATTTTTCTTGTTAATAAATTTACTGCTTTTGATGTACCTTTGATTGGAGATGCGATTATATGGAACTTTGGACCGTTGATCTTAATGATAGGAGGCGGGATCGGTACGGATGTTCTTAAAGAAAAATATATAGAAGATTAAAGCGTGGGTTGAATAAACAAAAATGGTGAATGTTGTATTTTTCCAAAACCGGAACTATACTTAACCTATGAATAAAATCTTCATTACTATTAAGGAGGAATTATGAAACTAGGTGCATTTTCTGTAAGCTTAAGTGTTAAAGACATTAATAAATCAAAAGCATTTTATGAAAAACTTGGATTTCAAACTTTGGGAGGGGAAATTGCCCAAAATTGGCTGATCATGAAGAATGGAAGTACTGTTATCGGCCTGTTCGAAGGTATGTTTGACAAGAACATCCTGACCTTTAATCCAGGTTGGAACCAAAATGCCGAAAATCTTGATTCGTTTACGGACATTCGGGACCTTCAGAAGCAGCTGAAAGAACAAGGTGTGAAAATGTTGACTGAAGCAGATGAATCAAGTGAAGGCCCTGCAAGTTTCACGATTGAAGATCCTGATGGCAATCCGATTCTTGTGGATCAACACAGATAAAGATAAGGTTAAAGCTCAGAGCTGAATCTGAGCTTTTCCTTATGTTTATTAAAATGGATTCGTCGCCCATTGAAGAGACTGCTTGATAAAGATGCGAGGGTGTAATTTCAGCTGGGAAACCATATGTTCCGCTAAATCCTCCGGCTGCATGTATTTTTCTTTGTCCGCTTCATCGAGCTTATCCCCAAAGGTAAGATCCGTTGCCACCAGGCTTGGGTTCAGAGTCATGACACGGATATTATGTGGACGCACTTCCTGCATCAACGCTTCGGCCATCCCTTGAACGGCAAATTTCGAACCACAGTAAGCCGTGCTTTTTGCCGTGCCTTTCAATCCGCTGCTGGATGAAATCATGATAATGTCTCCACGGTTTTTCTCGATAAGCTGAGGCAGGACGGCACGCGTCACATGATACGTTCCAAATACGTTGACCTCAAAGGTTTTTTTCCAATCTGCCGGATCGATTTCCAGAAATGATCCGTACGTTCCGATACCTGCATTATTGATCAGGATATCGGCTGGACCGAGTTCATTTTTCAGTTTTGAAATGGCTTTTTCCACTTGCTCCATATCTGAGATATCAGCTACAGCCACACTGGCTTTCACACCCAGAGCTCTTGCCTCCTCTGCCACTTGTTCCAGCGTACTTTGTGTACGGGCGATCAAACCGACATGAACTCCTTCTCGTACAAGCTCCAACGCCGTTGCTTTTCCGATTCCCCGGGCAGCACCCGTAATATAAGCGATTTTACCTTTAATCGATTGTGCCACAATGGATCATCCTTTCAAATCTAATTTCTACCGTTAGTGTAAGGCCAGGGGAAGGGATAAGCAAATGATAAGAAAAATAGCTCCGAGTGTCTCGGAGCTATCGTGCAGTCATTCACTTTTTTGCCTCAAATATCGTTTATCATTCATAAACAAACTCCAAAAGTACACAAAGCCGGGAAACAGGATGATGAATCCAACAATATAGGTGATGAACACTGCCTTAAACGAGTTGGGGTCCGTGAATCCGGACTGGATCGTGACTTCCGGGTAGATGATATAGGGCAGGTGGGCTTTACCGTATACATAGCTTGCCAGTACATATTGAAAGGTCACGGCGATAACGGCCACTCGGGGCATTCCTTTCATACCCTCTTTGTTGGTGGGGAGAAATAATGCTCCCCCGGCAACCAGGAAGCCGATTAAGGAGACCCATAGCAAAATCTGGTCTTCCATCATTCTTTCATAGATCCATGAAGCTTCATTTTTCATGGTGAACATAATGAAGAACGCCATTACTACAGAGATTGGACCGATGATCATGGCATCCCGCCGATACACTTTAAACGCTTCAAATTCCTTGGAAGCTTTGGAGTAGTCAGCAAGAAGTAAAGATGAAAGGAACAACGTACTGGCAACGGCAAATCCGAAGAAGGCATATTCATGCGGACTCGTAAACAGCTTCCCCAGAAGAAGCGTTTGTCCGTCTTCAAAATCGATGTAAGGTCCGTGAGAGATCGGCAGTACACTGATGAGCAGACCTGGAATCAGTAAGCCTGTTATTCCCGTCACATAAGTCAGTGGCTTTCTGTAATCATCTGCCACGTGGGAGAATACCAGAAATGCACTTCGAAGAGCCAGAAGCAGCAGGATTAAACTTCCCGGGATGAGCAGCACGGTTCCTAATGAATAGGCAGCACCCGGAAACATACTATACACTGCGACTACCAGGGCAACAATAAACGTATTCGTCACCTCCCAGGTTGGTGACAGATACCGGTTGGCGATATTGGTTGCATTTGTTTTGTCATGATTAATGTAGATCATCGACCAAAAGCCGGCCCCGAAATCCATCGTTGCCATGACGGCATAGATAAAGACGAAGCCCCATAGTATCGTGATGGCAATCAATGCTTGAGTCATAACTTCACCTCCAATTCTTGCTGGTTATGTGGATAGAGGAATATCCTTATTGTTTCCTTCTGCTTTGTTGATATCTTTTTCAGGCGGATTCCGTTTGAAGTAATACAAGAGAACAAGAACGACGGACACGGCCAATATTGCATAAACCGAAACGAACAGAACGAACAGTACGGCCAAGTTTCCCGTCGTGGTAACCGAGTCCTCTGTACTGAGGATGCGGTAAATTGTCCAAGGCTGACGGCCAGTACAAGCGAATATCCATCCAAACTCTATGGCTAAGATCGATAGGGGGCCACCGGCTACAAATGACCACATCAACCATTTAGGGAAGCGGTCTTTTTTCAATAATTTATTCCATACGTAGGCAATGAGAGAAAGTAAAATGAGCAGGGAGCCGATTCCCACCATCGCGTTGAATAACGTATGAACGAAGAGAGGCGGCCAATATTCCTCAGGGAAGTCGTTTAAGCCGATGACTTCCGTATCGAAGCTGTTCCCGGCAAGGAAACTCAAGGCCCAGGGAATTTCGATCCCCCATTTCACTTCCCTCTCTACTGGATCCGTGAAGCCTCCAATGGAAAGTGGTGCATGGGTTTGGGTCTCAAACAAGCCTTCAGCTGCAGCCAGTTTCTCAGGCTGATACTCATGAAGCATTTGAGCCGATTCATGACCATTAATCGCAGTGAAGAAGGAGAAGACGCCTCCGACTAATAAACAAATCATAAGGGATTTTTGATGAAATTTATAAATCCTTGACCCAAATGATGAACGGAGCATCTTAAATGCAGAAACTGTAGCAATCGTGAACGATCCCACTACATAAGCAGATAAAGCTACATGGCCCGCGGTAACAAAAAAGCTTGGATTGAAGAAGGCTTTCCAAGGATCCACATTGGTGATTTCTCCGTTCACCATTTCAAATCCGGCAGGTGTCCCTTCAAACGCATGTACATTTGTGATTAAAACAGCTGAAGCAAGTCCACCGATGGCGACCAGGACAAGACTCACGATTCTCATCCAGGGAGCGATCCGATTCGCCGCATACACATAAATAGACATAAATAACGCTTCAACAAAAAAGGCATAGATTTCGATTTGGAAAGGCAATGCCATCACCCGCCCGATAACCTCCATGAATCCCGGCCAGAGGAGGGACAATTGAACACCGGCAATCGTCCCTGTCGGAATACCTACCCCCAGCAGTACGGCGAACGCCTTCGTCCAGCGTTTTGCCATCACGGAATAGTCCAGATCATTCGTCCGCTGATACATAATTTCTGCAACAAGAATCATTAACGGAATACCTACTCCGAGTGTGGCAAAAATAATATGAAAGGCCATTGTAGTACCAAACAAGGAACGAGCAATTACTAATTCATCCATTCTCATGTCTCCCTTACTAGTCTTTAACATTTCCTTATTGTCCACTTAATGGAAAATAATATTCATGATTTTTAGTAGGGAGAGAAAGTTTGATTGTCGATCTGAAATGTTGTTAGGGGATGTCGATTTTTGTAAGTTGATAATATTATAGGCAGAGTCGATAATATAATCGAAAAGTCAATAATATATGGGAGAAAGTCGATAATATAGCCGAAAATATAATCGCAAAAACTAAAAAAGAGCAGCTCACCAGCTGCTCTCTCTCAAAATGTCCTATTGTAATGCCTGTTTTAAAGTCTCGATGTTCTTCTTCATGAGTGAAAAATAGTCTTCGTCATTGTTTCTATCTTCTTCGGTAAGGACAGATAGATTATGGAGGGTCAGGGCTTTTGCACCCAATTCGTTTTGAACGACTTCTGTTAAACGCGAAGAGACGTTTTGTTCAAAAAGGATGTATTGAACATTATCTTCTTTCCCTTTTTCAATGATCTTCTTAAGCTCTTGCTGAGATGGCTCATCAGCCGTATTCAATCCGGCGATGGCTTCTTGATGCAGTCCGTAACGTTCTTCCCAATAGCTATAAGCAGCATGAGAAACGTAGAAGGTTTTCTTTGGCGCATTTTCTGCCATGTCCTTAAATTCAGCGTCCAGCGCATCCAAATCTTTCGTTAATGCAGCGAGGTTCGCCTGGAAGTCTTCCTTATGTTCAGGCATTTCTTTTGAAAGTGTATCTGCAATGGATTTCGCCATTTCTTTAGAGTACACCGGGTCTAACCAGAGATGAGGATCAACGTCATGGTTGTGCTCATTACCGTGATCGTCCTCGTGAGAGTCTCCGTGTTCTTCATGCTCTTCAGCGCTTTCTTCACCATGACCTTCTTCATGATTCAATTCAACGTGTTCACTGGTCGGTACAACGACAACATCCTCGTTTTCCAGAATCGATTTCGATCCCTCAACGAATCCTTCAAGTCCCATTCCGATGTAGAAGAAAACATCTCCATCAGCCATTTTAATCATATCTTTTTGAGAAGGCTCGAATGTATGCTCATCGGCACCTGGAGGGTAAATGCTTTCCACATCCACATGTTCCCCGCCAATTTTTTTCGTGAAATCCTCCAGTGGATACACGGTAGTGTACACTTCCAATTTGTCTTTCTCTCCAGCGTCTTCATGCTCAGAAGAGGCTCCGCAAGCTGATAAAACTAAAATCAATAATAAAAATAAACTCATACGAATATAGTTCAAGAGGAATCCTCCTTTTATGGTAATAGTTAAATAACTGTAATGATTACGATTTAGCACAAAGGTTATTTTACTACCGTTATGGGGAATAAGCAAGATATATGGATGGATTTTTATTTTTTTTACTTGTTAAAAAAAGAAAGACTATCCCCGGATAGGAGCTAGTCGGAATGATTCGTATTTTTAGCTGGCCATTTTTCTGGCACGTGATCAATTCCACCAGGATGAAAAGGGTGGCATTTCATAATCCGCTTTATTGTTAACCATCCTCCACGCAATGCACCGAACCGGCTTACTGCCTGCACGCCATAATGGGAACAGGTTGGATAAAACCGGCAAGTGGGGGGCTTGAGAGGAGAGATGACCCGTTGGTACACCTTAAATACAAATAACAATAACCTTTTCATAACACGTCTCCTGATTGATTTTCTTTTACTATATCAAAACTCTTTGGAGGATAAAAACGTTTTTGACTGAATGTCTTCCAATGAACTTCACAATCGGTTTTTCTTCCGTACTAAGAAGCTAGTCATAAAGAATTTCCAAATAGAAAATATAGGTATTTATTTTAATTCGGATTAAGTTGATGAAATAACTATGAATTTACGTTATACTTATAATTAGAAACTATATGGGAGTGATTTTAATGCCTTCAGTAGAAAGCTTTGAATTAGATCATAATGCAGTGAAAGCACCTTATGTGAGACATTGCGGTGTCCATAAAGTAGGCAGCGACGGACTTATCAACAAGTTTGATATTCGATTCTGTCAGCCTAACAAACAAGCGATGAAGCCTGATTCCATTCATACACTTGAGCATTTATTAGCCTTCACCATCCGTAAATATGCAGAGCCGTATGCTCATTTCGATATTATTGATATTTCTCCAATGGGATGCCAGACTGGCTACTACCTGGTCGTCAGCGGAGAGCCGAAAGTAGAAGAAATCATCGACCTCTTAAATGATACGATGAAAGAAGCGGTCGAGATAGAAGAAATTCCGGCTGCCAATGAAAAACAATGCGGCCAGGCGAAGCTCCATGATTTAGAAGGAGCAAAGAAATTAATGAAATTCTGGCTTAGCCAAAGTAACGAAGATCTAAAACAGGTTTTTGCATAAACAGAGAAAAATCCACCGCCTGCATAGGGCGGTGGATTTGTTATTTGTCTTGCTTTTCTTCTTCTTGCTTCATTTTCTCCAAGTGAGGATTATCTTCAAGTGGATCTACTGTATGTTTAACCGCTGTATAGGCTTTGGAAGTCGTAAGGGCACTTACGAATATCACTAAAATACATATAGCAACAGCGATGATCAGGACAAGAGTTACTGACATTATGCAACCCCCTTTTTTTCACTATTTTACCATAGAAGATAGGGATGTTTATGGACGAAAATCAACATTTTTATGACGTGAATACCAGAATTCTCTACTAATGACTAGTAATATTTGGTATCCTCAAAGGTACATATGAATTTTTTATTAGTATGTACAAGTTTCGATAAACGAAACGAGGGGGAAATTACCATGGATGTTTCTTCAATGATGGGTAAGCAGGTTGCAGAACTTCAACGAACACTCAGTATGAATTTATTGAAAAGTCAAATGGCGACACAAACGGCTCAAGTAACCGTAATGATGAAAGAAATGCAGGTCAGTCAGCCTGCACCGCATCCGGATAAAGGACATGTTCTTGATGTGAAGGGATGAAAGCGGGAAGAAGCCTTGTTCCGGGAAAGTTCGGAACAAGGCTTCTTTCATTTGGGAAATTTCTATCGCATGTGGCTCAAGCCGCCTCCGCTTTTCGAATTGTCCAGCTCCGGCGGCTAGTCCCTCGAGGTCATTTCTGTTAAATCCCCAAAGGCAAAGAACGCCTTCAGGGATTTCCCAGAAATGCTTGTCGGGCCTGAGCAAGCCGCCTCCGCTTTTCGATTGTCCAGCTCCGGCGGCTAGAGGCTCGAGGTCATAAGTCAAGTACACCAAAAAGGCAAAGGGCGCCTTTCCGGTGTACTTGACTTATGCTAGTCGCCTCTACCCAAGCCGCCTCCGCTTTTCGGTTAGTGCAGACTCTTTTTTTCAAGTCTCACTCTTTCTTCGCTGTTGGACCATTTTTCTTTTAATGTTTCAAATATGTATAAGCGGAAGAAGTATTGTAACTCTTCTGTTTCCATTTCTTGAATAAGTTCCAGTAGCTCGTTCCTAGAGGTATCTTCTAAGATTGTAAGGGCAATGAGGTCTAAGTCTTCGTCGGTACCTTTGATCCTGCCTCGGTACATTTCATAAATTTCTTCGATTAACTTCATGCGCTTCACCTCCCTTTCGTTCATTTTACCATGAACGTTTATGAATTACTCTACATATTATGCTAGGACAACTCTTATTTGTCTTTACCCTTTATAAGACTTACTAACCATAGGCAATAAAACGGGCTTTACTCACTTTTTGACAAAAGGTGCTATAAAAGCAGGTTTAGCCTTGGTTTCAAATTCCTTGTTACAAAGCCAACCATTAGAAAAAGGAGATGCTTTATTTGGAAAAAAGTATGCTGTTCGTTGGATCGGGACTGGGTGCAATTATATTAAATTTATTTGGAGAATGGAATTCGCTGTTGACGATCTTGTTAATTGCCGTGACTTTGGATTATTTCACCGGCATGATTGCAAGTGGGATTGAAGGAAAGTTATCCAGCAAATTCGGTTTAAGAGGGATTGGTCGGAAAGTCCTGATTTTCTCCCTTGTCACGGTTGCCCACCTTATTGATACTATACTAACAAATCAACACTTTATTCGTAATGCCACGATTATTTTTTACTTATGCAATGAAATGATTTCGATCATAGAAAATGTAGGGCGAGCAGGAGTTCCTGTACCGGAGTTTCTCAGGAAAGCGGTAGAGGTCTTAAAGAAGAAATCGAAGTGAATAGAATTTCGACAATTGAGGAAAATGAAGGGTAAGCACAGTGAAGGAGTGGGAAGATGAACGAAGAACGACACGATTATTATATTGAAGTGGCCACGGGTGAGATTTCAAGAAGCTCGACAGATTCACCCTGGAACTTTAAGATATCTGCAACAGATGAAGAAATCACCCAGCTTAGGGAAGTGTTCGATTCCAATCACTCAGTCGATTGGCAGAACTTCTATCGTGCGCATGTCCCTTATATTCAATATCATTTTGACCGGGAAAATGATGCATATGATGAGAACCTCCATCAAGTGTATGAAATGATTCATCGTCTTGGAGATGATGAAGCGAAGAAATTCATCGAGAGTATAGGTATCTTGAATTCAGAGCCTCATGAGGATACAGAGTAATGAATAAAAGTGTTGGTTCAGAAGAGATATCTGTGGACCAATGCTTTTTATTTATGGTTAGATGAAAGAAAGTGTGTACGGATGAGGTGAATTCAATGGAACAGTTTATCGACGAAAATGGGAAGAGAGTGGAAATATCCTTTGAAAAAGGCAGGTTTCAACAAGAATCACACCATGTGTTAGTTCTATGCCGCTACAAAGGGAAGTGGTTGTTAACACGGCATAAAAAAAGAGGTCTGGAGTTTCCTGGGGGAAAGCGGGAAAAGGGAGAGACCCTCGAGGAAGCTGCGGTACGTGAAACGTATGAAGAGACAGGGGGAGTGATCAGGGAGCCATTGTGCATAGGGGAATATAAGGTGTATGATCACTCACCATTTATTAAAACGATTTTCTACGCTGAAGCTGAGGAGGTCGTAAGCAAGGAAGATTATCTGGAAACAGATGGAGCCGTCCTTTGGAACGGTGATTTCACCAACATTCATGACGATCCTTCCTTTAGTTTCATCATGAAGGATCAAGTGGTGGACTTGGCTCTAGAAAGAATAAGGGATCTCAATCTTATGATTTGATCAATTTCTTTTCCAGCTGTTCAACCAGCTTATACATAATGGTAGCAAATACGGCAATGACAAGCAGGGATAGCAGGACAAGGGTAAAGTTAAAGACTTGGAATCCATAAATGATCATATATCCGAGTCCCTTGGCGGAAACCAGGAATTCTCCTACGATGACCCCGACCCATGATAAGCCCACATTTACTTTCAATGTTGAAATGATGGTCGGAAAAGAGGCCGGGAGAATGACCTCTTTGAACATATGCCCCCTTCTTGCCCCGAAGGTCTGCATTACCTTCAAATAATTCGGGTCCACTTCCCTGAAGGAAGTATACACAACAATCGTCGTGATGATGACGGATATGACGGTACCCATGGCGATGATCGATGTGAAGCCGGGTCCCAACCCCACAATTAATATCGGACCGAGGGCAACTTTTGGCATGGCATTCAGGATCACAAGATAAGGGTCCAATACTTTAGAAAGAAATGGTGACCACCATAATAGAGCGGCTAAAAGGGTTCCAAGTAAAGTGCCGAGAATGAATCCGATGATGGTTTCACCGAGTGTGACAGACAGGTTGGCTAGAAGGCTTCCATCCCCAAGCTTTACGAGAAACAGCTTCCATATTTTTGAGGGTGAGCTGAAGATGAGGGTATCTATCCAGCTGTTTCGACTCGCGATTTCCCAGAGTGAGAAGAACACAAAGAAAATAAGAGCTTGATAAAACCAGACCCATCTCTGTTCTTTCTTGATGGATTGAATGTATTCCAGATGTTTTTGTTTAATCGATTCTTGATTCAAGTTTCTCAAGCTCCTTCCATATGGTTTGGAAAAATTCCGGGTATTCCTGGTGATTCCTCACTTCAAAGGGCATTAGCTCTTTTAAAGGGGGCGGAACCTCGAATATCGTGTGGATAGACCCTGGTTTCGACCCGAATAGAATGATACGGTCACTCATGGAGATGGCTTCGCCTATATCATGGGTGACAAGAATGGCTGTTTTCCCAAAGGACTTTAAAGTGGAGTACACCAGATCCTCTAACTTCAATTTGGTTTGATAATCGAGTGCCGAGAAAGGTTCATCCAGGAGAAGTAATTGGGGTTCTGTGATGAGGGTTCGAATCAGCGCCACCCTTTGACGCATTCCTCCCGATAATTCCCTTGGATAGGATGTTTCTACACCTTCTAACCCCATTTCAGTCAGCAAGGCACGTGCTTCTTTCCTCTTTTCTTCTGTCAGGGTCCCCATAATGGTCAAACCTAAAAATATATTTTCTTCGATGGTCTTCCACGGAAAAAGATAGTCCTGCTGCAGCATGTATCCCAGTTTCTCTTTCATTTTTCGAATAGGTTGTTGGTTTAAAAGAATCGTTCCTTCTGTCGGCTTGATAAGTCCTGCAATAATGGAGAGTAACGTGGTTTTCCCGCAACCACTCGGACCGATAAACGAGACAAACTCACCTTCTTTTACATTCAGTGAAATGTCTGAAAGGGCATGGGTGGCCGTTTTGGGTGAAAAGTAGGTGTGATGGATCGAATCTAACGATAGAAAGTTCACTGTATTTAAGCCTCCATTTTCTTTTTTCTATAAGTGAAGGGCTGACAAGTGAAGTCAGCCCCGGATCGTTCTACTTTGCTGCTTTTTCAGCGATCGATGTGTTCACTAGCATTTCATGATCAATGGACTGTGGAAGCTCTCCTGCTTCGTCCATGATGTTTTGTAGATTGTTCCACTCTTCTTCGTCAAGGATCGGATCTGTCGCGAAGGATCCCTGTGATTTGTAGCGATCAACAACCGTTTCAATCAATGAAAGCTCTGTGTCTTCAAAATAGGGCTCAATCACCTCCGCAATGTCTGCTGCACTGTTTTCTGCCACCCATGCTTGAGCTTTGAACAGAGCTTTCGTAAATTTCTCTACGGTTTCTTTGTTTTCTTTCATATAGCTGTCTTTGGCCATGAACGTTGTATAGGGAACGTGACCCGATTCTGTTCCAAAGGAAGCGACGATATGCCCTTTTCCTTCTTGTTCAAAAATGGATGCCGTTGGTTCGAATAGCTGAACGTAATCCCCAGTACCAGATGCAAAGGCGTTCGGATACAAAATGCACCTTTTTTTCTATTTTTTTGAAGGTTTTTGCCTGTTTTTGTAGAAATGTGTACAGGTAAAGTAAAAAAATGGATATGGGGGCGGACATAATAAATCTTTCTTATTTGAGTATTAGTAACTTTAGGAGTATTGATAATATTGAAATTGATATTTTCGATTTCACCAGTCTAATTGGACCTAATAATTGTGGGAAATCTTCAATAATACGTGCTATTGAAATCTTTCTAAATCAAACCAAACCTAATATTGATGAGTGGAGAAAGGGTTTTGAAGATAAAGAAATCATTGTAGAGGGTGTTTTTGAGAACTTATTGGACTGGGAAAGAAACGCACCAGGAGTCGCAGGTTTAGTGAATGAGGGGAAGATTAGACTACGTTTGAGAGCTAGCATAAAAGACGGTAAAGTGGAAACATGTTATGAAGCATTTATAAAACAATTTGAAATAGAAGGCTTTCAAGATAAATGGAGTGACACTTCAGACGGAATTAAAGAGGTAGCTTCATCACTTGAAATAACCGGAACGAAATGGAAAACAAAAGCGAATAGAGAAAGAGTAAAAGAAGAAATAATGCAAGCCAACCCTGAATTAGTAACTCAAATTGGTGAAGATTGGACTTCCGAAAATATTAGTATTACACCTGCGTTAAAACAAGCACTACCGAGTGCTGTAGTTATCCCAGCGGTTAAAGATGCATCCGATGAAATAAAGCCAACTAATACAACTGTATTCGGTACTCTCCTAAAACAAATTATTTTACCTGCAATACAAAATATGGACGAATACAGGAGTTTAATGGAAAATGTTGAACTTTTATCTAAGAAATTGTCTGGGGAAATAGATGAAGAGATTCCTATAATTAAGGAACTTACTAACGATATTTCACAAAGGATGTCCTCAATTATTGAATCAAAAATAAAATTTGCAATGTCAACTCCAGACACTGATAAGTTTGTTGGAAATTATACAACTCTCTTAATGGATGATGGTGTTGAGACAACAATTGATAAACAAGGTCATGGTTCGCAAAGGTCTTTAATATTTGCTCTTATTGAAGTTCTCGCGAATCATTCATCCAAAGAAGAATCACGGGATATGAGTAGGTCTACAATTCTCCTTTTTGAAGAACCTGAATTATATCTTCATCCTCACTTAATGATTAGATTAAAAAACGCTTTAAAAAGTATCTCAATGAAAGACCAATGGCAAGTATTAATAAGTACTCATTCTCCTTTTTTAATTGATGTAGTTGATAATCCAATGTCATTAGCTATATTGAATCGAAAAAGTTCAAGCGAAGCGCCATATATTAATCAGCTAGAAATAGACCCTTTTGAAAGTGGGAGTGATTATGATGATGAAAAAAATGCTTTAAGGGCATCCCTTGACTTTCATCCTACTGTTAACCAAGCTTTCTTTGCAAAGAGGGTAGTATTAGTTGAGGGAGATACAGAGAAAGGCTTATTTAATCATAGGTTAAGGATTCATGAACATTATGAAATAACTGAGGAAGTATTTAATACTACAACCATTGTCTCTTGCGGAGGTAAATGGACTATTGTTCCATTTGCTAAATTACTCAAAGCATTCAAAATTCCATTTAGAATTGTACATGACTGTGATAAAAAGGGAAGAACAGATGAAGAATTACAGTCCGCAAAACCTATAGACCCATATAATGCAAATGAAAAAATTAGAATTGCAGCAGATGGAGAGCAAGTATTTTTAGTTGAAGATACATTAGAAAATCTACTTTGGGAAGAAGGTTATAAAATTCCTTCAAAAGATAAACCTTATCGAACTTGGAAAAGGGTAAATGAACTTTACCAAAATCCAGAGGAATTAGATAATTTCCCTAGATTGAAGGATTTATTCGATTTTGTATATAAGTGGTAAATTAAAAACAAAGCAGACATTTTCAGTGCCTGCTTTGTTTTTTTATGGGCAATCTTTCGAGTTGGTATGGATATAGAGATAACGATCGTCATAGATTGTTATGGGTGATGTATATATGGAGAACAATTTTATGGGAAGGGAATATGAAGTTGAAAGAAAAGATTGTGAGCTATTGCTAAGAGATAAGTCAGATAATCAAATTAAGGTGGATATTATTTTTAATCTAGACCCGAAGGTGAATAATAAAGCTTTAGAATCAGTAAAATACTTTTGGTCAAATGTATTAATTTAGTTAGACTATAATAGTTAGTGCTTCATTTTGTATAATACTGAATAGGGTGATGCATCATGAAAAGAGTTTGGTGTTTGTATAGAGTTTCTACAAAACATCAATTAAACCTCGATGAAGATATTCCTATGCAGAGAAATGCATGTATTGAGTTTATAAACAGACATAAGGACTGGCAAATTACTAAAGAATTGATTGAGCGTGGTATTTCTGGTTGGAAGACAAAGACTGAAGAAAGAGATGCATTAAATGAAATTAAGCTAGGTGCATTAAACAATCAATTAGATATATTGTTAGTGTTTATGTTCGACAGAATAGGGAGAAGAGAAGATGAAACACCATTAGTTGTAGACTTTTTGCATAAAAATGGTGTTGAGGTTTGGTCAGTCAACGAAGGTAAAAAAAATATGGAGAGTCACGTAGATAAATTAATAAATTATATAAATTTTTGGCAATCTTCTGGTGAAAGCTTAAAAACATCAATCAGAGTGCGTGAGTCAAAAAAACAACTTAGCAAACAGGGGTATTTCCAAGGTGGGATTGCTCCGTATGGATATGAGGTATATGAAACAGAACTTCCACATTGGAAAGAGCCGAATAGAAAATTAAAAGAACTTAGACCTAATGAATACGAAAAAAAAGTGGTAAAGCTAATTTATGATTTATATGTTAATCGAAATTATGGAATCAGGAAAATAACGGGATATTTAAATGAGAACAGTTATCGAACAAGGTTTGAGAAAGAATTTGGAGTAAGCTTAGTAACACGAATATTATCTAACCCAATTTATATTGGTTATAGGCGATATAAAAATGAAGAAGATTCAACTGAGACACAACCTTTTAATGAGTTACTGCAGGTAATACCAAATGAATTATTTGAGCAGGCGAAAAGAATAAGGCAAGTAAGAAAGCAAGAATTTAATTCTCAAGATAAATCTAATATTACCATTAACGGAAAATTGTTATTTTCAGGACTTACTTATTGTCAATACTGTGGTTCTAAATTAACCGCAAACTATCTATATCGCAAGAATGTAAATAAGCAAGGTGAAGGTTATAAAACCGTCATATATCGGTATTCATGCCCAATTAATAATGGGAATAAAAAAGGACATGAGCAGTATGTTTGGGGTGCTGTTAAATATGATAAGGTGATTACTAAAGAAGTTAAAAAAGTTTTAGAACTGTTAGATATCAATTTGTTGATAGACCCCAGTAAAAGGATAAAAGAAGATATATTACAATTAAAAATTACTGAACTTCAAGTATTAAAAAAACTTAATACTTCCTTACAAAACAAACGTAACTCTTTAAATAAAGAAATTGCTATTTGCATTTCAGGTGAAAGTAAATTTACACCTGCCCAAATATCAGAAGCATTGGAAATTGTTGAAAATGAAATAGTTCAGACAAAAAATAATATACACAAAATAAAAGAGCAGATAGAAAATATAAAAACAGAAGCTATGAATTTCAAGAAGTTTAATAAAGAGGGTTTGGAAAACTGGGAACAAGTATTTGATAACGCTGACCACGACCTAAAAAAAGCTTTGTTTAGGAATATAATTGAGTCTGTTCATCTTGGAAGGGATAAAGTTACAATAAAGTTTAAAGTCTTTTTTAAAGAACTTTTTAACAAAATTAATATTGAAAATAATAACAGTATGTAATGTCTAAATAAGGCAATCATGCTGTTTTTTTATGTAGACTGTTTTGTAGCTGACCGCAAAGGCACTCGCGATATTCGCGAAATCAATGTTCTGGATCAGGTTTAAATCGTTTTGCGGGTCGATGCCATTCTGCTTCAGGACGAATTCGCCGACCATTTGCGGCATACCTCCTTTACGCTGACCAAGGAAAGTGGACCCCTTTAGCTGATCCCATTCAAAGTTCTCGGCTTTTTCACGGGAAACAAGAAATGTTCCATCTGTCTGGGTTAATTGAGCAAAGTTAATGACGGGGTCATCCGAACCTTGTGCATGAACATAGATGGAGGTTTCTGAACCGACCAGGGCGACATCTGCACCACCCGATAGCAAGGTGGTCATTGTCTTATCTCCACCCCATGTAGTGGTCAGTTCAATGTCGAGCCCCTCTTCTTTGAAGAATCCTTTTTCGATCGCGACATATTCAGGAGCATAGAAAATCGAGCGGGTCACTTCTGCTACACGAACTTTCTGTACGACTTCTTCTTTTTCTCCACATGCTGTCAATCCGATTGACAACATGCTTATGAGCAACACGGCAAAGCCACTGCGAAGCCATTTTTTCATTCAATATTCCTCCTTTTAGCTTTGTGAAACTCGTTTATCGATAGAATGGGATGAGTGCATCTCTCTTTGCCTTGTTTATCTTTCCATATTAAAAGGGTAGGATGGTCATAAAGGCAGCGTCTTGTATCTTCTCTCTTGATGATGAGATTTGCTAAAATATCCTATGTAGAGTACAAAAAATGTGTGAATACCCAATGCACGGTTTGAAAGGAAGAGAATATGAAAAACGGAACGATCGTGAAGAAAACATTGTTTCCTTCACCTAATCCTCATGTGGAACTATATGAAATTACCTATCTATCCGGTGGCCTCCGGGTGAAGGGATTATTGGCTGAACCGGCAGGAGTTGGGAAGTATGACGGTTTTCTCTATTTGAGAGGCGGGATAAAAGGCGTCGGCATGGTCCGCCCTGCGAGAATCGCTCAATTTGCTTCTCACGGGTTCATTGTTTTTGCTCCTTATTATCGAGGCAATCTTGGAGGAGAGGGAAATGAAGATTTTGCTGGGGATGATCGTGAAGACGCCATTTCGGGTGTTGAATTACTTAAACACTATCACAGGGTGGTCCATGACCGGATCCATGTGTTTGGTTTTTCCCGTGGTGGGGTCATGGCGCTGATGACAGGCATCGAGCAGAGGGATGTCACCTCCGTTGTTACATGGGGAGGCGTATCGGATATGTTCTTGACATATGACGAACGGAAGGATCTCAGGAGAATGATGAAACGAGTCATAGGGGGAAGTCCCAATAAAGTTCCGGAACGATACGAATGGCGTACCCCATTATACGAATTAGAAAACCTTGAAGCTCCCGTATTGATCATTCACGGTGAAAAGGATCAGAACGTTTCAGTGGAGCATGCATATAGATTAGAAAAAAGACTGAAAGAGTTGGAGAAATCTGTTGCGTCCCGATACTTCAAAGAGTTTACGCATTATTTTCCACCACGAAAGAATCAACAAATTGTCTCCATGCTATGCACATGGATGAAAAATCAATAGACAGTGGTTATGATTAAATAAAAAAGGATCGAGGTCAAGCGAAATGGGCATGGGCTTGGAATTAAACACGATGATTGTGACAAAAGGAAAAGAAGTGAGGAAAGAAGAGAACCTGTTCGAGCTTCAAAAGGATGGATATCGCCTTTATCCTATGCACATTCCGATAGATGTAAGAAAAACGAAGCACAGTGATCCCAGTGGTTACGGCAGAATCGAAAAGATGGAGTGGACGGATAAAAAAACGACGATCCTGTATCGGTTGATTTCCTTGAATTCCACGAACTAAATAAAGAAGGGCTGTAAACATCTGCTTACAGCCCTTCTTTTATTTGATTTCCTCATATAGAATATAGCGATTATCCTCAGTCTGGGCGATCAAATAGTTACTGTGATCTTTCACGCTATAGATGGGTGTCCCTTTTTTCAGTGTATTTGCCGTGAAATCATTTACGGGGTGATATTGACTATCAATCTTTTCTTTAATAGCCCCGAGTTTTTCATCCAGGACCAGCTTCTTCTCCTCAGAGACCTTCACATATTCTTTATTGTTCACCACCATCATATCCCCGTATCCGCATAATTCATAGGATGCAGGTTCCTTATCTCCACATGCACTTAATAAAAATACGCATAATATCAAAACAACCAATCGCTTCATGTTTTTCCTCCTTATCATTTCTTCACATACTCAAAAGGTATTCAAGCTTGTACGCCAACATGTTTGTTTTTTATCCAAAACTTCATCAACTTTGAAATGGATAAAGTGGTATAATGTTCCTTAAGTGAATAAACCCACGCAGAAATTAGGTGCTGATCTTTAGCATAAAGGGAATTCGGTGTGAATCCGAAGCTGTTTCCGCAACTGTAAGTGCTGACGAAATAAGAAGATAACCACTATTTGATCATTCAGATGGGAAGGTTCTTAGAGTAGGCTGACGCACGAGCCAGGATACCTGCCTTTTTTCCATCGTATTATGCTCTTCGGAAGTTAAGGGGATGGTGCGGCTTTTTAGCATCTCTTTTTCATATGGATGACAACTGCCGGCCAATATTCTTGGGTGGTTTTTTTGTGTTTATTTATCCTCCCGGAAGATACGATAGGTGCTTCACAAACATCATTCAGAAAGGAGGAACTTACATATGGCTAAGGATTTCCGATACTTATGTTATCCCTATATGCGTGAATCTGTTTCAACGGTAGATTTTGAGATCCGGACCGATTCATTGTCGACTAAAATCGGACTCGCGTCATCATTGACGGAGCACTTACCGAAAGTGCATGACGATTTACTGTATTTAGCTGAGATGGCGTACCATCTCAACGGCTCGGTGCGGGGAATGACGGCCATCCAGGAAGAGGACTTGAATAAATTGAGCCAAATGTACGATCGTTATGTGTTGGAAGTAGAGGAACGTATCCAAACCTTTGTCCTTCCACAGGGCTCGACAGCTGCATGCGTGCTTCATACCTGCCGCAGTGAAGCAAAAAAGTCCGTCCGTGCCTTACATAAAGTCAGTACTGAGATGAAAGTGGAGAACATTTTATTTAAATATGCCCATTTACTGGCAAATGTTCTGTTTGTTATGGCCGTTTATGTGAATAAATGTGAAGGGATTGAAGAAATTCCTTTTGTGAGTAAATCGTATAGAGACAAAAAATAGAGAAGCGGGGAAGATGAAATATGAAAAAGTCATGGTTAAACAGTTTACTATTATCAACCATCCTGGTTGTTTTCGCAGGGTGCAGCAATGGGGGAGAAGTAACATCCACAAAGGAAGTCAAGCATGAAGATGAGCCTTATACTGTGACAGATGACAGGGGAGAAGAGATTAGCTTTGAGAAAGTGCCGGAAACCGTTATTTCCTTACAGCCGAGTAACACAGAGATTCTCTTTGCCATAGGAGCAGGAGATAAGGTAATCGGGGCAACTGAATTCGACAACTATCCTGAAGAAGCGAAGGAGATTAAAAGAGTGTCGGATTCCATGACGGTCAATGCTGAAGAGGTCATTGCACTAAAGCCTGAAGTTGTCATTGCTTATACCACTGGAGATGATGCCGGAGTGAAGCAGCTTGAAGAGGCGGGATTAAACGTATTCGTCATTCAATCTGCCCAAACCTTTGAAGATGTTTATGGGGATATTGAACAAATTTCAACGGTAATGGGAGAAGAAAAGAAGGGGAACGAATTGGTGGATGGCATCAAGAAACAGATTTCAGTTGTGAAAGAAAAAGTGAGCACGCTAAAGGAAAAAGAACAAGTATATTTTGAAATCAGTCCCTCCCCTGATATTTATACAGCAGGAGCAGAAACGTTTCAGCAGGAAATACTGGAAACGGCCGGGGTGGAGAATATTTTTGTAGACCAAAAAGGCTGGGTGAAAGTAGGCGAAGAAGAAATCATTAAACGGAATCCCAATATGATCTTGACGACAGTGGGGTATGTCGACGAGCCGACAGCTGAAATCAAGTCCCGGGAAAGCTGGAAGGATGTAAATGCAGTGAAAAATGATCAGGTTCATTTCCTGGATTCAGACATTATGTCAAGACCGGGACCGCGTATCGGTGAAGCTGTTGAGCTAACAGCTGAAACGGTGTATCCGGAATTGTTTTCTGAATAGAGTAGGATGTTCGTTTGGAGAAGACAGTGATTTGAATGGGGAATCATTGTCTTTTTCATCTAAAGCTCTACCCTCTTCAGGCCATTATGATAAAGTATACGTAACATCATTACGTTAGGAGAATTCAACATGAGCAAACTGGAAGTCATAGTCTTGAATGAGGAGGATGCCAAAGTTGCAGAAGCATCCGGAGCAGATCGACTTGAATTGGTGTCTGCCATACATGAGGGAGGATTAACTCCTGATTTTCATGTGATAGAAAAAGTATTAAAGACTGTTTCGATTCCTGTTCAGATTATGATCCGATTACATAGTACATCTTTCTCGTATCAGTCTGATGAATTGCATACCATGGCCGAACAAGTTAGGACTATAGTTGAACTGGGAGGCTGTGGCATCGTTTTTGGCGCATTATCACATGGAGGTAAGCTTGATTCCCACGCTTTAAAAGAGATCGTACAAAGTGCGAAGGGTCAATCGATTACTTTTCACCGCGCTATCGACCAGTCAGATGATCCAGTAGCCTTATGTAAAGGAATATTCCACTCAGGCTTAAACGTTGATCGAATTCTCACATCAGGCGGAAAATCTGAAGTGAGTAAGGGATTGGATACGATTGGTGAAATGAGGGAAATTGAGAAAATTGGTGGTCCCATTATCATGCCGGGTTCAGGTATAACTGTGGAAAATATAGGCGGAATACACAGCAAGCTAAAAGCAAGAGAATATCATGTAGGATCCGGTGTCCGGCATAATGGGAGCTATGACTTAGGGATAGACTCTGAAAAGGTAATGGAAATCAAACATGTAATCATATCCTAACTTGATTTGTTACTATACTACTATTTGAAAAAAGAATGAATTATGGTAAAAATAGTATGTAATACAATAGAATACTATCAATATTTCTACTAGGGGAGTCCGATACATTGCTTGGACTGAGAGAAGAACGCATAAGTTCTTTGACCCTTTGAACCTGATCTGGATGATACCAGCGTAGGGAAGTAGTACGGAAGCGTTTATTTGTATTTTGAGGCGCTTACTACTTTTTGACATTTCGGGTTCTGACTATTCAGGACCCTTTTTTGTGTCTTCATTTCCTTCTTATGGTAAAGGGGGATGCCTGACGCAGTAACTTCTAAGATCCAATCAAAAGGAGGAGAAGTTAAGTGGCAATCGAATTAAAATCCCAATTTGAAAACAGTAAAAAAGTATATGTCGGAGGGTCAAGGCCAGACATACATGTACCGATGAGAGAAATTGAACTGAGTAGGACGAATCTTACCTTGGGCGTGGAAGAGAATGAACCGGTTCGTGTATACGATACAAGCGGACCTTATACTGATGAGCGTTACCAAGTCGATATTAATAAAGGATTACCTTCCGTTCGCACAGAGTGGATCCAGGAACGTCAGGATGTCACGGCTTACCCGGGACGTGAAATCGAACCGGAAGATAACGGCTATAAAGGAGACGGTCCTCGTACAAACGTAGAGTCGTTCCCTCCTATCAAACGTACCCCGATGCGGGCAAAAATGGGTCGCAATGTGACACAAATGCACTATGCGAAAAAAGGGATCATTACACCGGAAATGGAGTTCATCGCTATCCGGGAAAATGTTGATCCTTCATTTGTAAGAGAAGAAGTAGCAAGTGGCAGGGCCATCATTCCTGCTAATATCAATCATCCTGAATGTGAACCGATGATCATCGGTCGCCACTTTCATGTGAAAATAAACGCGAATATCGGAAACTCTGCCGTATCATCTTCCGTTGAAGAAGAAGTGGAGAAAATGACGTGGGCAACTCGTTGGGGTGCCGATACCATAATGGACTTATCAACAGGTAAGAACATTCATACAACAAGGGAGTGGGTCATTCGGAACTCCCCTGTCCCTGTTGGTACGGTACCGATCTATCAAGCACTTGAAAAAGTAAATGGAATTGCTGAGAATCTTACATGGGATGTGTACAGGGATACATTGATTGAACAGGCGGAGCAGGGTGTCGACTATTTCACCATCCATGCAGGTGTATTATTGCGGTATATTCATCTGACGGCTGATCGTACAACAGGCATTGTTTCCCGTGGAGGTTCAATCATGGCACAATGGTGTCTTGCCCATCATAAAGAGAACTTTCTTTATTCACATTTTGAAGATATATGTAAGATTTTAAAAGCCTATGATATCTCCGTTTCCTTAGGAGATGGTTTAAGGCCCGGATCAATTGCGGATGCGAATGATGAAGCACAGTTTGCCGAGCTTGAAACATTAGGCGAGCTAACCCAAATTGCTTGGAAGCATGATGTACAGGTGATGATTGAAGGCCCTGGTCATGTACCGATGCACATGATTAAAGAGAATGTCGATAAGCAAATGGAAATCTGTCATGAAGCTCCTTTTTATACCCTGGGGCCATTAACGACAGATATTGCACCCGGGTATGATCACATTACTTCCGCCATCGGGGCTGCCATGATCGGTTGGTTTGGAACAGCCATGCTGTGCTATGTAACACCGAAAGAGCATCTGGGATTACCGAATAAAGATGATGTGAGAGAGGGTGTCATTGCTTATAAAATAGCAGCACATGCAGCGGATTTAGCGAAAGGGCATCCAGGGGCACAAGTAAGAGATAATGCCGTTTCTAAGGCTCGATTTGAATTTAGATGGAATGACCAATTTAATTTATCCCTGGACCCGGAACGTGCAAGGGAGTATCATGATGAAACACTTCCTGCAGAAGGGGCAAAAACGGCCCATTTTTGTTCCATGTGCGGACCGAAATTTTGTTCAATGAGAATATCACATGATATAAGGGGTATGAAGGAGAAAAGCTTTGATGAAGCTCAAATGGAAATAGAAAAAGGATTGGAAGAAAAATCGAAGGAGTTTGTGGAAAATGGATCAAACATCTATCGATGAACCTCTTTGTCATGTACTCAAATTGAAGAATGATATCGTAAAGCTCAATCAGAGAGTCATCCAACTCGAAAAAGAAGTGAAGAGCATTCAGGAAAACTGCAGGCATGTCTTCTATGAAACTGATGTAACCAGATCTTGCATCAAATGTCATTATGTAGAAAGTACCTATTATTAGAAAAGTGTAAGCTATTGATTAAATTTCTTTTGACAGCTTTTATGTACCGTGCTACGATTAGTACAAATTTCGGAATAGTAAATAAATATGTGTAACTCTTATTGAGAGAGGTGGAGGGACTGGCCCTGTGAAACCCGGCAACCATTCAACAGATGTGTTGAAAAGGTGCTAATTCCTGCAAAGCAAATGGCTTTGGAAAATAAGAGAGGATTTTCATAAACATGAAGCCCTCTCTATCTCAAGAGAGGGCTTTTCGTTTTTATGAAAGAAAAATTAAATAGACAAATGCAATAGGTGCTGAGTCATGCTCAGCTAAAAGGGAAGACCGGTGAAAATCCGGCACGGTCCCGCCACTGTGATGGGGAGCGACTTATCATTCAACCACTATTTCTGTTGAAATGGGAAGGGATAAGAAGCTGTGAACCTAAGTCAGGAGACCTGCCTGTTGTATGCGCTTATGCTCTACGTGGATATAGAGAGGGGTGAGGAATGCGTGTTGAGAAAACCAGTTTGTCTCGACTCTAGTTAGATATACGTATGAATCTCTCTTTCCATTTGAAAGGGAGATTTTTTAGTTGATGACAATCCTATCAGAATAAGGAGTGAGGAATGAATGAGTAAGGTGATCAGTTCGAATTTAGGATATCCAAGGATCGGTGAAAAGCGTGAATGGAAAAAGACGCTGGAACAATTTTGGGCAGGGAAGATTGAAAAGGATTCCTTTTTAGAACAAATGGAGGAAATTCGAGTCAACCATTTGAAGAAGCAATTAGATCAGGGGATTGATCTGGTTCCGGTTGGAGATTTCAGCTTATATGATCATGTGCTTGATACAGCCGTCATGTTCGGCTTGGTTCCCGAGAGGTTTCATTATAGTGGGGGTAAGGTTTCTCTTGAAACGTATTTCGAAATGGCCAGAGGCGCGAAGGACGCGGTGGCATTAGAAATGACAAAATGGTTTAACACCAACTATCACTATCTCGTGCCTGAACTTGATGGGCTCGTACCCCGGTTGGTGGAAAATCGTCCTCTTCATTTCTTTAGAGAGGCAAAAGAAAAAACAGGGGTAAAAGGGAAACCGGTTATCTTAGGTCCTTTCACTTTTGTTAAATTGTCTAAGGGGTATGAAACCGGTGATTATAGAACCCTTGTTGATCGATTTGTCCCCCTTTATGCTGAGGTATTGCGTGAATTACAGGAAGAGGGTGTAGAGTGGGTACAAATGGATGAACCGATTTTGTGTACCTCCATCAGGGATGAAGAGATGGATCAATTCAAAGAAGTCTATCAAATTCTTAAGGAGTCCTGCCCCGGGTTAAAGATCATCCTTCAAACCTATTATGATAGTTTGGAAAGGTACCAGCAGGTGTTAACACTCCCGGTAGATGGCATAGGGATGGATTTTGTGCATGATCGTAATGATAATCTGGCGGCGCTGAAAAAATTCGGATTCCCTAAGGATAAAATCTTGGCAGCAGGCATTCTTGATGGCAGGAATATTTGGAGAAGCAATCTTGCTGATACCCATTCACGTCTATCGGTCATTGCAGGCTATGTTCCGAGTGAGCGCTTGATCATACAGCCATCATGCAGTTTACTACATGTACCTGTAACCTTGCAGAATGAAGAAACACTTGAGGCACCTCTCATTGACGCGCTATCATTTGCTGATGAGAAATTGCATGAAATCACTATTTTAACAAAAGGCATTTGTTACGGAGCCGAAACAATAGAAGATGATATCGCTCAAAGTGTAACGGCGATTAAGAATTTAAACGAATCCCCGTTGCGTAAGAATAGACATGTGCAGGAAGAGGTTGAAGAATTGCATCCCAATAATGTCGGGAGAAGGGATTCTTTCCATATTCGTAAACTGGAACAGGCCAAGTACTTTTCATTACCTTTTCTACCAACCACTACAATCGGCAGTTTTCCTCAAACCCCGGAAGTGAGAAGGCAGAGGATGAAGTGGAGGAAGGGAGAACTTTCTAATGGGGAGTATCAACGATATATTCATGCAGAAATCAAACGCTGGATTGAAATTCAGGAACAAATCGGCCTTGATGTGTTTGTACATGGTGAATTCGAACGGACGGATATGGTTGAATTCTTTGGTGAGAAATTAGAAGGTTTCCAATTTACGAAGTATGGCTGGGTACAATCATACGGTTCCAGATGTGTGAAGCCACCGCTCATATATGGTGATGTGAATTTTAAAGAACCTATGACCGTTAGAGAAACCGTATATGCTCAATCATTAACGGATAAACCGGTTAAAGGGATGTTAACGGGTCCTATCACGATTCTAAACTGGTCATTTGTTCGGAACGATGTTTCACGTTATGAAGTAGCTAATCAAATCGCGCTGTCTCTCCAAAAAGAGATAGAAGAATTAGAAGCCAATGGGATTCGCATGATACAAGTCGATGAACCGGCACTTAGGGAAGGGCTTCCTTTAAAGCGTGAAAATTGGGAGGAGTATCTTAAGGCTGCCGTATATGCTTTCAAATTGGCCACTTCATCTGTACAGAACCAAACCCAGGTCCATACTCATATGTGCTATTCGGATTTTGAAGATATTATAGATGCCATCAGTGATCTGGATGCTGATGTGATTTCGATTGAAACATCAAGAAGTCATGGGGAATTGATCCATGTGTTTGAAGACAATACGTATGACAAAGGGATTGGTCTGGGGGTATATGACATACACAGTCCCCGGGTGCCGAAGCGTGCAGAATTAATCCGTAATATACATCGGGCTCTTGAAGTGCTGGATCCCCATTTATTCTGGGTCAATCCGGATTGTGGTTTGAAAACACGTGGAATCGATGAGACTGTCTTAGCGCTTAAAACCATGGTGGAAGCGGCGGAACAAGTGCGTGAAGAGATGCTCATGAAAAAGGAAGGTTAATTGACAATATGATCGGGTGCAGCTGATTACGTTCCACCTTTTCAAAACGCAGGGCGCAGTTTTAAGAAATTGCGTCCTGCTCATAAGGAGAGAAAAGAAAATGCCATACATAGCCATAGGAAGAATCATTCAAGTATTTAATGAACTTCACCCAAATCGCACCATCCTTTACTTGGTGAGTGAAAAGGGGATTGATGAGTTCCCTCAAGGGAGGGTTTCATTAAAAACAGCTTTAGAATGGCAGGCAAAAGAAAAAATCTGCAATGTCTATGCCCTCAGTTAAAGGAAAGGAGAAAAAATAAGCTTCCCAAAATCCTTTGAATTGTGTTAACTTAATGTTATACATAGTTTACATACACAAGGGGGATTTGAAAGTGAACGGAGAAAAACTAAGGGTGATCATTCACTGTGCCATTTTTGCTGCGATTACGGGGATTTTCGCTCAAATCGAAATTCCACTGCCACTCGTTCCAATCAGTGGGCAAACATTAGCAGTAGGAATTACAGCGACGATTCTTGGAAGCCGATATGGGGCGTTCGCCATGGTATGCTATGCAGCCCTGGGAGCAGTAGGTGTTCCTGTGTTTGCAGGATTCAGCGGAGGTGCACAGGTACTGGTCGGGCCTACGGGAGGCTATATATTCGGCTTTATCGCAGCGGCTTTCTTTACAGGCTTCATTCTTGAGAAAACCAAATTTACCATTCCAATGGCGATGATTGCCAATACAGTTGGAATGATCATTACATTGATCCTGGGTACCATTCAACTGAAATTTGTAGCCGATCTTAGCTGGAATCAGGCAATGGCAGCAGGTGTATATCCATTTATCGTAGTTGGACTTATCAAAGCATTCCTGGCAAGCTGGATTGGAATCACTGTAAGACAACGATTGGTTCAGGCGAGGTTAATTGGGAATCGGAAAGTAGCAGCATAATGAAAAAGTTGACTCTTTGTTGGGAGTCAACTTTTTTATGCCTAAAATTTATACATTGACCAATAGCCAATATCCTTGAATCCGATTCGCTTATAGATTTTTCCTGCTTCAGGATTATCATAGAATAAGCACAGTTCTTTTCCTTCTTCTAATACATCACGACATAGCTTCGACATACAATCGGTCGCATATCCTTTTTTCTTATACCCGGGATGTGTGCAGACAGCGACAATCATCGCAGACATACTGTTTTCGGCGGTTGTTTCCCCTCTGTAAATAATCATTAGAAATATTTAGTAAAGTGTTATTTCAGGGAAAATTCGATTATTGTGGATGCAAATGACCCATTTGTATAAATTCAGATGAACTAACAGAAGTTAAGAATAGGTAAAAAAATTTCAGGTGAAATATCATGTGTAGTTTTATATTCATCCAAATAGGGAATCTTAGCATCAAACACAGTTACTAGGAGGGAAACTCATGCTTTGGACCATTATTGGAATTCTTTTAGTCCTTTGGTTACTCGGATTAATTTTTAAAATCGGGGGAGCCATCATCCATGTATTACTTGTTATTGCCATTGTTGTCTTTTTATTTAACAGAATCACTGGCCGTAAAAAAGGATTATAACGATACAAAAGGTCCGTCCCTCAGAATAGAGGGACGGACCTTTTGTTATCTATACTATTTAACGGCCGGGCCGCCTTTAAGTTCGATTTCAGACGGTACATTTGAGAATTTCTTGAAGTTTTCGTTGAATTTGTGGGCAAGTTCTCTTGCCTTCACTTCATAGGCTGCTTCATTGGACCAGGTTCTCTTTGGTTGAAGCACTTCGTCAGGAACACCAGGAACGTGCACAGGGATGTTCAGACCAAAGATGTCGTCCGTTTCAGTTTCAACGTGAGTCAGTTCCCCTTCAAGAGCTGCTTGAATCATAGCACGGGTGTAAGATAACTTCATGCGGTTACCAACACCGTATTCTCCACCTGTCCAACCAGTGTTCACTAAGAATACTTGTGCATTGTGCTCATCGATTTTCTTCCCAAGCATCTCTGCATAACGAGTTGCAGGGAGTGGCAGGAATGGTGAGCCAAAGCATGTCGAGAATGTGGCTTGTGGAGAAGTGATTCCGCGCTCAGTACCTGCAAGCTTCGATGTGTATCCGCTCAAGAAGTGGTACATTGCTTGTTCTTTCGTCAGTTTGCTGATTGGAGGTAATACCCCGAATGCATCTGCGGTTAAGAATACAATGGTATTTGGATGTCCTGCAACACTTGGTTCAACGATGTTATCCATCGCTTGAAGAGGGTACGCAGCACGAGTATTTTCTGTCAAAGTGTTATCCTCATAATCAGCGATGCGTGAATTGTCATCGAGAACCACATTTTCAAGGACAGAACCGAAACGGATCGCATCAAAGATTTGCGGCTCCTTTTCACGTGTCAGACCAATACATTTAGCGTAGCAGCCGCCTTCGATATTGAATACACCGTTCGGAGACCATCCGTGCTCGTCATCACCGATTAAACGACGGTTTGAATCTGCAGACAATGTCGTTTTTCCTGTACCGGATAAACCGAAGAACAATGCCACATCTCCTTCACGTCCGACATTTGAAGAACAGTGCATGGAAAGGATATCGGATTCTGGAAGCACGTAGTTCATGACAGAGAAGATCGATTTCTTCATTTCACCTGCATACTCCGTTCCGCCAATTAAGACAATTCTTCTTTCAAATGATACAATGATAAATGTTTCAGAGTGAGTTCCGTCTTCTGCTGGATCTGCCTTGAAGTTCGGGGCAGACACGACGGTGAATTCAGATTGATGACCCTTAAGCTCTTCTCCAGTAGGGCGAATGAATAATTGGTGAGCGAAAAGATTATGCCAAGCGAATTCGTTGATCACTTGAATCGGTAGTCTATGTTTAGGGTCAGCACCTGCAAACCCTTTGAATGAAAATACTTCTTCTTTTTCTTTTAAGTAATCTAATACTTTTGTATATAGTTTATCGAATGATTCTGAAGAGATTGGTTGATTCACAGAACCCCACTCAATCTTATCCTTCGTGGATGGTTCTTCTACAATGAATTTATCCTTAGGAGAGCGTCCTGTGTATTTACCAGTTTCTGCTCTGACTGCACCTGATGATGTTAAAACGCCTTCATTTCGTTGAAGGACTTTTTCAACTAGTTGGGAAACAGATAATTGTTCCTGAATATTTTGACCGTTAAGTAATTCTGTTAATTCATTAGACATGCTCACTGAATTCATTAGAACCCTTCCTTTATATAAATTTAATGATCTCGTTTGCTTCACAAAATTAGTATAACACAATTGAACCATTAGTCTATACTATTTATTCAATTTTATAATGTGTCTTCATATTGTCACATTTTTCGTCCAAATATAGCTTGTACCTTCTTATATATATGAAAAAAATATCATAATGTTTAGCCTCATTGCCTAATTGGGTTATTTTAAGAAGTTAAGTTGGGTTGGAATCATGAAAATAGTAAGCATGAATGGTTAAACATGTCACTTGAAAAAAAGTTGACACCTCTAGTACTAAACGTTATTATTGTTCCTTGAACGGATACTCTTATCCTGAGCTGGTGGAGGGAGCAGACCCTATGAAACCCAGCAACCTGCTAAATAGAGAATGGATCTTATTCTTTTGAAACGATCCGATTAAGCGAAGGTGCTAAACTGAGGCAAGGTCTGAGAACCTTGAACGATAAGAGAGAAAAGGCGCGGCTATGATCTGAAACCTTTCCTCTGATGCTTTAACGATGAGGAAGGGTTTTTTCTGTTTATAGTGGATCAAATGCACATAATGCATGATTTTTTTATAAAAAAACCATGTTTACTTCATACTACTTAGGGAATGAGTACCGTATCTGTTTAATGTTTTGTTAGATCAAAGTCTAACAATTATGCTTAAGGAGGAACCTTGATGTCAACTAAACGTCGTCTGTTTACATCTGAGTCCGTAACCGAAGGACATCCAGATAAAATTTGTGACCAAATCTCTGATTCAATTCTTGATGCAATTCTTACTAATGATCCGAATGCTCGTGTAGCATGTGAAACGTCTGTTACGACGGGTCTTGTTCTTGTTGCGGGTGAAATTACCACGAGTACGTATGTCGATATTCCAAAAATCGTTCGTGAAACGATCCGTGAAATTGGCTACACTCGTGCGAAATATGGCTTTGATGCCGAGACATGTGCTGTATTAACATCCATCGATGAGCAATCTGCTGATATCGCTCAAGGTGTAGATCAGGCACTTGAAGCTCGTGAAGGTCAAATGACGGATGAAGAAATCGATGCAATCGGTGCAGGTGACCAGGGGCTAATGTTTGGTTTCGCTTGTAATGAAACGAAAGAGCTTATGCCTCTTCCGATTTCCCTTGCCCACAAAATTTCCCGACGTCTGACTGAAGTTCGTAAAGAAGAAATCCTTCCTTACTTGCGTCCGGATGGAAAAACTCAAGTAACCGTTGAATATGATGAAAACGATAAGCCGGTTCGTATCGACACGATCGTTATCTCGACTCAGCATCACCCTGAAGTGACGCTTGAGCAAATCCAACGTAACTTAAAAGAATACGTCATCGATCCAGTTGTACCGAAAGAACTGATCGATGGAGAGACTAAATACTTCATCAACCCGACTGGTCGTTTCGTTATCGGTGGACCTCAAGGTGATGCAGGATTAACAGGACGCAAGATCATCGTTGACACATATGGCGGATACGCTCGTCACGGTGGCGGTGCATTCTCTGGTAAGGATGCAACGAAAGTGGACCGTTCTGCAGCTTATGCAGCACGTTATGTAGCGAAGAACATTGTGGCAGCAGGACTTGCTGAAAAATGTGAAGTTCAATTAGCGTATGCGATCGGTGTCGCTCAACCGGTATCCATCTCAGTTGATACATTTGGGACAGGTAAAGTATCAGAAGACGTACTAATCGACGTTGTTCGTAACAACTTTGATCTGCGTCCTGCAGGAATCATCAAAATGCTGGACCTTCGTCGTCCGATCTACAAGCAGACAGCTGCTTACGGACACTTTGGCCGTAACGATATTGATCTTCCTTGGGAGCGTACAAACAAAGCGGAAGCATTAAAAGCGGAAGCGTTGAGCGAATAAGGAAAGATAGTGATAGAAGAGACCAACACTTATCAGGGTGTTGGTCTTTTTTACGCTATGGTACGACGGTGGTGAGGTTTGTAGTGCCGAATGGCAGATATATCGTGATTTTGACAGGTGAAACTTATTTTTGGCAGATACAATTTGAAAATGGCAGATAAATCCGAAATGGGGACCCGCCTGCAAGAAAATATTCCATGAGTATTCTCAGGAAGGTTGGGGTATCCCAAGTATAGGATATTAAAATGGTTTGATGCTTTTATAATATTGTCCTTTTTCTGCGTATTCTCTGGAAATTCGCTTCATCTCGCTAATATCATGTTCATTTAACTCTCTCACTACTTTTGCCGGACGACCGAATGCCAGTGTGTTGGGAGGAATGACTTTCCCTTGTGGAACAAGGCTTCCTGCCCCAATAAATGCTCCTTCACCGATTTCAGCATTATCGAGAATGATCGACCCCATGCCGATCAAAGCTTTTTTTCGGATTTTGCAGCTATGTAGAATCACTCCATGGCCTACGGTTACTTCATCTTCAAGAATAAGAGGGTTATTTGGACTCTGATGAAGAATGGAATTATCCTGTATATTTACTTTATTACCGATTTTCGTTGGAGCTACGTCCCCTCTGATGACGGTGTTAAACCAGATGCTGGACTCTTCACCGACCTCCACATCCCCGGAGATGGTGACATAATCGGCAATGTATGCCGAGTGAGCAATGATTGGTTTTTTATCATAATATGGATAGAGCATTTTTTACTACCCCTTTCAAGAATATTTACTATAATAATGGTAGCAGAATTCATTCACATAGAGAACTATTAAGGAGGAATTGCCATGTGGAAATGGGAAACAGATCAAGAAGCAAAGGCAGTCATCGTCATCGTTCATGGAGCTATGGAGCATCATGGCCGGTACGGGTGGCTCATTGAAATGTGGCGTGCATCTGGCTACCATGTCATCATGGGGGATTTACCGGGTCAGGGGATGACTTCAAGAAGTAAAAGAGGACATATCGATTCGTTCGATGAATATATAGTGGAAGTGAAAGATTGGGTACAGGCGGCGTATCAATTTGAATTGCCTGTATTTCTGATTGGTCATAGTATGGGTGGGCTTGTTGCGGTCCGTATGCTTCAGGAATCCCATGTGAACCTGGCAGGGGTGATATTGTCCTCACCTTGTTTAGGCTTGGTCACGACCCCGTCAAAACCGATCGAGCTCTTGTCCCACGGTTTAAATAAGATCGCTCCCATGGTGAAGTTCCCATCAGGATTAACGATCGATATGGCAACGAGAAATGCAGATGTACGTGAAATTGACAGCAACGATTCACTCTATATCACCAAGGTGTCTGTCCGCTGGTACAGGGAGCTAGCCCAAGCGATAAAGCTCGCATTTGTAAACCTGGAAAAAATGCCTGACGTCCCTCTGCTCGTGCTGCAGGCGGGTGACGACAAAATTGTTGATAAAAAAGCAGTGAAAAAATGGTTCAACGAACTGTCTTTATCTGAAATGCATTACAAAGAATGGCCGAAATGCTATCATGAAATCTATAATGAGCCTGAAAGAGAAGATATCTTTGAATACTCCAAAATTTTCATTGAAAGTCGTTTGAAAGCGCTAGGATACATTTTGTAAAAGAGGTGGTAAAGGTGTCGATTCCAAGTGATCCCTTTTCGTTAATGACAAGAGTATACCGAAATGTTTTTCCGATTGTTCATAAAGAATTAGCTGAGTGGAAGAAGCGGGCAGAAGCGATCCCCAATCAGGAATTAAGAAGTCAGGCCCTTGCAAGCATCGAACATAAAACGTTTCACTGTGAAGGTGGATCGATCCTTTCCCTGCTGGCACTGGACAAGAAAGAAGAAACGATTCGATTCATCGTCGCCTATCAAACGATAAGCGATTATTTGGATAATCTCTGTGATCGAAGCGTTTCCCTGGATCCCGACGATTTTGCCCTTCTTCATCAATCCATGAAAGACGCCCTGACCGTGGGTGCTGTGCCTACCAATTACTATGCTTTGAGGGCCGATCAGGATGACGGGGGATATCTGAGGGATTTAGTGCTTACCTGTCAGTCCGTTCTTGAAGCATTACATCACTATGACAGTATCAAAAAGGATCTTGTACAGCTTTGTGAATACTACTGCGACTTGCAAATACATAAACATGTAAAAAAAGAAGAAAGAGTAGGAAGGCTGCAGAATTGGTTTGAAACTCACCGTTCGAACCTTCCGGAAATGAACTGGTACGAGTTTTCAGCCTGCTCCGGATCGACCCTCGGCATCTTCTGTTTAGTGTCATACGCGTGCCGGAGCGATTTTCAGCCATCGCACACTGAAAAGATCAAACGTGGATATTTTCCATACATTCAGGGGTTACATATTCTTCTTGATTACTTCATCGACCAGGATGAGGACCACGAGGGGGGAGACTTGAACTTCTGCTTCTATTACGAGGATGATGAGCATTTAAAAGAACGGCTGCTTCATTTCCTCCAGAAAGCAGACGAACACACCCATGAACTGCCCCATGCCCATTTTCACCGCCTGATCAACAAAGGACTCATCGGCGTCTACCTTTCAGACGACAAGGCAAACAAACAAGAAAAAGTACAATCCTTCTCCAAACAATTCATCGCCCAAGCCGGCTGGATCACCAGATTCTTCTACATCAACGGAAAAATCTACCGCAAATGGAGAAATCGCAGAAAAACATCCTGAAAAAGAGGGACGGACCTTCGAAACTTGTTTCGAAGGTCCGTCCCTTTTTTTGTCTGTTATATCAAACTATAGTCGGGTGAAATAATACTAAATTCGACCTTAAATACCATTTTTATACAAATAAAAAACGTTAACATCTTTAAAATTATGATAATTTACTCACTGTTTATATAGCGGAATATCATACTATTTATCTAAAAATGTTTTATTTCGTAATACTAAATAACTAATGTCTTCTGAAAATATTTACTTTTCAGAATATTGGAGTATATTTTAATTAGTGTAAAAATTTAGTACATAAAAAGAGGGGGAATACTGTTTGAAATCTCGTAAAGTATTATCGATGGCCATGGCTGCGGCATTAAGTGTAGGGGCATTTGCTGTACCTGCATCAGCTGCAACCACAGTGCCTGAAAATGTGTTAGCGAAGCCTGCGGTGAAGAAATCTCATTCACATGGTGAAGGTCCATTCGACTTAGCCATTGCGAATGAAGAGAAGTTGATTGAAATGCTTCAAAAGAGCGGTAAATTATCTGAGAATGCCACAGCTGGACAAGCAGAAAAAGCTGTACAGAAGTTCTTGAAAGAGAAATCTGAAGGCTTAAAGGAACTTGAAGATGACGGCGAATTAAAAGAAGAGAAAGAAAAGATCGAGAAAGATATCGATAAGCACAAAAAGGGCGATAAACATAAAAAGAAAAAGAGAGATTTAGATCCTGTAGTGGAAGAAGATTATACCGGTGAAAAAAGAACCGATCAAGTTCTAGTATTATTAATGGAATTCCCTGACTTCCCACATAACTCAATACAACCAGAAGATTCAGATATGTATTATGAAGATTACGTAAAAGAGCATTATGAGGATATGGTATTTGGGGATGACGGATATACCGGTCCAAATGGTGAAAACCTCATTTCCATGAAGCAATTTTATGAGCAGCAAACGGATGGGGCTTATTCTGTTGAAGGTGAGGTAGCTGGATGGTATCAAGCTTCTAAACCGGCAGCAGCTTATGGTGGAAATGATCCGGAAGCAGGAGATAATGATAAAGATGCAAGAGGACTTGTCCGGGAAGCTTTAGAGGCTGCAGCAAATGACCCTGAAGTGGACTTGTCTGACTATGACCAGGAAGACCGCTATGATCTTGATGGAGACGGAAATACCCGTGAAGCAGACGGACTAGTCGATCACTTAATGATTGTTCATTCAGCGGTAGGTGAAGAAGCTGGTGGAGGCAGTCTTGGTGAAGATGCGATTTGGTCTCATCGTTGGAACTTAGGAGACGTGTTCCCTGTAGATGGTACGGAAGCAGAAGTTCCGTATTGGGGAGGTAATATGGCTGCATATGACTATACAGTTCAACCAGCTGATGGAGCTGCCGGCGTATTCGCCCATGAATATGGTCACGACCTCGGGTTGCCTGATGAGTATGACACTCAATATACAGGTGCCGGTGAAGCGGTAGCATACTGGTCCATCATGGCAAGCGGAAGCTGGGCGGGTAAGGTTCCTGGAACAGAACCAACAGGCTTCAGTGCCTGGTCGAAAGAGTTTTTGCAAGCAGCACATGGTGGAAACTGGACGAAGAATGAAGAAATCGATCTGGATGAAATCGACAAAAAAGGTATTGAGGTTTACTTGGATCAGGCAAATACAAAAGGTACAAACCCTGATGCACTTAAAATTACCCTCCCTGATAAAGAAACAGTAGTGAATACGCCGTTTAGCGGAGAATATGAGTATTTTAGTGGAAGCGGCAATGACCTGGATAATTCGGCTGTCATGAATGTAGATTTAACATCTTCCCAAAATGCAGAACTTACATTCAAAGCATGGTATGACATTGAGCAGGATTGGGATTACGGTTCAGTTCAAGTTAGTGAAGACGGTGAAAATTGGACGAGCATTCCAGGAAATGTAACAACAGAAACAGATCCTCATGATCAAAATCCTGGTCATGGAATTACTGGGAACTCAGATGGATGGATAGATGCCGCATTTGATTTAAGTCAGTATGCAGGAAAAGAAATCCAAGTGAAAGTAAACTATTGGACAGACGTTGCAGCGGTTAATCCGGGATTATATGTGGATGATATCAAAGTAACGGCAGGCGGTAATGAGTTATTCTTTGATGATGCTGAAGGTGATGACACGAACGTTTCACTTGAAGGATTCACAAAAGATACTGGGGTGAAAACATCCAAGCATTACTACCTGTTGGAATGGAGAAACCATCAAGGTGTGGATGAAGGTTTAGCTCACATTCGCCGTGGTGACAGCCTGATGACCTATGATCCAGGTCTGGTGATCTGGTATGCAGATGAGAAATATGGAGACAACTGGACAGGTGCTCACCCAGGAGAAGGCTTCCTTGGAGTGGTGGATGCTGACCAACGTGAACTAAAATGGAGCGACAATTCAATGGCATCAACTCGATATCAAATTCATGACGCAGCATTCAGCATGGATAAGACAGAGAAAATGTTCTTAGACTATCGAGAGTTATTAGGGTTAACACTCGAGGATAAACACACTCATAAGAATCAGGAGTTTAATGATAAGCGCAGCTACCTAAACGAGAAATTACCTGATGCAGGACGTAATGTACCTGAATATGGGTTAAAGATTAAGGTCACTGGTCAAAGTAAAGATAAATCAGTGGGAAGAATTGAAATTAGTAAAAAATAATTTCAACATTAAAAGGTGACTGCCTTCCCGGCAGTCACCTTTTAAGCATGTTATTGGACATTTTTTACTACTGAATTGATAATAATACTCACATCAATTAAAGGAGATGTCCATTTTGAAGCTCAGTGTATTAGATCAGTCACCCATTTCAGAAGGAATGAGCCCACAAGAGGCATTAAATCATACAGTACAATTAGCACAGCATGTCGAGAAGTTGGGATTCGAACGTTTCTGGGTATCCGAACATCATGATTCCACGGGACTTGCGGGTTCCTCACCAGAGGTCTTGATCGCCCATCTGGCACAGAATACATCAAGGATCCGTGTTGGTTCCGGAGGGGTCATGCTTCCTCATTACTCTTCGTACAAAGTAGCGGAAAACTTCCGATTACTTGAAGGGCTGAACCCGAATCGGATTGACTTAGGTTTGGGGAGGGCACCTGGCGGAATGCCGATGGCTACGATGGCCCTGCACGACGGGAAGCCGAGGGACGTCAATCGTTATCCAGAACAAATCGATGATCTGCTGGGGTATTTAACCGATTCATTACCGGATACCCATCCTTATCAAGGATTAACGGCAGCGCCGATGATCGAATCGATGCCGGAAGTGTGGATGCTCGGCTCAAGTCCGTCCAGTGCGATGCTGGCGGCACAAAAAGGATTACCGTATACCTTTGCCCAGTTTATCAACGGAGAGGGCGGTCCTCAATATACCCAGGCTTACAGAAATAACTTTATTCCTTCCAAATATTTGAAGGAACCCAAAAACATTGTGGCCGTGTTTGCAATCTGTGCTGAAACGGATGAAGAAGCAGAGAGAGTTGCATCCAGCATAGATTTGGCGATCTTAATGATTGAACAGGGCATGCGTTCAAACGGGACACCAAGCCCTGAAAAAGCGGCAGCCTATCAGTACACGCCATTTGAAGAGATGAGAGTGCGGGAAAACCGCAAACGCATGGTCGTGGGAAATCCTAAAAAAGTGAAAGAACAACTACTTTCACTAAGTGAACAGTACGAAACAGATGAAATCATGCTCGTCAGTATCACATATGACTTCCAGGACAAACTCAAATCATTCGAATTAATTGCAAACGAATTATTATAAAAATAGGGACGGACCTTTTCGAGGTCCGTCCCTATTTTTATTGGCCAGCTGCAGGGCTTAGAGGTTCGAGGTCTATGCAAAGCCCTTCCGCTTTTCTGTTTATCTCTTCTCCAACGCTACAATAAATGGAGGATTATTCAGCTGGTTCATGAATTGGTATCTCAGGACATGAACATAGTTTTGATCCAGTCTTTCAACATAGCGAAGGATGTAATCCCTCTCTACCGCACCCTCAGGATGTCCGTGATAAATGACAAGGACGAGGATCCCTTCTGGTGCCATCATTTCCAGAATTTGATTCAAGGCGAGTATCGTCGTTTTCGGACGGGTAACGATATCCTTATCACCGCCCGGTAAGTATCCAAGATTAAATACTGCCCCCGTCACTTTCCCGTGATGCAATGGAGGAATGACGTTCATCACTGTCTCGTGCCCTTGATGAAAGAGTGTCACCCGATGGGCAAGATCATGGGTGATGAGCTGTTCTTTCGTGTTTTCAATGGCTTCCTCTTGAATATCAAAACCGTATACACGGCCATTTTCTCCGACTAACCGGGCCAGGAATAAGGTGTCATGTCCATTCCCTAGTGTTGCGTCTATTGTAATGTCTCCTGGTTTGACAGCCCGTTCCAGAAGCTCTCTTGCAAAAGGTAAGATTCGATCTAATTTCATGCTTTCACATCCACTTTAAAGTATTTTCCCTGCCAGCTGTCCCGGCGTTTAAGTTCATCATCAATCGCGTTTAGCACGCTCCATTTATTCACGCTCCACATTGGTCCGATCATCAGGTCGATAGGTCCGTCCCCCGTAATGCGGTGAACGATCATCTCAGGTGGTATGACTTCCAACTGATCGCAAACAAGTTTCACGTAATGATCGAAATCCATGAAGTCGAGCAGCCCTTTTTCGTATTGCTTGACCATGGGAGTTCCTTTCAGCAAATGCAAGAGGTGAATCTTAATACCCTGCACGTCAAGCTTGGCCACTTCACGTGCCGTTTCCATCATCATTTCTTCATCTTCTTGAGGAAGTCCGTTAATAATATGGGAACACACCCTTATACCGTGCTTTCTTAACTTATTGACTCCTTCGACATAGCATTGAAAATCGTGAGCCCGATTGATCAATCCGGCGGTTTTTTCATGAACGGTTTGCAGGCCAAGTTCAACCCATAAATAGGTTCTTTCATTCAGTTCGGCTAAGTATTCGACCACATCGTCAGGAAGACAGTCCGGACGGGTTGCGATGGAAATACCTACAACACCCTCTTGCCCGAGAACTGACTCATATTTCTCTCTAAGCACATCCACAGGTGCGTGAGTGTTGGTGAATGCTTGGAAATACGCCATGTATTTACCGTCTTTCCACTTCTTATGCATTCTTCCTTTGATGTCATTGAATTGCTTTTCCAAGGAGTCGACCCTGCTCCCGGCAAAGTCCCCTGAGCCTGCTGCACTGCAAAAGGTGCAGCCGCCATGGGCGACCGTGCCATCACGGTTCGGGCAATCAAAGCCACCATCCAAAGCAACCTTAAAGACTTTATGTCCAAAATGATTTCGTAAATGGTAGTTCCACGTATGATATCGTTTTAAATCTGTGGCATATGGAAATGGGTTTGTCTCGATGACAAACACCTCCTACGTTTCAATGTGTAAAACAGTATGTAAGACGTTCAAAAAGATTTTAACATGAACACGGGGTCAAATGAATCCTGCATAGAGAAATAGGCGAAGATTACCACTTCTGAAAAGGGCAATCAGGTTCAAACTAAGACGGAGGAGAGTAAGGATGGGACCTTCCTCTTCTTTATTCCAAACGTCAAGGAGGTAGTCGAAATGGCAACAAGAAATTCGGTTGATGAATGCATTCAAAAGTGTGAAGATGCCATTCGTTACGCTCAAAAACAATATAAATCAGGAACACAGCAAGAGCATTATCACGATGTGGAGTATACTCAAGCCATGCAGCAGCTTGAAGAAGCGGTGAACGATGTGGCTCATTTGGCCAATAGCGCCAACTCTCAACAGCGTGAACAATTGCATCGCATGAGACTTCAGCTTCAGGCCTTACAAAATGAGATGATTTTGTTAGATCATGATCCTAATGTAGTAGGAGGTAAATTACATTGACCACACGTTCTCACAAAAAAAACCCTGAACAAAAGACCCGCAGTGATTTCCGGAATTTAGATACAGAATTCGGGGCTGAAAACAATCCTGTCAAAGCTGCGAAAAGACGCTATGAAAAACAGGGACAGCCTGTTAAATCCGATCATCATAACGGAAAATAATGGACTGAAACCAGGTGCACAATAAATAAGTGCATCTGGTTTTTTAATATATGAAAAAGGACAACTATTTTAAGAAATAATTCTTGCCCCCTTTCACAAAAAAGAGTAAAATCCTTTTGGGACTCGAAATAAAATGGTGGAAAGGGGGCAGAATCATGCCCAAATCATTATGGTTGCTTGTCGTTGGAATGATGGTGAATGTGACAGGTGCCTCTTTTTTATGGCCTCTTAATACAATTTATTTACATGAGAATTTAGGGAAATCACTTTCTGTAGCAGGAATTGTGTTGATGATGAACGCTGGAGCCAGCGTCATCGGAAATCTGATCGGGGGAACACTTTTTGATAAGTTTGGTGGATATCGCTCGATATTAGTAGGGATTTCCATTACCTTGACTGCTTTGGTCGGAATGAATATTTGGCATGGATGGCCTCATTATGTGGTTTTTTTGACCATTGTCGGGTTTGGTTCGGGAATCGTCTTTCCTTCCATGTACGCCATGGCAGGTTCGGTATGGCCTGAAGGTGGCCGGAAAGCATTCAATTCCGTCTATGTGGCTCAAAATATTGGAGTTGCTGTTGGTGCTGCATTAGGAGGGTTCGTCGCCTCGTTTTCCTTTAACTATATATTCTTAGCGAATCTTAGTATGTATATCGTCTTTTTCTTCATTGCCTTATTGGGTTATCGAAACATTTCCGTTAACGGGCATCAAACATCCGTTTTGAATGAGTCAAAGGTGATAAGGGATAAATCGAAACTGAAGGCCCTGCTCTTCATTTGTGTTGCTTATTTATTATGCTGGATGGGCTATGTTCAATGGCAGTCCACCATTGCAACGTACACCCAGGAGATCAATATTTCCTTGAAGCAATACAGCTTATTGTGGACGATCAATGGAGCATTGATTGTGCTTGCACAGCCACTTTTATCAAAAGCCATCAAGCGATTTGAACATAATTTAAAGCTTCAAATTATGATTGGGACGATTATTTTCATGGCTTCGTTCGCTGTGGCTTCGATAGCCGATCAATTTCAATGGTTTGCCATTGCGATGATCATACTGACGATTGGTGAAATGCTTATATGGCCGGCTGTTCCGACCATTGCTAACTCGCTTGCTCCAAAAGGGAGAGAAGGATTCTATCAGGGAATCGTCAACAGTACAGCAACAGGAGGAAGAATGATCGGACCGTTTATCGGAGGAGTATTAGTGGACGTATTCAGCATGCAGGTGCTGTTTATGACGTTGATCGCTTTCTTCATGGTCTCATTAGTCATTACGAGTCAATATGACCGACCGTTGAAAAAGAAAAGCGAGGTCTCCTTATCGGTTCAACAATAAAGAAAACCCCAATGAGAATTCATTGGGGTTTATTCCATATAAAAAGGGCTCCCGTTTCCTACGGAAGCCCACTTGCAAAAAATTGAGGCGAGAGATCAGCAAACGCCACATCGTTTGTTGTCACAAGGACGTGATCCCCGACTTACACAATTCAGCTCATCGCTATAATAGAATAGCATAAGGCTAATAAGAAAACAAGACTATTTTACAAAAAATAATCTAATCGCTTAGATTATAGGGGTTTTTAAGATTATTTATAGTCGTTTCTAAGAAGCATTACTATAGAAAAATAGGAATGGGAAAAAATCGAATAAAAACCTAAAGATTGTATGCAGAACGCTAGGTTAAACCATTTTCTTGAGCCAATATTTTATGAGTGGACCCGTATCTCCAAACACAGGATCCAATGACGGACGGGGAACGTTCTTAATTTCAATCAAAACACTCGGCCGCTCTCGTATTGAACCTTTTTTTAAATTATAATCATCGCCGTTCGGATAGGCACCTGCGACCTTGAAGTCGGGACTTGAGGATAATTTTTTATGCCCGGTCCCAGCTGGAAGGATGATTACATCACCTTTATGAATCGTCACTTCTTCGCCCATTTCGCCACCTAATTGAACGGTTGCCTCACCTTCCATAACCCCTAATACTTCATGTGCATTACTATGGTAATGGTGGTAATCATATATGCCATTTGTCCAACTATTGAGCCATTGATTTCTGTTAAAGAGCTCTTCGGCGTCATGAGGATGATCAAGTGCATTCCGGTAAATGAGTACTGGCAGGTCCGGGTTATTCGGGATGATTCCATCGTCTTCGAAATAAAATATTTTCAGTTCTGCGATTTTCATCCTTTCATTCCTCCATTCATTGTTAAGAAGTTTCCCTAATTCCGTAAAAATTAAACCGATTCTCTAATGGTAATTGAAAGATTTGCAAACCGTTTTCATTTCCCCAACGACAGTGAATGTATGTGCTACTATAGATATATATGTTCTCTTTCAAAAACAGAGGAGGCAGCGGAAATGAGCAGCTTATTAAAAAAGGTATCCGTCGAAATGATTGAAATCATTCTTGAGAACGCTTTCGAATGGTTGGTCGTCGTTGATACGGAAGGAACGATCATCTATATAAATGATAATTACTGCCGCTTTCTAGAAGTTGAGCGAGATAAAGCGATTGGCTCACATGTGACTAACGTCATCGAAAACACACGTATGCACATTGTGGCAGACAGTGGTAAAGAGGAAGTGGCAGACCTTCAATATATAAAAGGAAACTATATGATCGCCAATCGTATTCCGATTCGGATTGATGGTAATGTGATAGGAGCATTTGGCTCGGTGATCTTCCGGGACACGAGTGAATGGATGCAAATGAGTTCTCACGTAAAGAATATGATGTCTAAAATTCAAAGTTACATCCAGGATATCAATACAGGCGTGAAATACACACTGAATGATATTATCGGTGATTCACCCGGAATGAATGAATTGAAGGACAAAGCTCAAATGATTGCTCCCAGTGATATTTCGATCCTGATCAGAGGTGAGAGTGGCACGGGTAAAGAGCTGTTCGCCCATAGTATTCACCAGCTGAGCGAAAGAAGCGGACAACCTTTCATTAAAGTAAACTGCGCCGCGATCCCGGAGCAGCTTCTGGAATCTGAGCTATTCGGTTACGAAGAAGGAGCTTTTACTGGAGCGAAAAAAGGTGGTAAAAAAGGAAAGTTTCAGCTGGCTCATAAGGGTACACTTTTCCTTGATGAAATCGGGGACATGCCACTCAACATGCAGGCGAAGCTTCTCAGGGCTTTACAGGAAGGGGAGGTCGAGGCAGTCGGTTCAACGAGGATCCAACATGTGGATGTCCGAATCATCGCAGCCACGAATCGCCCCCTTGAAAAAATGATGGAAGAAAAGCGATTTCGAAGCGACCTGTACTACCGTATTAATGTAGTCCCCTTTCAAATTCCCCCTCTCCGTGAGCGGAAAGAAGATATCGAGAATTTGGCTGCCTTTTTCTTGGGGAAATCCACAAAATCATCGGGGAAACGGATCCAAGGGTTTGAAAACGAAGTGATGCAGATATTTCGTTCCTATAGTTGGCCAGGGAATCTGCGTGAATTAGAAAATGTCATTAACGCTTCCACCTATTTGTCTAATGAAAGCTGGATTTCTCTTCAGTCACTGCCTTCTTATATGAAGGTTGGAAACTTATATGATGTCGGCTCTAAAACATTAAAAGAGATTCTCGAAGAAACAGAGAAATCAGTGTTGATTCAAAGTCTGCAAACTCATCAGCAAGATAAACGAAAGGTTGCGGAGGCACTGGGAATAAGTAAATCAAGCATGTATGAGAAGTTAAATAAATATCAGCTTTTATAATATAGTTGTGCAGGCAGTCCGGAAATGTGGAAAACAGTCCATATATCCGGACTGTTTTGTTTTTCTTGTAAATATGTACAATTCGTGACTGAAATGCTGAATTTGTCCAGAATTCTGGAATTTATATAATGTGGGGGGAGTAAATGAGTGGATGAGTAGTAATCTGAAAGTTGGCACAATTATTGCATGTATACTTTTAGAAAGTATTTTATGGAAAGGAGAAAAAGAGAAGATAAAAATGTAAACGATTTCATTCAATCATCTTTAGAGAACAAAGGGGGAAATATCATGTTAAGCATGATCGGTCTTATTGGAGGACTCATTTTATTAATCTTTTTAACGATGAGGGGCATGAACATATTGATTGTTGGTCCCATATCGGCTTTATTCGTCGCAGTGCTGAGTGGGATGCCGCTCTTTCCTCAGTTAGCGGGTGAAGGGGAAGCGAATCTCGTTTCAAACTATATGTCAGGTTTTACAAGCTTCGTCGCTGCCTGGTATCTGATGTTCTTATTAGGTGCCGTTTTTGGAAAAGTGATGGAAGACAGCGGAGCAGCGGATAGTGTCTCCAGGTTTGTAGTTGAAAAACTAGGGATGAAGTATGCCGTGTTCGCCATTGTACTTGCCTGTGCGGTTTTAACATACGGGGGGGTCAGTCTCTTTGTAGTGGCATTCTCTGTATATCCTATGGCCGTCAGTTTATTTAAACAAGCAGATTTGCCGCGTCGTTTCATTCCGGCGGCTTTAGCATTCGGTTCGGTCACATTTACAATGACATCGGCAGGTTCACCGGAAATCCAAAACTGGATCCCGATTGAATATCTGGGTACGACACCTTATGCAGGCTGGGAAGTCAGCTTAATCGTCGCTGTGTTTATGGCGGTGTTTGGCTACTGGTGGTTAAAACGTATGATCACCAAAGCAGTCAATAAAGGAGAGAAGTTCCATTCACGTGAAGAAGATCCGGTCATTGATGAAGGAAGACCACTGCCTAACCCGTTCATGGGATTGGTTCCATTATTAGTCGTCCTTATTCTTGCTTTCACTTTCCACGATTCTTTAAAACAATCAGCACTTATCATTGCCTTATTAGGTGGTGTGATTTCGGCTTACGTGTTAAATCGCAAATATTTCAAAGGCTTCTGGGGCGCTGTTTCCGAAGGTACGGTTGGAGCATTGATCGCCATCGGTAACACAGCGGCCGTCGTTGGATTCGGAGGAGTGGCCAAAGCTGTTCCAGCCTTCAGTACAGCCGTTGATGTCATGACGAATATTCCCGGATCCCCATTGATCGGTGGGGCCATCGCCGTCAGTGTGATAGCAGGGATGACCGGTTCAGCTTCCGGTGGTCAAGCAATCGCATTGCCGATCCTCGCTCCTCACTATGTTGATATGGGTGTGAACCCTGAAGCCCTTCACCGGGTAGTGGCGATATCTTCAGGAGCACTGGATTCATTGCCGCACAATGGATATGTGGTGACGACAATCCGCTCGATCTGTAATGAATCACATGGAGAAGCATATGGTGCGGTAGGAGCAGTAACCGTCATTGTCCCACTTATCGGTTTAGCTTTAGCGATTCTTTTATTCTCATTTGGCGTAGGGATCTAAGAAAGGAGAATCATCATGGTTGAAAATAAAGTTGTATTCATAACAGGGGCAGCGCAAGGAATCGGCTTCGAAATCGGAAAAGAATTCGCTGCTGAAGGAGCAAAGGTCGTATTGACGGATCTGCAGGATGATACCGTTCAAAAAGCCTCGGAAGCCCTTAAGGCAGAAGGATATGAAGTTCTTGGATTGCGCTGTGATGTGACATCGGAATTCGAATTAAAAGGGGCAATAGCTAAAACGGTGGATCATTACGGGAAGCTGGATGTATTAATCAATAATGCAGGGCTTCAACATGTGTCTCATATTGAAGAGTTCCCGACTGAGAAGTTTGAACTTCTCATAAAAGTCATGCTGACCGCACCTTTTGTCGCGATCAAGCATGTCCTGCCCCACATGAAGGAGAAGGGATCGGGACGGATCATCAACATGGCGTCCATTAATGGATTAGTCGGTTTCTCCGGCAAAGCTGCCTATAATTCTGCCAAACACGGAGTCATCGGCCTGACGAAGGTAGCGGCATTGGAAGCGGCACAGCATGGAATTACCGTGAATGCGGTTTGTCCGGGGTACGTGGACACCCCGCTGGTCCGGAATCAGCTGGGGGACCTTGCCAAAACGCGCAATATACCGTTTGAAAGAGTGATAGAAGAAGTCATCTATCCTCTCGTACCGCAGAGAAGATTATTGGATGTAAAAGAAATTGCAGACTATACGATGTTCCTGTGCAGTGATGCAGCAAAGGGAATTACGGGGCAGGCAGTTGTATTGGATGGCGGGTACACGGTTCAATAGCTTGGTGAAGGAGAAACGACCTTTTAGGAGGTCGTTTTTTTATTGATGTGGAATCGAGGGCAAGGTGAAGTATGTTGATTTGGAAAAAAACGTCAATCGGCTGGATTTTTGATGAAAACGGCCGGATTATCTTCAGTTTCGGCTGTATTCTTCGTCAAAACCGCCGGATTCTTCACGATATCGGCCGGATTTTCGGCGGAAACGGCTGGATTCGTCTGGCTACCGGTCCCATTTTGCACTGAAGGGCTGGAATCGACTTCGTGACCGGTCCCATTTCCACCAATAATGCTGGATTCTTCTCAATAACAGCCTGATAGCAGACGAGTACGGTCGAACCCTCATCATAAGGACAAAACTCCCGCCCACATTCACAAACAAATGACAAAATTCTTACCCATAAACCAACAATAGGCTTGCGCTTCTGTATATTTTTCACTAAAATAGTGAATACATATATTGTTTACCTATATCGAAACGTTGATCAGGAGTAGTAATGACGGATTTCTGTCTTAGAGAGTTGACGGGTGGTGAAAGTCAACCAGAAACATCATGAACTCGCCTGCTGAGTTGCAAGTGTGAACGAACAGTAAGACTTGCCGTTTTCCGCGTTAAGGATGAATGAAGCTGAGTGCGCGTACACTAATGTGGGTGGTACCGCGGGAGTATGTACATACAAACTCTCGTCCCAAATATTTATTTGGGACGAGAGTTTTTTTATTTTTTTCAAAAAGAGGGGCACCTGCCTTTCGAATGACAATTAAAGGAGGATCTCAATATGAGTTTTGATCATAAAAGTGTTGAGACAAAATGGCAGCAGTATTGGGAAGAAAACAAAACGTTCAAGGCGACAGAAGACGAAGGGAAATCCAATTTCTACGCACTGGATATGTTCCCGTATCCATCAGGAGCAGGCCTTCACGTAGGGCATCCGGAAGGGTTTACGGCAACGGACATCCTTTCACGAATGAAGCGTATGCAAGGGTTCAATGTCCTTCATCCGATGGGATGGGATGCATTCGGTTTACCGGCTGAGCAATATGCCCTAGATACAGGGAATGACCCGGCAGAATTCACAGAGAAGAATATCAATACCTTCCGCCGTCAAATTAAATCACTAGGATTTTCTTATGATTGGGACCGCGAAGTGAATACAACAGATCCGGGCTACTACAAATGGACACAATGGATCTTCACCAAGCTTTATGAAAAAGGCTTGGCTTATGTGGATGAGGTTGCCGTGAATTGGTGTCCGGCACTGGGGACGGTCCTTGCTAATGAAGAAGTCATCGATGGGAAGAGCGAACGCGGAGGGCATCCAGTAGAGCGCCGTCCGATGAAGCAGTGGATGCTGAAGATCACCGCTTATGCCGACCGTCTTGTGGAAGATCTTGAAGATGTAGACTGGCCTGAAAGTATTAAAGATATGCAGCGCAACTGGATCGGACGCTCTGAAGGAGCAGAAGTGAGCTTTTCGATTGATGGTCATGACAAATCATTCGATGTCTTCACGACTCGTCCTGATACGATTTTTGGTGCAACATATGCGGTTCTTGCCCCTGAGCATCCGTTCGTCGCTACAATCACAACGGACGAACAACGCTCGAAAGTGGATGAGTACATCGACAAAATCAAGTCGAAAAGTGATCTTGAACGTACGGATCTTGCGAAAGAGAAAACGGGTGTATTCACAGGTGCTTATGCGATCAATCCGGCTAACGGAAACAAAATGCCGATTTGGATTGCTGATTATGTTCTTATGAGCTACGGTTCAGGAGCTATCATGGCTGTTCCTGCCCATGACGAACGAGATTATGAGTTTGCCAAAGAATTCGATCTTCCAATCGTGGAAGTCGTCGCTGGAGGCAATGTTGAGAAAGAAGCTTATACCGGTGATGGGGATCATGTGAATTCCGATTTCCTTGATGGACTTGGGAAGGAAGAAGCGATTGCAAAATCCATTTCCTGGTTGGAAGAGAAGAATATCGGAACGAAGAAAGTAACGTACCGTCTGCGTGACTGGTTATTCAGCCGTCAACGTTACTGGGGTGAGCCGATTCCAGTCATCCACTGGGAGGATGGCACAACTACGACCGTTCCTGAAAGTGAGCTTCCACTTGTCCTTCCGAAGACGACTGAAATCAAACCGTCCGGTACAGGTGAATCTCCACTTGCGAACATCAGTGAATGGGTGAATGTGGAAGACCCTGAAACAGGTAAAAAAGGCCGTCGTGAAACAAACACAATGCCTCAGTGGGCAGGAAGCTGCTGGTACTATATTCGTTATATCGATCCACATAACGAAGAAGCACTGGCCGATGCAAAGAAAATGGAAAATTGGCTGCCGGTCGATACGTATATCGGAGGAGCCGAGCATGCAGTCCTTCACTTGCTATATGCCCGTTTCTGGCACAAGTTCCTTTACGATATCGGCGTAGTGCCAACGAAAGAGCCGTTCCAAAAGCTATTCAACCAAGGAATGATCCTTGGGGAAAACAATGAAAAAATGAGTAAATCAAAAGGGAATGTAGTGAATCCGGATGAGGTGGTAGAATCTCACGGAGCAGATACCCTTCGTCTTTATGAAATGTTCATGGGTCCACTGGAAGCTTCGATCGCATGGAGCACAAACGGCCTTGACGGAGCACGTCGCTTCCTTGACCGTGTATGGCGCCTGCTTGTCGAGGAGGATGGTACACTTTCCTCGAAGGTGACAGATGCACCGAACAGCGCCCTTGATAAAACATATAACCAAACCGTTAAGAAAGTGACGGAAGACTACGAAGGGCTTCGTTTCAACACAGGGATTTCTCAGCTAATGGTATTCATCAATGATGCGTACAAAGCCGACAAACTTCCTAAGAACTATGTGGAAGGTTTCATTAAGTTGCTGGCACCGATCGCTCCTCATATGACAGAAGAGCTTTGGAGCAAGCTTGGTCATGAAGGAACGCTTTCCTACGAAGCATGGCCGACATTCGATGAATCGAAGCTTGTCGACAACGAAGTTGAAATCGTTCTGCAAGTGAACGGTAAAGTGAAGGCGAAAGTCATGATCCCTCGAGATATGAACAAAGAGGATCTAGAAAAAACCGCCATGGAAAACGATGAAATCAAAAGCCAAATCCAAGGCAAAACCATTCGCAAAGTCATTGCCGTTCCAGGCAAACTAGTGAACATCGTAGCCAACTAATATTGTTGTGAGGGACGGACCTTTGAAATGCATCTGATTGTTAGGAAATGCTATCAATTGGGGATTCTGTATTTCGCCAAGGTCCGTCCCTCTTTTCTATTTAGGGAGTACGGACCTCTATATGGGTCGGATTTTAATCGGGAGCCGCATTAAGTCAGCATTCCATTGAGGTCCGTCCCTCTTTTTCGATCTGATGTTTTTGTTTGGGAGACGGGCTTTGGTATAATTGTGGTGAATGTATGATGAAAGGAAGTTGAGAAGAATGGATACGATTAAAACGATTACGACTGTTGAGTTGGAGCAGAAGTTGAAAAATGGTGAAGATCTGCTTTTGGTGGATGTTCGTGAAGATGAAGAAGTGGCAGAGGGTATGATTCCTGGTGCGAAGCATATCAAAATGGGTGAAATTCCTGAATCATTGGATCAATTTGATAAAGAGAGAGAGTACATCTTTATCTGCCGCTCAGGAAACCGCAGTGGAAATGTCGCTCACTACATGCAGGAACAAGGCTATAAAGTGGTGAACATGGAAGGCGGCATGATGAACTGGGCTGGGGAGACAGCAGAAAAGAAATAATTGATATTCTTGGAAGAAGCACATCCTTTTTTTGAAAAGGGTGTGCTTTTTTCCTTTATTTAAAGTATTTGTGTGGAACAGGGCAGTGGTAAGGATGCCTTTAATGCAATATTATGCCCCGAAAAGCTATTTAACGGCGAAATTTAGAATATAACGGCGATATTCAAAATATAACGGCGAAATCCTAAGACCACCTCCCAACACAACTCAATCCAAAATAAAAAATCCTCCACCAATTGTTTGAAAACTAAAAATTCTGACGATACTAATATCAATCAAAAATGGGGAGGGATCTCTATGATTCAAGTGAAAGTCTTCGATTATGAGCATGAAAAAGATTTAGAGAAAGATATGAATCATTTTCTCAGTAAACTGGAAGATAAAAAAATCGTGGATATTAAATATCATGTAGCAGCATTGTCGGAGGAAGTGGAAGATCAGATTTATTGTTTCTCGGCCATGGTTGTTTACAGAAAGTAAAAAGGTTGATCGTACTGCAGCTGCAGATGGGATCAACCTTTCTTTTTGAATTATACTTTTGCCGCATTAAAGCCTGCAAGTCTTCCGGTAACAAGGGCAGAAGTAATATTATAGCCACCGGTATATCCGTGGATATCAAGCACTTCCCCGCAGAAGAAGAGTCCGTTCATCTTTTTCGAAGCCATGGTTTTCGGTTCGATTTCTTTAATGGAAACACCGCCGCCCGTTACAAACGCCTTGTCAATGGACAGTGTTCCGTTCACATTGAAGGTGAATTGTTTTAACAACTTGGTAAATTGTCGGATCTTCTCTGAGGAGATATGATCTCCTTTTTCATCCTGATCGATTTCTGCACGGTCCAGTAGAAATAACAGGTACCTCTCAGGAACCAATCCTTTGAATATATTCTTTGCGGCTTTCTTTCCTTCTTCCTTCACCTGTTTATGGATAGACTGGAATAGCTGCTCTTCATTTTGATCAGGCATGGAATCGATCTGCATGGCAACATGGGTCAGATTCCATTTCTTCATGGCCTTTACCACATATTGACTGCAACGGAGAACAGCCGGGCCGGAAATTCCTAAATGGGTAAAGATCATATCCATTTTATGCGTGATGATTTTTTTTCCCTTAGGATTTAATACGCTCAACTCAACGCTGCGCAAAGAAAGCCCTTGAAGCTCTTTCTTTTTTACAAAAGGCTCGTCCGACGTAAGGGGAACCTCGGTCGGGAACAAGTCGGTAATCGTATGCCCGGCTTTCGTTGCCCACGGATATCCATCGCCCGTCGATCCGGTATGAGGGACGGACTTGCCTCCAACGGCTATAACGACAGCCTTTGCGGCAATCGTTTCCCCGTCCTTCAAGAGGATGCCGACCGTCTCGCCATTTTCGTACAGAACTTCCTCCACGCTTGTGCTCGTCCGGGTATCCACCTTTAACTCCTTCATTCGTTTCAATAAGGCTTCCACAACATCCATGGCCCGGTTCGATACAGGAAACATCCTGCCGTGATCTTCCTCTTTTAACTGTATTCCCAGCTTTTCAAAGAAAGCGATGATATCTTCATTATTGAACTCGGAAAAGGCACTATATAAAAATCGGCCATTTCCTGGAATATGCTTAATGATTTCTTCTATGGGAAGTCGATTGGTCACATTGCAGCGGCCGCCTCCGGAAATCGCAAGCTTTCTTCCAAGTTTCGTCCCTTTATCCACAAGGAGGACGTTCGCTCCGTTTTCACCGGCTGCGATACTGGCCATCAATCCTGATGGTCCGCCACCTATGACAATCACATCGTATTTCTTTATCATTTTTCCACCAACTTTTAGTTTTGCTCTTTCGTTTCTCAAACGAAGTTTCACCTTATTTTAAATGGGATGGGTTTTAAATACAACATTCGAAAAAAATTGTCATTCGATTCGTACAGTAGTAAACTACTGATAGTGTGTAAATTTTGAGCTGGAATTTATTTTGTTTGTTTAATGAGCAACAAGATATATAGAGAGGGATACTATGTCATCTAAATTAATAAGAGGGACGTTTATTTTAACGTTAGGGACCTTTATTTCCAAGTTTCTGGGTCTTTTTTATGTTATACCGTTTGATGATTTGTTAAAAGGTCATGAAGAGGGGGCTTCCCTTTATCAATATGGATATGTACCGTATACAATCTTTCTGACTGTAGCGACTGCAGGTGTGCCCCTGGCCGTTTCGAAATTCGTTTCGAAATATAATGCCATAGGTGAATATGCCGTAGGGCGAAGGCTGTTTAAGTCAGGCTTGGTGCTGATGACGCTGACGGGGATTGTTTCATTCCTCATCATGTATGCATTTGCACCCATATTCGCAGAAATGACGATCAAGAGTGATGAACAGGTGATTTCGGTTGCACAGGTGACGACCGTCATTAGAGCAGTAAGTTTTGCACTGATCATCATTCCGTTTATGAGCTTGATCAGGGGATTTTTCCAGGGGCATCAATCCATGGGGCCGACGGCTGTTTCCCAGGTAATTGAACAAATTGTCCGGATTGTTTTCTTACTGGGCGGAATTTATGTAGTATTAAACATTTTAGACGGTTCTGTGACAACCGCCATTGCTGTAGCGACATTTGCTGCATTTGTCGGGGGGCTGGCGAGTCTCGGGGCATTGATTTGGTATTGGTTTAAGCGAAAGCCTCATTTAGATGAGCTATTAGAGGAAGATCGCGGTCAGGAAGAGGTTTCATTACGATCGATGTATAAAGAGATCATCGCCTATTCGATTCCGTTTATTTTTGTCGGACTTGCCAACCCGTTATTTCAACTGGTCGATCAGATTACCTTTAACACTGCGATGTCTGCGATTGGGAACGCGAAAGTTTCCGATCATGCCTTTGCCGTATTGAACTTCTATACTCATAAGCTTGTGATTATTCCAGTGTCATTGGCAACAGCCTTTTCCATGACGCTGATTCCGTTGATTACGACGTCTTATACAAGCGGCGACCGGAAAACGATGCGTAGAAACATCGACCAAACGTTTCAAATTCTATTGTTTTTAACTGTACCGGCAGCTTTAGGAATTGCGCTTTTAGCTGAGCCGACGTATACGATGTTCTATCACAGCGATGAATTAGGAACGTCTATTTTAAGATCTTATGCACCTGTTGCGATTCTCTTTGCATTATTTGCTGTTACGGCAGCGATTCTTCAAGGAATTGACGAGCAGAAATTTACAATCTTCAGCTTGCTTGTCGGTCTTCTTCTCAAGCTTGTCCTGAATATACCGTTGATTCGCTTGTTTGAAACTCAAGGTGCAGTCATCGCCACTGTGATCGGGTATACCGTAGCGATTCTAATCAATTTATATGTCATCAAGAAGTACGCGAAATATCAGTTCAGGCTGATTATGAGAAGAACCATGTTCATAGGAGCACTGAATGCCGTCATGGCTTTGGTGGTATTGGTGTTATACAGTATCCTGGTTCAGTTCCTAAATCCTGAGTCCGGATTTCAATCGATTCTTCTCGTTGCGATCTGTGGCGGGGTGGGAGCGCTCGTTTACTTCTACTTAAGCTTAAGAAGTAAATTGGCAGACCGATTATTCGGGGATAAAATCACGAGGATTCGCAGTAAACTTCGCATAGGGTAAAGGAAAAAGGGATGATACAATGCCGATCATCCCTTTTTTTATTGAATGGAGGGTGAGCCATGCTTCTATTTCATGGGTCATGCACCATCCATCGATCATTGTAATAGTAGAGGGCTAATTATTATAATACCCAAGCTGTCTTTCAAGTCGTTCTACTTTTCGTTCCAAGCGGTCGATTTTGCGGTCCAGACGCTCATATTGCCTCTCAAGCCGGTCTAACCGGTCATTGATGCCGCCGCCATATCCTTGACTGGGGAAACCAGGATATCCCTGTCCGCCACCTCCAGGAAGGGGAATGGGGATCAATAATCCACCTGAACCTTGTTGTCGATATGGATACATACGCTTCACCTCATTTATTTTTATCAAAGTTGCTTACCAATAGTAGCCTATGTTAAGAATAGAAACATGAATGGGTAAGTGCCCATGGACTGGTCAAATCACTAATTAAATCAATATAAAAAAAGAAAACCATAAACGGAGCGTGATGAATGTGAGAATAGATAAAATGCTTGCCAATATGGGTTACGGCAGTCGGAAAGAAGTAAAGAAATTATTAAAGGATGGCGGTCTTCAAGTCAATGGTGAGGTCATTAAGGATGGGAAAGTACATATCAATACGGAAAAGGATACAGTGATGTTGTACGGAGAACAGGTTGAGTATCGGGAATTCATCTACCTTCTCATGAATAAACCGCCTGGAGTCATCTCAGCAACTGAAGATGGACAGGATGAAACCGTGATTGATTTACTTCAGCTGGAAGATCAAATATTCAATCCATTTCCTGTTGGGAGGCTGGATAAGGATACAGAGGGATTCCTTCTCATTACGAATGACGGTCAATTATCCCACCAGCTCCTTTCTCCGAAGCGCCATGTACCGAAGACCTATTTTGCCGTAATTGACGGGGAAGTAACTGATGCCGATGTTGAAGCTTTCAAAAAAGGGGTCACGTTGGATGATGGCTATGAAACAAAGCCGGGGGAATTGACGATTCTAAAATCAGGATTGACTTCTGATATTGAATTGACGATCACTGAAGGGAAATTTCATCAGGTGAAGAGAATGTTTGAAAGTGTAGGAAAGCGCGTCATTTATCTTAAGCGTTTAACGATGGGACCCCTTGAGCTTGATAATGATTTAGAGCTTGGTGAGTACCGTGAACTGACCGAAGAAGAAGTAATGCTACTTAAGGAATATAAACTGGAATAAAAAAACGGGGCAGCACCCTTCGATAAAGGTGCTGCCCCGTTTCTTTGTTTGATAAGTCATATTAGTCCGCCATTCTTTGATCAGATCCGGCAGCTAAACCGTCGAAATCTGATTAAGAAGTCATCTTCACTTTCTTCTGCGTAGTTGTCCATTGACCCCGACTCGGGCTTTGCACCAAGTCATTGTAAGCTAACACGTTGAGATCTCTTTGTATGGTGCGAGGAGTAATGCCAAATTCGTCTACAAGATCTTGAGTTGTTACAGTACCTTTCTGATTAATGTACATGTATACAGCTTTGATTCTAGTGAGCATACGATTGGTTGAAGGTTTCAAAAAACCACTCCCTCATCATTTTTCCAAAGGCAAAGACTACATGCGTCGTTTGTGCACCTCACGTGCTACCATATGTACTATGCGCTTTAGACAACCCCTTTTCTACATATAAAGTTTACTCATAAGATGTCAGACAATTACATTGTACCCCTAATCCGACAAAAATTCAAAAACATTGTCCAAATTTACAAACAATTTACGTAGTAACTTGATGGTTGTATTCCTAGAATATGAAGAAAATGCTAAATATATGTATTTTTTATCTAATAATGCTCTTTTCCTAAAGAAAGATTGTTGTTTTGTATCATCAGATCTGCCAGGAGCTCTGTCAACAAGCGTGTGCTTGGATGGTGAGGGGAACTGCTCCGCTTTCCGCGGACGTTCGGCCGAGCCTCCTCAGCTTCGCTTCCGGGGTCTCGGCACGTCCGTACTTCCGCAGGAGTCTACGCAGTTCCCCTCACCCCATTTAAGGGAATTTCGTGACAGAGCTTAAAAGTGACAAAAACCATTTAGGGAAAACGGACTACTGCACCCTTTATAAAAAGTTATTTACCCTGGATCATTGTTTGATTCATTTGAAAGATGGTTCAATTATCTACCGATCTATGAGCTAACATAAAATTTTCTTTAATTTCTTGTAGTTACTTTTTTTGGAATCAACGCTTAACCTATTTAGAATAGGAGTTTTTAAATGTTTCTCTATGAATACTTATAGGGAATGAAAATGTAGTAGCACGGAGTGGATTGTAGCGGAAGGCACTTAACTCCTGCGGGATATAGAGGAAAGGTCGAGACCCCACAGGGCAAAGCCCGAGGAGGCTCGACTTCCTCCCTGGGGAATGTTGTGCCTGGAGCGAAAAGGAACGGTCCATGTTTCACACTACTATTTTCATTCAGGCAGTATGCTCATATAGCAAAGGAAGACCTGGACATGAGGATTCTCTCTGTTTGGATTTCCCCCCGAAACAGTATAAAATGATAGGAGAAGTAAATACATATAGAGCAGGTGGATATGAATGAGTATGAATTGGACGAATGAAGTGGAGAAGCGGAAAGACGATTTGCTTAAGGATCTGCAGCAATTCCTGCAAATTAAAAGTGTGTTGGATGAAGATAATGCGACAGAGGAAGCACCACTTGGAAAAGGCGTGAAGGAAGCGCTGCAATACTTATTGACCTTGGGTGAGAAAGACGGTTTCACATCTAAGAATGTGGACCATCTTGCCGGCCATTTAGAGTTTGGGAATGGAAGTGATCTTCTCGGTATCCTATGTCATGTGGATGTTGTGCCGGAAGGGGATGGATGGAGTGTCGACCCTTATGGCGGCGAGATAAAAGACGGTAAGATTTTCGCCCGTGGAGCGATTGATGACAAGGGTCCTACAATGGCTGCCTATTATGCCATGAAAATCGTAAAGGACCTTGATCCAACCTTCAATAAGCGGGTGCGGATGATCATTGGAACAGATGAAGAAAGTGACTGGAGATGTGTAGAGCACTATTTCAAAAAAGAAGAAATGCCTACAATGGGATTTGCCCCTGATGCCGACTTCCCGATCATCCATGCAGAAAAAGGGATTGCCGACTATGACTTAGTCCAAACAAAACCGGAGGATGCGTCTCAATCGGGCATCAAAGTCCTGTCATTTGAGTCCGGACGACGCTACAACATGGTTCCTGACTATGCCAAAGCGGTTCTGCTGGTCGAAGAGGACCACACAAAATGGGTTCAGAACTTTGAAATTTTCACTAAGGAAGAAAACATCAAAGGGAACTATTACATCGAAAACGGCGAGCTTGTTTTTGAAGTCGAAGGCGTTTCTTCACATGGAATGGAGCCTGACAATGGGAAGAATGCCGGTCTCTACTTAGCTGCATTCTTATCACAGCTGCCTCTATCTTCTCAAGGAAAAGAATTCTTTGAGTTCACGTCCAAGCATTTCTTTAAAGACTCAAGAGGAATTCAACTCGGAGTAAGTTACCGTGACGATATTACGGGAGATTTAACCATCAACGTAGGGAAGCTTCGATATTCAGATACTGAAGGCGGACGATTAGGGCTGAACATGCGTTATCCGGTTACGTTTGATATGGAAAAAGGAAAGGCGATCATGGAGAACATAGAAGGCTATTCGATTGAGAACTTCTCAGATAGCAAACCTCATCATGTGTCTAAAGATGATGAACTCGTTCAAACGCTGAAAAAAGTTTATGAGGATCAAACCGGTGAGAGAGGCGAGTTATTAAGCATCGGTGGAGGGACTTATGCCAGGAGCTTAGAGTCAGGCGTAGCCTTTGGGGCATTATTCCCCGGCCGTGAAGATATTGCTCATCAGAAGGATGAATATATGTATATAGAGGATCTCTTGAAAGCAACGGCTATTTACGCACAAGCTATCTATGAATTAGCATGTGAATCTTAAGAGAGACAAGGGGAGAGAAGAATGAACACAGTATTTGTAAATGGGGAAGTTATTGATCGTGCAGATGCGAAGATTGATATTGAGGACCGTGGTTATCAATTTGGGGATGGAATCTATGAAGTGATTCGCATATATGGCGGAAACACGTTCACGATGAAAGAACATATGGAACGACTTTATCAAAGTGCTGAAAAGATGAAGCTGTCCATTCCGTATTCAGAAGAAGAACTAACTGCACATCTTCTTGAGCTTATAGATTCCAATCAAGTGAAAGACGGGATTGTTTATTTACAAGTGACACGGGGGGTGTCTTCCCGTCAGCACCATTTTCCTTCGAAAGATGTAATGGGAAGTGTCGTTGCTTATACGAAAGACTTCCCTGTTCCTCTTAACCAGATGGAGCAAGGTGTAACAGCTAAGCTGGTCGAAGATATCAGGTGGCTGAGATGCGATATTAAGAGCTTGAATCTTCTCGGAAACCTGCTGGCAAAAGAAGAAGCTGCATCTGAAGGTCATTTCGAAGCCATTTTGCATCGAGGTGATACTGTGACGGAAGGCTCCTCTTCTAATGCATTCATGGTGAAAGATGGAGTCATCTACACGCATCCCGTCACCAACTTGATACTCAATGGTATTACGAGAAGAGTCATTGAGGATTTATGCAGAAGAAATAATATCTCTTTTCAAGAAGAGACGTTTCTTGTCCCCGATCTTCTCGAAGCGGATGAAGTATTCATCGCAAGTACGACATCAGAAGTAATGCCCGTCATTAAGATCGATCAACAGGTGATCGGGAATGGGAAGCCCGGTTCTGTAACGACAAAGCTGCAGGCACTCTTTAGTGAAAGAAAAAGGGAGCAAAGTCCGGTAAAATAGTTGGAGGCTTTAAATGAGATTGATATGTTCACAACCGTTCATGAAGACAGAACGAAGAATAGAAGACAACCAGCAATTCACGGTAGAGACAGAGGAGCACCTTTATTTATACAGTGATCGAATCGAGACTCCTACGAAAAGCTTCACCATCAAGGACGTGATGGATATGACTAGCAAACCATTGTCGGCTTACTATACTTTTTTGTATCTTCACACGATTGAAGGAGTGTGGACGTTTGTTGTTAAGTCTTCTCCCGAACAATTCATCACGCAGTATCATAAGGTTAAATGAACATAAGAAAGAGGCTGCGCCGTAAAGGGCGCAGCCTCTTTTGGTCATCGTCCTGCTTGAGGGGCAAGCAGGATCCGATATGAAAATTAAAACCTAAACAGGTCACTCGATAGATATCTTTCTCCTGTATCGCAGGCAATGCACACGACTACATCTTCCCGTGATAATTTCTTCGCCACTTCAATGGCTGCATAACAAGCGGCGCCAGATGATGGCCCTACGAGGATGCCTTCTTCACTTGCCATTCTTCGGGCAATATCGTAGGCATGCTCGTCTTCGATTTTGTGGATCTCATCGTAGACACTGGTATTCAGGATATCCGGAACAAACCCGGGACTCGTCCCAACTAATTTATGCTTCCCTGGCTTTCCGCCAGAAAGAACCGGAGATCCGGCCGGTTCCACCACATGAACGGCGAGATCCGGGTAGTGCTCTCTTAATACTTCACCTGTTCCTGTAATCGTTCCGCCCGTTCCGGCAGTCGCTACAAACGCAGATAAAGGTTTGCCGATTTCTTTCATGGCTTCCACAATCTCGAGGGCCGTCGTCTTTCGATGGGCATCCGGGTTCGCATCATTTTCAAACTGCATCGGCATGAAGCTGTTTGGTATTTGCTCTGTTAGTTCTTTTGCTTTTTCAATGGCACCCGGCATTTTGTCGTCTCCAGGTGTTAAGACTACTTCAGCTCCGTATGCTTTTAACAGATTAATACGCTCTTGAGTCATCGTATCGGGCATGACCAGGATTGCGCGATATCCCCTCGCTGCTGCATTCATGGCAAGGCCGATACCCGTGTTTCCGCTGGTTGGCTCTATGATGGTCGAGCCTTCTTTTAATAAGCCTTCCTTTTCTGCCTCAACGATCATTTGAAAGGCTGCACGGTCCTTCACACTTTTACTCGGGTTATAGAATTCCAATTTAACATATACATCCGCTCCGTCAGCAGGATTGAGTCGATTCAATTTGACAAGGGGAGTGTCCCCGATCAGTTCAGCTATATTTTGTACAACTTTCATGGTCAACTTCCTTTCAGAAAACATTCTTCTTCTATCGTACTAATTCAGATAAATCTTATCAAATAAATGAGCTTTGTATTTCATTTTTATTGCATTTCCTTCTAGTCATTCTCTCTCATGACACATTTTGCTAAAATGGTAGTAACGAATGAAAGGACGAGTGATATGTTGAAAGCTCACTATTTCTTTGCACTCTCTCTATCTCAAGAAACAAAACAATATATACATAAGTGGACGCAGCCAATGAAGGATGAGGGTTCTTTTCAGAGCTGGGTGCACCCGCAGGACTATCACATCACATTGGCCTTTTTGGGAAGTGCGGATGAACTTCAACCCGTGATCAATAAAGTGGACGCGCTGGAGTGTCCTTCATTTTCATTAACCGTTGATCACTACGGTACCTTTGGAAGAAGTGATTCACCGAGAATTCTTTGGATGGGAGCTCAGCCTTCAGAAATCTTACAACGGGTTCGGGACAGTGTGTATGGTGCGTGTGAAGATGCAGGTTTTCAATTAGATAAGAGACCTTTCTCTCCACATATCACCGTAGGGCGAAAGTGGAATAGGGATTTTCCTTTTACTTCCGAATGGTTGAATTCGTTTCAGCCAATGGGCACCCATGTATTCACAGCAAGTGAAATCGTGTTATATCGAACACACGTAGACCGTCTGCCTAAGTATGAAGCCATTTACACCAAACCGTTACATGCAAATTGACCGTCATGAAAGGATCGATCCATATGGCACAGCTGATTAAACTTCAAGATTACGTTTCCAGGTACGAAACGGATTTATATAGATATCCTTCCCAATTTGTCCGATTAAAAAAGCAGCAATGGGAAAAAATGAAACAATATTGGGAAAATGGTGAACTCCCAGCAGCCTCCCCGATCATGAAGGAGGAAGAAAAAGAACAGGAAAGGAACTCCATGAAGGAGAAGCTCTTTTCACTGTTTAAGAAGAAAGAAGATGAAGAAGAGGAGCTATCAAGCTCCATTCAGGCAAATGATGAAGAACTTGCATTTGAAATGGATTCACACCATGATATCTCTACGGAGGAAGAATTGAAGGTTTCCTTCCTGGACCTTATATTTGATTTTCAGTTGAGATGGGCAAGCTCCACGATCATGGAGAAATCCTATGTAGACAACAGCTATCATTATGACGAACGATTACGCTACCTGCTTCAGCGTTTTCCAGATAATATATTCGTGTTGTACAACCCGGTATTAAAAATCAAACATGCCCCTGTAGAACTCGAAACCATTCTTATCACCCCAACAGGGATCTGGTGCTTGACCTTTCTCGAATTTGAAGAGGGAACTGCCTACATCGGTTCTGGAGAACGTTTCTGGTTAAAAAAATGGGGAGATGAAGAGACGAAGGTATTAAATCCTCTAATCGGCCTGAGAAGGATGGAGGGAATACTCCATCAAATCATTCAATATGCTGGTGTGGATCTTCCGATTCATAAAGGCGTGATAAGCAGAAATGGATACATAGATTACCCACTGGCCCCTATGGGCATTCAATTTCTTGACAAGCGGCTTCACAACGAATGGTTCCAGCAGCAGCGCTCAAGCTCTTCTCCGATCAAGAGTGTCCAGCTGAAAGCGGCACAAGCCATCATGGAGTATTGCCAAACTACTTCATTCAAGAGGCTTCAGTGGGGAGAACATGCCGTTGGGTCAGATGAGAATCAACAATGAAGACGATTTTTATCGTGAATCCTTCAGCAAAGAATCATCACTCCTTATCTTCGTGGAATCAATTTAGTCAAACCATCGATATTCCACATGAGATTTTTTTGACCGGCCACCCCGGTGACGTGAAGAAGATTGTTTCAAATGTTGTCAATCAATCTCCAGACGACTGGCTCCTGGTAGTGGGAGTAGGTGGTGATGGGACCATGAACTCTGTGGTGAGTGGAGCAATCGGTTTTGACAAGGTCGTTATAGGGTATATTCCATCAGGAAGCGGTAATGATTTTGCAAGGGGCTATAATTGGCCTAACAATAAAAAACAAGCATATACCTTAATAAAGGAAGCTATAAAAAAAGAGGACATCGTGACCCTGGATTCAGGTCAATTTACCATGAGCAGCGGACCAAATGGGTCTTTCGTGAATAATATAGGGATAGGATTTGATGCGGAAATTGCCCGTAAGGCCAATCGTTCATCCTTTAAAAAGTGGTTGAACAAATGGTCCCTTGGACAACTGATCTATCCTATCCTCCTTTGTAAGGAAGCGTTTACGTATAGACCGTTTTCCCTTTCGATAGATGTTGATGGAAAAGAGCGGGTGTTTCACAAGGTATGGTTTGTGACAGTTTCGAATCAGCCTTTTTTTGGTGGAGGAATGAAGATCGCCCCACAGGCTTGTCCTGATGATGGATCTATCGATATGACCCTTGTCCATGGGTTATCGAGGTGGAAATTACTCCTGGTATTTCTATCTGTCTTCTTCGGAAAACATACGGCTTTCAACGAAGTCAGCACGTGTACGGGAACAAGGATGACCATCCGATCGAGTCAGGATGTACCAGTGCACGCAGACGGAGACACAATTGAAGAACTCAAGAAGGGGAATGAATTGAAGGTGCATGTTCTTCCATTAAGTTGGAAAATGTTAAACAGAAGTGGGTGGCAGAAGTGTTAGTCATTAGTAGGCATTACGATGCGTTTTTAGATACGTTCAATACGGTTACATTGATTCTTCCATACGATTATCATGATGGGAATTCCAGTCACTTCTCTCTCATAAAAGGCAGTGAAAAAATTGCTCTTCACATTGAAGAAAAGATTCCCCTCAATGATGCGATGAAATATGTCACGACGATCCAGAGTGAGAAGGTTGTCCTGGGTGAAGTCTATGAAGTTGTCGATGAGCATAACACAAAGACAGACCTGCAAATCGGAGCGGTCATAAGGACAGAAGAGTTTGATCAACGCTATTATTACGACGGGGATGACCTTGGTGTTACATACCAAGAGGGGTGCACCGTGTTTAAAGTATGGTCTCCGACGGCAACAGAGGTAAGACTTAAGCTGAAATCCCCCGATGATGAAGAAATCCAGTACCCATTCGCGAGAGTTGAGAAAGGCGTATGGGAATGTAAGGTGAATAGCGATGTAGATCGCTATTATTATACAATCCTAACTTGTATCAACCTGGTTTGGGATGAACTGATCGATCCATATGCTAAATCGGTTTCCTACGACAGTGAGTGGGGATGTGTTGTGAACCTTGGACGAATTGAGGGACCTTCTTCCTTGGCACCATTATCTTCACCTGCAGATGCTGTGATTTATGAATTGAATGTCCGTGATTTCTCAGCACAAAAAGAAAGCGGCATGAAATTCGCAGGGAAATATCGTGCTTTCACAGAAAAAGGGACTTCTACCCCGAAAGGATTCAGTAGTGGAATTCAGTATTTAAAGGAGCTGGGCATTACCCATGTCGAACTGCTTCCAGTAAATGATTTCGATGGGGTGACGGATCACCCTTCCGATAAAAGCTACAATTGGGGATACAATCCTTTGTTTTTTAACGCGCCGGAAGGGAGCTACAGCTTAAAACCTGAAGATCCCTATGAACGGATCAATGAACTGAAAAGCGTAATTCATAGCCTTCATGAAGAAAATATCAGGGTCATACTGGATGTGGTGTACAACCACGTGTTCATTCGGGAGAATTCATCTTTTGAAAAGCTTGTTCCCGGTTATTTCTTCCGTCACGATGAAAATGGCTTACCATCAAACGGGACGGGAGTGGGAAATGATTTTGCTTCCGAACGCCTGATGGCTAGAAAGTTCATCGTTGATTCGATACTTTATTGGATACAAGAGTACGGTGTTGACGGCTTCCGTTTTGATCTAATGGGGATCCTAGATAGTAAGACTATGACGACAATCCGTGAAGAAGTGGATAAGGTTTTACCGGGAGCGATTATCATAGGAGAAGGCTGGGATCTGAATACACCCCTGCCCCCCCATCAAAAAGCCAACCTGCGTAACGCCCATCAGCTTCAAGGGATCGGTCAATTCAATGACTGGTTCAGGGACACCATTAAAGGAAGTACGTTTAACTTATATGACAAAGGGTTTGCCCTTGGTCACGGTCACTTGGAACAAAAGGTGGAACTCGTCTTGACAGGAAGCGTCGGGATGAAAAATGGGGAAAGAGGACTCTTCAAAGAGCCGACTCAATCCGTCAACTATGTGGAGTCCCATGATAATCACACCCTTTGGGATAAAATGAAAGCTTGTTTAAATGAAGATGAAGAAACCCTTATGAATCGCCATAAATTAGCGACCACGATGGTGTTGTTATCCCAAGGGATTCCTTTTATTCATGCAGGACAGGAATTTTACAGAACGAAAAAGGGAATTGAAAACAGCTACAATTCTCCTGTGGAAATTAATCAATTGGACTGGACGAGAAGAGAAGAATTCGATGATGTGGTTCAATATGTGAAAGCTCTGATTCAAATCCGTAAAAGTCACGGTGCCTTCCGGTTTCAAAAGAGCAGCCTGATCCGGGAACATGTGGAAGTCTCACATAGTATTGAAAATCTCGTTGTGGTCCGCTATCGAAATGTCCACCCGTATGGTCCATGGAACGATATCTTCATGGTCTTCCATTCAGATTCGAAAAAGTGTCAGTATTCCCTCCCGGAAGGAAAAGATTGGATTTGTTTGTCAGACGGAAACAGGGCAAATGTAAGCGGTCTTTATGGTGTAGAAGAGCCAACCATAACTCTTGAACCTGTCTCTTCCTATGTGTTTGTAAGGTAACAGTTCATTCCAGTGCTTGACGAAAACGCAAGATGACGATAAAATCTTAAACAGATGGCTATTGATTGTATTGCCCAATAGCTGTCTTTTTTATTTTATAAGACTTTTTTGATGTAGTGAATGAATTCATATATTAACGTAATTAACGTAATTGAACATATAAACATGACAAAGGACCAATAGAAGGTGAATATATTGGAACACTTATTTGACCAAGATTGGGAAATAGTCCCCGCAGGCGGTGCTACTGGAGAAGCGTTCTTTGCTCAGTACCAAGAGCAAAGGTTATTTCTGAAACGCAATTCCTCTCCTTTTGTGGCTGTATTGTCTGCAGAAGGAATCGTACCCAAGCTAGTTTGGACGAAAAGACTAGAAAACGGGGATGTCATAACGGCACAACACTGGTTAAATGGGAGAGAATTAAAGCCGGAAGAGATGAAGGATGAACGGGTGGCAAGGCTGCTTAACAAGATTCATTCCTCAAAGCCGCTTTCAACCATGCTTGAGCGGTTGGGAAAAGAGCCGTTTCAGCCGGAGCATATGCTCACGGAAGTGGAGACAGGCTTGGAATTCGATCTTCTTTCATTGCCTGTTATTAGAGAGGCGCTGTTATTTCTTCAAAAAGAGCTCTTGGAAGTTCATCAGGAAGAATATGTAGTCTGTCACGGTGATGTCAATCATAACAACTGGCTGCTGTCTGATTACAACCAGTTGTATTTGATCGATTGGGACGGGGCGATGATCGCGGACCCTGCCTTTGACGTAGGTCTATTATTGTACTGGTATATCCCTGAAGACCAATGGGAGAGCTGGCTAACCCAATATGGTGTTGAGTTAACCGATAACTTAAAGCTGAGAATGAAATGGTATGTGGTCGCGCAAACGATATTATCCATTCAGTGGCATAAAGGAAAAGCCCGATTTCACGAAATGAATCACTGGATTGAATATCTGCATAAAGTCATCTGATCTATTAAGAGTAGCTGTTCATATCAGTGACCCATTGAGACAAGTTTTCTTGATTGGACGTAATATGGTTCGATAAGTCAGCTGAGGATTTCCCGCTTTGACTATACTGATAAATTTCCTGCAGGACAGGCTTTACGTTTTCGTGAATATCAGCGTTAACCATTAATGACTTCACCAATCGTTCAACCTGCTCACATTCAGAAACCGAACCGCAGCAATCCGTACTGTGATTGCTTAAAATATCTGATAATAACTGCATTTGATTCTGTGAATTTAAAGGCATAGAGTACACCCTTTCATTTTCGTCTGCAAAGATTTAAAGAAACACGTACTTTTTCAGCCCCTCAAAATGACCAGACCCGAAAAAGGAATTCACTAATAGTGTGTGAATTCCTTTTTCAATTATGCGCGTTTTTTGAGGGACGGACCTGAAGCGGTTATACCATCCGGCAGATATGAAGCTGGATTGGCTCTATTTTGGCTCTTGCACAGGACGGATAGTCGTGGTATGTTTTTTTCGATAATAAAAAAAGAGGTGTCTACATGCGTTTACGTAATAAACCGTGGGCTTCTGAGAAAATCAGTGACCATCCACAGTATGTTGTGGCAGAACCCCAGGAGATAAAAGGTCAATGGAATAAAGAATTTGGCAATGACAATCCTATCCACATCGAGGTAGGAACTGGAAAAGGTCAATTTGTCACGGAAATGGCCAGAGCCAATCCGGACGTTAATTATATTGGAATCGAGTTATATGAAAGCGTCATTGTAACAGCTCTTGATCGTTTAATAGAGGCTGAGCTTCCAAACGTCAAGCTGTTAAATGTCGATGCAAAGAACCTGACTGAATACTTCGCCTCAGTAGAAGTAAGCAGAGTGTACTTGAACTTCTCTGATCCATGGCCGAAAAACCGACATGAAAAACGTCGACTGACTTATAAAGATTTTCTGAAGCTATATGAAGATGTACTGATCAAAGGCGGGGAAATCCACTTTAAGACAGATAATCAAGGCTTATTCGAGTACTCATTAAAGAGCTTCTCATGGTATGGTCTGCATCTGAACTTCTTGAGTCTTGATCTTCATAACAGCGATTTTGAAGGAAATATCATGACTGAATATGAAGAGAAATTTTCAGCCAAAGGCCAAAGAATCTACCGGGTCGAAGCACAATATCAAAATCAATAATTCACTCCTAAAGCAGCCTTGCGATCTCGCAGGGCTTTTTTTATAGTTGGCTCTTTTCGTAAAGATTGTTGTTTAATTTCATTTGATTAAAAGTAAATTAAATGACTCTGTGAGTAATCACGATAAACATATGACTAATAACTGATTTTTGACCTATCATAATGAGGTTAATTTTGTGCTACAATAGGATTTTTTTATTCTATCCGTCATTAGGCAGTCAAAATTTAGAACCACAGAGTGGATTGTAGCGGAAGGCACTTGACTCCTGCGGGTAATAGAGGAAAGGTCGAGACCCCGCAGGGCAAAGCCCGAGGAGGCTCGACTTCCTCCCCGCGGAAAGCAAGTGCCTGGAGCGGAAAGGAACGGTCCACGTTTTGTTCCTACACTATGAAACAGCAACAATCTTTACAAAAAGAGCTTTATATTTTCATGATCGTTTGAGGACGACCCGAGCATCGACCTATAAGTTGTCCATAAATTCTGATAAAATAAAAGGGAATGAACAAAGGAGGAGTCAAAATGGAAACGTTGAAGGTTGGAGATATATCGATCTATTGGCTGAATGGAGGAGTCACTCACATGGATGGGGGAGCTATGTTCGGAGTGGTCCCAAAGCCCCTTTGGTCAAAAAAATATGCCGTGAATGACTTGAATCAAATCGAATTGCGTACAGATCCGCTCTTTTTCGAATGGGAAGGAAAGAAAGTATTAATTGAATCGGGTATCGGTAAAGGGAAGTTGAATGATAAACAGAAACGCAACTATGGCGTGCATGAAGAGTCCCATATCGAGACATCCCTGGAAGCACTGGGCTTGAAACCAGATGACATTGATGTGGTGTTGATGACTCACATGCATTTCGATCACGCTTGCGGTTTAACAAAATATGAGGGCGATACGCTTGTTCCTGTATTCCCGAATGCAACCATTTACACCTCCCAAGTGGAATGGGATGAAATGAGAAATCCGAATGTGCGCTCCCGCAATACATACTGGAAAGAAAATTGGGAAAGCATTCAATCCCAAGTGGAAACGTTCGAAGAAGAAAAGGAAGTACTTCCTGGAATTAAGATGGTGCATACAGGAGGTCACAGTAATGGTCATTCCATTATCCTCTTAGAGCATAACGGGGAGAAGTTCATTCATATGGCGGATATCATGCCTACTCACGCGCACAAAAATCCACTTTGGGTACTGGCTTACGACGACTATCCGATGACGTCCATCGATGCTAAAGACAAGTGGATCAATCAAGCGATTGAAGGAGAGTACTGGTTCCTATTCTATCATGATGCGGTTTATAGAGGGATCAAGTGGAATAGAGATGGAGAAATCGTTGATCACTTACTGAGGGGAAAATAGTAATGTATAGAAAAAGGATGGTCCCAAGGCTTTTTGGGATCATCCTTCGTTATGAAGAGGTCAGTTTTTTTAAGCTAAAGGATACACGTCCACAACAGTGCCCGTATACGCATCTGCTAAAAACTCATATTGCTCCAGTTCACCGTCTTTTCTTCTGGATACCCCGCCTTTATAGACTTTCGTTGTTACCGAGTGCTTCTGATAGTCTTCGGGCTTCATACCGATCCAGGAGCCATCTATGTCCCCCTCTTTTTTAAATGAAAGTTTTACGTCCCTTAATACTTTTTCGGCAGAAACCATGTTTGAATCATCCAATTTTTCTTTAAGAAAATATCCGCCTACTGCTCCGATTCCGATTCCGATCATGAAAGATTTCCAGTTCATTTTATTCCCTCCACAGGCAATGAGTATTTGATGTTTCTCTTAAAAGCAAGGGATAGCATGCTCTTCCCACTAACTCCCCGGTAATTCTCGATTATTTTCCATCTATAGGTACATTCTATCAAAGAAATAATAAAAAAGAGAACTCCTTTTCTTCTCAATTGGTGGTAAGACGTTCGAAAGTTCTGTAAAATAAGATTATACATAAAGTAGATTTTATATAAAAGGGGCATATGACATGAAACAAGATACGTTGGAACTTTTTAAAACATTGACTGAATTGCCGGGAGCACCCGGTAATGAGCATGCAGTTCGTAAATTTATGAAAGAACAATTGTCTCAATACTCAGATGACATTGTCCAGGATCGCCTCGGAGGGGTGTTTGGAGTGAAAAAAGGCAATGATCAGGATCCCGTTGTGATGGTTGCAGGTCACATGGATGAAGTAGGGTTTATGGTCACGTCTGTTACGGATAATGGAATGCTTCGTTTTCAAACCCTTGGAGGCTGGTGGAGTCAGGTTATGCTTGCCCAGCGTGTTCAAATCATCACGGATAATGGCCCGATTACGGGTGTGATCGGAAGCATCCCTCCTCACCTGCTCGGAGAAGAACAGCGTAGAAAGCCGATGGAGATCAAGAATATGCTTATTGATATCGGTGCTGATGATCGGGACAATGCACTGGAAATAGGGATTAAACCAGGACAGCAGATCGTACCGATTTGTCCGTTTACACCAATGGCGAATGAGAAAAAAATACTTGCGAAGGCCTGGGATAACCGTTATGGATGCGGATTGTCCATTGAACTGCTAAAAGAGCTGCAAGGAGTGACACTTCCAAACACTCTATACTCCGGAGCGACGGTTCAGGAGGAGGTAGGATTACGTGGTGCCCAGACAGCAGCCAATATGATTAATCCTGATATTTTCTTTGCCCTCGATGCGAGTCCGGCAAATGATATGTCAGGGGACAAAAATGAATTTGGCCAATTAGGGAAAGGTGCTCTCCTTCGCATTCTTGATCGTTCAATGGTTACTCACAGAGGAATCAGGGAATTCGTTCTTGATACTGCTGAATCAAATGACATTCCTTATCAATATTTCGTTTCCCAAGGCGGAACAGATGCCGGAAGAGTACATATGTCAAATGAAGGGGTTCCGAGTGCCGTTGTTGGTATCTGTTCAAGATATATTCACACACATGCATCCATGATCCATGTAGACGATTATGCTGCTGCGAAAGAACTGATTGTCAAATTAGTGAAGCAGTGTGACCGTTCCACAATTGAATCCATTAAATCAAACGGATAATTCACGTTGTTAAAAAAATATACTAAAAAGACTGTCTCATTTATGAACTTCTTGAGACAGTCTTTTTATAGAGATAAAAAGGGAGTGAATCTCCCATAGAAATGAGGTATCAATTTGTTGAAAATAGCAATTGGAACGACAAATCCCGCAAAGGTACAAGCCATTCAAAAGGCTTTTAAGGAACTCTATGAGGATGTAGAGTTCGAATGTTTCAAAACAGAATCAAATGTAGGTGAGCAGCCAATTTCTGATCAAGAGACCATCGAAGGTGCGTTAAATCGTGCCAAGAACATATTGAGGGCAACTAATAGCGATATTGGGATAGGTCTTGAAGGAGGAGTGACGGAATCACTTTACGGAATGTTTGTGTGTAACTGGGGGGCACTCGTGGATCGGAGCGGTAACGAAATCCTTGGTGGAGGTGCCAGAATCCCCCTTCCTAAAGAAATCAGCAGTCGGTTAAAGGCGGGGGAAGAGCTGGGGCCCTTGATGGATGAGTATACTCAAACCTCCGGGATAAGAAAAAAAGTGGGCGCAGTGGGTGTGTTTACAAATGGACTCATCACGAGAGAGGCCATGTTTCTGCACGTGGTTCAGCTATTAATAGGTCAGTGGCAGTTGAGAAACAAAGAGCAGGACAAATAATCGATAGACTTTTGCCCTTAGAGGGTACTTGGCCCATACCAAATCTACCTGTTATTCATAGGATGGAGTATATCAGACTATATTTTATCTGATAAATTCTTTCTAAGGAGGTAAGAATTTATGGGATGCCATTATTGTAATGACCGAGTTGGGGGTCGTCGTGATGACCGTCGTGATGACAGAAGGTGTTGTGATTGGGATAAGTTGCTTTTTGGTGACAGAAGAAGATGTGACCGTAGAGATGATGATGATCGTAGAGGATGCCGCAGAAGAAGAGATGACAATGTCTTGGGAGCTGAAGACAACCGTAGAAGAAGACGTAAAAGAAGATGTGGCTGTGGCTTATTCTAATAGGCAGAGTGGAACTCCGTTTTGAAACGGAGTTCTTCTTATACTTCACATACATTGAGAGATATAAAAAACCCTCTGAAAACATCCAGAGGGTTTTATCAATTATTTTACACCTTTCATATATTCCTGAATCTTAGGTGAAAGCAGGAATAGAGCGATACTCAATACGATTGCCATACCTCCGATTGCCCCGAAGTACAGTGTTTCTGTTTCTGGTGTGTAGAAACGGACAAGTTGTGCATTCAACGCCTGTGCAGCAGCTGAAGCTAAGAACCAAAGACTCATCGTTTGAGCAGAGAAGGCTTCCGGAGCTAATTTGGTTGTGGCAGAAAGACCGACTGGTGACAAGCATAGCTCACCAAGTACAACAATCAAATAGCTAAGCACTAACCATAAAGGACTTACCAGTGAATCTTCCCCTCCGAAGTATGCAGGTAATAGAATCACTAAGAATGATAAACCGGCAAACAATAGACCGAATGAAAACTTCTTCGGAATCGATGGTTGACGATCACCAAGTTTCACCCACATCCAAGCAAATACTGGAGCTAATAGAATGATGAACAACGGGTTTAACGATTGGAACCAGGCTGGGGAAATGCTGATTCCCATGAATTCAAGCTCAGTTCGCTTATCTGCGTATACTGCAAGGATGGTTGATCCCTGTTCTTGAATCGCCCAGAACATAACCGCTGCGATAAATAATGGAATATAAGCGATGACTCTTGAGCGTTCAGTTTGTGTTGTTTTCGGACTATAGTACATCACTATAAAGTAAATAGTTGGAACGACGATACCGAAGATACCTACCAAATTAATGAATACGTTTAATGTAAATAATCCTGCAGGAATTGTAATACCTAAAATGATGGCAAGACCAACAACAACTAATCCTGCAATTAAACCATATTTCTTCTTCTCAGCTGGTGCAAGCGGGTTTGGAACATAGGTACCGGCAAGACCAAGATTCTTTTTCTTTGTTGCCATGAATACGACAAGACCTAAGAACATTCCGATGGCTGCAACCGCAAATCCCCAATGGAACCCTTTTGTTTCCATAAGTTTACCGACAATTAGTGGAGCAATGAATGCACCCAGGTTGATACCCATATAGAAAATACTGAAAGCTGCATCGCGGCGAGTGTCACTTTCGCTGTACATTTCACCGACAACAGTTGAAACATTCGGCTTTAATAAACCTGTTCCGACAACGATCAATACCATCGAAACAAAGAACATGGCTAAGCTTCCTGGAAATGATAAAGCAATATGACCAAACATGATGAATATTCCACCGTAGAAGACGGCTTTCGAAGTTCCGAATATTCTATCTGCCAACCAGCCTCCGATAACCCCGGACATATATACAAGTGAACCATAAATCGACATGATTGCTAAAGCTGTGTTTTGCTCTAGGCCCAGACCGCCTTTTGAAACCTCATAGTACATGTAGAATACGAGGATGGCACGCATTCCGTAATAGGAAAAGCGCTCCCAAAATTCTGTGAAGAATAAAGTGAATAATCCCTTCGGATGTCCAAAGAAACCTTTTTGAGGGACACTATCCACAATTTTCTGTTTATTCATTGATGACATGTTACTACCTCCCTTATTCTTTTACTATAATATTTTAATATTTTCATAAAGTCAAAAAAAGTTTATAAATTGTTAATAATAACATAAAATGTCTTTAGATTGCCAATATTAAGTTATTTTGAAATAGTAAAAAAGTTACGGGAGTTTTGTAATGAATATAAAAAATACGCATGCCGTCAAAATAGGACGGCATGCGTATTTTCATGATTTTATTCTGTTTCAAAAACGTATGATAACGCCTTGATCGCCTGATCTATGTTTGTGACGGTGACATTTGACTTGTTTGAAAGTTCTTTTAAGGGATGATGAAGTTCTTCAGGACGAATAAGAATCAGTGGCTTTCCAAGTGTGATGGCGGTGCTCGCATCCATTGCAGTATTCCACTGTTTATATTTTTCTCCAAACAGGGCAATCACCACATCGGCCTTTTTCATCAGTAACTCTGTTCGAAGATTGTTAATACTCGAAGCGGCCTCATCTCGAAGTATTTTATTAGGTTGTTCACCAAGAATTTCTTCCCCGATTGCATCGGAACGTTCGTGATTTTCCATTGGACCGACGAAAGATAGAGGGAGACGAAGCTCTTCTGCTTTCTCTTTAAGCTCGTTTCTCCAGGAACTATGTATTTCCCCTGCCAGATATACTATGAATTCCATGTATTTCACCTTCCTGTTTTTAGTCATTTTATCATAAATACCCGATGTAAGTTAAAAATAACCTGTTTTCCCATTAAAAAGGCAGGATTTCTTATTGGAAGGGTTGTCAATGGGACTTTGTGAGGGTATCATAAGCGTAGGTCCTAAGCATGAAAGGGAGGATAAGTATAGGATGAAAATCAAACAGACAGTCATTTTCTTTATTCTTGTGCTTATTTTAGCCGGATGCAACACGACGATCGATCAAGAAAAAGAAGAAACAGCCAAAGTGGTGGAGAACACATTAAGTTCAAATGAAGCAGCTAAAGAAGAGGCTGGAAACATTAATTTTTATCTTCCATTTGGAGCCAAAATAGAAAAAGAATCGCCCAATAATATCATTATTTCAAAAAGCTCTGATACTTTTATACTTTTCACAAACCCTCAAGAAAATAAGGATAGTGAACTTCTATATAAAATGGCCATTAGTGACAATGAAAATCTCTTGAAACATGGGACTTTTAAAGAAAACAATCGCTTAGGATACTATGTCATTAAGGAAGTGCCCGATACAGAAAAATACGAACTTATTGTTGGAGTGGGTGGAACAAAGGTAACGACACAAGCGGAATTAGATGATCTGGCAGATCATGCAGAAATGATGATGAAAATGGCAGCTTCAGTTAAACATAAATCATAACAATAGAACGATTTTCCACTTAGGTGGAAAATCGTTTTTTTTTTTTATACGTGAATATGCATATATTAATAAAAGGAAAATAAAAGGAAATTGATTGCCGAGTAAAGGTAAAATATATGGACAAAACAAACAAGTGTCTTTACACTAGTAAAAGGAAGAAGGTTAACACAGAGGAGAGAAAACAAGTGAGGGAATTCTTAAAGAGAAAAGGCATTACATTATCTGCAAAGGTTTATTTCATAGATGCGTTAAGTTATATGGCATTAGGGTTATTCAGTTCGTTGATCATCGGATTAATCATTAAGACGATCGGGGAACAGCTTCCACTTTCCCCTGGTCTAAGTGAATTTTTCATTGAGATGGGCGGCCTTGCGATCAGCTTGATGGGTCCTGCGATCGGGGTAGCCATTGCCTTTGGTCTTGGGGCGCCTCCACTTGTCCTGTTTGCTGCGGTTGTTACGGGAGCGGCAGGTGCAAGTTTGGGTGGACCGGCGGGAGCTTATGTAGCAGCGGTCATTTCAACGGAAATAGGTAAGCTAGTCAGTAAAACTACGAAAGTCGATATCATTGTCACTCCATTCGTCACCATCTTCTCAGGGTTTACGATCGCTTACTTTATTGGACCTGGAATTGCCGAATTTATGAGCATGTTTGGCAGCTGGATCAGCTGGGCGACTGAGCAACGTCCGATTATAATGGGGATTCTGGTTGCTGCCCTCATGGGTCTTGCTTTGACAGCCCCGATATCAAGCGCAGCCATTGCCCTTATGCTTGAATTGAATGGAGTCGCTGCCGGAGCCGCAACGATTGGATGTGCTGCTCAAATGGTAGGATTCGCTGTCATCAGTTACCGTGAGAATAAAGTAGGTGGATTATTGGCTCAGGGAATAGGTACGTCCATGCTTCAAGTGCCTAATATCGTCAGAAATCCCCGCATTCTCATTCCTCCCACCGTTGCGGGCATGATATTGGCACCCATCGGAACCACGATTTGGCTGATGGAAAACAATGCTGCGGGAGCCGGAATGGGAACCAGCGGATTCGTCGGTCAAATCATGACATTTAAAACGATGGGATTTACTTGGGATGTAACATTGAGAATCCTTCTGTTGCATTTTGTTGGACCTGCATTCATAAGCCTGTTAATATCTGAATATATGCGTAAACTAGGTTGGATTAAACCTAATCAAATGACGATTGAAACAGGGGGCAAATAAAATGCGTAAACTTGAATCAGTGGAAGAGTTTCATCAGTTGAAAGAAAGTGGCAAGCATGTATTTATGTTTTCAGCGGACTGGTGTCCGGACTGCAGAATCATCGAGCCGATCCTCCCGGAAATTGAGAACCAATACTCAGAGTACACTTTCCTATACGTAGATCGGGATCAATTCATTGATCTGTGCATTGAATTGGATATCTTCGGAATTCCTAGCTTTCTGGCATACGGAGACGGTCGTGAACTTGGACGATTTGTTAATAAGGACCGTAAAACAAAAGAACAAATCGAGAACTTCATGAACACATTATCTTCATAATAGGATGAAAAGGGATCACCTTATTTTGGGATCCCTTTTCTTTTTGCTTGAAATAAAACAGGTTCCTTTTGTATTCTAAGCAATTTGATGTAAAATGTTATAAGTGAATGCATCAGCAATGGATCGATACTTTCTATTATAATAGTACCACCAAAGGAGGATCAGATTTGGACATTAAAAAGCTAAAAGGTATACTCCAGGAACGATTAGAGAAACCGAATCGTACGTTTACATATGATCGAGATAAGGATTCACTTAGAATTGAGAACACCGATACGAAAAAAGGCATTACCGTCGCCCTGCCACCGATTGTATCCAAGTGGAAAGAAAATAATAAGTCCATTATCGATGAAGTGGTTTATTACGTGGAAGAAGCTTTAAACGTAATGGGGACCGGAGCAGATCTTGGGAATAAAGAGAAAAAAGTGTTTCCAGTGATCCGTTCCACTTCTTTTGCCACAGAATCCAATGAAGGGGTTGCCCTCGTTACAGATGATCATACTGCTGAAACGCGTATTTATTATGCTGTTGACCTGGGGAAAACCTACCGCCTATTGGATGAAAATATGCTAAAGGCTGAAGGATGGTCTCACGAGCAAATGAAGGAGACCGCCTTATTCAATGTCAGAAGCTTACCAACTGAAATGAAGAAAGATGAAGTTGCAGGAAACATCTTCTATTTTCTAAATAATAATGATGGATATGATGCAAGTCGTATTTTGAATGATGCTTTCTTAAAGCAGGTAAGCAAGGATGTTCAAGGGGAAATGACTGTATCCGTACCTCATCAGGATGTTTTGGTCATCGGGGATATTCGCAATGAAACGGGCTATGATGTTCTTGCCCAACTGACGATGAGCTTCTTTACGACAGGAAATGTTCCGATTACGGCACTATCCTTTGTGTACGAAGAAGGAGAACTGGAGCCGATCTTCATTCTGGCAAAAAATCGCAAAAAGGAAAGGGAGAAGAAATAATGAACGTATTTTATAACTTAGAAGGTATTGGTGATACCCTGATCGTTACAATGCATCCAAGGTTTGAGGGAGAGGTTCTTCACGAAAGAAAAGAAGATGCTGCACGTTTGTTTGATGAGAAAACAGGGAAAACACTTGGGTATAACCTATTCCATGCATCAAAGTATATGGATTTAAGTGAAGTGGGACCTGTCGAAATGAATGAAGAGAAGCTCCAATTGATCAATGAAGCCATCAAGAAGAACGGTTTCGATGAAGTGTTGGAAGCAGACTTTTCACCCAAGTTCGTGGTGGGGTATGTGTCTGAAAAAGAAAAGCATCCAAATGCAGATAAATTGAACATTTGTACAGTGGATGTTGGGGATGAAACCCTGCAGATCGTGTGTGGTGCACCTAACGTTGACAAAGGACAAAAAGTCGTTGTCGCGAAAGTTGGCGCTGTCATGCCAAGCGGAATGGTCATCAAGGATGCAGAGCTTCGCGGTGTGGCATCATCAGGCATGATTTGTTCTGCCAAAGAACTGGCACTTCCAGATGCTCCTCAAGAAAAAGGGATCCTCGTTCTTGAAGATACTTACCAAGTTGGTCAACCATTCACAGCTTAAAAATGTATACCTGAGTCCGGAGTATGGGCTCAGGTATTTTTGTTTTTATTTATGTTAGAGGTCGTATGATTGAAAACTTTTAGAAACTTGTTCATAGAGTATTTCAATAAGATTTTCTCACTGAGTACTGAGACGTGACGGGATCTTTCATAAGTTGATTGGAGCGGAAGGTGCTCAGCTCACGCCCCGCGGAAAGCGAGCACCTGAAGCGGAAAGCAACCACTACTCGTTCAGCAACAAAGTTCCAAAATATAACCTTCCAAAACGTATTACAATCTCTTTACACCTATGTTTATTTCGACACAATCCTTTAACAATTCTCTTATTCTATCGAAATGACTCGAATTTTTCTCTTTAACTGATAAAATATAAATAAGTATGAAAGAAAGAGTGATGTTTGTGAGCTGGATTAAAAAAATATTTGGTAAATTATCAGATAATGATGAACAATTTGAAGAGTATTATGATGAAAAAAATGATGAAGTTCAGCCTGTTGAACGTAAAAAGGCTGAACGTAAAAATATAGTAGGGCCCAACCATTCACGTGATGTAGAAGCTAGGATGACGTATCAATATCCTAAAGGGACTTTTCGCTTTCCCCTTATATCGGATGGAGAAAATATAGAGCGTCCACGAACGAATAGAAATCGAAGAAGCCAGGAGAAGGAAGAGCCGCCTAAGGAACAAAAGGAAAAGAGTCAGGACCACGCTGCTAAAAATAGAAAGTGGAAAGAAGAAAAACCATCGGTTAAAGTCCAACCGAAGAAATCTCCTAAAGTGGAAAAGGGAAACAGCAGGCCGTTCACCCCTACAGAAATCCCTTCCCCCATCTATGGTTTTAGAGGACGACCGGTAAAAAAAGAAAATCAGGTAGAGTTCGAACTTAAGAAATTTTTACATAATGAAGAAGAGAGCAAAGAAGCTGTGATTGATCATGAGGCTCTATCTGAAGTAGAGAATTCAATTCCCGTTGTAAAAGAATCAGCATCCATTGTCGAAGTTGAATCGGCTGAATCCGAAAAACCTATTAACGATGAACCTGTTGCGATGATGATGAATTTTCCGGAAGAACAACGTGAAGAATCGCAGATTGAAGATACTCTGTTGGTTAAAGCAGGAGATATCAATGAAACAACTCCAGTTGAAAATCCAGAGCCAAAAGTGGAGAGCCCTGAGGAAGTTCCCCAGAACCCAAATGAACGAGTTTCTCTTATATCTGAAATGGAGCAACCAACCCATGAGCTGGAGTATTCATCACATGAAGAGAAAGAGCTTAATGACTCTGTGCAGGAAGTACCACCACATTCTGCACGTGAAGATGAAGTAAATGAAGAACATATCCAGGAACCCGTTCATCCTCTTCAAGAGATACCGGTTCAAGAACCTGTTGTACAAAATGAATCCACGAGTGAGGAGAAACTGGTAGAGGAAAAACCCGAACCTGCACGTTCCCAACCGGCGCAGAGGGAGGAAGAACCGCAGAGACGTAAGAGGTCCCATCTTCCTTTTAATGTATTGATGCTAAAGCAGGATAAGCGACAGTTAGATGCCCGAAAACGATCAGCCAGTAATGATTCGACTCCCATCCAAAAGAAAAGTGAGGGAGAAACATTAACTCAGACTGAAGCAGAACCGGAGAAGAGGGAGCAACCTGTCCTGGAAGTAAAGAAAGAAAAAGTGGAAGAAGCGGAATCCATTCATCATCCTGAACAGAAAACATCTCAACAAAATTCTGTTCAAGGAGAAGAGGCAGTAAAGAGTTATAGTGAATTAAGCTCATCTTCTAAAAGGGCAAGAGACTATGTTTTTCCTGAAATGGATTATCTGATGCCTCCTGTATCAAAGGAAATGAGCGAAGAGTGGCTCGATGCACAAAGAATATTACTGGACGAAACCCTTCATAACTTTAATGTGAGGGCCAAAGTAGTGAATGTTACACAAGGGCCATCTGTCACGAGGTTCGAGGTTCAGCCTGAACCTGGCGTGAAGGTGAATAAAATTACGAATCTATCAGATGATATTAAGCTGAGCCTGGCTGCCAGGGATATTCGAATGGAGGCCCCTATTCCGGGTAAGCATACGATTGGTATTGAAGTGCCTAACCGGGAAAGCCGTCCCGTATGCATTAGTGAAGTCATTGCGAGTCCTGAGTTCCAAGAGCCGTCTTCGCCTCTGACCGCTGCTCTTGGTCTCGATATTTCCGGACAGCCGATCGTGACTGATTTAAGCAAAATGCCACATGGACTCATCGCCGGTGCTACCGGATCGGGTAAAAGTGTATGTATCAACTCGATACTCGTGAGTCTCTTGTACAAAGCATCACCGGATGAATTGAAGATGCTACTCATTGATCCGAAGATGGTAGAGCTTGCTCCCTATAACCGGATCCCACATCTCGTCAGTCCGGTCATAACGGATGTGAAGGCAGCTACTGCAGCTCTTAAATGGGCTGTTGAGGAAATGGAGAGAAGATACGAATTATTCGCTCATACTGGTGTGAGGGATATTAAACGCTTCAATGAACTGGCTAAACGGAATAAACAATACAGTGATATGCTGCCGTATTTAGTAATAGTCATTGATGAGTTAGCTGACCTGATGATGATGTCGCCGGCAGATGTTGAAGAAGCGATATGCCGAATCGCCCAGAAGGCACGTGCATGTGGGATTCATTTAATCATTGCGACTCAACGTCCTTCAGTCGACGTCATTACAGGCTTGATTAAAGCGAATGTACCGACACGAGTGGCGTTTTCCGTATCATCAAGCGTCGATTCAAGAACAATCATCGATGGAAGCGGTGCTGAAAGGCTTCTTGGTAAGGGAGATATGCTCTTCCTGGAAAATGGTTCATCAAAACCGGTCCGCTTGCAGGGAACCTTCGTGTCAGATGACGAAATCGATGACATCATCAATCATGTAAGAGAGCAAAGAGAACCGGATTATCTCTTCCAACAGGATGAATTGATCAAGAAGGCGCAGGTAACCGAAGAAGAAGATGAATTATTTTTAGAAGCCTGTGAGTTTGTCGTCGACCAGGGGGGGGCCTCTGCATCAGGCTTGCAGCGCAGATTCAGAATCGGTTATAACCGCGCCGCAAGATTGATGGAAATGATGGAGAGTAATGGAATTATTTCAGAGTCCAGAGGCAGTAAGCCAAGGGATGTCCTGATTTCCGAGAGTGAATTGGAGACTCTGGCATAGACTAGTAGAATCATTTAATACATGGTATTCTGTTTATATGTGTCCTTTTAGGATTCAGTAAACAGAATACCTATTTTTGTGTAGGAAGAGCCATAAGGAGCTTTAGTGATGAAAGAAATAGAATTGAAACTTCAAGGAAAACTCAACAGATTGACCAATCATACATTTAAGTTTGACGAAAGAATCAAGGATGGCTGGTTTTCAGCGGTTTATTTCTTGAAAACAAAGGAAATTGCCAAGAAGTATAAACCGGATGCCGTTGTCACCATGCAATTCTTTCAAAAGAATCATGCCGTTATTTGTGGAACGGATGAAGTGATTGCACTTCTACATAGTTTCGCTGATAATCCGGAGAATCTTGAAATCCATTCCTTAAAGGATGGAGATCAAATCTCACCATTTGAAACGGTTCTGACCATCAAGGGCCGTTACCAGGACTTTGGCTATTTGGAAGGAATCATTGATGGTATCCTGGCTAGAAGAACATCAGTGGCGACGAGTGTCTATAATGTAATGAAAGCCGCCTCTATTTCAGGGAAACAAAAACCGGTCATCTTCATGGGGGATCGGGATGATCACTTTACTCAGCAGGCCGGGGATGGATATGCGGCATTTATGGGGGGATCCACAGCTCAGGCTACCCATGCCATGAACGAATGGTGGGGAAAGAAAGGGATGGGTACCATGCCCCACGCCCTGATCCAATTATTCAATGGGGATATCGTAGAAGCCACCAAAGCTTATCAGGAAACATTTCCTGAAGACGAGCTCATTGCCCTTGTAGACTACAATAATGATGCCATTACCGACTCATTAAAGGTAGCACGGGAGTTTGGCCCTGAATTAAAAGGGGTAAGGGTAGATACATCAAGAATGATGATCGATAAATACTTCCTACGTAATCAACATGTGCTTGGAACATTTGATCCGCGGGGAGTAAACATGCAACTGATTAATGCCTTAAGACAAGCCTTGGATGAAGAAGGATTCCACCACGTCAAGATTGTGGTTTCAGGTGGATTTAACGAAGATCGTATTCGCCAGTTTGAGGAAAATAAAGTTCCAGTCGATATGTATGGAGTGGGAAGCAGTCTTCTGAAAATTCATGTCGGGTTTACGGGAGATAATGTCGTGATTGACGGTTCCCCTGAAGCCAAGGCAGGAAGAAAACTCCGTCCAAACCCCCGACTGGAAAAAGTAGAATTCGAATAGGTGAGAGGATGCAAGAACCAGAAAGCCTTTTAAATCTAGAGCAATATAGACAAAAAAAACAAAGAATGGCCGAACACCATATAGAAGACCTCTATAGAAAAGCGTATGAGTACGCTTTGAAGGAAACGAACATAAGGGAAAAGGTACGGGCCAAGATGATTTTCTCTAAGCGTTTCCTAATACATGATGACACCCTATTGGATGAGGAAGTCGAAAAGCTGTTTCAGGAATGGTTTTTGTTTGATTATAAGACCATTAAGGGTCAAACCCTGTTCTTTCAATTTCTTCAGTCCCATACCCTGCATGAATCAGTCAAACTGCTCGGTGCAATCGTGCTGACTGCAGCTTGGGAGCCCATCATCATTAGAAAAATCGATACTCAGAACGAAGAAGTTACGTTTACATGTAAGAATGTCATTCAGGATGAAGAAGTTTCTGTTAAAACAAACCTTGATTTCAATAAAAAGGGAATTCGTGAGGGCGGGGTCTATTTCGTGAGGAAAGTCCCGTTAGTGACTCATCAGTGGATCTTAGGTCCCGTTTTCCCCGTCAAATCAGAGGGGATTTTATCAGACGTGAAAAATCATTATGGTCAAATGAATCAAAAAACTGGGGTATTATGGAGAACATATTTAAAAGAGGAAGCACCAAACTTCATAATCCGCAGCCTTTTGTAGCTTGTGCATGGTCAGGGATTTTAAAAAATGATATAATGTTTCAAGTTGAAGAAAGTTCGCTTTTTTCTATACTAAATATCAAAAGCTTAAGACCGATGGCAAAATAATATTCATTTCATATAATGCTTTTAGATAGACGATTGTTGGAGGTTCTATTATGACTATATATCATTTCGTAGGAATTAAGGGGTCGGGCATGAGTGCATTAGCCCAAATACTCCACGATATGGGCTACGAGGTCCAAGGATCTGATGTAGATAAATATTTCTTTACTCAGAAAGCTCTGGATGAATCAAATATAAAAATTCTCCCTTTCCAAAAAGAAAACATTGGAGGGGATATGCATGTGATCGCAGGAAATGCATTTCCTGATACACATGAAGAAATTCAGGCAGCTGTAGAGCAAGGTCTACCCCTCACTAGATATCATAAATTTCTTGGAGACTTCATGCAGAAATTTACAAGTGTAGCGGTAACCGGTGCGCACGGAAAAACGTCTACAACCGGATTGTTGGCACATGTCATCAGTGGCGCAAAGCCAACATCCTTCCTGATCGGGGATGGAACAGGGAAAGGGGAAGTGGATGCTCAATACTTTGTCTTTGAAGCGTGCGAATATCGCCGCCACTTCCTGTCTTATTTTCCTGACTACGCCATCATGACTAATATTGACTTCGATCATCCCGATTATTTTGCCAATGTGGATGACGTTTTCTCTGCCTTCCAGGAGATGGCGATGCAAGTGAAAAAGGGAATCATCGCCTGTGGAGATGACGAACAGTTACAGAAAATCCAGGCTCAAGTGCCAGTCGTGTTTTATGGCTTTGCCGAGGAGAATGACTTTCAGGCGAGAAACGTAACAAGGGACAGAACCGGCACTTCATTCGATGTGTTTGTCCGTAATGAATTTTATGCAGCATTCAAAATCCCGACATTCGGTGACCATAACATCATGAATGCTTTATCCGTCATTGCCATTTGTCATTACGAAGAGCTTGATACAGCCATCGTCCAGGATAGATTAAGCTCATTCAAAGGGGTTAAACGCCGTTTCTCTGAAAAAGAAGTGGGCAATCAGATCCTGATCGATGATTACGCTCATCATCCGACTGAAATTAAAGCAACCGTAGATTCGGCAAGACAGAAATATCCTGAAAAAGAAATTATCGCTGTCTTCCAGCCTCACACATTTACACGTACGCAAACCTTCCTTTCAGAGTTTGCAGAAACCCTGAGTCTTGCAGACAAAGTGTACTTATGTGAAATCTTCGGTTCCGCAAGGGAAAATCATGGGAAACTTTCGATCAACGATCTTGGAAGCAAGATCGAAGGATGCGAAATTATAGACGAACAAGATACGACTGCCCTATTAAAACACGACAATAGCGTGCTTATTTTCATGGGAGCAGGAGATGTACAAAAGTTCCAACAAGCGTATGAAAAAACGCTGGAGGAACAATTAGCAGAAAATTAATGTGAAAAACCGGTTCTGATGGGAGCCGGTTTTTTTATGCTTTGAGGTAGGTTTGACAGGAGAATATTTGTAGATATTCTCCTGTCAAAAAAAGAGGGATATTCAGCAGGAGAATATGATGCGAAAATCAACAGTTGAAATCAGGAAGAAATTCAGCAGGAGAATATCTGACCATATTCATGAGATGATTCAACATTACCTTTCTCGCACACTCAAACAAAAAGTCACCGTCATGATTCATGACAGTGACTCTTCATTGTTATTTCAAATTCTCAGGATTCAGCACTTCAAGTTCTTCAATGACAAATCGACCGTTTTTTCGAATCAATACATCATCGAAATAGATTTCTCCGCCGCCGTACTCAGGACGCTGAATCATTACCATATCCCAGTGAATGTTCGAGTGGTTCCCATTGTACGCTTCTTCGTAGCATTCACCCGGCGTGAAGTGGAAGCTGCCATCGATCTTTTCGTCAAAGAGGATGTCCTGCATCGGATGCTGGATGTAAGGATTCACTCCAATGGCGAATTCGCCTACGTACCTTGCCCCTTCATCCGTATCAAAGATTTTGTTGATTCGGTCTGTATCGTTTGCAGTGGCTTCTACAATCTTACCTTCTTTGAATGTCAATTTTACGTTTTCAAAGGTAAATCCATTATAAGGTGACGGTGTATTGTAGGAAATGATTCCATTTACGGAATCTTTCACAGGTGCACTATATACTTCTCCATCGGGAATGTTCAGGCGTCCCGCACATTTCACTGCAGGAATGTCCTTGATTGAGAATGAAAGGTCCGTCCCTTCTCCGACAAGGCGGACTTTATCCGTATTGTTCATGAGTTCAACCAGGTTGTCCATGGCTTTGTCCATTTTGCTGTAGTCCAGGTTGCAGACATCGAAGTAGAAGTCTTCGAAGCCTTCTGTGCTCATGTTGGCGAGCTGTGCCATGGATGAAGTCGGATAGCGCAGCACTACCCATTTTTTCTTGGGAACCCGGATCTCTCTATGTACTTTCTTCCCGATCGTATTACCGTGGATTTTCATCTTTTCGTCAGGTACATCCGATTGCTCGCTGATATTATCACCTGCACGCAAACCGATATAGGCATCCATCTGCTCCATGACATTCGCTTCAAAGCTTGCGATCATATCATATTGCTCTTCCTGGGCTCCCATTAATAATGCGCGGTCGACTGAGTGATCTTTAATGGATACGAAAGGATATCCCCCTGCTGCATATGCTTCCTTAACGAGTGCTGTTACAAGCTCACGTTGTAATCCGAAGTTTTCAATCAATACTTTTTCTCCAGGCTGTAACTGCACGGAATATTGAATTAAATTTTTTGCCAGTTTTTCAATGCGTGGATCTTTCATTGGATTTCCCCCTTTTATGTGATCTCTACTATTGTACCCTAAAACAAAAATGGATGAGAGAAACAAAATGTGAAATGATAAATCAAGAAATATTTTTTATTTTTTCGTGCAGGAGAATTCATGCGGAAGGAAGAAATACTAGTATAATGTTTATTTGTTTATCATAAGGGTAAAGAATTTCTATACATGGAGGTGTGGCATATGGAAATCATTCTTTATCTAAGCGTGGCTGTAATAGCAGTTGCATTTTTTATTTTAGTTATGAGTGTAATGAAAACCTTGAAGTCTTTAGGATCTACCCTGGACAGTGTTTCGACTACATTGACGGGCCTTGAGAGCCAGCTTCAGGGAGTAACAAAAGAGTCTACTGAATTACTACATAAAACAAATCTATTAGCTGAGGATATCCAGAAGAAATCTGAGGATCTGAACACTGTTGTTTATGCAGTAAGAGATGTAGGGCATTCCATCCAGAACCTTAATAACTCGGTTAAGAAGGTAAGTACTTCCATTTCAACTGAACTTGAACGAAATCAAGGTAAGATTTCACAAGTGGTTCAGTGGGGCAATGCCTTTATCGAGTTAAAGGACAAATGGAAACAAAAACAGGAAAAACAGCCAAGTCAACCTGATGCAGCTGTTCAAAACCAAGCATCTAAAGAAGTTCGATCTCGAGAAAAATTGATTAAAAGAGCAAGATCTTATAACAATTAGAGAGGGGAATTTTTAAATGACACAACAGTACAATCAAAATCAGAACCAAAACCAAACGAACGACAGCAACAACATCAACTCGAAAGACTTCATGATCGGAACACTGATCGGAGGAATCGTTGGGGCGGCAACAGCTCTTCTACTGGCTCCTAAATCAGGTAAAGACCTTCGTCATGATATTAACGAGCAGGCTGGCGTACTGAAAGAAAAGACAGGTCAGTGGAAAGACACGGCTGTGGAAAAGAGCAATGAGCTTGCAGCAGTAGCAAAAGAAAAATCATCTGCACTTTCAAAATCAGTACAGGAGCAATCCAACAATGTGGTTGGAAAGCTGAAAACATACCGCTCTAATAATAACGAGCTTCAAGAAACGAACGATGAACTTCAAGCTGTTGCTGTAGGTGAAACCACACCTGTGGAAGAAACAGAAGATGTAAATCAAAAGCTAGAAGAAACAAAAAAGGCATTTGACGAAACTGAAAAAACATACAATCAATAATAATTGATTCCAAGGGCGGTGAAGTGATATGATTACTTCACCGTTTTTGTGTTGGAATGAAAATGCATTGAGGCAACTCTGTCTCCGGCTATCCGATAATGCACATTTTTATGGAAGGGAGTATGAATGATATGCAAAAAATTGAAACCGTTCAAGAGTTTGAACAGCTTTCCGAAACGAATGCCCGCTTCTTTTTTATGAAGCACAGCTTAACCTGCCCTGTGAGCTCAAATGCTTTCAATGAATACCAGGCCTTCCTGAATAAGCATGAAGAGGAAGACGGCTACTATTTAGCCGTTCAAGAGTCAAGGGAGTTATCCAATCATATTGCCGAAAAATACGGCATCAGGCATGAATCACCCCAAGCCTTCTTGTTTATTGAAGGAAAACCGGGCTGGAATGCTTCACATTGGAATATCACTGAGACTGAATTGAATAAGTTGTAGAAGTGAAAGGACTCTGTTTAATTGCAGGGTCTTTTTTAAAAAGCACTTTTCGTAAATATTATTGCTAAGAACGAGTGTTTGTGTGAAAACATGGACCGTTCCTTTTCGCTCCAGGCACTTGCTTTCCTCTATATCCCGCAGGAGTCAAGTGCCTTCCGCTACAATCCACTCTGTGCTACTACATTATTATAGATAGACAAACACAAAAAAAGCTCCTATTCTAGATAGGTTGAGCGTTTGTTCCCAAAACAACGTACCTACAAAGGAATAAAAGAAAATTTTATGTTAACTCATAAAGTGGATCAATGAACTGTCTTTCAAATGAATCAAATAATGCTCCCAGGGTAAATAACTTCTTGTAAAGAGAGCAGTAGTCTCTTTTATTCTTTTTGTCATTTTTAAGCTCTGTCACGAAATTTTCTTATAGATGGTGAGGGGAACTGCGTAGACTCCTGCGGAAGTACGGTCGTGCCGAGACCCCGGAAGCGAAGCTGAGGAGGCTCGGCCGAACGTCCGCGGAAAGCGAAGCAGTTCCCCTCACCATCCAGCACATACTAATTTGACAGAGCCCAAGCAGATCTTATGTTAAAGAACAACAATCTTTGTGAAAAGAACCTTTTTTATGGCGAGGGAGGTTATGTATTTTTCTATAAGAGTACAGAAAGAATGCGTGCATTTATAAAAATTTGGTAATTCCCTCCCAAGTGTTTATTTTCTATCATACAGGGAACTTACCCTATAAGAATAAAATTTATTTAAAGTAAATTAGGAGGAACGATTCATGACACAGACTGTACCTTATAATACTCAAACGAGCAATACGACTAATACGACTGCGATGAACGGCACTTCCGGTGAGAAGAATGGCAAGTTATTAAAAGGCATGGTAGTGGGAGCTGTAGTAGGCGGCGCACTGGCTATGCTTGATAAAACAACGAGGAAGCGGGTTTCATCCAGAACATCCAATGTAAAGGACTCCACAATGGGGATGGTGGCAAAGGTAAGGGAGAATCCATCGGGAGTTATGAACGACTGGCAGGATCGCCTTAAAACGGCTTCCACAGTATTAAAGGATGCGATCAACGACGCACAGAACCTTTATGAAAAGGTGAATGATGATGTGATCGACCAAGTGAATCAAGTAAAGGAAGATTCTTCAGAAATTATCGCTACAACGAAGGAAGCGGCAGAGGAATTGAAGGATATAGGCGGTAAAGTGAAAGAAGCAGGTGAAGAAGTGACAGGAGACACGACCTCTTCAGTAAACAGCTCACAGACTTCAACGAGTTCAACTGCTTCGAACGATAACAACAATATCCATCCAACTAATCGTACGAGCAGCGTACCTGGACAAGTTGGATCATAAACAAAAAAACTGGCGTAAATGCCAGTTTTTTGCTGTCTGCTATTCTTTCATTCAGCGTGTGGACTGAGGCCAGACGATTTCAAGCTCATCCCCATTTTGAATTTCTTCATAAAAGGTGGTTTCCTCTCCGTTTTTCAAGAGTATGAAGCTCCCATTCGCATGAGAAGGCATGTTGATTTCTACAGTACTAAATAAGTCCTGGAAAATAAATGAGCTTATCTGTAGTTCTTGTATTTCAATCGCATCCCCCGCAAATAAATGATCATCCATTCCAAGTCTATTGCCATTGCGATAAACACGGCTGCTTTCTTTCATAAGCTCTACTTTCTTTCCGTTAAAAGTAATCATGATAGTAGCCCCTGCAGTAAGCTGTTTCTTGGCGAGAAGCTCCTTTACCGTTGGAGTAAGGCCTGGTTTATATGAAATGATATCGCCCTGTTGAATCTTTGATGATAGCTTCGCCTCAATCCCGTTGATGAACAGCTTTCCACTATAAACAGGGAAGAAAGTGTCTTTTCCATTGATGGAAATACGATAGGGCTTAGTGCTTTCTAACCACTCTTCATACCCTGAATGCTTCAACACATCGAATAGTGATTCCATCAGTTCGATCCGGATACAATCACGGTCCTGAATGGTATCATCAAGGGATGCAGGTTGATTGTTTCTGTAGACGAGTGGAGATAGTAAAAAAGGGTTCTCATCTATCAGAACCTGTTTAGAAGTAGAGGTGTCTAATAGATCTCCAATCGTTACACTTGGTGAAGTCCCGTTCTCTCCTTTGTGAACAGTGATGATATCGTTATTGTTAATTTTTTCGTCGAGTGTACTGGGCTGACCATTTTTTTCGATAAGAGGTGCCTGACCATGACCTCCTGGTAAGGTTATATCTTGACCATTGACTGTTACAAAGAAACCATTACCTGGAACCCCGTGCCATTTACTTAGTTTTAAGCCCGCAGTTAAAATGCAGTCCCCGACCGTTAAGTCCTTTACTTCAAATAATCGGACCGGCTGATTGTTTACATGGGCTGTGACGTATTGGACAGGTGTCTGCTTTGCTGCAATGGCGATTCCGATAGGTGTAACGAGCTCTGGTCCTTTCGTTATCTCATCCAATATGGTTATATTCTGAATCGCTTCCACGCCTCTTACTGCGACCCGGTTGTGTGGAAGTTGTAAGGATAAAGCTAATTTGCCCGGCAGCTCAGGCGTTAAGCTGCCTCCCCCTACAAGCATGACAGCTTGTGGAGGCTTCCCATTGTTCAAACGGAGAATCTCCTTGGAAATCTCCCCGGCTAAACGATCTACAGCTGGACCAATTCTTTCCACAACCTCCAGTGCAGGCAAACTCGTTTCAAAACCGAGAATATCGGTAACCGTAATCTCCTCATTGGACTGAAGCTCCCTCTTTGCCTGCTCGGCTAAAGGAAAATCCAGCAATAGTTCATTGCTGATGGCTTCTGTTATTTCATCGCCGGCTGTCGGTACCATTCCATAGGCAATGACCGTGCCCAGATTGGTGATCGCGATATCGGATGTTCCTGCTCCAATATCAACGAGGGCAACATTGAGTCGTCGCATGGATTCTGGAATCAGGACATTAATCGCAGCGATGGGCTCAAGGGTTAAGGCGTCCATTTCTAAGCCAGCGCGATTCAGCGCCGCAATTAAGGATTCAACTACTACACGTGGAAGGAAGGTTGCGATAATCTCAACCGTTGCCTCTTCCCCCTGCTGATCGATGAGACTCCCGATTTCCTCACCATCCAAACGGTAAAAAAGGACAGAATAACCAACACAGTAATAGTGATAGCCATTCGCATCATTTTCGTTTTCTGCAGCCAATGCTTGAGCCTGCTGGACGGCACTTAACTCGAGATGAAGGATATCGTTTTTTTGAAGAAGGGGTTTTCCCTTTATATTCAATGTGGAAGATGCGGTTGCCGTTTTCAGGGCTCTTCCGGCAGCTGCGACACACACTTTATGAAGAGGGCTGTGTTTCTTCTCCAATTTCTCTTTAATGGAGCAAATGACCTCTGCGACTGCTGGAACGTCATGGATCTGACCATCCAACATGGCTCTCTTTTTATGCTCTTCTACTAAAATATCTGAAACTTGAAATATTCCGTTTATTTCTTCTAAAATGATCCCTACAACCGATCGGGTTCCAATGTCCAATGCAAATATTTTTTGCGTATTTTTCAATTAGTGTTCACCCACTTTAGCCTATTCTCATACAATACTAAAATACTTTAGCGCTTAAAAGCGTCTAATTAATAAAGAATTTTATCGTGACATTTTGGATATGTTCTATTATAATAAGTTTCAATATCAAAAATGTATCATACTTTCTTAAAACTATAACAGTTTTTACGTATGAACAGGATAAAAAAAGAAAGGGTGCTGTATTGTGAGTAATCAAGAGCTCGATCAATTACGAAAACAAGTAGACGAGATGAACTTAAAACTATTAGACACCATTAATGAACGTGCTAAACTAGTTCAGGAAATCGGGCGTGTCAAGGAGACTCAAGGAGTATACCGCTATGATCCTGTTCGTGAAAGAGGAATGCTTGATCTGATCAAAGAAAATAATAATGGTCCATTTGAACATTCGACCGTTGAACATATTTTTAAAGAAATCTTTAAAGCAGGTTTGGAGCTTCAAAAAGACGATCACCGTAAAGCACTGCTTGTTTCCCGTAAAAAGAAACCGGATGATACGATTGTAACGATCAACGGAGATTCAATTGGAGACGGAAAGCCTCACTTCATTTTCGGTCCATGTGCGGTTGAATCTTACGAGCAAGTAGCAGAAGTGGCAAAAGCCGTCAAAGCAAAAGGGCTTAAATTGCTTCGAGGCGGAGCGTTCAAACCGAGAACGTCCCCTTATGACTTCCAGGGTCTCGGGATTGAAGGATTGAAGATTCTTAAAAAAGTCGCGGATGAATATGATTTGGCTGTCGTCAGTGAAATCGTAAATCCAGCCGATATCGAACCCGCATTGGAATACATTGACGTGATTCAGATCGGTGCGAGAAATATGCAAAACTTCGAGCTGTTAAAAGCAGCAGGAGCAGTGAAGAAGCCCGTATTACTTAAACGCGGTTTAGCTGCAACGATCGATGAGTTCATCAACGCTGCTGAATATATCATTTCACAAGGTAATGGAGACATCATCCTTTGTGAGCGCGGAATTCGTACGTACGAAAAAGCGACAAGAAACACATTGGACATTTCAGCTGTCCCGATCCTTAAGCAAGAAACGCATCTGCCAGTATTCGTGGATGTAACGCACTCAACCGGACGCAGAGATCTGTTGCTTCCAACGGCGAAAGCAGCACTAGCCATCGGTGCAGATGGTGTAATGGCTGAGGTACATCCTGATCCTGCCGTTGCCTTATCCGATTCTGCCCAACAAATGGACTTAGATCAATTTGATCATTTCTATCAGGAGCTGTTAAAAGGAAGAACGATCGAAGTATAATATATATAAGAGAAGGGTTGGATCCTATTTATGGGGTTCAACCCTTTGTTTTTGATTTTCTGCTGTCATTGTGGGGGGGGTTTATAAGAAAAGCCTTTATTATTACTTACGAGCAGCATAATGACAAAATAATGAATGAATTTCAGGGAATCATCCGAACTTCATTGAGGATATCAGCGGACTTTTCATTTTATCGGCGAAATTCTTATTTTATCAGCGAAATCCTGATTTTAACGGCGAAATCTCACTTTTATCGGCGAAATACCAAATATATCGGCGAAACGCATCCTCTTCTCCCAGTGAGTCTGTATTCTGGTAGTCGCCCTTTCAACATGCTATAATCAACTTTTTATCAAGATAAGGCACAGTCGTTGCACGAATATAGAGACTATCGTATGATTATCATGGTAATTGCAGATAAATAACCTATATACATTGAAAAAACACTAACGTGAATATAATTATGTGCATTTTTTAACAAACTATTGTAATCGCTTTTTTCTTTAGGTTTATTTAGTGTAAAATAAGATAAATAAATGAGTAGAAGAGTAAAGGAGAGTTAGCTATGAACGTTACAATATATGATGTAGCAAGAGAAGCAAATGTTTCCATGGCAACCGTTTCACGTGTTGTCAACGGAAATCCCAATGTAAAGCCGGCAACAAGAAAGAAAGTACTGGAGGTCATTGACCGTCTTGGATACCGTCCGAATGCAGTAGCAAGGGGACTTGCAAGTAAGAAAACAACAACGGTCGGAGTCATCATTCCGGATATCTCTAATATCTTCTATGCTGAATTGGCACGTGGAATTGAAGATATCGCAACGATGTACAAATACAATATTATCTTAAGTAACTCGGATCAAAATGCGGAGAAGGAGCTTCATCTTCTCAACACGATGCTTGGTAAACAAGTGGACGGAATTCTGTTCCTTGGCGGGCACATTTCCGAGGAACATGTTCAGGAATTCGAACGTTCCCCTGTTCCAATCGTTTTAGCAGGGGCAGTGGAAGAAACAAGCAAGGTCCCTTCCGTTAATATCGACTACAAAGCGGCTACCTACGATGCTGTTACGGAATTGTTGGAAAAAGGGCATAAGCGTATCGGATTTGTCAGTGGTCCTTTCCACGATACAATCAACATGAAGTTCAAATTAGAAGGGTATCGTGAGGCACTCGCTAAAGCCGGAGTTGAATATAGTGACGAACTGGTTGTTGAAGGTGAGTACACATATGATTCAGGACTTGAAGCCTGGCAGAAGTTTTCTGAGCTTGAGGACAAGCCGACCGCTATATTCGTCGGAAATGATGAGACGGCCCTTGGAGTCGTTCACGGTGCTCAGGATCAGAACGTGTCCATTCCTGAAGAAGTTGAAGTGATCAGCTTCGATAACACGAGACTGGCGCTTATGGTCAGACCACAGTTAACGTCCGTTGTTCAGCCTTTATATGATATCGGGGCTGTAGCGATGAGATTATTAACGAAATATATGAACAAGGAAACGGTTGAAGAATCCACAGTGGTTCTACCTCATCGAATCGAACATCGGAACTCAACAAAATAAGAAGTTTGTCGATATAAAAGATAAAGACAAACAGAACTTAATTTTGTAGGGAGAGTCAAAATGAAAAAGCTTGATGTTCTTACACCGATCGGGGTTGTAGTAGGGTTTCTATTCGTCGCTTTTGCCATCATTACGAACGCTGGTGTTACAGGCTTCAGTTCCTTCATAGATCTGCCGTCCATGTTTGTTGTCATAGGCGGTTTGGTCGCTGCCATGCTGGTCAGCTTCTCTATTAAGGAATTGAAGCAATTGGGGAAAGTGATGAGAGAATCCTTTCGGGACGAGGAATACGATCTTCAAGGCCTCATCCGCACTTTTGTGACACTATCAGAAAAAGCCAGACGTGAAGGTCTTCTCGCATTAGAGGCGGAAGTGGAAGAGGTCGAGGATCCTTTCATTCGAAAAGGAGTCCTGTTAGCCGTCGATGGAATTGAGCAGGACGTGATTGTGGATATCATGAATGCAGAAATCATCGCTTTAGAAGAGCGGCATCGTAAAAATAAAAGTTTACTTGATAAGGCTGGGGAGTATGCACCTGCCTGGGGGATGATCGGGACCTTGATCGGTCTCGTACTGATGTTAAAGAATTTGAATGATCCAGCGTCATTAGGGCCAAATATGGCCATCGCCTTATTAACGACTCTATATGGATCGATCCTTGCAAATCTTGTCTTCTTACCTATGGCATCCAAATTAGCGATGAAAACAGAAAAAGAAGTGTTCATGAAACAAATCGTGATTGAAGGTGTCGTCGGGGTACAATCCGGTCAAAATCCAAAAATATTGGAAGAGAAACTGAGAGTGTTCTTATCCAATAAGGAACTGGAGATGTACTCTGGCAGGAAACAAGAGGAGGCAACATTCGATGATGCGTAGACGGAGACAAGCGTCTCAGCCAACGGGTGCACCGAAATGGATGGTAACCTTTTCTGATCTCATTACTCTTATTCTCGTATTCTTTATTTTACTATTTTCCATGTCTCAAATTGATATCGTCAAATTCAGGACCATTGCTGATTCCTTTCAGCAGCGTCAAATACTGGAGTTTTACCCTTCTGTCATTCCATTTGAGAATCCTTCAGCCGAACCTGAAATGGAGATGGAGAAAACTCAGCCTCAGAGCATTGAGGAAACCGATAAAGAGTTGAATCAGCTTTTAGCCGATATTCAGAGCTACTTGAATGAAAACAAACTAAGTGACGTTGTAGTGGCCACAAGAACCGAGCGCGGAGTCGTGCTGGTCCTACAGGAGCAAGCCCTGTTTGCTTCAGGCGAAGCGACGGTCCTTGAGGACGCTTATCCGTTCTTAAATAAGGTGGGCGATCTTTTATCGAGGATCCCAAACTTCGTGAAAGTGGAGGGACATACAGATAATCGTCCCATCGGTACATATCGGTTCCCATCAAACTGGGAGCTCTCCTCGGCAAGGGCAAGCAGTGTGATCCGGTATCTCGTTCAAACCGAAAACTTAGATCCGAAGCGCTTCATTGCCGTCGGATATGGGGACACACGCCCGGTTGCACCCAATGACACAAGGGAAAACCTTCAAAAAAACAGGCGTGTGGAAGTGATCATTACAGATCCTGCATATAAGGAACAATAAAAACCAAGGACTTCTCGGGTAGTGAGAGGTCCTTGGTTTTTAGTTAACTTGACGGCTTCTGTCTCAATTGCTGCCGGATGGAATAGAGGGCTTTCTCAACGGTTTGCTTGTTCTTTTCCGTGATTTCGCCTTTTCTCGGAATCGGCTTGTAAATGTCAGGGTTATCCCACCAGTCAGATGGCAGGGTGACCCCGGCTTTACTTTGCCAGCGTTCCGTCCATTTCCCAGGGAAGGAAGAGGCGAGGTCCATACGCCCGGTCATCTGCATCCAAATCATGCTCCAGGCCCTTGGGACGACTCTCCAAATGTCATAGCCGCCACCACCAACGGCAATCCATTTACCATCGCAATACTCATGAGCAAGCTCGTGGGCGATACGAGGGATTTCCCGATATATATTCATGGTAGCCGAAAGGTGGGTGAGTGGGTCATAATAATGGGCATCTGCCCCGTTTTGAGTCAAAATGACGTCGGGCTTGAAGAATTCAATGACTTCACGAAAGGACGTTTCATAAGCTTCGAGCCAAGACTCATCCTCTGTAAAGGCATCTAGGGGGATATTGAACGAATACCCATATCCTTTTCCATGACCGCGCTCATTAATATTGCCTGTCCCCGGGAAAAGGTAGCGGCCCGTCTCATGGATGGAAAGGGTACACACGTCCGGATCATCGTAGAAGGACCACTGAACGCCATCCCCGTGATGAGCATCTGTATCGACGTATAGGACACGAGCCCCGTACTTTTCCTGCAAGTAGCGGATCGCCACCGAACTGTCGTTATAAATACAGAAGCCTGATGCTTTCCCTTTGAAACCATGATGCAGACCACCACCGAGATGAAGGGCATGCTTGGCTTTTCCCGTCATGACAAGATCAACGGCCGTTAACGTACCGCCTACCAAATAAGCACTCGCTTCATGCATTCCTTGAAACATCGGGGTATCTTCTGTACCAATTCCAAACCCTTCTGCCTGATCTTGAGAGAGTTGGCCGACACTCGCTCTTTTGACGGCGTTTACATAATTGGGATCATGATTAAGAAATAACTCTTCATCGGTAGCCATTCGTGGTGGAACGATTTCATCTGATTGAAGAGCATTTGCCTCCTTGAGTAAATCCATCGTCAGGGTCAATCGGGTTTGATTGAAGGGATGCTCATCAGAGAACCGATACCCGAGGAGTTCGTCTGAATAGATGAAAACAGCATCTTTTGTCATGAGGAGATTCCGGGCATGTTTGGCCATAACACGTCATATCCTTCTTTCTTTAGATCATTGATCACATTCATCGGATTCATCGTTCTTACTCTGAATACAAGGATCTTGAACTGCTCGTCCTTTTTATCCGGATAGACCAGTACACTTTGAATATTGGAGTTATTCCTTCTGATGATTCCGGCTACTTCGTAAAGGATGCCCGCTTTATGCGGGACTTTCACTTCTATTTGAGAGCCGGGCTGGTGTGCTCCCGTCAGTTGAATGAGCGTGTATAACAGGTCGGTTTCAGTAATGATTCCGACCAGCTTCTTTTCCTTCAAAATAGGAAGGCAGCTGATCCGGTGCTCATAAAAGAGAGCCGCAACCTCTTCGACAAAATCGAGAGGGTGACCTGTGATCACATCTTTCTTCATGATCAATTTAAGCGGATTCTGCAATTCATTGCCAGGTGACTCATCATGAAAAATAGAGGGGGTACCGTCTTTAACATCACGGTCACTCACGATCCCGATCACTTCCATATCATGATTGGTAATCGGGATATGCTTGATCTTCTTCTCCCGCATTAATTTTATGGCTGTTTCAATTGTATCGTCTGCCTTTAAAGTTTCGACTTTCGTTTTCATAATTTCTTCTACAATCACGTTCTCCACCCCTTTAGAAAACTTGTCAGAGTTCCATTAATACATAAAACGATTCATAAACCTCAGTTGATCAAATCGTTGGATGGAATCCGGGTCCACTCTCGTACCGATTCTCGCCATTAAACAATTAGCTGGATGGGAACTGATTTCAGGGTCATCCGTTGCGTAATATTCCAATCCGCCGGCGTTCATCATTTTTTCCATTACTTTACGATATTCCCACACGTTCAGGCCGGTCCCTTTTAAATCCCAGTGCCAATAATATTCAGTCGTAATGACGATATAGTCTTCCATATGATCATCCATCATGGAAACCTTTAAAAGATTCTTTCCGACCGAAGCCCCGCGGAATTTAGGAATGACTTCGATTGCTCCAAGCTCAATCAGATTATCCATTTTCCCTTGAGACCAGCGTTCAAGGGGATCAGGATATAAATATGTAACATATCCAACAATCGTATGTTGATCTCTCGCGATCAGGATTCGACCTTCTGGTAAACTGGCAATCTCTACAAGGGCTTTATGCTGCTGGGCAGGAGGTCTGAAAGCGACCAAGTCCTCGTGAAAGTCAAGCCTTGATAATTCTTCAGCGGAAATCGGACCTTCAATAATGATATTACCTTTTGTCGTCTTCAATTCTGTTGCATTATAGGTTTTTTTCAATTTCATCTGGACACCACCTAAAGATATTCCTCAAGTCCATTATACATGAAATATAAAAATGTATAGCGCTTTCACGAAATTTTCAGACGTTTGAAGCGGTGATATTATTCTGCAATACCTATCTAGGACAGGGGTTTGAAGTGTTTTTAATCTGATTACAGTAAAGATGACCTTGTGGCAGATTTTTTAAAAAATTGAGAAAATATTAAATTTATACTATAATAAGATTGTAATTTCTTACATAAGGGGGATGCGGTATATGAAAGTGGAAGCGTTACCAGTAACTAAGGGAAACTATAATCTTGAAAGCTATGAAAATACTTATGAATCATTTGATTGGAAAGATGTCGAAAAAGAATTTTCATGGTCTGAAACAGGACGTGTCAATCTGGCTCATGAAGCAATTGACCGACATGCAGTATCTTTCAGGAAAAATAAAGTCGCTCTTTATTACCGAGATGCAGAACGTGATGAAAAATATACGTACTCTGATATGAAGAAGATGTCGAACAAAGCAGGAAATGTATTGAAACGTTTTGGGGATGTTGAAAAAGGTGACCGAGTATTCATCTTCATGCCAAGATCACCGGAATTGTATTTCTCCGTATTGGGTGCAATCAAGCTGGGTGCCATCGTAGGACCTCTGTTTGAAGCTTTCATGGAGGGAGCCGTCCGTGATCGATTAGAGGATAGTGAAGCGAAAGTACTGATCACGACTCCTGAGCTTTTGAAGAGGGTTCCGGTAAGTGAACTTCCGAACTTAAAGCATGTTTTCTTAATTGGGGATGAGGTACAGGAGGACGATGTCCATATTGACTTTATGACTAAATTTGCTGAAGCGAGCGATAAACTGGCGGTAGAATGGGTAGAACGGAACGATGGGTTGATCCTTCACTATACGTCAGGTTCCACTGGAAAACCAAAAGGGGTCCTTCATGTCCATAACGCAATGATTCAACATTACCAAACTTCCAAATGGGTACTCGACCTTCAGGAAGAGGATGTGTATTGGTGCACAGCTGATCCAGGCTGGGTCACAGGGACTTCATATGGAATCTTCGGACCGTGGCTGACAGGTGCCTCGAACGTCATTGTAGGGGGACGCTTTAAACCGGAGAACTGGTATCAAACGATCGAAGATTATGGAGTGACGGTTTGGTACAGTGCTCCAACGGCCTTCAGGATGTTGATGGGGGCAGGGGATGAAGTCGTGAAACAATTCGACTTAAGCTCTCTTCGCCATATCCTTAGCGTAGGAGAGCCCTTGAATCCTGAGGTGGTACGCTGGGGAATGAAAGTATTCAATCTGCGCATCCATGATACTTGGTGGATGACGGAAACAGGCGGCCAATTGATCTGTAACTATCCGAGCATGGAAATCAAGCCAGGATCCATGGGGAAACCATTCCCTGGAGTGAAAGCGGCGATTGTGGATGATCAAGGAAATGAAGTGCCTCCTTACCGCATGGGGAACTTGGCGATCAAAAAAGGCTGGCCATCCATGATGAACCAGATCTGGAATAATCCACAGAAGTATGAATCATATTTCATGCCTGGTGACTGGTATGTTTCAGGAGATTCAGCTTATATGGATGAAGACGGATATTTCTGGTTCCAGGGCCGGATCGATGATGTCATCATGACGTCTGGAGAACGAGTAGGTCCATTTGAAGTAGAAAGCAAGCTCGTAGAACATCCGGCGGTTGCCGAAGCAGGCGTCATTGGCAAACCTGACCCGGTTCGCGGCGAAATCATCAAAGCGTTCATCGCTCTTCGCGATGGCTACGAAGTGACAGATGAGCTGAAAGAAGAGATTCGTCAATTCGTGAAAAAAGGATTAGCTGCCCATGCGGCTCCTAGAGAAATCGAATTCAGAGACAAGCTTCCGAAAACACGAAGCGGAAAAATCATGCGTCGCGTGTTGAAGGCATGGGAATTAGACCTTCCTACCGGTGATTTAAGTACAATGGAAGATTAATAGATGAAGAACCTCTGCTCTTGATGAGTGGGGGTTTTTTTGTGGTTGGGGGAGAAGGGGCGAGGAGGGCGGTATTTGTAGATTTATGAGAAGTGGCAGGTAAACTAAAAAAATGGCATATAAAAATAGAATAGGGCAGATAAACTGAATAAGCGGCAGATAAATTTCCAAAATGGCATAAAAGATTAAGAGACAATCCCACTCCAGTCCTTCACCCTCATCCAATATAAAAAAAACGAGCAAGAGTAAATGCTTTTGCTCGCTTTTTTTATTGCTATCTAATTCTGCTCAGCAGGTGGTTCAGGTTCAGTTGGTGGCTCGGTTCCTCCACCGTCACCGCCGCCATCACCGCCTCCATCATCAGCTGGTGGTGGCTCAGGCTTATCTGGTTTAGGGGGAGGATCGGCCGGTTTATCACCAGGCGGTTTCGGATCCGTTGCCGGCTTATCGGGCTTCGGTTCCGGTTTTGGCTCCGGTTTTCCGATTTGTACAGTGTTGGAAGCTGCAGATTGTTTACCCGCTACATCAACGGCAACCACATAGAAATCACCATTTCCAACGGAAACGGAATAATTCCCGCCAGACTTGACACTGCCGACCTTGCCGCCAGATTTACTATATACACGATATCCGACGACATCTCCGCTTGCAGAAGGGGTCCAAGTGATGGTATTTCCATTAGCACTTGCTTTTACCGTCCCAGGAGCTGCTCCATCGTCTGAAATCTTGTTTTCTGCAATCAGAACATTTTTGAATCGATTGTCACCGTCCGGAATGAGTTTGTTTGGATCTCCAGGTACAGAACCAAATACATTCTTCACAAAGTCAGGATTCAAGATCACTCCCGGCTGTGAAAATTCTTCCGGCGTATTAGGCAGAGCTAAATATTTTTTTCCATTTACCATGACATAACGGCTCATGAGTAAGCTGTCATCTGTTTTGGTTGGTACATATTTAGCGTTGAATAAGTCACTTTTCACTAACCCGGCCTGACTGCATGCTTCTGATGGCAGTAATCCTGAAATCGAGCAGAAGGATCTTCTTACAACACCTTCAGGCTGCTGGAATTGTGCATCGGGATCAATCAGTTCAGGAGCCAAGTCTCTCGTATCATTCAATAAGTATGACCATAAGCGGATATTACGTAATCCATAATGACCATACTGTGCCCGGGATCCCGGGGTATTTAATGAAGAAGGTGTATCATACCCGAACCAGGTTCCGAATGTAATGCTCGGATTGGATGCGACAAACCAGTGATCCTTGTATTCCTGACTCGTTCCGGATTTCCCGGCCCAATCAGAACCAAAGTTCAGGAATTTCTTCGCATAACGTCCTGTCCCAAGTGAATGATCCAGGGTATCCCTCATCATATCGATGGCAAGGTAAGCCGTTTGTGGACTGAATACATCCACTGGTTCTACTTTATGTTCGAACACCACATTGCCATCTTGATCGACAATTTTATCGATCATGTATGCATCTATGAATTTCCCGCCATTTGCAAAAGTAGTATAGGCATTTACATTTTCTTCGACTGTTACACCACTTGTGGTGGCTCCCAGTGCAAGTGACAGGTTATTATCATATCGGCTGTTTAGTGATGAAAAGCCCATTTTCAGAAGGAATTCTTTAAATGGATTTCGGTTATAGATATTGGCATAAGTTCTTACAGCAGGTAAGTTCAATGATTCTGCAAGTGCATATCTTGCAGGGAAAAGTCCACGTTCATTAAGCGAATAGTTTTCAGGCGTCCAGCCATTTATGTTCACACCAACGTCAGGAATGGGGGATCCAGGTGAAATGTATCCGTATTCCAGTGCCGGGGCATAAGCAAGTAATGGCTTCATGGTAGACCCATTCGATCTCAGTGACTGGGTGGCGTGGTTGATTTGTTCCGTTTTAAAGTCACGGCCGCCAATGAAACTGATGATGCGTCCTGTTTTGTTTTCAATCATGATCGCTCCGACCTGAACGGGCTCCTGTACTTCCACTTCTTCTCCCGTGTCAGGGTCCGTTCCCGCTACATATTTCGGAGGGCCATACATTTCGTAGGCATCCTTTGTTTTCTGCATTTGATCATAGATCTTTTTATTGATGGTTGAGTGAATCTGATAACCGCTTTGACGGACATTGCGGTCCGCGAGGGTTCGGTATTTTTCTTCAAGTTCATCATTATTTTCAAGATCCTGCTTGGAATAGCCGTCTTTTTCGGCAAGTACATCCGTCATGATGTCCACTGCTCTGCTTTCAAGTTCAGCAGTCAGCCAAGGATACTGTTCACTTGGTGATGCTTTAGGCTTGATGAAATCTTTCGACAGGTCATAGGCTACAGCATCATCGTACTCTTTTTTCGTAATATAGCCTTCTCGGTGCATTCTGTAGAGTACAGTGTTTTTTCGGCTCATTCCAGCTTCAAGATTCTCTTTCATTTCTCCACTATTCGTAAATGGAGTGTAAGAGAATGGAGCTTGTGGAAGTCCGGCAATGAACGCAGATTGAGGCAAGGTTAAGTCCTTGGCGTCAACCCCGAATATCCCTTGTGCAGCAGATTGGACCCCGGCAATATTCCGACCGGAAGAATTACGTCCAAGTGTCGCTACATTCAGGTAGGCTTCCAGGATTTCGTCCTTTTCAAAGAAACGTTCCAAGCGAAGGGCGAGGAGTATTTCCTTTGCTTTTCTTTCAAATGATACTTCATTGGTCAATATTTGGTTTTTGATTAGCTGTTGTGTGAGTGTACTTCCACCTGATTGAGTGGAGGAATTGGTGAATTCCTGTAGTACGGCACGCATGATCGCTTTCGGTACGACACCGTTATGTTCTTTGAAGTATTCATCTTCCGTGGCAATAACAGCATTTCGCAGATCTTCAGAAACATCTTTGAGCTTTACTTCTTCCCGCTCTAAGTCTGTTCGGAGTTTCCCCAAATATACATCATTGGCAAAGTAAAGCTGCGACGTTTCTTCATAGTTGTAAATGTCCTTTTTCATTTGGTCGTAAGGACGTATCGGTTCTTCCTTGACGAGAGAAGCGAAATAACCCGCTCCGACTCCTCCTGCAAATGCAAATCCCAGTACAAAGATCACGACCAGGATCAACGACAGGTTCCAGAATACTCCATATGTAATTCTTGCTCGTTTTTGAACTCCAGTATTTGAAAAGAACCTGATTGCAGGGTCTAGTTTTTCGAGTAATTTGTTCCATTTTTCCTTCATATATCATTCCCCCCAGAACATTCCCATTATAGCATATTTACAGGAAGGCTGTCGTAAAAAGTCAAATAAAATGGTCTTTTAACAAGAGTTTAGTTGACTATTATTTTAGAATATGGTAAAAACCTTATATAGCGAAATGAATGATGATCCGGCACACAGTCGGGTTTACTTACAAAAAAATGAACGTGTGATCGCAATGAGAGGAACAAGTAGTCTGCCTTCCCTGTTATAAAGAGAGTCAGTGGGTGCTGTGAACTGACACAAATGGCAGATGAATTACATCCTGGAGCTTTTGCTGTGAACTAATAGTAGCAGCAAACGGTTAAAGCCGTTATCTTTAATGAGTGAAGGATGTAATTCCTTAATTTGGGTGGTACCGCGCGACAGCGTCCCTGCATTTATGCAGGGGCTTTTTTTATTGTCTTGTTTTACAAAAAAAGGAGGAAACAACATGGATTTGATAAAGGACTTGGAATGGCGTGGAATCACGTATCAACAAACGGATGCTGAAGGGTTGAAGGACCTGTTGAATAAAGAAAGCATCTCCATTTACTGCGGGATCGATCCGACTGCAGACAGTATGCATATCGGGCATCTGCTCCCATTTTTAACATTGAGACGCTTCCAGAATCAAGGGCATCGTCCACTTGTACTAGTGGGAGGGGCAACCGGATTGATCGGTGACCCGAGTGGTAAAAATGAAGAGCGTAAACTGCAGACAATTGAAGCGATTCAGGGGAATGTAGCGAGCATTAAAGTGCAGCTTGAGAGCATCTTTGATTTTGAAGGGGAAAATGGTGCAGTGACGGTGAATAACTATGACTGGATCGGAGCGATGGACGTTGTCACGTTCCTTCGTGATTTCGGTAAGCATGTGGGTGTGAATTACATGCTGGCAAAAGATACGATTGCATCTCGCCTGGAATCTGGTATTTCGTTCACTGAATTTACGTATACCATCCTGCAAGCCCTGGACTTCAATCATCTATACGACAACTACAATTGTAAGCTTCAAATCGGTGGAAGCGATCAGTGGGGGAATATCACGACTGGCCTTGAGCTGATCAGACGTACCCACGAAGAAGAAACGAAGGCGTTTGGTTTCACGATTCCACTTGTAACGAAAGCAGATGGAAGTAAATTCGGTAAAACCGAAAGTGGCGCGATTTGGTTGGATCCGAAGAAGACATCTCCTTACGAGTTCTACCAGTTCTGGATCAATGCGGCTGATGCAGATGTCGTGAAATACTTGAAATACTTTACATTCCTTTCACACGAAGAGATCGATGCCCTGGCACAGTCAGTTGAAACGGAACCTCACCTTCGCAAGGCGCAAAAAGCACTGGCTGAAGAAATGACAAAACTGATTCATGGTGAAGAAGCGCTGGATCAAGCGATCCGCATCACACAAGCATTATTCAGTGGTGAGATCAAATCGTTGTCGGCTTCTGAAATTCTCGAAGGATTCAAAGATGTTCCATCATTCGAACAGCCTAAAGGAGAAGCGATCGGATTGATCGACCTTCTCGTAAATGCGAAAATCTCACCATCTAAGCGCCAAGCCCGTGAAGATGTCGGGAATGGTGCAGTATACCTTAACGGTGAACGTGTAACAGACCTTCAGCATGTGATGGATGAAAAAGACATGATCGAAGGACAATTTACCATCATTCGCCGCGGAAAGAAGAAATATTTTAGAATTCAGTACGTATAATACTAATATTGAATCTGACAGTGCGGTATCCGTTACTCTTATTGTAGCGGGTACCGTGCTTTTTTTGTGTGGAAGAGGGAGTTGAAAATAAAAGTTCCAGAGTTGAAAATAAAGTAGGTAAAGTTGAAAAGAAATGCTTCTGATGATTAAGTCCGGTACCGAAAACCGACCTGAATCGTAATGAATTCGTATGTATATTATATAAAATGTCCATATGCTGACTCTGCCTAATAAAGAAAGGGTTTTTAAGGCACAAAAAAACACTGCCCATAAAATGGACAGTGTCATTTTCACAAAGATTAACGAGAGTAGAACTCAACGATAAGAGCTTCATTGATTTCAGCCGGTAATTCAGAACGCTCAGGAACGCGTGTGAAAGTACCTTCTAATTTGTCAGCATCGAAAGTTAGGAATTCAGGAACAAAGCTGTTCACTTCCATCGCTTCTTTGATGATGTCAAGGTTGCGTGATTTTTCACGAACTGAGATTGTTTGACCAGGAAGTACGCGGAATGAAGGGATATCTACGCGAGATCCGTTCACTGTAACGTGACCGTGGTTAACAAGTTGACGTGCTTGACGACGAGTACGAGCAAGACCTAAACGATAAACAACGTTATCCAGGCGGCACTCAAGTAGCGCCATGAAGTTTTCACCGTGTTTACCTTGTAATTTGCCAGCTTGGTCAAATAGGTTACGGAATTGACGCTCAGTTACTCCGTACATGTGACGAAGTTTTTGCTTCTCTTGAAGTTGTAAACCGTACTCAGAGATTTTTTTACGTTGGTTAGGACCATGTTGTCCAGGAGCGTAAGGACGCTTTTCTAATTCTTTACCCGTTCCGCTTAGAGAGATTCCAAGACGACGAGATAATTTCCAGCTTGGGCCAGTATATCGAGCCATGAATGACTCCTCCTTTATTGTTTTTATTTTGTTGTAAAATAAAAACACCTGTGAATAAACAATTATGTGCATTTTGTTTTCATGTACCTTCGCCCTAGCAGCAGAGGGTTACAAGATACACCTCAGAATGTAGAGGAACAAAATACGAACATAAAGGACTTCACTGAAGCTGCATTATTTTACACAAAGAATATTATATGACGGGAGAGAATAGAAGTCAAGGAAGTATTTTAAGATGAACAGATTTCATAGATTCTTGCGTGTGTTGTTCTCTAAACAAAATAGTCCAAAAGTCATTTCTTGTGATATAATAAAAGTTGGAAAATATGTTGAATAGGTGAATGTCGTTGAAAGAATCAAAAAGAGAAAAGACCATTCGATTTGTATTGATCGGTCTGTGCGTCCTGGTTGTTTTCGGAGGGTTTGTTTATTCTTCCGATTCCTCGGAACAAGAAGATGAGTCCGGGCAATCGATTCATGCGGAGGTATTAACTGCAGGAAATAGAGAGCAGAACCCCGTCATCGCTGTAACAAAGATGGCTCAAGATCAGCCTGTACTTATTATATATGAACTTGATAGAAGTAATCAGTATTACTTTAAGGTATTACATAGTGTGTCGTTACAGAAAAGAGTGAAAAAAATAGGGCTCACCAAAGATAAAGATGGAATTTGGGTCCAATTAGATAAGAAGCAATGGGTTTTATTTTCGAAATCTTTAGAGGTTTTGCAAGAAAAGAAGGATGCTCCTTCTTCGGTGATCTCCAGTAAACAGTCCTTTAAATATGATGAGCATCATCAGTTGATAGACATACCCCTTAGAGAGAACAAAGACCCGGTTCAACTGGATTTGTCAGATCAAAAAGCTGAACCTGCTGAAGTCCATTCCTTATCGGCAGATCAGCCATTATGGCTCGTGGTATTACAAGAAGATCTGGTGCTGGCTCAAGGTCAATGATGTTAATAGTTTCACAAACCTTTTAGGTGTGGGTGAGAAAAATGTACGTTGTTCATAATTCATTGCTTGAATATAAGTCAAAGCTGTTTGATTTAATCTATGAAGAAATGTCAGTTGAATTGGGGCAATCTGCTCATTTGCAAAAATGGCTGGCAATCATTAAAGACTGCCTTGATATTGATCGGGCATTTTTATATTTTTATAACGAATCTGCCTATTTCTTATATCAGCCCAGTGACAATGAGGGAGTTCCCCTCACACTTGCTGAAACAAAGGAGGAATACATTTTTCGTCCTGTAATGGTTGACGAGGGTGATGATTTCACCATCCGTTTTCACTTTACGGATAAAGATGGCAGTCCCCTGGCGATGCTTTTAGTAAAAAGGAATGAATGTGAAAAAGTGAAAGACGATGGCTGGCTCCATTCTTTTTGGAAAGCCAGCAATCAATTTTTACAGCATACAGGTGGAATCCAGACCGTACTAGAAGATGAAAAACGGTACAGGGAATTATTTAAAGTAACGGAGATCTTTCACTCAACAAGGGATGTTCATACGCTTCTCGTGCAGATCATTGAAACGTTAAAGCAGGTGTTTCCAATCGATGAGTTCCACTTGTTATTGTCTAATGACCGGTATGAATTCGGGTCACTCCCCATTAAAAACTTTGATTTTGATCGTGCCAATGAATTTGCCATGCAGGCATTTGTCAATGGTAGCATCGAAGTGAAGGAACAAGATGTCCTGTATGCCCCTTTAAAAGGAAAACAGGGAATCTATGGCGTTCTCGAAGTGAAGTCAAAGGCCCATTTCACCTTTACGGAACAGAAGATCGAGTTCATTCGCTTACTTGCCTATACGGCAGGGAATGCCCTTGAAAATGCCAAACTCTATGAACAGTCAAAAAGGCTCATTACCGATTTGCAGCTTATTAATGAAACCTCCCATCAATTAAATTTGAATTTACGATTAACGGATACGGTCTTGTTTTTAAAGAAACAGATTAAGCGATCCTTTCAGGCATCAGCCATCGGATTTGTTCTCCTGCAAAAAGGGGAGTACAGAATCCTGGAAGAAAGTTCTTCTGTTTTTTTTGAAGAAGAAGGTGAAAAGTATATCTCTTATGTACAGGGAAGAATCGAGAAGGAACGGGATGCCATCTTTTTAGGTGATGTAAGCGATCGATTTGATATGGGAGTGGTCTTCCCTTCCGTTATGGCCGTGCCCATGATTCAAAATGAAGCCCTGTTGGGGTTTTGTATAGTGTTACATAAAGAACCGTACATGTTTTCATTTGATATGTACAAGCTGCTTCAGTCGTTTATCCATCATTCGACCCTGGCGATAACCAATGCAACCCTTCGTGAGAAACTGGAACAAATGGTCATTACCGATCATATGACCAAATTATTCGCCCGGAATTATCTTGATGATGAAATGGAATCATCGATGAACAAGGATTCTGTGGGCACCTTACTGTTGATCGATATTGACGATTTCAAGGTGATCAATGATACTTACGGGCACCAAATCGGTGATGAAGTCATTATCGGGGTGGCGAACCTGATTAAAGGAATCGTAAGTCAACATGGATTCGTTGCCAGATGGGGAGGAGAAGAATTAGCGGTCTATCTGCCTTCTCTGGATCATGAGGCAGGCTTTGAAATCGCTCATCGCATAGTCGAGGAGATTCCTCTGAATACAGATCCTTCGGTGACTCTTTCCTGTGGCATATCCACATGGAGAGTGAGAGACGAACAGTGTCCCAAGTCTGTAAAGGAATTAGTGAAGAAAGCAGATGAAGCACTCTATCATGCGAAAAACAATGGGAAGAATCAGGTTGTGAAAGATTGTGATGGTATCATCCTGGAATAAGATTGTGGCAGAACCCGGAGCCGACATGGCTCTTTCGGGTTCTTCTTTTTTGACCATTTCCCTTTATCACTTTAGTGTAACCGCTTTCTTTTTTGGCATGGTTATCATATTCTAGAATAGTAGTTACTTAGACTTGAAGGGAATACTGGGAGGAATACTGTATGAAAGAAGAGAAGCGTTTTGAAACAAGGGTGATTCATGAGGGGTATGCATCATCTCAGCACTTTGATAGTTTAGCGCCGCCTTTATATCAAACTTCTACTTATACCTTTGCAAATGCGAAACAAGGGGAAAAGCGATTTGCTGGTGAAGAGGAAGGATATATATATTCAAGACTTGGAAATCCGACGGTATCGATTTTGGAAGACCGGATTGCATCATTGGAAGGGGGAGAGGCCGCCCTCGCCTTTGGATCCGGTATGGCGGCAGTGAGCGCGGTACTGTTTTCGTTAACGAAATCAGGGGACCATATCCTATGCTCTCAAGGGGTGTATGGCTGTACGTTCGGTCTACTTGAGCTCCTCCAAGAGAAATTTGCGATCGGGCATGATTTTTCTTCCATGGATTCAGAGGAAGAGATTCGTGGGAAACTCACGGAACACACCAGCTGCATCTATGTGGAGACCCCCATCAATCCGACGATGCAGCTCATTGATCTGGAACTTGTTGTGAAGGTCGCCAAAGAAAAAGGAATACCCGTCGTGGTGGATAATACGTTCTGTTCTCCATATTTACAGCGTCCGATTGAGCTTGGGTGCGATATTGTCATTCACAGCGCAACGAAATATATCGGAGGTCATGGGGATGTCGTCGCCGGCCTCATCGTCGGTTCACAGGAGAAAATGGCAGAAATCCGGATGACGACTCAAAAGGATATCGGAGGAATTATCTCTCCATTCGATGCATGGTTGTTGCTCCGGGGGTTAAAAACATTGGCCGTGCGAATGGATCGTCACTGTGAAAGTGCGGAAAAAATTGCCGATCTATTAGCCGGGCATCCGGCTGTCGAAACCGTTATTTACCCTGGACATGCAAACCACCCTCAGCACGGTGTCATGAAGAAACAAATGAAAAAACCAGGCGGGATGATTTCCTTTACGCTGAAAGGCTCTAAGGAAGAAGCCCAGAAGCTCATGGATGATCTCGAAATGATCAAGATCGCCGTCAGTCTGGGAGATGCCGAAACGTTAATTCAGCACCCTGCCACCATGACTCATGCAATCGTTCCCGAAGAATCGAGAAAGATCATGGGAATCAATGATTCACTTCTGAGGCTTTCTGTGGGACTCGAAGCACCGGAAGATATTTGGAGTGATTTATCCCAGGCGTTGGATAAGGCATAAATAAAAACAGGAAGGAACCTGAATAGTGGTTCTTTCCTGTTTTTCTGTGGAGGATCTATTACTCTTTCAGATAGGCTTGATTTGATTTCTTTGTACTTACTCCATAAAGCTCAAAAATAATACCATAAATGAACGCCGTTAAAAAAATCGAGCCAACCATGTCGAGGATGTAATGTTGTTTAACAAAAAGGGTTGAGATGATAATCAACGAACCCATTATCGGCACAAAGGCAGAGTGGAACGAGTGTTTATTCTTAATGTTAATATTTGCAAGAATGATTGAAAATGTCGTTAAAACATGGATGCTTGGAAAAGCATTATACGGCTGATCATGACTATAGATCATTCGAACAAGATTGACAAACACGCCGTCTCCTGCAAGATCGGGACGGGGTACTGTTGTCTGGAAATAAAAGTAGATGACGAAACAAACCAACTCACCAATAACAATCACACTCAGGGTTTTAATAAATATAGGGATGTCTTTATACCAAAAGTAAAAAAGGTATAGCAGAATAAAGGCGTACCAGATTATATATGGCACAATAAACACCGGCACGAACGGGATCAATGCATCAATATCTGTAGAGAGGATGACCGCTTCACGGGTATCCGTATTTAAAAGTTTATATAACAACCCTAATACCGGCATCACAAGTAAACATAATAAATAAGGTAAGTCTTTCTTCTTGTCTCTCATCTTACACCCCTTCTTAGCTGGAATTCATTCTGGATATTGTATGGAATGTACCAGTTTAAAGTTCTCATTTACGGTATTCTCTTCCCTTTTAGCAGGAAAGAAAAACGTTAAATTTTCACCAGTTACAGGTTTTGACAACTCAAACTTTCCTCCTAATCCCCAAAAAAAAGACCCTGCCGAATATGAAAATCATATTTCCAGCAGGGTGCTTATCTTAATGATTCCGTATTAAAGATGTTTTAATAGCTCATCCACAAAGAGTTCCAAATACTTTTGATCCTCTTCATCAAATCTGGCTTTTTCAGGACTATCAATATCCAGGACTCCGATCAGTTTTCCTTCTTTCACAAGAGGGATGACAATTTCAGATTGAGAGGCTGCATCACATGCGATATGTCCCGGGAATTGATGAACATCCTCGACCAAAAGTGTTTTTTGTTCACTTGCAGATGTACCGCAAACGCCTTTGCCAAGTGGGATCCTTACGCATGCAGGCAGTCCTTGGAATGGTCCTAACACCAATTGATTGCTTTCTTCTTCATATAAATAGAATCCTACCCAGTTAATACGGTCCATAAATTGATTTAAGAGGGCAGAAGCATTGCTTAAATTCGCGATTCGATTTGGTTCGCCTTCTAATAAAGCTTTCAGTTGTTTCGTAACAAGACCAAAGCCCTGTTCCTTTGTACCTTGATATTTTTCTGCTTTAAACACCAACAACTCCCCCAATTCTACAAAATGTGCGTTTTTTCATGTTCGGTTGTTCCCAAAAGCCCTCTACACAACAAATCCTGTCGAGAAATACTTAAAGGAAATCCACATGAAAACACGAATTATTTGAGTAAACAAACTATAATAGAAACATCTATTGAACCATTTTTAGCATAATTCATCCAAACCTTCAATGATTAAGATTTTTTCATCAAAAGATTTTTTATATAGTGAATCCTCGTCACTGTTTTTTTCATAAGCCTATCATATTTGAAAGAAGGGGAAATATGAAAAAACTAGATACCTCCATACCGACGAAAGAAGCCATTTTTCAAGCCGCCGTGTATTTGTTTTATGATCATGGCTTTGATGGGACCTCTGTCCGGGATATAGCAAAAAGAGCGAATGTTAACCCTGCTACCATCTCCTATTATTTTAAAGGAAAGCAGGGTGTGCTGGAAGCGTGCTTCACTCATTTCTTTGAACAATATCTGCGCTTTCTCCAGGAAGAAGTGGAAGCCTTGAACTATGTAAGTGCGGATTTATGCTTAAAGCGGGCAGTGTACAAAATCTTGAAATTCCAAAGTGAACATCATCAATTATCCAGGTTCATCTGGAGGGAAGTTTCGATTGATTCCCAGGTTGTGCGTGAAATCATTTCTTCTTACTTAATGAAAGAAAGACACTATATGAAGCGATTGTTTGAACAAGGGATGAAAGATCATGCCCTGAAGAAACAGCCTGTCAGCTTTCTAGTGATTCAGCTCAAATCCATGCTGACAATGCCGTTTCTCAATAGCCAGCAATTAAGGGAAGTATGGCAAATGTTCCCCCAGGAGTATTATTTTATCGATCAATACTACAAAAATATCGATCAGTGGATTGATTTACTTCTCGTTTCAGAAGCGAAGGAAATCATGAAGAAAGAACTTATTATCTAAGCAGGGAAAAGCAAGAAAAGAACTCTTCGCAGTTAATAGAAGAGTTCTTTGTTTTTATCACAGCATCTCTGCTCTACCTTGACCGACTCCTGCAGCTGTATGGGCATCTGAGCCATAAACGGTTTTGATTCCTAAAGAAAGAGCTTGTTGAATGATTTCTGTTGGGGGATAGGGCTCACCACAATAGGGCTTCACCAGGCCGGCCCCGTTATAGTCCAACTCCAAATTCCAAGATGCCATCTCTTTTAAAATCAAAGAGGTTTTATAAGAAAAGGCATGGGATGCTGGGTACAGCTGCTGAAATTTCTTTACAAGGGTCATATGCCCGATGCGCTTAGGCTTAAAGGGGCCCAAATCAGCCCTGATCGACTCTACTACCGTATCATAATAGCGTTCGTAAATCGCATCGACGGACCCGTAATAGGCAATCATAGACTGGAATACATCAGGACTGAAGTCCAGACAATCCCATTTTCCCTCGTTCTCCAAAAAATGAACGGAAAGAATACTATCATCCAATCGAGGTCCGTAAGTATTTAAAAATTCAGCTGTTTCTTTTTCATAGCCTGCAATGTAATCTACCTCTAACCCTGACTTAATCGTGATTTTATCTTTATATTTCTCCTTAAGGATATCCAGAGTTTGAAAGTATTCCAAAAGATGCGATGGATCCATTCCGCTATCTCTGTCCGGTGTTGTATCTTCAAAGCCCTCGGGAAGCGGTGCATGCTCCGTAAATGTTATAGCAGAATAATTTAGGGAGAGCGCTCTCTCGATATACATTTCGAATGTATCATCACTCCCATGGGGACAAAAAGGGGTATGAATATGTCCGTCCACTTTCACCAAAAGTCTTCACTTCCTTAACATTATGATAATAAATGGCTATTTATCGATGATTATTGTGGTTAATTTGAGTTCTTAAGTGAAAAGTTAAGCATGAAGTTGATTGGAGCGAAAGGGTGTTCGACTCCTGCGGGAATAGCGGGACAGGTGAGACCCCGCAGGCGAAGCCGAGGAGGCTCACCGCCCGACCCGCGGAAAGCGAGCACCCTGTAGCGGAAATCAACCACTACTCGCTTCGGGTTAAATAACACCAATCTTTACGAAAATAGCCATGATAATTAAAAGTAGTATTAAAAATACATATAAAAAAGCTAATTTTCCCCTGAAATTGCTGAAAATGACTTTTTATCACTGAAAAATTAGAAATTAATAGTCAAAAATTGTCGTTAACATGGTATCATTATAACAATGAGAATTTATTAATGAAACAATGAACTTTCAAATTGATATAGATGTCTACTGAATAGTTGAACAGGGGGCTTAAGATGCAATACGTCATCGCTGGAATAATACTAATCTTAATCGTATTCCTTATCGGATTTATCTCTAGAAAAAAATATTACGCTGAAATTGATCGCTACGAAGCTTGGAAAATAGATATTATGAACAAGCCGGTTTCTGATGAACTCTCCAAAGTGAAGCAACTGAATATGACGGGGCAAACAGAGGAATTGTTTGACGGTTGGAGACAAGGATGGGATGAGATTGTTGCTGTGCAGCTTCCTAATGTTGAAGAACTACTATTCGATGCAGAAGAGTACACCGATAAATTTCGATTTACTAGAACAAAAGAGACCCTATCCCGTATCGACAAGGTCCTGGCTGAAACGGAACAGAAGATCGATCAAATACTGACAGAGTTGAATGAATTGATCGGCAGTGAAGAAAAGAACCGTGAAGAAATTCAATCTCTTCAAGAAGACTATCGAAACAGTAAAAAGCAGTTACTTGCGTATCGTCATACATATGGTCAAACCGCTAAGTACATAGAGAACATTTTAGATAAGCTCTCTGAACAAATGGATCAATTCGATGATTTAACAGAGCAGGGGAATTATCTGGATGCAAGAGAAATAGTTCTTAGTCTGGCACAGGAAATGAAGGATGTTTCCTACAAAATGGAGACGGTTCCGAAACTGATCACCGATTGCGAAAACCTTTTGCCTACACAGTTGTCCGAGCTTGAAGCGGGATACGTGGAAATGAAAGGTCAAGGATACAAGCTTGATCATATTGAAGTAGAGAAAGAGGTTGCATCCTTGAAGGATACCCTCCTCCACTTTAATAAAAATCTTGAAGAGCTGAAGGTAGAAGAGGTAGAAGAAGGAATCCAGGAAATTAAAGGAAAGGTCGAGAACCTTTATGATTTGCTGGAAAAAGAAGTACATGCCAAACATTTTGTCCAACAGTATAAAGATCAGACGACTGAAGGATTGATCAAGGCCAAGGAAGATAATGAAGATATTCAATCTGAAGTGACGCTTGTGAAACAAGGCTACCATCTTCAAGATGCAGACCTTGATACACCGTACGAAATTGAGACGAAGATCATTCAGCTTTCAAAGCGACACGAAATGCTGATGAATAAAGAAGAATCAAATGGAACGGCGTACTCCTCACTAAGTGATGAGCTGAAAGAAATCAGAAACGGACTGGAAGAACTGGACCGGGAACAGAGTGAGTTCTCCATCTACTTACAAAACCTGCGTAAGGATGAGCTTGCAACCCGGGAAAAAATCCAGGAGCTTAAGAAAAAGGTGGCTGAAGCGAGCCGCATGATCTCAAAGAGTAATGTACCGGGCTTACCTGCTGATTACAAAGATCTTCTTGATGAGGTCCACCGGAAGATCGAGCAGGTGAATGCCAGCTTAACCGAGAAACCTTTGAACATGAAGTTTGTTCAAGAAACACTGCTGGGAGCGGAAGACACCGTCGATCATTTTTACACGAAGACGGGAGATCTGATCGAAAACGTCCTTCTATCCGAGAGAATCATCCAGTACGGAAATCGCTATCGCAGTAAGTACAGCTCTGTCAGGGATGGCCTTCAGTCTGCTGAAGAATCCTTCCGTCAATATGATTACCGCAAAGCATTGGAAGAAGCCGCAACTACGATTGAAAAAGTAGAGCCCGGTGCCCTTAAGAAAATCGAGAAAATGATGGATCTTGAGGAAAAATAATATTCACCATAAATAAAAAGGACTGATTTAGAATGTACTTCTAAATCAGTCCTTTTTTCATGTGATCAACTGGCTTCAATTGTCCGCTTTGTCTGTCCTGCAAGTGCGGCAATAACGAACCCGATGATTGCACCGATCATAGCCGGCACTAACCAGCCGATCCCTTGTGTGTAGAAAGGAAGGAATTCAAGTGATTGACTGATGGCAGTCACGTCGATTCCCGCGGTTTTAATCCCATCAATTAAACTGATCAAGCCTGTTGGAATCAAGGCTCCCACGTATACGAGAGAATATCCGTTAAATCCGTTATGCATGAACGACAGTAAAATCAATACGATGGCCAATGGATAGATGAAGATGAGTACCGGTAATGATACAGCGATCAACTGAGTCAACCCAATATTGGCAATAATCATACTAAATACAGACATGATGATCACTAACTTCGGATAGGATACAGGAAGAATCTTTGCGAAATATTGTGAACATGCAGAAACAAGTCCGACCGACGTAGTGATGCATGCAAACGTAATCGCCAGTCCCAGGATGATTGTCCCTAAAGATCCGAATAAATGGCTCGCTGCCGCAGATAGTATGGCACCACCGTTAGCTTGTGCACCGATGGAATCTGTACTTGTAGCCCCAATGTAACTTAAGGATAAATAAACAAGTGCTAAACCAAAGGCAGCGATGACCCCTGCAATGATCGTAATGCGCGTCAGGTTTGCTTTACTCGTCACACCACGGTCTTTAATAGAATTAATGACGACAATTCCGAATACTAGGGCGGCGATTGTATCCATCGTCAGATATCCCTCAATGAATCCCTTGAACAGCGCTCCATCCTGATAAGCGGGGTTCGGTGCTCCGAAATCTCCCATAGGAGTTACAATACTCTTGACCACTAAAATCGTAAGAATCAGAATCAGGGAAGGTGTTAAGATCTTTCCGATTCTGTCTACGAGCTTTGAAGGATTCATCGCAAGCCATGCGGTTAATCCAAAAAAGATGATCGTATAAATGAATAAAGGTGTTCCATATTTTGCAACATCTCCAGGTAAAAATGGGATCACTCCGATTTCATAAGCAACCGTACCGGTTCTCGGAATCCCGAAAAATGGACCAATGGCCAAGTACATTACAATCGTAAATATTAGCCCATATAAAGGATGAACCCGATTTGCAAGTGTCTGAAGATCTCCTCCTGATTTAGCGATGGCGATAACACCCAATAAAGGAAGTCCTACTCCTGTAATGAGAAATCCAATAATACCGGTCCACACATGTTCCCCGGCCTGCTGACCTAAAAAGGGCGGGAAAATCATATTACCTGCTCCGAGGAAAAGAGCAAAGAGCATTAATCCTATCGTAAAGATCTGGCTGAATGACAGCGCTTTCTCATTCATATATACCCCTCCGTTTGTAATCGTTATCATAAGCAAAATTATCTTATCATAAGATTGTAGAAAAATGTCGAAAAACTAAATAGTCTTACAATTTAGTATATTTAAATAACTTTTGCGATTATTTCCTTTATGATTCTCGCAAAAATTCTGTCATTTTTCAATGATTATTTTTGGAAATTGTAAAAAATTCTCGAATGATCTTAGAAAATTAGTATTGTCACAATAATATCTTGCCCTTCGTGTGGAATAAGATTTGGGTTCAGGATGATTTATGGTAAGATTAATGATTGAATATATTACTGCGAACTCTGCAGGTCACCATAGTAAAAGAAGGTGAAATCTTGATTTATTTAGATAATAGTGCAACAACCAAGCCATATAAGGAAGTACTGGATACATTTATTAAAGTGAATGAACACTTTTATGCTAATCCTTCATCGATTCATTCCTTTGGAGGGCAAATCGAGAAATTAATTCAGCAGTCCAGGGAACAAGTGGCTTCATTACTAGATATAAAGCAGAAAGAGGTATTCTTTACCTCTGGTGGAACGGAATCGAATAACCTGGCGATAAAAGGGACGGCGTTACAATACAGGCACAGAGGGAAGCATATTATTACGACGAAGATAGAGCACCCTTCCGTCCTCAGTGCCGCTAATCAATTAGAGACCTTCGGGTATTCAGTGACATACCTCGATGTCGATGCGCAAGGAAGGATTCAACCTGAACAAGTAAAAGACGCCATTCAGGAAGACACCATTCTCGTCTCTGTCATGCAGGTGAACAACGAAATCGGGAGTGTTCAGCCGATCAGGGAAATAGGGATGCTGCTTTCTGACTATCCAAAGATCCTTTTTCACGTTGATGCTGTTCAGGCATGCGGGAAGGTCCCCCTTATTCTCCACGAAAAGCATATTGATTTATGCAGCATTTCCGCTCATAAAATACATGGCATTAAAGGGACTGGAATGCTCTATGTGAGGGACGGACTTGAGCTTTCCCCTATCATTTCAGGGGGGGAGCAAGAAGGGAATCTCAGAAGCGGTACGGAAAACACAGGTGGGATCGTGTCATTTGCAAAGGCATTAAGGATGCACCTTACGGAAAGTAAACAACAGCTTCCTATGATGGAGGAAAACCAGCGATATTTAAGAAAAGAACTGGAAAGAATGGAAGGTGTGACCGTTCATACACCAGTGGAGCACCATGCTCCTCACATCCTTAACTTTTCTATAGAAGATTTCAAAGCTGAGGTCGTCGTTCACGCATTAGACCTGCATGAGGTGTTCGTGTCCACTACAAGTGCATGTTCATCAAAGCAGAGTAAGCCAAGTCGGACCCTTCTTTCCATGGGTGTATCAAAAAGCCAGGCGAACAGTTCCATTCGTATCAGTCTATCTTTTCACAATACGATGGAAGAGTGCCGTCAGTTCATACAGTTATTAAAGAAAGAAATAGAACAATTACAAAAGACAATGAGGAGATCACGATGAATTATAATCGCATACTAGTCAGATACGGTGAAATTTCAACAAAAGGCAGAAACCGGAAGATGTTCACGGCCAAGCTACGGGAAAATATTTTGCAGGCATTGAAAGATTTCCCCACGATTTCAGTTTCAGCAAGCCGGGATCGACTGCATATCCAGTTAGGGGACGAGAACGGGGAAGAGATCATTCCAAGATTGGAGAAAATCTTTGGAATCCAATCTTTCAGTCCGGTTGTAAAAGTGGCTCAGGATATCGAGGAGATCAGCCAAGCAGGGTTGTCTCTCGTGAAAAAGAGTTTCACACCGGGGAAAACATTCAAGGTGTCTGCCCGCAGAGCGGATAAAAAATTCTCAATGGATACAAATGAATTAAATTACGAAGTGGGATCTTATATCCTCCGAAACATGGATGGATTAAAAGTGGATGTGAAAAATCCAGATATTAATCTTAATGTAGAAGTAAGAAAAGAGGGTGTCTATCTCTCCTCGGAAATTTATCAAGGTTCAACGGGGATGCCGGTTGGCGCAAGCGGAAAAGCGATGCTCATGCTTTCAGGAGGCATCGATAGTCCGGTAGCCGGGTATTTAACGATGAAACGAGGCGTTGAAATAGAAGCGGTCCATTTCCACAGCCCACCATTTACAAGTGAAAGGGCAAAACAAAAAGTGATCGATCTTTCCAAGAAACTGTCTGCATTCAGTGGAAAGGTGAAATTGCATATCGTACCGTTCACGAAAATTCAGCAAACCATCCATGATCAGGTTCCTGAAAATTACACAATGACTTCAACGAGACGGATGATGCTCCGTATTGCTGATGAGATACGTGAAAAGAATGAAGGATTGGCCCTGGTGACCGGTGAAAGTCTTGGACAGGTAGCGAGTCAGACGCTAGAAAGCATGCAGGCCATTAATGATGTGACAAATACACCGGTACTAAGACCGCTCATCGCCATGGACAAGCTTGAAATCATCGATATCGCACAAAAGATCGATACACATGATATCTCGATTCTTCCATATGAAGACTGCTGTACCATCTTCACGCCACCTGCACCAAAAACAAGACCTAAAAAAGATAAAGTGACGTATTATGAAAGCTTTGTTGATTTTGATACTCTTATTAAAGAAGCCGTCGAAGGTACAGAAACCATCACCATTGATGGATCAACAGGTTCAAATGTAGAAAAATCCTTTGACGAACTACTCTAAAAATTTAGGATTATTTACCAACAATTTTCTTTGCATGAAGCCATGTGTTTTTACACATTCTATACTCACAAGGAGGTGAAAACACATGGCAAACAGAAGTTCAAATCAATTAGTAGCTCCAGGAGCTCAACAAGCAATCGACCAAATGAAATACGAAATCGCTTCAGAATTCGGAGTTCAACTTGGTCCAGATGCAACTGCACGTGCTAACGGTTCTGTAGGTGGTGAAATCACTAAACGTTTAGTTCAAATGGCTGAACAACAAATCGGTGGCGGATACGCAAAATAATTAAATACAATGGCTACAAGGAGCGAGATTCTCTCGCTCCTTTTTTATTTTGTCATATTATAAAATTCTCTTCGCAGAGATTGTTGTTTTTTACCATATGGTCTCCCTAGGTTCTGTCCATAAGTTTGTGCTAGATGGTGAGGGGAACTGCTCCGCTTTCCGCGGACGTTCGGCCGGGCCTCCTCAGCTTCGCTTCCGGGGTCTCGGCACGCCAGTACTTCCGCAGGAGTCTGCGCAGTTCCCCTCACCATCTATAAAAGTTTTTTCGTGACAGAGCTAAAAGGTTTCAAAAACAATCTAAATAGAAATCAGTATTATTCTTATTCTTCCTGTTTTAAATTTTTTAAAAAAGAAAAATTTGATTTGGACTGCATCAATAAAAATGTGAAGTTACCTTAGATTAAGAATTCCTGAAAATGAATCCTGGTTGGGTAACGACGATAAATATTTACTAAAACTGAGTTTTGAGCTACTTTGAAGAAGATTTGTTTTTGGGAACAAACTTTCAACATATCTACAATAGGAGGCTTTTTGTGTTTTTCAAAACGTAATTAGGAAGCCAGAATATAGAAGTACAGAGTGGATTGTAGCGGAAGGCACTTGACTCCTGCGGGAGATAGAGGAAAGGTCGAGACCCCACAGGGCAAAGCCCGAGGAGGCTTGACTTCCTCCCCGGGGAATCTTGTGCCTGGAGCGGAAAGGAACGGTCCATGTTTTTACACGACCACTCATTTAGAAGAATAATTAAGTTTTGTAAAACCGGTGGATGAGACTTGAGCCCCTTCGCCAGTCCCGCGGAAAGCGAGCATCCTGTAGAGAAAATCAACTATTACTTTCATCTTAAAGATAGCGACAACTTTAAGAAATGAGCAATTTTCTTTGCAAGATGATGTTATTTTTTGATCTGATTTTGAAAATCATCCCTAATTTATAATCCCTTTGTCGAAAATCCTCATAATTTGTATTTAGGAAAATTATAAACGAATAATTTAAAAAATTTAAATTATTTTGTATAATAGAGGAGAATCGACAAACAAGGGGGAGTCAGAATGAAGAGAGAAGAACTTATCGCACCAGAAAAGTACAATTTAGTAGAAGAGGTAGAGAAGTACGCAGGCGATGAACAGAAGCTTGCAATTAAATGGGAAAACGAAGAGGGAACGAAAGACGAAATCACTTACCGGGAATTATTGAACAATGTAAATAGAATTGGAAACGTTTTCTTGGGTTCGGACCTGGAAAAAGGTGATGTCATTCTTGTGATGGTTCCCCGTTTAATTGAAGCTTACGCTGTGTACCTTGCTGCTCTTAAATCCGGACTCGTGGTGATTCCAAGTTCAGAAATGCTTAGAACGAAGGACCTGGAATACAGAATCGACCACGGAGACGTAAAAGGAATTGTAGCTTACTCTCCATTTGTTGAGCAGTTTGAAAACGTAAGAGGAATGGAAAATCTCCAAAAGTTCGTTGTGGGAGAAAAACAGGAAGGATGGATTGCATTAAAAGATGAGATGAAAACAGCTTCTGAAGAATTATCCTTCGCTGATACAAAGCGTGATGATATGGCGTTCCTTTCTTATACGTCAGGGACGACAGGAAATCCTAAAGGAGTTGTCCATACCCATGGCTGGGCATACGCTCACTTGAAGACGGCAGCCCGTGAATGGCTATCCATCGATGAGGGAGACACCGTTTGGGCTACTGCAGGTCCGGGGTGGCAGAAGTGGATATGGAGTCCGTTCCTGTCTGTACTGGGGTCCGGGGCAACTGGACTTGTGTATCAAGGGAAATTCGATCCTAATAAATATCTTCAATTGCTTCAGGACAATGAAGTCAATGTTCTGTGCTGTACACCAACAGAGTATCGTCTGATGGCCAAAGTGGATAATCTCGGATCCTATAAACTAAATCAATTACATAGTGCAGTATCGGCTGGTGAACCATTAAACAGGGAAGTCATCGACGCCTTTAAGAGACATTTTAATATAGAAGTCCGTGATGGCTATGGCCAAACCGAAAATACGCTCCTCGTCGGCATCATGAAAGGTATGGAGCTGAAACCTGGCTCAATGGGGAAACCAACTCCGGGAAACAGAGTCGAAATCATCAACGAGGAAGGGTATCCGTGTGAAGTAGGAGAAGTTGGGGATATCGCGGTTCATGTAGAAACACCGGCACTATTCAAAAATTATTATAAAGATCCCGAGCGGACGGCGATGCAATTCAGAGGGGATTACTACATTACAGGAGATAAAGCGAAAAAGGATGAAGATGGCTATTTCTGGTTTGAGGGGCGCGGTGACGATATCATCATCAGTTCCGGATATACAATCGGGCCATTCGAAGTGGAAGATGCTTTAGTCAAGCACCCGTCGGTTCAGGAATGTGCCGTTGTAGGAAGTCCCGATGAAGTAAGGGGATTGATAGTGAAAGCCTTTGTCGTACTGCGAAATGATGTGAATCAAGAGGATCCCGAATTGATTCCTGCTCTTCAGCAGCATGTTAAAGACTTAACAGCACCGTACAAATACCCGCGTAAAATTGAATTTGTGAAAGAATTGCCGAAAACAACTTCAGGAAAGATTAGAAGAATCGAACTGAGACAAAAAGAAATGAGTTCAGTTAAAAACTAATCAGGGATAGGGAGCCTTTGGGGCTCTCTGTTTTTATGAAAAAAACCTTTCTCTTTCAGATTCCTCCTATAATATGGTACATTTGAAAAACAGAATTTTTTTATAAAGAAGGGGTAAACATCATGGGCACTTTATGGAAAAACGGAATCATTTACACAATGCAAGAGGAAGGACATCACGTGGAAGCGGTCTACACGGAAGATGGGGTCATCAAAGGGATCGGCTCATCTGACGACCTGGTGAAGAATGAACAATTCACGATTGAGTCCGAAGTAGATCTTCAGGGAAAAGTGATGTTTCCCGGGTTTGTCGATAGTCACATGCATCTGATCGGGCATGGCGAAACGTTAATGAGGCTGGATCTTTCCAGTATGAATAGTAAGCAGGAAGTATTAGAGGCAATAAAAGAAAAAGCAAATGGGCTCATGAAAGGTGAATGGGTCATTGGCGAAGGCTGGAACGAAAACCTCTGGAGTGATGCGGCGGTTTTAACCAAGCAGGAAATTGACGAAGTTGTACCCCATCATCCTGTACTTCTGAAACGCATTTGCCGTCATGCCATGGTGGTGAATTCACCCGCTTTAAAAAATGCAGGTATCGATGAAGGGACTCCCGATCCTTCCGGTGGATTGATTGAGAGGGATGAAACAGGTGCATTAAACGGATTGTTAAAGGATAAGGCTCAGGATCTGATGATCGATGCACTACCGGCCATCTCCTCCGAGTATCTTGTAGGTGCCCTGACGAAAGGGATCGAAAGCTGCTGGGAGCATGGACTGGTAGGTGGTCATACAGAAGATTTAAGCTACTATGGGAACTTTAAGAAAACGTATGATGCATTTGTAAAAACGATCTCAGAAGGCAGGAAGAAATTCAGGGCTCATCTATTGGTTCATCATGAAGTGATCGAAGATTGGAAGGAAGATGGTCATCATTTCCTCAGCGGCAATCCATTTATTGAATTCGGTGCCATGAAGATCTTTGCTGATGGGGCTTTGGGCGGCAGGACTGCTCTATTAAGCTATCCATATGCCGATGATCCAAGCACGTCCGGAGTCAGCATCCATACAAACGAAAAACTTCTTGAACTTGTGAAGAAGGCCAGGAAGTATGATCTTCCGATTGCCGTACATACGATTGGTGATCAGGCTTTTGAAAATGTACTGAATGCCATCATAGAAGAGCCATCTCACTTTGGAAGACGGGATCGACTCATTCATGCCCAAATCCTGCGTGAAGAGCTGATCGAGAAGGTAAAGGGTCTTCCGTTAATTCTTGATATTCAACCAAGGTTCGTTGCGTCGGATTTTCCTTGGGTGGTTGAGAGACTTGGAAAAGAGAACATGCAGTATAACTATGCGTGGAAAACACTGCTGAAAGAAGGCATTCCATGTGCAGGTGGATCTGATGCGCCAATCGAGCCGATTAATCCTCTTTGGGGAATTCATGCGGCGGTTACGAGAACGAATCCATTGGATCCTGACAAAACAGAGTATCGCCCCGAAGAAAAACTTTCGATGTATGAAGCCCTCTCCCTATTTACAAAGGGAAGTGCCTATGCCTGTCACCATGAAAGTGATAGAGGGCAGATACGTGAAGGATATACGGCGGACTTTACCGTTTTAGACATCGATCCATTTAAAGTGGATGCGGATCAATTGTTAAACAAGGTAGTTGATATGACGGTGGTAGACGAGTCAATCGTTTATAAAAAAAATAAATAATCATTGCCCCCAAAACTTTTCATGGATATAATGGAGATATTTCGGAAATAGAAATAGTTTTGGGGGTGTTTTTATGAAGCAAAACGATCAAGCTGGAATCATCTACACGGCTTTTTCCTATTTTTTATGGGGAATTCTCCCGATCTATTGGAAATGGTTGAATCATGTCTCCGCCTATGAGATTCTCGCTAACCGTATTTTTTGGTCCTTTTGGTTTATGCTCTTATTTTTATTCGTCAGTAAACGCTGGAAGGACTTTTCCTTATATTTAAAAACATCTCTTACGAAAAAGAAGCAGCTGTTTGCGTTACTACTTGCTTCTTTATTGATCAGTATGAACTGGTTCATTTATATTTGGGCAGTGAATACAAATCAAATGGTGGAAGCGAGTCTGGGGTATTATATTAATCCACTAGTGAGTGTATTGTTAGGGGTATTCATCCTGAAGGAAAGCTTGTCAAAAGCCCAAATGGTCTCATTTGGATTGGCCGCGGTCGGGGTTCTGATCCTCACGATCTCCTACGGGGAATTTCCATGGATCGCCATCGGTCTTGCATTCTCTTTCGGACTATACGGATTAGCCAAAAAGCTCATCCAGGTCGAATCATCCATCGGCCTGACCCTGGAAACCATGACCATCGCTCCAGTGTCCCTACTCTACCTTGGCTACATGTACAATGAAGGTTCCATGTCCCTTTTCCATGTATCGTTAGGGACGGACCTCTTATTGATGGGTGCCGGGGCGGTAACCGCCATCCCTTTATTGTTCTTTTCAAAGGGTGCTCAACAAATCCCGCTTTATATGGTCGGATTCCTGCAATACATTGCACCGACCCTCACGTTGATACTCGGCATATGGGTCTATAACGAAACATTCTCATTCACCCATCTCATCTCGTTCATGTTCATATGGCTCGCCTTGACCATCTTCACAGCTTCAAGAGTGCAGTATGCCAGAAAGCGAAGACGGGAAGCGAGATTGTCCGCTTGATAAAATGCAAAAAGCTCCAGCGTGTGCTGGAGCTTTTTGTATAGGGACGGACCTTGGTTTTGTTCACCATTTTGCACAACAAACGGGGAAAGTGGCACAACTTGGCCTGGTTTTAGCCCAATAGAGAGAAAAATGGGGTTCTGATTGGATATCAGAACCCCATTATTTTATAAGAAAGAACGCTTCACTTTCTCCCAGAAAGAATTATCCTTCAATTTCACCGTTTTAATGATTTTATCGCTTAGCTTCGCTTCGACTTTTTCCACGTGTTGAATACTAAGAGCTTCATTGTCCATTCCCATTGCAGGATAGTCATTACCGTCCTGAACGATCTTGAGAACCAGGCGGCGCTTATCGCTAAGAATGAAAGAAGACCCAAGCGTACGGTATCGGTTATTATTCAAGGACGCCATCTCACTCACTTGAATGCAAGGCAGCATGGGATCCACCACTGCTCCGCTGACCGATTTATTATAAGCCGTACTACCCGTCGGAGTCGCAATGATCATCCCGTCTCCACGGAAAGTTTCGAAATGATTATCATCGATGAAAACGTCCATGACGAAGGTTTTGATGATGCCGGAGCGGATGCTGAATTCATTCAGGCAATGGAAGGAGGTCTGGTTATCGACCGTAATTTCAATGGTCGGATATTTGCGTACCTCGATTTGCTCGGTTGTCATCGCTTCAATCATTTTGGATGTGTCATCAATATGGAAGTCACAATACATACTCAGGGTGCCACCTGTAGAAATGCCTGCATACAAGCAATCCTGTCTGAAGCCGGTTTGGCGGACGGCTTGAAGAAACGTTCCATCCCCTCCGATACTGACGATGATATTCGCTGTCTTTGGAGAATCGACAATGTTGAAATCATACCGGTTGGCAAGCTCGTATAATCGGTCCAGCTTTGCTTGCATCCCTTTTTCATTTAAGGCATAGAAATAAATATTTCGACGGTTATTCATCGTATGTAGTACCTCCCTGAAATAAAAAATAAGATAATTTTTCCCATTTCCATGAAATTTTGCTAGAATCTAACTTAGTGAATATTCTATCATGTTTTCACATGAGAATGATATTTATATCCTTACATAAGATAGGGTAAACAAGGGAGGAATATACAAGATGAATGCAAAAAGATGGACGGCATTAGGTATTGCTGTTGGGTTATTCTTTGTTTCTGTCGTAGTCAATTTCGCTACATCTGCGGCGACCGGTGATTTTAATAAAGCATTTGAAGACATGCTTGGCGCAACAGACAACCCTTTTTCAGAAGAAGTGATTGATGAGGGGAATGCCCAGAAACGAATCGCTGTATTAGAAGTAGAGGGTGTCATTCAGGATACGGGTGGCGCTAATTCTCTATTTGAAAGCCCGGGATACAACCATGAACTCTTTATTGATAAGCTGGATGCGGTTCAAAAAGATAAATCTGTCAAAGGGATTATTTTAAAAGTGAATTCCCCTGGTGGCGGCGTAGTGGAGAGTGCTCAAATCCATTCAAAGCTTGTTGAAATCATGGATAAAGCGAAAAAGCCGATTTATGTATCAATGGGAGGCACTGCAGCTTCCGGAGGTTACTACATATCTGCACCGGCTACGAAAATATTCGCAAGCAAAGAAACACTGACCGGTTCACTCGGTGTGATCATGCAGAGCATCAACTATTCGGAACTCGCAGAGAAGTATGGAGTCGATTTCGTGACTATCAAGAGCGGACCGTATAAGGACATCATGAGCCCGACACGTGAAATGACGGAAGATGAGAGAAAGATTCTTCAATCCATGATCGATAATTCCTATGAAGGCTTCGTCGATGTCATTGCAAGTGGCCGCGATATGTCAGAAGCAGAGGTCAAGAAGATTGCAGACGGAAGAGTATATGATGGAATCCAGGCCAAAGAAGTCAATCTGATTGACGAATTCGGCTATGTAGAGGATACCATTGAAGCGATGAAAAAAGATTATAAGTTAAAAGGTGCTCAAGTATTTGAATATACAGCAGGCGATCCTTTCTCCGAATTCTTCAGTATGGGTGCAAAGAAAATGATAGGTCAGGACATGGAAGCAGCTGCATTAATGAAGCTGCTATCTAAGCCGAATTCTCCGAGATTAATGTATCTATACTCTGAATAAGGAAGGTGAATGAAGTGAGTGACACACAAGATCGTTCTGTACTACAAGATGAAGAGCGGGAGCGGATCGAAATCGATCCCTCTTCTCCTGATCCATCAAGGCTCGTGAATCACGATGGATATTACTTAGCAGGATTTTGGATAAGGTTCTGGGCGTACTTACTTGACCTTATCGTGATTGGCAGCATAACACGTTTAGTAGTGAATCCAGTCTTTAAACTATTGGATATTTCACTTTCAGAAGGCTCCATGTTTGCACCGATTTCGATATTAACGAGTATCGTTTTCTATGGCTACTTCATATTGATGACAAAATATTTCAGTCAAACGATCGGGAAAATGGTGTTCGGCATTAGGGTCATCGATTTAAAAGGAAGGAAGCCTTCGTGGGGAACGATTATATTCAGGGAGCTGATCGGCCGATTTATCTCTACCACGATCTTTATTCTCTACGTGGTTGTAGCCTTTACGAATAAAAAGCAAGGAATACATGATTTGTTCGCTGATACGACGGTTGTTCAGGAAAAGAAACAGCTGGAGTTTAAGCCTGCACTTTAAATCATTGTTTTGAAACCAAACCTGTTTATATGGGTTTGGTTTTTTTAATTGAGAGAAGTGTTGCGGGTTTACACTAAATGTAAAAATACGCAATAACAGTTAAGAATGACGCAAATAATTGAAAAACGACGCAATAACGCTAGAAAAGACGCAATAATTAAAAATACGACGCAATTACAATGGGAAACGGCGCAATTATTAAAAAGCAGACGTTCAGATTACCATCAAGTGCCCCAATATTCATCAAATATTTCTCTCTTCCCCATGATACAAGCCCGATCCCCATACAAAATCTCTCCTCCTTAGTTTATTTTCCCAGGCAAAGGCCATAATAAGAGGTTGAAGGGTGTGAAAATATGAGCTGGTGGATTTGGGCGTTACTAATCGTTATGGCACTTATCTTGTTGATATTATTTCTTCTTATTATAACGAAGCTGACCGTTACTCTCTCTCTGTACCACGGAAATGATAATGACCATTTCAAGGTGAAGCTTAGGGCATGGTTTGGCTTGCTAAAATATACAATCGATATCCCGTTAGTCAAACTCGATGATGATGGTCCGAATATCGTGATTGAGGAAGAAACGAAAAAAGGTAATGAAAGCAATCCATCAAATAAAAAGACTTCTAAAAAGAAAATCACTCCAAATGATTTTATAGATAGTTTGAATGATACGAAGGAGATCATCATACATGTCCAGTCACTTCACCGAATCATCAGGTCGTTTCTCAAGAAAGTCAAACTGGATCATGTACATTGGAAAACGTTATTCGGCACTGGTGATGCAGCATCAACAGGGACGTTAACAGGGACGATCTGGGGGATAAAAGGGAGTATCATCGGCATTCTGAGCGGTTATATGCGCCTTCAATCCATGCCCGTCATAGAGGTGACTCCGACTTTCCAGCACGCTGTGATTCAAACACAATTTTCATGTATTATCCAGTTTCGCATAGGGAATGCTATCCTAGTAGGTTTCAAGATACTTCGGTACTGGAGAGGCGGTATGGCTAAGTTCAAGACAAAGCCCCTTTCCACACTTTCTGGAGAAAAACATTCAGTTTAATAAGGAGGTCTTTACATGTCAGAACATCCTATTGAAGGTCTAATGACCACGGCAATGGAAAATTTAAAAGAAATGATCGATGTGAATACGATCATCGGTGATCCCGTTGAAACACCCGATGGAAGTGTCATCCTGACAGTATCAAAGGTTGGCTTTGGATTTGCGGCAGGCGGAAGTGAATTCATCCTTGATGGTGGTAAAGGAAAAGATGATGGTGGCGGAAAAGGCGGAGATAGCGGAAGCAATCAATCATCCCAGAAGCAGCAGCCATTCGGTGGAGGTAGCGGGGGCGGTGTCTCCATTACCCCGATCGCTTTCTTGATCGTCAGTTCAAAGGGAATCAAGATGCTTCATTTAGATGAAAGCACACATCTGATCGATCGCCTGCTGGACTTAGCTCCCGGTGCCATCGAAAAGATTCAGGGCATGATGAAAAAGGACGATAACAAGCAGGACAACAACAGTCAGGGTAATCACAATCAAAAACTTGATCTGTAAAAGATAGAGAGCTTACTCGAGTATGAGTAAGCTCAACTTTTTTTAAAAAAAGAACCCCTATGATTTGCTTTACCGTATCGTTTTTCTGTACTATAAACATGTACATATTATTATGGAGGAGGAACAAATAATGGCAAACATTACATTTAAGAACAACCCTGTCACTCTATTAGGTAATGAGGTAAAAGTGGGGGACAAAGCTCCTAACTTCACAGTATTAGCTAATGATTTATCGGAAGTCACACTGAATGATTCCAAAGGCAAGGTGCGTTTGATCAGTGTCGTTCCTTCCATCGATACAGGTGTTTGTGATGCACAGACACGTAAATTCAATGAAGAAGCAACCAAGTTTGATAATGTAGAAGTGTTGACGATTTCCGTGGATCTTCCATTCGCTCAAAAGCGCTGGTGCGGAGCAAACGGCATCGAGAATGTTCAAACGCTTTCCGACCACCGCGATCTTTCTTTCGGTGAAGCATTCGGCGTACACATTCAAGAGCTTCGTCTGCTTGCACGTGCTGTGTTCGTGTTAAACAGCAACGATGAAGTGACATATGTGGAATATGTGAGCGAAGCAACGAACCACCCGGATTATGAAGCTGCCGTTGAAGCAGTGAAGAACGCTAAATAATTCCGTCCCAACTGAACAATGCTTAGACATGCTGACCTGATTTACCCATGGTCAGCATTGTTTTTTTTACAAACGTTATGGACAGAGGTAAAATAGATGAATGAAATTGTGATAAAGGAATGAATGCCGATGATTAATTCGCCAGTCGAATCATTATTTGGAATAATCGACGAAACTGCTACACTGCTGCAAGAGGAATTAGCATGCAGTTATTTAGAAGCCGTTGCCGAAACAGGAGAAAACCTTTTTCAAGGTGACGTCCTGCAAGAGGAAGTAAGTGAACTGACCAAGAAACGCCTGAACAAAAAGTACGATGAAGTGAGTCTTTCTCAGCTGGAGAATGAAAATATCCGTAAAGCCTTTCAGTTCGCGATACTAAAAGGAATGAAAGAAAATGTACAGCCCAACCATCAAATGACACCGGACTCCCTTGGTTTATTTATAAGCTACTTAGTCAATAAATTCACCCGGGGCATGGACAAGCTGACCATCCTGGATCCGGCGATCGGAACAGGAAATCTCCTGACGACGGTATTAAATCAAATGCCGGGAAAAGAAACACAATCCATCGGGGTGGAAATTGATGAAGTATTGATCAAACTTGCCTATGTAGGAGCAGACCTTCAAAAACACCCATTACAGCTCTTTAATCAGGATTCAATCGAACCGCTGTTCATCGATCCTGTAGACCTTGTATTATGTGACCTGCCAATCGGCTATTACCCGAACGATCTACGCGCACAGGACTATGAGCTGAAAGCAGAAGAGGGCCATTCATATGCCCACCATCTGTTTATGGAACAAAGCCTGAAGCATACGAAAGACGGGGGATACCTTTTCTTCATCGTGCCAAATGGACTTTTCGAATCTCCGTACAGCGCGCAGCTGCAAACGTATTTGAAAGAAAAGGCTGATATCCAAGGTTTCTTACAGCTGCCTCTTTCCCTGTTCAAAAACAAAAACTCAGCGAAAAGCATCCTCATCCTTCAAAAGAAAAAAGATGGCGTGAAGCCACCTAAAGAAGTATTGCTTGCACAGCTGCCAAGCCTATCGAATCAACGAGCCCTGCAGGACATCATGTCTAAGATCGATCAGTGGCTTGCACAAAATAAATAGTAGACTGCCTTTAGGCAAATGCTAAAACTAAATAAACACACCAATGAGCAGTCCTATTCGTAACTGAATGAGACTGCTTTTTTTGTTGGTATATAGAGAGTTGTTTTAATAAGGGGAAATTTTCCGGTTATCATGCAAAGAAGGGTCATTTACGGGGGATATAAGGGGAGTTTTTCCGGTTAAGGTAAGGTAGAATGGTCCGTTTTCATGCTTTTGGAGTAAATAGGCGGATTCATTCCCCCTATTTACTCCATATTTCTAGCATCATTCCTCAATAAGAGGAAATTCTCCCCTTATTTTGATAGATTGGTCTCTGGGCAAAGCCCCTCCGCTTTTCGAATTGTCCAGCTCCGGGTCTTAGAGGCTCGAGGTCATAAGTCAAGAACACCAAAAAGGCAAAGAGCGCCTTTCCGGTGTTCTCGCCTTATGCTTGTCGCCTCTGGGCAAAGCCCCTCCGCTTTTCTTTATTCTAATTTTTGCGAAAATATTTAATTTAACATGTAAACGATGTCATTTCAAGCTTTTTCTTGAAATAGGGGGGAGTCAGTGATTTAATGGGGAATTGAGAGATAAAAAATGATTCAATGAACAGAATAAATAAGAGTCAAGAGATCGAAAACAAAAGGAGCGATACAACGTGGCAAAAAAAGTGATTGCAATTAATGCTGGAAGCTCTTCTTTAAAGTTTCAGCTTTTTGATATGCCTGAAGAAACGGTCATTACTAAAGGTCTTATTGAACGTATCGGACTGAATGATGCGGTATTTAATATAACGGTGAATGATGAGAAGCGTGAAGAAGTGACAGATATCCCGAACCATGAAGTGGCTGTTAAGATGCTGCTTGAAAAGCTGACAGGCTTTGGCATCATCGATTCACTTGATGAAATCGACGGGATCGGACATCGTGTCGTACATGGCGGCGAGGTCTTTAATGAATCCGTTCTGATCACCGACGAAGTAGTGTCTAAGATCGAAGAACTTTCTGATCTGGCTCCACTTCATAACCCGGCAAACCTGACGGGTATCAAGGCATTCCATAATGTATTGCCGAATGTACCTGCGGTTGCTGTCTTTGATACAGCGTTCCATCAATCCATGCCGGAAAGCTCATTTCTATACAGCCTTCCTTATGAGTACTATGAGGATTACGGAATCCGTAAGTACGGCTTCCACGGTACTTCCCATAAGTATGTGTCCGAGCGTGCAGCGGAAATGCTTGGCCGTCCGAAAGAGCAAGTCCGCTTGATTTCTTGTCATCTTGGGAATGGCGCGAGTATCGCAGCGATCGAAGGTGGTAAATCAATCGATACGTCAATGGGCTTCACTCCTTTAGCTGGTGTTGCCATGGGAACTCGTTCAGGTAATATCGACCCGGCCCTTATCCCGTTCATCATGGAGAAAACGGGATCAACGGCTGATGAAGTATTGAACATCCTGAACAAGAAATCCGGTATGCTTGGTGTATCCGGGTTCTCAAGTGACCTTCGTGATATCGAGCAACAGGCTTCAGAAGGTAACGAGCGTGCGGAACTGGCTCTTGAAGTGTTCGCCAACCGTATCCATAAATACATCGGTTCTTATGCATCCCGCATGTATGGTGTAGACGCAATTGTCTTCACTGCAGGTATCGGTGAAAACAGTACGCTAATCCGTGAGAGAGTCCTTCAAGGCTTGGAGTTCATGGGCGTATACTGGGATCCGGCGCGTAATCAAGTCCGCGGTAAAGAAGCATTCGTTAACTACCCGCATTCACCTGTAAAAGTCATGATCATTCCGACAAACGAAGAAGTCATGATTGCACGTGATGTAGTGGAAAAAGGGAATATCTAATAAACTTAGACAGGATCGCCTTTCAAGGGGATCCTGTTTTTTTATAAGGCTTTTTTCGCATAGTATGTTGTTATTGTAGAGGAGAAAGTAATAGTTGATTTCCGCTCCAGGATGCTCGCTTTCCGCGGGGCTGGCGGTGAGCCTCCTCGGCTGCGCCTGTGGGGTCTCACCTGTCCAGCTATTCCCGCAGGAGTCGAGCATCCTTCCGCTCCAATCAACTTTCTGAGCATGAATTCTTAATGGAAAACAATTTAAAACAAGAATTTTAGCAAACAATCTCATTTAAGGTAAGTAGAGAGTGATTTTCCTTTTAAGGAAGAAGGATTATTTTTTCTGGTTTCTTGCACACCTTGAAGCTCTGTCATGAAAAAACTGTTAAAGATGGTGAGGGGAACTGCTCAGACTCCTGCGGAAGTACGGTCGTGCCGAGACCCTGGAAGCGAAGCTGAGGAGGCTCGGCCGAACGCTAGCTGCAAGCGGAGCAGTTCCCCTCACCATCAAGCATAAACCTGGTTGACAAAGCCCTTGCAGATTCTATGCTAAAAAACAAAAATCTTTGCTAAAAGAGCCTTTTATAAAAATAAATAACAGAGTATTCAATATACTTTCTCGCGGATAAGTGTTGTGCTCCCTGGATATGGTATACTATACGTAATTTAACGAATGAAAAAGGAGTGGGAGAAGTGAATTGGTCAGAACGAGATAATCAGGTATGGCAGTCGATTAAAACGTGGAGAGCAGAATTATTTGAATACGAAGCGAATGATTTGGAGCATACATATGTGAAATGGTTGGATTACGCATTTGAATCCATCCCTGAAGATGTTCAGGCTCAATTTTTCCAGCGGCTGGATGGCTGGTTGTTCCACATGCACTCTCTTATTCAAGGTTCACAGATGCAAAATGACGCCCGTGAGCGGATTCTTGTGACGGCACGAGCCTTTAATCAAGACATTCAGACGGTCGAGGATCTTCATTATTTAACGATTGATCAGCTTCATTACATAGCGGAGCAGCATGCGGGACGACATCGCATTTACTCTCTGTTGCAAGGAGGGGTGACCGGTACCGGCGGCCTGGTGGCGATCGGTTCGGATCTGCCTGCCATGCTTGTCATCAATCTTCGTTCGGTGCAGCTCATTGCCATCACCTATGGATTTGATGTTCAAACCCCATTTGAGATGATGACGTCACTGAAGGTGTTTCATGCGGCTACCTTACCGGCAAGGCTACGTGCCCTTGCGTGGGAGGATTTGATGGAGGATTTAAATAAAAAGGACAGCAATTACTTCTATGATGGATCGGAGCAGCTGACGGATTACACGTGGCTGGAAGGGTCCATGAAGCAGGCGCTTAAAGCCATGGCTATCACTATGTTTAAAGGGAAGAAGTGGTCGGGTCTTCCCCTTGTCAGCATCGCCATCGGAGCGGGTTCGAATTATCAGCTTTCCAGAAAAATTACCGATTTTGCGGAAAAATATTATCAGTACCGCTATTTACGTGATAAGAAAAATGACCAATAAACAAAGGGGAATGATGTGCTCACATCATTCCCCTTTGTGTTTTATCCGGAGTGGTCCGGTACCAGATCCATAAATCATTGATCTCTGAAGCTCTCTCGGAAATCTCTCCATTGATCATGCAGGATCTGTCGAAATTTTCTTCCTGAGCTAATTCCGCCTGCAGTCTCTCAATCTCCACTTCTATTTCCTGGATCCGATCAGGAATCATTCCCCTCACACGCTCCCATTCTAGAAGTACCATTTCTTGTTCTTGAGAAGAATAAGAAGTCCAATCCTTCGACAACCGGGGAAGTTGAATTCCTAGCCTTGAATTATATGAAAAAAATTCGTTCTTCATCTATATGGATGCTCCTTACGATTCATTCTCCTTTCATCCTACAATAAAATAACCGACAAGCCCAGTACAACGGGATTCTCACATTCCACCGATAAAATATTTATACAAATTTATGAATAAGTATTGATGTATCTCTCATTAACTGCTAATATAAATTCATCTTAAAGAATAAATATTCATTTTATATAAAATCAACAGGAGGAGATACGGATGAATAAAAAAGTGGTATTAGCCTATTCAGGTGGTTTAGATACGTCAGTCGCGGTTCAATGGTTAAAGGAAAAAGGATATGAAGTGATTGCATGTTGCCTGGATGTCGGGGAAGGAAAAGATTTAGATTTTGTTCAAGCCAAGGCTTTGAAAGTAGGAGCTTCAAAAAGCTTTGTGATTGATGCCAAGGAAGAATTTGCGAATGAATATGCCCTGCTTGCATTACAAAGTCACGCCCTATACGAAGGGAAATATCCACTGGTATCTGCTCTGTCAAGACCTTTGATTGCCCAAAAACTTGTGGAAATCGCTGAGCAGGAAAATGCTACGGCGGTTGCACATGGATGTACAGGGAAAGGGAATGACCAGGTGAGATTTGAAGTATCCATCGCTGCATTGAATCCTAATTTAGAAGTGATTGCACCGGTTCGTGAATGGAAATGGTCACGTGAAGAAGAGATTGAATATGCGAAGGACAAAGGTATTCCTATTCCGATCAATCTTGATTCTCCTTACAGCATCGATCAGAACTTATGGGGAAGAAGCAATGAATGTGGTGTTCTTGAAGATCCATGGGCTGCTCCACCTGAGGATGCATATGATTTAACGTCCAGTATTGAAGAGTCACCGAACGAAGCTGATGTTGTGGAGATTACATTCTCACAAGGCGTACCTGTCGAATTGGATCACGTTGCATATCCACTGCATGAAATCATTTCCAAACTGAATGTCATCGCTGGGAAGCATGGCGTCGGACGTATCGATCATGTGGAGAACCGCCTAGTCGGGATCAAGTCACGTGAAGTGTATGAGTGTCCAGCCGCCGTCACGCTGTTAAAGGCACATAAGGAACTGGAAGATCTTACGCTTGTGAAGGAGCTTGCTCATTACAAACCTGTGATCGAGAAGAAAATGACGGAATTGATTTATGAAGGCTTATGGTTTTCTCCACTGAATAAAGCACTGAAGGCATTCCTTGATCAAACTCAGGTGTATGTGAATGGTGTCGTACGCGTGAAGTTATTCAAGGGCCATGCGATCGTGGAAGGAAGAAAATCACCGAATTCCTTATATGATGAAAAACTTGCGACGTATACAAAAGCAGATGAATTCGATCATGATGCAGCCGTTGGATTCATTCAATTATGGGGTCTGCCGACAAAGGTCTCAGCAATGGTCAACGCTGAAAAGAAGGAGAAAGTGACTCTATGAGCAAGCTCTGGGGAGGACGTTTCACAAAGAAGCCTGAAGAATGGGTGGATGAATTCAACGCATCCATCACTTTCGATCAGGAGCTCGTTCTAGAAGATATTGAAGGCAGCATCGCCCATGTAAAAATGTTAAAGAAATGCGGGATCTTGACTGTAAGTGAGGCGGATCAAATCCTTGACGGACTTCATGTGCTGTACGGAAAGGCCGAAAAGAATGAACTTCAGTTTTCTGTCGAGTATGAAGATATTCACCTGAATTTAGAGAAGCAGCTGATTGATTTAATCGGTGAGGTCGGCGGTAAACTTCATACAGGCAGAAGTCGTAACGACCAGATCGCGACCGACATGCATCTGTTTCTAAAGAGACGTGTGGAGGAGATTGTGAAACTCGTTGAGGATCTTCAGGAGGCGATCATTCTTCAGGCGGAAGAAAATGTAGATACGATCATTCCTGGATATACTCATCTTCAACGTGCCCAGCCGATCTCTTTCGCTCATCATCTGATGTGTTATTTCTGGATGATCAATCGGGATAAGGAGCGACTTGTTGACTCTCTAAAGAGAATTGATATATCTCCATTGGGTGCAGGGGCACTGGCTGGGACGACATTCCCGATCGACCGGGAATATTCAGCAGAGCTGCTCGGCTTCGGTTCATGCTATGAAAACAGTCTCGATGCCGTAAGTGATCGTGATTTCATCCTGGAATTTCTGAGCAACAGCTCGATTATGATGACCCATCTTTCCCGTTTAGCGGAAGAAATGATTCTGTGGTCCACGGAAGAGTTTCGATTCATCGAGCTTGATGACAGCTTCACGACAGGCAGCAGCATCATGCCGCAAAAGAAAAACCCGGATATGGCGGAGCTTGTCAGAGGGAAGACAGGAAGAGTGAATGGGAATCTCATTTCTCTACTTACCGTCTTAAAAGGTTTGCCCCTTGCGTACAACAAGGATATGCAGGAAGACAAGGAAGGGATGTTTGATACCGTTAAAACGGTGGTGGGATCCCTGAAGATTTTCACTGGAATGATCTCTACGATGAAAGTGAACACGAAACAAATGGAAGAAGCGGTAGGAAATGATTTCTCCAATGCGACGGAACTTGCCGATTACTTGGCGACGAAAGGGATTCCGTTCAGACAAGCCCACGAAATCGTCGGGAAGCTGGTTCTCTATTGTATTGAAAAAGGCTGCTACCTGAAGGATGTTACATTGAAAGAGTACGGTGAATTTTCTTCACTGATTGAAGAGGATATTTATTCGATTTTGACTCCGTATTCGGCGGTAGAACGAAGAAAATCGTATGGTGGTACCGGGTTTGAACAGGTGAAGGTACAGATTGAGAAGGGGAAATCTCATTTGAAAACCTATTCTGCTCAATCAGTCTAGAAAAGAGAGCGGTTGAACGTAGTGACAATCTACATTCAACCGCTCTCTTATTTTTTATCAACTTACTCATCTACTTCTTCTGTTCTTACAACAAGAACATCACAATGGGCAGCACGTGTGATATGCTCTGACACACTTCCGATGAGGAATCGTTCGACGGCGTTGAGTCCGGTTGCGCCGCATATGACAAGGTCTGCTCCTACGTTCTTTGTTGCTTCTCTTGGGATGATCACTTTCGGGGAACCGTACTCGACATAGGTTTTCACTTTAGTTAACCCTGCGTCTGCAGCTTCTGCTTTGTACTCTTCTAACAATTCTTCAGCATACTTGATAGCTCTTTCTCCTACCGTCCGATCATAGGATTCGATTGCTGCGAAGGAACGGGTATCAATCACGTGTATGAGTGAAAGAATAGCATCATTCCGCTTGGCGATGGCAATCCCTTTTTTGAAAGCCCATTCGGCTTCTTTGGATCCGTCTACAGCTACTAATATGTTCTGATATTTTAAACTCATTGTTATCCCCTCCTTACCTTTATCATACTATATTTTTCCACGCATATCTGTAACGATTTTCCGAACAATATTAGGGAATAGATTACTTAGTATAAGGGGGAATCGACATGAAGAAGAGGGATCCGAAAGAGCAGTTTTCGTATGATGAGCAGGCAAATGAACAGGTGAGCCAGCAGATCATGGATTCTTATACGAGCGGAGTCATTGATACGGAGAATGGTCAATATGGCACGGATGAGAATGAAGAGAATGAGAAGTAGGTAGAAGTGTTCGATATGTGAAGCTGAGTGCAAGCAGGATATTTTCCTGCTTGTTTTTTTATATTTGCCGTGTTTATATTATTCGAAATGCTCCTTTTTTACAGTAGAATGAATAGTAGATGTTGAGGAAATACGTTATTCATGCGGTTCTACTTTGTTGTATTGGGGAGTTAGAATGATGATTAAAGTCATTACGTGTAAAGTGAACGAGGAAAGTAAGGAAGATTTTTTCGAAGAGCAGAAAATATGGAAAGCGCTGAGTCCACTGAATGGATTTTTGGGCCAGGTTGGAGGCTGGAGTAAGAAGGAACCATTAACAGCTTGTGTTTTTGCTTTTTGGGAAAATCAAGAAGCCTATCATTATTTTATGGATAAGGCACATGACGAAATCCTTCTCCATTCAAATCAATTCAGTACCTATAAGTCTATAGATGTATCTTTATATGAAGAACGTATTACGATCCCTGGCTCGGAAAAGAGAATCATTCATGCGTTAAAGAAGGGGAAATATGTTCGAATGGCCAGGGTACAAGTGAAACCTGATCATAGTGATCATTTTATTGAAATGCAAGAGACGCTCTGGAATCAGGGTATGAGCGTAGCTGAAGGGTTGCTTGGGGGAACATTTGCTATTTCTAAAAAGATAATGAAAGATTTTCTGGTGTTTACCTGCTGGGGAGATGAGAGATCCCATCAAAAATATGTGGAAAAGCATTTTCCGGTATTCGTTAATGCAGCTAAGATGCAGACCGATGTGCAGGAGATAAAGGGAGAAGAACTTGTGCTTGAAGAAGCGTGGCGGGTACTTCCATGTAATCACGGTAGTTGAATGAAAGGGTACATGATTCTACGAACGCAGGATTGAATATAAGCATCCACATTAATATAAAGATAATAGAGCCTACCCAAAAGCAATCTAATAACGGTTTCGGGGAGGCTTTTTTTGTTAACAATATCCTTACCGCACACCAGACAACCCCCGATTGATAAACCGGTGCAAGATCCCCGCCATCTCTTCAGGTGTCTTATCCATGCCATTCTCCACCCAATTTTTGATGACATGAATACTTCCGCTTACCATGAACATATTGATGTATTCATAGGTTTCTTGATCCATCCGGCTATCGGTGATCCAGTTTTTGAAGATGAATTCGTGGGTGATGATCATGCCTTTTTTGAGAAAGTACATATCGCTGTTCTCGCTGAGAAGGGCCTCGCAGATGTCGTTCTTGTCGGCGATGTATTCGAATAGTTTTTCAGTCATTTGGAGGGCTTCTTCTTCTTTTGAGAAGTTATACTTACCCAGTGTGACGGTCAGGTCTTCGATGAATTCTTCTTCGATTGCTTCGAGCAGTTCGTATTGGTTGGAGTAGTGGGCATAATAGGTGGATCGGTTGATGTCTGCGGTTTCACAGATTTCTTTAATGGTGATGCTTGAGATTGATTTATCCTGCAGTAGTTTCAAGAGGCTTTCTTTTAAAACCATACGTGTATATTTTTTTCGTCGGTCCATTTTTGAGTTCAAAGATCAACGTTCCTTTCCTGCTTTTCTGAGTAAAACAACAGATATGAGTGATGTGTTGAGTATTGAACATTCCTTATGCAACTGTCCGTTGAATATCCAACACGGTGTTTATTATAATGATAATGTGAAAATGTGAAAGAGACAAGAGAGGATGAAAGATGATAAATATTGCATCTTGGATCATAAAGCATAAGAAAGCTGTACTGATTGCGTTTATGCTGGTGACGGTGCTGTCAACGGCGGCGCAGTTTTTTGTGAAGGTCAATTATAATATGGTCGATTATTTGCCTGATGATGCCCAGTCGACACAGGCGATGGACATCATGGAAAAGGAGTTCACGGGTGACGTTCCTGATACGCGGGTCATGGTGACGGGTGTGACGATACAGGAGGCACTCGAATTCAAAGAAAAGCTGGAAGCCATAGACGGTGTATCGGATGTGATGTGGCTGGATGATATGGTCGACCTGAAGACGCCTTTGGAAGTGGCGGACAAGGAGACGGTCGAGAATTACTACAGTGATCAGAATGCGCTGTTTTCCATCAGTGTCGCTACCGGCGACGAGGTCCGGATCACCGATGAAATCTATGAGCTGATCGGTAGCGATGGTGCGATTGCCGGTGAAGCGGCCAATACGGCAAGCTCTCAGAAAATGGCCGGTAGTGAATCGATGTATGCAGGGATGTTACTGGTGCCCCTCATTATTTTGATTCTGGTCGTCTCAACGACTTCGTGGGTTGAACCACTGTTCTTCTTGACGGCGATCGGGGTGTCGGTTCTGATCAACCTGGGAACGAATATTTTCCTTGGGGAGGTTTCTTTCGTGACCCAGTCGGTTGCGCCGATCCTGCAGCTGGCGGTGTCGCTGGATTACGCGGTGTTCCTGCTACATAGCTTTTCCGATTACCGGAAAGTGACGGATGATCCTGAAGAAGCGATGAAGCTTGCGATGAAGAAGAGTTTTCCTGCGATCACGGCAAGTGCGGCAACGACGTTCTTCGGGTTTATCGCCCTTACGTTCATGGAGTTTCAGATCGGGTCGGATCTCGGGGTGAACCTGGTGAAGGGGATCGTCCTGAGCTTTATCAGTGTAATGGTGTTCCTCCCTGCACTGACGCTTGTTTTCTATAAATGGATGGATAAGACGAAACATAAGAGCTTTGTACCAAGCTTCACGGGTATCGGGAACAAGGTATTGAAATGGAAGGTTCCGAGCCTGATCTTTGTATTTGCGATTCTGGTCCCTGCATTCCTGGGGCAAACGAATACTACATTCATTTACGGGTCAGGTGAGCAGCCGGAAAACACCCGTGTCGGAAGTGACTTCAAGAAGGTGGAGGAAGCATTTGGTGAAACGACGCCGATCGTTCTTTTAGTTCCAAAAGGAGATATGGCAAAAGAAAAAGAACTTGTTGAGGATATCGAGGCACTCGATTATGTAACAGGGGTCATGGCGTATGTGAACCAGGTTGGCTCTGAGATCCCCCCTGAGTACCTGGACAAATCGATCACGGATGAATTCTACTCTGAAAATTACAGCCGGATCGTCATTAATACGAATCAGGGGACGGAAGGAGAGGTTCCTTTTGCCATCGTAGAGAACGTGGAAGAAGCAGCGGCGGATTATTACGGGGATAAAGCTCTGGCGCTTGGGGAGAGCGTGACGCTTTATGATATTAAGAATACCGTCAACAAGGATAATGTGGTCGTGAATGTGCTGACGGTCGTGACGATTGCACTTGTGCTTCTGTTCAGCTTTAAATCGATCACGATTCCGGTGGTGCTCCTCATCACGATTGAAGCGGCGGTCTGGTTCAATTTATCGATTCCATACTTCACGAATACCCCGCTTGTGTTTGTCGGGTACTTGATCATCAGTACGGTACAGCTTGCCGCGACGGTCGATTATGGGATTTTATTCACAGAGGCTTATACCCATTATCGCAAGGAAATGTCTGCGAAAGAAGCAATTGTGAGAACCCTGGACGAAAAAACGTTCTCGATTTCCATTTCGGCAGCGATCCTTTCGAGTGTCGGCTTCATTTTATGGATCACCTCTTCCAATCCGATCGTTGGATCCATCGGTCTATTGATGGGCAGGGGAGCGCTGCTGGCCTTTATCATGGTCCTCTTGGTCCTGCCGGCGATGCTGTTGGTATTCGATAAAGTCATTAAGAAAACAACCTATAAAGCAAATTATTATGAGGAGAAATGATGATGAGAAAAAAACAATTACGTTACTCTGCACTCGCATTGATGCTATTCTTGCCTTCATTTCTTAGTGTACCTGCCCAAGCGGCAACGGAAGGAAAGGTCACTTCGAAGGATGAAGTCGTGTACGCGACATTGAACGCAGCCGGGAACCTGGATCATATCTATGTCGTGAATACCTTCGAGGTAGCTCGTGCGGGAAAGATCCTCGATTACGGGGAATTCAGCAGCGTAAAGAATCTGACGGATCTGAAGAAGCTTGAGGTTGAGGGGCAGAAGATTGAAATGGATGCCCCAGAAGGAAAGTTCACGTATCAAGGAAATATGAAAGAAGATACAAAATTACCGTGGAACGTGGCGGTATCATATAGCTTGGATGGGAAGAAAATCGATCCATCCGAGCTTGCAGGAAAAAGCGGACATCTCGAAATCAACATTGATACTTCTGAAAATAAGAATGCAGGTACTGTATTTTATGAGAATTATTTATTGCAGGTTTCCTTGAACCTGCCGAATACGTATGAGAACATCGAAGCCGCAGACGGAATGGTGGCGAATGCTGGGAAGAATAAGCAAATCACCTTTACCGTCATGCCTGGAAAAGAGAAAAAGCTAAGCGTGGAAGCGGATGTAGCGGACTTTGAGTTCGAGGGAGTTCAAATTGCCGCGGTCCCTTCCACACTCCCAATCGATACGACGGGAACAGAAAATATGACCGATGACATGTCGGAGCTATCTGGTGCCATCGGGAAGTTAAATACCGGGGTGGCCGACCTGAAAAATGGTGTGTCCCAATTGAACGATGGGGCATCGAGCCTGCGCGACGGTTCGGCTCAATATAAAAATGGCATCAGTGAATTGAACGGTTCTTCATCTCAAATTGTGGGAGCCTCGAATTCTATCGGTGATGCACTGCGCACCATCAATAAGTCACTGGCTGCGAATCCTGCTGAGATGGATTTGTCCGCACTGAATGAGCTGCCGGGTGGTCTCACGCAGCTGGCGGATGGCCTTACGCAAGCTGCGAATGGGTTATCGACCTTGCAAAAGAACTATTCACAGGCATACGCTGCATTGGACGCTGCGATGGCGGGAATCCCTGCTTCCGAGCTTTCGGAAGAAGAAATTGCCGCATTATATGAAAGTGGAGCGGATCCAAAGGTAGTGGATAAACTGGTGGAGTCCCATCAAGCCGCGCAAAAAGTGAAGGGGACCTATGCGAGCGTCAAGGAAGCCTTCGCTGCCGTGGAACCGACCTTGAATCAGGTGAGTGGTTCCGTCAACGAGATGAGCGGACAGCTGACTTCCATCTCGAATAATCTTTCAGCATCATTAAAGGAAACGGATATGAGCGGGTTTGCCCAGCTGCAAAAAGGACTGGGTGAACTGTCCTCCAACTACGGCGAGTTCCACTCCGGATTGGTCCGCTATACAGAAGGCGTGGGTCAGCTATCCACTTCTTACGGGAAGCTTCATTCAGGCATTGCCGAACTGGCTGGGGGAACAAACGAATTAGAAGGTGGAGTCGCAAAGCTTCACAGTGGAACGAGCGAATTGCATCAGGAAACGAAAAACCTTCCGGACAAAATGCAAGAGGAAATCAATAAGATGATGGCTGAATACGATAAATCGGATTTCAAGCCTGTATCCTTCGTTTCTTCAAAGAACGAAAAGGTTTCATCCGTGCAATTTGTGATCAAGACGGAAAGTATTGAAAAAGAAGAACAGGAAACGAAGAAAGCAGAGCCGAAGAAAGAGAAAGGGTTTTGGGCTCTGCTGATGGATTTGTTTAAGTAAGCTGAATGTATTTGATGATTGGCACAAAGGTGGCTATAGTAACCACTTTTGTGTCATTTTTTAGTGGGATAAAAGATTGTGTAATTTTGAATATTTTGAAATAATTGGTATGGAAAAGAACAGATTTTTTTAGAAATTCAAGTGGATGGAGGTGAAAGTATGGTAAAAAACAAAGGAGCACTTATTGGCTCAGCTGTAATTCTATGTATATGTATGTCTTTATTTTTCCCGTTTCCTGATAATAAAATGATACATGCGCGCACTACTTTCATGTCATTTCCAATCAGCGGATATGATGGATATAATGTCCTTGGTATCATTGGATCCTTTTTATTCATCTTCGCCATGATTTTACTCGTCAGGGGACTAAATAAATACCATTTTCAAACGGTGGTAATCGCTTTAATTGTTTACACATTATTACCGTTGTTACTCATTTCGATGTATCAAGAAACGTTAGCCGATGGTATTGCAGCCATTTCCTACGATGGGAAAGGTACATGCGATTATGAGCGTGTGAGCAAAGAAGTATTGAATGGGGAATGTAAACTCCTTTTCCATAACCGCAGTGGTGAAACAGTATCATTCCAGATAGAATTCCTGGATTCATTTTTTATGAAAAAAGATACACGATTGACATCACCCATGAATGTGAACGGCCCATATAGCATTTCAATAGAAGCAAATAGCGAAAAGTCCATTCAGCTGAAGGAATTACTCGACTTATCAGGCGTCCCCAATCATATTGACGGAGGATCATCGATGTATATTAATATCAAATTAATTGACGGGGAGTCTACCCGTATTTTGTAATGCTTCTTTCCTTCCGAACGTATTTTAAGCTAAAATAAAATGGAACAGCATATGAATCGTTTCCGGACTAGAGTTGATTTAAGGGGGATTTGAAGATGAATCTACAATACGAAGTGATTCCAGAAGAACAGGCAGAATACTGCCGGGATCTATGCAATGAACTGATGGACTTTCAACAATCAAAGGCATCTATTACACCTGAACGGTTTGACAGTATGAATTTTGATAGCAGGATGCTGTCATCCATCAAAAGTGCCTTACATAATTACATAGTGGTAGTGAAAGATCATGATAAGAATGATGAAATTGTAGCCTATGTATATACCAACATTTCTCCTAAAGAAGCGTACTCGAATGATTTTGCCACTTTTTTCGATCTTTCATCAGTAAAGAAAGAGAGCGTAGGATGCCTATCCCAATTTTATATTAAAGAGGGGTATCGGCAATTCGGTGTGGGATCCAAGCTTTTTAACATGTCTATGGATTGGTTGAAAACCTACGAGGGTGTGGAGGATTATTTTGTGTTCACATCGAATGGGAATCAAGAGGCGTTGGAATTCTACCAGCGGAAAGGGTTCTCGATTTCTCATGATATCCTGGACGGATTTATCACGGTTTTACGAAGTCAACGCTGAGGTTAGGGGAGTTTTTGACTATCCCCCCTGGAAAATATATAGTGAAATCAGATAAGGTTTATCTTAAACGGCATCATTTATAGTAGGAGGGAACAAGATGGACGTTTTTGCACCATATTTAGCAGGTATCGATAATCCTGATCACCGCAATCGATTGGAAGAAATCCTGACGTGGGTTATGGAGAAATTCCCGCAAATGGAACCAGTGATGAAATGGAATACCCCTATGTTTACCGATCACGGCACATTTATCATCGGTATTGACGCAGCGAAGCATCATGTAAGCGTTGCACCTGAGGCGGTAACCATGATGGAGTTTGCCGGAAGGATTGAACAAGCCGGCTACAGTGCCACCAAGGGCTTGTTTAGAATTAAGTGGAAAGACCCGGTGGATTACAAATTGCTTGAGGATATGATTACATATAATATTCAGGATAAAGCAGAATACACGGCCTTTTGGCGTAAGTAGCCAACACTTAGAGTTCATAGAAGAAGGAGTGTTCCATGATGATAAAGCCGAATCGTAAGGTTGATGGTTTTATAAAAAAAACCAAGACGTGGAAGGAAGAATTTGAGAGGTTGAGAAGCATCCTTCTTGGCTTTGAGGAGCTGGATGAAGAAATCAAGTGGATGCATCCTTGTTACACGCTGGAGGGTAAAAACATTGTATTAATGCACGGGTTTAAAGATTATTGTGCACTACTGTTTCATAAAGGGGCTCTGTTGAAGGACCCCGACGGGATTCTCATCCAACAAACGGAGAATGTGCAGGCTGCCCGCCAGATTCGGTTCACGAATGTTCAAGAAATCATAGAAATGAAGCCAATCTTGGAAGCGTATATCCAGGAAGCCATTGAAGTGGAAAAGGCCGGTTTGCAAGTGGAGTTAAAAAAGACGGAAGAATACAGTATCCCAGAAGAACTTCAAACTAAATTCGACGAAGTCCCTGCCTTGAAGACGGCATTTGAAGAATTGACGCCGGGAAGGCAACGAGCCTACATTCTTTATTTCTCTAAAGCCAAACAATCCAAAACCCGTGAGTCGAGGATTGAAAAATATATGGAGCATATTCTTGAAGGTAAGGGAATGAATGATTAGTAGGGACGAGGGGACAGGTTCATTGTCCCAGATTGTAAGCTCAGTGAAACAATCAAATGGGACATGGGACCTGTCCCCTCGTCCCACATGAATAATTAGGACGAAGGCAAAATAGGTATATAGAAAGACTGATGGTACAAGTTCCATCTTGTACTGAGCTCTGGATTGGGGCTGATTCTATGTATCGAAACAGAAATAGAGATAGGCTTGTGAATATCGTCATTGTATCGCTCGTTTGCATCCTTATGTTTCATATCATCCGGATTATCCTTCACGTTAAGGTTTACTTCGTGTATAGCATGGGGATGGGCTATCTTTTATTTATTGGACTAATCATTTTCCTGATTATGTTCCTATATTTTAAAAGGTGACGGTCCTCAAGGAAAACGCAATTAATAAGATTGCGTTTTTTTTATTGGGCATTTAAAGGGTTTTCACAGGAGTCTAATAGAATATGAAAAGTGAGAATACAATTTCTGTGAATGGAGGGATGTCACATGAGGAGACTGCTCGTGTTAGGCGCAAGTGGATTAGTGGGGAAAGCGTTGGTGGAAGAGGGCAAAGATTCCTTTGATGTATATGGGACCTATGCAACTAGACCAGTGGATCTTCCTGAAGAAAAACAATTTCAATTAGACATCAGCGATATGGATAAGATGAAAGAAATCGTCCAATCCATCAAACCCGATAGCATCGTTTCATGTCTAAGAGGTGATTTTGATCAACAGCTTGAATTTCATAGGGAGCTTGCATTGGAAATCGAAAACACTGAAAGCGTACTCTATTATTTTTCAACGGCAAATGTGTTTGATGGGGATTTCACGAAGCATCATTCAGAAGAAGACTCTCCTAACGCTGCATCCCCTTATGGGCAGTTCAAAATTGAGTGTGAAAATATGCTGCAGGAAGTTTTAAAGGAACGTGCGGTTATGATACGAATTCCACAAATATGGGGGAAGAATTCTCCGAGATTGGATCAAGTCAGAAGTGGAATTGAGAATAACTCAATCGATGTATACAGCAATCTGGAGTGTAATCATCTAACGGATGAATTCCTTGCAAAACAGTTGAAATACATCATCCTCCATAAACTTTCAGGCGTTTTTCACCTTGGTGCAGTCGATATGATGACACAAGATACTTTTATTGAAGAATTAGTCAGCAGCCTAACGGACAAAGATTTAAACATTCATCATCGTTTGCTTCAGGATACACCGGATACATATTATTTTGGATTGAAGAGCATTCGAAACGATCTTCCGGAGAGTTTGTTGAAGACGAATAGGGAAATGATAGACGATATAGTTAGTCCAGATGGTCCACAATGAGTTATCAGAATGGATAAAATTTTGTGACCTGAGAATAAAATATAATCATAAATAAATGGAGCAATGAAACATGAAGGTAGAGCGATTACTGGCGATGATCATCAAGTTATTAAATACCAACAGAATAACGGCAAAAAAGCTTGCTGAAGAGTTCGAGGTCTCTGTACGGACGATTCAAAGGGATATCGAATCAATTAACCTGGCGGGTATTCCGATTGTTTCCTATAAAGGTTCGAACGGCGGCTATGGAATTCTTGAGGAATACAAGATCAGTACAGGCTTATTTAATGATGTAGAATATGAATTGCTGCTCACTGCATTAAATGGTGTCTATAAAACCTATGATGATAACCAATTAAAACAAATTATTGAAAAGCTGACATCCATAAAGTCAAATGGGAACGTTCAGCAAACTTCACCCGTTTGGTTAGATTTCGGTGGCTGGGGACCGACTGAAAAAAGGAAAGAAAAAATAAATATGATCAAACAATCGATTGAATCCAATAAAGTCATCGCTTTTCAATATATAGATATTAATGGTAGCTATACAGAAAGAGAAATTGAACCTGTTACGTTGATTCTAAAGATCAATAAATGGTATGTGTATGCTTTTTGTAAACTAAGAAATGAATATCGGTTGTTTAAATTAGGCAGAATGCAAAACATGAAACGTACATCTAAACCAATTGAGCAAAGAGAACGAAGCGAACATGAAAGCTTTTACCAGCACAATCGTGAAATGGTTACCATCAAACTAAAGTTCACTCAACATGCCTTAAATGAGTTGGAGGATTATTTCGATTTAGATTCTGTAGAATTCGGTGATGACGGATGGGTTTATCTGACTGAATCATTCCCTGAAGATGATTGGGTCTATCGTATGATCTTAAGTCTTGGCTCCGAAATAGAAGTTCTTGAGCCAGAACATATCAGGGAGATTATGAAAGAAAGAGCAAAGAAAATTTATGATAAATATTAAGAAATACGACATAATGGTGTCGGCTTACGTGTGATACGGTATCAATATGAATCAATTCTAATAAATAGGGGGGATCAACATGTCAGTAGTGAATCAATTAGCTTCCCAGCTTAATAGAAATGACGAAGAGCCAAATATTGAGCTGGCACACACGTTAGCTCATGAAGAAAATCATGCAGGTATAGAAGAGATTATTGATGGCCTGTCTAGCAAAGATAAAAAGGTTCAACATGACTGTATCAAAGTAGCGTATGAAATCGGACAGGTTAAACCAGAACTGATAAGTAAGTATGCACTGACCTTTATAGAGTTGCTGAAAAGCCGTAATAATCGTTTAGTATGGGGTGCAATGACAGCATTATCAACGATCACTGAGGAATCTTCAGAAACGATCATGGCTCATCTTCACACAATAAAGAGTGCCATGAAAATTGGTTCGGTCATTACGATTGATAAAGGTGTTCTAACTCTTGCGAAGCTCGCCGCGGTTAGTAAGGAAAATAATGACGCAATTTTTCCATTCTTACTCCAGCACCTTGAGAATTGTAGAACAAAAGAAGTGCCTCAGCACTCTGAAAGCACAATGGTAGCTGTTACAGATGAAAATAGAGAGGGATTTCTGAATGTGTTACGAAAAAGAGAACCCTATCTGACGGCGCCTCAGCTAAAAAGAGTAAAAAAATCTACAAAACTTTGGAAGCGTAATAACGTTAAATAGTGAGGTGGAAGAATGAAAGAATATAAAAAATGTCAGAGTTGTGCCATGCCCTTGAAGAAAATGGAAGACCGCGGTACTGAGAAGAATTCAGAAAGAAGTTCGATGTACTGTAAGCATTGTTATCAAGAAGGGGAATTCACCCAAAAAGACATCACAGTAGAAGAAATGAAACAATTTGTAAAGAATAAATGTATCGAAATGGGTTTACCGAAGTTTATGGCAGGGATGTATGTAAAAAATCTTCATAAATTGTACAGGTGGCAATAGGTATTATACATTTAAGAGAATTATGCTAAAGTAACCCAAATCTGAAGCGGTTTCCACAATTCGATAGAAAAATGAAGCAGTGCCTCAATGAGGCACTGCTTTGCTTCTCTCTATGAAATTTTGACAGGTTCATTAGCTAACAACTTTGAAGGGACTTCGATCCCCTTTTCTTCGATGAAACGAGGCCTGGTCTTGAAAAGAGAGAACAAGACACATCCTGCTATGACAATGATGCTGCCGACAGCTTGTAGTCCATTCATTTTTTCTCCCAAAAAGACGAAGGCCAATAAGGCTGTGAATACAGGGTTGAAGTTCAAGAACAACCCTGAAGTACTCGGTCCCAGGTTATTCACCCCGATATTCCATAAGACCATGCAGACAACAGTGGAAATAATGCCGGTATATAAGATTGACTGCACGAAAGAAGCGTTAACATCGGTCACCTGGAAAGTAGAAAGATTAAAAGGAAGAAGGATGAGAAGGCCAAATATACCGGAGTATAAAATGGACATCATGGGAGTGACGGATTTCATTGCCCACTTACTGCAAACGGAATAGATTCCCCACATAATTACAGCAGACAGCATATAGAGATCCCCTTCATTAAATTGCAGGGAATAGACCATCTCCACATTCCCTTTGGACAGGACAAGCAACACGCCAAAGAGCGATATGAACATGGATGACAGTTGAAATGCGTTCATCTTTTCCTTTAGAAAAATAAAAGAGATTCCGGCAATGGAGAACATATTTAACGTCGAGATCAGGCCAACATTGGTGGCAGAGGTCTTTTCCAAAGCCATGAATTGAAGTGCCTGAAAAAGGGCTACCCCCGTCAGGCCCATGAAAACTAGCGGCAGGATCGATTGAATGGGTGGAACCAGCTTTTTTTCTTTCCACCAGACAATCGGGAACAGGCAGACGACGGCGATGGCCCATCTTAATATGGTCAACGTTCCCGGGGATGCATGTTCCACAAGCGTTTTCCCCACAATGAAATTGCCTCCCCAGAGAAGACTTGTCAGTAACAACAGATAATAATATTTCACGTCATTCAGCCCCTATGCAAAGAGCCATTGTGCACAATGACATTGTCTATAAGAATAATTTTAACATTTTCCTGAAAATACAAAAGAACATATTGTATAATTAGAATTAATCGAAAAAATTGTAAGTTTAATAGCTATTTAGATTATAAAAATTCATTTATACATCGTTTTATCAGTGGTTTTTGGAACAATTGAAAAGGGTGGATGGAGCATGGAATCGATTGTCAGCAGGGTTTTGGACCAAATGGATCTCAAGCTTTTGGATTTGCTTCAAAAGGATGGGCAACTCAGTAATCTGGAACTTTCGAAGCGGGTCAATTTATCAGCACCAGCCGTACACGCAAGAATCAAAAGGTTGGAAATGGATGGATATATCAAAAAGCATGTAGCCATTCTAAACCATGAAAAACTGGGATTTGACTTATTGTGCTTCGTATTTATGAGCACGAATGAACATCGGACAGAAAAGTTGGAAGCAGTGGAAGAGACATTGGAATCCATGGAAGAAGTCCTGGAATGTCATTGCTTGACCGGGGAATATGATTATCTCTTGAAGGTTGCCTGCAAGGATCGCAAGGGGCTGGAGCTCTTCATCAGAAGGCTGAATGAGATGGGGATCACGAAGATTCAAACGAGCTTGGCGTTGAGGGAGATCAAGGATTCTACGGTGTTACCGATACAGGGGTAAAACTAAATCCGACGGGGAAATGGTGACGGGTCTGCCCCATTGGCGGAATGCTGTGGGGCGGACACGGCTGTTTATGATGAGGTTGAATCAACATATATCTTGTTGCAGCTTCTCCACTCATTCCCGATTTCTTAGTCGTTCTGTCCTCTTACCTGTATAAACAGAATAGAGGACGAGCATCGCCCCCCTTCCAAATTTCCGGACTGGTCCATTCGGAAGGGAGCAAACGCACGTTTGCCTGTGATATAATGGAAGTACACAACATAATACGGAAGATGGGGTAGCGGCTCACACTCCCGAGTGAAGGGAGGTGATACGCTAATGATTGCTGTAGGAGATGTATTACAAATCATGATTGCCTTTGGAACATTGATTGTAGCAATTGTCGCGGTTACACAAAAAAAGAAGTAACCATCGTCCCCACCGCTCATGAGGATCATTGATGATTACTTCGTTTCGATTGACTCTGAAGTGAGCCGCTGCACTTTCGATGCAGTTTATGTTGTGGAGGAGTCCTGATTGCCGTCAGGCTCCTTTTTTAGTGTACTTAACTACTTTTATTATATACATAAGTTCATACGTTAGTAAAGAATAGTGAATAAATGGATGAAGCACCGTCTATAATAAAATAAAAATATTGACAAATTTAACCTGTATCATTTACATTTGTTCTAACATATATTGGATCACTTACATTCCATGACGAGAACGAGTAGGTATGGAATCTGTTCTACAGAGAGTTGACGATTTGGTGGAAGTCAACGTTCAGATCATATTGAATATCCTCTCCGAGAAGCAAAGCTGAAGGTACTTTAAGCTTTGACGGGTTTCCGCCGTTAAAAGGAACGCGTATGGATTGTACGTTGCATGAGTGCTGTCACGTAAACTTGAAATACAGTTTATGGACAGAATCAGGGTGGTATCGCGGGTTATAACTCGTCCCTAACATTGGTTAGGGGCGGGTTTTTTTATTTACAAAAAAATAGAGGGTGATGACATGAAAAAGGTGAATGTAAACGAAAAGTCGGTCGATAGAGAACAGCGGATCCAGGATTTCTGGAATACGAATCATATTTTTAAACAGTCAGTAGCAAACCGTGAAGGGCAAAAGTCGTTCGTCTTCTATGAAGGCCCTCCGACAGCAAACGGCCTCCCTCATGCGGGGCATGTCCTCGGACGTGTGATCAAAGACTTCGTTGCCAGGTATCAGACGATGCGTGGATATCAAGTCAAACGTAAGGCAGGCTGGGACACACACGGTCTCCCGGTGGAATTGGGCGTCGAAAAGAAAATCGGCGTGTCCGGTAAACAAGAAATCGAGGAATACGGTGTTGAGAAGTTCATTGAAGAATGTAAAAAGAGTGTTTTCGATTATGAAAGGCAGTGGCGCACCTTTACGGAGGCAATTGGATACTGGGTGGATATGGATGATCCCTATGTAACCCTTCAGAATGATTATATCGAAAGTGTCTGGCACATTCTTTCAAAGATCCATGAGAAAGGGTTGCTCTATCAAGGGCACCGGGTCGCCCCTTATTGCCCGAGCTGCCAAACCTCCCTCAGTTCCCATGAGGTTGCTCAAGGATATAAGGATGTAAAGGATTTATCCGCGACGGCTAAATTTAAGGTGGAAGGAAAAGAGCATGAATACTTTCTGGGCTGGACGACAACACCTTGGACGCTTCCTGCCAATGTGGCCCTCGCCGTCCATGAAGACGTGGATTACGTGAAAGCCAAGCGGGGTGAAGAGACGTATATCCTGGCAAAGAATCTTGTGAACGATGTGTTGGGAGACGACTTCGAGTTGGTCAGTGAGCATAAGGGCCATGAATTTGTAGGGGTTTCGTATCAGCCGCCGTTCAACAATCTCAAGCTTGACCGCGGGCATGAAGTAATTTCGGCATCGTTTGTGACCGATGACAGCGGAACCGGGATTGTTCATCTCGCTCCCGCTCACGGTGAAGATGATTACCATGCAATCAAGGAAAGCGGCTTGGACTTTGTCAATATTGTCGATGAAAAAGGCTGTTATACCAACGAATTCGAGCCTCTTGCAGGAGAGTTCACTAAGGACAGCGATGTGAAGATCATCAAGATGCTCTCGGATAGCCATCTTCTCTTTTCCAAGGAGAAGTATCAACACAGCTATCCACACTGCTGGCGCTGTGACTCACCACTCCTCTATTATGCAATGGAAGGATGGTTCATCAAGACAACGGCCATCAAAGAGACCATCTTAAAGAACAATCAATCCGTCGAGTGGTATCCGGATCATATGAAAGAAGGAAGATTTGGGAAATTCCTTGAAAATATGGTGGATTGGAACCTGGGAAGGAACCGTTATTGGGGAACACCACTGAACGTTTGGGTTTGCGGGGAATGTGATCATCAGTATGTCCCGGGAAGCATTCAGGATCTAAAAGAACATGCGATAAGGGGTTGGAAGGACAATCTAGAACTTCATAAACCATATGTCGATGAAGTAATCGTGGAATGTCCGTCATGCACACATGAGATGAACAGGACGAAAGAAGTCATCGATGTCTGGTTTGACAGTGGTTCGATGCCGTTTGCACAATATCATTATCCATTTGAGAATGAAGAGCTATTCAAACAACAATTCCCGGCAGATGTGATTGCCGAAGGCGTGGACCAAACGAGGGGCTGGTTCTACAGCCTGTTGACGGTTTCCTCTCTCTTCACAGGGAAAGCCCCATATAAGCGTGTGTTATCACTCGGGCACATACTGGATGAAGACGGACGTAAAATGTCTAAAAGCAAAGGGAATGTCATCAATCCAATGGATCTCGTTGAAAAGTTTGGGGCAGATGCTCTCAGATGGGCGTTGCTTGCAGATAGTGCTCCTTGGAATAACAAACGCTTCTCAGAAAACGTCGTCAGCCAGGCAAAATCGAAACTGGTCGACACGCTGAATAACGTTCATTCCTTTTACACCCTGTATGCAGTGATCGATGGGTTCGACCCTGATCAACACGGGCATGGTAATCCATCTCTTCTCGATAAATGGGTGTTATCCCGATTGAATTCGGTCATTGAAAACGTAACGGACCATCTGGATCATTATGATTTTACCGCTGGGGCAAGGGAACTATCCATCCTGGTGGATCAAGTCAGCAATTGGTATATCCGCAGATCACGTGAACGCTTCTGGAGCGAAGGGCTGAATGAAGATAAACTGGCTGCTTACCATACTTTAAATAAGGTATTAGTAAATGTTAGCCGGTTGCTGGCTCCATTTACACCGTTTATCGCAGAAGATATCCACATGAACTTAACCAATGTGAGCGTCCATCTGTCCGATTTCCCTAAAGTAAATCAAGAAGACATCAATCCAGCATTGGAAACGGAAATGGATCGCGTCTTACAAGTAGTCGAACTTGCCCGATCTGCCCGTAATATGACGAATATCAAAACAAAGCAGCCTCTATCCAGGCTTACGGTAGTGGGAGCGAAGGATGATACGGAATTACTTAGGAAGTATGAATACATCATTCAAGATGAAATCAATGTAAAGAATGTACAATTGCAGGACCAAGCAGGTGATTCCGTGCAATATGAATTAAAGCTGAACTTCCCGACTGCCGGCCCGAAACTCGGTAAGCTCGTGGGCCTTGTGCAGAAACATTTACAATCGTTAGATCATGAAGAAGCAAGCAGGGTTGTAGAACAAGGGTATCTTGAGTTTGAGTCTCCAACCGGGGAAAAGGTTTCGGTCGAGAAAGATGATCTCATCGTTCATCAAAAAACACATAAAGGGTTGGAAATGGCTTCAAACACAACCTTCAGTGTTTTCCTGGATACAACCATTACAGAGGATCTGCGGAAAGAAGGGAAAGCCCGGGAGCTCATCCGCGCCGTCCAGCAATACAGAAAAGAATTGAATCTTGCTGTGGAAGAGCGTGTGAATCTTGTCCTGGATGTTGATAAATCAATGAAAGATGTTGTGGAGCAATTCGAAGATTTACTGCAAAGTAGCCTCTTAATTAAGAGCGTGGTGTTTGAGAAAAGAGGAAGTATGAAGACAGTCGAGATTGATGGTGACAGCATAGGGATATTTGTAGGAGTGTAATTCACATAACCGTTTTAGGGCTTATCCGAATTTGGGTAAGCCCATATTTTGACTTGAGATGTGAATGCTCAGAGAAAAAAAGTCTGAGGTATTGTATGGTGATCACCTTACCTACTTCTGATTATACCCTCGTTCTCCATATGGCTGCAGTTTCTCCAACCACTTTTCCTCCAACTCCTCCAGGGCTTCTTTTTCAGTCACAAATGGATCATCATTCTTTTTCAGTTTTTCCAATAGCTCGAATGTAAAAGCGTCTTTCCCGTACTGGATCCATTCGGTTTGTAACCCTTTGCTGGTGGTGAATCCATTGTTTTCAAGCATGAACTTGATCCCGTTCAGGGTCTTCAAGTTTTTCGTGCTTCCGATATAGATTTTATTGTTTTGCTGATTTAAGATTTGAAAGACACCTGCTTCAACCGGTGTTTCTTTATACTGTTGTTTTAACTCTCTTTTACGATCCATGATTAGACCTCCTGTTAGTTCTTTACTTCTTTAACCAGTACTTGCTTCCGTCGGATTTACGGTCTATAAACCCATATTCAATGAGATATCTTCTGATAAGTACATAATCGTCATAAATGTCTTTTAATACATGATTTAATTCTTTTTCATCGTACATATCGTCTTTCTTCAACTGTTTCGAAATCTCACGAAGAATGACCAGCCTTTGCTTTTCCTTTGGGGGAAATTTCGTCAATGCCCCGTCAGAGAAGTACTTCTTAACGATTTGATCCTGTTCGGTCTGTGTAATATTGTACCGTTCGTCCACCATGGTGGCTGTCTTATGAACAGGGACAAACGTCGGGGCATTTTCGTCTTTTTCTTTCAGCAATTCCATCATGGTCAGGAAGGTCTTGGCCTGACGCTCCTTTTCTTTTAAAGCAAACCGGTGATGCCGGATAGTGGACGCACTTCCGATATCCAATTCTTCCTTGATTTCTTTGTCATTTTTTCCTTGATAAAAGAGGGTCAATAAACGTTTTTGGTGATCGGTAAGACCCGTGAGTTTTTTATCCATTCCAATTAAATAATCGAATACGGATAGGTGGGTACGTTCAATATGAACACCCATATATTTTTCAGCGAGGTAAAATTTATCTTCGTAAGGATAGACCATGCCTTTTTCAATGACCTCTCCGCACATAAGACAAATAAGGGAATCTTCTTCTTCTATAAAACCTCTTTTCATTTCTTCCAAAGAGGCACTCCAAAACGAGTTGGAAAGCTCCATTCCTTAACACGTCCTATTCTTTTATCTTCAATGAAGTTATTATATAAACGAAATTTAAATGTGTTTGTTATTTTATAAACATAATATAAAAACGTTTGTTATTTGTCAAATAGAATGTTAATGACCAACCAATCGGGTATATCATTCAAATGGGTGTGATTCCGGAGTGGCGGGGAAAAGGGATCGCTGCTGTATTGAGTTGCAAATGCTTAGAAGACCTCCGACAAGATGGAATGAAATCCGCCACTCTCCACGTGAATCAAAACAATCCGGGAGCCATAAAACTTTATGAACGGTTAGGATTCAAGACTGTCCGGAAAAGAGGCAAGTTTGGCGCAAACCGGGGACGGTTCTTACACTACTTTTCGGGAATATGATAGAGACGGAACGGTCCCCACTGCATCCATAATTACCATCAATCTATTTCTTCACTTATTTGTAGTCTAAATATATTTTTGAATGTGTCGATATATATAATATATTAATTTAGATGCGATGAATGGTTATCTGTATGTGGGCGCTTGGATAATCGGGGAGCAACTAGCGCAACCGGCTAATTGAACTTTACTGTTTGATTAGCTTTTTTTATTATAGAACGTTACTTTCTATGCCCAGAAACCTAAAGATGAATGAATAATGGAGTACATAAGCAAATGTTCTAAAGAAGGGGATACGTATATGAGCCAATTAACTAGTAAGGCAAGCACCCAAGTTTTAGATATAAAGGATGTTCTATTAGCTCTTGAAACAAATTTGGCTATGATAGAGTTCTCCTTAGACAGAAAGGTAATTTGGGTAAATGATAACTTCGCTGATGCAATGAATTACCGGGTACATGAAATGCAGGGGATGGATCACAAACAGTTCTGCACGATGGAATATAGCCAAAGCAAAGAATATACAGAGTTGTGGGACAACCTCCGGAAAGGGAAAAAATCTCAAGAAAAAATTGAAAGAGTTGATAAACAGGGGAACAAACTTTGGCTGGAAGCAACATATATTCCTATTTTAGATGGAAATGGGTCTGTACAAGGAGTCCTGAAGATTGCCACAGATATTACAAAAAGGGAAAATACAACGATAGAGATCATTTCCAAATTAAAGAGCATGCCGAATAATCTAGTAAACTCAGTCATGGCCAATTCCAATGAAAAAGTAGAAGCATTAGAGTCTTTAAGGGAACAAATTAAATTAATTGATGAAACGTCAAAATCGATAAAAAATATATCTTCTCAAACCAACTTGCTTTCTTTAAATGCGGCGATTGAAGCAGCCAGAGCGGGCGAACACGGAAGGGGATTCAATGTAGTAGCCCAGGAAGTTAGGAAGCTCTCTGTGAGTGCTGATAATGCCATTAAAGAGGTTAATGCTAACATTGAAAATATTACAAATGAACTAATAAAGGTTAATCAAATTTCAGAAGACTTACAAAGAATTGTGACAGAATCTAAAAATGAAATTGATCAAACCATTAACAAGTTAGAAAACCTTACTACAAATAAAGAGTAAGTGTAGGTAGTGGGTTCTGGGTTACTTATTTGAGAATATAAAGAGTCTGTTCCGAACAACTATGGTTAAATAGGCTCTTTAAATGTAACCCGGGGACGGTCGTAAGGGAAAGGTTAAGACGGAACCGTCTCCACTCTGTCTTGGAGTCAATGGAAGAAGTCCTGGAATGTAATGGTTTGACGGAGGAATATGTGAAGGTAGCCTGCAAGGATCGCAAGGGACGGGAACTCCCCACAGGTGTCAGGATAACAATCTTAAATGCCCTGAATCTTTGAGTATGCGACTCGATAGATTCAGGGCTTCTTAGATTAATAAAAGGATAGGAGACTTTCGAATTTACTAATAAATATACATTGAGTTGTTTAATTTTCTAACTGCTTTTCAAGATTCTTATCGAGTACGAATACCTCCATACGCTCTCCCATTTTCGTACTGATGTCGCTATGGCTCGAAAGGACTTTGCATTTTGTATGCTGTTCTACTATCTCTTCGATGTTTTGGCTGTACATTTCCCTCAACACCTGACGCATTTGTTTCACGAGGACTCTACCTTTATCGTGTTCGACAAGGTGTTTTTCTTCAACCGTTAACACGCCCTTGAACCTTGCAATAACCATGTCCTCTAAGATGTATGTCCGGGTTTCCTGTGGACCGCGGCCGATCAGTTCTCTTTGCATTTTTATGAAGGCTTCGCTTAATTCAGCCTCTAATCGTCGTTTAGAGATTTTCACGTTTTCTCCCCCTTGCCACTATCAGATCAATTTCAAGGATTATCTTACTCAGACGTGTTAAAAGTTGTCAATCATTAATTTTGCGTTGAATAAAACAGCCGAAATAATTCGAATCAGTTAGATATTTAGAGCATTTGATTATTTTCGTTAGAAAAATAAACCTATTTGACTAGATTTAGAGATTTTTAATAATTTACAAATTCAATAAGCCGGGAGTAATATATTCCTTGTAAAGCACAACTCAATATTTCGGCCTAGTCTCGGAAACGAGAACGGAGGACCCAATCAAGTGGGGTTAATTCTACGTATGTAGAAGGGATGAGATTAAAACTCTTTCGCCATCCTACCCGTCAGCTAACTTCGTCGGCTAAAGCGAAGGAGGTCATAAAGACCACCTTTTTCAGGGGGCTTTTTTTGTTGTTTTCATAATGGCAAAAGGGGCAGCTTGACTAATAAGTAGGTCTTTTTATTATGCCTATTTTGAAGAAGTGAACATGGAAGACAGAATGCATAGAAGGCTATAACAGCCGGCTAGGTGTTAAGTAGACCAATGTGTACTTTTTCTTCAGATGAACAAGAGATGTCAGGGGATCGCATTCTTTCAGGATGCTGATCCATCTTTACTCTTGCCTGTCAACTGAGGGAAAAGTGAGCATTGGTCTATTTTTGTTTTCTGAAGGTGGATCTTTCTTCCTGTAAGGGGATCTTTTGGATGACCGTCCATGTCTTTTTCTAAGGTGTGCCCCAATGATCTCTGTAGTAAGGAATCTTAGAGATGTGATGATCGCAGAAGAAAGGAGGATGAATGTGTGTACGCAGGAACGGCATAAAGGCAAGACGCTTGTTTGTATTCCGACATGTGAAATGCTGCAGGAAATAGAGGGCTGCTTAGATCTTTCCCATGATTGCTGTTTTGTTTCCCCCATTCCACAAGTTGTTGACATTCTAAAGGGGAGAGGGTTCCAGAATGTCATGGGTTTGGGGATAAATGAAGAATTTATTGATCATCGACATCACTTCGATAAAGTCATCGTGTTTGAGAATCGCTTTTTCGATACATTACCGATGATGAAGATTATTCAAAACAGTACATCCGCACCCATCATTGTCGTTACGACGACTCCAGGATATCCAGTCCGCCTGTATCAGTCGATCGGCGCAAGATATGTGGTGTATACAAAGAGCAGGAATGTTTCTTGTTTCTTCAAATAATGTCAGGAGGTTTTACACATGTTGGATATTATAATGATCGCTCTATTCATCATTCTTCCGGCGCTTATGTCGGGACTTGCCAACTGGTCTTCCACTGTTGTCGATCAGGGAGGTAAGGACTCATGATGCTGTTACTTGGGATTACGGCCATGATTACACTTTATTTATTTTATGTATTGTTTCATCCAGAAAAATTCTAATTAGTTGGAGGTATCACAGGTGATTACGACCATTCTATCGATCATCATTACATTAGCGGCCATGATTCTGATTGCAAAGCCGGCCGGGGTCTATTTGGCAAAGGCGTTCGATTATAATCAAACGCCTTTAGATAAACTATTTGGACCATTTGAACATCTACTCTTCAAAGTCAGTGGGATAAAAAAAGTGAACCAGACGTGGAAGCAATACGCATTGGCCCTTGTCTTAACGAATGGTTTCATGATTTTCCTTGTGTATCTTGTATTCAGGCTGCAAGGGGTCCTGCCCCTGAATCCGAGTGGCAACCCGGGAATGGATCCCACTCTTGCCTTTAATACAGCAATCAGCTTTATGACCAATACGAATTTACAGCATTACAGCGGGGAATCCGGTCTTTCTTATCTCGGACAGATGATCGGAATTCTGTTCATGATGTTTGCAGCACCGGGAACGGCCATGGCAGTAGCCATCGCCTTTGTCAGGGGACTCTCAGGAGCTGAAATAGGAAACTTCTTTGTCGATTTATTCAGGTCCATCACCCGAGTCCTTTTGCCGATCGCTTTTATTGCGGGCTTTATCTTCATAGCGCTCGGGGTTCCGCAGACGCTTGAACCATCGGTTACAGTGAATACGGTTGAAGGCGGTACGCAGGAGATCGCCCGTGGCCCTGTCGGAACGTTCCTGTCCATTAAAGAACTTGGGAATAACGGGGGAGGATTCTTTGGTGTCAATTCCGCACATCCCTTTGAGAATCCGAATGCCATCAGTAATTTCATTCAGATCCTGTTAATGTTCCTGCTTCCATCCGCCCTGCCTTTTACGTATGGAAAGATGGTCGGGAATCCAAAGCAGGGACGTGTCCTGTTTGTATCGATGGTTATGGTTTTCGTTGTGTTCCTTTCAACGGCCCTATTCTATGAATCTCAAGGAAACCCGGCACTGAATGCCATGGGGATCCAGACCGATCAAGGGAGTATGGAAGGGAAGGAAGTGCGGTTCGGTACCGGTCAATCGATTCTTTATGCCATGGTCACGACGGCGACGGAAACAGGTGCCGTCAATACAATGCACGATACGTTAACCCCGATCGGAGGGATGCTGGCCCTTACGAATATGCTGTTGAACACCGTATTCGGTGGAGTCGGCGCCGGCTTCATCAATGTGCTCATGTATGCCATGATCGCCGTGTTCCTTTCAGGGTTGATGGTTGGACGCACTCCGGAATTCCTGGGTAAAAAAATCGAAGGCAGGGAAATGAAGCTGATTGCCATTACGATGCTTATGCATCCCCTGTTGATACTGGGGGCATCTGCCCTTGCGCTTTATTCTCCTCTTGGGGTGGAAGCCATTTCGAACAGTGGTTTTCATGGGATTTCCCAAGTCGTTTATGAATATACGTCATCCGCTGCCAATAATGGATCTGGATTTGAAGGACTTGGGGATGCCACACCATTCTGGAATATCTCTACAGGAATCGTCATGTATATTGGAAGATTCTTCGGACTGGTGACAATGCTCGCTGTTGCAGGATCCCTCGCATCCAAAAGAATGGTTCCCGAGACGATCGGAACTTTCCGAACGGATACGTCCTTATTCGGTGTGATCCTGATTGGAACGTTCTTTGTAGTCGGAGCGTTAACGTTCTTCCCGACACTCGTATTGGGGCCGGTAGCAGAATATCTGACATTGTAGATGGGAGTGGAAGAAGTGGCAAATCCATTATTGAAAGAGACAAATAAGGTCGCCGAGTTTAGAGGGAAAGAACGAAACCGTCTTTCCCCCGAGCGGCCCAATCCAATTGAACAGAAGGATGGAAATAACATGAAGAATAAAGGAATGGTCATGCAGGCCTTGAAAGATTCTTTCGTTAAGCTTGATCCAAGAATCATGATTAAAAATCCGATTATGTTTGTAGTGGAGATTGGATTCATCATTACATTAATCCTTTGTGTAGCACCTGATGCATTCGGTTCCAGTGATGTGGCACCCTGGTTCAATGTGACAGTCAGCCTGATTCTTTTATTTACAGTGCTCTTTGCCAATTTCGCCGAAGCATTGGCAGAAGGCCGCGGAAAAGCACAGGCCGATTCATTGAAAAAGTCAAAACAGGAGATGTCCGCCAATCTTCTTAGAGGAAATGGCAAAACGGAAAGGGTGGCTTCTACCTCTCTCAAGAAAGGCGACGTTGTTGTCGTTTCACAAGGTGAGATGATTCCAGGGGATGGTGAAGTGATTGAAGGCCTTGCCTCTGTGGACGAATCAGCGATCACCGGTGAATCCGCTCCTGTCATCAAGGAAGCCGGGGGCGATTTCAATTCTGTCACAGGAGGAACGAGAGTCGTCAGTGATCAAATTAAAGTCCGAATCACCAGCAACCCGGGTGAATCATTCTTAGACCGCATGATTTCATTGGTGGAAGGGGCAGAGCGTCAGAAGACCCCGAACGAAATCGCCTTGAATACGGTATTAACAAGCTTGACGTTGATATTCATGATTGTGGTCGTCACTCTTCCTTTCTTTACGAACTATCTGGGATTTTCACTTGAAATCCCTGTATTGATTTCACTCCTGGTCTGTTTGATCCCGACGACCATCGGGGGATTATTATCAGCAATCGGGATTGCGGGTATGGACCGTGTGACTCAGTACAATGTACTTGCTATGTCCGGAAAGGCAGTGGAAGCAGCAGGGGATATCAACACGATCATTTTGGATAAGACCGGTACCATTACATTCGGTAACCGGATGGCCAGTGATTTCATACCGGTGGGAGATGCTTCGAAAGAAGAGCTCTTCTACTGGACGGGGATCAGTTCGTTACAAGATGAAACACCTGAAGGACGTTCCATCATTGAATTGCTGAAAGAGAAGGGAACCAAGCTTGATGCTTCAGCAGCATCAGGAGGACAATTCATTGAATTTAAGGCTGAAACGAGAATGAGCGGGGTAGATTTGAAAGATGGACGCCAGGTGCGTAAAGGAGCTGTCGATTCCGTCAAGACGTGGGTGAAAGCTCAAGGAGGTAGAATCCCCTCAAATCTTGACGAAGAAGCGAAAGAAATCGCGAAAGAAGGTGGTACCCCATTGGCCGTAGCGGTGGAAGGACAAATCTTTGGATTGATCTACCTGAAAGATACGGTGAAACCGGGAATGAAAGACCGATTTGAAAAGCTCCGGCAGATGGGGATCAAAACCATCATGGCCACAGGGGACAACCCGTTGACGGCTGCCACGATTGCACGTGAAGCAGGGGTGGATGAATTCATAGCGGAATGTAAACCAGAAGACAAAATTGAAGTGATTAAATATGAACAGTCCCAAGGGAAATTGGTAGCGATGACAGGTGATGGTACGAATGACGCGCCTGCACTCGCCCAGGCAGACGTGGGGCTCGCCATGAACAGCGGGACTACAGCTGCAAAAGAAGCGGCGAATATGGTTGATTTGGACTCGAATCCGACAAAGATCATTGAAGTGGTTTCAATCGGAAAACAATTGCTTATGACCAGGGGGGCGCTGACCACGTTCAGTATCGCCAACGATATTGCGAAATACTTCGCCATCATCCCTGCCATGTTCATGCTTGCGATTCCAGAGATGACAGCATTGAATATCATGGGTCTGTCTACACCCATATCGGCCATCCTGTCAGCACTGATCTTTAATGCCGTGATCATTCCTTTATTGATCCCCCTAGCCATGAAGGGAGTCGCATATAAACCGATGAGTTCCAATGCCTTATTAAGTAAGAACTTGACGATCTATGGTCTTGGCGGGGTCCTGGTACCCTTCATAGGAATTAAACTGATTGATATGACGATTTCATTATTCATATAAAAGAAGGAAAGGGAGATGTAAGATGGAAAACAGTCAATTTATCGGACCGATTATTCGGTCCAGCCTTACCATCATGGTGCTCGCAGGTTTGGTGTATCCACTGGCGTCAACGGGAATAGCACAGGCCATCATGCCGGACAAGGCGGATGGAAGCTTAGTTTATAATGAAGAAAATGAAGTGGTGGGCTCGGCATTGATCGGGCAAAGCGTGAGTGATCCCACCCTCTTTCATGGAAGGGTGTCCGCCATTGAATACGATGCCTCTGGTTCAGGATCGAATAACTATGCCCCGTCCAATGAGGATATGATCAACCGTACAGAGGAATCATTGGAAGTGTGGAAAAATGCCAACCCGGATACACCGATCAGTGAGGTTCCCGTCGATCTTGTGACAGACTCAGGCTCCGGCCTGGATCCACATATTTCTGTTCAGGGAGCCATGGCGCAGGTGAACAGAATTTCAGAGCTCACAGGCGTATCCAAAGAAAAGTTGCAGAAGTTGATCGAAGACAATACCCAAGGGAAGGAATGGGGGATTTTCGGAGAAGAACGCGTCAATGTCCTCTTGCTTAACCTGGATTTACAGAAGTTATTATAAATCGTACAGAACCCTGACCAATTCGTTGGTCGGGTTCTCATCTTGATGTGTCCTGCTTGGAGGTGAACAGATGGAAACGGATCATCCATATTTCAGGAGAAGGACCCCTGAAGAAATTCTTCAGACAATCACAGAATCCACACGAGGGAAATTCAAATTATATGTCGGTGCTGCACCGGGAGTGGGAAAGACTTATAAAATGCTCCAGGATGCGGCTGATTTAAAAAAAGAAGGAAAAGACGTGGTGATTGGATTAATCGAGACCCATGGTCGTGCAGAAACAGAGGCTCAACTGAAAGATCTTGAACAGGTGCCGTTAAAAATCATGTATTATAAAGGAAAGAAATTCTACGAACTGAATGTTGAAGGAATCATTGAGAGAAAACCGGATATCGTCCTTGTTGATGAACTTGCCCATACGAATATAACAGGTTCCGTCAATTCCAAGAGGTATGAGGATGTAGCTTTGATCCTTGATGCCGGAATCGATGTCCTATCAGCAGTGAATATTCAACACCTGGAAAGTGTGAACGATATCGTCAGGCATATCACAGGTGTGAAAGTGAGAGAAAGAGTGCCGGATACGTTTATTCAAAAGGCCAACGAAATCCAACTGATTGATGTGACACCGGAAGCCTTGAGAAAGAGGCTGAGGGATGGAAAAATTTATACGCAGGCAAAGATTGAACAAAGTTTAACCCATTTCTTCACCACAACCAACTTATCAGCACTTCGGGAACTGGCCTTAAGGGAGATTGCAAATGATGTGGACGAACGGATTGAGCAAATAAGCGGTGATCTTCAGCAGGGTCCCATCGGGGTGAATGAGAAGATCCTTGTTTGCATCCATTACGGGCCCACAGCGGAAAAGCTGATCAGAAGAGGATGGAGAATGGCCCATCGCTTAAAGGCGGAATTGTATATCTTGAATGTAACCTCAAAGAAAACATCCGAGGGAAACCTGGTCAGAGAGCAAAAAATGAAAGAATGGAAAATGCTTGCCGAGCAGTTCAATGCCAAGTTGATATTCGAAGAACAGCAAAATAGGAAGCCGGCTGCTGTCATCATTGAAGTTGCAAAAAAGTATCACGTGACGCAGATCTTATTAGGGCAATCTGCCAGAACGAGATGGGAGGAGATAAGGAAAGGATCAATCGTCAATACGATCATGCGGGAAACAACGAATATCGATCTGCACATCGTAGCCGATGGAAGATCATGAGGGGGATCGAATTGAATATCGCTTTTTTCTTAGTTCCCAAAAGGGACGTTGCCTATATTAAATATGAATCGACTATGAGGCAGGCACTCGAGAAGATGGAGTATCATCGTTACACATCAGTCCCATTGATCAGTGAGGATGGGAAATATGCAGGTACTCTGACAGAAGGGGATCTCCTATGGAAAATAAAAAACACACCCGGACTCACGTTTCAAAATACCAGTAAAGTAATGCTCTCTGACATTCCTTTGCACAGACAACATCAACCGATTCATATAGATGCAGAGATGGAAGATATCATTTCCAAATCTATGGAACAGAATTTTGTCCCGGTAGTCGATGATCAGGATCACTTTATAGGGATCATCAGAAGAAGAGAAATCATTGATTATTGTTTCGGGCAGATGTTGAATGACGAACCTAAGTTGTGAAAGTGATTTTCCAGGAAAAAGAGCATAAAGGAAAAACGAAAACAGGCACACCAACAGTGTACCATTTTACTGTTTGCTAAAAGGTACACTGTTGGTGTACTAACGCTTGTTATATTAGGTTTCCTCCACAAAGTATAGTATCTTGACAACTCCTCATACTAACTTTTAGGGAGGATGAAGGATGCCTAAAATAGAAATGTGCCTAAAAGAAAACATCGAAAACATAAAGAACACCTTTCACGACACATCTGACCTTATCATAAGAAACATAAAGGCTGGCTGCGATGGTTCCCTTGAAATGAATGTTGTCTACCTGGACGGAATAATCGATGTAGACCTTATTCAGGATTACGTGGTCAAGCCATTATTGGAACGATTCAAGGCAGAAGATAGTAATGAATCGCTCAACAAACTAATCATGGAAAGAATAGTTGAATCGGCAGATGTAAAGACGACAACTCATTATCAAGAGTTGACCGATGCCATCGTACAAGGAAATACAGTTTTGCTGATTAACGGGATTCGGGAAGGAATCATAATCCCATCTCCAAAGTGGGCAGAAAGAAGCGTGGAAGCGTCCATTGGAGAACGTTCGGTAAGAGGTCCTCAAATTGGATTAACAGAAAAGATGAAAACAAATATCAATTTGATCAGAGGTTCATTAAAAACACCGGATTTGTGTGTGGAAACAGTGGAGATTGGCTCCACTTCACCAACATCTGTGTCGATCTTATATATAGAAGGTACTGTGGATAAAGGGATATTAAAAGAAGTCAAAAAGAGGCTAAATAGTCTAAACATAAAGTATGTCCTTAGTGAAAGAGTAGTGGAGGATGTATTAGAAGGGAAGCCAAAAACCTTTTTCTCACGGTTAAGACATTCCGAACGAATGGACGGGGCAGTTTCATCCTTATTTGAAGGAAGAGTGGTAGTGATTGTGGATGGGTACCCTTTCGCCATCATAGCTCCTGCTCTATTTATAGATTTTATTCAGGCACCCGATGATTACCATATTTCAATGGGTAGATTCACGAGCCGAATCATCCGTTTTATCGCCTTTCTAATAGGAGTATACCTGCCGGCGGTTTACATAGCGTTAGCAAATTTTCATAAAGATGACTTACCCGACAAGATTTCGAAAGCAATCATTTCAAACGATGAGCTATTGCCAACCTTTTGGGAAATCGCCATTCTTTTATTCTTGGTCAGAATATTAGTAGATGTTTCGTTTCGTCTTCCACAAAGTGCGGTCATATTGGTGTCTTTAATCGGGACCATCGTCATTGGTGAAACGGCGGTCACCGCCAAATTAATCCACCCCGTCAGTCTGATCGTCATAGGGATAACCGCTCTTTCCAGTTTCCTGGGAGCTAACAGAGGACTCGTGGGACCTGATGCCACCCTAAGAATAGTATTTTTATTAACGGCTAACTTTTTTGGTTTTAATGGAATCATCATTGGGACAACCATTCTAATGTTGTATATGGCGAGTCTGAAATCGATAGGCGTTCCTTATCTTTCTCCTATTATTCCTTTTAAGATGAAGGAATTAAAGGATACGTTTTATCGGGAAGATTTACAGAGGCTTACTAATAGCAAGCATAGTTATACGAAAGATAAAGGTTAAAAGGGACATGGGGACAGGTTCGTTGTCCCATTTAATGAGTTTAGTCGAATCAAACAATTGGGACAAGGGACCTGTCCCTTTGTCCCATATTATTTTGTAAAAAAAAGAAATGCCATTGCCAACTTTTAGTTAATATTGTATTATTGTGAATAATCAGACATATATATTAGACAGGTTATCGTCTAAGGGTAGAGATGCGGAGAATCCCTGTGACCAATGAAATGCATGACACTTATTTGTGATGCAGTTTATTGTTCATGGGTTTTTTTATGAAAAAAAGGGGAGGAATTGGCATGAAGTTCAAGGTTTTATCATTCGTTTTAGTGTTGATGGTCGTTCTTGCCGGGTGCGGCAGCAGTGAAACCGGGGGGGATGAAACGACTGAAATTGATTTCTGGTTCCCGGTAGCGGTTGGCGGGGATGTTGCGAAGATCGTTGATGGGTTTGTGGCTGATTTCGAGAAAGAGAATCCCGACATCAAGGTGAATGCGAAATATGGTGGCAGTTATGCTGAGACTATGACCCAGGTCATGGCATCGGCGCAGGCAGGAAATTCACCTGAGCTTGCTGTGTTATTTTCAATAGACCTTTTCACATTGCTTGAGAACGACCTGATCGAGGAATTGACGCCGATGTTCGAGCAAGAATATTTGGATGATTTCTACGACGGATTCATGGCGAATTTTTCCATTGATGATAAGGTGTACAGCTTGCCTTTCCAGCGCAGTACCATCGTCCTTTACTATAACAAGGATGCATTTAAAGAAGCGGGATTGGATCCGGAAGCTCCACCTGAAAACTGGGATCAGCTGGTGGAATACGGGAAGAAGCTGACGAAAAATGGAGGTAAGGATCAGTGGGGACTTGAAATTCCGAGCACCGGTTACCAGTACTGGATGTTCCAGGCTTTAGCGCTTCAGACTGGAGACAACATCATGTCTCAAGATGGAAAGGAAGTACACTTCAATGCACCATATTCAAAAGAAGCGATGGAATTTTGGTTATCCCTTGGAAAGGAACATAAAATCATGCCTGAGGGTGTCATTGAATGGGCGACGGTTCCTTCTGACTTCCTGAGTGGAAAAACGGCGATGATGTATCATACGACTGGTAACCTGACGAATGTGAAGAACAATGCGGACTTTGATTTCGGTGTGTCCTTCCTGCCGGCGAACAATGAGTATGGTTCCCCTACTGGAGGAGGAAACATCTACATGTTCAAAGATCTTCCAAAAGCGAATAAGGAAGCGGCAATCAAGTTCATGAAGTTCCTTACAGAGCCTGAGCGTGTTGCCCAGTGGTCGATCGATACAGGATATGTAGCCACAACCGAATCAGCTTATGAGACTGACTTGTTGAAGAAGTATGTAGAGGAATTCCCTCCTGCACTGGTTGCCCGCGAGCAGCTCGAGTACGCAGAAAGTGAACTTGCAACCTATCAAAATGGTGAGGTGCAGAAAATCTTCAATGATCATATTCAATCGATCCTGACGGGACAAAGCCCGGTTGACGAAGGGTTGGACAATGCACAGAAGAAAGCGGAAAAAGTATTGGAGCCTTTTCAGTAATAAGATAGTGACCGAAGAGTGAATGGAGTGAGGCTCAGGTGGGCTTTGTGCTGACTTGAGCTCCTGCTTCACAAGAAAGGTGGGGCCGATAGATGACAATGAAGCAAAGAAAACTCAGCACCGGGGCGAGAAATAATCTGTTTGCCTACGGGCTCCTGTTTCCTTCTTTCATATTTTTGAGTTTGTTTACGTTTTACCCGACGCTCAAATCGATCCAGTTAAGCTTCTACAGTGGCCCGATGACCAGGCTGCAATTTTCGGGACTTGAACAATATAAAGGAGTTTTCGAGGATGAGATATTCCGGAAGGTCATTCTGAATAACATCCTCTTCATGATCGGTACAGTACCAACAAGTTTGTTCCTGGCGATGTATCTTGCCATCTGGTTAAATAAAAAAATGGCCGGAAGCTCTTTGCTTCGTACGTCATTTTTCTACCCGACGATCGTTCCGTTGATTGCGGTGGCAAATATTTGGCTTTTCATCTACACCCCTCAATATGGACTGCTCGATAACTTTCTGCATATGTTCGGCAGGGATGACACGAACTGGCTGGGGGATCCGAATACCGTCATGATCGCGATGATTGTCATGATCATATGGAAAGATGCCGGTTTCTTCATGATTTTTTATCTGGCAGGTTTGCAGAATTTACCGAGGGATGTGTATGAAGCGGCAGAGATGGAAGGGGCGAAACCGTTCCAGATGTTCCGTCATATCACCTTCCCACTGCTGATGCCGACGACGCTGTTCGTCATGATCGTGGCGATTACGAATTCATTCAAAAACGTCGACCACCTGTACATAATGACCAAGGGTGGGCCGGATAACGCCAGCAATCTATTACTCTACCATATTTATGAAGCGGCATTCACGAATTGGGATCTAGGTAAAGCAGCGGTGCTGACCGTGATTTTGATCGTCATCATGCTCGGTATCACAGCATTCAATTATTTGTACCTTGATCGGAAAATTCATTATTAAGGAGGGGAAGATTCGATGAAAAAATTGAACTATGGCATCATCATTTTTTTAGGGATACTTTCATTCATCCCCCTCCTTTGGGTCATCATCACCTCTTTCTCTCCCGGGAATCAAGTGATCAATGGAGGCTTTCCGTTCTGGGTCTCGAATCCCACGGTTGAAAACTATGTCAACGCATGGAAGACTGCACCCTTTTTACAGTATTACTTCAATACATTCGTCATCGTTTTTGGGGTGTTGATTGTCCAGTTAGTCACCGTTACGCTTGCGGCATATGCGTTTGCACGGGTGAATTTCAGAGGGAAGAATGTACTGTTCATCCTGTTCCTGCTGCAACTGATGATTCAGCCCGAAATCCTGTTATTCCCGAACTATCAGGTGATCAGCCAACTTGGGCTTGTCAATACAAAACTCGCCGTCATGATGCCATATTGGGCTTCTGCATTCGGGGTATTCCTAATGCGCCAGACGTTCAAGCAAGTCCCGTTCGATCTTGATGAAGCGGCAAGAATGGACGGATGTAAATGGTATCAAACACTGTGGCATGTCTACATCCCATCGGCGAAACCTACCTATATCGCATTTGCCCTGGTATCCGTCAGCCATCATTGGAGCAACTTCATGTGGCCGTTGATCATCACTGATTCCGTCGAGTCCCGCCCATTAACCGTCGGACTGGCCCTCTTTGCACAATCATATGAAACGGGGGCACAATGGGGAATGGTCGCTGCCGGTACGGTAATGGTCATCATGCCTTTAGTGCTTGCGTTCTTCCTTTTTCAAAAACAATTCGTATCAAGCTTTATGCACTCAGGAATTAAATAGGTGGTGACGAGATGGACATTCATTTCTTAGGAACCGGGAGTGCCTATCCAGGTTCCGGACGCGACAATACATCGGTCTGTTTCTCCAATGATGACTATCATGTGCTGGTCGATGTCAGCGGCAATCCTTGCAGGAAGCTGAAGCAGCTACAGGTGGATTTAGGGGAGCTCGATGCAGTGGTGTTCACCCATTTTCATATTGACCATATTTATGGATTGCCCTCCTTGCTGTGGGGGATGTGGCTTGAGGACAGGAAAAAGCCATTAAGGATTCTTTGTGATTATCGGAATGAAAAAAAACTGCAGGAATGGCTGTCAACGATGGAAGCAGATCAGTGGCCGATTGCTTTTACCATTAAGGTTGAAACCTTTGACGGTGATCGTGAAAGTGAACTTCTCGCTGGCGGCGGGATGACGTTTTCCTGCTTTAAGGCCCTTCATTCGGTTCCTACTGTGGGGCTTGAAGTGCAATGTGCCGGTCGGGTTGTCGTGTATTCAAGCGATTCGGAAATCAACGCACGGATTGGTGAGTATGACCATATAGATATGTTAATCCATGAAGCGACTTCTGCCTGTAAAGTGACAGGCAATCACAGCAGCCTTGTTGAAATTGTAGAGAAGTATGATGTCGATAAGATCGGGAAACTCGTTCTCGTCCACTTATCCGACCAAGAACCGTATGAAGAAGAAGTGGCAAAGCTAGGCACTTCAAGGGTCATCATCGGCGAAGATTTGATGACACAACAAGTGTAATTGAAGAGATACAAGGATAGAGATCAGGAGATTCCTTGGGGATGGCGAAAATCCAATTGTTCAATTGGAGAAATCGTCATGCTCAAGGAATTTTTCTTGTTATAAGAGAGAATAACTTAAAATTTGAGAAATGGCCAGCTCCAGCGCCTAGCCCCTCGAGACGTTTCGGTCCGCCCAATGAAGTCAAAGAACGACTTCACCGGTCGGCCCTCCAACGCTTGTCGGGGCTGAACAAGGCGCTTACGCTTTTCTTATTGAATGGAGGGGGTACAGATGAAGAATCTAAAGGGGTATATTTTTGACTTGGATGGGACCGTGTATCTCGGTAAGCAATTGATAGAGGGAGCAGACACCACCATTAACTCTCTTCTCGATGAAGGAAAAAAGGTGTTGTTCCTCACAAACAAAACGATTGAATCGCGTAATCGTTATGTGGAAAAATTGAATGGATTCAATATCAGGGCAAGCCTGGAGAATATATTGAATCCGACTGTTACGTTGATTGACTATTTACGGGAACACCATCCGGGTGCCACATTATACGTCATTGGTGAACAGTCGATCAAGGATGAGCTGACACTTGCCGGGTTCAGGGAAGGGATGGTGCCATCAGAGGTGGATATCGTCGTGCTCTCATGGGACCGGGATTTTCATTACGACCATTTGAATTTTGCCTATCAGTCAATCAAGCTTGGTGCGAAGATGATTGCGACCAATCCGGACAGGACCTGTCCAGTAGAGGTTGGCGATGTGCCGGATTGTGCCGGAATGATCGGGGCAGTGGAAGCCGTTGTCGGTAGAAAGATCGATGTGCAGATTGGAAAGCCGTCTATTCTTACCATCAATGCAGCATTGAAAATATTAGAACTAAAGCCGGAAGAATGTGTCATGATCGGTGATCGCCTTGAAACGGATATCCGGATGGGCATCGAAGCCGGGATGAGAACGGCCCTTGTGCTGAGCGGGATCACAACAGAGGAGGATTTAAGGGGGACGGTTTGGACGCCGGATTATGTGATGGAGTCGGTTAAGGATTTATTATCGGAAAAAATGATATAAGAATAGCTAAGAGGGGACGGATCTTACTCTACTTTTGGGGGAATTGTAGAGACGGAACCGTCCCCGCTCTGTCCTGGTCAAGAAAGCAACAATACATACAGAAACAGCCTAACTAAAAGAAAAACAAAAGCTCAGAACCTTAGTAAGGACTGAGCTTTTGACTATGAAATACTAACCCTTCATTCACATGAATTTTGAACAAATTTAGGCAACACAAAACTTGCATAGTGTAATTCTGATGTATAGTATTTTCCGTTTATATCACAAATTTTATTAATAGGCACTTCTAATGGGTCATATACTTTCGATCCCATTGTAAATGTCCACATACCACTTGGATAAGTTGTAATGTTACACGTATAGAGGCGTGCAATCGGGAAAATTTCTTTTGTATCGTGAAAGGCATTTTTTATTAAATCAGCTTTAAACCATGGGTTATCTGTTTGAGCGACAAAGATGCCATCCTCTTTTAAAGCCTTTGCAATACCTGCATAAAAGCCCTTTGTAAATAAATCTGCAGCTGGTCCAACAGGTTCAGTAGAATCAACTAAGATCACATCATACCTATTTTCACTCTTGATAATATGTTCAAATCCATCGCCAATGATTAACTCAACTCTTGGGTTTTCATATTCAGCCGAAATGTGAGGCAAATGCTTCTTCGAATACTCTACTACTTTACCGTCAATTTCAACTTGTGTTACTTTTTCTACGCTCGTGTGTTTTAATACTTCTCTGATTGTTCCGCCATCACCGCCCCCAACTACTAAAACATGCCTAGGGGAGGGATGTGTGAATAGTGGTACATGAGCGATCATTTCATGATAGACAAATTCATCTTTTTCTGTTGTCATGACCATACCGTCTAATAACAACATGTTTCCGAATTGCTCCGTTTCTACCATATCTAATCGTTGAAAAGGCGTTTGTCCACTTTCTAATGTTCGATTTACTTTTCCTGTTATTCCAAATGAAGAAGTTTGTTTCTCTGTAAACCATAATGTCATGTTACATTCTCCTAACTAGCTAATAAGCTTTAGGCCAATTGCAGCACTTAAAACCATCGCCATAAATACAATTCTAGCTATACTCTTTGATTCTCCGTAAAATAGGATCCCAACAAGTCCTGACCCAACGGTTCCGATTCCTGTCCATACGGCGTAAGCGGTCCCCATTGGCAGAGACTGCATGGCTAAGCTTAAGAAGGTAAAGCTACTGACCATTCCAAAGATGAAAACTGCAAATGAAATGATGCTTTTTTTTCGTAATATCAGGTTTAGACCTGTGACGCCTACAACTTCAAACAGTCCTGCGCAGACAAGAAATATCCATCCCATTAGGAAGCACTCCCTTCTTGCTCCGTATTCCCCGTTACAAGCTTAAGTCCAATCACACCTGTAAGAAGAACAAGTATTAAGATCATCTTTACAAGTTGAAAGGGCTCTCCGAAAACGAGCATCTCCATTAACACAGTTCCTGTGGTACCAAGTCCAGTAAAGACCGCATACGCTGTTCCAACGGGAAGTTGTGACGTGGCTTTAATTAATAGACCAAAGGATAAAACAATGGCAATACCTGTTCCTGTCCAAGTGAGTAAATCTTCAGCGTGTTTTAATCCCATGACCCAGAATATTTCCACGATGGAACCTAGAACTAATAAACCCCAAGCACGATTCAATTGACTCTCTCCTTTTATTTCGTAATTCCTTGCCAATAGATATCCCAAGAACTAGACAAGCGCTTTTGTAGGCGATCCGGGAATCCATATAGAAGTTCGACTAATAAACCATCAAATATTGTTAAGAAGGACATCATTGCAGAATCAGGAGCAACGTTTGGGTTTAAGACATCTTTTTTATCTTCGAACATGACTAAAAATAAAGATTCTAATTCATTTACAAACGTGTTTGTACCATTTGTGATTTGTTCTTTAAGTTGTAACGGTGGAAAAAAGGATGTTCTCATAAAGAAACTCATATGGGGATCCTTTTGATAACGCCCTAAATATTCATTAAGAAAGCTATATAGAATCTCTTTGAGCGATAGAGAATGATTTTTTTCGATAAATTGTTTAACGAAATACAATTCATTTTCTAGAGAATCATTATATGTGCTAATAAAAAGATCTTCTTTACTTTTAAAATGTGCATAGATAGATTGTTTTTTAATCCCTACTTCATTCGCAATTGTTGCAAGAGAAGCTCCCTGATACCCATGTAAAGCAAATTGATGTAAAGCTATTTCTTTTAACTGATTTGATTTCATGTATATCCTCCTAACGAACGTTCGTAAGTTAATGGTAACAAAAAGATATTTCAACGTCAATTTAAGGGGTAACAATATCGTCAAAAGAGGAAGTCCTCTTATATACTTGCAGTCATATCATCTTTATACAGTTTATCCTCTTTTGCGAAAAAAAATAGCTTTAATAATGGAGGTGTGACAATCGTCGTTACAATAATCACAACGATAATAGATGTGTAGTAATCGACAGGTAACAATTGACTATCTAATCCCATTGCAGCCAAAATTAATGCAACTTCTCCTCTGGATATCATTCCAGCACCAATGCCCATTGAGAACGATTGTTGAAGCCTGAGAACTTAGCACCTAAGCCAGATCCAACAAATTTAGATACAACTGCAATGATTGAAAAGAGTACAATAAAGCCTATTTGGCTGCTCATACTGCTAAACGAGATACTTAGACCGATACTTGTAAAGAAGAAGGGAACAAATAATCCATTTGCTAGAGGTTCAACTTTATGTTCCATCTCCTCTTTAAATTTTGTTTGAGAAATAGCGACCCCGGCAAAGAAGGTTCCGATAATGCCGGCAACTCCTAAATACTCAGCAAAATAAGCAAAACCAAAGGCAACAATTAACCCTGCACTTAAGACCGTTTCGGTGACTTTAAAGGTTGAAAATAGCTTGATAAATGAAGGTGCCAACCATTTAGAAGCCAAAATTACCATCACAAAAAACAGAATCTTTTTTGAAATAAGGAACGCGAGATTTGTATCTGAACCTGCAAAAACACTGAGAGCAACAGCAATCAATATCACCACAATAACGTCATCCAATACAGCTGCTCCCAGCAAAGTGAATCCTTCTTTACTTTTTAACCAACCAATTTCTCTTAAAGTTTGCACTGAAATACTGACCGATGTAGCGGATAACAATAAACCAATGAAAATAGATTCAGCAAGTGAAAAATGATAAAGTGCAGCACCTGCGTACCCTAATAGGATAGGTACAATAATCCCGCCAACTGCAACGAATATTGCCGCTTTTTTATTTTCGTTTAGAGTCTTTAAGTTGGTTTCTAGCCCAGCTAAAAACATAAGTAGCAGAACACCAATTTCACTAAACGTTTTTATCATTTCACCAGCGTGTATCCACCCTAAAACTGCAGGACCTATGATAATCCCTACAATAATCTTACCTAAGACAGAGGGTTGACCTAACTTAACGCTGATCTGACCTGCCACTTTCGTTGCTAGTAAGATCAGTACAATCTGTAAGACAATCATTTTAAATCATCTCCTATTCACTTAAGATAAAAAAAGACATGGAGGGGCCGGGTTGACTGACTCCTCCATGTCATGCACCTATATATAGTTTTTTAAGATACCTTACGAACGTTCGTAAGGTAATACTAACAACATCTTATTCAGATGTAAACTATCAAACTGGTTTAGTGAAACCCAAGAAGGCGAAGTATGAAGGAAGTTACGCAGCGACGACGCAGGTCATAGTAGCCTCCTCAAGGAGAGAATGCACCTGGGCGCGCGGTGTTATTGTTCATTAATTTATTTACATTATTTGAGAACGATTTGATTCAGGAATCGACGTAGTGGGTTGATGAAGCATGTTTACATTTTCAACAAACGGATAAGTGCTTGAAGGCATATTCGAAAAACGCTTTTGGAGAATATATAAGTACGGAGAATGCATCTATTGAAAATATAGTCAAAAACATTAAGGAAAAGGTAAGCAGCTGATCATCAAGGCCGTGCTTATCCTAAATTATACCGATTTTTCTTCCATAATCATCTTTGGAAGGACTTCCATTGTGCTTCATTGAGTCATCACCCAGATAATTGCGTCATTTTAAGGGGTGATTGCGTCATTTTCGGGATAATTGCGTCGTTCTTTTATTTATTGCGTCATTCTCCAACATAATTGCGTATTTTGGTAAATCATGGTACTTAAACTCACTCTACTTTTCTGCTAATCTCGAAAAAATTCACAAGGAAAGGCAGGGACAGTTCACACCCCACCTTTTCCTTCATCCTTCCTCTTTAGAGGTGTGATTGTGAAAGCGCAGACTCCTTCTCAACCTAGACTTCATTTCCAATGTTGTATTTTCTTATAACGCTTACCACCACAGCAATCAATAAAACAACCAGGCTATTAATAAGTAAATAATAGCCAACCTGCAGGCCATAAAATACCGCAAAGGCATCTCGAATGATTAACAGTGCCAATAATCCCCCAATTGACGCAAACAAAGCCGCCAGAAGAAGAATGGTGAAGGCAGCAGAATATAAGCTTTTCTTCTTCTTATATGAAAAATACCCAAAAATATTTGAAGTGACAATGAAAAACCCCATAAGGATCATAAAGAGATTTGTCATTTCATTCCCCCCATCGACGTATTTTTATTATCTTTAAACGTTATAACATCGTCAGTGAATCCATCTCTGATACCCTCTAGATCTCCATTAAGGATAAAGAAGGTCAACACCAGAACAGAGAACAAAATAATAGAACCGAAGATGATGGAAGGTATCATGCTTTTCTTTTTTCTTTTCCACTTTTAACTCTCCTTACCATATGTTTATGGATTAGACGAATACGGATAACGGGAAGTTTCAATTTATCCCCCCTTTTGTGCTCCCACCATAACTCCACCCACAAATATTTGTGTCCCGAGCACGTTGTTTCAGAGCCTCTTTTCCCTTTATAATTTTCTTAAGATTTACATTTCTTCGTTTAATCACCTCACACTTGAGGTAACAGTCACTATAAGGAGGTGTTGTAATCATGGAAGCAATCAGTAAGCGTTTTTTCTTGTTTCTTTCTCACAATAAGGCGTTGGATAAGATGGCCAAACGGTGGGGGTCAAGATTTGGGGCTAATAAGCTTGTAGGGGGAGAAACCTTTGCACAGGCGATTCCATTGATTACGCAATTGAACGAAGAGGGATTCCAGGTTACGGTCGATCATCTTGGTGAGTTCGTCGATTCTACAGAGGTGGTGCGGGAGAATGTCCAACGATGTATTGAGAGTATCAGTGCCATTGCCTATCATGGGCTGGAGACTGAAATCTCTGTCAAGCTGACTTCCCTGGGATTGGATATCAGTCAAGATCTTGTCATGGAAAGTATGGAGTTGATTCTTGCGAAGGCAAAAGAAAGCGGAATCACGGTCACTCTCGATATGGAGGATTCCTCGAGGTGCCATGCCATCCTTGACGTTTACAAGAAGCTCTGTCAAAAGTACGACAATGTGGGGACGGTGATCCAATCTTATCTCTATGTTTCAGAGAAGGATGTGGATGATCTCAATCAGTGTTCCCCTTATTTGAGGCTTGTGAAGGGTGCATATAATGAATCGGGTAAAGTGGCGTTCCAGGAGAAGAAAAAGGTGGATGACAATCTGAAGCATCTCATCAAGAAGCAGCTCTTGAACGGTCATTATACAGCGATCGCAAGCCATGATGAAGCGATTATCGATTACACCATCGGATTAGTGAAAGAACACAATATCCCGAATGACCGCTTCGAGTTCCAAATGCTTTACGGAATGCGGAACCAACTGCAATCCGAATTGTTGGAAAAAGGATACACCGTCCGCATTTACCTGCCATATGGCGAGGACTGGTTCGGGTATTTCATGCGACGCCTGGCAGAACGGCCGGCAAACATCGCATTTGCATTGAAGGGAATTTTCAGCAAGTAAACTATTAAAAAACATCCAGACAGATTGAAATCAGAAAGGAATGTGAAGAGAATGAGTAACGGAGTGTACAACATCCCAAAACCTACAAATGAGCCTGGTAATACATATGCCCCAGGTACGAAAGAAAGAGAAACGCTAAAAGCTGAATTAGAGCGCCAAGCTGGTCTAGAGGTTGAGATCCCGGTCATCATCAATGGTGAGGAAATCAAGACAGATACAGTGAAGCAAGTGGTAATGCCACACGATCACAAACATGTGTTGGCTACGTATTCACAAGCAGGTGAAAAAGAACTTCGCGATGCAGTGGAAGCGGCAATGGCTGCGAAAGAATCATGGTCCAATATGCCATGGCAGCACAGAGCGTCCATCTTCTTGAAAGCGGCTGACTTAATTTCTGGTCCATACCGTGATGTCATCAATGCTGCAACGATGTTAGGTCAATCCAAAACAGCGTACCAAACGGAAATTGATGCTGCACAAGAATTAGCAGACTTCTTACGCTTTGGCGTAGACTATGCGAACCAAATCTATCAAATGCAGCCGGACAGCATGAAGAACATTTGGAATCGTTTAGAATACCGTGCATTAGATGGTTTCGTACTAGCGATCTCTCCATTTAACTTCACGGCTATCGGTGGTAACCTTCCATCAGCTCCTGCCATCATGGGGAACGTGGTTGTGTGGAAACCGGCAACAACGGCTATACTATCAAACTATTACTTCATGCGTATCCTGGAAGAAGCTGGACTGCCTAAGGGCGTTATCAACTTTGTTCCATCCCGTGGTTCACAAGTATCAGAAGTCGTATTAACAGACCCACGCATGTCCGGATTCCACTTCACTGGATCAACAAGCGTGTTCCAGACGATCTGGAAGACAGTCGGGGAAAACATCACAAACTATAAATCCTACCCTCGTTTAGTTGGGGAAACAGGCGGTAAAGACTTTGTCTTCGCTCACGAAACGGCTCAAGCAGACAAAGTAGTGGCTGCACTTGTTCGTGGTGCATTCGAATACCAAGGTCAAAAATGTTCAGCGGCTTCACGTGCCTACATCCCTGCAAGCATGTGGGAAGAAGTGAAAAATGGTGTCGTGGAAGAAACGGCGAAGCTTAAAGTCGGTGATGTAAGAGACTTCAGGAACTTCATGGGTGCGGTCATTGACAAAGCTGCCTTTGATTCCATCACAAGCTACATCGACTATGCGGCTGATTCTGAAGAAGCTGAAATCATTGCCGGTGGTACGTATGATGATTCTGTTGGATACTTCGTTCAACCGACTGTCATCGTGACAACGAATCCAAACTTCAAAACGATGACCGAAGAAATTTTCGGACCTGTTTTAACGATCTATGTATATGAAAACGAACAATTAGAAGAAACACTGACTTCAGTGGATACTGCTTCCATGTATGCCTTAACGGGTGCGATCTTTGCACAAGACCGTGAAGCGATCATGCACTTGGAACGCCGTCTTTCCGGTGCAGCTGGTAACTTCTACATCAACGATAAACCAACGGGTGCGGTGATCAACCAACAACCATTCGGTGGTTCACGCGGTTCAGGTACGAACGATAAAGCAGGCTCTATTTTCAACATGATTCGTTGGACCAGTCCTCGTATCATCAAAGAAAACTTCGCGCCAACAACAGACATTACCTATCCATTTATGGATGAGGAATAATTCGAATACGATGAGCTCTCCCGATCAGGGGGAGCTTTTCATTTTTTATTGAGGGATTTAACGCTATAATAGGAATCACAAACACTCGTGGAAAGGTAAGATTCCTATGGAAGCACTTGATATCATCCTCCAAACAGAAGACATTCATAAAGCGACGGAATTGATCAGCTCAAAATTAGGCAATCCCGTCATCATTGAAAACAAAAATTTCGAACTGATTTCATACAGTTCCTCTTCTAATAAGTTCGATCAAACACAGCTTAAGACAATCCTCACGAAAAAATGTCCGGTCTTCATCATCGATCGACTGAAAAAAGAGGGCATCGTCCACCAGCTCGAGAAACATACGGATCCGATCCGGGTACAGGCGATGGAAGAGTTAGGTTTTCACCAGCGCGTCGTCATTGCCGCAAAGTACCTGGGAAACACGATGGGATATATTTGGGTTCAAGAATCCAACCGTCTTCTCGAAAATGAAGAGCTCGCTTTCCTTGAAGAAATCTCCGCTCATCTTGGAAACCTGATCAATGATATGTTCGCAAAGGTCAATATCAAAAAGGACAGAAAAGAAGAAGTACTGTGGCATCTCCTGCAGCACGAGTACGGAAGTGAAAGCCAGCTCCGCCATGATGCATCCCTCGTCAAGCTGACCCTGCCTGAACGGTTCACGGTAGCGGTGTACTCGATCGCATCGTCGGACTATAAGCCTATGCTCGACCAATTGGAGAAGTTGGTCCAGGAATCAAGCTTCAACACAAAGATTTATTCACTACGAACGGAATACCAGGTGATCCTCGTCCTCTACGGCAAAGCAGACACACCGTCTTCCTCCCTGGAACTAGCCAGAGATCTAGTCGAAAAGGTGAAAGAACAAACAGGGGTAGAAGAATTCTACCACTTCCTGATCGGGATCGGGAAGGAATACACCACGTTATATCAAATGAGAAAGAGCTTTTTGGAAGCGTCGGAAGTCATTGAAACGGCTAACTTCATCAGTCCGCGTCCGGAATCAATGCCGCGGGAATTTGCTCAGTTGGGTATTTATCGTTACTTGCCAACGCTCTATGAGAAAAACACATCAAAGGACTATTACAGTGATGACTTGTTGGTATTGATCAAGAATGATGTGAAGAAACAAACTGACCTTCTTAAGACACTTGAGGTGTATCTGGCGAATGATGGGAAGGGGAAACAGACCGCCAATGAACTGTTCATCCATCCGAACACGTTGAATTATCGGATCAAGAAGATACAGGATCTGACTACGATTGATTTTAATGATTTTAATATGAAGGTGTATTTGTATACGGAGTTATTGTTGCTCAATAATGTGGAGGCTTATTATCAGAGGTATAAGGATGCTTTGAAGGGGATATGACGCTTCATTGAATAGAAAAAGAACACCATAGTTCCAAGTGAGTATTGGTATCCGTTTTGGAGAGAATTACAAAAAGCAGGCTAAATCGCAAATGATTTAGACCTGCTTTATTGTTGTTTTTACAATGTTTTTATTCAATTGTGTGTTTAATTAGAGCGAACTACTAAAAAATGGTGTGCTACTTAGGGTGCTAAATGACTTGTTCATCCAAAGTCTGTGTTTATGGAGAACCATCCTTTTATGAGCACAGTATTGGTGAGATTGAAAATGCTTGAAATGCAATTAATAACCTCCCTTTGATCAAGTAAAGGGGAGTTAACGGAGTAAATGGATTTAGCAGATCTTCAACAATAGGGCTAGATCGTTGAAGAAGGATATTATAATCCGATGTCGTATTTATTTCTTTGAGATCATCACTTTGGAGGTTTTAATGCCAATGTTTAAAGATAATGTAGAATACATAATTAGAAATGTACAATTAGAGGATGCCGAGGTACTTTTGGATATTGGAAGATCTGTTATTTCTGAGGGCAAATATTTTATCGCAGTATCAGAAGAAGTAGAAAAAACGCCATTACATGAGGAGAAAGTACGAATACAAAGAATATTGGATAATATAAAAGAAACTCTTATTGTAGCGGAAGTGAATGGTGTAGTTGTAGGATCGATAGAATTTCGTTCGCAAACTAGGAAGAGATTATCACACTCTGGTTCTGTTTCAATGTCGATAAGCAAAGATTACAGAAGCATGGGAATAGGAAAGGCGCTTTTAAAGGCATTATTAGACTGGGCAGAAGAAAACCCATTAATTGAAAAGGTAAGTTTAGGGGTCTTTTCAACAAATCAAAGAGCAATTTCCTTGTACAAGCAGATGGGTTTTTTGGAAGAAGGTCGTTTAATTAAAGAATACAAGTTAAATCATGGTGAATATATTGATGATGTTCTTATGTACAAATTTGTATAATAACCTAATATGGTGTTTGTTAAGAGTTAGTTAAGCAAACACCAGTAAATATAAATTATTGGATTTACCCTCGTTATTCAATTAACGGGTGCTCTAGCACAATAAAGAATAAATATTTAGAGCCAAAAATATGCAAGTTTTTATTCACTACTTGCGTATTTTGGCTCATTTTACCTTCATAAAACATACTGACGTTTATAGCATTTTTTAATTCCCAAATACAGATGAATATCCACTATTTCTTGAGGAAAGCACCACCCACTTGCAATGGTGGTTGATGTGCTTTCCTTTAATGATTGATTTTCAATTCTTTTGTGTAATCTGCTGGACGTTTTTCCAGGAATGCCGAAATCCCTTCTTTACCCTCGTTACTACTTGCCCTCTCCGCAATACTTAGAGACTCTAAAGTCATTTGTGACTCTAGTGATTCTTGGTGGGACTGATACACTAATTTTTTGGTAGCTCCAAAAGCATTCATTGGTCCATTTGCTAATTTTTCAGCTAAACCAAGGACAAATGGCATTAAGTTATCAGTAGGTAATACATCATTGACGATTCCCCACTCTTTTGCCTCCATCGCACCAACTGGACGATTGGTATAAAATAATTCGAGAGCACGTCTCACCCCAACAAGGATCGGTAAGAAGTAACTTCCAGCACAATCCGGTGTCAAACCAATTTGGTTATAAGCGGTCACAAATTTTGCATCCTCTGAAGCATAGACAAGATCGCACGCACACGCCAAACTCATTCCTCCGCCTGCCGCTACTCCATTTACAGCTGCAATAATTGGTTTATTCATTCTGGCAAAATGGGAAATGGCCTGATGGAGATAGGCGGTTACAATTTTCAAATGAGCTCCGATTTCATCGCCTTCATTCGCAAAACTACTTAAATCCCCACCAAATGAAAACTTATCTCCAACTCCAGTCAAAACTACTGCACGTATTTCTTCGTTTTCTGAGCAAGTAACAGCGACTTCCATTAATTCTTTTGCAGTTTTCAAATCGACTGAATTCCCTGCTTCCGGGCGGTTTAATGTAATGATTCCGACACGATTCTCAATGGCTAATTGTACATAGTTCTGCTCCAACATTATTTCCTCCTTCTTGTAACAAAAAATAACAATTTAGTCCTGGTTCTTAGATTCGATAAACTGATTGTATTCTCCTGTTAGAATCGTTTAATGCCGGAAATATGATGATTTGGATATGGGCAATTAATACCCAAAAGAAGATGAATACATTAAAGGTTCTGGTACAAATAGATTCGTTTTTCAGACATGGTAAAGGGATCAGCGAAGATGTCATTTCCCTAAAGGTTTTGATTGGGCTGAAAAATATTTGTCAGACACGTACTACCTAATAGTGGTCAATTACTAGTAGTTGCAAAAAGTTATGTGGGAGAAAGTTACAGATTGGTTAAAGGATAGAGGTGAAATAAAAGGGGCGCATTTAACTAACGGGGGCTATAACGGAATAAGAAGTTAATAAAATCGTAAAAAACACAGAGTCACATTGGCTTGGGTTTTTATTGTTAAATACAGTGTTATTCACACTGCTATTCCTGATGCTATTTCGGTATGATTAAAGGTATTCTCACCTTATACGGAACCCGTTGTAAATTCTCTTGGTTTTTAAAAATTTTCATAAATGTGTAACGTTTTTCTTTATGAAGTTACTAAACATATGACAGCACTGAAAGGAGGTACATTATTGGATGAATTTAAACAATTATACGATAAACATGAAAAACAGATTTCTAAATACCTATTTTATTTAGTTGGAGACAAACATCTCGCTGAAGAGTTGACCCAAGAGACATTTTTTCAAGCATTTAAGTCAATACATCGTTTTAAAGGTGAAAGCAAAGTGTCTACTTGGTTATTCCAGATTGCCAAGAATACATTTTATACTTATATGAGGAAGAATAAGAAGATTGATAGAAATATAGATCCCGCTACTATTCAAGAGAGTTTGGCTTTCCAGCAAACACCTGAGGAAATATATGAAAAAAAAGAAGAATCTATCCGCTTAATGAATGCAATAAAAAAGCTGAAACAACCACAACAAGAAATCATGATTTTACGTTTTTATAATGAATTGAGTTTTAAGGAAATCGGTGACATTTTTGATAAAACTGATTTATGGGCAAGGGTTAACTTCTATAGAGCTAAGGGTAAGTTGTCATATATTCTTGATGGAGGTGTAGAAACTTGAGTAAGAAATGTAGTGTAGTTAAAGATTTACTTCCGATGTATAAAGAGGATCTTACAAGTGAAGAAACAAACCAATTTATTGAGGATCATGTGGAGTCATGTAAAGAATGTCAGGATTACTTGGAGGGTATTGAAAAGGTTCTGCCAACAGACGAATCAACAGGTTCAATTGACGATAAATCCGATCAGCAGCTACTGAACGGTGTTAAACGAAGAATGAACAACCTTATATTGTTGTCTTTGCTGGTTGGTGTTTTCATTGGTTCCTTAGTATTCTTTAACCTAATGCTATCGCTAGTTGTATTGGGTATTGCGTTGGTGTTTTTCGTGATTAGAACTAAAAATGAAGGAGTGAGGGGCAATATGAATAATAAATCGTTTCTTATTACGGTTTTAATAGCAAGTTTGTTTTCTATAATAATTTCTTTGAAACTATTCTTTAATCTGGGTGTGTATGCAGATGACTATGGTGGAAACGTAATTCAGGCTTCAGGTGGATGGTTCTGGCTGTATATGCGTTGGGTAAATGTAGGCTTAGTTCTTCTAATTCTAATATTTACTGTAAAGAAGTTAATACATCGGTAAAAGGCAATTAAGATTTAGAAACTTGTAGGGGGACTACCTCTACAAGTTTTTTTGTGTTTCTTATCTTAATGAAAAATATCCATAGACTTAATATTGTACATAATAGTGATTCAGTTTGCTCTAAATATATATTGAAAAAACATCAGGCATTTTTACTTTTCTGTTATAAATTCACCTTCGATTTTCTCAACAATAATACATATACATTCCTTATTCTACTTGTTAGTTTTAATGTATAAGAAATACTGGAAATCATAAACAATTGAACATAAACTCTACTCGGTTCTGTTCATATAGGGGGAATAATTATTAAAGGGTATAAATTCATAGTTATCATTACAACATTTTTAATTGTCCTTTGTGGCATTGTTATTTTTAATTTTAAAAGTACACCGAGTACAGCAACCACGAATGAAGATAAGGATAGTACAGATGTCGTAGAGGTTGAACTCAATGAAAACTCAATTAAAGACCAGCCTACTCTTGGAGATGAGGAGGTAAGTGTTCAGATAGTAGAGTTTGGAGATTTTATTTGCCCGGCTTGTCAGACGTGGAATGAAACGGTCTTTCCAATGATTGAAGAAGACTATATAAAATCAGGGAAAGCAAAATTTTCTTTCGTAAATGTGCTCTATCATGATGATTCGGAACTAGCTTCTTTAGCTGCAGAGGTAGTACACAAGAGAGATCCCAGCTCCTATTGGAAGTTTCATGACAACTTGTTCCGTCATATTAAAAAAGAAAGAGAAATAGACCAAGAAGGAATAGAAGAACTTATAAAAAAACACACAGACATTGCAATAGAGGATCTAAATGAAGATATGAAAAAGCCTGAATTCGCAAGAGAGTTGGAGTTGGATAAGAAGCTAATTAAAGAGCATGGGGTATCTCCAACACCATCTCTAATGATTAATGGAAGACTTTTAGAAAACCCATTTGACTATGAAGAGATTGAAAAAGCGATCAATGGGCACGGAGAAGGGACATGAAAGAAATAGAGAATAAAGCATCGTCGAATTGGTTGCTCTACCTTGCATGGTTAGTATCCATAGCCGGGACCCTTGGAAGTCTCTATTTTAGTGAAATTAGAGGATTTGTCCCATGTGATTTGTGTTGGTACCAACGTATTCTCATGTACCCTTTAATAGTGATTCTGGGTATAGGTACATTTTTAAAAGATTCTGCGGTTAAAAGATATGTTTTGCCTATAGCTATAATAGGGAGTCTCCTATCACTCTATCATTATCTCCATCAGAAGGTTCCAGGATTAAAGGTAGAGTCTTGCAATTATGGGGTACCTTGCAATATGGAATATATAAACATCTGGGGTTTTATTACAATACCGCTCTTAGCAATGATTGCGTTTATGACAATAGCCATTCTGCTATCAATCAAACCGCTTAGGTGAATTTGAAAGGGGTGAGAAAAATGTAGGGACTTAGAAATTCGACATTCTATACATAACTAAAAACAGAGAGGGGAAATTGGATGAAGAAGTTAATTGTTTTGTTCTTTGTAGCAATCATGAGTCTAAGTACGTCTGCTGCTTTCGCGGCTGAGAACACTAAAGGAAATATGAATGTTGATCAACTGAAACAAGAGAAAACGGAAATTGATAAACTGGAAAAAGATATCGCAAAAATTGAAAGTGTAAGCCCTGATGAACTAGAGAGTTTTTACGAAGAAAATAAAGAGTGGATTGCTGACGTAAACGACAGACTTGATGCTCATATGGCTAGTGTTCCTGAAGATGAAAAAGAAGCTGAATTGTTAAATTTACGTGATGGAGATAATCAATTTAGTACAATGGCTGTCTCTTCCAAATATTTCAACGATCATTATTTTCACAAAAGAAATGGTATGTGGACTTATAGTATGTGGCCAAAAACATCTACTAGATTGTTGAGATCTTATGCTAGTGCTGGATGGACTGAACTGACAAACTATTATTCAAACATTGATACAAATAGTTTGGAAGATCAATATTGGTGCCATTTTGAAGCGTTCATTGAATCAGATTGGGATATTGAACAAGGGCGACCAGATGTAGGTTTAATTAAGACAATTGCTGCTTTGTGTAATCCATAATAAAAGAAATAACCCCCTTTACCCACTAAATGCGAGAGTCGGTTGAGAGAGGCAACATTTTGAAGAACCGACGGGCAATAAAGTATTGAAAAACTACAAATTATTTTTTATGAGAGGAGAAACAATAATGAAAAACAAATTTAAAAAAATGGTTTTCATCGCATTAACTACACTGATGGTGTTGGGCAATTTCACTCCCGCTTCCGCAGCAACTGAAACGAATGAATTTGAGTACTTAAAGGACGCAATCGCAACAATTGACGCTGTACCTTCTGAGGAAAGAACTCAATACGAAGAAGATAACCGTGAATGGATTGATGAAATTGGAGAGAGACTGGAAGCTTATTTAGAAACCTTTCCAGAAGAGGAGCAAAATGATGTAGTTAAGCGTCTTTTAAGCGATAACACTATGGTGAAAAATGCAAGTCTTAGCGATAACTCTATGGTGCAAATCGCAAGTCTTAGCGGAAATCTTGACGAATACTTTAATGACGTATGGTATCATAAACGTGGTGATTATTGGACATATTCAATGGAACCAAAGTGGTCCGTCAGACTTTGGGGACCAACAATGGAGGCTGCTTGGGATGAATTAGGAAGAAATTATTATGGTATCCGCAACGACAACGGAAGCCTATGGAACCAATATAAATGCCACTGGGATTATGATGTTTTTGGTGCAGTAGCAGGAAGCTGGGATTTAGAGGTGGGTAGACCGATTGTTTCTGGAACGAAAATGTTTACATCACGTTGCAATCCAGAGTAATTAAATGTAATAAATACGTTTTTGGTAAAAACAACTTTTTCACTTAAGAAAGGTAGCCCGGTAGATGGCTTATACAAAGCTATAAGAAAAGTGTTCCTATTTATAGGAGCACTTTTTTGGTAATACCGACCACTCAATCTATTAGCGCCACATCAACTTAGGGTGGGTACTTTTTTGCTGTTCCCCTGCTCCTGTAATAGCAAAAAAACGTGTCCGCTACTACCTTGGGGTGGGAGTGCTTGCAGCAAGCTTTCGTCGCAAATGAGGTTTTGACAATTATATCGTAGTACGATATAATTTTTATATCATACTACGATATAAAAAGGTGGTGTTTAATTGGACAAAAGAATACGTAGATTTTATATGCCAATGACAGAAACTAGCTTTTATATTCTGTTTGCTTTGCAAAATGAAATGCATGGTTATAGTATCATGAAATATGTGAAAGATCTTACAGATGGTGAAATAGCTTTAGGTGCAGGGACGGTTTATACTAGTTTGTCCAAAATGGAAAAAGATGGACTAATTGTTTTTGTGAAAACAGAGAGCAAGCGAAAGTTTTATAAAATCACTGATTTAGGACGTGAAATCTTAGACATAGAAATCATGCGTATTGAGAGATTATACAAAAACACTAGAGCATAGGGGGATATTATTATGCTTAAGAAGAAATCAATCAGAAAGAATTTCTATATTTCAGATTTTGAGGAGGAGCAAGAATATTTATCATCCCAACACGATGCAGGATGGAGATTGACTGATATAAAAGGTAAGAGATACTTTTTTGAAGAATGCAATAAAGAAGCTGTTACCTATCAGATTGACTTTAATCCTAAAGAACAGCGTAAAAGTGAATATGTACAATTATTTGCTGATTTTGGATGGGACTTCATCACTGAAAAAGACGGTAGCTTTTATTTTTCAAAACCTGCTCTACAGTGTAGCGAAGAGAAAATATTCAGTGATCGTGAAACGAAAATCGCTATGTGCAGAAAGATTATCAAACGTAAGTTAGTTCAACTTATCCCGCTATCGGTCATTTCCGTTTTAGTTTCGTGTGTATTAGCATTAAATATGTTTCATTATAGATTTTTCCCATTAGGAATCATTTTCATTGTATCGCTGGTATCGCTTGGAGGATTAATGCTAACTCTTTACTCAACGAAGTATTTATCGGGCTTTATCAAACTTAAGAAAATAATTGAAGAAAATTAAAATTTAGAAAAGGAGACATGACAATGTATGGTTTCTTAAATATCGGTAGTCTTTTGTTAGGTTTGATTGCATGGATATTGCCTATTGCAAGTCTGGCAAAGCGCAATAAAGAAAATAACAATACTTGGGTTATATTTTCTATAGTAAGTATTAGTGCCTGTGTAGTAGCCCTGATTTTTCAAATTTTATACAATGATTACTTAGTCAGAATAGAGGATTGGTCAGCGCTTATGGACACTTCTAAAGGTGTGGTCCGTCTTTCATCCCTACTAGCTATAGGAACTATAGGACTTAATGTAATTACTGCAATTGTATATAACAAAAAAAGATAATGATAGTAACTCAGGGGAACAGGAACAAGCACTTTAATTGTATTAGGGCTTACAGCTCAAAACAATGTTTATTGGGCATCGAAAAATCAACTAAAAATGGGCTTTTTTTCGCTCTCGAACGAACTTCTTACCACTAATAATCAAAGGGGTTTAATTATTTGATTCCATATAAAGGCTGAATTGAACAAAAGCAACCTCCTCATTAATATGGCTTAGGGGAGGTTGCTTAATACATAACAGAACATTTATGACGATAGATTACTTTGAAGAAGATGTGTTGACCGTCATTGTATTAATATCGCCCACTCGAGGATCTGGTAGTTCATCGTCAGCAAATGTGGATGTTGCAACAGTAGTGCCGACTAGTAATAAGAGTGTAGTAATAAATAAAGACTTTAATTTGAGTTTCATTTTCATTTCTCCTTTGATAGGTTTTTAAGTAATAGGTAAGCACTTTTGTACTTGTGGTTGTTTTCGTAATAATCAGCTAATAATTGAGTGAACTCAACTACGGTTGCCCGATCTTTTTTTGCTTTAAAGTGTGGTAAAGCGGTTGATTGCATGTATTCCTCAAAAGCGGCGGACTTCTCAGTTTTTTCTATGAAAAATTGAAGAACTTGAAATTTGATAAGATATTCGGTGTTTTCTTTATTAGAAGAATATCTACGACCTTCTAAAGCGATTTCCTGAGCCTCTCTGTATTCATCCAGATGTAAATGGGTTTTAGCTAAAAGGTACAAGGTATTACTTGGGTCCCCGCTCTCCCCTTTATAAGAAATAGATTTCTTATAATATTTTACCGCTTCTATATACTTCTCCATTTGGTTATGTATGAGACCCATATTGTGAAATACTTTGGCTTTTAATTTTTCATCTGAATTATTGTCTAATCCATTTAAGATGGCCTGGTACATAGCTAAAGCTTTATCGTTTTCCCCCATTTTGCGATAGTTTACTGCCAGGAGAAGATTGCAATTTTTACATAATCTGTAATTTAATATATTCTCATATCGAGAGAGAGCCATGGTTGTGTAATAGGTCGATAAAGATATATTTTCAAGTTTAGTATATACCAGGCCCATCTGGTAATATACCTCCTCGATGTCCTGTCTCTCCAATGATAGTTCTGCTTCTTTGTAGTGATGAAGAGAAAGTTTTAGGTCTCCGAGCATGTAGTTATATAATCCACAGAACCTATGATAAAAATCAAATGAAAATGGGTCGAGATATTCGGTTAAATTCAGGATTTCTGAATAGGTTTGTTCAGACCTTTCAACTAGACCCCTTAGCAAGTCGATTCTTAATGAAAATAGTTTCTTCACAAGATAGAATGAAGGGAGAGTAAGTGATTCATAATCTTTCTCAATCCTGTTGAATAAGGATACGACTTCTTCTTCTCCAGAATATTTTATTGCAGTATATAACCTCTCGATATCATCTCTAAATCTTGGAATTAGCTTTCTAGGATCATCTGATTGGATGTTCTGTATATTTAGCTTATCGCAAATAAGAGAAACGATTTCAGGATTCGGATTTATCTTATCGTTTTCAATTTTACTAAGATAAGATATTGAACATACCCCATAGGCCAGAGCGGATTGAGGGATCTCTTGCTTTTTTCTCTCGAATTTAATTCGACTTCCCAAAGTAAACTCTTGTATATTTCACACCTCCTTTTACCTACATATTATCAGAATTTGTAACATTTTGTGTGAAAATGTAATTTACAAGACTGGTTGAAAGAAGCGTCAAAAACTTTTTAAGTGCTTTAAAACAAGTATTTTTTCTTGCATTTTCCTGCAGCTAATGAACGTTTAGGCTATGTAGAATCAATAGAATAGCATGGTATTATGCCTGAAACTAAAATAAGAAAAATGAAGATTATTTAGGGGAAAACCTTTAATTTTTTCAACATTAATATCTTGCGACGAGTAGGGTGAAATTTTTTATATGGTTGTTTTAGCCTATGTTATTCGTGTGAAAAGGAGGAATATGAGTGGTATTTAAAGATCTGTTAAAAAACAATGAGTGGATAAAGCCAAGGGAATTACAAAATCAAATACTTAAATCTAAGAGCAGTCCAAAAGGTTTTGGACTGCTCTTTAATTTTAAGTTTTTATATTTATTGTCCAAGTATAAAAGTGAAAGTGGGTAAAGTACGCATAACATCGGTTAAGGAAATCATATTGGGGTCAGACCCTCGGCACGGGGAAGCATTAATGTACCGGGAGTCTGACCCCATTCTCCATTTTATTTAAAAAGCAAAAATATTTGAGAAAAGAGCCTTTTTTAAAAGACCCAGATTCTTATGATTCTAGGTCTTTTCTATTATTGAATACAATGCTAAATGCACTGTCATTTTAAAATAATCCAGTTATGATTTTAAGTTTTCCCTCCCTAAACGAAATCCACTAAATTGAACGCTACTTCTTTTTCCTCTCACTATTCAATACCTTTATCATCCTTCATCAACTTCTTCATATCAATCTTAAGCATCCGGTCCATCGGGTAGGTGGTCGTATAACGATATTTATCAGCACCGGATTCAAATACCACGTAGAGCTCTTTTTGTACTTCCACGATTCCCTCAGGCATTGGAATGGCTTCTATGCTCTGACGCGGTTTTGCCGTGTGGCCATCAAGGAACCACAGAGGCACTTGTTTTCCTTCAACCGAAACATGGGCATGAGGATCTTCTTTTAACGGGTATTCATATCGGTACAGCACGCTGTCGTTGGCTCTTCCATAGGAGGTACTAAGGGTGACGCCATTTCTTGCCGCCTTCTGCATGATGGCTCCCTGGACTTTCCCTGTCGTCGAGAGAACGTAATCCGGCACGGCATTGTGGTCAGGCGAGCCGTTCCACTGTTCTTTACTAAGCATGTCATTATTTCGTTCTAAATCATATCCGATCATCCATGCATAGTGCATTTCCCCGTCCCTGTTCTCGATATGGTGCGATGGATCAGTCGGATAGGAGTTTGCCTCGTAGAATTCCCCGACCCAGAGAATGCCTTCATCATAAACGGTGTAAGCCGCTTCGACCGGTAATGGAATCTGTTTGTTGAACTGGATTTCTCCGTTATTTTCTGCTTGTTCCAGGTCGCTTAAATTGAAGGTGAACAAGTGATTTTCGGATGCGACCCAGCCGTGATCACGACTGACGGTGACTCCGCCTGCATGACCGGTATACGGTGTGCCGTCCGTATTGTAAAGAACAACGGATTTCACCAATTCTCCAGTTGTACGATCTGTTACGGTAATGGTACCCGGCCGAATCCCATCATCGACGTAGCTGACGGTAAGCAGCCAGTCTTTTTTCTTATAATAGGTCAATCCTTGAGGAACGAGCCCTTGGGATAGTCCTGCGATTACCGGTCCGTCGGAACTGATATCCCATAAACCTTGGTAGGCGGGATCTTTTTCATGTTCCCACCGTTCCAGCTGCGTGATGATCTGGTGTTCCGGCGTTACGAGTACAGGCGCTGATTTCTCCGATACGTTTCCAGATGTATCCTCGGCGCTTACTTGTAACGAGTACGATTGATTACCAACCAATGTATAGAGTGTAAATTCCGTCTTGGATGGATCTACGGAGTATTCAAGTTCGCCATCTTTGTAAATGTGATAACGGTATAGATCGGATTCAGTTGAAGCGTCCCAGGTCAAAACGGCTTCTCCGTTGCCCAGAGCTGCCTCAAGGTTGGTCGGTGATTGCGGTGGTTCTTCATCTGACACGGGACGATCCGGTGCTTGATCTTCAACAACCCATCCCGGAGTCGGATATTGGCCAGCTGCCAATTTTTCCATTGTCCGGGTATTATCTTTTGGATAGGTATAAGTGACGGTTTGTTTTAAAGAAACGTCCTCTCCAGAGTATTCGGCTCTGACAACTTCAAGTCCATCAGGGTCATAAACGGTCAGTGTATTACCCCCGTTGACCAAACCAGCGATATCACCAAGGACGATCGTATCCTCTTCTTGAAGATACTTGCTTTTGTACGAATAGAAATAGTTATAGTTGAATGCTTCCAGGGAAATAGGGTTGATGCTTGCGTTTCTAGTCCAGATCACTACTGTATCCCAAGGCTTCAAGATGTGAGTGTCCCCGATTTCTTCATCCCAGTTATAGGAGGAGAAACGATACCCTTTCAAATCGATCGGGTCCGGGCTGTTGTTATATAGCTCAAAGTATTCGAATGCATCGTAGCCTGCATAGTTATCGGTGTTCGGAATCAATTCGGTGATCAGTAGATTTGGTGTCGGTACGTTTTCTGACGGTCCTGTGACGAGTGGTGCTGTAGCTTCCGATTCGTTTCCGACTTGATCGAGTGCCGTAACTTCGAAAGAGTACTCCCTGTTCAATTCCAGAGGGGAGATAATCAAACTCTTCTTGTCAGGGGCGACTGTACCGTAAAGTGTTCCGTTAATGTAGACGTGGTATCCTGCAAGATCACTCTCTGTATTGGCGGTCCACAATAACTTGACATGATCACTGCCTGGAGTTGCTTTCAGTCCGGTTGGAGTAACGGGAGCTTCTCTGTCCACGACTTCCTGTGGGACAACCCGGACTTCCTTTGTTGCCGGGGATTCGTTTCCTTCTGCGTCCACAGCCGTCACCCGGAAAGTATATGCATGCCCATTTTCCAATTCTTCAATGATTGAAGTGGGGGCGTCTGTAGAAGTGGTCGTTCCATCAGAGTGGTAGATAGTATAGGAGACTGCATCTTCTGAAGCTTCCCAATCAAGGGTAACCGATTGGTTGGCGGGAGTTGCAGTCACGTTGGTTGGTGTCGCAGGACCTGCCACCTGTTCAGTCAAAAGGACGGAGGGAGTTGGTTGTTCTCCGTTGCGGAGCTTCGTCATTGCCGGTGAGCTGTTTGCTTCATAAATGATGCTTCGGTTTATGATGCCATCGACTTCCCCATCATTGATCAACGCAGTACTGAGAATATTGTCCTCCGCATCCGCAAGCCCTACCTGGCGAAGGCTGCTGTCATGCAGTCCTTGACCGGAAGTCGTCAGCTTGATTTCGTATACGTCATCGGGAGTGAGGTACATGTCATAGTTAGAGTTGAAATCCCACAGCGGTACATCAGGATAAGCGAATTTCTTTAACCAGAGTACAAGGGATTCTTTCGGCTCGATGGTTTTGTCATCGATGGGCCATCGGTTGGCCGGGCTTGAGAAGTTACTCGTGAAGTATTGGAGCTGATAGTCTTGTAGATTGATGGCTTCTGAGGTGGTATTATAGATTTCGACGTACTCATAGGGCTGCCCTATGCCTGCTGATTTGGTGACGATTTCCGTGATGACAAGAGGCGGGGTGGTTTCATTCGCATTTGCGCTGTGAACTTGAAGCAATAAAAGTCCTGAGATTCCTAAAGCAAGAAGGACAACTATCCGGCTGATTGATCTGTTTTTCAACTTTATTTCCTCCTTTAAAATGGTATTTGTGTATAAATGAAAAGAACCCCATGGCAATGGGGTGCACGATAATCGTACACGCGATTGACACAGGGTTCTCCTCATCTCTACCCGATATATATCTTACTAACTCCATCATACAATGAGCGCCTGGGGGTGGCAATGGTCATTCTGTAATATTTGGAATTTTTAGATATATCGTTGAAATGAAGGGAAGATTGGTGTATGATAAAAGGAATATTAAGAGGAATGAAGCTTGGTAGGAAGAGGAGAAGAGATCACCTATGAAGCGAACTGTATGATTTTTTCACATTGGGGTGGAGAAGTCAGGCATTCGTTTTGTGGCGCGGTCTCTTTTTCATTTAAGGAGGATGGCGAGATGGCGCATTACATGAATGAAGCAACGGAATTTTTCTGGCAGCATGATATCTATTTCCGGATTTTGGTCAGTGCTGTATTAGGATTCATCATCGGGTGGGACAGGACATCGAAAAATAAGCCCGCTGGTTTAAAAACATACACGTATGTATCGGTGGCCTGTACATTGATCACGATCGTGTCCATCGAAGGGGCGAATATGCTCAGTCAACCGGACAGTGGAAAGGTGATGGATCCGTTTCGACTGGCAGCCCAGATTGTATCCGGGCTCGGGTTCCTCGGTGCAGGTGTGATCCTGAAAGATGGATTACGGGTGAAAGGACTGACATCAGCTGCGATGATTTTTTACGTTGGGGGAATCGGGATAGGTATCGGAGCCGGCTTCTATTCCATTGTCATCTTCGCGACATTTGTAACCTTCATCATTACGAAGATAGGAAACTTCTTTGAAGAGCATGAAATCACGTCAGTGCGCTTTCCTTGGACCCGGAAAAAAAGTAAGGCAGAGGACGTAGAAAAAAAGGTAGGAACTTAAAGTGAGGTCAACCTCAGTGTAAGCAATTCAGTTACGAAAAATTTATCATTACAAAGGAAAAGGCATACGAATTCCCAAATGAATTCGTATGCCTTTTCTTATTGTTATATCAAAATGGAAAAAGTGGGCTCATCAAAGGTCATTATATTTTCTTCCGAAAAACCAAATTTTAAATAAAATAACCTCCCTGCTTCATTTTCGGGATGAACCGTTAAATTCAAACGATGACAAGAATGATTGGTGGTTTTTATATGTCTGATTACTTCATTTAACGTTTTTGAACCCAATCCTATTCTTTGAAATCTTTTATCTATGAAAAAATGAAACAGCCAGTAATCATCTCTACTCCCTGGAGTATAATGCAGATTGAAAAAGCCCACCATCTTATTTTGATTGTAAATGCCATATGGCTCTACCACTTTTCCACCTGGTCTTATATACGCTTTAGCAAGGGCAATAGCGACGGGAGGATGAATAGATGAAACATATTTCAGTTGTTCATCATGGACGGATAGTTCAAGTGCTTCTCGCCAATTGTCATCACTGATTAATTTAATACTTATATCTGACATACGACACCTCAGTTATTTTAATCTGATTTAACTAACCATTTTGGTTAAAAGTCCAGATTCCACAGCTTAGGATCCCCAGAGGAAATGGCAAGTGCACCGGCTCTCAATCCATTCAGAATATCTTGCTTATTACTGATTAGGCCACCAGCGATGATGGGCAGCGTAGTCATGGTCGTCAGTTTATCAATGACAGACGGCATAAGACCGGGAAGCACCTCAATCGCATCCGGCTTGCAGTTCTGTGCGATATCAATCCCTTTCACAAGGGCATTGCGGTCGATGAGAAAAAGGCGCTGGATCGTCATCAAGCCTTCTTCCTTTGCATATTTGATCAGGTTGCTCCTCGTCGTAATGATGCCAGCCGGCTTCCAGATTTCTGCTATGTATTTAATGGCACTCTTCGTATTGGATAATCCATCGATGAAATCAATATGGATAAACGTGGTTTTACCGGATTCCTTTAACTTTTTCAGATACCCATCCATCGTAATCAAATTGCCGGTTAGGATGAACACGATGTTGGCGTTTGATTGTATGGCCTTTTCCAAGTCTTTTTCTTCCTTTATGGAAGCGATGACTTGGGATTGGACGATGTCGATAATGTTAGGTTTCATGGAATTGGCCCCTTTTAATAATCTGAATATTGTTTTTTCTTTTAGTATAGCATAGTTGTTTGGGGATTCTTCTTTAATGGAGGCGATGATCTGAGAATTGATGATATATTGGTCGCTCCTTTAGAGAGTGTGGATGGTACCTTTATAGGTGAATATATTAGACTGCCTGTTAAAAGATAACTAGCACAATTATCGGTAGTGAGATCCGGTTAAGTATCAGAGCTAATCAATAGACGGAAATATTCCGCTTAAATTCGCCATGACGATTAAAAAAGGTTGAAATAAGGGGACATATTCCGCCTATTGACTCTATAAGTACAATAAGGGGTGATTTTTTTTGTATAACCGGAAAACCTCCGCTTATTTCCCCTCAAATCTAGTTCCAAACTGAATGTAACCGGAAAATCTCCGCTTATTTTTCTTTATCGTAGAGTGTGGCAGATTACGATTCTATCTTCTTCTTTCGACTAATCTCAATTTCTCTTATAGCCATAAAGTAGAGTAAGGACCGTCCCCGGTTTGTCCAACATAATACAATTAATTCAAAAACCGGATTGACAAACCAATTAGAATCCTTTACCATAACCCTAATGCTTAAAAGCATCATAACTTTAACTTAATAAAGCAATATCTTCTTATCCAGAGAGGTGGAGGGACTGGCCCTGTGATACCTCGGCAACGGGTTCTTATATGAATACCGTGCCAATTCCATCAAGTCATGTGACTTGAAAGATGAGAAGAGCGGGACATATACATATTTGTGCCTCTCTTCTTATGAAGGGGGGCACTTTTTATTTTCTGCCAAGTCCTTCAAACACAGGCTTCAAGAAGAATACATAGCGAAAGGAGCAAGTCCTGTATGATCAGAGTTCAGAATGTTACGAAAGTATTCGAGACGAAGGATGGCCCATTCACCGCTTTAAAAAATGTTTCCTTCGAAGTGAAGAAGGGAGAGATTTATGGTGTGATCGGATTCAGCGGAGCGGGAAAAAGCACGCTTGTCCGCTGTCTCAATTTTTTAGAGAAACCATCATCGGGTGATATTTTCATAGAGGGGCGCAGCCTGAAAGATCAGTCGGCAATCGATCTGAGGAAAGAGCGGCACCGCATCGGGATGATCTTTCAGCACTTCAATCTGTTTCAATCACGGACGGTGGCAGGGAATATCGCCTATCCTCTGAAACTTGCAAAATGGTCAAAAGAAAAGATCAGCGAGAGAGTAAAGGAGCTGCTCGCGTTTGTCGGACTTGAAGATAAAGCGAAGCATTATCCGGATCAACTGTCAGGAGGGCAGAAGCAAAGAGTGGGAATAGCAAGAGCCCTGGCGACATCGCCTTCGATCCTGCTCTGCGATGAAGCAACATCCGCACTTGATCCTCAGACGACGGATTCGATTCTGAACTTATTAAAGAGAATCAACGCGGAGTATGGCATTACGATTGTGATGATCACCCACGAAATGGGGGTCATCCGGGAAATCTGTGATAAGGTCGCTGTCATGGAAAATGGAGAAATCGTTGAAGAGGGTAGCGTCTTCGATATCTTCTCCAACCCGCAGACCCCGACGACGAAAAATTTTGTGAAGAGTGTCATGAATGATCAGCTGCCGGCATCGGTTCTCGACAAATTGAATGACAGCAAAGCAGGGCGCATCTGCCGCCTCATTTTCAAGGGTGATTCGACGGGCACGCCGATCCTTTCCGAAACGGCAAAGAAATTCGATGCCCACATCAATGTGTTATTCGGCCAGATCACGGAACTCCAGGGTAAGCCGTTCGGGAATCTCATCGTACAGATCATCGGCAGCAAGAAAGAAACGGAAGAAATCCTGGATTATTGGAAGAACAGATTATTAGTAAGCGAGGTGGAGAAGCGTGCAAGTTAACTGGGAATTATTCTGGCCAAGAATTATAGAAGCGACATGGGATACCGTGGCGATGGTGTCATTCTCCCTTATATTTGCAACGTTGATTGGGCTTCCCCTCGGCATCATCGTCGTGGTGACGAGAAAGGGGCACTTACTTGAAAATAAAATCGTCTTTTCCATATTGAGCAGCATCATCAACGTGTTCCGTTCGATCCCGTTCATCATCTTGATGGTGGCCATCATCCCCTTTACAAGATTGGTAGTGGGCACATCGATTGGAACGGCGGCAGCGGTCGTGCCGCTTGTCGTATTTGCGGCACCGTATATAGCAAGACTGGTAGAGAGCTCGCTCCTTGAAGTGGAACCGGGTGTCATTGAAGCGGCGGAGTCCATGGGGGCCGGGCCGTGGCAGATCATCTTCGGGATACTCATTCCGGAAGCATTGAGTACACTGGTCCTGAATATTACGATTGCGACCATCGGCCTTGTCGGTGCATCGGCCATGGCCGGGGCAGTCGGAGGCGGGGGCCTCGGGGATCTGGCCATCGCTTACGGTTATCAGCGATTTGAAACATCCGTCATGATCGTGACCGTCATCATTTTAATCGTGATGGTGCAGGGACTGCAGACAGCAGGAAATACATTATCAAAAATCATCAGAAGACGTTAGGAGAGAGGAATATGAAAAAATCAATCAGCCTTGCAAGTATCGGCATTCTAATAATCACCCTTATATTGAGCGGCTGCTCGGGAGACAGTGCATCCGGCTCAGGTGAAAAAGAAGTCGTTAAAGTCGGAGTGAATGGATCTGGGGTGCCGATTTGGGAGTATATGAAAGAGAAAGCAGCGAAGGAAGGGATTGAAATCGAGATTGTGGAGTTTGCCGATTACGTGAGGCCGAACCAGGCGCTGGCCGATGGGGATATCGACCTGAACGCCTTCCAGACGATTTCCTATTTTGATTCTTTCGTTGAAGAACATAACCTGGACCTTGTACCGATCGGCTCGACAATCATCGCGCCGATGGGAATCTATTCGGAAAAATATCAATCGGTAGAAGACTTACCGAAAGGCAGTAAAGTAGCCGTTCCTCAAGAGGCGACGAACCTTGGCCGTGCCCTTCTCCTACTGGAGGAAGCAGGCTTGATACAACTGAAAGAAGGATTTGACCAGTCACAAGGTCTGGAAGCCATAAAAGAAAACCCGAAAAACCTTGAATTCACACCGGTCGTCGCTGCCCAGACACCGAGGGTATTACCGGATGTGGCAGCATCGATCATCAATAATGGTGTGGCTGTTGAAGCAGGGTTCGTACCGGTTGATGATAGCATCTATATCGAAGGGGCGGAATCCAAGCCGTTCATCAATATCATTGCGGCGCAGAAAAAAGATAAGGACAATAAGACTTATAAAAAGATTGTGGAGCTCTATCAGGAAGATGACGTAGCAGAACATATCAAGAAAACATACAAAGATTCCCTGATCCCGACATTCGTGCCGGTCAGTGAATTGCATTAGGAGGGAAAAGAGATGAGTCAACCAGCAGCGATTGCCGATCGTAAAAACAACATCCTCTCAGCAGTCGATCAATTGGCTGTGAAACTCGTGTCGACCAGCCATCAGATCCACGACAAACCTGAAATTGGAAACGAAGAGTTTTTTGCTTCAGAGACCTTGACCACCCTCCTTGCAGCCAATGGGTTCTCCATTGAAAGGGGAGTGGCGGGTCATGAGACTTCCTTTGTGGCACGCAAACATTCAGGGAAAGAAGGGCCGGTCATCGGCTACCTGGCTGAATATGACGCACTGCCTGGACTCGGTCACGCCTGCGGTCACAATATCATCGGGACGGCAAGCTGCGGGGCGGCCATCGCCCTGTCGTCCGTACTCGATGAAACAGGAGGGGAAGTGGTGGTGTTCGGGACTCCTGCCGAGGAAGGCGGTCCGAACGGAAGTGCGAAGGGCAGTTTCGTAAAGGCAGGCTTGTTCGAAGGAGTGGATGCATGCATGATGGTCCATCCGTTCAACCGGACAACGCAGACAGGGAAAACCCTGGCGGTGGATCCCCTTGATTTCGAATTTAAAGGAAGGTCTGCCCATGCGGCAGCTTCCCCTGAAGACGGCATCAATGCCCTCGACGGAGTGATCCAGCTGTTCAACGGCATTAACGCCCTTCGTCAGCACGTGACCGATGATGTACGGATCCACGGCATCATCACCCACGGCGGGGACGCGCCCAACATCGTCCCTGACTATGCAAAAGCCCGCTTCTATATACGCGCTGCAACCAGGGAAGCGTGCAACGAGGTCACGAAGAAAGTGAAAGCGATCGCTGAGGGATCGGCACTTGCCACCGGGACGAAACTGAATGTCATCAAAATCCAAAATGAAGTCGATCACTTTCAGCTCAACCGTCGTTTCGATAAAGTATTCCAGCGCTCCATCGAGTCACTAGGGGAATACTTCGACGATACGGAACGAAAGGGACTCGGCTCATCCGACGCCGGAAACGTCAGCCGGGTGGTCCCGACCATCCACCCCTATATCAAAATCGGCCCCGAATCCCTCGTCGTCCACACGAACGAATTCAGGGAAGCGGCTAAATCCACCGAGGGTGACCGTGCCCTTGTGATCGGGGCAAAGGCACTTGCGCTGACGGGGTATGAACTGCTGACGGATAAGGGGCTTTTGGAGGAAATATGGGAAGAGTTCGGTTCAAGTCAATAAGGATGGAAAGACAGCCAAATCAGGGCTGTCTTTTTGTGTGGAAGATATGCGGCGTTTAATTAAGAATGTTCCAATGTTTAACAAAAATACTAAGCGGATAATGAATGAGAGATTGTATCGTAGAAACCAACGATAGGAAAATGACATGAAAAAACTACTGACAAAGGGAAAATTTTTTTCGAACTATACTGGGAGCAAGCGGTTAAGAAGAGGCTGAACCCGAAGGAAATACCTCAAGCGATACGGCAGAAATAAGTAATCAGCAGGAAACCCAGGAAATGGACGAGCAGGCGGCCGAATTGCTCGGCAGTGAGAAGCTGCAGGAACGAATTCAAAAGGGGATGGATCTCGATTCCTATTCTGCTGAATTAACAGCGATGGATGAAATAGGAGAAACCACCGTCCATGAAAGAAGATTTGAGCGAATAATCATTCCACATCACTAAAAGCGCATTCGAGATTTTTATAAGTAAAGTCCGAACTAATTTACCTTTAAGGAGTCAAATTAGTTCGAATTTTTTATCGATTATTTCAGTGATTTTATTAAAGGATTAGGTAGTGTGGAAGAAATATATATAATGTATTTTTGAAAAGTTTATAGGGATCTGTAGAAGGTGTATTTCATCAGCTAACGAAATTAACAAAGGAGAGCGTTTCTAAGCGCCCTCCTTTTCAATTAAACTATTTTACTAATATCTACGTGATATTACATTAATTCATGTATATCCGAAAAAACACTACAAATACAATTAGATATAATAGAGCATATATCAATCTAAATTTAATTTTCTTAGAATAAAAAATATATATATACATAATTGTTAACACAATAAAAATTAATAGATATATATTTTCCAACATACGCTCACCGCCAATTTTCACAATATTATTTTATCTAGACTTAACTTTATATGTCAAAGCCCAAGTCATATCAAGGATAACACCTTTTCCTTTATTATGCGACTTCATAGACTTCCCAAGGTTTTTACAGTATAACCCTGTGATACCTGCAATACCAGCTACAGGAGGTAACCAGAATAATACTGTACCTAGCGTTTGTTCATGATCTGATGCATCTTCCAATTGTTTAATTGCTTTTTTAGCTTGGGAGTCAGTATATGTAGCTCTTATTCCCCACCAATAAGTTTTGGAAGTATAGCCTTTACTAGTACTAGCACTAGCCATAGCTTGGAATTTAGATTTATTAGAGATTGATAAATCGTCATTAACTACTACTAGTCCATTTTCTACTTGTCTGTTAATTTCTCTAAAAGATTCCTCTAAAACGTCAACTTCATTTTTTGTATATATATCTTGTGGGATATTATGATCTACATATAGAAAACCTTGCTCATCTTTATGAACATAAGGTGCTACTTCTAAAATAAGTTCTGAAGCATCTTCAGTTAATGAAGCTACTTGCAATCCTGTAATTTCGTTTGAAATATTTTCATTTGCATGAGCGATAGCTGATAGAGATCCATTAGAAAATCCTAAAGTTATTATTGTTGTTGCTCCTAAAATAAATGCTTTTCTCACTGTTCAGTTCAGTCCGCCTTTGTATATATATTATTTATCTTTTTTAAGGAGACTCCTTACAAATATTGTGTTTTATTCCGGAATATTTATATATTACCATAATAAAAATCCACCGACATAAATAACGTCCTTAAATAATCCTTAAATATCCAATTCAGAGGATGGTTTTATATCCCAAAAACTGAAACATCCATTATAGGTGGCTTTAAAGGTGAATAAGCTATAAAGTTACCCCTTTGGAAATGGAAAAAGACTCGTTAATAGAAGAGTCTTTTTTGCTTTTTCAGGCTACCACTCAAGAGTTTATAGAGTATATCATTTTAGCCTTTAGATATAGAAGTCCTTTCCTTATGCGTTCTCAAACCATTCAAAATATCTTCCATAGTACTAATCAACCCATCCGCAATAATAGGGAGCGATGTCATATTCGTAGTTGATCAATGACAGTCGGCATCAAACCGGGAAGCTCTTTAATCGCATCGGGCTTACAGTTCTGTTCAATGTCCATTCCTTCTTCAATAGCATTACGGTCAATCAGAAGGAGACGTTGAATCGCCATTTATCCCTATTCAATTCGCATATTTGATCGAGTTGTTCTTCGTTGTAATGATCCCTGCAGGCTTCCAGATTTCTGCGATGTATTTAATTGCGTTCTTTGTATTCGACAGTTCATCGATGAAATCGATATGTATAAACGTGGTTTTGCCTGCTCCTTTCAGGTGCTTCAGACACCCGTCCATAGTAATTAAGTTGTAACAAAATGCTGACTTAATGAGTTTTAAGATTAAAGAATTGCAAACGTTTACAAACATATGTTAATGTATGTGTAACCGGTTACACAATAACCAACAAACGAACAGGAAGTGACAGGCGTGGCAACAATCAAGGATGTGGCGAGTGAAGCGGGGGTGTCGGTGGCGACGGTCTCCCGGGTGCTCAATGATAACGGCTATGTAGGAGCCGAGACGAGGAAGAAAGTGATGCGGGCAATCGAGAAGCTGAATTACAGCCCGAACGAGGTCGCACGCTCTCTCTATAAACGGGAGTCGAGACTGATCGGACTGCTGCTTCCGGATATCACGAACCCGTACTTCCCGCAGCTGGCGAGAGGGGTAGAGGATGAAGTGAGTGAGGCCGGGTTCAGGCTCCTCCTTGGAAACAGCGACGAGAACATTCAGAAGGAACTGGATTATATCCAGACCTTCGTGCAGAACAATGTCGTCGGCATGATCTCTGCGACCAATCATGTGGAGCATGATCAGCTGTATAGTGAATTGAATCTTCCACTCGTCCTCCTTGACCGGATCACGGACAACTATCCGGCTGTTTATGCCGACGGCCGCAAAGGGGGGCGCCTGGCGGCAAAGACCTTAGTTGAAAAAGGGGCGAAGCGAATCACCGTCATGAAGGGACCGGCTCACGTGAAGCCGGCACAGGACCGATTCCGTGGGGCCGTCGAGTACTTAAGCGGAACAGACGTTGATTTCACGGTGATGTCCACGACCTCGTTCTCCTTTGAAGACGCAAAGGGCTGGGCAGAGGAACTGTTCGCCACCTATCCTGATACGGACGGGGTCATCGCGAGCAATGATATCGTCGGGATCGCCATTCTCCATGAGGCCTTGAGGCTCGGGAAAAAGATCCCGGAAGACGTACAGATCATCGGCTACGATGACATCCCCCAGAGCAGCCTTTCCTATCCGGCGCTTTCCACGATCAGGCAGCCGGCTTACGAAATGGGGAGGCAGGCCGCGGCACTTCTGATTAAACTGATAAAAAAAGAAAAAGACATCGATACAACGGTTCAGCTTCCGGTTGAACTCATACAGAGAAATACAACACGAAAGGGATGAAGGAAGATGAAAAAAGCGAAAATTGCCGTGATTGGCAGTTCATCCATGGATCTGGTGGTGACATCAGCGAAACGCCCCGGAGCAGGGGAAACGGTACTCGGCGACAGCTTTGACATGGTACCCGGCGGAAAAGGAGCCAACCAGGCCGTTGCCGCGGCAAGGCTTGGGGCAGACGTCTACATGATCGGATGCGTAGGCGATGACCCTTACGGCCAAGAGATTTTAGAAAACTTTAAGAGAAACGGTGTTCATACCGACTATGTGGAACCGGTTACAGGTCAGAAATCCGGAACCGCCCATATCATCCTCGCTGAAGGGGACAACAGCATTGTCGTCGTAAAAGGAGCAAATGATCTTGTGACACCAGAATACGTCGAGAAAACAGCTGATTTCCTCAAAACATGTGATCTTATCATGATCCAGCAGGAAATCCCCGAGGAAACGGTCGAGTACGTGGCAAACCTTTGCAAAAAGATTGAAGTTCCGCTGCTACTAAACCCCGCACCGGCACGGAAAATTTCGCAGAAAGTCATCGATGGTGCCAGCTACCTGACACCGAATGAACATGAAGCGGATGTGCTTTTTAATGGAATGAAGCCGTCAGAAGCACTGAAACAATATCCTGACAAAGTCATTATCACCGAAGGAGCAGCGGGAGTTCGCTATCATAACGGAACAAAAGAAATCCTCGTTCCTTCCTTCAAAGTCGAAGTGGTAGATACGACAGGTGCCGGTGATACCTTCAACGCCGCATTTGGAACAGCGGTGGCTGAAGGTCAATCAATGGAAGAAAGTCTCCGGTTCGCAAACCGCGCAGCATCCCTTTCCGTGACCGGATTCGGGGCACAGGGCGGAATGCCGACAAGAGACGAAGTGGAAAGGAAGCTGGCAGAATGAAACGACATGGCATCTTGAACAGTCACATTGCAAAAATACTAGCCGATCTCGGCCACACGGATACGATCGTCGTGGCCGATGCCGGTCTTCCAATTCCGTCAGATGTCGTGAAAATCGATCTGGCATTGAAACCTGGAGAGCCATCTTTCCTTGACGTGGTCCAACTGTTAAAGGAAGAAATGGTAGTTGAAACCGTCACGCTAGCTGAAGAAGTCGAAACAAATAAAGGGGTTAAAGAACAAATGACATCATGGTTCGACGGGATTCAGTATGTATCCCATGAAGACTTCAAGAAAGAAACCCATAAAGCGAAGGCCGTCATCCGGACGGGGGAAGTCACACCGTACGCGAATTGTATCCTTCACGCGGGAGTCATTTTTTAAAACAAAGGGGGTAGTAGCATGCAAATCAGCATGAAGAATATCCATAAAGCATTTGGGACGAACAAGGTCCTTGAAGGCGTCGACATCAAGATCGGGGACGGCGAAGTCCATGCCCTGATGGGGGAAAACGGCGCCGGAAAGTCGACCCTGATGAATATCCTGACAGGTCTTCACAAGAAGGATCAGGGAACGATTACCATCGACGGGAAGGACATGACGTTCGATAATCCGAAGCAGGCCGAGGAATTTGGCGTTGCCTTCATCCATCAGGAGCTGAATGTATGGCCGGAGATGACCGTTCTTGAGAATCTTTTCATCAATAAGGAACCGGTTACACAGTTCGGTCTCATTAATACGAGAAAAATGAAAGCGGTTGCGAATAAGCAGTTTAAGAAACTGAACATTTCCATCCCTCTCACAAAAGAAGCGGGACAGTGCTCGGTCGGGCAGCAGCAGATGATCGAAATCGCCAAAGCCCTCATGACGGATGCAAAAGTCATCATCATGGACGAGCCGACGGCGGCATTGACGGACCGGGAAATCGATACGCTCTTCACTGTTATCCGTGCGCTAAAAAAAGCCGGCGTGTCGATTGTGTACATCTCCCACCGGATGGAAGAAATTTTCACGATTTGTGACACCATCACAGTCATGCGGGACGGACGCACGGTGGATACGACGCCGATCCCCGAGACGAACTTCGATGAGGTCGTGAAGAAAATGGTCGGACGTGAATTAACAGACCGCTTTCCAAAACGCCAACCAAAGCCAGGTGAAACGATGCTTGAAGTACGGAACCTGACGAAAAAGGGACTGTTTGAGAAAGTAAGCTTTGAAGTGCGTTCAGGAGAAATCGTCGGTATGTCTGGATTGATGGGAGCGGGCCGAACAGAAATCATGCGCACCATCTTCGGACTCGACGGCCGTTATGAAGGCGAAATCCTCGTGAACGGGAAACCGGTCACCATTAAAACACCCGATCAGGCAGTGAAGCTCGGTCTTGGATTCATCACCGAGGATCGGAAGGATGAAGGACTCGTCCTCGACTTCTCCCTGAAGGATAATATCGCCCTTCCAAGCCTATACAGCTTCACGAAGAAGGGCTTGATCAATGATAAAAGCGAACAGGACTTTGTGGAAATGCTCATCAAACGGCTGACAATCAAGACTGAATCAGCACGAACCCACGCAAAGAACCTGTCCGGCGGGAATCAGCAAAAGGTGGTCATCGCCAAATGGATCGGAATCGGTCCGAAAGTGCTCATCCTCGACGAACCGACAAGGGGAGTCGATGTCGGGGCGAAACGGGAAATCTATCAACTGATGAACGAGCTCACCGACCGCGGCGTCGCAATTGTGATGGTATCATCCGAGCTGCCAGAAGTACTCGGGATGAGCGACCGCATCCTTGTCGTCCATGAAGGGACCATCGCAGGAGAGCTTTCTAAGGAAGACGCAACACAGGAAAAAATCATGACATTGGCGACAGGAGGTCACGCACATGAATAACGCACTCAAAACGAATCACGTCGGCAATCTGATGCAAAAGCTCGGTCCACTACTCGGACTGTTTGTGCTGATTGCGACCGTATCCATCATCAACCCTAGTTTTCTAGAACCCTTGAACTTATTGAATCTATTACGTCAGGTCGCGATCAACGCCCTGATTGCCTACGGGATGACCTTCGTCATTTTGACCGGGGGAATTGACTTATCCGTCGGATCGATCCTCGCCTTATCCAGTGCCCTGATGGCAGGGATGATGGTATCTGGAATCGACCCGATCCTTGCGATCCTGATCGGCTGTATCCTCGGAGCTCTGATGGGAATGGTCAACGGATTATTAATTACAAAAGGTAAAATGGCGCCATTCATCGCGACACTTGCAACGATGACGATGTTCCGTGGGTTGACGCTTGTGTACACAGACGGAAACCCAATCACGGGACTGGGCGACAGCTATGCATTCCAACTGTTCGGAAGAGGATACTTCCTTGGAATCCCTGTACCGGCCGTCACGATGATCCTGACGTTCGCGATCCTGTGGGTGATCCTGCATAAAACCCCGTTCGGCCGAAAAACGTATGCCATCGGCGGGAATGAAAAAGCAGCCCTGATCTCAGGAATCAAAGTACCGCGCATCAAAGTGATGATCTACTCGCTGGCAGGCTTACTGGCAGCACTCGCTGGAGCGATCCTGACGTCACGCCTGAACTCGGCCCAGCCAACAGCGGGTACATCCTATGAACTCGATGCCATCGCCGCCGTCGTCCTAGGCGGGACAAGCCTATCAGGCGGACGAGGACTGATCGTCGGAACACTGATTGGTGCACTCATCATCGGAACGTTAAATAACGGTCTGAACCTGCTCGGCGTCTCATCCTTCTTCCAAATGGTCGTAAAGGGTGTCGTCATCATCATCGCCGTTCTCATCGACCGAAAGAAAGCAGCGTAGGAGGGATACTATGAAAAAAGCATGGTTACTACTTATCAGTTTGTCACTCCTATTCCTGGGTGCCTGCTCCCTGCAGCCGCCGGAATGGGCGAAGCCGAATAAAAGCTCAAATCCTGAAGACATCAAAATCGGACTATCCGTTTCAACACTGAATAACCCATTCTTCGTCTCCATGAAAAACGGCGTGCAGGACGAAGCGAAGAAACAAGGCATGGAAGTCGTCGTCGTCGATGCCCAGAACGATGCCGCCAAACAGATCAATGACGTAGAAGACCTCATTCAACAGGGTGTTGACGTCCTATTGATCAACCCAACAGATTCAGCGGCCATCTCAACAGCCGTTCAATCCGCCAACAGCCTTGGTATCCCCGTCGTGACCCTTGACCGCTCAGCGGAAAAAGGAGACGTCGCTACTCTTGTCAGCTCGAATAACGAAAAGGGCGGCGAAATGGCCGGAGAATATCTGGTCGAACAGCTTGGTGAAGGAGCAAAGGTTGCAGAACTTGAAGGTGTTCCTGGAGCATCCGCTACTCGTGAGCGTGGAGCCGGGTTCCACAACATCGCCGACAAACAGCTTGATGTAACAGCCAAGCAGACTGCAAACTTTGATCGTACGCAAGGATTGAATACGATGGAAAACCTGATTCAGGGGAATCCAGATATCAAAGCTGTGTTCGCCCATAACGATGAAATGGCATTGGGAGCATTGCAGGCGATCCAGAGTTCCGGTCGTGATGTATTAGTCGTTGGATTTGATGGAAATGAAGATGCGATGACTAGCATTCGTAATGGTAACCTGTCTGCGACTGTCGCTCAGCAGCCTGAGAAGATTGGTCAGTTGGCCGTTCAGGCTGGGGCTGATGTGTTGTCAGGGAAGAAAGTGAAAGAGAAGATTCCGGTGCCGTTGAAGTTGGTGACGGAGGAGAATGTAGAGGAATCTTCAGAATAAAATGTGGTGGAAAACCTCTTTCGTGCGTATGCCCGAAAGAGGTTTTTCTATTGTGATAAAACCAGTGGGGAATGTTAAAAAACATGCATATTCTTTCAGGTTTGATCTATCCTGTTCAAGCAGAAAGTTGGTCGAGCCTACTCTTCCTCTCACTATATGAAAGCGCTGCAACTTACTCACGTTTTTGTTTCTTTAAATTTACTAAATTACTAATTACATCTATTTTTATGGTAAAATATAACTAAAATATCCTGAGGTTGTTATATCATGAAAAAAACATTTTATATGACTCAAATTGCATTGTCCAAAAAAGTAGGTTGGTCTGAAGCAAATGGTAGAGGATGGATAAAACATTTTGCAGAGTTTATTCCAGTAAAGAAAGATGGTAGAAAGAAGTTTTTCAATGACGAGTCATTTGATGTTTTGTCTAAAATAAAATTTTTAAGCGAAAATGGTCTTACAAAGAATGAAATATTGAAGATATTTAAAAACAGTGGCATTCCAAGAACAGAACAAGAAACCACTGATTTAATAACAAACAATATATCTGTTAAGTATCATGACAAAGAAATTGCTAATTCTCTTCCTGCTCAAAAAGAACTTTTGATTCCCTTATTAAATGTACTAAGGGATAAAAAACCTTATACCACAACCATGATAAACGACGGAGTTATTGATCAACTTGGATTATCAGAGGAGCAATTAAACATCACCTATTCCTATAGTAAAGAATTTATTTTTGCTCATAGAATGAGATCAGCAAGATACTCACTAAAGAAAGAAGATTATATCGAAGAGGTAAGTAAATATACATATCAAATCACTGAAGAAGGTTTAGAGCTTCTCCATGACAATTCTAAAGAAAAAGAAGATGAAATTGAGGAGCTTGAAAAAGTTGTTGATCCATTTGAAACCATTCAAGAAAAAGTTGAAGAAATTGAGTCTGATTTAATTAAAGATTTAATCGACCATCTTAAACAAGCCCATAGGCGGAGGTTAGAAACGATTGTCGTGGAGTTATTAACTTCAATGGGACATGGTGATGGAGAAGTTACTAAAAGGACCAATGATGGTGGTTTAGACGGCATTATTAAAGAAGATAAATTAGGCCTGGATAATATTTACGTTCAAGCAAAACGGTGGGAAAATACAGTAGGAAGTCCAGAAGTGATGGGATTCTCAGGTGCATTAGATGCTAAAGGTGCCAAAAAAGGAATTTTTATTACCACTTCTAACTTTTCAAAGGCAGCAGAAGAATATGTTGAAAGATTGGTAGATGTTAAGAAAATTGTTCTGATTGATGGAAGGAAATTAGCTAAGTTGATGATAGAAAATAATATTGGGGTTAGTAACAAGAAAAAGTTTGTTGTAAAAGAAGTGGACTTTTCATATTTTGAAGGGGAATGAGATTATTGTAACTGACCATAATACATTTGCGCATTAAGACACCGGGGTATGATACCAATTCCTTAGTGTTTAGCACGAAGATTTATTTTAGGGGATGGAAATGTTAAAGAATAAATTAAGTTTATTACAAGAACAAATGGAGATGAAATTAAAACAGATTCAAATTCGTTAAAAGTAATTTAGGAAGTGCAGATATTGAGAAAACGTTAAGAAATGTCAAAGATTTAAAAACATGCACATAAAGATGCAAAAGGATGCAACTGTATTTGGTAACATGTCAGATATTAAAAGATTTATAGATAAAAGACCATTTTTTTTATTCGCTTTTAAATCACAACTAACATGAGAAACTATTTATAAGAAGATAATCTTATTCAACGAAGAAAACAACTTGTACATTCATCAACAAATAGACGGAATCTATATTTTAGATAGAGGCACTATTACCAACTATGGTGATGGGAAGGGTCAGTTAAGATTTAAATATAGAGACCCAAGTTTACTAGGGGAGTTCGGAGTGGGGTATATACAGATACTTAGAGAACAAGATCCCAATATTTTATTCAATTTATTAGTCTTTCTAAGTACATCTATGCCAAAATTAACATTGCATAACCCAATTAATTCAGACTATTTATTTTCAGATGATTAGGGAAGGTACCTGGATTGATGGTGTCAGAGCCTCGGCACTGTACCGGGGGTCTGACACCGATTTTCCTAGAAAGAGTACATGACTATTTAATGCAAAGGTTAGACTCATTATTTAAAGAATATGGTTATGAAGAGTTGTAAACAAACATTAAAAAAATCTTTAAAAAGAGGTCGTTACGTTGAGGGAAGTTACTGATGTTTATAACCTAATGAAAGAGTTAGAAAGAAGGAGTAAGATAATTAGAAGTTCAAGAATCGAAGCGTCAAAAAGATATAAGGAAGATGATAACTTTTACAGGTTCATCACGATATTTTACTCTATTATTGTTACTGTCGTCTCAATCAGATTTGCTTTTGGTTTGGATACTTTGAATCCAAGCGGGAATCAAAAGCTCTCGATTCTACTTTTAGTTATGTCAGTTTTTGTTACTCTATTTACGATGTATGTATCCATAAAAAATGCTGGAGAAAAAGTAGGTAGATTTCAATCTAACTATATGGAATTAACAAGATTACTTGCAGATATTCAACTTGCTAACACTTCGTATACGAGAGAGGGTGAGTCAGAGTTAGAAATAGTTAATGAAGATTATAAGGAATTTTCAAATAGGTATGCTTCTTTACTTACGCAATCTGATAACCATGATGATATTGATTATTGGAGGGCGGTAAAAAGAGAAGAAGAAGAAAACACTGAAAAAGTAAAAACTGCTGATGAGAAAATAAAGATCTTTAACAGATGGAAGTATCTAAAAAGAGTAATAGCATTTTTATCTGTACCTTTACTTTTAGTTCTTATATTTTTAATTGAGTTCTGTTTAAATAACTTTTGGTGAATGGAGGCTATTACTAAAAACCTCATATAGATCCCTCGTGGTGAACCGTATCACTGGTGTAAGACCCTGGGAACAGTGAATTAGAGTTAATGAGCTGGTGGTCTGACCCCGTTTTTAGTATTAATATATGGTAAAAAGTTAGCGAGGTTAATAATTGAAAATAATATTGGTGTTACAAATAAAAAGAAATTTGTGATCAAGTAAGTAGATTTCGCATATTTTGAAGGTGAGTAAAAAGTAAATTTATGAAGGGAACTTTAAACAAGAGTTTGTTATTGTTGTGGTAAAAAGTATTTTGCAGGTTAAACAATTGATAAGACATTTAGTATTTACATTAAAAGCTTGGTAAATTTATAAAATTATACTGGGGAGATAAAAATGACTAATAAGGCTAAGCCATCTAAAGTAGATGTAATAAAAGTAGATTCTAAAGACATTGAGGTTCTAGGAACAAAGGAAAGTTTTAATTCAGTAGGTAAAGAAATTGCAGTTACCATGGCAGTTGAAGCAGGGAAAGCATTTATACCAATTGCATTAGAGGCTATCAAGAAAAAGATTGAACTAGATCAAGAAACTCAAAAACTTGTAAGAGATGATAAAAGAAAAATTTTGAATAAACGTGCTGAAACATTAATATTGCAAATTGAACAAGAGGAAGGCAAAGAAGATTATAATCAAGAACGAATTAATAGATGGTGTAAAGAACTAGAAAATATAATGAAAAAACAAGATATTATGGATGCAAAAAGTGAAAGTTTTACTAAGGGAATGTTATTTACTGCCAAAGAATTTCTAAGTTCTAAACTCAAATAGTAAGGGAGCTCTAACGGGTTCGTTTACATAATAGAATCTCCAGTGGGTAGTGATGCAGTTCCAAAAGGACATTTATACGTTATGGGTAATTTTTTTTACTATATCGTAAAATTCTCTCTCCCTTTGTTCTAATTGCGACAGGGCTAATGTTGAACAATATAAATGAAAACAAAAGAAACATTGCTGCACAGTACAAAGATAATATTTAATAAAAAAACTATTAAGGCACCATGACATATTTATGTGAAGATTCTATAAACTTAACCACTTAATTCTATGAGGAGTCAAAAAATTTGGGCTTCTCATATATTGTAGGGATTAATGGGGTCAGACCCTCGGAACGGTGAAGTGTTAATGTGCTGGGGGTCTGACCCTGATTTTTCGGTTCCTATGTTGGATTGGATAGGTTCGGATTACTAAAAATCAATATAGGTAGTAACTTAATTATTAATTAATGTTTAGAGGTTATTTAATTGTGAATATAATGTTTATATGGATACAAAACTTTAAAAATATAAAAAATCTTCAGTGTAATTTTGGAGGAGACCATAAATATACTTTTTCAAATGCTGAACACTTGTACTGCAGTTTTAATGAAAAACATATTTCGGGCTTTTTCAATTTAAATGATGAGTTTAAAAGAGCTAATCTAAAAAATGTGACAGGAATTGTAGGCGAGAACGGAACTGGAAAATCATCTATTTTAGAATTTTTACTTCGCGTTTTTAGTGGATCAATAAACTCTTCCCATCCTGATACAAGGTATTTTGTTATTTATGCTGTCAAAGATAAATATTATTATCAGTGTAATTTAGAGAAGTCTTTCTTAATAATAGAAGGTAAAATACAGGATATCTCGAATTCGTTCAGAATGAACAATACAGATTACCAAAACCAGAGTCTAGGTTCCAGTAATTCTATTATCTTTTTCTCAAATATTTATGATGCTAGAGCTGCAGATAAAATTAATAAATATGCAAATGCAGGTACTAAGATTATTAACTTGTCTACTAATTATATTAGTACTAAATATAATGAAAGTTTTACAGATTCACTACGTTCAGATTTTACAAAGCAATTCATTTTTTTAAAAGAATACGAGGAGCGAATATTAACTAATACAGGGTTGAATATTCCAGAAAATATAACTATTTCGATGAATGACTTTGGAGAGATAAATGATGGTGAGGTAGAGTATTCTAGTACTGAAAATTATGGGTATTACAATATAATATCTGATATTGATGATGAATTCACAGAAATTCTTGTTAATATGAATTTTAATTCATTTGAAATAGCTTTTCAAAAACATCTTCTAATGTCTTTTTTCTCTGATTTATTATTTGAAATAAGCAAAATGGATGTTGGAACATTTATTCGTAATTCATTGCGAGAAGAAATCGAAGATACTTCTCACGAACTTTTTTATCAGTATAATCCAGAAAAGAACCACTCAATATATATAATTTTAAAAAAAATACTTTTTGATAAATTGGATGATATTAATACTGTTAAATCAATAGAAGATGATATAACAGATTTAATTACACAGTTAAAGGAAAAAACATCATTGTTTATAAATAGTAGGTTAAAATTAGAAAAACATTTTAATAAGATCTATGACGATTCATTGTTTGATAAAGGCTCACTAAAACTAAGAACAAATCATCCTTCAATAAAAGAATTTGTAAGGCTTTACAACACAACAACTCCTAATTATTCTTATATAAATTTTTTTTGGTCTGAACTTAGTAGTGGTGAACATGCCCTACTTAATTTGTTCGGAAGATTTTATTCAGTATCAAGAGACTCAACTGAAAATATATTAATTCTTATTGATGAAGGTGATTTGTATTTTCATCCACAATGGCAAAAGGAATGGTTTATGCTATTTATAAACTTGATATCACAAATGTTTGTTGGTAGGGAAATCCATATTATATTAACCACTCATTCACCATTTGTATTGTCAGACCTACCAGGAAATAATGTTATCTTCCTAAAGAAAGATTTAGAGGGAAATACAATAGTAGGTAAAGGACTAGATGAAAAAATAGAGACATTTGCCTCAAACATCCACACATTACTTATGGATTCCTTTTTTATAAAGAATGGCCTATGTGGTACTTTTGCTAAGTATAAGATTAATAAACTAATTGATTTTATATTAAACTCGAATGTTGAGTTATTAAAATCTAAGAATCACACAATCCAAAAAGAAATTGAAACGATTGGAGAGCCTCTAGTTAAAAAAAAGATAATTAGTATATTGCAAGATAGAATAGGGACAGATGTAATTAATATTGATAGTAAAATAGCAAGGTTACAGGAGCAAATTGATGAGTTAAGGAAGATGAAGAGATGATGAAAATTGATTTAACACAGGAGATATTAAATAAACACTATGCATTTGGGATCGGTATGGAGAAAAATCAAACACAAAGAATATCGTGCAAAGATAAATTAAATGAGAAAATACAATCTGCTAAAGATTTAGATGTCAAAAAGTTGTTGGTTTTTTTAAAAAACAACATTAAAGAAATACTAATTGGAACACCAGAAGTACTATATTCAATTATATCAGCAGTAAATAAAAGAAAACTATTTTTATTAAATAACAACAAGACTAAGTGGAATGATTTCATGGAAATTTGTAAAGATGTATTTGTAAAAGATTATGATCAATTTGTAGATAGAGAATTAGGATTATATGATTACTGGTCAGCATATAAATATTTACAAGAGTTAGATGTAACTATTTGTCCATATTGCAATTCACAGTTTGTTTTCCATTATTACACAGATGAAGGGAAAAGTCGTCCAGTACTAGACCACTATTTTAGTAAATCTGACTACCCATATTTAGCAATTTCAATACAAAATCTAATACCGTGTTGTAAAGTGTGCAATTCAGATTTTAAGGGAACAAAGAAAATGGAATATAACTTAAATCCTTTTAAAGAGGGTTTCGAAGATATGGCATATTTTGAAAAAAGAATACATAAAAAAGAAAACCTAGATCATTATTCATCAATAATAGGTGAAAGTACTAATTACGATATTATAATAAATTTTAATAGAGCACCAAGAGCATTGAAAGAAAAAATCAAAAGAAATAGTCAACTTTTTCACATTGAAGATATATATAATTCCTATCACAAACGGTATCTAAATGATTTAATCATAAAATCAAGAATATATAATGAATTGTATTTATCTCAATTATCGGAAACTTTTAATAAGTTGTTTAATAATCATACTGAAATGAAAAAACATTTAATTCCCGATGAAAATGAAATGAATAAAGTAATACTATCGAAGTTAACAAAAGATATTGTACAAAGAGAGTTGGAATAGACATAGTTAATTTTGTAAGAGTCCTGAGGGATTTATCGATTGATGAGGTATTCCAAAAGCTCATGTATTTTAAATTTTATAAATCAAATTCCTTTTAAATCCTTTTTCTTAGCTTCCCTACACAGCAACAATTTTAAGTCAAAATGAGATCGAAGGAATGTATAAGGTACCCATAATAAATATAAACACGGTTTAAGGGTAGTTTTAGAAGAAATAATTAGATGTAGAAATTTTTAAAGTGTCAAAATTATTTCAGAGATATCAAAATCAAAATCCCGAAATTGGTAATGAAAATTATCAGTACTATAGTTTTTATAGAAGTTTGATGAAATTTGTTAGCCCTTCGAAGATAACATTTATAAATATTTTCATGAATATTGGGGTCAGACCCCATTTTGTGCGGTTTAGCAAATAAATAGATGATGTCTGCTGGTTAACTAATTACTTTGAATAAAAACCTGTTAAATCTAACCTCATATAAATAAAGAAAAGGATACCAATTCATATGAATTAATACCCAAATCGTAGTTGGTATTTATTTTTCACCTCTAAACAAAAACTGTTAATCGTTTATCTGGTCCTTTAAAGGATTAATTATTTATGAGGATATCAGTTTTGCAAACGTTGTTACTATAGTATTTTATTATGGAGTTTGTGGGAACTTAAAGGTTTTAAACAGTATTCTTTTTTTGTTGGTATAAAAACAGTTCTTTCCAGAACATCGATGGGTTTTTATGATGAGTTCTTAAGCCATATTTTGTTCGTGATGTTATTTGTTTGGACCGTAACAAATAGCAAACTCGTTTTGCTCTTGTGAGACACACAAAAAATATTCTTCGTTGCTCGTTTAACTCTTTTGGGTTGTTGATAGTGGAGTAGTAGGGGAAGACCCCCTCCTCCATGCCCAACATAATTACGACCTCAAATTCAAGTCCTTTTGAACTGTGTCTAGTAGATATAGTTACTTGGTTTTCTGGTTTACCAATTCTTGAAAAAGAAAGTAAATCATAATCTTTTAAATCCCCATTTTTTAAATGATATTGGAAAGAATTAATTTTTTCTATTTCAGATTCATTATTCTTAGCACTAATAATAACTTGGTCTAGGTTAAGTTTATTTAATAAGAAAGAATACCAGTAAGAAAGATTATGCTGACATTCTCTGCTTTGGTGTAAAAGAGATAAGAATTGTTTTCTTTCATGTAGTTTATCCTTTTCTGACATGTCTCCCTTGTGGTTAACCAAAAGATTTATCCAATATACAGAAAGGTCAGTAAATGAAATAGAGGTGTTATCCATAATCCAGGAAGCACAGTCCTTTAACCACAAAATAATATTACTTTTTAAAAATTCATTTTTTGCTAAATAATGAGGTATCTGTGCTTTGGACATTACCACGCTTAAGGCTTTTACATTGTCGCCGTTACCGACAAGTACACAAATTTCCTCTAAGGGAATCCCTTTTAATAAACAATCAGGAATTATATTGTGGACAACATGTTGAAATTGTTCATCCATTTCAGCTTCACAAGTAACAAAATGGAAATCTGCTTTCTCATGTAATCTTGTCCCAGCTTTGTATTCTCTATCATCTAAATTTAAAGCTATTGAAGCAGCATTTATTATTTCTTGATTGCTTCTATAGTTGGTTTTTAAGTCAATAGACATGAAATTTGGATTATCATACAGTTCCAACATATAATCGGGAATGGCACCTTGAAACCCATAAATACTTTGATCTGGGTCTCCAACTGCAAAGATTTTAATATTTGTATTATTGAACAAAGACAATATCATTTCATGAAGGGGCTTTCCTAAATCTTGATATTCATCAATTAGAATCCAAGGGAATTTTGCCTCGAGGCATTGTCTGACATATTCTTGTTCTTTAATTAGTCTTGTCGCACATTTAATAATCTCTACAAAATCAACCTGTTGTCTTACCTGAAGGCGATTTTCAAAAACAATTGCAACTTCTCTTGCTAGTTGATTTGGTTTCGTTTGGATAGAACTATCTTCACCAATTTGTTGGTTCCTTTCCTTATCCATTGCATCAATTTTTAGAGCTTTGTTATTGATTCCACGTTCTGCAAGTATTTCATTAAAAAGTCTTGTTTTGTCGCTTCTTGCAATTATATTCAATGGCAAGGAGATAGAAGTGTCATATAGGTGAGCAAATGGAACAATGACTTCTGATATACAAAAAGAATGCACTGTATCCAAAACAACATTCTGCCTTTTTTGATAGCCAAAAGCTTTTAATCTACTTGTAAATTCTCTGGCTGCCTCATTACTATATGTGATACAAGCTAGTCCCCTCGGCTTTTTTATTTTTTCTCTTAATAACTGCATTATTTTTAGCGAAAGAACAGTCGTTTTACCACTACCTGGTCCTGCTTTAACAACTGTGCTCATGTTTGCTTTGAATGCAGCATACTGGTCCGGGTCATTCTTTATTTGTTCTAATTTTAATGAATAAATGTCCATTATAAATCATCCATTTTTGCAAAGATTGTTTTTATGGCTTCTTCGATATAAGGAGGTACACATTCGTTTATACACTCAGAAGAAAGACCTTGTGCAAAGCGTCCCTTTCCGATTCGGGAATGCTTGCTTTCTATTTTGTTTAAACAACTCACGTAGTCCTTAGCATCTAGAGAACTCTTGAAATTTTGTTTCTGTTTTGGTCCCCCAAAAGTCAAGTCATTAAAGACATCGGCAAAAACATTGATGAAATTGTTATTAAAAGCTGTTTCCATCATATCAATTTCAAATGTATATTCACCAATGAAAAAACCATAACTTGAACATAATTTATCTTGTTTCCTAAAAGTGGTAGGATAATCTTTTTCTTCAATCTTTTCTGTATCAATTAATAGCTTCTTTATTCTATCCAACCCATCATACCCAATAGAACTATGGTGATTTTCATACATGTCACCAAAAACCTTTAATACATTTTTATTTTTGTTTATTCTGTGATAATAATCTCCGTCTGTTATGGCTACATAGGGGATGCCTAAAGCATCAAGGAATTGAACATATGGTTTAAAATTTGTCGAGTTTATATTACAACATATAATGCCCTTCTTATCTAAAGGCATATGAAGGGATTCTGCAAAGCTTGGAATTAAATATTCTTCTGCAATTCCTTCAACCAGAATAACACCTTTACCAAAATAGATTTCTCCTTTTTTTACATCAACATATCTTTCTAAATCTTTGCAATCTCTATCACTTAGATTCAAAGAAGCAGTTGTCTTTACCTTAGTTCCGTAACTCATTGTACGAAGATGAACTATAGAATTTACGGGTGCAACTGATGTAATATGGGGTGAATGTGTAGTCATCAATATAGATGTATTTTGCTTCATCACATCTTTAAAAATTAGACGCTGAAGTGCAGGATGTAAGTGTGCTTCAGGTTCTTCAATAGCTAAAATAGTAAAGCCATTATTTTGTCCAATATTTGTATCCATAAAGGAATAAAGAGTAGATAAGGATCCAGGAGTTATCTCGTCTTTTAAAATATAATTTTTATTATCATTCTGTTCATAGCAATCTTTTACTATTTCACATCCCTCCTCTTCAAGCAGCCTCAAGTAAGTCTCTTCTTTGAGTATTGGGGAAATGGTTTTATCTTCCAATGATATTAATATTAACGAAATATAAAGTATGTTATTAAGTCCAAGGCTTGTATCACTTACAGGTCGCTGTCCTTGCCCAACCATTAACTTAAGTGTGTTAAGAATGCGATTTGGGTCTAAATCAATGGTCTCTAACGATATGGATGAATCTGCATGCTGACCAATTATAGTAGAAAATCTATTATTAATACTAGAAGTAAGATGAACTAATTCATCAATAGAAAGTACTTCGTCACTGGTTTCTTTTAATCTATCTGCAATGTCTTTTAATTCTTCTTTTCTAATATCGTAATGGTTCAGAAGTTGATTGATAGGAGATTTCCGTGTGTTTTTCAATTCACTCTCTACATCTCTTATTGCAGGTATAACTTTTATGTTTAAATACTTCCTGTGTAAATGATTAAATGGGACATCTTCTTTTTCGCCTTGATAAATTTTAAATTGATATTCATAGGAACCATCAATCTTTTTTGTAGCATAGTAGTGATAGGTGAGCCTCAATGTTGCAGGAACAGTCTTTATGGTAGCGTCACTTAATATTGCCAATAACGTTTTATTGTGTTCGAAGCCTCTTATATCGATTGATATTTTCACTTCCTCTCCTTGTTCCATAGGAGATTCAAGCTCTTCGAAAAAATCATTTTCATTTAAAAATCGGTCCTCATCCGATAATTTTGGGTCAAGGATAAGCTGTATGGTTCTTAGAAAATTTGTTTTACCAACGTTGTTTTCACCAATTATTATTTGTTTGTGAGTTAATTTTACATCTACCGATTTAAAATTCCTGAAATTTTGGATTTGAACTCTTGATATGTATGGAGCGTCGGGAATCAACATCTCTATAAACCTCCTAAATTCTCTCTTCCTATAATAATAAATTAATGCAGATAGACTTACAAATAGTGGTTGCTCAATTAACGAAGCGAAGGAGATGATCCATAAATTAAAGAAGTTGTAGGGTCGGTAAACACTACTACACCTGTTTGTTCTGCCACCTACTGTCACTGATGTCGAGTGGATAAACTAATTTTAAATAAAATATAAATTTAGAAAAAGCCTTTAATTTTTCTAATAAGTGAAGAGTGAATCTACTATTCAGGTTCACTTTTTCACCTTAACCAAGCTTCTCAATAGGCTTCTGTCTTTCCAACCTACCTCGCAACTTACTCAAAACGTAAATAACACAAGTAACAATAAAACAACTAAACCTCGGCGAAAAAGAAGGCGGAATCACTAAATAAATCACTATCTTAATCACTAAAACATACAACGCCTCACGATTAAAATTCGACTCCCCACTCGCAAGCCTTACAAGCGCCCTCTCAGAAATCCTCCCTCTCCCAATAACCAAATAATCAGCCACCACAATTGCCGATATCGGAATGATCAGGATCCCCAGATACGAAATATACTCTTGAGCATTATAAACCAGCTGCGGAAACGAACTTAAAATGATTCCGGCAATACTGAATAGCAGTGCACTTTGATGGCAATAGGGAAGGAAGTGCGTTAAGCGAACTGTATCCGCCTGTATACGCATTACTAAGATTAATCGAAATCATCGATACCATTGCACAAGCCGTGATTACCAATAGAAGCAAACTTGAGTTGGTCAGTTGACTAGTTGCCACGAATGGATTCAAATCCTTGAACAAGTTGGCACCCAATCCTCCAAGCAATGCGGTCATCATGAATCCGACGACGTTTCCTCCGTATAAGACCCAGAATCCGTGGCGGTCGCTTTTGCTGTAGCGGGAGATGTCGGAAATATTGGGGTCGATCCTCGGTGCGTTGAAGTATTAATGTACTGGGCGTCAGACACCAATTTTCGCAAGTACGGAGAAGTTTAATAAAAGAGTGATTTAGCGAGTTGGGTAGAAAAAAATTGTAGGCTAGGTAAAACCAGTTGACTATTGTTTACTATAACCAGTAAAATGTAAAAATTTGTAGAAATGTTAGTTACGAAAATATACAATGAGTATAATAATAGCTGTAATAAATCATATGAAAGATACTCTAACTTTTAAAATGCCAGGTCACCAATCCGTTTATATATATGCATACGGGGGGACTGGCCTTTTACCGAAACTATCTACTACCACTGAATTATCGAAAACTGTTTTATGCCACAGGTAAATTACTTAAAGGTAGGGAAGATAGTGTAAGTGTTTATTATTTGGATATTAATTTAGAGTTTTTATATCCGAACTCAATTTAGACATATAGTTAAGCGAATTTATTCAAGAGGTGAATACATGGATAGAGCCTATACTGCCGATTATCAGCTTATCAAGGCAGTTGATGCGGTTAAAGGTAGAAAGTATTTTTGTTCTTTTTGTAATAGCGAACTTCATTTTTATCCAGGTACAAAAAACAAACCACATTTCAGACATGGTAAACATGTCCCAAAAGAAGTGAAAGATACTTGTGAATTATATTCTCAGAACCTAGGAGATTATTCTTTACAAGAGCAAGAAATTGTTGCACAGCAATGCGTTAGACTTGAATTAAAAAAACAAAATAATGATTACCAATTTGAATTGGTCTTTCCACTAATACAACAGTCAGAAGCAATTAAAATGCAACAGAATAATATGTATTTTACGTATTATTGTGAACAGCTTACAGCCTTTAAATTAAACACTGTACTCATGTTACCAGCGCGAAAACATTGTTCCTTTGCAGCGCCGTTGTTAAATAGATATGATTTTTATTGTGAAAAACCAAAATATGAGCAAATACTTGGGCTACGAATTAGTGGGAGTTTTGAACCGCTGAAAGAGGGTCCAATTATTTTTAAGAAAGTACGGGATCAGTTTATTAGTGTCCCATATCGTAGATTAACACTTTCAGGAAGGTTTTTTGTGGTCTCAGCTGGTCCTCTTGTATCAATTCACTCAGACTTAGAGGTTATTAACTTCTGTAGACAAAATAATTTTTTTATTTATGAATTAATGGCTCCAGTAGAGTTTTCTGATGACTTGAAGAATTGGTTTGCGAGAATCATTGGATATACACTCCTAAGTTCTACGTGTTATTTAGATTTAATTAAGCCAGCTTGTTTTAAAAAAATGGGTACGACTATTGAAATAAGTAGTAGTAAGAGTTCATGGTTAGTCACGAATATAGGCTCAAGACGTGTAGAGCAAAGACTTATTTTAATTAGTCCAAATCAACAGAGAAAAATATTAAAGGTTCCCCCAAATAGTATCGTAGATTTAAATCTTTCAGAACTTGGGGATTATTTGCTATATGTTGATCAAGAGATTACCGAAATACTTACTCTTCGTTACAAGAGAAATCTAGAGCATTACTCTAATTTTAGAGGAAACGTTTTCATTGACAATACGGAAGTACTATTCGAAATTAGTAAATTGAACACAGAAAAGATAAAAGTTGAGACAGATTTATCCTTGGTTGTTAATACAGAATTTGATATTAATTATGAATTGAAGCACGGAGGAGAACATTATTTTAGTGCACCCATTCGTATAGACATTCCCACACTGTGGAGTGTTGATATAAAAAAGCCCTTAGTAAACTCGAATAAAATTTCTGTTGATGATATTTGGTTGTTTTATGAAAAGTACCATCTTTACCCAAGGATTCTTTGTACATTAAATGAATTGCAAATGCTTAAACTCATAGTGCTAAATAGTAACTTTATCTATAAAGAGAAACTTTTATACTTTATTCGTCGATTTGGTTTACATATGCCTAGTCCCGTAGGCCAAATAATAAAGGAGTCGAAACAGTAAAATGATTGCTTTACTTAAATTTTACAAAAAAAATATACAAAGGGATGGGAATACTTTCGAAGCAGCTGGTGCGCGCCCTTGTGCCATTTATGAAAATGGAAATATACATCCTTTTACCGAAGATGATATTCATTCTATTTTTGCAAATACAGGAAAAGTTTTTGTCCCAACTTATTTTCAGATACCTAAAGATCAAGACTATCAATTCTATGAAGTTATTGAATCTTCAACTTTTGATGAATCTAAATTCAATTCATGTAAATATACATTAGGTAGAGAAATAGAAGAACTTACACTTTTTGAAGTAATAGATCTTGATGAAACAATTGAAAATGATAAGTGTGGTATAGGCAGAATTTTAAGGCAAGGCTTCGATTTTTCTTATAATTTATCTGAATTCGTAATTTTTAGAACAGCAGATGATTACATAATAGGACCCATTAAAATGGAAATCAAGAACGGCCTTTATGTGAGTAAAGAATCAGAATTTGTCCCATATTATAAGCAACAAGTTGATTTCATTCCAATAATTGAAACCTTTGAAAATCAAATGCGCCTTTTTTGTATAAATCAAATGGATAAAGAAAATTTAATCGGATGGATTGATGTTGCAAATGAACAACGTGTAATAAGTTATGCACTAAAAGAACTAAAAGAAAATACTGAACTAGCTGAATTATCAAGAAAAATGATTGCAAGATTAAAATTATGGTACGATTCTGATAAATCCCAAGTTCCTCACTTACAAGATCGAATTCAACATGCGATACGAATAATGGAAAGTCACACCTTAACGAATGTGGAGGTCGCGTTATTCGAAGAGTTAGTTCTGGATTTAGAGGTGACAAAAGAAGCTATTGAGAAACGAGTTAAAGAGTTATTTGAATTAGAATATCAAGAATTTCTAAAAAATAATAAAGATCTTTTGAGAGAAAAAAATATAGAAACACAAAAATTAGAAAATTTAAAAAGGAATTATAATAAAAAATCACAAGAGTTACAAAGAATTGAAAAACAGTATACGGATTTAAAGGAAACAATGGAACAAAAAATTGTGGATTTACAGGATGATTTTACTAGTATTTATGCAGAGAAACTTACCCAATTAAAATTACCAGCTACAATTGATTCCCCTATTAATAATATCACTAATCGAGGATTTGCTAACTTTCAATCAATCTCGGGGATAACACTTTCTGATCATAGTGAGTTTAGTAATCTCTTAAATGAAAATCTCTCCCGTTTTAGAGGGAATGATAAAAATGGTACCCTAGCAGCGACAGCTACAAGTGCTGTTATTTTGGGGGAACCGATTATTATAATTGGAGAAAATAGCTTTGATTTAGCAAAATGTATTTCGCTAACTATTGCTTGCGAGCAAATGTTAACGGTGATTCCAGAAATTGAGACTTTTACTCTTAATGAGATGATTCAACAGTATTCAAATTTTACAATGGAAGATATAGTTAAATCACTTATTATTCATAATCCACACTCTACTGGAGCATTATATAGTTTACCTGCACTCTTTAAACAAAATAAATGGATCGATGACCCTTTCCTCCCAAATTTAACAATTATTTCAATTGATTCCTTAGAGGAAGGCTTACCCTTTATAAAAAATATGCCATATGCACCTCTTATCAATTCTAAAGACTATGTATCTTGTTTTGTGAATAAAACCAACTTTAAGGCTCTTCAGTCAGGGCAGATAAAGTTAGAGTATCTTGAACAAAACGTTACTAACCAAAATACTCTTTCTATTCGTAGAGAATTTAGAGAATGGATTGAAGACTATAAAGGCAAGGATTCGGAAGTTCCTTATCAAATTGTTGAGTGGCTGAATCAGTTAAACACATTAACTTCAAAAAATGAGCTTTTTGAATGGAGTTATAGAATATTTGGAGGCGCTTTAAAAAATACCAAAATGGAAGTAAAAGTAAATTGATGGATGATATGTTATCCGTGAGACGTACCCTTATTCAATATAGTTACTATGTTAAACATTTAATAAGTGGATTATGTGAGGAATTTCAAACAAACAGAGTACATCATAATAGAATAATTCCTTTGCTTGGAAGACTTTTTGAAAAGGAATCTATTGAATTTATTTCTTTTTTTAATTCTGAAAAAGAGTCTACTAGTACACAATTTATTCACTTCCTTTCCGAACAAGGCGAAATATTTCACTTAGGCAACGGTTATTACACTTTACCTCCTGTAAGGTCAATTCAGCTACCAAATGGCCAATCTGTGGTAGTGAGCTCATTGGAAGATATGGGGAATGATAAATGGCTAGGTATTGGCCATCAAACGCGACAACTTTCTTATTCACTTATGTATAGCGAATATATCTATCGTCCTCAACTTGATGAAGTTTTTAATTTTTATAAAAAGAAGTTAACTAATAATCATGATATTGAACCTAACCAAATGCTAGTTTTTTCTAAGAAAGGTTCTTACAAAACTGCAAGTATTAGAAATATGCGTGAAGATGATTTCTATATACTTTTTTATGATCGAATAATTGGAGGGAAAATAAAGCCGGAGAAGTATCTTGCACAATGGAAAAATGGGGAATGGTATTTGACTCAGATTCCAAATAATATGTATCTTCGTCTTAGACAAGCACTTCGGTCACGTAGGAATATACATTCTTCTTTCCGTATTTGTGAAAGAGAGAACGGCTATATCGAAATAAAATTAAATTCATCTCTCCCTAGAGAAGAAAATATATTAATGAGATTATTTTCTATGCCAAATGAATATAAATGGGCCAAAAAATATATAACTACCTATGATCAAAAGGAAAATGTGCGTTCTATTTTAAAATATTACAAGTTAAGAGAAGAAGGAGAATAAAAGTAGATGGAATATACAATTAGCTTTGTAACAGAACGTTTACACCGGAAACTAGCTGAATATATTGAGACACAATATCCAATCAGTGAACCGTCTCTACAAAGGAAACGGACAGAGCTACTTTATAAGTCAGGCGTAATTTCGACAGACCCTTTTATAGAATCAACTCCTGTATATCAGCCAGGAGACTTATACATGAATATGGATATCCCTGCGACTGCAAAAAATCTAATGACAGAATTAGCATCTTTAAATCCATCAGTTGGTGTTTTTCCTCGGCCATACCTTCATCAACAAAAAGCAATGGAGTCTTTTATAACACACAATAATGATTTAATAGTTTCGACTGGAACTGGTTCCGGAAAAACTGAAACTTTTTTACATCCAGTTTTAAACACCTTATATAAAGAAGCCAGTGAGAGAAAGAAAGGTTTCAAAAAACGTGCAGTCAGAGCATTAATTCTTTATCCAATGAATGCACTAGTCAGTGATCAAATGACAAGATTACGTCGTTTATTTGGTGATGAACGTGTTAAGAAAATATTTCATAATGCCGCTGATAGAAGTATTCAATTCGGCATGTATACTTCTAGAACTCCCTATGCAGGTGCGCATTCTGCGAGTAAAGATCGATATCAATTAAATGATATTTTAGATTATTATATTAAATTAGAAGAAACTATGCCTGATAAAGTTAAGTTAATGAGAGAACGGGGAAAGTGGCCAGCAAAAGATTTAAAAGCGTTTAAAAACTCTAAAAAAAATAATAGAGATCGCTACCATGGTCAACCTTCTGATGCAGAATTATTTACTAGACATGAAATGCAAGATACTCCTCCAGATATCCTTGTTACAAACTACTCAATGTTGGAGTATATGCTTATGCGTCCAATTGAAAGCTTTATATGGGAGGAAACAAAAGAATGGCTAGATGAAAATGACGAAAATCAATTTATTTTAATTTTAGATGAAGCACATATGTATCGGGGCACTGGTGGCGCTGAAGTAGCTTTATTGATACGCCGTTTACAATCAAGATTAGGCATAGAGCGAGATCGAATGAAATGTATATTAACATCTGCAAGCTTAGGAAAAGAAGATCAAAAAGAAGGTCCAATTAAATTTGCAGAACAATTAACTGGAAAGCCTAAAAGGAGGAAATATGAGCTAATCAAAGGAACAAAAGAAATGCGAATTCAAGCTAAAAATGCAACATTGGAGGAAATGCTGACCTTAGCTAGTATGGACAGTAATTTATTTATTAACTGCAAAACGAATTATGAAGGAAATATCCAAGGTATGCAAAAGTTTTTTGATTCCATGATGTGGCCAAACCCACCTATAGAACATAAAAAATTTGCCGAATATTTATTTGATCAATTAAATGAATTTGGACCGTTAGATAAAGTGATAAATCAAATTAGTGGACAGGCAACTTCATTAAAGGAGATGGTAGCACTTATTTGTCCAGATATCGATTCGAATATTGGAGAGAAAGCAATTAGCAATCTCTTATTATTAGCAAATTCTGCTCAAAAAAATGGCCGTGTCTTACTTCCTGCGCGTGTACATGTTTTTTTTAGAGGCTTATCAGGCATCTTTACATGTATAAATCCAAAGTGTACTAGCGATATAGACAAAGAGCTAGGCGGAAAAATTTTCGACGATTATAGATTAACATGCGATTGTGGTAGTCGTGTTTATGAAGTATTGACACATCGTTATTGTGGGTCTGCCTTTATAAAAGGATATATCCAAGAGAATGTACAATACCCAACTTATCTTTGGAATGAAAGTGGGCACGGAATTGTTGGGGAAAAACTAAAAGAGATTCATTTATTAGTAGAACAACCTCATGAAAATGCACTAGAAAAAAATAGAATTTCTCCATTATGGATACATATAGAGACTGGATATATTAATAATGTTCCTCCAGCTTCTATGGAAGGCTATATTCAAGTATATGAATCTGTAGAAAAGATATCAAAACGTAGACATAACAGGTATTTCTCTAATGCTTACTCCTTTGAAAAATGTCCATGTTGCTTAAAAAGTGCAAAGTATAATATAAGAGATTTGCGTATTAAAGGGGAACAACCATTTGCCAATCTAATACGTGAACAATTTATTATTCAGCCACCCGTAGAGGGAAAGGAAGAGAATGTAAACGAAGGGCGAAAGGTTCTTATTTTTTCAGATGGGCGCCAAAAAGCTGCACGTTTAGCACGAGATATTCCAAGTGAGGTAGAAAAGGATGCAATTCGTCAACTGATTTTAAAAGCCGCATATGAACTTGAAAGCCATGGAATTCGTGCAACCATCGGAAGAGAATTGTACCCAACTGTTTTACATTATATTCATGAAAATGATTTACTTTTATTTTCACAACTTCAGAGAAAAGATTTGATTAAAGACGTTAAAAGCTACGTAAAAGAATTTTATGAACAGGAGTTATCTAACGTTGAGTTTGATGAAATCTCCATATCCATTCGAGAAGAATTTAAATTGCGTATGTTAGAAATAATTGCTTCTCCAGGATATTCAATTTATGACACAACCACTGGTGTTGTAATTCCAGCAAATATGAGACGTCTTTATCGTGATAATCAAATCCAAGAATGGATTACAAAAGAAGATTTAGAAAAGATAGCTATACTTTTTATTAAAGAATTACTAGATAATGTCGCTATCGATATAAGTTTAGACGTATATGATAGACGTGAATTACTTGGTGTTTATCGAGATGATTCAGAATGGGGAAAGAAAAGCCATACTATTTCAAAACAACTTAAATCAATTATAAATGGATATGTAGGTGAAAAACACACAGAAACATTGATTCAACAATTATTTGATCAGCTTTGTCGAAGTCAATTAGATAAATATTATTTAGATTTAGATAAGTTGAAAATTAGGGATGGAATTAACTTAACATGGTATAAATGTACTTCATGTAAGCAAATTCATGCAGTTGTGCCACATAATTTATGCCCAAGTTGTAATGCTAAAACGATTGTAGAGTTGCCACCTAATAGCGATATGTTAAAAGCTGAAAAAGGCTACTGGCGGACGCCCATCACAGAAGTTTTAATAGGTAAAAAGATTACAAATGTTACTGTAGAAGAGCATACTGCACAGTTATCACAAAAAGACCCAAGTATAGCACTGGCTACTACCGAACAATATGAGATGTCATTCCAAGATATTGTATTAGACGAGAGCTTAGGTATTGTAGATATCCTAAGCTGTACTACCACTATGGAGGTGGGGATTGATATCGGATCTTTAACTGCTGTAGGAATGCGGAATATACCTCCACAACGTGAAAATTACCAGCAAAGAGCTGGACGTGCCGGTCGGCGAGGTTCATCATTATCAACTGTCATAACCTATGCCCAGGATGGTCCACATGACCATTATTATTTCAATAATCCACAGCAGATTATTAGCGGCAATACAAGGGAAGCATTAATATATATTAATAATAAAAAAATTATTAGGCGTCATCTAAATGCTATTTTAATCCAAACTTATTTCCATTTCCATTCAAGTGACGGGGAACGTAAAATAAGTAATATTTCAGAGACGTTAGGTACTACAAATGATTTCTTTAAAAGCCTTTCACCTTTTAATCTAGATAGTTTTGAGGAATGGTTAATAAAGCTAGTAAAAATAAAGTTTAAACAGTACCCTGAAATTTTTAGTATCATCCCAGAAGAAGCTATAACTAATGAAGATGAAAAGTGGAAGCTCATTAAAGAATCAGCAGATAATTTATCACAAGATTTATATGATGTTTACTGTAAAATTGCAGAAGAGTTAAATTCATATGAAGAATTAATAGATGAGGAAGACCAATTCAGTGAGCAACATCCCGATGAATTATTACTGAATTTTTTGTTTAATCACGGATTCTTACCTACATATGCTTTTCCAAAAGACTTATCAAGTCTATATATTCAAGGGCGTGACAAACGAAATAAAGTAATAATCGAACAAAGACCTCAGCTAGAATTAAATAGAGCATTAGGCGAATATGCACCTGGTAGACAAATTGTTATAAATAAAAAAACGTATCGTGTAGGTGGTATTTATAATCCTTTTTCTAAAAACCCAGATGCTCCTGCCCGAGATTTGAATTTACATGGGGAATATGTAGCTCTTTGTGTAAAATGTAATTATACTAGAATATCTAGTGAGCAACTTGAAAAATGCCCTAATTGTGAAGAAGACCTTAAATCAATGCCTTACATTCGCCCAACTGGTTTTTCACCAGAAAGAGGGAGAGAAGTAAATAAGGGAGATTTAACACAAGAGTATAGTTTTGCAAGTACTCCTCAATTACCTGTACCAAATGAAACTGAAGAAATAGATTTTAAAAATTTAAATAAACTAGCTTTTATTCAATTTGAGCATAGAGAGAATGAGGATCTTATTATAATAAATAGAGGGATTGACGGAGAAAGTGGATTCTTAATGTGTGAAGATTGTGGCTTTATTAAACCAGTAATTGAAAATCAAGATCTATCTAAAGGTCACTTTAAGCCTTTTCAGCGTCAAGGTATGGTTGAAACCAAATGTTCTGGAAGTTTACATCAAATTTATCTTGGTAATAGATTCACTTCAGATTTATTTTTAATCCGGCTAAATATAGATCGAAAAATTGATTTTAATGCTAGTAAGCAATGGTTACATGATGCACTACTAACCCTTGGGGAGGGTATAGTGCTAGCGGCAAGTCGAATATTGGACATTGATGCTCAAGAATTAACAGCAGGATACAGAATTGTTCATAATGAACAAGGTGATAGCTATGTGGATTTATATATTTTTGATACATTATCTGGGGGTGCAGGTTATTCCTTTGTAGCAGGAGAGTATATTAAGGAGATAATTGAAGAAACTTTTAACGTGCTTAAACATTGTCCAAACAATTGTGAATCTTCATGTTATAAATGTATGAGGAATTATCAAAACCAAATGAAACATGAGCACTTAAATAGACCACTTGGATTAGAACTTTTAACATATTTAGTGAATGGGAAGTTAACTAGATATACTCTTTCAGAGCAAACTCACTTTCTTAAACCTGTAAAAGCAGCATTTAATTTACATCATGGAGAAAATTATGCGAATTTTATAGAGGAAAATGGAAATATGTATATTAAGCTAGATGATGGTGTAATGATTGGGGTGAAAAACAATATTGAAAAAAAGTTGTCTTCTAAAAATCTTTACTACTATTCACCATATGAAATAAAATTTGATTTACCTAATGTATATGAATTAATATAAATATTTCGAAAGATACTAGAGCAATTACTTCTTAGACTTATAAAATGGGATAACGAGTCAAATGAATAACGTGTAATCACATTTTTTGTTTCTAGATTCTAATAAGTCGAAGGCTAATACTAAAGTATTCTAAAAATATGATAGAACTTTTTACAATTAGAGAGTGAATCTGGCCAACAGATTCACTCTCTTGCTTTAACCGAGTTTTTGAATAGGATTTCCTTTTTCTAATCTCCCTAATTTTTTATTTAAGGTATAAAGAGTAGACGTTATAAAAAAACAACTAAACCCCGGCGAAAACGAATCAGGAATCACCAAATAAATCACCATCCCAATCATTAAAACGTACAACGCCTCACGATTAAAATTAGCCTCCCCACTCGCAAGCTGAACCAACGCACTCTCCGAAATCCTCCCTTTCCTAATAACCAAATAATCAGCCACCACAATCGCCGATATCGGAATTATCAGGATTCCAAGATAAGAAATATACTCCTGCGCATTATAAACCAGCTGCGGAAACGAACTTAAAATAATTCCGGCTACACTGAACAACAGTGCACTTTGAATCCGTGATAGGGACGGTAGTGCGTTAAGCAAACTGTATCCTCCTGTATACGCATTACTTAGATTAATAGAAATCATCGATACCATTGCACAAGCCGTGATCACCAATAGAAGCAGACTGGAGTCGGTCAGTTGACTTGCTGCAACAAATGGATTCAAATCCTTGAACAAGCTGGCACTCAATCCTCCAAGCAGTGCGGTCATCATGAATCCGACGACGTTTCCTCCATATAAGCCCCAGAATCCATGGCGGTCGCTTTTGCTGTAGCGAGTGATGTCGGAGGATGCGCTGACGCCTGAGATGTATTGGACGAAGACTAGGCTTGAGTAGAATAGGAACGTTCCGATGGAGAAGGGTTCCTGGCCTTGGTTTAGTGTTGTGAGGGAATCGGCTCCTTTCGTTAGGAATAGGTACAGGATGATTCCCTGGCCGATCACGAGGATCGGGATGAATAGTTTGGTCGCTTTTTTGACGGCTTCAAAGCCGATGAGGGCTAGAAGGGTCATGATGATGGCGAGTCCGATGGCGACCGGTATGAATGGTATGGTGTACGGTGTTACTTTTTCCACCATGGAGATGATGACAAAGGTTCCTCCGATGGTTTGGACGCTGAACCAGTAGAGGGACGTCAGGGACCGGATGGGGGATGCGATGAGCATCGACAGCCGGGTTCCGATGATGGACCGCAGGACGTATTGAGCTGGCAGGCCGTAGCGGGAGCCCGGTAGAGATAAGAATGATACGAATAGGAAGGCGACGCTTGCTCCGAGTACGGTGGCAAGGAACGCTGCCTGAAAGGATAGTCCGCCTTCAAGGACGGCCAGTGCCGGGATGAGGAAGTTTCCTGCGTTCACTGAGAAGGCGAGTTGTATGATGAAGTATTCGATCCATGTGGTTGATTTTAATTCAGCAGGGACCTTTTCAAGTCCGAGTCTTTCGATCATGGGTTGTTTCATGAAAAAGTCTCCTTTGGGTATACTAAGATGCATGGTTTCTATTTTAAAGAATTTTTGGAAAAAAGCGAAGAAATAATCATTAAATTTTTTAAAGAAAAATAGAGATATTTCCTTATTTATTTGTTAGAATGTAAGTGCTTACAGGGTGAGTAATTGCCCTTCGCTATTATATATGAATAGTGTTATATTTAGGAAGTGAATGCTCCAAGGAGCAATAGTGCATTTAGGAGGCTGGCTTAGTATGCGTATTGGTGTACCAACGGAAATTAAAAATAATGAAAATCGGGTGGCTATGACTCCCGCAGGTGTTGTGAATCTGGTTCTTTTTGGACATGAGGTTTACATCGAATCAGGAGCTGGATTAGGCTCAGGATTCACAGACGAAGATTACGTAGCAGCAGGTGGACACATCGTCGATTCTGCAGCGGAAGCATGGTCCATGGACATGGTCATGAAGGTAAAAGAGCCACTTCCAAGTGAGTACTCTTATTTCCGTGAGGGACTTATCTTATTTACATATTTACATCTTGCTCCAGAACCTGAATTAACGAAAGCGTTAATCGATAATAAAGTGATCGGAATCGCGTACGAAACGGTTGAACTGAATCGTGCCCTTCCATTATTGACTCCGATGAGTGAAGTAGCAGGACGTATGGCGACTCAAATCGGTGCTCAGTTCTTAGAGAAAATCCACGGTGGTAAAGGTGTATTACTATCAGGTGTACCAGGGGTTCGCCGCAGTAAAGTAACGATCATCGGTGGAGGAGTTGCCGGTACGAACGCAGCGAAAATGGCTGTCGGACTTGGTGCCAACGTAACAATCCTTGATCTTAACCCGGATCGCCTTCGTCAGCTTGATGATATCTTCGGTAGTGACGTAACGACGCTTATGTCCAACCCGCTGAATATCGAACAAGCTGTTAGAGAAGCGGATCTTGTCATCGGAGCTGTTCTGATTCCGGGAGCGAAAGCACCTAAATTGGTAACAGAAGATATGATCAAAGCGATGACACCTGGATCTGTTGTCGTCGATATCGCCATCGACCAAGGTGGAATCTTCGAAACAACGGACCGCATCACGACTCATGACGATCCAACTTATGTGAAGCATGGCGTTGTACACTATGCCGTTGCCAACATGCCTGGTGCCGTACCACGTACGTCTACCATCGCACTGACAAACGTAACCGTACCTTACGCGGTTCAAATCGCAAACAAAGGTTACAAACAAGCAAGCCTGGACAACGAAGCGCTATTAAAAGGTATCAACACATTGAACGGATATGTAACATACCAAGCCGTTGCCGAAGCACATGCTGTAGACTATTCAGACACAAGAACACAATTAGAGCAACAATAACACCACGAAGCCGACTGCATGGGAATGTTCAGTCGGCTTTTTTATGTAAATATAGGAGAGAGTATGAAGCCTCGGTTGGAGTGCAATTCTTTACATAACAAAATGGGAGTATACAGAAAAAGCCACATCCTGAAATGTGGCTTTTTCTGTATTTTTACTCTATTCGAGATTTGCATGTTTCCCATACATTTTAGTAGAATCCAATCCCTTTTTCTCCATGAAGCGCAGAATGATGGCATCATAAAATAACAACATCGTTTGCTCAAATAGAGAGCCCATTGGTTGGATCGTTTTGTAATCACCTTCGGACTGGTCTTTCGTTACTCCTGGTAATGTAACGGTCAGATCAGCTAATTCTCCAATGGTTGAATCAGGAGAAATGGTTATTGCTGCGACGGTACCTCCCAAGCTCTTTGCTTTTTCAGCAATGGCCACTAACGTTTTGGTTTCTCCTGAGCCTGATCCAATGATTAATAGATCATCCTTTTCTAAGTTGGCTGTTACTGTTTCCCCAACGACATAGGCATCAATCCCCATGTGCATCATTCGCATCACAAAAGATTTCCCCATCAATCCAGATCTGCCAGCACCAGCCACAAAGATTTTCTTGGATTCTAGAATCAGGTTTACTAATTTCTCTGCCTCTTCATCAGAGATTAAGTGCACTGTTTGTCTTAATTCTTCAACGACTTTGGCTAAATATTGAGTAGACTTCATCGTTTCATTACCCTTGGTGAATTAATTCCTGCATTTCACGTGCAGTCGCTCGTTTATCTTCTTTGCTTGTAATCCCGCCACCTACAATGATGAGGTCAGGCTGTTCTTTAATAACTTCCGGTAGTGTTTCTAATTTGATTCCACCGGCAATGGCCGTTTTGGCATTTTTCACAACGCTTTTGATCGTGTGTAGATCTTCAAAGGAATTTTTTCCGACAGCTTGTAGATCATAACCTGTGTGTACACAGATATAATCGGCACCAAGTTCATCCAATTCTTTCGCACGGGCAGCTACGTCTTTCACCGCAATCATATCAACAAGGATTTGTTTCCCTTGTTTTCTGGCTTCTTCTACTGCGCCTTTGATGGACTCGTCTTCTGCCGTTCCAAGAATCGTAATGATGTCAGCACCCGCAGCAGATGCTTGGCTTACTTCATATCCAGCTGCATCCATAATTTTTAAGTCCGCTAATACGGTTAAGTCAGGGAATGCTGCTTTTACTTCTTTCACTGCTTTTAGGCCTTCATTGATCACCACGGGTGTACCAATTTCTACTACATCAATATACTCTTCTACCTCTTTTACTAATGCAATGGCTCCTGGAATATCCACAAGATCTAATGCTAATTGTAACTTCATTTATATTCGCTCCTTATAATAAATTTTAATTGGTTATGCTAAGTGTTGTCATGAGAATGTATTTACTCACTAGCATGCTATTTAGTATAATCAGTATGTAAATAAATTTAAAGTACGCACTTTTATCGCATATAGTGACAAAAAGTATACTATTGGATGAAATAAAGGGGAGTTGACGTAAATGCCAAATTTAGGAGAGAAAAATTTTAACTGTGAGAAAGAATTAACGCTCGCAGTAATCGGTGGTAAATGGAAAATGTTAATTTTATGGCATCTAGGCAAGGAAGGAACGAAACGATTTGGTGAATTGAAGTCCCTTATGCCGGGAATTACCCAAAGAATGCTTGTAAACCAACTACGCGAACTTGAAGATCATTTAATTGTACACCGAGAAGTTTATCCTGTAGTCCCGCCTAAAGTTGAATACTCACTTACCGAGCATGGTGAAAGACTGTTACCGATTTTAGAGGCTATGTATGATTGGGGCAAAGATTATGTCGAGAATGTATTGGAAAAGGAAACGGATGATCAATCAGCTGTAAAATAGAAAATATCACTTACCAAGGGTTAATCTTGGTTTTTTTATTACTGTTTTATATGAGTAGAGACAACAACTTAATTGCCACTACTCGCTTATTTTTATAAAATTGGGGTATAACATAGAGTAGCATACGAGAGTAAGAAAAATAGATAAGTTTATTTGGAGGAGATGCAAAATGAAGATTTCATACCATGGACATTCAGTAGTGAAAATCGAAACAAATGGAAAAACGATCTTAATCGATCCCTTCATCAATGGAAACGAACTGACGGATCTTAAAGTGGATGACGAGAAACCTGATGTGATCATCCTTACACACGGTCACAACGATCACGTAGGGGACACCGTCGAGCTTGCGAAAAAGAATGATTCATTGGTAATCGCCAACCATGAACTGGCAACCTACTTAAGCTGGCAATTAGTGAAAACCCATCCGATGCATGTCGGGGGAGCGTATGAATTCGACTTCGGAAAAGTGAAATTAACACAGGCGTTCCACGGATCCGGTCTGATCACAGACGGCAATGAAATCATCTACATGGGTATGCCAGCAGGCGTTCTCTTAATGATTGAAGGGAAAACCATCTTCCATGCAGGGGATACCGGATTATTCTCCGACATGAAACTGATCGGGGAACGTCATCCAATCGACCTTGCCTTCCTTCCAATCGGGGATAACTTCACGATGGGACCAGAGGATGCGGCAACGGCAGCAAGCTTCTTAAAAGCGAAAAAAGTCGTTCCGATCCACTATGATACATTCCCGCCGATCAAACAGGATCCAAACAAATTCATCGAGCTGCTCGAGGATTCTGAAGGGCAAATCATGATAGCCGGAGACGTAATCGAATACTAATTATTTAAGGGTGGTGCATTAGCATCACCCTTTTTCTCATGTTTACACAATATCCTACACTCCCTCGCATATACATGATACAAGCCTAGAGAGGAGGAAAACGAGTGAAACAACGATACATTCTCTGTCTACTATTCACAGGGGCCCTCATCTATTACGGAGCCCCCCGCATGTCCATCTTTGCAGAAGGCCTTCAAGGCACCTTTGCCATCAGCTGGCTTGTACTTGCTACATTTGTGGTAGCGGGAAACCTTGCAGCCCTACTTTACACACCTAAAGGAACAGGCAAAGATAAAGGCAAGAAGTTGAAATCTAAACCTGTTCGCAGAGTGAAATCAAGGTCGTTTGGATGAGATTTATGGAGAGAGTGGTATTGCTTAAAGGTAGAAGTTGCAAACACAATAAGTTGATTGAAGCGGAAGGGGCTCGACTCCAGCGGGAATAGCCGGACAGGTGAGACCCCACAGGCGCTTGCGCCGAGGAGGCTCACCGCCGGCCCCGCGGAAAGCGAGCCCCTGCAGCGAAAATCAACCAGCACTCTCTAATCTAAGTGGGGCTTTCACAACCGAAAGCCCCGATTAAATTGAAACACCACGCTTTTCACATTATAATAAACATATGAAGCAGGACGTTATAAAGAAGGGTGAAAAGCTTGACTACTAAACACGAACAAATAATAGACTACATAGATACCTTGCCAGTCGGTGAAAAAATCTCCGTCCGCCAAATTGCAAAAGCACTGAACGTGAGTGAAGGAACCGCGTACAGAGCGATTAAAGATGCCGAAACCAAAGGATACGTCAGCACCATCGAGCGCGTAGGGACGATCCGTATCGAACAAAAGAAGAAAGATAACATCGAAAAGCTCACCTATGCAGAAGTGGTCAATATCATCGATGGACAAGTATTGGGTGGAAGAACGGGATTACATAAAATGCTCAATAAGTTCGTCATTGGAGCGATGAAGCTTGAAGCCATGATGAGATACACGGAAGCAGGGAACCTGTTGATCATCGGGAACCGGACACAGGCCCACGAGCACGCACTTCGAGCCGGGGCAGCGGTTCTGATCACCGGAGGATTCGATACAGAAGATCATGTCAAGAAGCTTGCAGATGAGCTCGAACTTCCGATCATTTCTACTTCCTACGATACCTTTACCGTGGCGACCATGATCAACCGGGCGATTTATGATCAGCTCATCAAAAAGGAAATCGTATTGGTAGAAGATATTCTGACAAAAGCGGATGACACGGCTTACCTGCATATCAATGATACGTTGGAAGAATGGTACGAAAAAAATCAATATACATTCCACAGCCGTTTCCCGGTGGTCGATAACAATCTGAAAGTGCATGGCATGGTCACCTCTAAAGACGTCATGGGGCAGGAAAAATATACGGGCATCGATAAGATCATGACCAAGCAACCGATCACCGTCAGCCCGAATACAAGCGTTGCCTCAGCCGCCCATATCATGATCTGGGAAGGGATCGAATTACTCCCGGTCGTCAATGAACAAAACAGGCTCCAGGGGATCATCAGCCGTCAGGACGTATTGAAAGCACTGCAAATGATTCAAAGGCAGCCTCAGGTCGGGGAAACGATCGATGATCTGATCAGTAACGCAGTGGAAGCCGCAGCTGAAAAGAAGGGCGATAAAGAAGTTTACCAATTCGCCGTGACGCCGCAGATGACGACCGGTATCGGGACGATCTCCTACGGGGTATTCACGACCCTGATGACCGAAGCAGCCAATCGTGCATTGAAGCCCTACAAAAAAGGCGATATCGTCATCGAAAACATGACCATCTATTTCATCAAGCCTGTCCAAATGGAGAGCATGCTCGAAATTCACCCGAAAGTTCTCGACGTCGGTAGAAAATTTGGTAAAGTGGATGTAGAAGTATATTGTGAAGGTGTAATGGTAGGGAAATCCCTGATGATTTGCCAGCTAATTGATCGTCATTAGTTCACTTTATTAACAACACAAGGCAATAAATTTAGTGGTTAGTTTGGATTTGAAAGTATAAGATAAACAGTTAATCCTTATGTTGATTGGAGCGGAAGATGCTCGACTCCTGCGGGAATAGCGGGAAAGTTGAGACCCCACAGGGCAAAGCCCGAGGAGGCTCAACTCACGCCCCGCGGAAAGCGAGCATCTGGAGCGGAAATCAACCACTACTCGCTCATTAAAAAGTACCAACAAACAAAAAAAGACTAGATAAACCATCTAGTCTTTCGTACCTTATTGGTTATCCAGTTCTTTCGCTTCTCTTTGAGCATACGGAAGCACATGCTTGTACAGCTTATACCCTGCCCAGCAGCTTCCAAGTCCAATCAGGATAAAAAGACCGCCGATAAAATACGTCAGCGTTCCAGGGAATAAAAACAGCTGATTGATCCCAAACAGGGCAACAAATAGCCCTAGTGCGATGCTTGCCTTCGCCGATAACCATTTCTTTTCCATTGGTCGATTCGTTCGAACCTGTCTGATTTTATAAAAGATATAAAACGTGAATGCTACGACAATCAGTAGTGCGAGAAAATACATAGTTTTGTCCTCCATCGTTGACTTCTCTCGCTACTATTTTACAGATATCAGGACAGAATGCCAAATAAAAAATCCACTACAAAGGAGATTCCCATGAAAGAACAAATACTGGAACTTATCAAACAATATGAAACGATCATCGTACATAGACATGTTCGCCCGGATCCTGACGCATACGGATCCCAGGGAGGACTGGTGGAAATGCTGAAAACGTCCTTCCCGGATAAAAAGATTTATGCCGTCGGGCAAGAAGATGAAAGCCTTCATTATTTAAAACGCCTGGATGTCATTGAAGACCATGTGTTCGAAGGAGCGTTAATCATCGTTTGCGATACAGCGAATGAAGAACGAATCTGTGACCGTCGTTATAAGTTAGGGGATAAGCTCGTGAAAATCGATCATCACCCCAATGAAGATGCATACGGAGACTATTTATGGATCGATACATCCGCAAGCTCAGTAAGCGAAATGATTTATGAATTCTACTTGTTCGGTAAGGATAAAGGACTCACGCTATCTGATGAGGGCGCAAGACTTTTATTTGCCGGGATTGTGGGGGATACGGGAAGATTCCTTTATCCAAGTACAACCCAGAATACGTTTGATATCGCCGGCGAATTGATTCGCTTTGATTTTGACCGTAATGAACTATTCAATAAAATGTACGAGATCGATTCCAATGTCATCAAGCTGCACGGATATGTCCTTCAAAACTTCGAAATGGATGGGGACGGCTGTGCAAGCATGATCATGACGAAAGAAATTCTCGAGGAGCATCAGGTCATTCCTTCTGAAGCTTCTTTACTGGTCAGTACATTGGGGAACGTAAAAGGCATCAAAGCGTGGGTCTTCTTCATTGAAGAAAGTGATCAAATCAGAGTCCGTCTGCGTTCTAAGGGACCAGTCATCAACACCATCGCCAAAAAATACAACGGCGGGGGACATCCATTGGCTGCAGGAGCTTCGATTTATTCATGGGAAGAAAAAGAAGAAGTGATGAAGGATTTAAGAGAAGTGTGCAGGAATCATAAATAAGACTTAAGAGGAGCCGGCGGACGCAGGCTCCTCTATTCATGTTCTGGCGGAACTAGATAATAAAAGAGTTCAAACTCCGGTCCATTGACGGGAGTGTTTTTGAGTTCTTTTTTACTTCATGTCCCTGTAAATTAGGCTTTTGTATCAGTCACAATACCCAGCAAGGTGACATAAATTGTTTGGGAGTGTTCATATTTATAGTGAATTTACCTAAATGACAGAAGTTTTTCTTAGAAAGCTCAATTGTTTTTGTTCCTTAATTGTGAGAGACATTGGGTAATTTTTATGGGAGGGTATGAAATTGATGAATAATTTTCATAATGAACTTCAAAATCTGAATGTTGGTGATTTCCAGGCAACACAGCCTGTTTCATGGGATCAAAACATGTATGATCCTAATGACGAACGACTTTTCCTTGGATTTGGAGGCTGCTTCGGCGTTGGTTTTTCATGCTTCTTTAGCTGTTTTGGTTGTGGTGGCTGTGGTGGATGTTTCCGTTGCGGAGGCTGTGGCAGATGCGGAGGCTGCGGAAGATGTGGCGGTTGCGGCCGATGTGGACGCTGCGGGCGTTAATCAGCTTTTAGAATATCGTTGTCAACATGATCCCTGCATGACTCGGTGCAGGGGTCTTTTTTTTATACATAAGGGACAAAGTGAGACTCATACGATGATAATGATAGTCACATTAGCGGGTGTAAGGAGGAGCGCTATGGCAAAATTGGACCCTTCTATGTGTTTAAAAGTAAAGAGGGATACGTTTTACCTCCCTGAACCAAACAACGGTGTTTTCTTTAGGAATAACCAATGCTCTTTCCGCATGGAGGGACGTGGAATTGATCAATGGGTGGAGAAGCTGCTTCCGATGTTCAATGGGGAGTATTCCCTTGAGTATTTGACGAACGGACTGCCTGAACCTTATAAAAACAGGGTCATGGAAATGGCAGAGGTATTGCATAAAAATGGATTTGTCCGGGACGTGAGCAGGGATCTGCCACACCAGCTGCCCGATCATGCAGTGAATAAATTCGCATCACAGATCGAATTTGTCGACAGTTTGGCTGGTTCGGGGGCTTCAAGGTTTGAAACCTACCGAGGGGCTAATGTCCTGGCAATAGGGTCTGGTCCTTTTCTGACTTCACTCGTGTCATCGCTGATTGAATCCGGATTGGCTAAGCTGCAGGTGTTCATGACCGATGAGGTACCGACGAATAGAGGGCGGCTGCAGGAACTTGTGGAACATGCGCGTAAAACGGATCCGGAGATAGAGCTCATGGAAGTCGGATTCAGTGAAGGGGGATGGAGGGAGACCCTGAAGCCGTTCGATTCCATTTTATTCGTAAGTCAAAAAGAAAACCTTGAGGAATTGGAGCTCCTCCATGCCATTTGCCGGACCGATAAGAAGCTGTTGATTCCGGCGATTTGTCACGGGGAGAAAGCAATCGCAGGACCCATTATCCACCCTGATACTGAGGCTGGATGGGAATCTGCATGGAGGCGCGTCCATTCTTCAGCCTTACGAAAAGAAAATCAGGTGACGATCGAATCGGCGGTCCCTGGAGCGATGCTTGCGAACATGATTGTCTTTGAACTATTCAAAGAGGTAACGGGAGTGTCAAAATCGAATCAGAGAAATCGAATCTTTTTGCTGGATACAGAAACGCTTGAAGGAAGCTGGCATTCCTTCGTACCCCATCCCCTTGAGAAAGGACATTTAGCAGCTGAAGCGATTCAGGATGTGGAGTCACGGATAGAGCAGGTTTCAGAAAGATCTGACCCTGAGAAAGTGCTGTATCTCTTTACTTTGTTAACGTCAAAAGAAACGGGGATTTTTCATATATGGGAAGAAGGGGATACGAAGCAGCTGCCATTGGCTCAATGCCGTGTCCAGCCGGTCGATGTCCTGTCCGAGGGTCCTGCAGAACTTCTGGATGAGGTGATCTGCAATGGCTTGACCCATGAAGAAGCACGCCGGGAAGCCGGGTTAAGAGGGATAGAGAGATACGCTTCAAGATTGGCCAGTTTGATCGTTCCTCGAGAGCAGGGTGAATATATGGCCACCTGCTCAGGAGCGTCGTTTTCAGAATGCGTCGGCCGCGGTCTTCGGGAGTGTTTGGCTGATGGGCTGAGGAAAAGAGAAGCGGTTCAAAGCAGCACGATTTCCCGTCTTGAATTGGATAGGGTTGAGGATGAAACATGCCGATTCTATTTACAGGCACTGACCACCATGCAAGGAATGCCTGAAATCGGATTAGGTGAGGATTTGGAAGGATTTCCTGTCGTCTATGTTCGCGGAAAGAATGGCTGGTATGGAAATACCGATGTAACGATCACGATGGCACTGAGAACCTCTCTTCAGCATGCACTCTTCCAGCTTCAGAACGATACGGAGGCTTTTGACGCAAATCCTGTTGTCGTTGCTGAGGAGCAAGGAAAGGCAGAGAGAATCACCATTCCAGCTAATGAAGACATGACCCAGCACCTGAAAGAAGCAATCGAAACCTTGAAAAGGAATCAGAAGCAGGTAGTGGTGTATGAGCTGAATGTTGAGCCAGTTTTTAAACAGGAGCTCGAAGGCGTGTTTGGCGTACTGCTGCGAGAGGAGGAAACCGGATGAATTCTTTCGTGGTCATTGTGGGGGATGGGCTGCTTGCGGACCTTGTGTGTGCGCAAATTTCAGCCCGGTATCCCGTTTTCCGGCAAGAAAACGTTGAAAAAAAGTTCCCGGCACAGACAGATCTGGTGCTGACTTTGGATGATACATGGAATCCGGCTGTACACCAAATGGCAGAAGAAGTGATGAGGCAGTCGTCTATCCCATGGCTGAGAGGCTTCGTTTCGTTTGGAGAGGGAATCATCGGCCCACTGGTTCATCCGAACACACCAGGATGCTCACAGTGTGCCGATCTGAGACGTCTCCTTGGAGGAAAGGAACGGAATGAGATGCGGGAGGTACAGGGAAAACTTGCTGAAGAGGGTGGAATCACGAAAGACCCATGGGCTTCGAATACCGGTTTAGTGCACATGACTCACATCATCGCAGCAGAAGTTGGCCGGGTCCTTGAAGGGGCAAAGCCACATTCCAAAGGACAGGTATGTTTAACCGACTTAAAAACATTGAACAGCTCCTGGCACTCTTTCGTACCCGACTCATTATGCCATTCTTGCAGCCCGATACCGGACGATTCGCCGGAGTTAGCCTGTATTTCCCTGAAACCCAGCCCTAAAATCAATGCCGGCAGTTTCCGCTGTACTCCCCTGGATGAACTGAAGAACGTCCTGATCAAAGACTATCTGGATAATCGGACCGGACTTTTCAACAGCAAGATGTATGACCTGGTGACGCCATTTGCAGATGCGAGTGTCAATATGCCGATGTTCTCCGGGGATGAAGGGACGGCCGGACGGACACAAGCCTACTCAGACAGCGAGCTGACTGCCATTCTTGAAGGATTGGAGCGTCACTGCGGCCTAGAGCCCCGGGGCAAACGGACAATCGTCCATGATAGCTACCGACAGTTGGCGGAGCATGCACTGAATCCATTAAAGGTCGGCGTCCACACCGACGAGCAGTACGCGATGCCAGGTTTTCCATTTGAAAAGTTTGATCCTGACAGGGCTATTGACTGGGTGTGGGGTTATTCACTCATCGAAGAACGTCCGATTCTCGTCCCTGAGCTTCTTGCCTATTACAGTCTGGGCTGCAGCTCAGCCGGTTTTGTTTATGAAACGTCCAATGGCTGTGCACTTGGAGGAAGCAGGGAGGAAGCGATATTTTACGGAATCATGGAGGTGGTCGAACGGGACTCGTTCCTTTTGACCTGGTATGCAGAGCTCAATCTGCCGCGACTTGATCCTCTTACATCAGGGGACGAGGAGCTGCAGTTAATGATCGAACGGATGAGGGCGGTCGCAGGGTATGACCTCTATTTATATAACTCGACCATGGAGCACGGAATTCCAAGCGTCTTTGCGATGGCCAAGAACAGGAAGGATAAAGGGGTGAATCTGATCCTCGCGGCAGGTGCCCATCTGGATCCAGTGAGAGCGGCAAAAAGCGCGATTCAGGAGCTCGCCGGGATGATGCTGAATCTGGATGAGAAATTGGAGAAGAACAAGGCGAATTATGAAGAAATGCTTGAAGATGATTCTCTCGTAAGGCAGATGGATGATCACGGCATGCTGTATGGATTACCACAGGCTGAAGAACGTTTCACGTTTTTACAAGATGACAGCAGTCCATTGCGAAGTTTCAAAGAAGAATTCAACTGGAGCTCCGATCACAGTGATCTTACGGATGACCTGAAGGATATTCTTGAAAGATTCCGAAGCCGGAGCCTTGATGTCATTGTAGTTGAACAAACCGCCCCGGAACTTGAAAAGAACGGACTATACTGTGTGAAAGTCTTGATTCCCGGCATGCTTCCCATGACATTCGGTCATCATCTCACCCGTCTGACAGGATTGGAAAGAGTCCTTAACGTCCCGGCGGAACTGGGATATGCCGACCGGACATTGACATATGATCAGCTTAATCAAAAACCGCATCCGTTTCCTTAAGGTAGTAGGAGGTAAGGAGGATGAGTCTGGAAGAGTTTTTACACAATCTGCAATTTAATATCAATCGGGCCAATCAGCCAAACTGGGAAGTGGACTGGGAGGATGCCCCTCTTCCCTACAAGCTCTACCAGGGTTTGCGGGCTTTGCCATTGTCTTTGGAAGTACCTGTGTCACTGATCGAGAGCCAGCCGCCGTCAACACCCGATTTAGAAAGAATCGGGCATTTTCTCTGGTATGTCTATGGCATCACAGGGGTTAGCCAGTCGGTGGATTCTGAAGACTCCGAGCATCAGGAATCTTACCCCATCCACTCCTATCGGCGGTTTGCTCCTTCAGGAGGGGCGCTGTATCCGAATGAACTATATATCTATTTAAAGTTGGATGATTTGCCCGATGGAATCTACCATTATGATGTCGCCCACCATCGCCTCGTCCTGCTCCGGGAAGGGAATGTTGATTCATACTTAGAACGGGCACTCGGCAATCGCTGCGACATCTCGACGTGTTTTGGCACAGCTTTTGTTTCCACCCGATTTTGGAAAAACTTTTTTAAATACAATAACTTTTCCTACCGGCTGCAAGGACTGGACGCCGGTGTCCTTAAGGGACAGCTGCTGGAAACGGTCAAACGGTTTGGATTCGAGTCAGGGGTGTATGTTCAATTTCTGGACTCAGCGATCAATCGTTTGCTTGGGCTGACAGAGGAGGAAGAAAGCGTCTATTCCGTCATCCCGCTTTCGGTTGCTGCAACGAATTGGGCTGGAACCGGATTGGAACGGACAGTCACCGCTGAGGAATTATGCCACGAGCTGCCCGCACTTTCTGTAGAACACTATGAAAAGTCTGAAAGGGTTAGGGAGTTTCCTATGTTACTGGCGGTGAATGAAGCTTCCAAAATACATTCAACAGGTGATCTTCAGACACTTGGAAAACAACCGGATTTTAGAAGCGGTGAAAAAGAAATCCATCTGCCGGAGATCGAGTCCTATACGTATGATTTTGTTGAAGCATGCAAAAATCGCCATTCACCTGAAATGGATTTTGTCATGGGGAGGGTCAGTCAGGAACGGTTATCGACCTTACTCAAATTGGCTACCCATTCATACGCATTCAGAAGTGACATAGAGGACGTCTATGTCGGCAAGGAAAACCGTGTTTCGATTTATGGCTGTTTGTATAATGTAGAAGGCATTCCAAATGGCGCATACGTCTATGACAGTGACCGTCATTCCTTGCGGGAAATCGGCACAGGGGATTATCGTCGCCAGCTGCAATCAGGTCTGTCACTGGATAACGTGAATCTGCTTCAGGTGCCCCTATGCCTTCACATCATCGGAAACAAAAATCACTATCAGGACACCCTGGGATACAGAGGCTACAGGATCATGCAAATGGAAGCCGGAATGCTTGTGCAGCGCCTGCTATTGGCAACGTCAGCCGCCGGGTTTGGCGGACATCCCCTGCTTGGGTTTGATACTAAATTGACCGATGGAATTTACAAACTGAATTCAAATGACAGGACCACTTTGATCCAGATCCCGATCGGACCTTATCGGGATAAGGCTTGGATGAGGGGGAGTTTGTTGAGTTAGAGGGAGCCACGGGGACAGGTACATTGGCTTTTTAAATAGGAGCCGCGGTACCTGTCCCCGTGGTTCCTCTCCTTATTGTATGATAAGCAACTTTTTAGTTGCATTTGCTTGACGCGCAACCTGATAGTTGCATATAATCAATTTATGAATTGGGACAAAGACGCAATATTTAAAGCACTTAGTGATTCTACCCGACGGCTTATATTGGACGAGCTATCCGAACGTAACGAGCTGACGTTATATGAGCTTACGGCACGCCTCATTATGAAGCACAACCTCTCCATTTCACGACAAGCGATAGCTAAACACCTTTCTGCATTGGAAGAGGCAGGGCTTGTCACATCAAAAAGAAAGGGGAAATATCGAGTACTTATCTTTCATAACGAACCACTGAGAAACTTACTGAAAGGTTGGGTAGAATAATTTTAAAGTACCTTAACCGGGATTAGAGATGGATGAAATGCTTTCTGATTGTTAGCAAATCATGATCAGTTGCAGAAAACATAGGAGGGGAAAACATGAGAATCATCGTTACAAGTATATTCGTAGAAGATCAAGATAAGGCATTAGAGTTTTATTCGGAAACGTTAGGTTTTGTGAAAAAGCATGACGTCCCTACAGGAGAACACAGATGGATAACGCTTGTTTCTCCAGATGAACAAGAGGGAACTGAGCTTTTACTCGAACCGAATGAACACCCGGCGGCAAAAAAGTATCAACAGAAGTTATTTGAGGATGGCATACCCGTAACAATGTTTGGCGTTTCAGATATTCACAAAGAGTATAAACGATTAGTTGAAAAAGACGTGCAGTTCACTATGGAACCAACAAAAATGGGCGAAATCACAATAGCCGTTTTCAACGATACTTGCGGCAATCTTATTCAGATCATTCAGCAGTAATATGGGCAACCATGCAACTAAATGAAAGAGAAATTTGTTCGGTAAATGACCAATTGGGGTCTCTTCGCAAAGATATTCACGAAAATTAGTCTTTATGTGACGTGTTAGGTGGTATGAAAATGGATAGTCAAATCAAATTGGCATTTGAAAAATCAAAATCAGGCGATAAAGAAGAGCGTTATGAAGCTTATCAAAAGATTCTAGCTGTAACGGATCAAAAAGTGGATTGGGCGTATGAAGTATGGGATCAACTAGTAGAGGATTTAACTCATAAGGATAACCATCAACGTCCCCGTGCTGCACAATACTTGGCTAATCTAGCTAAAAGCGATCCAGAGATGAGAATGATGGAAGATTTCCCTAAGTTGTGGGAAGTAACAAAAGATGAAAAGTTTGTTACAGCCAGACATAGCCTCCAATCAATTTGGAAGGTGGGAGCTGCTGGTACTCCGCAAAAAGAAATGGTGATGGAACATATGGTGGAACGTTTTAAAAATGGAACAGACGAAAAAAATTTCACGTTAATTCGTTATGACATCCTTCAAAATATGAAAAATTTATATGACCATTTTAATGATGAGAGCATCAAACAAGCGGCTTTAGAATTGATCGATACGGTTGATGATAAAAAGTACGAAAAAAAATATATGGCTATATGGAAGTAGTTAAACTATTTTCAAGGTTTTGAAGCTGAAGATAGGAGTGTCTTCAGCTTTTAATTTATTTATGTGTAATAGAGCGGGGACGGTTCCCGTTCTACTTTTTTATTTTTATTGGAAAACGGGACCCTGGATGAGAACCGTATCCGGGTATCCTGATTTAATCGTATATTACCGCTTTTCCTTCTGCTCTCAATTTTTTTAAAGAGGTCAGCATATGGTTAATGTCTTCATCGGAGTGTCTTTCCCACGCACTTAATTCAGCTACGATTTTCAAAGGTGATTTGGATCTGTAAGAACGGGTTGGGTTCCCAGGGAATCTTTTATCAGTTACGTTCGGGTCATTTTCGAATTCACCCGTTGGTTCTACGATGTAAATTCTCTCTTTTGATTCTGAAGCTGCTAATTCAGCACCCCATTTTGCAGCATCCAATGTAGCGGTGAAATAGATATAATTCGACTTCTTATCTTGGTAATTCGATTTGTGCTGTGGTACTAGAAAATCTCCAATATTAAGGGCTGCTTTCGTACCATGAAAGAAAGGGCCTTTATCTAAGACATCTTTTTTGTCATTCATACCAATACACCTCTTCAATAGATTTGTATTTAACAGTATAGGGCAGTAAATGGAGAAAATGTAGTCTGTAAACCATTTTTTATTAGTAGAATAATGTAGGTAGAGAGGGATGCAAGCGGAAGGTTCTCTTGCACCTGCTATACAAAATCACGGGACTCCACAAAACAGGGGTCTCTTTGTTATTTTATGAACTTCATGATCATTTTCCAAAAGTGATTCTATCGTTTTGACGTGATCCTCGTGGGATTGCATCCAAATCTAGGTTGAACTGTAATTGAGTCATCTTTATTCCTCTTCTCATTGTTTATCGTCATTGAAAACAGTGTTGACAAGAAGGAATAAAATGACTCTTTCTTTTTACACAATCATATGGACTTAATCAACCCGAATAACAACTGCATTCTTCGGCATTGATATTCCTTAAGCCGCGGGGACAGGTGGTCCATTGGCTCATTAAATCGGAGCCGCGATGTCTGTCCCCATGGCTCTTACATACCAGAGTTGACAGATACACGGAAAAATTCCGCTTAATTCGTCATTGTAAGATTAAAAAGCTGAAATAGAAGGGAAAATTCCGCCTATTGACTCAAAAAATACAATAGCGATGATTTTTCTGTGCTTAAGCGGAAAACCTCCGCTTATTTACCTTAAAACAACTGTCATTCTGAATGTAAGCGGAAAATCTCCGCTTATTTTACTTTTTCGAAACGGCTTGTACCTGTGCCCATAGCGTTTAGTTGATGATCAGTTTGTGGTTTGTATCTTTCACGTCTTTACAAAACAATAACTTTCTATTAAAAATGGGTCAAAACTGCTGTGCTACCTTGAAGATGACAAAAGCACAGGGAGGTTTTCCATGTCTTTAAGTAAATTGATGTTGGCAGCAATCGCAGCTGGGGTTTTCTTCATCGGATCATCATTTGCGTCATCTTCCACCGACCCTGGAGAGTATATATCTGTGCAGCTTCTGGGAGTCAATGATTTTCATGGCCAGCTGGAAACGGTTCGAACAAGGAATGGAAAGCAGGTAGGCGGTGCTGAATACTTGGCAGCCTATTTAAAAAAGCACCGGCAGGAAAACGAAAATACCCTGTTGGTCCATTCAGGCGACATGGTCGGTGCAAGCTCACCTGTGTCATCTCTTATGCAGGATGAACCTGCCATCGAATGGATGAACGAGGTCGGATTCGACATCGGAACGTTAGGGAATCATGAGTTTGATGAAGGAACGGAGGAGATGTTCAGGCTCCTTGATGGCGGCAAACATGAGAAAACGGGTAACTTTGAAGGGGCGGCTTTTCCATACACAGCTGCCAATGTCATCAATAAAAAGACAGGAAAATCGATTTTACCACCATATTTAATCAAAGAAGTCGATGGGGTGCCCATCGGGTTTATCGGAGTTGTCACGACAGAAACGAAAGATATCGTCCTGCCAAGCGGGATTGAAGACGTTGAATTCATGGATGAAGTCACTGCCATCAATCAAAGCGTAAAAGAATTGAAGGCAAAAGGAGTTCAGTCCATCGTCGTTCTCGGGCATGTTTCCGCCTCTTCAAACGAAGACGGAACAAATCCTGCCCAAGACGCCGCTGAATTTGCCCCCCGCATCGATGATGAAGTAGACATTATCTTCGGCGGCCACAGTCATGGCTTTGCCAATACGTCAGTTGATGGGAAAATGATTGTTCAATCGTACTCATATGGAACAGCCTTTTCAGACGTAGACCTCCTAATCGACCGGGAGACGAAGGAAATCGTCAATAAGCAAGCAGCCATCATATCCACATATCACGATGGAACCCTGCCCGACAAAAAAATCAAAAAGATGGTCGATTCTTTCTCTGCCGACAAACAGATGATGCTGGCCCAGGAAATGGGTCAGGCCGAAGCCCCCATCACAAAGGATAAAACCGCCAGCGGGGAGCGGTCGATTGGAAATCTTATCGCAGATTCACACCGGGAGAACATGGACACAGACATCGCATTCATGAATCCGGGTGGAATCCGGGCGAACCTGGATGAGGGGGCCCTTACCTGGGGAGAACTGTACACCATGCTCCCGTTCGGCACCAACCTGGTCAAACTATCATTGACCGGCGCCGAGATAAAAGAAGTACTGGAACAGCAGTGGAAAGGGGATTTTCAAACCATCATGCAGACATCGGGGCTCGACTACACCTACGATAAAGACGCACCACCTGGACAAAAAGTCGCATCAATGACTGATAGAGACGGAAACGCCATTCAGCCTGACCAGACGTATACCGTAGCCCTCACCAATTATCTTGCAACCGGAGGAGACGGGTTCACTGCTTTTAAAAAAGGCAAGGATTCTGTAGAAGGTCCGCCGACATTGGACTCATTTATTACCTATATCATTGAATCTGGCGGAAGCATAGCACCGCCTGAGACAGATCGGATCAAGGTACAGTAAATGAAAACCAGTAGAGCGGGAACTGGTTGCGCTTTACTGGTTTTATTTTTATTGAAAATACGTCGCCAGTTCTTCCACCTTCGTAAAAATAGGAAACTCTCAGTGAATTTGTTAGTTGAGTTGATAGTATATTGGCTTATCCAAAACCGGATGGGCTTCTTTTTTTATCTGAAATTTTCCTTGAGTAAGCTTCGTGGATTTGAAATAATTGGAATTGAGATGGTGTTGAACCAATAAGAGGTCACGCAGACTATTTAAAGTCCATTTAAGTTTCATTCCATATAAGGGGGCAAAAACTGTAGATCCAGCCGGAAAAGCTATTCAGCAATGGTACCAGAAATATTCGGGAGATGAAATCCCTTTCAACTATTCTGATAAAGGAGCAGGTTATTTGAACAAGGAACACGTTTGTAGTAGTGGCGAACAGAATCATAAACGTAAATTAAAAGTGAGGTTTTTAAATGCTTGAATTACAAAAATGCTTAATTGAATTTACAAAAATGCATGATGGGTTTATACGTGATTGGAACAGAGCGATGAGTTCTGGTGACACATCCTCAGTAGAAAGAATGTCAGAGGATTACTATGTTGCTTTTTTTAATAAGGGAAATGAAAAACCAATTATTTTCACTAAACAAGAAGCTATAAATGGTATGAGACAATCGGTTCGACTTTTTCTAGGTGCTAACAAAAGGTTTGAAAATAGAGTTATTCGACTAAGGGATAACAAAAATGCAGTAGTGTTCTATGAACAATTGATTGTAAAAGATGAGGAAGTATTAGCACGATTATTTACCATTGAAAATTGGAGATTAATGAATGAAAAATGGATGGTTATAAGGGAAACAGAAGAACCAATTAATTAGTTTTTTCTTCAGTGATGTCATCAGGCAAAGTATTCGGCCATAAAAATACTGAGGGTGAAATTGCTTCAAGTGCGGCCATAGTCCCCTACGAAACGAGTTTCGCCTCTATTGGTATGGTCATAGTCAAGGAAGAATATAGAGGATTGGGATTAGGAAAAGAAGCAACGCAACAATGTATGAATTCCCTTTCAAGCGACGTTGAGATCATGCTCATTTCGACTGAAGACGTAAAGCCTCTCTATGAAAAAATGGGGTTTCATATTGTTTATCGTGTGCATAAGTACATATGTAATACCTATTTGACTTCAAATCTAACCAATACAACAGTTACCATTGAACATTTTAATGAAAGCGACTTAACCAAGATAATTGAGTTGGATGGAGCGGCTTTTGGAGATAAAAGGAGCAATTACCTTAAACATAGAATCAATCAATCCGAGGCATATGTAGTCGTAAAAGATAACATAGGGGATATCATAGGTTTTGGATTATCCATAGTAGGAGCTGTCAATCTTATAATAGGTCCCATTGTGGCACCGGATGCTAGGGTAGCATCTATAATTTTAGATAAGCTGGCTATAGGACACCAAGGCAAATTAAGGATCGATTTACCATCAGGAAATGAAGTATTTAAGGTAGCCGTTGAGAAATGCGGATTTGTAACCGTGAGTAATCCACCCATTATGATGGTTAATTCCACTAAGATGCCCAAGAGAAATGGTGAATTGTATGGAATTGCTGCTCAGGTATTCGGGTAAGAGAAACGATATGTATTATTTCGCCGATCTGTATGCCCTCAGCTTTTTTATTCGATCATCGTGCATTTCAGCAGAAGAAGTAAGCTTATATGTGATTAAATTTTCACTATTGATAGTTGGCCAAATGAGGGGATAGATGAAATGATGAAAGAAATGTTAGTCCAAATAAAGGATTGTAAACTATATGCAAAATTGGTGGGAGAAAATGATGGGAAACCAACTGTTGTAATGGATGCTGGATATGGTGATTATTCCAAGGCTTGGGATTCAGTAATCGAAGATCTTTCATTGCTCTCTAATGTTCTAATTTATGATAGGGCGGGACTTGGGAAAAGTGAAACAAGTCCTAATCCCAGAACTAGCGGTGAGATGGTAAAAGAATTGAAGGAACTTCTTATTGAGGCCAAGATTAAACCTCCCTATCTATTAGTAGCGCATTCATTCGGTGGAGTGAATTTGAGAATGTTTGCAACTGAATATCAAGATGAAGTGTGTGGACTTGTCTTGGTTGATTCAACACCTGAAGATTATAGAGAAAGATTTCTCCCGACAATGTCAGAGGACTTTCAACAAGCATACAACAAGCAATTCATTTATGAAGGAAATTATGATGAATTTATGGAGAGCTTAAAACAGTTGAGAGACACCAGACTTAAATTAAATGTCCCACTAATGGTTCTTTCAGCAGGTAAGAAAGCTCACTATTCAAAGGAATCACAAGAGTTATGGAATCATATGCAGAGAGAGATACTTGAAATCTCCTCTGAAGGTGAATTGGTGATAGCTGAAAACAGTGCTCATTATATACAAAATGATGAACCAGAAGTGGTAGTAGCTGCTGTGAAAAAATTGATAGACAGAGTTTGAGAGTCTGATAAAAATGCAAAAATTAATATATTAGTATTATTACCAATAATAAATAAAAATAGATGGAGGGAAAGTTATGTGGGTAATATTAGGGGTTATTGCAATAGTAATAACTTTTATAAATCTTTATATGTATACAGCAGGAAAGGACTATAAGCTCGCTATGGCGTTAGCATTATCTTTTACAGCATTAACAGTTTGTGCAGATTACAGTTATGTATCTGGGTGGGTAAAAGGGGAAGATTGGGCGGCATTATCGGATGTAGTACCTGGTATGGCAAGGGCATTATGGTTTTTGACGATTGTTTCTATCTTATTAAATATAGCCCCTATCCTTTTAGATCTAAAAAGAAAGAAATAATTATTCTTTGTCCACATCATTTATATAATATACTTAATGTATAATGGGCGATAAATGCATACCAGGCAACAAGTTTTAAACTTTTCCTGAAAAATACTGTCACCTTCAGTTATTTATGAAGAAAAGTCATAGTAGAGTGGGGACGGCTACCTCTCTAGCTCAAAAGAATAATGGCACCGTCCCCAGTCAGCTATTTTAGTTGACCGAATCATGCAGATAGGAAATGGCAATCTGAAATGCCTTTATCCTTCTCTCGATGTAAGTCCGCTGCCCACTTCCGGGCTTCAGCTTCTCAAGAAAAGAAGGAAGCGTCAACAGCAAACCCTCGAGAACCCCTTTTGCCTCTATCAAATCTCCTTTGCTGATATTCAAATCCTTCCCTTCCCAACGAGCATGCAGCACATCTGTGCCAATCCGAGCGGCTTTCAATCGCTTCTCGAGCAATTTTGTCTGAGGAGCACCAGGTTTCATATGAGCAAGGGCATTTTCCGATTTACGGATGATCGATAGAAACGCTTCAATCGACTGCTGCTTTTCTTCCACTGTCATATTTTTCATGAGTCAATTACCTCGTTTCTTTAAGAATAGACTATTTGTAGTGTAACAATAAATATATAGCCAGGACTTATATTTATTAAAGTGGAGTCTAAATACAATAGATTATTAAACTCACATAACTTTACAAGAATTCTCACCCGCCACAATATTAAGCTAATAAGGAGTTTAAACCAAATGGAAATAAAAGATAAAGTACAAGCAGAGACCCTACTTAACCACTATTTCCGAGGATCTCAACTAGATGGAGTTCAATTCGGGGTATCCCCTGGCCCTTTTAGGCTATCTTTCTTTCATTATAAAAACACCGATGTTGAGAATGCTCAACTTTTTTTAAACATTGAATCTAAGTGGTGCCTTCTGTCATCAATTGATAAACGGTATCCTTCAAAAGAGGATGAAATAGAAGATCTTTCGGAAGAGGAGAAATATCTCCAAATTATTCAAATGAGAAGACAAGTGGTGAATAAAATAGAACTGGTTGACGATCAAATTCCCCACTTACTCATTCGATTTGAAAACGATTGTTTATTATTCATTAACGGATATCATGAAGAATTTGAATGTTGGCAAGCAGGGGTTGATGGGGATAGTGAACTTGTCATTGCCTTACCAGGGAAAGACCTGGCTATCTGGACACTTGATCATTTTCCTGAGTGATGAATGCGGATCGATATGATGTGAAGTAAAGGATTACTGTGAACAGAGTTTAAAAATACGCTTTTTCCCTGATGGGATTAGGCGTATTTTTTGTATCCTTTTAATGAGGGAAAAAAAGTTAAGGTTCCTTTAAGCTTCCGTTAAGCTTCCTGTAAATTTCCACCAGTATAATAGTGAAGGAAGAATTCTTCAAAAAAGGTTGAATCGATCGATTTATCAACAGAATGAATCTTGTCAAAAAGTGGGTTGACCAAGAGAAAGGTTACGTCAAACAAAATGAAACGTAAAGAGACTTATCGTGTAATAGGCATCATCGCATTATTGTTCGGAGTAGCGCTGTTGCACTTGATTAATGAGAAGCAGCCAATCAAGGTCGCTGTACTCGATAGTGGAATCAATAAAGACCATCCGGCATTGAAAGGAAAGATACATAAATCATTTAATGCCATTCAGCCGAATCAGCCGATTGAAGATCATTATGGTCACGGGACTCCGATCGCAGGCATCATAGCTGCCAAGGATCCGGGAGGCGAAATGAGCGGACTGGCTCAAAATGTGTCCATTTATGATGTAAAGGTTCTAGATAAGAAAGGCAACGGGAAGGTAGCGGATTTGGTCAAAGGAATCGACTGGTGTATCGAAGAGAAGGTAGACATCATCAATATCAGTTCAGGATTTCAAGTAGATGATGAACATCTGAAGAATGCCATTGAAGAGGCGCTTTCTTCCGGGATTATCATCATAGCGGCAGCAGGGAATACACTTGGGCTAGAGGCAGACTATCCGGCACGCTATGAAGGGGTATGGTCCATCACATCTGTAAACTCCAACATGGTCCGATCTTCATTAGCGGCAAGGGGAAAGGTTGATTTCGCCGCAACTGGGACAGAGGTTCTTTCAATCAATAGAGATGGGGACTTGGAAACTTTCAGCGGTACTTCCTTCGCTGCTGCCCAAATATCTGGATATACAGCCCGCATACTAGATCGTGAGCACAAAGGGATCGAGAACATTTACAAGATGCTACAAAGAGAAGCGATCGATTTAGGAGAAACAGGACCGGACCAAGACTATGGACATGGACTTGTAAGAATAAAATAAAGAGGTGCACACATTGAGAAAACTATTACTAAAGTGTTTGGTCATCACATTATTGTTCTCCATACTCCCTCAAGGGACCATGGCAGCAACAGAGGAAAACGCTCAACCACAAGGAATCGATTTAGAACAGGCTGAAAGGTCGCTTAGTGAAGAACATGATGTAGATCTTTCAGAACAGGTGAAAGTAGAGATTAAAGAAGATAGTGATGAGAAACTTGTTTTAGATATGAAAGTAGATCAGGAAGACCTTAAAGTTGATACAGAACTTACCATGGACCTTGATAGCCAAGATGCGATGATCACAGGAAGCATCGTGGATGAATCAGGAAATGAATATGATGAATCCTACCATGTTGTCTTCCACGAAGTAGATGATGAGATACTCATCGCGACATTAACCGATACGCAAACAGGTGAAGAGTACGAGATCAACTCTACCACTCTACAAGCTTCAGTTATTCCGATTATCGTGGGTATTGTATTAAGATTAGGTATCAAGTATGCTATTAAAAAGTTTGGAAAAACAGCCGTAAAGAACGCCTTGAAACAAAGCTTGAAGAAAAAATGGAGTGCAGACGATTTAAAGTCACTTCCAAAAGCAGATCAAAATGACATCAAAAAAATGTACGGCAATGCGTCCGATGCCTGGGATTTCTTCAGTGCACAAGTTTCTAGTCATAGGGAAGTATCACCTGGAGTATTTGTCGGAAAAGACAAAAACGGAGTAACCTTTACATACAGGAAATCTTCTAAATCAGGTCCTCCTACCATTGATGTCAACGGCATTAAAGGCGTTAGAAAAATAAAGTTTCTATAGGGAAGAGGTATATAAATGGAAAGAGTACAAAAGGCAGACGACATTTCCCGGTTAAAGGAAGCCTTCCAGAGAGTATGTAAGAAATCGGATCCATTTGGCAATCCATTTCAAGAAACCCTGAACGAAAGGGTACTGATCTTCCCGACCAACGGATATTATCTTCAGGAAGATCAGTTCCATGCTCTGATGAAAACCATTGAACAGGTTGGACAGGGGACCTTTTTCGTATCGGAGTCGGAAGGTGATTCTTTTAATCTTTCACAGGACTTTCACTCGGAAATGGCACCGCAGCATTGGGTAGTCGAGAATACTATTGCCTACGAAGACTATCAATCCATGCCTCTTGTGGTCGAGAATTCCCTCTATTCACCACAAGGAGAGTGGGGCTTGCAAATATCTCATGAAGACCACGCAATCCTTGCAGGGAATTCATTATTCATTGACACATTTAAAGAAGCGTATCCCGAATGGAAAGAGGATAAAGAAAAATTTCTTCAATATTGGGTTGGTGCAAATAAGGAATTTTCTACGGATATTACATGGATTGACGACTTCTTAAAACAATTTTAAGTAAAAGGTCTACAAGATTGATAAAAACCGGCCACATTTATAATGGCCGGTTTTTGTGTTTTGGGTGTATGCCCCTCACCACGTCAATGTTTTATTGTAGTGAGGATAGACACTACTTTTCTGTTCGTGTTCTATTAAAGGTCAAGTTGATGGAAGAACTCTCTTGTTCAAAAAGCAGGATTTTGAGTAATTGGTATTAAATAGGTAGCATTCAATTATATTTGTTTTTTTAAATTTGTGGAGGTATAGATAATTCCATGAGCAATTTGTATTTTAGAGATATTGATAATACTAATGTATGTATCGTAAAAATATAAAATTAAAACCTGGCCAAGATACATTTATTGAAACCGTAGAAGAATGTTTAGAAGAAGCTAAGGCTCACCATGAATGGCACCCAGTAGCTATCTATTCTGATGAGGAGATTATTGGTTTTGCAATGTATGGTTCGTTTGGTTCAAATAAAGATACTTGGATTGATAGAATAATGATAGATCAAAATTTTCAAGGTAAAGGCTTTGGGAAGATTGCAATGACTAAACTTATAGACATAGTTTCGAAAGAATATGGGGTAAACGTTATATATTTAAGTATCATTGAAGAAAATAAAATAGCTCATCGTTTATATGAAAGCATAGGTTTCGAGTTAACGAATGATAGAGACCCAAATGGAGAACTTATTTTTAAGTACACAAGATAATTAAAGGATACTATTTTTAATTAAAGTGAAGAGGTTTATCCGAAGGGTGGGAACCTTTTTTTGTAAAAAATCTTCTTGAGTAAGATATTGGATTTTGAAATAATTGGGATAAATTGAAATGGTAGTTTGATCGATGAATAACTACTTGTGAAAGCAATCTACAAAGAAGGGAGTAGGATAAAATTGTTAAAGGAAAGCATCAGTCTCCCCTTAATATATTTCTTGGCATCAACTGTTTATCAAATAATCGATGATCGGCAAGTTCAGTGGACAGATAATATAATGATCTCTTTTATAATGTTCTTATTATTGATGTTATATAATTGGTCGAAAATCCCTTATAAATGGAAGAAGGATAAGGTAAAAAAGGATTAATTTAATAGTGTTTAAGTATCGGAAGTTTACATTAAAATCAACACAGCAAACATCGGGGGAAAGTATATTGAATAGGCGCATTAGAGAAGCCACTAAGAATGATTATGATGTGGTTCATCAAATCCAAAGACAGGTACACGAAATTCATACAAAGGAAAGACCAGACCATTATAAGATGGCTGATACTACGTTGGATAAAAAGTATTTTAACAACTTGATAGAGGGAGAAAATACAAAGGTCTTCTTATTGGAAGAAGACCAACCAATCGCTTATACAATCCTTACGATCAAACATACAGAGGAAAGACCCATTCTCATTCCAAAGAAAGTGGTCTACATGGACGATTTCGGAGTTGATCATATGTACAGGGGAAAAGGAGCCGGGAAAATATTCTTTGAGAAAATATTGGAGTTCGCAAAGGGTATAGAAGCAGACTCATTAGAGTTAGGCGTGTGGGAGTTTAACGAAAATGCCATAAAATTTTATGAATCAATGAATTTAAAGACAAAAATGAGGCGGATGGAAATAGAGTTTTAAGGCTCTCCCTGTTCCATCCCGTCCACTTGGATCTTCATGATTTGATATAATGTTTACCACGCAGCTTCAATGCTATGGATAGGAGGATGAAAGATGGAAAATAACGTCTTTGAAGAGATGGCGAAAAGATACGATACAGAAAATCGAATAGAATTGGCAAAGGTAATTGTTAGTGAAGTAAAACAAGAACTACATAATAGTCAATCAAAATCTCTGATCGACTACGGGAGTGGCACCGGTCTTGTTAGTCTGGAATTAACGGATTTAGTGGAATCCATTTTGTTGGTGGATTCATCAGAACAAATGGTAGAGGTTACGAAAGCAAAGATCTCACAAAAAGGTATCACCAACTCGGAAGCACTTTATTCAGATTTTACCCAGGGAACCCCTGACCTTAAGGCTGACATCGTGTTAATGTCACTCGTCCTTCTTCATATTCCCGATACTAAAAAGATTCTACATGAGTTGTTCAACATTCTGAATGATGGCGGCAAGCTCATTATTGTTGATTTTGACAAAAACGATAACATCAGCCACCCGAAGGTTCATAACGGCTTTGTCCATGAAGAACTGAAAGAAAAGCTATCCGAAGCGGGATTTAAGTCAACGGAAATCAAGACATTCCATCATGGAGAACGTATTTTCATGAAGCAGGATGCCTCTATGTTTATATCCAGTAGTATAAAGTGATTTAGGGGAAACAATAACACCATACGAAATCGAGTTTGAAATCATAAAGATTTTAGGCTCGATTCTTTTTAATTGGGTACAACGATTATTCAACACTTGACATTGACGTGAATTCAATCAATGATGATGGTAATAAATGTGAGGGTGATTCAGTTGAAGGATTCAGTTGATATTCTAATAATTGAAGATGATGAGGATATTAATCGCTTACTATGCAATATTGTCAGGAAAAGTGGCTATTCCCCGAAGCCCGCATACTCAGGTACGGAAGCTGTGATCTACCTGGACAGTCAGAAATGGGATATGGTATTAATTGATCTCATGCTCCCGGGTTTATCTGGTGAAGATCTATTAAAAAAGGTCACAAATGAAAGTAATGTGCCGATCATTATTATTTCGGCAAAGCTTGAAACACAAACGAAGATCAATTCGTTAAGAGCTGGTGCAGATGACTATATTACAAAACCTTTCGATGTTGATGAGGTATCGGCCAGAATTGATTCCTGTCTTAGAAGGTATCGTGATCTATCAGATGCTCCACTAACAAATCAAATGATTTATAAAGATATTGTATTGGATACGGACTCAAAAATAGTGAAAGTGAATGATAATGAACTCAAACTAACGGCACGGGAATATGAGATATTGCTTCTCATGATGTCCTCTCCTAAAAAGGTTTTTTCAAAGTCGAATTTGTTTGAGAGTGTGTGGAATGAGAAATTCCATGGGGATGACAATACCATTAATGTTCATGTAAGTAATATCAGAAGTAAGCTTGCAAAAGCGAATCAGAATGAAGAGTATATTGAAACCATTTGGGGAATGGGCTATAAACTTAAAACTTAAGGTTTTCTTAAGATATGACTTAAGACTTTCTTACGTTTTCCTTCTTATACTTTAAGAGTGTTCAAAGAGGAGCCCTTTGAACAAGTGAATAAAGGAGGGAAATATTGATGAATGAGTATGTATTAAAAACCAGTCAATTGTCAAAAACATATCAAAATAAAATGGCGCTTCATAAAGTGAGTGTCATGATCAAAAAAGGGTCCATTTATGGATTTATCGGTCAGAACGGTGCCGGGAAATCAACGCTGATTCGCCTAATAACCGGTCTCGCCTATCCAACGACAGGTACATTTGAATTGTTTGGAGAAAGCCAGGAACGAAATATTATTGAAGCAAGAAAAAGAATTGGAACCATCATCGAAGGACCGGCCCTATATCCGCAAATGACCGCCGCTGAAAACTTGGAAGCTCACCGTCTGCTGAAAGGGATACCGGGAAAAGACTGTATCGAAAAAACCTTGAATTTAGTCGGTTTGCAGAATACAGGAAAAAAGAAGGCGAAAAACTTTTCATTAGGAATGAAGCAGCGTTTAGGCCTTGGTATCGCATTATTAGGGGATCCAGAGTTTCTGATCCTGGATGAACCGATCAATGGACTGGACCCTATGGGAGTTGTCGAAGTACGGGAATTACTTAAAAAGCTTAATCGAGAATATGGAATTACTATCCTAATCTCCAGTCATATCTTAAGTGAGCTGCATTTACTGGCCACTCATTATGGGATTATTCATGAGGGAGAATTGTTAGAACAACTTTCGGCGAAAGAACTGAATGAAAAATGTCAGCAATATTTGCATATAAAAGTGGATGATCCAAACAAAGCTGCAACGGTAATAGAAAATCATTTTTCAACACAAGAGTTTGAAGTGATGCCTGATGGAACCATAAGGTTGTTTGCCTATGTTGACGTACCGCGTGAAGTTTCCAAAATCTTAACCAGTGAAGGATTGGTCATAGAAGAATTTATGCCGATGGGAGAAGATTTGGAAACGTACTTTAGTCATCGCATCGGAGGTGTACAGCATGGGTAATCTACTCAAAACGGAGTGGTATAAATTAAGGAAAGACCGGTCATTTCGATTCCTGACCTGGATGTTAGTTGCGGCTGCAGTGTTGTTTCCACTAATAGAATTCGATAATGGGGCTTCAGGATTGCCAACTGTAAAGGATTACTATCGGGAGAGCATTCTCGGTCCTCATGCGAATATAGTGAAGCTTATTCCAAGTATTTTGGCAGGCTTCTTTATCACAAGCGAATATCCCATGGGTACGATGAAAAGTATCGTATCTTCAGGCAATAGCAGGTTCAAAATCTACTCTGCAAAGCTGATCGTATTTTCAATTGGAGCCATTATCATATCAATACTATTACCGATCATCATGACAGGTACCAGTGCCATCTATTTCGGATTTGCAGAGATGCCTGAGTTGACATATTATCTGCAAACATTGGGACTGATTATATTGTACGGGGCAGCCTTCGCTTCCATCATGGCGATCTTTTCTATCCTGTTCACAGACAGTGGGAAAACGATAGGGTTTCTTCTTCTGTTCTTTGTATTTGCTGATTGGCCACTGCAAATGTTAGCGGCAAAAGTGCCTTTGTTTGAAACCATTTTAAATCATTCCATCTTTATGTTGATATATAACATCATCATTGTGGATACGTTGAAGAGCGGGGATGTTTTAAATATGATAGTGGTTCCCATTCTCACGTTTCTGTTATTTGGTGCTTTGGGAAGCATGATTTTTCAAAGAAAAGAAATTAAGTAAACGAAAGTGGGTGAGGTCAAATGATATTCTATTTATTGATGGCAGTTTTGGCAGCCTTCGCATATGTCCTCATCCGTTTTTATCTGCTGAAAAAGGAAATTAAAAGGGCAACCTGGCAACTCCGGCAATTACATCAACAGGATTCAGCAAAAAAAATGACGATTAGCTTTTATGACCGCGATTTCGAGGAGTTAGCACAGGAAATAAATAACCAGATTGATTTAACGAAACAGGCTGAAGCAGTCAAGCGTTCCACTGAAAATGAACTAAGACAAGCTATATCCCATATTTCTCATGATATTCGAACACCCATGACATCAATTTTAGGATATATTCAATTTCTGGAATCAGAAGAAATGAGCCATGAGGAAAAAAAGAAATACATAGAAATAATCAAAAGTAGTGCAGGTAGGTTAAAGGTGTTACTTGAAGATTTTTTCGAGCTATCGATTATTGAACAAGCGGATTACCCTTTGAAAATGGAGAAGGTCAGTTTTAACCATTTGATTATTGAGTCACTATTAGGGTTTTATGAGGAGTTTAATAAAAGGGACATAGAACCGGACATCCATATCCCGGAGCAAGACATCATGATGATGGCCGATCCCTCTCTCATGAAAAGGGTGATCGAAAATCTTGCAGTGAATGCCATTCGATACTCTACAGGAAATGTGAGCATTCAGCTTAAAGAAACGGATACAGCCGTTCAGCTGAAAATTTCAAACTCGGTCGGGAAAATGAGTGAGCTTGACGTACATCAGATGTTCGACCGTTTTTATAAGGCTGATCAAACAAGAACCGGGAAAGGTACTGGGCTCGGATTACCGATCGCAAAAAGCCTAATGGAAAAAATGAACGGAAGCATTCATGCTGAATTAAAAGAGAATCATTTAACGATGATTTGTGAATGGGAAGCGGAATCGGATTAACACAATACTCCACAATTACCATCAGAGCTGAAGTTTAGTCAGTTTTTTAAAAAATGGGCTATTATTGATTGACAATCTGAGCTATTCTGCGATACTATATACCAGTAGTTAGTATTACTGAATATCAGTAACACAAATTACCTGAGAGACAAAGTACAGGAAGTACACGAAATACAATTGGGGGGTGAACATTTGGAGAATTTTACTGAAATGCTGAAAGGAGTGCTTGAGGGTTGTGTGCTTGAAATCATCAGCCGCGGTGAAACGTATGGCTATGAAATCACGCAACAGCTGAGAGAACTTGGCTTCACGGATGTGGTTGAAGGCACAGTTTATACGATTACCATGCGCCTTGAGAAAAACAATCTGGTGGACATTGAAAAAAAGCGCTCTACTGTTGGGCCACCGAGAAAATTTTACACACTCAACGCAGCAGGTCATGAGAAGCTCGAAACTTTTTGGGGGAAATGGGATTTCATCTCAAGCAAAATGAACGAACTCAAAACGAAAGAAATCAAAAGGAGAGGGTAAGATGAAGTTTATAGAAAAAATTATCGGAAGTCTGGCTGACAAGCGGGAATGGAGGGAGATGGAGGCGCGTGCGAAGACTCTCCCAAGTGAGTACCTCAACGCATACAAAGCGATCCAAAAATATATGTGGACCGCTGGTGGTCTCACCGATTGGAAGGACACGAGCCGTATCTTTAATGGCATTCTCGACCTGTTCGAGGAAGGTGCAGCGGAAGGCAAGAAAGTCACTGATCTCACGGGTGAGGACGTAGCCGCTTTCTGTGATGAAATGGTGAAGGGCTCGGAGACGTGGAGTGACAAGCATCGTGCTAAGTTGAACGATACGATTGGCCGTGAAAAAAAGTGAATGCAAAAGAGAATACCGACTGAATAGCTGTTGAATGTGGTAGTACCTTCACTATTCAGTTATTTTTTTAATCCGGTAGTAAGTATTACAGAATATCGGTCTTACTGAGTACTGTAGGAAAGGTAAACTAGCCCATTTTATAAGGAGGAAAAAAGATGAGTGATGCAGCGATTTGTGTGAAAAGGTTGAAAAAATCCTTTAAAGACAAGGAAGTCTTAAAAGGAGTGGACTTTGAGGTGGACCGTGGTGAAATTTTCGCACTGCTTGGCTCTAATGGAGCGGGAAAGACAACGATCGTCAATATCCTCTCGACGCTGATGAAGCCGGATTGCGGTGAAATGAGTATTTGCAGCTTTGATGTTCAGCGTCAACCGGATCATGTCCGCCAGAGCATCAGCCTGACTGGACAGTTTGCCGCTTTAGACGGCATGCTGACCGGGCGGGAAAATCTGATGATGATTGCCAAGTTACGTGAAGTTTCCAATCCCTCTCAAGTCGTCGATGGTCTGCTTGCAAGATTCAGTCTCACCGATGCAGCCAACCGACGTGCGGATCATTATTCAGGGGGGATGAAGCGCCGGCTTGACATCGCCATGAGCCTGATAGGGAAGCCGCCAGTTATATTCCTCGATGAACCGACCACAGGGCTTGATCCTGAAGCACGGATTGAAGTCTGGGAGACCGTCAAGGAGCTTGCCGGCGGTGGCACGACCATATTGCTGACGACCCAGTACCTGGAGGAAGCGGAACAACTGGCTGACCGCATTGCCATCCTGCACGGGGGAGAAATCATCACGACCGGTACCCTTACGGAACTCAAGGAGATGTTCCCGCCTGCGAAAGTGGAGTACATCGAGAAGCAGCCGACTTTGGAAGAAATTTTCCTCTCAATCATCGGTAAAAAAGGAGGAGATCTAAATGAAAAGTAAAACGGGGGTATTACTGGGACGTTTAATGCGCAATATCTTACGCAGCCCGGATACGATTATCACGGTGGCGATCACGCCGATTATTATGATGCTGCTGTTTGTCTACGTATTTGGCGGTGCTATCGAGACTGGGACAGACAACTACGTCAATTATCTATTGCCTGGAATCCTGCTGATCACGATCGCATCCGGCGTCGCTTACACTTCTTTGCGGCTCTTTAATGATGTGAAAAGTGGGCTGATGGCGCGCTTCATTACCATGCCCATCAAGCGCTCGTCTGTATTGTGGGCCCACGTATTGACATCGCTTGTTTCCAATGGGCTTACTGTTGTGGTGGTTATCCTCGTTGCACTCTTGATGGGTTTCCGCTCCAGTGCTGATATCCTGGCTTGGCTCGCGGTAGCTGGGATACTCGTGCTGTTTACATTAGCACTGACATGGCTTGCGGTTATTCCCGGATTGACAGCACGGTCCATGGAAGGAGCTACGGCATACTCGTACCCGCTGATTTTTCTGCCGTTCATCAGTTCAGCCTTTGTCCCCACTGAAACAATGCCTAAGGTTGTTCGGGTTTTCGCGGAGAACCAGCCCGTGACTTCAATCGTAAATTCCATTCGTGCCCTCTTATTTGAAGGGACCGTGGGCAGCGATATCTGGATCTCGCTTGCCTGGTGCATGGGTATTATGATCATCGCTTATTTCATAGCTAGTAAAGTATTTAAACGTCAGTTAGGTTGAATGCAACAATATGTTCATTACTGTTGTTGTGAATGTATTTGAAACACTAGATGGATTTTAGGAAATCATCGAATATATGTACTGATTTTGTAAAGGAGTTAAAGTTGAGGGGCGTTGATCTAGAATGGATGAACGCTTTTTTTGTTGGAGTTATGGGGTTAACGGGCCAGATTGTTTAAAGATGTAGTTTAGCATTGATAGTGGTGAACCGTATCACAAATAGTGGTAAAGCAGAGGGAAGAAGTAATTCTGGCTAAAGAAGTATTAAAAAGTTTAATTTATATTGAAGGAGACCGTTCGTGTAATTGAGACGATCTCCTTTTTATTTTCTTAAACTTGTACTTCACTCATGAATGCATGAGTGTTATCTTCTGTATCTTTAAAAAATACCATCCACATTTCAGTTTGTCCCATTTTCGTTACCACATGTGGTTCATCGATAAAAGTAACTTCTTTACCTACTAAGCGCTCATATGTATCTTTAATATTATTTACTTGAAAATAAATTACCGAACTTGAATGAGCAAATTCCTCTTTTTCTGGTAGAGTTAACATGAGCCGCAGGCCATCGCATTCAAAAAATGCCATACTATCCGTGTTAAATAATAGACAGAGTCCTAGTTTATCTTTATAAAAATTCAGTGCCCTCTTTATATCTTTGACAGGTATTCCAATTTGCCCAACATTCTTAATCATTGCAGTATCCATAAAACATTTCTCCCTTCAAATTTCTTATTCCTCATAAGAATAAAGTATCTCCCTTATAATTTCTTATCCGATCTCACTTTTTTTCGATATTCTCTAGGAGATAAACCAACATGTTGCTTAAACATTCTGCTAAATGATACAGGGTTTTGAAATCCAAGTTCAAAGGTTATATCGGTCATATTATGGTCTAATTCTGCTAGTAATTGTTTTGCCTTTTGTATTCTAAATACTGAAATATGCTGATGGGGCGTTCTGCCGTAAATTTGAGAGTAAGTTCTTAATAAATGGTTAGGTGATAAACAAGCAACTTTAGCAACATCCTCTAGTTTTATCGGTTGATTAAAATAAGATCTAATATAATCGTGTGCTATACTTACCCTTCTGTATAATTCTTCACGTGTAGAATTACGAATTGCATGTAATGATTCGGTTTCTGTATATGTATTTATGTGTTCATTTAAAATAGAAAACATTATCTTATGGAATTGTTCCTCATAACCAACGGAATCAATATCAAGACTGGGTAATATCTGCATGAAATATTCCAGTTGATAAGATAGAGTATTATTCTTATGATAGGTTTTTTCAAAAAAACCAATTGAACTTGTATCCTTAAACGGATCACTTAGAAGACGCTCATTTGTTTCTCTTAAGGAATGAAGGACTTCTTCCGCAAACCCATCTTTAAAGAAAAGACAAAAGGATTCTACAACTTTAGGTTCTTCAATTGAAATTGTGTATGCACCTTCATTGAGGAGTAGGTATCTACTTTCTTCAACAGCAAAGAAGCCTTTGTTAGTCTTGTAATGGGCTTTACCATTAAAGAATGTTTTAATGGACAGTTGACCATTACCTTCCCAGTAAAACTGTTTACTTTTTGCATTCAAAACGAAATTGGTAGAATCATTTTTTGGCATAATACAATCTCCAGATAACTTATTTTTCCATAGTATTATTATACAATGGAATTTTAACTGTGTTCATATATATTACCAATGCATTTAGATGAACCGTACCATAAATAACGGCGAAATAAATCACTCCTTTTTCATTGTTATGGTACAATTGTTTGCGAAAAGATATTGATATTCCGCCAATGACTAACAGAGCTTTAATAAGGAGTTGTGTTAAATGAATAAAAATAAAAGCACAGAAATAAAACGCTCTTCAAAAGCAGAAAACATTCTATCTCAGATCAATAGTAAATCGAAGCTAGGCGACTTACGAAAAATCGCGAAGGACATTAAAAAAGATCATGAACTAGCTATGGAACTTTGGTCAACCGGAGAGTTTTTGCCCAGACTATTGGCAATCTTAATTATGGACAAAAAACTTCTTTCACAGGATGTACTGAATAAGCTTGATCAGGATATGCAGACTCACACATATGATGAGCGAAATAACTTAATGGATTGGTTAATGGCTAATCAGCTCACCAAAGACAAGAAGACCATTGCATTGATGGAGTCATGGGAAAATAGCCCTTTTGCTCTTCAAAGGCGGGCTTTCTGGTATTATCAAGGGCGATTGAGATGGACTGGACAAACACCGCCTGATAACACCGAAGACTTACTATCTGCCATTGAAGCTACTATTACGCAGGAAGAACCGGAAGTTCAATGGGCTATGAATTTCACCGCAGGCTGGATAGGCGTTTATGATGAAAAGTATCGAACACGTTGTATGAAACTTGGTGAGAAAACCGGTCTTTACAAAGATGAAATGGTATCAAAGGGATGTACTCCCAATTATTTGCCGGAGTTCATTACGATTGAAGTTAACAAACGAATTAATAAATAGTTACCACTGAAACATCCATAAGATTTGATGGGAAATAAAGCAATTCAAAGCCTCAATATGGTAAGGATCTGAAAGTAACATTCCAGATCCTTTTTTGCTTGGAGGGAAATATCAAAATTTATTTTGAGGAGGCTGGGACAAAAGTGTATTAGTATAAGTAAAACCCGAACTAATTTGCATTCTTAAAGGCAAATTAGTTCGGGTTTTTAATTTGTTCCAATAAACATTTAGATTTAGTGCTTTCCAGCGGTTGATTGGAGTGCAAGACGAAGACTCCTGCGGGAAAAGTAGCTTATGTGAGACTTGTCCAGCTATAGGGCTTAGAGGCAAATGTCATAAGTCTGATCGTCCATGAAGGCAAAGAACGCCTTCAAGGCCGCTCCGCCTTATGCCAACCGCCTCTGAGCAAAGCCCTTTCGCTTTTCTACCCGCAGGCTTGCCGAGGAGGCTTACGAGCTACCCGCGGAAAGCGTAGTCTTGCACGGAAATCATTAGCGGTATTAAGAGCCTACACTTCTATTGTTCGTCTTTATTTCGTGGCGTTTTAGTTTTGTCTCAGCCTCTTTTTTTGTATCCGCAAACAATTCATTTACAATAAAATTATTATAAAAATTAATAAAAATTTATTGTAAATCGATAAACTTTGTATTAAAATCAAAATCAGAATAAATCAATGAGGTGTTTTTATGAAAAATATTACAACGATGTTCTTAAAAATAGCTGTTATTTTTTTAGGAGTCCCAATTCTTGCTCTATGCATCTTTTTGGTGCCTGAGCTGGCGGACCTTTCAGCGACATTACTTCCAGAGTTTACGGTGATAAAATATTTCGTTTTTATCGTTTTTGATGCATCAGCCATACCTTTTTATTTTGCTTTGTATCAGGCTTTCAAACTCCTGCGCTACATTGACAAAAATAAAGCTTTCTCTGATCTGTCTGTAAAAGCCTTGAAGAATATCAAATATTGTGCAATCACAATCAGTATTTTGCATGTACTGGTTTTGCCGCTCTTCTATATCTTTGCGGAAGTAGACGACGCTCCAGGAGTTATCTTTGTCGGATTGGTTGTACCTTTTGCTTCGATGGTTATCTCAGTGTTTGCGGCAGTTCTCCAGAAACTTTTAAAAGAAGCAATTGATATTAAATCAGAAAATGATTTAACGGTCTGAGGTGAATAACGATGGCAATTATAATCAACATTGATGTGATGTTAGCAAAAAGGAAAATGAGCGTAACAGAGCTTTCGGGTAGGGTTGGGATAACGATGGCTAACCTCTCTATATTGAAAAATGGAAAGGCGAAAGCGATTCGATTATCCACCTTAGAGGCAATTTGTAAGGCTTTAGAGTGTCAGCCTGGGGATATATTAGAATACAAAAGTGACGAAGATAGGTAAAAATTGTGAAGGAAAGGGAGGTATTACGATGGAATATAACAATTCGATTATTGAAAACATGGCTAACCCTCATGAGCTGGAGAGAATTTATAGAAAAGACCCAAAAGCTTTTAAACATTCATTCTTACAGGCATGGGAACAAAATCCTGATTCTCAGGTTCTTAGCGTTTGGTATGAACGATTGCATTTCAAGGAGGCAGCAAATACAGAAAGATCTACCAAAATCCAAAAAGATTTCATATTCATGGGCATTTTAGCCATTATGGCAGGAGTATTTACCAGAATCATTTTCCATTTTGTCGAACAGGAAGTGATCGCTCCAATTAACCTGGCCTTTGGTATAATTCCTTTTATTGCTACCTATTTTGTTTACAAAAATACACCGAAAAAAAGTGTTATTTATTCCCTTGTAGGGTTGTTCCTCATTTCTGGGGTTTATCTTAATATGCTGCCTTTAAATGATAAAGACAGTATTATCCTTGCCTATTTACACATTCCCATATTCTTATGGATCGTGTTAGGGCTTGCATTTACAGGAGATGAGTATTCAAAAGGTAGTACTAGGTTGGCCTATATCAAATTTAATTTGGAATATAGTATTCTTTACGCCAGCATGGCTGTGAGTGGAATGGTACTGACAGCGTTAACCATGCAGTTATTCAGCTTTATTGGCTTGAATATAGAGGAATTTTATTTTAGTAATGTCGTTTTATTTGGTGCTTCCGCTCTCGCTATTGTGGCTGCTCACCTGGTATCAATGAATCTTACACTTGCTAAGAATATTACACCCTATCTAGCTAAAATCTTCAGCCCTCTTGTCCTGGTCACCTTGTTGGTCTATCTTATTGCTGTTATATGGCTCGGAAAAAATCCATTCCTGGACCGTAATTTCCTGATAGCCTTCAACGGAATACTCCTTGGTGTATTGGTCGTTACCATATTTTCCATTACCGAAAGCGACTCAGACGAGAAAAAAACCATTTCAGATTATATAAATTTTGCCCTGATTGTTCTTGCCCTTATCATTGACAGTGTGGCATTGTCAGCCATAGTGTTCAGACTTTCTTCTTATGGGATTACCCCTAACAGACTTGCTGTTTTAGGTGTAAACATACTTATCTGGGCAAATCTAATTTGGATAATGTTCTCCTATATGCGTTTTCTACAAAACAAATCCGGACCTTCAACTATCCAGGATTCCGTTACTAAGTATTTACCGGTCTACGGACTTTGGGCAGCTTTCGTAATCTTTACGTTTCCTTTCCTTTTTAATTAGAAAGTACGATAAGGTATGTTAATTGAAGATAAAAGAACATTGGGAAGAGCTTAAACCCCCAATGTTCTTTTTGTTATCTAATAATGTTGTCTTTCTAAAGCCAATTTCAATCCAAAGCCAATTAATACAATGCCCGTAGCATTCTCCATCATACTTTTGGATAATAGGAGTCATTAGCCATTTTCATAGAATGAGAATTACATATACAGTAAAACAGGTGATTGACAATAACGTATATATTACTCCCAGTATAAGTAGTTTTGCTGCGTGAGATTGTGAGTTTACGAACTGAGTTAAAAATGTTAGAAAAAAGATTGCAACCTCAGGGTTCAAAACATACTTCTTCTCCCTTATGTTCTAAGGGCTTTCCCGAGGATGTATTATCTATAATTGGGGCAGTCTAGTTTAAGATTGATGTTTAACTTGTATTCAACAATCGGCCAATTTTTAATTGAAAGATTACACAAAAGTCGATTTCCCAAAGTAAAGGGAATCGGCTTCTTTAGTTTACCTGTAGTTTCGTCGATGAATTTAAAAAATGTAGTTGACTATTCAGTTGAACTGTAATAACTTATTATTAAGTTGTACTATATAGTTGAACTGAATAAAGGATGAGAGTATGAAACATAAATTATTACCATTGTCTGAAACCATGCATTATATTTTATTAGCTCTCCGTGAGCCACTCCACGGCTATGCCGTGATGCAAAAGATAGAAACAATAAGTAATGGCAACGTTATTTTAGCAGCAGGTACATTATACGGTGCGATTGAAAACTTGAATAAACATGGTTGGATTGAACCTGTTGGAGATTCAGGCAGGAGAAAAATGTATATGATTACGACAGAAGGAAGAGCCATTTTGAAAATGGAGCAAGAAAGGCTATTGCATATTTTATCTTTGTATGAAGGAAGTGATTCGAATGAAGAAGTTTAAAGTTTTCATTAATATTGAAAAAGAAGAGCATTGGCTGAACAAGCAATTACAAAAAGGCTATCGCTGCACAAACATTAGTGGGCTGGGAATATACACTTTCGAAAAAACGGATAAAAGATATGTTATGCGACTTGATTATCAAGACTATTTATCTAAGAAAAAGTTCGTGGAATACAAAGGGATCTATGAGGATTTCGGTTGGAACTATATAAAGGGGTACTGGCTTAGTGGAATACGATATTGGCAAAAGGAAAATGATGATCAAAATGAAATCTTCTCTGATCGCCAATCAAAGGGGCATTATTATAAAAGAATAATGGGTTATTCATTTTGGTTTGGTATGATGTTTCTGGCTTATTCTTTTATGTACTACAGGGATTCGACATTATATCATGAAGGTCTTTGGAGTATGGAGAATGCATTATTTTGGAAAGCGTTATTATTTGAAACGCCATTTGTTCTTTTGAAATTGTTTCCCGCATTTATGGTTGTTTTTTTAGCTGGAAGTTATTATAAAGCTTATCGGAAGTATTCAATATTGAAAGAAGAATAGGAAGATCGTAAGCCGGGACAATCAATTTGTATAGGGAAAATATTACGGGACAATCAATTCGTATAGGGAAAATATTAGAGGAGAAAAACTAACCAGAAAAGACTTTCTAACAGATGCTGGATGGATGAAACAAAGTTACTGACCTTTAGAAAGGGGGGGGCAGAAACCAGCACAATAACAATGAGCTGGTTTAGCCATATCATTTTTAGTCCTCTACTTCCCATTCTGTATTCCATACGACTTCCCACAAATGTCCGTCTAAATCCAGGAAGTGACCAGAATATCCTCCCCAAAACGTATCTTTGGCAGGGTCGGTGATTTTCGCCCCCGCTGTTTCTGCTTCCAGCATCACCTGATCCACTTCCGCTTTACTGCTTACATTATGACCGATTGTGAATTCAGAGGGACTTCTGGGAGAGAGGGGTACATTTGCTTCTTTTGCTAAACTTTTCCGTTCCCAGATGGCCAGTTTGAATCCATTTTGCAGATCGAAGAAGGCCACAGCGCCATTCTCAAATTCCTGTCCCACTATCCCTTCAGTTGGAAGATGTAGACCGTTTTTATAAAATTCTAGTGATCTTTCCAGATTATCTACTCCGAGAGTTAGTACGGTAATTCTTGGTTTCATTGTTTTTTCCTCCTTGTCTCCTGCTTCTTCTCTAGGATACCTTATTCAAAGTGATCAAACTTGTAAAAAACGGACAACATTAGGTTCAGGTAGGAAAGACAATACTCGGAGCAAGTCCGTAAAATTGTTTGAATTCATTGCTGAAGTGAGCTTGATCATAATAACCGTAGTTAAGAGCGACTTCCATAAGACGTGGGTTATGAACAGAATGAAGATCTTTCAAAATACTTTGGAAGCGGATAATTCGTGAGAACTCTTTAGGAGAGACACCTAATTCATCCCGGAATACTCTTCTTATCGTTCGTTCACTGTAGCTGACCTTATTTGCTAATGTTTGAATGGAGGTCATTCCGTGATCCAAGAAAATATAATGAAGGGAGGTCTGGAGTATATCTGGACTCCTGTGAGTACCTAATATTTTCAAAAGGTGAATTAGTTTTGTTTCAACGATTTCCATTCTTTCAAGATTTCCTCGCGCTTCTTGAATTTCCTCGGTAAATAGTAGACCTGTTATTCCCCATACTTCTTCAAGATAGACACGATCATCAATAAATTCTTGTACAGGATAGTGTAGAAATCGCTGTGCGTGATTTGAAAATAGGCGAATGCCAAAAAAATGCTGCTCGTTCGTAAAGTTCAACGTATCAAAACGGGTCATGAGTCCTGTAATGAACGCTCCTTTTGAAGGAGAGGAAGCAGTTAAGCCCACTATAATATCTATACATCCATCCGGTAATACTCTGTGGGTTTCATGAGTAGCATGATAATCCAGGCTCCAATAACAAGCTACATAGGGACTTAGTGAATGGTGGGGGGGGTATTCCTGATAGTTACTTCCGTTTGAATGTAGGATGGAAGGGGATTGTATTGGAAGGAAAGGATTCATGACGTCACCTCGATTAGACTTGAATAGTTCATACTACCATCTAGTTTAACCATTTCAGTGGGAGAATTCATTAGATTTGAGTGACAGGAAAGAAATATGAAAAGCACAAAGCTCCAAAGAATGCCTCCCTGGAGCTTTTTTCATGCTTATGGCTGGCTTGGGACTCTGATCGCTTTGATCATTTGTCGTATGGAGCCGAGATGGTAGGCGGAGTGGGCGATCGCTCCCAAAAGACCCGTTGATGTCTGTTCATCTAAGGAGTTAAGTGAATCAATCTTTGTAAGGAGTGTGGTGTATTCTTGTTGAAGTTCAGAAGTGAACTGTGTCCATGTGTTGGTGTCTACGCTAGTGATTTTCCAGGAAGCTTCCCAGTCCTTGTCGGGTTCTTCTCCATTCAAATAGGATCTCGCAACCCATAAATAATAGCGGGTATGATCAGTTTGGGCGGCGATTGTCGTACCGTTGACCGGTATAGAAGCTTCTTCTGCAGATAATCCTTCGAGCGTTCCGAATAAACCACTGCCCGGCTTCGATTCTGTGTACCAGCTTCCGCTTCCTTCAGGTCCTTGGAATGTTTCCTTCAACAACGTTTTAACAGCTGCCAACATCGAATTATTCATCTTAGTACCTCCTGAATTTGTGATTAACCATCAAAAACACTTTAGCTGGTTATAAGTTTACTCCGGTTGTTTCTAACTGTCAATATGTATTATGATGGTTAGAGTAAAGGAGTCATGATTATGTCGGAAACAAACCCTTATATGATGGTCGGAGAACGTTTGTGTATGGATTTCATCAATACCGTCAGTTGGCGGGAAAGTACTGAGAAAAGACGGGATTGGTTTACGAGTTATGCTAAATTGATCGACTGGTCGGTCCATGCTGAAGTCTTGACTGCCCAACAGGCACAAGATCTTCTTGTTGAAGCCGGGGAAAATCCTTCTCATGCAGAAGAAGTCCTGAAGCAGGCGATCGAAATGCGTGAAATCATGTATCGAATGTTCAAGTGCATTTCAAAGAAAACCTCGCCGCACGAGCAGGATATTGCCATCTTCAATAAATATGTGAGCCAATTCTATCGATCTTTGCAAGTCATCCTTGAAAAGGATCAATACATGTTGGAGTTTAAACAACCAGAGAAAAATCTTAATACTATGCTGCCTCCCATTTTGCAATCCGCTGTAAATTTACTTGTTTCAAAAAACGAATTGGAACGAGTCAAACAATGTGAGGGAGATCCTTGTGGATGGTTATTTTTCGATTCGAGCCGGAACCGGAGTCGCCGTTGGTGTTCAATGGCCGATTGCGGCAATCGTGCGAAAGTGCGACGGTTTTATCAAAAAGGGAAGTGACCATGATCGGTCACTTCTCCACAAAAGGATATGAGCTATTCATTTAGTTAAAGTAGCCCGTTCACTCATTATTCTAAAATGAACCTAATATGATAAGTATGTCCGAAAGATTGACGTACTGTTTCTTCAAAACGTGACGGCACGCAAAATGTGGTCATCAAGTAGAGTTGTTCTTTCATTATTGCTATAGATCAATAACCAAAGAAGCAAGGGGGCCATTCCTCTTGTTTTTTTATGTGTAGTATTTTAAATTACTGAAGCCAAATCCTTAACATGTGCGTCTAATACATAGTAATACACAAAGAAAAAGAAGGTGAGTTCAATTATTGAATTAGTTCACAAAGCTCAGGAAGGCGACGAAGAGGCTTTCTTGACAATGTTCCAAGAATACGAAAAAGATATCTATCGAATGGCATATGTATACGTGAAAAATCAGGAGGATGCCCTTGATGTCGTTCAAGAAACGGCGTATCGCTCATTCAAAAAGATAGGCACACTAAGGAATGCTGCCTATTTTAAAACGTGGTTAATAAAGATTTCTATTACCTGTGCAACGGATATGCTGAGAAATAGAAAGAAAATCATTCATCTGAACCCTGAATATGCTCTTCCTATTGATACAGAAGACAATGATCTTCCCCTTTCATTATCCTTGCATGATTTGATTGACACATTAAATGAAAGTGAAAAAAACATCATACTCTGGAAATTTTACCATGGATATACCCTTAAGGAAATTTCAGAAATCGAGGAATCACCATTGGGCACAATAAAGTCTGTTTTATATCGAGCACTGGCAAAACTCCGAAAACAAGTAAGGAGGGTTGATATGTATGAATAACCATATTAGACGAGAATTAGAAAAAATTGAAATTCCCGATGAATTACATAGTAGAGCCAGATTAGGCGTCGAGAAAGCAAAAGCAGAATTCAATGAGCGGAGTCAGACCACCGTAAAGAAGAACAAACGCAGTCCTGGACGCTCTCAAAATACCAAAAAGCACCTTTATAAAAGACTTTCGATCATTGCAGCGGCACTCTTACTAATAGCTTCGACTTTGACATTCACACCAGTGATAGCGGCCATTCAAGAAGTTTATGACAAGATTTTCTCAAGTAAGCATATTGATGATTCAGGTGTGAGAAATGCCGTAATATCAGGGGATGGGCAGATCCTTGATCAAACATATATTGATGAGAGACATGACATCACCGTCCATTTCGATCGGGTGTTGACGGATGATAAAGAAACAAAGCTCCTCCTTACTTATCAAAGTGAAACAACCGATTTAAAGGATTATTATATTGATTTATTTGAAGGGGTAAGCTCGATCAACATAATAGTTGGAAGTGAAAAAAGAAAATTGAAAAATGTAGGCTGGGGAAGTAGATATTATGACAGTAAGGAAAACAAAGTAGTATCAGCCCTTTCGTTTGAATCATTAAAGGATTATAAGGGGAAAAACATAAGGTTGGAAATTGATCAATTAACGATTTATAAAGATAGTGGTCGGGATAGCGTGGAGACAACCTGGCCGTTAGAATTCACCATCAAGCCGGTTGCAGTATCAGAAAGAAAAACAATAGAGCTCAATAAAACATTTACTTATAAAAGGGAAACATACACTGTTACCCGGGTTGAGTTCTCAAAGCTGGAAACAAGGGTAGTGGTTACGGGGTCTGACACAGGGATTCTGACAGATGATAATGGTATGGAATACGACGTGATGAGTAAACTGGAACGACAATTTCTCAATGCAAGAAAAACCAGTAAAGAATACGGATATGGTGTCAACGAGAAGAAATCTGGAGTTTTTATTAAATCAGAAGGCAAAAAAGTGGAACCGATTTTTAGTAAAGGAGAAGTTGAAGGAGAAAATGACGAATATATTATGACGTTTGCTCCGATTAAGAAACAAAAGGACTGTATTCTTGAAGTAGGTGATGCTGTTGACATACCTCTAAATAAATCAGGAAAGGTAATTCAAAAAAAGGTAGAGGATGAAAAATCTGAAATGGAAGCGTTGTTAGCTGAAAATGGATATACATTAGTTCCACTGTCCAAGGAAGAAGAGGAAGAAATGAATCAATATCTGGAGACATTTCCTAAAGAACTTTCGATTAATAGAAAAGCCATAGGAAAGCTAAAAGGTCATGAAAACTCAAAAATTCTAGACGTTAGTATATCAGAGAGATCTGGTGTTATTAGTCATGCTGAGGCTAGTACTGCAGAAGAGGCTGAAAAAATTCGAGAAGAAAATGGTTGGTCGTTCATTCCAATTTATTTAAATCAATATTAAATCAAAGAGGCATGGACAAAAGGATATAGTCGAAGAAAAACCAAAATGAATCTTCAAATTTTCTAATGAAAATTGAATTCGTTTTGGTTTTTATAGTTGGGAAAGGTAAATGTGTTTTTTTGAAAATTCACATCTTTAATTGCTAAAATAATCCAGTTTGTTATAATTAAATATGTTAGGGATTTGATTAGTGAAGGAGGTTGTAAATCGTGCGTTCAATGAAACTTCATACAAGAACAATTAAATGTACGATGTCCAAACCTTCTTATTGCATATAGTGAATCATGAGATTTCTTAATCTTATTATTATGTGGGGACTATCGTTTATTGATAGTCTCTTTTTTTATTCGGAAGAGAGCAATTGAATGAGGATTGGTCTTATTTATTAGGAGGAAAAGTAGATGGTGGATTTTCGATCAAACGAGTTGGTAATGGAAGAACAGGAACTGAAAAAGTACTTACATGAATATAAGAGCGGGCAAAGATCATGGGACGTAAAGAATCATGTTGGACTTGTGAAATCCATGATGCATTTTATCGGTTCTACCGATAGCGAGCTTAGGGACAAGTTGATCTACAGCACCTTTTGTCAGTTAGCCATAGACAACCAATTGGAGCATGAATTATTGAGTGATCTATTAGATCACTGTTTAAGTGACGATATGTTATTCAAGGGGATTGGTGAAAACGGCACGGATACCGTGTTTACAAGGGCGTTCACCTCACTTGTCATCGCCGTTATTTTATACAAGGATAATGAGGACGGTTTTCTTCCCGAACACGCTGTTTGTAAAACAAAAGATCATTTAATCGACTACATCAACTCGGAAAATGACCTGAGGGGCTTTGTTCCAGGGAAAGGCTGGGCACATAGTATAGCGCATGTGGCAGACGCGCTTGACGAATTGATACTCAATAACAAAATCGAACAGAAAGATCTTTTAGAGATATTACGTCCACTGTGGGAGAAGATACTTGTTTCTGACAGTGTCTATGTTCATGGTGAAGACGAGAGAATGGTAACACCGATATTGGCCATGTTAGAAAAGGGAGTAGACATAGGGGAAATAGAACAGTTACTAAAAGGAATACCAGACGAACTTAAACGTAGGAAAGAACAAGTGAATGAAGAGAATTATTGGTTTTTAGAAGCTAACTGTAAGACCTTTTTAAAAAGCTTTTACGTAAAGATAAGTTCACGAGACGATTTGATTTCTCTTCGTCGAAACATTGAGTTGTGCTTATCGGAATTATAGGGGAGGTAGTGGATGGAGAGGAATAAAATAGTCAGAGGATTGTTTGATTCCGATAGGCAATATGGTTGTTTAGTTAATCAAGGGGGTGAAAAATATGAAAGAGCAAATTCAATATTTAAATAAACTTATCGAGATAGAAGGCGGATTAAGGTTGGTTTATCAAGAACCGAAAGAATACACTCGTTATTATTCCATTTATCATGGACAAAAAAATGCAGATTCCTATTTTAGAAGGTCCTCTGAGACATTAATAGAAATCGCCTCCATTTTTGATAGCGGATATTTCATTATGGAAGGTGAAACCGTCATTGGCGGTGTATTTCTAAAACCTAATTTCATGTCGGATTTATTTGTAGTGCCACCCTATAAGGATTATGAAGGGTTGGTCCACAAACTATTAAACTATTTAAAAAAGGTATCGAAGACTGAAGATAAAATCATTGTAAGAGAAGTTGTTGAAGATCATGTGGCAACGTATGAACAACTTGGATGCAAGATTCATGAAGTGAATGTATGGATGATTCGTCCGACGGAACCGATGATGGCCATTCTCCCTGAAGGGTATAGTTCAAGGGCTGTTTCAAGAGAAGATGCAAATGATATTGCATGTTTACTTATGAAAGCCTATATAGCCAATCCGGCATATAAGCAAATCGGAACGAAAGAGGATTATCTTCTCCACGTAAACGAATTTATCGATCAACATAAACATAATAAAATCATGGATGAGTGTTCAAGAGTCGTGAGCGATAATCGTACGAACAACATTGTTGGCGTCTGTCTGCACATGGAATTTGAAGATTATCCTCTTATCATGAGTTTAGTGGTAGACCCTGATCATCAACAGAAGGGCATTGGACGATACTTGTTAACCCATTCGATCCATTCTTCGAGTGCAGGGTACCCGGCTACACGCTTATCTGTCATTAAGGATAATTCAGCGATTAAGCTTTATGAAGATCTTGGATTTCTTAGAAGTAAATCGATCATTGATATGTATTTAGCATGAAAAAGGGAGTAGAAGCTATGTTGAGGAAGCCAGAAACAAACGAATATCCCCCGTATTATAAAGAATATGTAAACAATGTCCCAGATGGAGAACTGCTCCAGATTCTTGAGGATCAACAAAAGGAAACGATGAAACTGTTAAACGCCTTAAGTGAGGAAACGGCAGAATATAAGTATGCTCCCGGAAAATGGACAATCAAGGAAGTCATCGGCCACATTACCGACACGGAGCGCATTATGTGCTACCGCCTTCTCAGTATTGGCAGGGGAGAACAGGGAATGCTCCCTGGCTATGATGATGATGAGTATGTGAGAAGAGGTAATTTCAATCGATTCCCATTATCGGACCTTTTACATCATCAAGCTCTTGTCCGCCAACACACCATTCTTCTTCTAAGCAGCATGGATGAAGAAGCGTTGTGCCGGCGTGGAAACGCAAACGGCTCCGAAGTGACAGCCCGTGCGATTGCGTACATAATAGCCGGGCATGAAATTCACCATCGAAGGTTGATAGAGGATCGATATCTGAGCTCTGGTCAATAAATGGAGTTCAATCGAGCCACTCACTCCAGATAATTGATTAGTGGTTATAGTCAGGAGAAAGGATGAAAACTGATGATTTCAGAGCTTGAACAGTCTCAATTTAATAAATGCAAAGAATTATTCGTGCACGGGGGACTCTTGGAATCAATAAAAACGTTGGATTTTTGCATTCGAAAATATTAGAGTTTTGGCCATCGTTTGAAAGGTTCTTACATCTTGGTGTCGGGTATATGGTTGTTTATGAAAAAGAAATTGTAAGCGTTTGTTTTTCAGGGGTTGTAGCTGGAAATGTGCATGGCATAGACATTGAGACGTTACCACTTCATCAAGGGAAAAAGCTTGCCCAGAAGGGAGCTCATGCTTTTGTTCAAGACTGTTTAGAGAATGAGATTATTCCGTATTGGGATTGTATGGAGATCAATGAAGCTTCTGTTTCAGTTGCAGAAAATATAGGGTTTCGGAATAAGCTTAATTATAGTTGGTATAGTGTACCGTTTGAATGATCTTCTTTATTAACTGAAAGAGGAATGTATGCGATCCAATCTTTTCTTGGTAAAGGGAGAAAGGTAATAAGAAAGGGGTAGTTTCCATGTGGTGGCAGTACTATGGGGATGCAGTGATTGCAGTGTCAGCGCTGACAGCATTATTGATTTTGAGTTCGATTCATTTCTTCAGTGTGAAAAATAAAAGAGGGTTTATTATTCCGTTATCTATATCAATTATTGGTTATATATCCTTTGTTATAGGTATCGTCTTTATCAGAGGATTTGAAGGATTAGGATTTATGATCTATGGCGTGATCATTATGGGGATTGGTCTCTTATATTACCTGGGAGTGGGGGTCTATAGGAAGATTAGGTACTAATAACAATATGGGGGAATAGCTGAATAGCTTAACAAGCAGCAGCCCTCATTATCAAAAGGGGTGAAGCCATTGTTGTCCACTGAGAGATGTGAGTTACACATGTTAAAGGAAAGTGATTACTACCATATAAAAGAATTATATGACAACGAGCAAGTACGTAAATATTTAGGTGGAACCGTTAATGAAGAGTCATTTAAACAAAGATTTAATGAAATGATCCATTCCCCAAATAAAGAACATTATTGGACTATTTTCAATAAAAGTTACCGGGAATTTGTAGGAATGGTCTTCCTTGATACCTATCATGATGGAATTCATACAGAAATCGGCTATCAATTTTTACCGGAATTCTGGGGGAAGGGTCTTGCCAGAGAAGTAATCATTGGGGTATTACATTATGGGATTCATACCCTGAAATTAGAAAAGGTCATTGCAGAAACACAGTCACAAAACAAGGCATCTTGCAAACTATTAATATCGGTAGGGATGAGTTTAGAGAAGAAGATTCAACGCTTTGGAAATGAACAATCCGTTTTTGACATTTCCGGTTCTGGAAGAAGAAGTGAGATGTAGAGTCTATTATTTAGAATTTTGATCTGACTTTAAAAATTATTGGTTAGTCAAATAAAGTATGAGAGGAGGTATAAGTATCAAGGAAAATACTGCTGGGTGTTTTACTATAGTTATGAACCAAAAGGGTTATATTTTGTTAGCCAAGCGAAAAGATTATCCTCTGTGGGATCTCCCTGGAGGAACACTAGAGAAGGGTGAAGAATTAGCAGTTTGTGCTAGTAGGGAAACAAAAGAAGAAACCGGCTATAGTATTTCAATTAAACAGAAAGTCGGTGAATACTATAAGCCCCAATACAACGATGTAGAACATTTATTTTTAGGGGAATTAAAAGGTGGTTCACCGATTGCCGAGGGACCGGAAACGCAAGAAGTAAAGTGGTTTAACCCTCGTAAACTTCCCTTTCATATGATTCCGAATAGAAGAAAACAAATTAGATATCATTTTAAATTCAAAGATGAAATCGTGAAAAAATCACTAAGAGTTTCTCCTGCGAAAATTTACTTTTATAAAGGATTTTTGAAGGCCTTTGGTAAGTTCCTATAATACTTTGTCTAAATCTGATTTGGAATACTAATAGTAAATCAATGGAATTACATATGAATCCGAAAAGAAAATAGAAGGTGAATATATGAGTCTATTAAAAGGAAAGAAGATCCTGATAACAAGCGGAGGTACCCTGGAAAAGTGGGATGCAGTCAGGGGACATACTAATTTAGCAAAAGGGACAATGGGGTGTTATTTAGCGGAAGAAGCGTTGAACCACGAAGCAGAGGTCATTTACTTACACGGCTATTTTGCAAAGGTCCCTGAAAACCATCGAAACATGCGCTTGATACAATTTGAGGGTATAGATGATTTAGGTTGGAAAATCAAAAAACTTGTACAATCTGAACACATTGATGTTGTGATCATGGCAGCTGCCGGATCTGATTGGGTTGTTGATAAAGTAGTAGACCAACGAGGAAATCCAATTATGGAGACAGGGAAAATGACGAGTGATGAACCCCCAATCATTCATTTCAAGAAAGCCCCCAAAGTACTATCTCAAATAAAAAAATGGAATCCAGACGTCTTACTCGTCGGTTTTAAGTTAGAACATACACTTGATCATGAGTACTTATTCGAAAGGGCAAAGCTTAGAATGGAGACTTCCAAAGCGGAATTCATGGTTGCTAATAAAACAGGTTCACTCTATGGTGAAGAATCAGACCATTTTATTGTTTCTACATTTCAATTACCAATAAAGTATAGTAGTAAAAAAGAGACAGCCGAGGGATTAATCCATTTGCTTGCAGATCATATTAATCTAAATAATTGAAAGGATAAGCAGTATTAGTATTTTACACGGAAGGGGCTTATGAATGAATTGGAATGAAAAAGCATATCTCAGTATAGAAGAGCTTCTTTCAATACCAACCATATCAGGCTTAAACATAAGTGAGGATGGCAATAACGTAGCATTTGTCAAAAATACAGCTGACTGGGAAGCCAATACATATAGGAATCACATATGGATATATGAAAAAAATAAGGGGGAATGTTACGCATTCACAACCAATGGGTTAGAGGGTACATGCCCAATATGGTCTCCGAACTCTAAACATATTGCTTACCTTCGTTCAGTGGGTGAGGGTGATAAGAAGAATCAGATCTTTGTGGAGTCGATCGATGGTGATGGCAGGGTTCAAATGACGGATGAGAAAGAAGGGGTTAATCAATTCAAATGGGACCCTACTGGCAAGGGCTTTTATTATGTTGCACAGTCACAGGAATCTGAGGAAATCAAGAAACGCAGGGAAACATATGGAGATTTCCACAATGTAGGCAGAGAATACCAGAATGATTGTTTATGGTATGTGGAAATAAAAGATTCTACTGGTCTTGGTGAAAATGTTCCGCATCAACTAACTGACGGCAGGGATTTTCACATCCACGAGTTTAATGTTTCAGACAATGGGGAAAAAGTGGTGCTTATGGCAAAGCCAAGCCCCGATGGAGAAGATGATCAGAATGGAAATCTCTACATACTCGATCGTCAATCAGGAGAGTTACGGAAGCTGAGTGGAGATAAGGTAGTAGGAGGGAACGTTTGCATTTCTCCTCATGGTAACAAAATATGTTATTCAGCAAGCATACGAGAGAAAGAGTACTATAAGACACATATCATGGACAGTACACTCGAAATCTATGACCTTACGAGCGGTGAGCGGATTCAACCATTGATAGATTTTGACCGGACGGTTATTCCAATACGTTGGACAGCTAAAGGGATTCTACTGATGTGGCAGGATCAAACAAATTATCTTATCGGCTTACTAACTGAAGATGGAAAGCTGAACATGTTAAGCGAAACAACAGAGTGCTATATCATGGAGGCTTCTATAACAGGGGATGGAAATCATCTAGCTTATCGTAAGGCTGGACCAAATGAAACCTTCGAAGTCTATGTAGATGATGAAAATATAACAAATGAGAATGGTCTGTTTGAGGGGAAACTCAAAAGTAACAGGGAGATCATCTCATGGATCAGCAGTGATAATCTTGAAATAGAAGGGGTATTAACAACCCCAATAGACGTTGATTGGAATAAAAGATATCCCTTATTGGTCTTCATCCATGGCGGTCCGGCTTGGGCTTCCTTCCCCATCCATTCAAGCTGCTTCAATGAAAAATATCCTATTGAATCGTTTATTGAAAAGGGCTTTATCGTTTTAGAACCAAACTACAGAGGAAGTTCAGGATATGGGAATGAATTCTTAAAGGCGAACTATCGAAACCTGGGAATCGGTGACTACAAAGATGTGATTTCTGGAGTGGATGCACTCGTTGACCGGGGAATTGTAGACAAGAATCGAGTAGGGGTGATGGGATGGAGCCAGGGGGGATTTATTTCAGCATTCTGCTCTACCTATAGTAATCGATTTAAGGCGATCTCAGTTGGAGGGGGAATTAGTAATTGGATCACCAATTACGTGAATACGGATTTACCTTCATTTATCAGGATGCATGTAGGAGATACACCATGGAATGACCCAGAGATCTATGCTAAAGCCTCACCGATGACCTATATACAATCAGCCTGTACGCCCACCTTGATCCAACATGGAGAAAAGGATGCAAGAGTCCCACTGGCCAATGCAAATGAGCTCTATAAAGGACTACGGGATATGGGAGTGGATACAGAATTAGTTACATTTAAAGGAATGGGATACAGCTCTGAGAAACCTGGGATACACCGGGCTATTATGCAGCAGAATCTGGTGTGGTTTTCACACTATATTCTTGGGGAGAGTATGGATGGTTTTAGAGTTTTGTAATAACTGTTAAAGTCAAACTTATTGTCTAAACCAAACTGATCGTTGAAAGAAGGGAATAGAAACTATGAGTTTTGACAACAAGATAAAACTCTACGGCAGCGAATGGTGCAAAGCTTATACAGAAAGAAGAAGCAAAAAAATGGGGCTATGATCTAAGAAGGATTAACGCTTTTTTTTGGTGTTATTGGATTAGCGGGCTGTTTAATTTTATAACAAATTTAAGTACTTTGGTCTGGAGGATTAATGTGTTTTTTGTTGAATTACACTTAATATATGAGTTTCATTAGGTCTTAATTTAAAGGTTTAGAGAGGGGAATTATATGAATCCTATTTTAATAGATGTTCCGCTCCAATTAGAAACAGACAGATTAATTCTTCGGGCACCACAACAAGCTGGGGAAGGGAATGTAGTACACCAAGCTATTAAGGGTTCAATTAATGAGTTAAAACAATGGTTGGCTTTATTTCAGGAAATCCCTACTGTTGAAGAAACAGAAATTCTCCTAAGAAACGCCTATATAAATTTTTTAAAGAGAGAAAGCCTTCGCTATCTGATCTTTCATAAAGGTACTAATGATTTTATTGGAACTGCCAGCATCCATAGTATTGATTGGAAGATTTCTAAATGTGAAATTGGATACTGGATTAACTCTCAATTTAGTGGCAAGGGATATATGACAGAAGCAGTAAGTGAGTTAACTAACCTTGGCTTTCAGCAACTCAACTTTAGAAGGATTGAAATAAGATGTGAATCAACAAACAATAAAAGTCGTTCGATTCCCGTAAAACTAGGTTTTGAATTAGAAGGAATCTTAAGAAATGATGAATTATCCTCAGATGGCAGCAAGCTGACTGACACTTGTATTTATTCAAAGATAAAGTAAGCTTTGTGAAAGAGGATTCCACTTATTTATATAATACTTATTCATTTAAACGGAAGCACTCTTGTATATGTAGAGGTTGTAAATTAGAGGAGTATGTGAATTATTTCGCTTAAACTAAAGGGGCAATAGCTGAAGATCACCAAAATGATCTCCAGCTATTGCCCTATTTATTTTTCAATGAAATTAAAAAAATCGAAACTTTCACTCTTTGATAAACGTCTAATAGATAGTAAGTACTAGTTGATTGAGCAGGAATCCCACAGAAGGAGAATTTGGTGAAAAGTATCATCCTACTTCTTTCTACTTCGGGAAAGATCAATTTAGATAAATACAGTTAAATTTATAGCACCTCTACGGCTTTTCTTATTTTCAGGTGACAGGCCGTGAAGAGTGAATGGGGGATAAAACATGTGGGAACAAAAGCTAATTAAAACAGATCGAGGGGAATTTGAAATATTTGAAGCCGGGAATGGTGAACCATTATGTGTGACTCATCTATATAGCGAGTTTAACGAGCGTGGCTACCACTTTGCTGACCGGTTTGTGGACGACTTTAAAGTGTATCTTGTCAATTTGAAAGAATCGGGGAATTCCACTGAGATTCAAGATGAAGATGAGTTAAGTATGAGTGAAACCAGTAAGGATTTAGAAGCTATCCGATCTGCTTTAGGGTATGATAGCTGGAGTTTTGCAGGACATTCCACAGGTGGGATGTTAGGGCTGGTTTATGCTGCTGATTATCCAGATTCTTTAAAGCGGTTGATTGTAGGTGGTGCCTCAGCTACAAATGGATATATGGACGATCAGGAAAGCATTTATTGTGATGAAAATCCCAATAATGACCGATTGAAAGAGGTATTTTCCATCCTGAATTCCGATGAGGCAACAAGAGAAGAACGGAAGCACGCACGTATGGAATGGACGAAAATGTCTCTGAATGACCCAGGCAGATATGATGAATACTTTTCTAAGCCAAGCAGTGGAAAAGTGGTTCAAAAACGCTTAGAGTATTATGCTTATAACGAATTGCCAACGTTTAATATCAGAGAAGACATTTCCAACATAAAAACCCCGACAATCGTTTTTTGTGGAAAACATGACTCTCAATGCCCGTTTGTGTATTCAGAGGAAATTTTCAATCTTGTTCCCAATTCAACATTTTATATCTTTGAAAATAGTAACCATTCACCTCATTTAGAAGAACAAGAAAAATTCAGCGGGATGGTGAAAGACTCTTTTCATTTGGTCTGAATGGATAGAAGTGAATAAATCAACAGAGGCTGGGACAAAAGTGTTTTAGTCTAAGTAAGACCTGAACCAGTCCGATACTTAGAGGCGGATTGGTTCGGGTTTTTTATTTTATCTTGGTCCATTTGTTTTTAGCAGTCTCCAGCGGTTGCACGGAAATCATTAGCGGTATTAAGAACCAACCTCTTTATTCCGTGATTTTTTAGTTCTGTCCCAGCCACTTTTACCTTATGGCTAGAGAACAAACTTCCAATAAGCATAACAGATAAACGTACAAATCCACGAAACAAACCCAAAGGCGGTAACAATGGTCGTTTCACCCCAGCCATATTTTAAACCGTAGTGATAATGAATCGGAGTCATTCTGAAGATTCGTTTCCCTGTCGATTTAAATGAAGCAACCTGTAATATGACCGATAGCTGTTCAGCAAAATAGATAAAGAATAAAACGGGAATGAGAATCTCAACTTTCTCGATAATGGCAAGAAATGAAAGGGAACCCCCTATCGCTAATGACCCTGTATCCCCCATAAAAGCTCTGGCAGGAAAGATATTATAAATGAGAAAACCGAGTAAGCATCCGATCATGATTAGACAAAAAAGCTGAACCTCTGCTTTGTCTGAAATCATAAAAAAGAAAAAGTAAGTAGGAATGGCGACAACTCCTAAAAGGCCGTCCAAGCCATCTGTAAAATTAATGGCATTTGCAGAACCGACAATAAATAAGGTGATGACAATGAAATATACCACTATTGGAAGATTCAAAGAGAGATTTTGATAAATACCAATCGTTGAGTCTATTCCGAGTTCACTCATCAAATAAAAAAGCAAAGCCCCCGTAAAGAGAAATTGGAAAATAAGCTTGGTTCTACTTGATACCCCTCCAGGATCCTGGCGTGACGCTTTCCAAAAATCATCCAGGAAACCTATAAAGCTGAATAATATATACGTTATCGCCAGGAAATACATCAGTGGTGTAGGTGAAAAAAATAACGATACAATTATACCGATGAAAAGAATGATTCCAAACATTAACGGAGTCCCTTTTTTGATTTGATGATTGGAAGGAAGTTCTTTTCTTATCGGTTGCAGGAGCTTTAATTTTCGTAAGAGTGCAATGAATAGCGGGGATAAAATGGAGACTAATATAAAAGCAATAATAGCCGGAATTAGTTGATCGATCACTTCTTATCTTCCCCTTTTCTATTTACTTTCTATAAATAAGTTCTAGTAAGACTGGAGATATCCTCTAAACTATTTTCAAAACTTTTTCTACATCTATAATGCCTAAAAGAAGAATTATAGAAGAAGATGGTGAAGTTAAACAAAAATTCATTGGCCGCATTCGAAAAAACTCGGTGGCCATAAGCAATCCTTAAATAAACCTTAAAATCTACTAATATATCAACTATATGTAATGGAATTTGTTAGAATACTTTTTGTTCTATTTTTATAAGAGTTGAAGGGAAGAACTAAAAATCTTGATAGATAAAAAATGTCACTAGTAAATCAAATTTATTGGGGAGGAAAGAAATGAAAAAGATCTCTTTTTTTAATTGGGAAATAGAAATAGATGAAAGCTTGTTTACTATTGTCGATAAAGAAGAAAGAAAAATGGCTATTATGGAAAACTCATTTGAATTAAATGCTGTAATTTGGATGAATTCAAATGACGAAATACAGGTAAAACCAACTTGGGATTGTGTCTTTTCAGTTAATGAAAAGAAAAGAATCATTTCTATAAGACACGCTGATTATCTGAGAGAAAATTAAAAGCTACAGTATGTTAATGTACACTTATAATTTTCACGGATTGAAGTCTGGAAAGGCGGGACTTTGTAAGGCAAGGAGTATAGACGAATAATAACGTCGGAAAGGCAATGTCAATCGATGACCTCCGAATATTGCCTTCTTCAACTATCGTATGATTGAAGAAGGAATTTGTTTTTATTTCTTGAATTTCTAACTTAAACGGAAAATGAAAGAAAGTAGAGAAGGGAGCGAGTTTATTATGATGATAAAAGGTTTCGGGGGAATATTTTGGAGGACTAAAAACCAGGATGCTTTAAAAAAATGGTACAGTGAAGTGTTGAAGATAGAAATGGAAGATTGGAATGGGACTATTATAAAACCCCAATCAGGAAATGAAACCATTTTTTCTTTCTTTACTGAAGATGATCCTTACTTCCCAACGGAACAGCAAGTGATGTTGAATTTCCAAGTTTATAATATAAACGAGACGATTGAGCATATGGAACAAGTCGGTGTACCTCTTGTAAAGGAAAAAGAGGTTAGTGAATTTGGTACGTTTATTTGGATTAAAGATCCTGAAGGTAGACTGATTGAGCTGTGGGAGAAATAAGTAAGTATACGGTATAGAGAAATGCTACAGAATCAAGTCAACAGAACAGGAGGTGTTAATGTGAATCCAACAGGGACCGTACATATATTAAATGGAACAGAAATGTATAAGAATTTCAAAGAGACACAGTTTCTTGAAGACGAATGGATGATTCCCTTCAACGAGGCAATGTGTTATGGGAAAACCTGCGGAGATTTATTTACCGATGAATTTATCGAAATGCGTGCGAATGTTCATCAAGTAACAACTGCGCAATATGCTGAAATCACCATAAAACCTTTGCAGCCTCTCTTTTGTGGGGATTTTGATCATATAGCACTATGGTTTGATGAGGATATGTTTTGTCAAATGAATCTTCTCACCATACTCGCCTGGTTAGATCAAACAGAATATGAAGGTTCTATTGACCTCTATCTTGTCGGTGATGATTTTCAACCTGAAAGTCATTACAGTCTAAAGGCAAAAGGATATGATCAACTCTATAAGCAAGTATTGATTCATAAAGCCATGCCTGAGGAAGTTCATCCAAGCCCTTTATACAAAGGGGTTGAACTGTACTTGAATTACCTTAAGAAAGATAGTGATCTTATGTTGTATATTCAACAGCACAAGGACGTCCCGATAAAAGAACTGGTGTCTCTTCTAATCGAAAATTTCAAAGACCACGGCTTAGGAGATACACAATACTATGAAATGATAAAGTCATATCGTCAAAATGTATGACATCCTATAGGAATAGAATGTAAAGGGGAAATGTAATCAGACCGCTGTTATTCCCGGTAAAGGTCTAATCCCCTTCGTACATTTTCTGAGATCTTTTCTGGTATTTCCCTGATCTTGAGATCCTTGCCGAGGAAAAGCAACCAGTTTGTGAATTCGGTTAATTCATCGGGCTTATGAACATGAACAAAAGTCTTTAGAATGGCTGTGGTTTGGTAAGGATTCGTATAGGCGATTGAAACTCTTAAAGGATGGTATTTTTTATACTGTGCAATCGCTTTTGGACCAAGTTCCAGGACAAGGTTGATTCCTTCTTCCCGCATTTTCAGTTTTTCTATAATCTCTTGCTCTCTCAGTCTTTTTTTCGGCGAGTATGGTTTGATGTCGAGGAGGAGGTCGGCGGGAAAAATCCGCTTCTTTTCTTCCGTTAAGTCAAAACCTTCAATGATCCAGGAGCTTTTTTCATGGTAAAGGTGCAGCAGATAGATGGGATAAGATTTGATATCCTTTTCTTCTTGGATCGTGAGCCATAAATACCTATCCAAAAGGAGGGTTTGGAAAAGTGTTTCCACCATGGGATGGGGGAGGTCTGATAGGTCCAGCAAGTCGGGATTATGGGGATTGGTTCCTTCAAACAGCAAGAGCTGGTTCAGGAGAATCAGGTCATCTTGCTGGCTTTCTGAGATGAGGCTGAGTAATTTTTCAGCTATTGATTGTCGGCTCTTTAAATAAGGGAGCTGCTGATTTCGTGTCGCCATAAAGGCAATAAATAGAGCTTTCACTTCATGATCGGTGAAACGGACCTCAGGCAGGACAGAATTGTGCATGACAAAATAACCCCCATCCCTTCCAGCTTCTGAGACAAGTGGCATCCCCATGGACTCAATTTCCCTGATATCTCGAATAGCTGTCGACCTGGAAACGTCAAACTCACGCATGATTTCAGAAATGGTAAAGTGAGCCCGGTTGTTGATATATCTCATAATCACATTAATTCGTTCAACTTTTTTCATCAGGACCTCCAGAAAAGGTGTCATTTTTTGATACTATTTAACGCTATTATATATTTATCAAGTGATGGAGACAAATCGCTTGAAATACATGAACAAAAGGATGGTTTGAAATATGGCAGAGTATAAGTTGGAAGAAAAAGACGGTTTTATCGTAATAGGATTAGGAACCGATCTTAAGAGCGATTATACTGATTTTGCTGGATTGAGTAAGGAAAAGGCGGATTTTTGGCAAGCTGTAAGCGAAGATGGAAGGCTTGATACTTTAAAAGCCATAGCCACAAACGACTACATTTTTGCAGTGAACGAAGCGGTGAATAATAAAATGATGCATTATGCAGGCGTCATGGCAGAGGCATCGTCAACAGTACCGGATGGGGCTAGAGTGATTCAGTTTCCTAAGGGAGAATATGTGGTTGTGAAGGGCGAAGGGAAGACGGCTGAAGAATTAAATAATATGGTTACTGCCATTGCCTTTGGTCAAGTCTTACCAGAAGAAAAGGATGTTGCTTATGTTGGTGCACCTAATGCAACGGTTGAAATGGGGCACCGAAACGGGCAGGTATTTGGTGAAATGTGGATTCCTGTTGTTAGGAAATAAAGGAACATGGGAATAAGGTTCGTTATGATGAGGGCGTAATCCTTTGACTGGATTACGCTTTTCTTGTTGTATTTATTCCAAAAGCGGAGGTTTTAACGAAAAAACTCCATAAAAAAAGCTCTGGAGCAATATAACTCAGAGATTTTTTACAGGCTATTCAATGGGATTCAAACCCGGAATTTCGTTGTTTATTATAAATTTCTATCTCTTCCTAATACCATTATAGCATGAGGAAGATTCTTATTATAGACTGTTTATTCCCATTTTCTACTGCTAAAATCAATAGAACATTGATGGATAGGGGAGATGTAGAATGAGTTCCTTGGTTCTCAGTTTTCAGGAAATGGAACAAACACAGCTAATGCTCGTTGGGGGAAAAGGGTTGAATTTAGGGGAGTTATCAAACATTCAGGGAATACAAGTACCAGAAGGATTTAGTGTGACAACCGTTGGATTTCAAAGAGCGACTGAACAAAATGAAACGTATCACGCTTTGTTGGATCGATTAACCAAGCTCATACCAGAGGACCGGGATCAAATTGGTGAAATCAGCCGGAAGATCAGACAAGTCCTTCTAGAGGTAGCCATTCCTTCCGGTGTTGCGAAAGCCGTTACTCAATATCTCTCCCGGTTCGGAGAAGACCATGCTTATGCCGTTCGTTCTAGTGCAACGGCCGAAGACTTGCCTCATGCTTCTTTTGCAGGGCAGCAGGACACTTACCTCAATATCATCGGCAAAGAAGCCATCCTGGAGCATATCAGCAAATGCTGGGCCTCCCTCTTCACTGATCGTGCAGTCATCTACCATATGCAAAATGGGTTCGACCACAGTGAAATTCACATTTCTGTCATCATTCAAAGAATGGTTTCCCCTCAGGTTTCAGGGATTCTCTTTACCGCTGATCCAGTGAGTTCCAACCGGAAGGTAGTCTCCATCGACGCAGGCTTTGGACTTGGTGAAGCATTGGTTTCCGGCTTGGTATCAGCGGACAATTATAAAGTGAAGGACGGAAAGATCATCGAAAAGAGGATCGCATCAAAGAAATTGGCTATCCATGGACGGAATGGTGGAGGAACGGAGACACACTCCATCCATCCGGATCAGCAGATGGCAGCAGCCCTTACAGATGAACAGATCGTACAACTGGCACGCCTGGGTAGACAGATCGAAGCACATTTTGGCTGTCCCCAAGATATTGAATGGTGCTTGGAAGACGACACCTTCTACATTGTCCAAAGTCGGCCGATTACGACCTTATTCCCGATCCCGGAAGCGGCTGATGGGGACAATCATGTGTATATATCGGTCGGTCACCAGCAAATGATGACGGATGCCATGAAGCCGCTCGGTTTGTCCTTTTACCTGTTGACGACTCCTGCGCCGATGAGAGTGGCAGGTGGGAGGTTGTTTGTTGATTGCACGCCTCGTTTAGCTTCTGTAGCCAATAGACAAACATTCATCGATTCACTGGGGAAATCCGAACCACTCATAAAAGACGCCCTCACCACAATCGTAGAAAGGGAAGGATTCCTCAAAACAGTAGATGATGAAGGAACACCTGCTCCAAGTCAGGCGGGTGTGGATCCAATCGACAGTGATCCTTCAATCGTCGCTGAGTTGATCAAAAGAAGTGAAACCTCGATAGAAGAATTAAAACGAACCATTCAAATGAAATCAGGATCCGAATTATTCGACTTCATCTTAGAAGACATCAAGGAATTAAAGAAGATTCTTTTCGACCTTCAAAGTTCACGGGTGATTATGGCTGCGATGGATGCTTCATTCTGGATCAATGATCATATGTACGAGTGGTTAGGAGAAAAAAATGTGGCGGATACGCTGTCTCAATCTGTTTCGAACAATATTACTTCTGAAATGGGCCTTGCCCTGATGGATGTAGCCGATGTGCTGCGTCCATATCCGGAAGTCATTGATCTTTTACGACATGTAAAAGAGGATCCCTTTCTGGATGAACTGGTGAAAGTCGATGGTGGACAGGAAGCCCGGGAAGCCATCGATGCTTTTCTCACCAAATTTGGAATGAGATGCAGCGGAGAAATCGATGTTTCGAAAGCACGTTGGAGCGAAAAGCCAGCGTCACTTCTCCCGATGATTCTTAGTAACATCAAAAACTTTGAGCCACATGCAAGCAAGCGGAAATTTGAGGAAGGACGGCTGGAAGCGATTCATAAAGAACAAGAATTACTAGAGCGATTGAAGTCATTACCCGATGGTGAACAAAAGGTGAGAGAAACGAATAGAAGGATCAACATCATACGGAATTTCAGCGGGTATCGTGAATATCCGAAATACGGCATGATCAATCGCTACTTCGTCTATAAGCAGGCATTATTGAAAGAAGGCGAACAACTCGTTCAAAAGAACATCCTACATGAAAAAGAGGATATTTTCTATCTTAAGTTTGAAGAATTACGGGAAGTCGTACGGACCCACGAACTGGAAGCGGATCTCATCCATGAGCGAAAAGACGAGTACACCTTATATGAGAAACTAACTCCTCCACGTTTGATCACGTCTGAGGGTGAAATCATCACCGGGGAATACAAACGGGAAAATCTTCCGGCAGGAGCGATCGTTGGTTTAGCTGTCTCATCAGGAGTGATTGAAGGGCGCGCACGTGTGATTGTAAACATGGAAGAAGCAGACCTGCAAGATGGTGATATATTAATCACCACCTTTACCGACCCTAGCTGGACACCATTATTTGTATCAATAAAAGGTTTAGTCACCGAAGTTGGTGGTCTGATGACCCACGGTGCCGTTATCGCACGTGAATATGGCTTACCGGCAGTAGTTGGGGTCGAAAATGCTACCAAAAGGATAAAAGACGGGCAAAGAATTCGCGTGAATGGAACAGAGGGGTATATTGAATTGTTGTAATGGACACGGATAGGTAACTGAGCGGTGTGTCACCATGGGGAACCACTAAGATTACGACAAAACAGACACAAATATGATTCATGTCAATTATTATATGAAGCGGCGCAAAATATACACTTGCGTCGCTTTTTACATACGGTTTATAAAGCATGAGTGTTGTTAACAGTAGACAAATGTAATGAAAGGGAATTAAATATATGTAAAGGGTACACTGTCTGAAAATTCTACAACTTTAAATCGTGGATAGTGAATTTATGATGTTAGATAGGGATGGGAAACGAATGAAAAAATGCTTAAAATTAACGATACTAGTCTGCCTTACATTAACAATTTTTGTTTATCTAAATAATAGCTCTGTGTTTACTGAAGAAAGAAAAGGAGAGCCAATCCTTTTGGCTCATCGGGGCTTGGCTCAAACCTTTCCTATGGAAGGTATTACGGGCGAAACGTGTACAGCAGAAATTATCTTTGAACCCGAACACCCTTACCTGGAAAACACCATTCCTTCAATGCAAGCAGCTTTCAAAGCGGGAGCGGATATAGTCGAAATGGATATTCAGCCTACGAAAGATGGGGAATTTGCCATTTTCCACGATTGGACCCTTGATTGTAGAACGGATGGTTCTGGGAAGACAAGAGACCACACAATGGAAGAACTGAGAAAGCTGGATATAGGATATGGTTACACTGCTGACAATGGAAAGACGTATCCTTTTAGAGGAAAAGGCATAGGACAGATCCCAACATTAAATGAAGTATTAACCCACTTTCCAAACAAGGAATTTTTAATTCACATTAAGAGTAACGATCCAACGGAAGGAAAACGGTTAGCCGATTACCTTTCTGCGTATTCAAAGGAAAGGATAGGTGATCTATCAGTATATGGCGGGGATGAACCCATTGAGACTCTAAAGAAGAAATTGCCTGAAATGCGGGTCATGTCAAAAGAGACACTAAAGAGTTGTCTACTCTCTTATGAAGCGTTAAGTTGGACAGGCTATATACCTGGCTCTTGTAAAAATACGCAAATTCATATACCCGAGAAGTATGCTTCTTACCTTTGGGGGTTCCCCGATAAGTTTATTAATAGAATGGAAGATGTCAATACGAGGGTTATTCTTGTTGCCGGTGATGGTGACTGGTCAGAAGGATTTGATGAGAAGGCAGACCTTGAGCGTGTTCCAGAGAGTTATAATGGTGGTATTTGGACAAATAGGATAGACCGGATAGTCCCTATTATAAACAATTGATTCCTGGGTGCCTTCAACCCCTGAATTTATTGAAACCACTTGGGGCATTGGGTACCGCTTCAAGAAATAAGATTATTGAAAACGAAATGGTATAATAAATGGACAAGAAATAGAGACAGTATATAAATAAAATAACGCAAAATATATGAAAGTGAGTGGAAGATGTGTGAATAATCTCTCTCAAATGAGAATTCAAAAACCGGCACATGAAATTTTTGAGGCATTTGTTGATCCAGATAAAATAGGTAACTTTTGGTTTTCTTCAAGTTCTGAAAGGTGGGAGGAAGGTAAGACTGTTACTTTAAGATATGAAGAATATGATGCACAAGGTGATATAGACATAAAAGAAATTCAAGAGCATAAGAAGATTGTCTTCGAGTGGGCAGTAAACCATAAAGTAACCATAACATTTGTGCAAGAAGAAAAAAGCAGCACAATTGTAGTAGTCAAAGAAGAAGGGTTCGATGAGACCAACGAAAACCTTATCAGTCAATTACTAGACAATAAAGAGGGCTGGGTATACATGCTGACATGCTTAAAAGGATACATGGAGTATGGTGTCAACCTTAGAGCAGCGCTGGTTAAGTGAGACTTAGAGTAAGTGAAAAATAATATCATTTGGTAAGAGAAGAGGGACGGACCTTCAGCTTTAGGTAAGCATAGGTCCGTCCCTCTTGTCTTACAACCTGTTAGAGTTAGTTTTTTTATAAAAAATGAAACCAAACCCTGATTGATTCGTCTTAGCATTAAAGGGGAATGAGGTGAGGATCGTGTGAGAAAAGTTAAGGATGAGGAGTACTTTGAAGATCGGGATGCCTGGCTTGAAACGATAATGGATGAGTATGGCGAACGGCTCACCAAGTTAGCCTATAACTATGTGAAAGAATGGAAACAGGCCGAAGACATTGTTCAAGACGTATTTATCACATGCTACAAGCATCATGAAAAAATAGATGAGATTCAATCTTTCAAAGCGTGGATTTATCGCCTGGTCATTAATCAATCGAAGGATGTCTTGAAGAGTTCTTCATTTAAGAAAGTGGTGATGAATTCAAGTCTTTTTTCCCTTTTCATATCAAGGGACTTGTTACCTGAAATGAGTCTTCTTAAGCGAAGTGAGGAAGAGTTTCTTTCCAAGTGTGTATTGTCCTTGCCTGTAAAGTACCGTGAAGTGATCACGCTATATTATTATGAAGAATGTTCGATTGAAGAAATTAAAGGGATTTTAGGTCTGAACCACAATACGATCAAAACGAGATTGAATAGAGGCAGGACAAAGCTGAAAGATATGATGGAAAGGTGGGGGAATGATGGAGAGCAAGCTTAAAGAATTAAAGAACGCGATGGATTCTACGACTCACAAAGGTCTTCACTTTACGGAATTTCAAAAAAATAAGATTAGGAATGCGGTTCATACAAATCGTACGGTCAAGACAAAAAGCCCTAATACATTCGTAATTTTCCTCATGACCACTTTCGCCATCTGTTTAATAGGCTTCTTCGTTTCAACTGAGTTTTTGATCAAACAGAATGAAACCATCAACGGCAGCCCAGACACATGGCAAGTAACACACGATTATAAGGAGAATCAGAAAGTCGTATTCAGCATCTTTCCTGACCCTGAACTTCATGCGGGAAAGCCTTATGGCTATATTTTCAGTTTCAAGGAGCCCTTTGATATCTTTAAAGAAAAAGAACTCTCCATTTTGGCGGTTCACAAGGAAACGGGTCAACGTATTGAAGTATTATCTCCTCAAAAAATAACCGAACCATCACCAGGGTACTCAAGTTTACAGCGCTTCACCACCAGCTTTCAAGTTCCTTATAGTGGTTTATGGAGGTATGAAGTCTACCTTGACGGCGAGGCTTACGGTGATGTTGTCGTGAGTGTGGCTGAAAAGGAAGAAGAGACGCCTGTCGTTTTACCGAAAGATATCCCGGACTACGTTAAGAAAAGTGATTTTGACAAAATCAACTGGGATCGAAAAGCAAGCATATTTGGACGTAATATTATCGGAAATGAACATCAATCAGGTATCATTGGTGCGGATATGCCAAGCTTGACACCACAAAAATGGATGTGGCATCTGTGGGACACGGAGGCTTCAGAACTAACAGTGGTTGGTTATCACCGAACAACGGGAACCATCCACCCCGTATTGAATAACGGTGAGAGCTGGACCATTCCACTAGGCGGGGAGAATAATGGTGCTGATGTTCATACTCCATCGGCTGTTACTATTCCTGAACGTGGTGAGTGGGCGTTCGTGCTTTACGGGGATGGGAAGTTATTTGATGTGATTGTGTTGGGGATTGAGAAGTGACTTGTTTAAGTGATTTGTGATTGAACAATTGTTAAGCCGGGATTATGCCCGGCTTTTTTGGATTTTGTTTTCTTTTGTTCGTAGGTAACTTCCATAAATGACAAACTCCTCGATATCACGGGGCCATTCCTTACCTACAGTTCCATCACTGTTCCCTATCCACAGATCGCTTTTGTATATGGGAAGGAAAGATGAGGTACGGCCCTCATTTTTTATTATGGTCTCTTTTAAAGAAGGAGTTATTCACTTTTTGATGAAGTACTATCTATATGGAACATCCTTATCAAGGAGGAAGATACTAATGAACAGAACTGACTTGCTCATAAGAGTGCTCGATACTACGTTTGACAAGGAGAGCTGGTATGCCCCATTCAAACCTGCAATAGAAGGGCTCACTGCAGAACAGGCTAGGTGGAGACCGGCTGGAGAGGCGACCAAAACCATATGGGAGAATGTTAATCACCTTATTTATTATAAAGAAAGGTTAACAGCAAAATTAGAAGGACGTGAATGGACACAAACCCTCGATGGTAATGAAACCTTCTACCTTACCGATCAATTAAATGATGACAAAAAATGGATAGCAGTCGTTGAACGTGTTGAAACGGCTCATCGCGGATTAAGAGAAGCACTCAGTAAAACGACAATTGAAATGCTAGAACAAAATTCTCTTGAAGAGAAGTTATTAGACATCATGCTTCACGATGCATACCATACGGGTCAAATAATTCAAATTAGGAAGATGCAGGGGTCCTGGCCATCACATCGTTGATTTGTGGAAGAGAAAGTTGAATGAATGTACAAAAAAATAACGGGTTTAGAAGTTGGAGATCAAAGAAATAAAGTGAAACCAGATAAGAAATGCCACGTTATCAATGAATTATATAATCCTATTAATCTGCATATCTCGGAATCCAATTTAGAAGGTAGGAACTCAAATGTTAGCTTCAGAAAGCATTTTAAGGACATGGGGGAAATTCAATGATTTTCCCATGGAGACGTTAACGAAAGTTTGGTTTTATTACCAGGGAACCATTAAGAAACAGCGGGATGTCTCTCTTATGCGTGAGCACAGGGAACAATTCGGCATGTCCGGGAATTGTTTTGATCTTGCACTATGGTTACTTGATGAGTTTAAGAGGGATGGGGTCGAGGCGTATCCCGTCGGTCATAACCTGAACTCGGAAGATGCTCATGCGGCCGTTATCGCATTGAATGATAAAGGGGAACGATTTCTTTGTGACCTGGGTGATCAATGGTTGAACCCCATTTTAATAGATACGGATAGCATGGATTATACCAACGAAAAGGTAAGTGGGTTCTTCCCTGCAGCAGAGGTTCAAGTTCAAGATCATCCTTCAGGCACAGAAATTCTGTATCATCGACCGAATGGAAAAGTATCGAAACAAATTTTCCAGACCCAACGGATTGAAATGAATGCGTTTCTAAAGGCTGCCGAGCATTCTCAACATTTGATAAAGAATAACCCATTGCTGGAATGCAGAATTCCATACAGATCTGAAATCGCTCATTGGGAGTTCTATAATTGGGAAAGCTTTCTGAGTACGACAGAAGGGCTAATGAAGGATTCCAGGTTGGAAACGGTAGAAGAATGGGCTGATAGAATTCAGAGGAAAACGAAATATAATAAACAGGTGCTAATCCAAATATTAGAACGATATAAGCTTAATCAAACAGAACAGGTTTAGTGTCGATCGGTTAGACACAGTAGAATGAATTGAAAAGGTGAGAGGGAGAACAGCAATGATAACAATTCAATGGCCAAAGGTTTACCTCAGGGAATTGACCCTGCATGACATCAAGGACCGTTACCAATGAGGATACTAACAGTTTCTTTCCTTCTTATAGTAGTTATGATCGTAGGGTGTGGCAAAAGTGATGTTCTACATAATATAGACTTTGAGAAAACCATGTACTCAATAGTTAAAGATCAACATACTAAGGAAATAAATATCAAACCATTAACGGACTTCAAGTGGGATAAAGCTTACTTGTTTGAACCATATACTCCTCAAGAGCATATTGAAAAGCGGATGGGGGCTGAATTTGAAGATCCGAGCAACATCAGGAGTAGAGATGATATCTACTTAATCGTTTTTCTTAATGATGGGAACGTTGTTCAGTATGCAGAAATCTCTCGTCAAAAAACGGATTTTTCGATTGGGGAAAAGGAGCATCTGTCTCCTTCTGAGGATGTCTTGAAGATTGAAAGATAGTAAACGAACCTTTATTCATTTTCTTGTCCAACTGAAAAGAAACATCCGTTTTCAGAAGTTCCCGAAATCAATTGAAAGGAGCTTATATGAACAACTATAAAATCATCTTATTCGATTTAGATGGAACACTTTCCGACCCAAAGGAAGGGATCACTAAATCGGTTCAATATGCATTAGAGAATTTGGATGTTGAGGTGCCTGATGTTCAAGAGCTCGAATGTTTTATTGGCCCACCACTACAAGTGTCATTTGCTGAGTATTACGATTTTGATGAGGGGAAAACACAAAGAGCAATTGATTTTTACAGAGAGCGATACAAGGAGAAGGGGATGTTTGAGAATAAGCTCTATTCAAATATTCCATCACTATTGGAAACGTTAAAAGAAAAGGGATTTACGTTAGTTGTTGCAACTTCAAAGCCTACTGTATTTGCTGAACAAATAGTAAAGCATTTCAATATAGAACAGTTCTTTGCCCTGATTGCAGGAAGCAACCTTGATGGTACGAGAACGTCAAAAACTGAGATCATTCAATACATTCTGGATATCTATAATGAATATGAACCAGGTAACTTTATTCTGATAGGAGACAGGAAGCACGATATTATCGGGGCAAATAATACCGGAATCGACTCTATTGGGGTGACGTATGGATATGGTTCGTTTGAAGAGATAAGCGAGTCTGATCCCATTTATATTGTCAAAAATGTCGTCGGGATAAAAGATGTGCTGATAGGAAGTAGGATAAAATGAACAAATCGTTCTTAAAGTGAGGTTATACATATGACAGACGTAATCATCCTAAACGGTGGATCCAGCTCCGGAAAAACGACGATCGCGAAATGTCTTCAGAATACATCGACAGCGTCATGGCTAAGGTTCAGTATTGACGATTTGATTGAGGCTATGCCCGATGCCATGCTTAAGAAAGATAGCGGAATTAAGCTGGTTGAAGATGGGTCGGTCATTCCAGGTACGGAATTTCGTGCCCTGGAATCTGCATGGAGGCACGGTATGGGAGAGATGGCACGAAGAGGAGCAAGGATCATTATTGACGATGTCTTCCTTAGTGGAATAGAAGCTCGTAAAAGATGGGAAATTTCCTTGGATGGGTTGCAGGTTCTGTGGGTCGGTGTCAGGTGTGATCCCACTGTAGCGGCAGTCCGGGAGAGGGGACGAGGGGACCGAATTCAAGGTATGGCCGTTTCGCAGGCTGCTGCGGTACACGAAGGTATGCAATATGATATTTCAGTTGATACAACTAAGACATCTCCAGAAGAATGTGCAAGAATGATCGAACGGAAAATCAAAGTTTGAGAGCTATTGAGTTGTTACTAAACAAACAATGTGAGCTGGCAGCTAAGAAATTTCATGTTCTATCTTTATAGAGGGAGTTTATCTTTGCTAGATTTACTTTAAACGCTAAAAATGGCCGTTCAAATGAATGGCCATTTCTTATTACTGATCACCTTTCTCTTGTGGCTCTCTATATCCTTAAAAAGTAAATATTGACCACAATGGTCATTTATTGTTATATTAAAAATGACCAAAGTGGTCATTTTGTGAAGGGAGGCAGCATAAATATTAGTACTAAATTTAAAAATTTGAAAATAGAAAAACAAGAACGAATTATCAATGCAGCAATGAAAGAGTTTGTTAACAGTGGTTATGATAAGGCATCAACGAATGAAATAGTAAAGGAAGCACAGATTTCAAAAGGATCCCTATTCAACTATTTTAAAAATAAAAAGGATTTGTACCTGTTTTTAATTGAAAATTCAACGAAAATCATCGAACAAATTTTTGAGGAAATCGACATGAATGAAAGGGACCTTTTCAAAAGGATCTATCAGGTGGGATTGGTTAAATTAAATATTCAACAAAAATACCCCTTAGTATTTGATTTCCTTAAATCGATTGGTGACGAGAAAGCACCGGAAGTAAAATCTGATATTGAGCGGATAAGGGGGAGCATTCTGGATGATGGCTTGAATAGGATCTATCAAAATATAGATTGGTCAAAATTCCGAGAGGGTGTAGATCCGGAAAAAGCAGTGCATATCCTTAATTGGACAATGCTTGGATTTGCAGAATTACAAATGGCGAAGTTAGATTCTTTTCATCATGTTGGAGTGGAGATATTCAATGAATGGAACAGCTATTCCGAAATTCTGAGGCGATGTTTCTATAAAGATGGGGAGGAGTGAACAAATGAGCTTATTGAAAGTAACCAACTTATCGAAGAAGTTTGGCAAGTTTACTGCATTGGACAAGATCAATCTTGAGGTGAATAAAGGAGAGGTTGTAGGGTTCATCGGTCCAAATGGTGCAGGTAAATCAACCACAATCCGCGTACTATTAGGAATTTTAAAGGCATCAGATGGAGAGGTGAAAATTTTCAACAAAGACGCCTGGCAGGATTCTGTAGACATTCACAAGAACATTGCTTATGTTCCCGGGGATGTGAATTTATGGCCAAACCTGACAGGAGGAGAGGTCATTGATTTATTCGTGAAACTCAATGGTACAACGAATAGGGAAAGACGGGAAGAATTGATAAGAAAATTTGATTTAGATCCATCCAAGAAGTGTAGAACATATTCCAAAGGGAATCGACAAAAGGTAGCTTTAGTCGCGGCCTTTTCATCTGATGCAGATCTCTATATTCTGGATGAACCCACCTCTGGACTCGATCCATTAATGGAAAAGGTGTTTCAGGAATGTGTGATGGATGTGAAAAGACAAGGAAAAAGTGTTCTGCTTTCCAGTCACATTTTATCAGAGGTAGAGAAGTTGTGCGACCGAGTCAGTATCATTCGCCAGGGTAAGATTATTGAGTCTGGGTCCTTAAGCGAGCTTCGTCACTTAACACGAACACAAATGCTGGTCGATACCAAGATGCCGCTAACAGGTTTAAATGAGCTGAAAGGCATCCATGAAATCGAAGAAAGCGAACATGGTATTTCGTTTCAGGTTGATACTGAGCAAATGGATGCTGTTATGAAGCATATTAGTCCATTTGGTATTGTTAAGCTGGAAAGTGCCCCACCGACATTGGAAGATTTATTTATGAGTCATTATGAAGGAGAAAAGGATACAGGAGTGGGAGGTGTTCACTGATGGCAGCCAATTTAATGGCTAAAACGGCTTCCCTTTCTACGTTCATTTTCCGTCTTGATCGTATCCGGATCCCAATCTGGATCATGGCCCTTACATTTTTTACATTAGTAGTCCCAACAGCATTTAAGGATTTGTACAGCTCTCAACAGGAAAGAGATGCGATGGCCCAAACAATGGCCAACCCCGCGATGACTGCCATGACGGGTCCAGCTGATTTAAGCAACTATACGATTGGTGTCATGACAGCTCATCAGATGTTACTCATGACCGCTGCAGTGGTAGGATTAATGTCCATCCTGCTAGTCACTCGCCACACGCGAGCTGCCGAAGAGGATGGACGTTTGGAAATGCTTCGATCGTTACCGACGGGGCGTCTTTCCTACTTAAATGCAGTCTTACTTGTCTTAACGGCTACGTGTGTTGGAATCGCATTGATCAATGGTTTCGGTCTCTTTGCCCTTGGGATTGATAGCATTGATCTGGAAGGTTCCTTACTGTATGGTACGGCATTAGGGGCAACTGGTTTATTCTTCGCCGGAGTAACAGCCATATTTGCCCAGTTGTCGGACAGTTCACGAGGTACCATCGGATATTCAATGGCCGTACTTCTTCTTTCCTATCTCCTTCGGGCCATCACGGACGTAAGCAACGAAGCGCTATCGTGGATTTCACCACTGGCATGGGTAACAAAAGCAGAAGTATACGATACAAATAATTGGTGGCCGATTATTTTAATGATTGCAGTTTCAATCGTTCTTTATGCCGCAGCGAATTATTTGAACGCCATTCGTGACTTGGATCGTGGCTTTTTACCATCCAAACCAGGAAAAAAACATGCATCCCGCTTTTTGCAAAGTCCAATCGGTCTTGCATTAAGATTGCAACGAACCGGAATCATATCTTGGGCCATTGGTATGTATGTGTTAGGTGCCTCTTATGGATCTGTTTTAGGAGATCTCGAATCCTTTTTTTCTGAAAGCGAAGCAATGAAACAACTGCTTCAACCAGCGGAAGGGGTCACGTTGATAGAACAATTCATCCCTATGTTGATGATCGTCATTTCATTGCTTGCAACCGTCCCTCCCGTTATGTCCATGAATAAACTGCGCGGGGAGGAGAAGAAGGAACGAATTTTCCACCTGTTAAGCAGAACCGTTTCACGAACAAAACTATTGGGCAGTTACTTCATCATTTCTATTGTTAATGGTTTTGTCATGATTTCCCTTGCAGCGCTCGGACTATGGTCGGCGGGGAATGCAGTGGTGGAAGGAGGATTATCTTTTGAGATGATCTTTGGCGCAGCCCTGTCCTACTATCCAGCCATGCTCGTCATGATCAGTATAGCTGTATTTCTTATGGGGTATTTGCCAAAGCTTACGAGCATGATATGGCTTTATGTTTTTTATTCTTTTATCGTGTTGTATCTGGGAGGATTATTCCAATTTTCGGATTGGATTGGCAACATCTCACCTTATGGTCACGTGCCGCAAACACCAATTGATGACTTTTCTTTCATGCCACTTCTACTTTTATGCATGATTGCCGTTGTACTGACAGTGGCAGGATTTATTGGCTTTAATAGGCGCGATATTGAAATTTAATAGTTGAAGAATAAGATCTCCAGTGAGCCGCACTGGAGGTCCTTTTGAGCCAGGGTAATATATCAGAGTTTTACAGAAATATACCTTTACAAATGAGAATGATAATTGTTATCATTTATATGGTATCTATTATGTGAGGGGATTGTACAATGGAAAATACAAAATCGAATTTAGCAAACATCATTCGGGAACGCCGTTCGATTAAAAGTGGATATACAGATAAAGAAGTGACAGAGGAAACCGTGCTTGAGATATTGGACGATGCCATCTGGGCACCGAACCATGGATTAAGAGAGCCTTGGCGTTTTATTTTTGTATCGACAAAAGAGAAGGAAGGCTTTGTAGAAAAGTTAGTGAAGACATTTTCTCCAGACATGCAGGAGAATAGAAGGAATTATTTCAGCCAACCGGCTGCATTCCTTATTGTGGTCATGGAGGAAGATCCGAGACAAAAGCAATGGGAAGAGAATTTTGGTGCGGTCAGCTCGCTCATACAAAACTTTCAGTTGCTGGCTTGGGAACAAAAGCTTGGAGTTGTATGGAAAACGAATCCACATATTTATGATCCAAAAGTGCGTGACTTATTAAACGTGAAGCCTGGCGAGAAAATTGTTGGATTCTTGCATATGGGATACTTTGATAAAGTACCTCAGGTGAGGGAGCGAACATCAGCAGAAGAGAAGTTGACGGTTTACAAGAACTAATTCCTGGGGAAAGTCCTATTTTAAAAAAAGCAAACGAATCTTGACTCGCCATACGGTTGGGTCTTTTTTTGTGGTATCGGTCTTAACACCACTCATAAGAAATCGTTGCCTTTTATCTTTTCAGTAAACGGGTAGTATAATGATTTATGTTAGAAATCCCAAATTTTTTAAGCGAGGTAAAAAATGATCATTAGAAAACGAAAGCCAGATGAAGATCTCCCAATGGAATTACTGCTATTGGCCGATCCTTCAGAAGAAATCGTAAAAGAATATGTTACTCGCGGAGAGTGCTTTGTAGCTGAACTTGAACAGGAAATGGTTGGAGTGTATGTACTCCTTCCAACAAGACCTGAGACCATCGAATTAGTGAATGTGGCGGTTGCGGAAGAGATGCATGGCAGAGGGATTGGAAAGCAGCTGGTGATGGATGCTGTTAAGGTAGCAAGATCCAAAGGCTACAAGACCATTGAAGTGGGTACCGGGAATTCTGGAATTGGCCAATTGGCTCTTTATCAGAAATGTGGATTTAGGATCGTTGGTGTGGATATGGACTTTTTCATCAGACACTATTCAGAAGAAATAGTTGAGAATGGAATTCAGTGCCGGGATATGATTCGGTTAGCTCAGGATTTATAGACGGCAGGGGGGCAAGAGGTAGAAACTGAAAAAAGACCCGGTCCCTACAAGTGAACACTAAATATAACTACTTTTAACATCGTTTTTTACATGTGAAAATGCACTATCATTCATAAGGATAATTACACTATTTTTTTGGAAAATACCTTATAATAAAGTTAAGAAACTGATGAAGTGTCGACCCATAATCTTCATTTAAAAGGGATGATAATGATGGCGAAATTATCTTTTAGTGGATTAAAATATGGAAAAAGTGATGTGGAAATAAAATTAATGGTGGATATACAAAATGATTGGTTTGAGGTAACGCATACCAACGAAGTGTCTCAAGTAATGAATAAGTCAACCGGTGAGTATATCCAAGTATATCGAAACACCTTGAAATTTGAGGTTGTTTCATAGTATGAAGATAACCGAAATTACATTTAACGTTATAGCCATAACGAATAGCTGAATTCGTTATGGCTTTCTTTAGGTTCATTTAACAGCTGAATTCGTCATCCTAATGATCACTCTATAATCAATCAGCGTTTTGGAAAGATGTGTGAATGGATGTGCGTAAATAGGTCTGTCCTTTTTAAGGAATCAATAAAATCTTTCCTGTACTTTTTCTGCTTTCCAGGTATTCATGGGCTTTTGCGCCTTCGCTTAATGGAAAGACCGTTGGTTCAGAAACCTTCAACTTCCCTTCTTGAATCCATCCGAATAATTCGTGAGAGCGGGTCACCCGTTCTTCGTGAGACGTCAATACATTCCATAGGTCTCCGCCTGTCAGAGTTTTCGAGGTGTCCATCAGCATTCGGGGATCAACGGAAACTGGATCGCCTCCAGCCATACCGAAGAATACGACCGTCCCTCCGATGCGGGTGACCTCAAAACTGTCCATTAACGTGGAACCTACGGATTCATATACTACGTCCGCGCCTTTACCATTAGTCACATCCTCGACTCGCTGCTTCCAGTCTTCGCTATATAAAAACATGTGGTCAGCTCCAATAGACAGGGCAGCTGTCCTTTTTTCTTCCGAAGAAGTTAACCCAATGACTGTGCCACCTAAAATCTTGATGATTTGGACAAGGAGCTGTCCCACTCCGCCTGCAGCCGCATGGATTAAAGCTGTATCCCCACTTTTGATACTATAGCTGTCTTTCGTTAAGTAATGAGCAGTGAGCCCTTGTAATAAAAGGGAGGCAGCTGTTTCGAACGATATATCTTCCGGCAGCGGAATGGCTTTTTCCTTTGGTACGGCCACAAGTTCAGCGTTCGCATAGGGTACATCGGCAAAAGCGATACGGTCTCCTACTTCGATATTTTTCACGTTGCTACCTACACGTTTGACAACCCCTGCCCCTTCATAACCGCATATGTACGGAGGATTTCCTGCTAAGTGATAGTTTCCTTTTCTTCTATATACATCGGCGAAGTTCAGGCCGATTGCCTTCATTTCCACTAAAACGTCATCCGGTCCGATTTCGGGCACATCGATCTCTTGATAATGCAGGACATCCGGTCCACCAAATTTTTCAAACACAAGTGCTTTCATCATATACTCTCCTCTATAACATCATTCCTTATTTAGTGTACCCACTTCCCAGGCGTTTGACTAGGAAAGAGCTTACCGTTCATAGGTACTTCCAGGTGCCTATGCCACTTCAAAGTGCGTTCTTCCCAAAAAGTTAGCTATCCTTCATAATTCAGTTTAGCTTTTCAAACAGTACCTACCGGATTTCGCGGAAGAGGTTTGAAAGGTATATAGGCACTAAATAGTCTCTAGGTTACAAAAAAGTACCTACATGACTTTAAAGTGCGTACTTCTAATAAATATTTGTACCCATTATCATTATGTGTACAGAGAAACGGAAGGCGCCTTCGTTTCTCATTTCATTCAAACATTTAAGGAGGAAGTTTCGTTATGAGTACAACTTCAGCTACTATAAATCAGTCAAAAACGAAAGGCGGCACACCGGCGTTACTTGCCCTGGCCATCAGTGCCTTTGGAATAGGAACGACAGAGTTTGTTCCCGTTGGATTATTATCATCGATTGCCGATGATTTATCGATATCGATCACACTCGCAGGATTATTGATTTCAGGCTATGCCATTGGAGTGGCCATCGGAGCACCGGTGTTGACGGCATTGACCAGTAAGATGAGCAGAAAATCTCTGCTTATGTCCTTGATGCTCGTATTCATTGTAGGAAACTCGGTTGCTGCGATGTCCACAAGCTTTGGACTATTGTTAGTTGCACGTTTTATCACAGCATTTTCACACGGGATATTCTTCTCGATCGGATCGACGATTGCGGCCGATCTAGTGCCTGCACATAAGCGGGCCAGTGCGATTGCCTTTATGTTCACAGGATTGACAGTTGCAACAGTTACAGGAGTACCACTCGGAACATTCATCGGACAGGCATTCGGATGGAGAGCCACATTCTGGGGAGTTGCTCTTCTTGGGATTGTAGGAATCATTGCCAGTTCCATCCTTGTACCGAAAAACTTGAAAGAATCACCACCTGCCAAGTTCAGTGAACAGTTGAAGATTCTAACAAACGGCAAGTTATTATTAGCCTTTGCCATTACAGCCCTTGGGTATGGCGGAACGTTCGTCGCGTTCACGTATTTAACACCATTATTAGAAGACGTAACAGGATTCAGCGCGAAATGGGTAAGTATCATCCTTCTCGTATACGGGATTGCCGTTGCCATTGGAAATGTAGTCGGTGGGAAAGCTTCCAATAAAAATCCGTTAAAAGCGTTATTCTGGATGTTTGTTCTGCAAGCCATCATTTTGGTAGCTCTTACCTTTGCAGCACCATTTAAAGTGGCAGGTCTCATCGCGATTTTCCTAATGGGATTATTCGCTTTCATGAACGTGCCAGGGCTACAGGTCCTTGTTGTGAACCTGGCTGAAAAATATGTACCGTCAGCAGTCAATGTGGCGTCAGCCATGAATATCGCTGCATTTAACGTCGGGATCGCCATCGGTTCCTTTGTCGGCGGAATGATCGTGGATGGAATCGGCTTGATCCATACCCCGTGGATCGGTGCCATCATGGTGGCAGGGGCCGTTGTATTAACAGCATGGCTCCGCGGCATTGAACGAAAATCAGACTAAGGAAGTTAGAAAGTTTCGAGCATGGAAAGAGCGAACCATTGTTTGGGCAAAAAGGATATTCTCATGACCAGTTGGACAGTGGCGGCCCAATACGCCGCCACCTGCCAAATGAAAAAAGGGAGAGGAAAAGATGAATCCATTCTCACATCACAAAGCTTATAACTGCATGTATAAAGAGGGAGAATTGACGTTAGGCCTTCACATTCCCCTTGAAAATTACCGTTTCGACACTCCGACGATGGAGAATCAGGTAGAACTGGCACAATTGTCAGAGAAACTTGGTTTCACAAGCCTTTGGTTCAGGGATGTTCTCCTCGTGGATCCGAACTTTGGAGATCCCGCAGTCGGGCAGATCTATGACATGATGATTTATTTAACCTATCTCGCAGGGAAGACCAATGATATTGCACTTGGAACGGCTGCGGCGGTATTGCCGCTTCGCCATCCATTGCGTGTCGCGAAGGAAATCGCCACTATTGATCAATTGTTCCCTGGCAGGGTTCTGCTCGGTGTATCATCGGGTGACCGACGGGCTGACTTTGCCGCACTCGGTGCATCCCATCCGGACCGGGGGCAGACATTCGTAGAAGCCTATCATTATCTACAGGACGTCCTGTACCGTGAATTTCCTCATATTGAGTCAACGAGAGGGGATATCCGCGTGGCGAATCTGGTTCCAAAACCGACCACACGCATCCCGACTTTCATTACCGGCTATGCCCAGCAGGACATGAAGTGGTTCGCTGAACATGGAGATGGGTGGATGTACTATCCACGCAGTCCTCATGATCAAGAGGTGACCATCCACCGTTGGAGAAGCCTTGTAGAAGAGTACCATCCAGATCTCTTCAAGCCATTCAGCCAACCGATGCACCTCGATCTTGCCGAGGATCCGAATGAAATCCCATCACCGATCCGCCTTGGCTTCCGGATCGGCCGGAACTATCTCATAGAATTGCTGAACATCTATAAGGCCGCCGGAGTGAATCATCTCTTCTTTGCACTGTTTGACAGTGAGCGTCCGGCTGATGAAGTTATTCAGGAACTGGGGGAGTATGTGGTACCACATTTTCCGGCGGTTCAGAAGTAAAAGGATAAACTGTACCGAAGCTCTCAGGTATTTGATCAAATGCCTGGGAGCTTTTCTTTTTTGTTGGGAAGACGATCGAAGCCCTAAACGGGTCATAAAATGATAATCGGGATTATATACAGAAATTAAGGATCATAAGTTCCCAAAACCGGATCATAAAACGCTGGAGAGAGTACTGAGTGAGGGTTTTACTCTGTAAAAGTGCTCATTTAAACAAAAATACAAATATTTCATTTGATTTCAATAGAATTCGAGGTAGAAAAGAAAGATTTCAGTCCTCATTCGCCTGGTAAAATGAAAATGTCGAACGTAGTATAGAGTACATAGAAAGTTTGTAATTTACATTTTAGAGGGGGCTAATAGATGAATATTGAAACAACACTTTTCGAAGAAGCGGTAGCCTTAATCGAAAAAAGATACCCGACAGGCTGGGGAGGTGCTGCTGCCATGTATACAAAAAGCGGAGAAATCCTCACTAGTGTTTCCCCGGAAATCATTAATGCTTCAACAGAACTATGTATCGAAACGGGAGCCATACTGGAAGCACATAAACTGGATACTGAAGTGACTCATTCCATTTGTGTCGTGCGTGATGATGAAAACTCCGAGTACAAAGTTCTAACACCTTGTGGTATATGTCAGGAGAGGCTGTTTTATTGGGGAACGAGCGTGAAGGTTGGAATTTTTCATCCTGAAGGTGACCTACTATTTAAGACTTTAAAAGAAGTACAACCTTTTCACTGGTATGAGGCATATAGAAAATAACGAATTTAAGGAACATTTCAAAAATACGGAATGTTCCTTTTTTTAATGCTATAATATGTTTTGGATAAAAAAGGGAGCTGTAGTCGTGGAGTTTGTTTCGTTACCAGTTATATCGATTGCACTATTTATTCTGATTATACATAGCATTGAAACCCTTGCTTATGCTGTCCGGTTATCCGGGGCAAGGGTGAAGCTAATTGCTTCGGGTCTTTCTTTGTTTAATATGATGGTCATTGTTTCAAGGATGTCGAATATGATGCAGCAGCCTTTTACAGGCGGTCTCATCGATGCTGCACCTGAGGGCAGAGAATTAGAAGTGATAGAAGGGCAATTCAGGGTGTTGATTGGTGCATCGACTTTAGGGACAATCCTGGGAATTGTATTATTGCCTACATTCGTTGCTTTGTTCTCCAGAGGGATTATCCATCTTTCAGAGCAGGGAGGTTCTGTTCCCCGATTGATCAAGCTTGGGTTTAAAAATGACCATTATAAAAGAGGAATCAATCATTTCGCCAAACCGGGTAGAAGATATTTGACGGGGATCAATTTCAGGGCAATTCCCAAGAGGTTGTTTTTCATCAATATGATGATTACAGCGGTTTACACGATTGGTGTTCTATCTGCGCTATATGCTGCTATCATCGTACCTGATAGAGGACACAGTGCGACCATGGCTTCGGGGTTGATCAATGGTATCGCAACCATTTTACTTACCCTGTTCATTGATCCAAAGATTTCCGTGTTGGCTGATGATGTGGCAAATGGGAAGGGGAATTATACAGAATTAAAAGGTCTTTCCATCATGATGATCATTTCTAGACTGTTTGGAACAGTGATCGCTCAACTGATCTTTATCCCGGGCTCATACTATATTGCCTGGATGTCTCAGTTTTTTGTTCATTAAGACAAAACTATGATATTACATCAGGAGATGAAAGATGCTCTGAGAGAGAAAGTGATTTAGGTTAAACTTACGATTATTTATTCTAATTCATTCTAAAAGGAGAGCAAGCTGATGAAAACGAAGGGAAATATTTGGGTGATTCACTTGAAAAACGTCAAATTTAAACTTGAGTACATTCCTATAACGTTCATATTCATCGTGAGTTCAGTTTTACTGCTTACACTTATGAATGGACTGTCGTCAATAAAGGAAGATATTACATATGTATTGATCATTGTTTTACTTGGATTTTTAACCATAGACATAAATAGGAGAACGCACACTGAAAAATCATCAAGCAATGCTTATAAATATGTGGTGTTAATATTTTTATTTTCTTATTTAGCTTCATATTAAGATACCAATGTAGATAGATCCACCTTCGAACATAAGTTGAAGATTCAAAATAATTATGAAATAATTACCATTACTAGTAAATGAAAGGAGAACTAAAATGATCCTTATCCTTTTTCTAAATCCATTTGATCATTAGACCTCATATATTGTGTGGAAACCGCCTTAAGATTAACAAAATAACACGGGTTATTTGTTAATTTTTAAGGAGGATTTTAAAGATGAATAGACAATTACTGATTTTATTGATTGGCAGGATAATCACTAATTTTGCAGATAGCTTTTACATGATTGCAACAATTTGGTACGTGAAGTCTGCCACGGCTTCTCCCTTTTTGATCGGCCTGACAAGTGCAGTGGCGATCATGCCCGTAACCATACAATTTCTTTATGGACCCATTATCGATCGCTTTTCAAAACGGAAGATTCTTTATTTCGCGATGGTGGGACAGGGTGTCCTGGTCAGCGTCATCTCAGTCTTATACTTTACGAATCTCTTATGGTTACCTTTATTGTTTTCGTTGATGTTCCTGGCCCTTTCCTTGTCGGAATGTACTTACCCTACCGAAAGTGCCCTGATAGAGAGCCTGACCCCACGTGATAAGCTGACAAAGGTTAACTCGATTTTTGCTTTTTCTTATCAAACGTTGGATATCATATGTGATGCTGTATCGGGAATCCTGATTGCCTTTATTGGATTAGGACTGATTTATGTGACAAATAGCGTTTTATTAATCGGTACTGGGATGCTGTTTTTATTCTATTTAAAGGTTCCTCGATCGAAAAAGGAAACAGAGGTTCAAACCCTTAGCATTATCAAGCAGTATAAGGAGGATTTTAAAGAAGGATTTCTGGTCGTGAAGAAACGTCATACGCTTTTAAGCATGGTGATCGGTATCGTTGGGATGAATGTGATGGCAACTATGGGGATTGCCATGCTTCCGGTTATTTCGGACTCTTCTATGGAATACGGATTCTGGTTGACGGCCATCTCTTTGGGCACTTTAACAGGGACCATTCTATCCAGTAAGGTAGAGAAATTTGCTCTTAATCGCATTCTTCCAGCCTTGTCTTTATGGTCTGGATTGTTTTGGCTGCTGGCTTTTGTATTGATTGAGGTGTCGATAGTTCCTTATATGTTGTTTGCTTTATCCTGGATGGGTATTGGAATCTTGAGTATTTTTGTACAGACCTTAATTCAAGTAAACCTTCCAAAAGGATATATAGGAATTGGATTTGCTTTTATTTCTTCGTTGTTGGGGTCATTGAGTCCTTTAGGATATTTTCTTGGTGGCGTCATAGGAGAGTTCACTTCGGGGAGATATCTATTGGTGATTTCAGGTATTGGTTACCTGATCTTTGCCGTATACTTCTTGGCCAATCCTCTTTTGAAAAAACTAAACAAGCCTTTAAGTGTCAGTTTTGAAGAATCGTGATAAATCAGGTTTCCCATTTAGGGAGACCTTTTTTAAAGCTGTATATCAGAAAGGGACGTGATTATGGGGAAATGGGAAAGGAAATTAATACATACAACACGCGGAGTATTTGAGCTGTTTATCAAGGGTCAGGGAGCCCCGCTTTGTGTGACCCACCATTATTCAGAATTTAACCAAACCGGTGACTATTTTGCAGAATCATTTACAAGGACAAACCAAGTCTTTTTAATCAACTTACGGGAAGCAGGTCAATCGGAGAAAGCAAGCGAACCCTATCAGCTGAGTATGCTGGAATCCATATTCGACTTGGAAGCGATTCGTGAAGCTTTAGGGTTTCTTCAATGGGGATTCGCCGGTCATTCAACAGGAGGGATGTTAGGGATACTTTACGGAATCCACTTTTCAGAAAGCCTCCATTTTAATGTAATCGTCGGGGCAGCTGCAAGAGAATATATGACCTTCTCAAAAGATTGCATTTACAATCCTGCGCACCCGGATTTCCACAGGATGCAGGAACTGATAGAAACGTTAAAACAGTCTGATTTACCATTGAAAAAAAGAAATGAACTAGCGGTGGAAAGGACGAAATTGTCTTTATATTCTCCTGAAAAATATGGTGAGCTTTTTTCACTGAACATACATAAAGGGATGTCTGCTGCACGAATGAATTTTTTTATCCGTGAATTACAAGTTTATGATGTCAGTAGGAAACTGGAGTTCATATCAGTCCCCACGTTAGTCATGTGTGGCAGATATGATGTCCAATGTCCTTTAATGTATTCGATTGAAATGGCTGAAGGTATACCTCACTCAAGATTAATAATCTTTGAGAAAAGTAACCATTATCCATTCCTGGAAGAGGCAGAGCAATTTGGTGAAGAGTATGATTTGTTTTTAAAGGAAAATCATGATGATTCTTTAGAAAGAAGACAGTGAGGAGGTTTAGGTACTTGATGCATGAAGAAAGAATAAGAGAAATATATCCAGAGTTAAACATAAATCATAGTGAAGTGATCGATCTTGGTCAGAATAATGATGTACTAATCGTAAATGATAACCTCGTTTTCAGGTTCCCGAAGTATGTGGAAGGGATCAAAAAATTAATAAAAGAAACCGAAGTCCTGGAACAGATAAAGGGGAAGCTCAGTTTATCCATCCCATATCCTCAGTACAGATCGATGGAAACCAATGAAGTGGGAAAAGTGTTCACTGGCTATCAACGCATTGGGGGTACTCCCTTATGGCCCGATATGATGAAGAACATTCATAACGAAGAACGCATAGCTTCCCAATTGGTTCAATTTTTGACGGAATTGCATTCCCAACCTGTCGACAGCTTAGGAATTGAGAAGAAGAGCGCAGTAGACGCACTGAATTCGATCGTAAATTTATATGGGAAATTTAAAGATAAGCTGTTCCCGTATATGAATGAAACATCCAAGTCTGAAATCGATCATATTTTTGAAAGGTTTTTATCGAATAAGGAACTTCTATCATTCAACACCGTCCTTATCCATGGAGATTTTGGAGCATCTAATATTTTGTGGGATTCAAAACGGGAAGAGATAACGGGAATCATAGATTTTGGGGAAACGGAAATAGGCGATCCTGCATATGACTTTGCAGGTTTATTATCCAGTTACGGCCAGCCATTCGTTAAAAGGTGCTTGAATATGTATCCGGATGGGGAAAAAATCTTTGAAAGAATGACCTTTTATAAGAGCACATTCGCATTGCAAGAAGCTCTCCACGGAGTTGAGAATGATGATCGGGAAGCATTTGAGAGTGGAATGAAAGGGTATAGATGATTCCATCATTTTCATCAGTTATCACGATTGTGTAATAATATGGGAATTGACGCAATAACTAAGAGTATAGACGCAATTATGATGATTTCAGACGCAATAATTACTAAAATGACGCAATTAACATCATTTAGACGCAATTGTGAAGGAAAACGACGCAATCACAATCGAAAAGGTTGAAAAAATAGACTCGAAATGCCTTTTAAGTAGAGCTTTCAAAAGGTAGGAAAAGAATATCCCAACTGTTTTCAAATAAATGAATCATTTTCAGCAAAGAAAAAGCCATTAACCAACAAAAAGACGAACCTCTCATCAAAAGGCACAATCACCTCTCGGGAAGGTTCGTCCAGCAACATCATTCCTCATACTTCAACTCCAACGTAATCTGTGTAGTCGTATAAAAGTACATTTCACGCACTTTCAAGTTGAAGGACTTATCATTCAGTTCCACCGTTTTGTTTTCAATGATTTTTTTGACAAGCTCTTTATTACCATAGGCTGTCTCCAGGTTCATAGTAAGTAGGCTCCGCAAATCTTCGCTCAATTGATCCTCGGTTTCGTGTATACTGAGTAACTCGACTTTTGTTTTTGTATTGTTGATGATTTTCACTTTTACTTCCTGGATGGTGAGTTCGTCTTCGTTTTCGGTATTTAATTGTTTGTATTCTTCCTGAAGATAGGACAAGGTGTTCTTCAGCTTGCTGATGTCGTTTTTCTGTTCTTCTATCTTTTGGGCCTGCTTCTCATGCATGGTTCCGAACATGAATAAGAAGATCATCCAGCTGATGATTCCGCCTACAACCATCCCTGCGAAGAATCGCTGCCAGGAAGGAAGCCGATAAAAGGGTGGGATTCTCATGACGGCATATGCTCCTGTGTGAGCCATGAGATGATCATGGCAGCGGTGTTGGCTCCTCCTAAAGCGGAAAGAATTAAAAGGAATTGTTTGAAGAGTTCTTTTGTCTCCCCGTTCAGAAATCCTTTTTCAAAGCTGTAGACCGTATCGAATGTGCCTCCGATCGCTGCGATGATGGCCCAGATTCGCAGGAAATCGGATAGTCGTCTCATTTCAATGAATAAAGGCTGTCCCATGGCGAATGAAGCGAGCCCGCCGAGGAGTGACCCTCCAAGTAATACCCCCATAGCGATAAAGAAGCTTTTGAATAATTCCGGAAAGAAAGCTTCTGCCATTTCATCATCTCCATCTATTACGTGTCTTTACGATAACTATATGGGATTAGTAGACAAGATATGAGGGAGAACATATTTTCTTTTTTGCGGTTTCTTTCCTATAATAAAAGTATATTGAGAAAAAGGTTGTGCATAACATGTCATTTGTTCATTTACAAGTAGCGAGTGCCTATAGTCTCTTGTCTAGCACGATATCGATAAATGGACTTGTACATAAAGCGAAGAATTCAGGGTATAAAGCATTGGCTTTAACCGATAAAAATATGATGTATGCCGCCATCCCTTTTTATAAGGCGTGTTTAAAAGAAAACATAAAACCGATTATCGGGTTGACTGCAGATATTGCGTCAGAGGAAGGATCCTACCCCCTTGTTCTCCTCGTGAAAAACGAGACGGGCTATCAGAATCTATTAAAGATTTCGAGTGCGATCGGGGCAAAGTCGAAAGAGGGATTACCGCTAAAGTGGCTCTCTTCCTACAGTAAGGGATTGATCGCCATCACTCCAGGCGTCAAAGGGGAGATAGAGAGACTATTATTGAATGATGAAAGTGAAAAAGCGAAGGAGTGCGTCCGCACCTATCAGCAGATGTTCGGGAGGGACTCCTTTTATTTAAGCGTTCAAAAGCATGGGATTCCGGCTGAGGATGTGCTTATTCCCCTACTGCAGCGAGTGGCGGAAGAGACAGGGACGGAGATGGTCGCCACCAACGATGTGCAGTACCTAGAAGAAGAGGAGCATTTCGCCCATGAATGCATGGGTGCGATCAGGGACGGAGTGAAGCTCTCTGAAGATGACCGGGATGTATTGGGTTCACAGGAGTACTACTTCAAGTCCAAAGAACAGATGGTGGAGTTGTTTTCTGATCATGTAACGGAGCTTGAAAACACCATGAAGATTGCTGATCAGTGCCAACTGACCATCCCTTTCCATCAGCAGCTCCTCCCGAAATATCCTCTGCCTGAGGGAGTATCAGCCCTTCAGGAATTGACCCACCTTTGTGAGAAAGGCCTGAGTGAACGGGTAGAGTCGGTTTCCGATGAGTACATAGAACGATTGGATTATGAGCTTGAAGTCATCGGCAGGATGGGATTCAGCGATTACTTCCTGATTGTTTGGGATTTTATGAAGTATGCGAAGGAAAGAAAGATCCTGACTGGACCTGGAAGGGGATCGGCAGCGGGTTCCTTGGTATCTTACGCATTGAGGATTACAGATGTGGATCCGATCGAACATCATTTGTTGTTTGAACGATTTTTAAATCCTGAGCGGGTGTCCATGCCGGATATTGATATCGATTTTCCCGATCATAGACGGGACGAAGTGATCGAATATGTGGAAGGGAAGTATGGAAGCCTTCACGTTGCCCAGATCATTACGTTCGGGACCTTTGCAGCGAAGGCAGCCCTGCGTGATACAGGTCGTGTATTCGGCTTGAATATGAAGGAGCAGGAGCAAGTATCCAAGCTTGTTCCGAATCAGTTGGGGATCACGCTGCAGGAAGCTTATGAAAAGTCCAAGGGATTCCGGGAATTTGTGACGAGCTCTGATCATTATAAGAAATTATTTCAGACGGCTCTTAAAATGGAAGGACTTCCAAGACATACGTCGACCCATGCGGCGGGAGTCGTGATGAGTGAAGCTCCATTAGTGCAATGGGTACCCATCCAGGGAAGTTCATCCGGCATCCATCTGACTCAATTCTCTATGGATATACTGGAAGAAATCGGATTGTTGAAAATGGATTTCCTGGGACTGCGTAATCTAAGTATTTTAGAGCGAATCGTGAAGAACGTTCAAATGGGAACAAATAAGTCATTCTCCATTGAGTCGATTCCCATGAATGATCCTAAAACCTTTGAATTATTAAGCAAAGGACTGACCAATGGAATTTTTCAGCTTGAATCAGAAGGAATGCGGAATGTATTAAAGAGACTGAAGCCTAATTCTTTTGAAGATATCGTGGCCGTAAATGCATTGTATCGACCGGGGCCAATGGAAAACATCCCGACGTATATCAAACGGAAGCACGGCGTGGAAAAGGTGGAATATCCTTTGCCTGACTTAAAGCCGATTCTTGAAATGACATACGGCGTCATTGTATACCAGGAACAAATCATGCAAATTGCATCAAAAATGGCCGGTTTCTCCCTCGGGGAAGCAGATTTGCTCAGAAGAGCGGTTTCGAAGAAGAAAAAGGATGTCCTCGATCAGGAACGGGCGCATTTTGTATCCGGTTCAACTCGGAAAGGATATACCGAAAAAGTCGCACATACCATTTATGATTTGATTGTCAGATTCGCAGATTATGGATTCAACCGCTCCCATGCTGTTGCCTATAGTATGATCGCCTATCAATTGGCTTATTTAAAGGCACATTACCCTGCTTTTTTCTTATCATCCCTCCTTACATCGGTAGTGGGAAATGAGACGAAAGTGGCTCAGTATATACGGGAAGCAAAGCTTTATGATATTGAGATCCTGCCCCCATCCATTAATACGAGTCAATTTGTCTTTACGGTGGAAGGAAAGAATAAGATCCGTTACAGCTTAGGGGCAATCAAAGGAATAGGGGCAGCAGCCTTAAAGGAAATCATTCGTGCAAGAAAAGAAAAGCCATTTCAGGACCTGTTTGATTTTTGCATGAGGGTTTCTTCCAAAACGATTAACCGAAAAATCCTTGAAAACCTGGTGTTGTCCGGGGCGTTCGATGAATTCGGAATGGACCGTGCCACACTGCTTGCGAGCCTTGATGTAGCGGCCCAGCATGCGGAGCTTGTGAACCCTGAAGGTGATCCCGATCTGTTTCATGAGGAAGAGGCGTTCCTTTTAAAGCCTAAGTATGTCGAAGTAGAAGATATGACGATCGATACGAAGCTTCAATTCGAGAAACAGGTGCTGGGTCTTTACTTATCTGACCACCCCGTTTCATCCTACCGTCAACTGTACGATGATCTTGGCTTACAGCAAATAGCGGATCTTCAAAAGGGATCGAAAATCACATTCGGCGGTTATATTACCGGAGTGAAATCCATCCGGACGAAAAAAGGGGAAGTGATGGCCTTCCTTGAAATCGGTGATGAAAGTGGAGAGATCGAAGCGGTGGTGTTTCCGAATGTCTATCGAAATAATATGACTCGACTAAAAGAAGGGAATATACTCCTGTTTGGTGGAAATGTTGAAGAACGTAACGATAAGCTACAGTTCATTGTGAATCAGGTGGAAGCGATGGAAGAAGTGCAGGCGAGAGTGAAAGCAAGGGATCAAAAGCTCTATTTGAAAATCCCCATCGATCAGGATGAAGAGGCGTGTACGCAGCATATTCATCAAACGATCAACCGATTCAAAGGGAAGAATCCTGTCATCATTTATTATGAACGTGAAAAAAAGAGTGTTAAGCTTCCGGACCATTTACGCGTTTCCCCATCTCAAGAGGCTCTTAAGGAAATGCAGGGGATTCTGGGTGAGGCGAATGTCATATTACAATAACATACTTTACTAAAACCAATATTTATATTATTGTTTAATAGAAAAAGGTGGTCAGACCACCTCTATAACTTTATTAATTTCAATATAAATCATGTACATTCAGAAGATTCATGTGAATCATGAATCGACATATAGCATGTAAAGAAACAGAAGGAGTGAGTGGATTGTCATTGCGTGAAGAAGCTCTGCATATGCATCGGGTAAACAAAGGAAAATTAGAAACAACATCCAAGGTGGAGGTCCGGAATGCGGAAGACCTTAGCCTGGCTTATTCCCCAGGGGTGGCAGAACCGTGTAAAGTCATTTATGACAAGCCTGAAACGGTTTACGATTACACAATGAAAGGGAATATGGTAGCCGTTGTTTCAGATGGTACGGCGGTTTTGGGTCTTGGAAATATCGGACCGGAAGCTTCCTTGCCCGTTATGGAAGGTAAAGCGGTTCTTTTCAAGAGCTTTGCGGGTGTTGATGCGTTTCCGATCTGTTTGAACACAACGGATGTGGACAAGATTGTAGAAACGGTTAAACTTCTTGAGCCTACCTTTGGCGGAGTGAATTTAGAAGACATAGCAGCTCCGAATTGCTTTGAAATTGAAGAGCGCTTGAAGAAAGAAACCAATATCCCTGTGTTTCACGATGATCAACATGGTACAGCCATTGTAACTGTGGCAGGTCTGGTGAATGCGCTCAAGATTGTTGGGAAGAAGATGTCAGAAATCAAAGTAGTGGCAAATGGAGCCGGTGCTGCGGGCATGGCGATCATTAAGCTTCTTTATCGTTATGGCGTGAGAGACATCATTATGTGTGATTCCAAGGGAGCGATTTATGAGGGTCGTCCTGAAGGAATGAATGGAATCAAGGATGAAGTAGCCAAGTTTACGAACCGTGATCAGATCAAAGGTGGATTGACAGAAGTACTTAAAGATGCAGACGTGTTCATCGGCGTGTCCGTAGCAGGAGCGTTAACAGAAGAAATGGTCGCTTCTATGAAACAGGACCCGATCATCTTCGCCATGGCCAATCCTGTTCCTGAAATTATGCCTCAGTTGGCAAAAGCGGCTGGAGCAAAAGTGGTCGGAACCGGTCGATCTGATTTTCCTAATCAGGTAAATAATGTCCTTGCATTCCCCGGGATTTTCCGAGGGGCACTGGATGTTCGCGCTACCCACATCAATGAGAAGATGAAACAAGCTGCTGTTGAAGCGATTGCGGCATTAATCGGAGAAGACGAGTTGAATGAGGATTACGTCATCCCTGCACCATTTGATAAGCGTGTAGCACCTGCTGTAGCAGCTGCAGTCGCGAAGTCCGCCATGGAGACGGGAGTAGCCCGTTTGAAGGTGGATCCGGAAGATATTCGCAAAAAGACAGAAGATTTAGCGGTAATCGGGAAGAGTGAATGATGACAGAAGTGAACTCTCTCCATTCCCACGCTAAAGTATATATTGGAATTGTTCACCAATTACGAGAAATGATATCTAAAGACGGCCTCAAGCCGGGCGATAAGATCCCTTCTGAAAGAGAGCTGTCCGAACGATTGAACGTTGGGCGCTCTTCTGTAAGGGAAGCATTACGGGCATTGGAATTGTTGGGCCTGATTGAAACTAAAAGAGGCGAAGGTACCTTCTTAAGGGATTTTCGGGATCATCACCTCATCGATTTGTTGGGAATGTTCATCCTCGAGGACCACAAAGCCCAGGAAGATATTCTTTATACAAAAATGATGATTGAAAAGGAAGCGCTGAAAGATCTCTTTTCAGAGAAAAAGAAGATGGATGCTCTATTCGAGAAAGTGTCAGAAGCGGAAAACCTGGATGATGTGTTCCGTGACATCGTGATGATGAACGCCAATCATTTGGCTCAACGTATCTGGAATATCTTAAATGATTTTGAAACATTGATTTGTGGAGAAATCAAGATAACGGATCAAATGAGAGAAGAAATTGCCCGAATGCTTCAAGGAATAGAAAACGAAGATAAAAAAACCGTGCAAGAGACGTATAAAAGGGTCAGGGAAATTGTCGATAAGGATGCGACAATTTCCAACATCTTTTTTTAAACCTTTCCATTAAACTGATAGTCAAGCAGTTATATATCGTGCATTTACTACTAGAAACGAAAGCGGAAGCTGTCCCTGGGAAATTGAATTTTAAGCTAAATTCACCTTCATTATTTTCCTTCAGAAGACGTATAAGCTACTGTAATTAGTTAAGGAGGTTTCACCTTGCTTAAGGAACTTTTTAATAAATCCAAAAAGAAAAAATATGCAACGATCCCTTCTGAAGCGGCTAAACATGACGTTCCAGAAGGCATCATGACCAAATGTCCTGATTGCAAAAAGATCATGTACACGAAAGAACTTCAAAAAAACTTAAAGGTGTGCATCCATTGCGGATTCCATCATGGGATGAGCTCACCAGAGAGAGTCGATAGTTTTATAGATGAAGGTACCTTTAAGGAGCTTGATCATGATCTTGTTTCCGCGAATCCCCTGGGCTTTCCTGATTATGAAGGTAAAGTGGAGAAGGATCGGAAGAAGACAGGTATGAATGAAGCAGTATTAACTGGTTCAGGTAAGGTAAACGGAATCGAAGTGGTGACGGCCATCATGGATTCACGCTTCAGAATGGGAAGTATGGGCTCTGTGGTCGGAGAGAAAATTACGAGAGCCATCGAAGAAGCCGACAAGCGAAAAGTCCCATTCATCATCTTCACGGCATCTGGAGGCGCGAGAATGCAGGAAGGTGTCCTTTCCTTGATGCAAATGGCCAAGACCAGTGTTGCCCTTAATCGATTGAGCGAAAATGGAGGTCTCTTCATCTCGATCATGACGCACCCGACGACAGGCGGGGTATCCGCAAGTTTCGCGTCCGTAGGGGATTATAATTTTGCTGAGCCTGGAGCACTTATCGGCTTCGCAGGCAGAAGGATCATTGAGCAGACGATCAGGGAAGATTTACCGGAAGACTTCCAGACATCAGAATTTTTATTGAAGCATGGTCAACTTGACGGAGTCATCTCGAGGCTCGAGTTAAAAGAGAAAATCGGGACAGTACTTGATATACATCAGTGGGACGGTGATCTGCCATGGTAAATGAGATGGAATTTGAAAAGCCTGTACTTGAGCTCAAGAAAAAAATAGCCGAGCTGAAGGAGTTCACTCAAAATTCAGACGTCGATTTATCAAATGAAATCGAAAAATTGGAGAGCAGGCTCACGAAGCTTGAAAATGATATCTATGAAAACATGAAGCCTTGGGAAAGGGTTCAGGTAGCACGACATCCCAATCGCCCGACGACTCTTGATTATATCGGCTATCTCTTTACGGACTTCATCGAAATGCATGGAGACCGCCTGTACGGGGATGACGAAGCCATTGTTTCTGGCGTAGGGAAATTTCATGATGTCCCGGTGACCATCATCGGCCACCAAAGAGGGAAAGATACGAAAGAAAATATTCGCAGGAACTTTGGGATGCCTCATCCGGAAGGATACCGAAAAGCCCTGCGCCTGATGAAGCAAGCGGACAAGTTCAATCGACCGATCATCTGCTTTATTGATACAAAGGGTGCATATCCCGGTAAAGCGGCAGAGGAAAGAGGTCAAAGTGAAGCCATTGCAAGAAATCTTGTAGAGATGGCAGGCTTGACCGTTCCCGTTATCTGCATGGTCATCGGTGAAGGTGGTAGTGGAGGTGCCCTCGCACTTGGAGTGGGGAACCATATTCATATGCTTGAAAACTCCACTTACTCCGTGATATCACCTGAAGGGGCGGCAGCCATTCTGTGGAAGGATTCCACACAAGCGAAACGCGCGGCGGAATCCATGAAGATCACAGCACCGGATTTGAAGGAGCTTGGAATCATTGATGAAATCGTCACGGAAGTCAAAGGCGGTGCTCATAAAGATGTCGAAGAGCAAGCACAATATATCAATGATGTACTAAAGGCATCCTTGAAAGAACTAATTCCAATGAAGAAAGATGAATTGATACAGCATCGCTATGAAAAATTTAAAGCGATGGGTGAATATTCTGTTTTAAATGATTTAATTGGGGTAAAATCATAATGAACTATGGACTGACAAATAGGAAATACCATTTGTCAGTCTTTTTCATTAATTTTCCATCAAATTAAAGATTTGTGACGGTATTTTGAAGGTTTTAACAATTAAAACGCTTCCATTTAATAGATTATTTCGTCTTTAGCATTTCCTTCTAGTAACTTGTTGAGAACCTTGTATCTTCGTGTTATTTTAGAAATAATCCATAGTCTATTGGTCCATAATAATGTAATGAATGCACAGGATAGATTGTTCCATTTTCCTTTTTTTAGATATATGTGAAACCATTAACAAGTTGTAACATTCATTTACATATAAAGGAATATTTCTTAATGAGGTGATCGTAGTGAGAAAGATTGGTGTATTAACAAGTGGTGGGGATTCACCAGGTATGAATGCAGCTGTTCGTGCGGTTGTGCGTAAAGCTATTTTCCTTGACATCGAAGTGTACGGTATATATCAAGGGTATAACGGATTAATTAACGGAAACATCAAGAAGCTGGAACTTGGTTCTGTTGGAGATATCATTCATCGTGGCGGTACAATGTTGTATACAGCCCGCTGTGAAGAATTCAAAACAAAAGAAGGTCAGAAAAAAGGTATCGAACAATTAGAGAAGCATGGTATTGAAGGTCTTGTTGTCATTGGTGGAGATGGATCGTACCAAGGAGCAAAAGCTTTAACCGAATGGGGATATCCATGTGTGGGTGTACCGGGAACGATCGATAACGACATTCCGGGAACTGAATATACAATCGGGTTCGATACGGCTTTGAACACGGTCATCGACGCGATTGATAAGATTCGTGATACGGCAACCTCTCATGAAAGAACCTTCATCATTGAAGTGATGGGACGTAACGCAGGAGATCTTGCCCTCTGGTCCGGTCTTGCAGGCGGTGCTGAAACCATCCTGATTCCTGAAGAGAAATTCGATCTTGATGATGTCGTGACCCGTTTGAAAAAAGGTCAGGAGCGCGGGAAAAAACATAGTGTCATCATTGTGGCGGAAGGTGTCATGTCTGCAAATGAATTTGCTAATCGTTTCACTGAAGCGACGGGGATGGATACACGTGTTTCTGTCCTGGGCCATATTCAGCGTGGTGGAACACCAACTGCATCTGACCGCGTGTTGGCAAGCCGTTTAGGTGCACGCGCAGTAGAGCTGTTGGTTAAAGGAAAAGGTGGAAGAGCAGTAGGGATTGAGAAAAATCAACTAGTTGATTACGATATTATTGAAGCACTTGCCAAGCCACATCAAATTGACTTGGACATGTACAGACTTTCCAAAGAGCTTTCAATCTAAATTGTTGTAAGATTTCAGGAGGTAAAGAAAATGAGAAAAACGAAAATAGTATGTACGATCGGTCCTGCAAGTGAGAGTGTAGAGAAGTTATCGCAACTGATCGAAGCCGGGATGAATGTTTCCCGCTTAAACTTTTCACATGGTGACCATGAAGAACATGGACAGAGAATCGTCAATATCCGTGAAGCAGCCGAAAAAGCCGGTAAAACAGTCGGGATCCTTCTCGATACAAAAGGTCCGGAAATCCGTACGAATAATATGGAAGATGGTGCAATCGAATTAACCCAAGGTTCAAACGTCATCGTTTCCATGAAGGAAGTACTCGGGACAACTGAGAAATTCTCCGTTACATACGAAGGATTAATCGATGATGTTCATGTTGGTTCCAAAATTCTTCTTGACGATGGTCTGATCGGATTGGAAGTAACGGAAATTGATAAAGCGAATGGCGAGATTCATACGTATGTTGCCAACAGCGGAGTTTTAAAGAATAAAAAGGGTGTGAACGTACCGGGAGTTTCCGTAAACCTTCCGGGTATTACGGATAAAGATGCTCAGGATATCGTATTCGGTATTGGGCAGGGTGTCGACTTTATTGCGGCATCATTCGTTCGCCGTGCCTCTGATGTACTGGAAATCCGTCAATTATTGGAAGAACACGACGCTTCCCACATTCAAATCATCCCTAAGATCGAGAATCAAGAGGGTGTAGACAATATCAATGAAATCCTTGAAGTATCAGACGGATTGATGGTGGCTCGTGGAGATCTTGGTGTTGAAATCCCTGCTGAAGAAGTACCATTGGTCCAAAAGATGTTGATCAAGAAATGTAACTCTCTTGGTAAGCCTGTCATCACGGCAACTCAAATGCTTGATTCCATGCAACGCAACCCTAGACCGACAAGAGCGGAAGCTAGTGACGTAGCTAATGCGATCTTCGATGGTACAGATGCGATCATGCTATCTGGTGAAACAGCTGCAGGTACGTACCCTGTTGAAGCGGTGCAAACGATGCACAATATCGCTTCAAGAGCAGAAACAGCTCTTAATTTCAATGACATCCTGGCAGCACGCAGTAAAGACAGTGAGCATAATATGACGGATGCCATCGGTCAATCTGTAGCCCACACTGCTCTTAACCTTGACGTTAATGCGATTGTGGCACCAACGGAAAGCGGGCACACAGCACGCATGATTTCCAAGTATCGTCCAAAAGCACCAATCGTAGCAGTAACGGGAACAGATTCCGTATCACGTCGATTGGCACTTGTCTGGGGCGTTTACCCTACAGTCGGACGTAAAGTGACGACTACTGACGAAATGCTTGATATGGCAGTAGAAGAAAGCGTCAATTCAGGAATGACGAAGCATGGAGATCGCATTATCATCACAGCTGGTGTTCCAATCGGTGAATCTGGAACAACCAATCTGATGAAAATCCATGTGGTAGGCGACGTCGTTGCAAAAGGTCAAGGAATCGGGCGCAGATCTGCTTACGGTAAAGCAGTAGTGGCGATGACTGCAGATGAAGCAGTGAAGAATACTACGCCAGGATCAGTTCTTGTGACAATCGGGACTGATAAAGACATGATGCCTGCTCTAGAGAAATGTTCTGCCTTGATCGTTGAAGAAGGCGGTCTGACAAGTCATGCAGCAGTTGTAGGTATCAACCTGGGAATTCCTGTAGTCGTTGGTGTGGACAATGCCACTTCTCTATTCACAAATGGTCAGGAAATTACAGTAGACGCTACTCGCGGTGTCATCTATAACGGACACGCAAGCGTATTATAAGTTTAAATATGAAAAGCCAGAGTCTGGGAATGGACTCTGGCTTTTTGTACGTAACTAAGACAATCCTCACATAATACCTTGAAATACTTAATATGTTATAATAGAGAGTAATAAGTAATAAAATTATGGAGGAATCCCTCATGAGATATATATTGTTATTGTTAATTATCGTGCCCGCATTGGAAATTGGGTTGCTAGTTCTTTCCGGACAAGCGTTTGGATTGATCCCAACCGTTTTACTGATTATTACAACAGGAATTCTCGGAGCTTATTTGGCGAAAAAACAAGGAATGGAAACACTTCGAAAAGCACAGCAGGATATGCAGTACGGTCAGCTGCCTGGAGATGCCATCATTGATGGATTGTGCATCCTGGTCGGAGGGGTCGTTCTATTAACGCCTGGTTTTATTACCGATGCAATAGGATTCCTGCTATTACTCCCACCTACACGTAAAATGTTCAAACCGTTCATTTATAAGCTATTCAAGCGCTGGATCAACAATGGGAATGTGATCATATACAGATAATACAAAAAGCACTGCTCTCGGGGAGCAGTGCTTTTTGCTATTTTACACCCATAATAAACTTCCACGTATCTTCAAAAACACCGGCTCTTTTGAGAGTGGATAGAATGACCAGTACTACCGGACCAACGATCAAGCCAAGAAACCCGATGAGCTTAAAGCCGACAAAGAGAGCGATCAGAGTGGCGAGTGGATCGAGTCCAATGCTTGATGACAGTACTTTCGGCTCCATGATTTGGCGCTGTACGACAACAACCAAATAAAGAACGGATAAACCGATTCCTAATCCGACGTTCCCTGTAATAAACTCATAAATGATCCAAGGTACGAAAACCGCTCCTGTTCCAAGATACGGTAATATATCTACGAGACCCGTAACGAGGGCGATGGTGATAGCATAATCCACTCTCAGTATGATCAATCCGATTAACACGATGATAGCCGTGATGGATATGAGGGTGAACTGTGCCCTTACAAATCCGAATAAGGCCCTTTTCAGGTCGATGAATACTTTTCTCCCGCTGCTCATTGCCTTTCCGGGAATGATTTTCTCTGCTTTGGCAGATAATGAATACCAGTCTTTACTGATGAAGAATGTAGCTAAAGCGGCAAAAATCAGGACGGATGCCGCGTTGGGAATCCATGATATCAACTGAGGCAATTTGGTGAAAAAGTTTTGCAGGAAATCCCCTGCAGATGTGGCGATTTTCGTTCCTGCGGTCTGGACATTTTCTAGTATGGTATCCTGTTGACCGGCTTCAAGGTTCTTGAATAAACCTGATAGCTGGTTGTATAGTGGAATCACCTGACCTACGATGAAATCCTCAGCATATTTGACCAAGGTCTGCACATGCTTAGGAAGCTCTTCAGCTAAATAATTCGCTCCGGAAACAATCTCAGCAATCAATAAGGTGATAAGCCCAGCAAAAATCGCAATAATCAATATGAGAGATAAAGCAACTGCCCATATTCGCGGCAGCCATTTTTCAAGCCAATTCACAAGAGGATTAATAATTAACGCGATGGCAATGGCAATGATAAACGGATAAGCAAGCTTCCATATGTAATAGAGTGAAATCAATGAGAGCATAATGATGGCTAAAACGATTATGAACCGGATCGTTCGATAAACATATTCTACATTCAAGGGCTTCCCTCCTACCCGATCTTCTACTTCTATTTTAAAGGAGACAGGAAATGAAAGGAAGTTTAATTTAACGAGGTTGCTCAAATTTACAACAAATGATAAAAGTTGATATGGCAGGATAATGATTACGAAAGGGAGAGGTTACTTATGTCACAGGCATTCATGTTTTTGCTGCTACTATTGGGAATTGGATTCGTTGCAAAAAACCAGTCGATTATTATAGCCGTAACATTTCTAATCATTCTTAAGCTGGCAGGTATCGATGAAAAAGTGTTTGCGGCCATTCAGTCCAAAGGAATTAACTGGGGTGTAACAATCATAACGATTGCTGTATTGGCACCGATCGCTACAGGTGAGATCGGATTTAAAGAACTGTATGACTCATTAAAGTCCCCTTATGCGTGGATTGCCCTCGCTTCTGGAATGGCTGTGGCGTTGATTGCGAAGAGCGGGTTAACACTGTTGGAAGAGGATCCTCATATTACGACAGCTCTTGTCCTCGGTACAGTCTTAGCGGTGGCATTTTTTAAAGCAGTAGCTGTCGGACCGCTGATTGGAGCAGGTATTGCGTACCTTGCGATGAAATTATACGAGTTATTCTTATAGAATACCACCGGAGTTCTGCCGGTTTGAGAATCCATCTCCCATTCTCAGATGAGAGTTTTCAAATTGATATCATTTGACTTTGATTATACACCTTCGACATATTTAGTGCTTTTATAACAGGATGAGAAACCCCTGTCACCACTCCGTTTGTGTGCCTCAATGCTATGGTTTATTTTTCTAGAAAAATAATTTTTATAGAAATTGATGCGTTTTCATTCACAAAAGTCAGATAATTGTTTATAATAGGAAATGTAAGCGCATCCCAAGCTCTCGTGATATCATAGGAAGAGCCGGGAATCATTTTTTGTATAGGAATTGAGCAATCGCTCAACCTTTATTTATGTTCTTTTTAAACAAGCCTACTGACTTATTTGATAGTCTTGTAGGGTTTTATGCTCATATGAAAATGGGTAAAGAGAAATACTTAACAAAAGGAGAGGTTATTATGACAGCAACTCGCGGGTTAGAAGGGGTTGTAGCAACAACATCATCCATTAGTTCGATCATTGATGATACTCTTACATATGTTGGCTACAACATTGATGATTTAGCAAACAATGCCAGTTTTGAAGAGGTTATCTACTTATTATGGCATCTGAAATTACCTACTTCATCAGAGCTTCAGGAATTTACAGAGCTATTAGCAGATAACGCTGAATTGCCTAAAGAGGTCATCGAGCACTTCAAGATGTACAACATCAAGGAAGTCCATCCTATGGCAGCTTTACGTTCTGCCGTTTCTTTACTTGGATTATATGATGATAAAGCAGATGTAATGGACGAAAAGGAAAACTATTTGAAAGCCGTTCGACTTCAAGCGAAGATTCCTACAATCGTAACGAGCTTTTCACGAATTCGCAATGGACAAGAGCCGATTACTCCCCGCAAAGATTTAGGATTCGCTGCTAATTTCCTATATATGTTAACAGGGAAAAATCCTGAGCCGGTTGAAATCGAGGCGTTCAATAAGGCACTTGTTCTTCATGCGGATCACGAGTTAAACGCTTCTACCTTCACTGCACGTGTATGTGTCGCTACTCTTTCTGATGTGTACTCAGGCGTCACTGCTGCAATCGGTGCTTTAAAAGGACCTCTTCACGGTGGAGCAAATGAGCAGGTAATGAAGATGCTTACTGAAATCGGTTCTGTCGATAAAGCGGAAGAGTATATCCTCGACAAATTAGAGAAGAAAGAAAAAATCATGGGCTTTGGTCACCGTGTATACCGTCAAGGAGACCCGCGTGCCAAGCACCTTAAAGAAATGTCGAAAAAATTAACTGAATTAACTGGACAAAGTAAATACTACGAAATGTCCGTTAAGGTAGAAGATGTATTTACGTCTAATAAAGGCTTACCGCCTAATGTTGATTTCTATTCAGCATCCGTTTACCACAGCTTAGGCATCGATCATGACCTATTCACTCCGATCTTCGCTGTAAGCCGTGTATCCGGTTGGTTAGCTCATATTCTTGAGCAGTATTCAAACAACCGCCTGATCCGTCCTCGTGCTGATTACGTAGGGCCTGGCAAGCAGGAATATGTGCCTGTAGAACAAAGAGGGTAAACATCAATATTTACAAATGGTGAAAATATTGGTGTAATGAATATGAGAAGGGGACTGACTCTAAATGCATAGGGCACTTATGGTCATCCCCTTTGATAATGAATAAATGGAGGTTACATAATGACACAAGGTGAAAAAATTACAAACCAGAACGGCCAGCTTAATGTGCCAAACAATCCAATCGTCCCATTCATTGAAGGTGACGGAACGGGTCCAGATATTTGGGCAGCAGCTCAACGCGTATTAGACGCTTCTGTTGAAAAAGCATACAAAGGTGAGCGCAAGATTTCATGGAAAGAAGTATATGCAGGGGAAAAGGCATTCAACAAAACGGGCGAATGGCTTCCAAATGATACACTTGAAGCAATCCGTGAATACTTCATCGCGATCAAAGGTCCACTTACAACTCCTGTCGGTGGCGGAATCCGTTCATTGAACGTTGCGCTGCGCCAGGAATTAGACCTGTTCACTTGCCTGCGTCCTGTACGCTACTTCGAAGGTGTTCCATCACCGGTTAAGCGTCCTGAAGATACAGATATGGTCATCTTCCGTGAAAACACTGAAGACATCTATGCTGGTATCGAATACGCAAAAGGTTCTGATGAAGTTAAAAAATTAATCACTTTCCTTCAAGATGAAATGGGTGCTAACAAAATCCGTTTCCCAGAAACATCCGGTATCGGAATCAAGCCTGTTTCTGAAGAAGGGACAAACCGTCTTGTTCGTGCAGCAATCAATTACGCGATCACAGAAGGCCGTAAATCAGTAACGTTGGTTCACAAAGGGAACATCATGAAGTTCACTGAAGGAGCTTTCAAAAACTGGGGTTACGAGCTTGCTGAAAAAGAATTCGGCGATAAAGTATTCACTTGGGCTCAATATGACAAGATCAAAGAAGCTGATGGATTGGAAGCTGCTAACAAAGCTCAATCAGAGGCTGAAGCAGCAGGTAAGATCATCGTTAAAGATTCAATCGCTGATATCTTCCTACAGCAAATCCTTACTCGTCCGGCTGAGTTTGATGTAGTGGCAACAATGAACCTAAACGGAGATTACATCTCTGATGCATTAGCTGCTCAAGTTGGTGGAATCGGTATTGCTCCTGGAGCAAACATCAACTACGAATCAGGACATGCAATCTTTGAGGCGACTCATGGAACAGCTCCAAAATATGCAGGTATGGATAAAGTGAATCCTTCATCTGTCATCCTTTCCGGTGTACTTATGCTTGAGCACCTTGGTTGGACAGAAGCTGCTAACCTGATTACAAAATCCATGGAGAAAACTATCGCTTCTAAAGTCGTAACATATGACTTTGCCCGTCTAATGGATGGAGCAACAGAAGTGAAATGCTCTGAGTTCGGTTCTGCTTTAATCGAAAACATGGGATAATTTCAATTTAAAATAGGGATGGGGTGCTTCGAATCGGAGCACTCCTTCCTTTACATAATGACACGAATAGGAGGAATTATGATGGCTATTAAACGTAGAAAAGTATCTGTTATCGGTGGAGGATTTACAGGGGCGACTACAGCATTGATGCTTGCTCAGAAAGAGCTTGGAGATGTTGTACTGGTTGATATTCCTCAAAATGAAGACCCAACGAAAGGGAAAGCGCTGGATATGCTTGAAGCGAGCCCGGTACAAGGATTTGATTCAAACATTATCGGTACTTCCAATTATGAAGATACAAAGGATTCCGATATTGTTGTCATCACTGCAGGAATTGCCCGTAAACCGGGAATGAGCCGTGATGATCTGGTTCAAACCAACCAAAAGGTCATGAAATCAGTCACGCAGCAAATCGTTAAGTATTCTCCAAATTGCTACATCATCGTTCTTACAAACCCAGTGGATGCTATGACCTATACAGTATTCAAAGAATCCGGGTTCCCTAAAGAGCGCGTGATCGGACAATCCGGCGTTCTGGATACAGCCCGGTTCCGCACATTTGTCGCTCAAGAATTAAACCTTTCTGTGAAAGATATTACAGGATTCGTTCTTGGCGGCCATGGGGATGACATGGTTCCTCTTATTCGTTACTCGTACGCTGGAGGCATCCCTCTGGAAACATTAATTCCTAAAGACCGTTTAGACGCGATCGTCGAGCGTACCCGTAAAGGCGGAGGGGAAATTGTAGGCCTTCTGGGTAACGGTAGTGCTTATTATGCTCCTGCTGCTTCTCTTGTTCAAATGGTAGAATCCATCCTTAAGGATCAACGCCGCGTCATCCCGGCCATTGCATACCTGGAAGGTGAATACGGTTTCGAAGGTATCTACCTCGGTGTCCCAACCATCCTTGGCGGTAATGGACTGGAAAAAATCATCGAACTCGAATTAACCGAAGAAGAGAAAGCTGCACTCGCTAACTCCGCAGACGCTGTCAAAAACGTCATGTCTTCTTTGGCTTAATACACATTCATTCCAAAACTGGCTCTCTTTTTAGGGCCAGTTTTTTTGTATTATAAGTGACCGTAAAAAACTTTTTTGAATGATTCACAACAGTGTTTTTATTCAACAAACGGGCAGTTTATAACTCATTTTTACAGGTGACCTAAAATGATGCAACTAGAACCTTCACATGTTAATAACACTATGAAAGAATGGAATTCAGCTAAAGTACAGTTAAAGGGGAAATTGATGTAGTTAGCCATATATAATAAATCAAATTTATTTAAGGGAGGTAGTAACTCAGAGTGATTTTTAAAAAACTACTCAACAGAAGAAGGGGGAAAAAATGAGGAACTGCTCTATAAATTCATTTGCTGAATCTGACAGTGTATAATTTATATAAATAAGTAAAAGAGAGTGTGTATAACTTGAGGTTAATTACATTAGAAAAAGTAATGAAACAAGAAGAGAATCGCATTGTATTGAAAAATATAGATTTAATTATTGAAAAAACTTCACATATTGGGATAAAAATGGCCAGTGAAGAAAGTGCAGTACTATTTGATCTGATATCAGGGGAAATCCCCCCTTCCAGTGGTTATATTGAGAGAGAAACAAAATTTATAGTATCAGAATATAAAGATGATGGCTTATACGATAATTTAACTGTTCAAAGCTACTTGAATTTTTTTAAAAAAATCGCAGGTTTTCCTCACCCTTTACAAAACTCCATTGCAACATTTTCGCTTTTAGATGTTTGGCGAACTAAAATTAAGAAACTGACAGACGACCAGAAGAAAAGGGTGAGTTTACTCCGAATGTCTCTATTTTCCCCAGAAGTTCTATTAATTGAAAATCCACTTAATAATCTAACAGGCGAAGGAATTGAACTTTATTTAAAAGCATTGGAGCATCTTCGTTCAACTAATACTGCCACATTATTCACTTCCAATTCTATAGAAGATTTATTGCTGTTAAGCAACGAAATCTATCGCTATAACCGATTAAATGGACTTGAAAAAACGGATCTTACTAACGAACCTGATTCAATCTCTGGGGAAAAAAATGATAGCGAAAATTTCATACCAAACAACGTCTTCAAAGTGACTTGTAAGTTGGCGAATAAAACGATTTTTTTCAGTCCTGATGAAATTGATTTTATTGAAAGTGTTAACAGCGTAAGTAATATACGGATAGATGATGAATATTTTCCAACTGACTTAACGATGAATGAACTGGAAGAGAGATTGTTGAAATTTGGATTCTTCAGGTGTCACCGTTCTTATTTAGTTAATTTGCAGCGGGTGTCTGAATTGATTAGCTATTCTAAGAATAGTTATACCTTAATTTTGAGAGGTAAATCTAATGTGAAACTGCCCCTTTCTCGAAATCGGTTGGAAGATATGAAAAAATTAATAGAGTTTTGAGGTGCATTTGAGGTTGAAATGAGTCCATTTCAACCTCATTTTGTTACATTCGAGCAATTTTATAGTACTATTCACCGGATATTTACGACTTTTCTATTGTTTTTTTCTAAACTAAAAGCAGTTGGGCAATATAAAATGGACTTTGGTATTTATACAAAATTTTTCCAGTCCACCTAAACATTCTTCATTATTAAAAAAGGAGAGAAAAGCAAATGGAAAAACACACAGTGATTCGTGTTGAACATTTATCAAAAAAGTTCAATAACGAATCTGCTTTAAAAGATCTCAACTTTTCAGTTCATTCGGGAGAAATATTTGGTTTTCTTGGACCTTCTGGTTCAGGAAAAACAACAACTATCAAAATATTGACTGGACAATTAGTGCAAACTTCGGGAAAGGCAATGGTTTTAGGAAAACCCGTTGAACAAATTAATGAAAGTATTTATGAACAAGTGGGAATTGTCACAGACAATAGCGGAATATACGAAAGAATGACCGTTTACAGTAATATGAAATTTTTCGCAAACATTTTAGATGTTGAGAAAGAACGTATTGATTTCCTTCTAACCAGAGTTGGTTTATTTGAACATAAAGATAAAATTGCCAGTAAATTATCCAAGGGAATGGCCCAACGATTAGTCCTTGCAAGAGCTCTTTTACATCAGCCGAAGGTACTTTTCTTAGATGAGCCTACCAGCGGGTTAGATCCCAGTACAGCTTTAGCAGTTCATGAACTACTTTCTGAATTAAAAGGGAATGGGACAGCAATATTCCTTACGACCCATAATATGGACGAGGCGACGAAAATTTGCGATAATGTTGCCCTTCTGAATGATGGAATCATTGTAGAGCATGGAACTCCTAAAGCTTTAAGCCTAAAGTACAATAAGGATAAAAGCTATCAGATCGTGTTAAAGGGTGAAAAGGAGTTCACACTCCCTCACTCTGATGATACGGCAAAAAAAATTTATCAGTGGATAGCTAACAATGAACTTGTAACCATTCATTCAACTGAACCGACATTAGAAAGGGTCTTCATAGAATTGACCGGGAGGGAATTACTGTGAGAATTTCAATAAGAAAGATAAAAGCAATCATAGGAATGAAATTTCAGACATTGCTAAGTAATACCAGTGTTATGTTAGGACCCATTCTTGCCTTAGGGTTTGTATTTGCTATAAAAAATATAATGCCAGATATAGATGTAAATAAGGAAGGAATTAGCTTTTCTACGAATGCATTTGTGCTTAGCTTCGGGATTATCTTTAATATTGCAATAGCTGGTATTTCAATGAGCAGTAGCCCTTTAGCAGAAGAAAAGGAAAAAAACACTTTAAGAGTTCTAATGACATCTTCCGTAAACGGCTTAGAGTACTTGATTGGGACTCTTCTTCCACCATTATTTATCCTGATTCTAGTGAATATTCTAATGATTCCTGTAAGTGGATCCTCTTTTGGAGAGATTCAGTTTGGAAGTTACATGTTAATGACAACAGTAGCTAGCTTGATCAGCCTTTTAATTGGATACATTATTGGAATTCTTACAAAAAACCAAACACAAACATCATTATATACAATGCCTATTACATTACTTTTAACATCAGTGCCTGCAGTAAAACTCTTCAAAGAAGATTTGTCGGAAATTCTGGACTACACTTATACAGGTGTGTTAACAAACTTTGCAAACAGCATATTTTCTGAGACTGGATATCAATGGAACCTAACTGATATTAGCATTCTCTTCGGTTGGTTCATTATTTGTTTAGTTATCTTTGTTTATGCGTACAAGAAAAATGGATTAGATAGTTAACTACTGGGGAAAATTTACTGTATGATTCCAGGAATATTTAGACTAAGAATCAAAAATTATTTATAAGGAGAGGTAAATGATGTTCAAAAAAAAAAGGTGATAAACGTTTTGATGAAAAGTTGGTGCAAAATTCTCAGCAGGGAAGTTTAATATCTATATGGGTTGATCGTCAAACAGGTGTAAATTATTTATACACATGGAGTGCGCAAGGATGCGCTCTTACCCCTTTATTAGATAAGAATGGTGAAGTAGTAGTGTCACAGGTAGAAGAAGCTAATTAACAATAATTATACGTATATAAAGACTAGGTCAAAAGTGTTTTGTCTAAGTTAAACCAAACTAATTTGCATGCCAGGAGGCAAATTAGTTTGGTTTTTTTATTCAATGTTCTTTTAGATTTTAGCTCTCTCCAGAGAAGTTAAGCCGTTTCTCACTTTCAATCATCAAACTCAAAGAACATGGCGTAACAGCTAAGTTAGCTGCGAGATAACGTACAAATAGTTTGCTATTAAAAATCACTGTCCTACGCGTAAAAACTCTTTGTATGGAAACCCTATAAATGATAAAATAGTAATAGACAGATAATAAAAACAATTTTTATTATTTAAAATTGTAATCGTTTACATACGCGGAGGTGCTTCTTATGTTATTAGGGAAAAAGAGAAAACTGGGAAGAAAAATTGAAGAAATGACGATTGGTGAAAAGCTGACCCTTACAGAAAAAATAGAAGATAACGAACTGCTTCTTTACTTAGGGCTCACAAATGATGCCAATCCATTATACATCCAGCATGATTATGCTTCTCAAACGCCATTCAAAAAACCGATTGTTCCTTCAATCATGTTAACGGGCATCATTACATCTGCCGTTTCTAAGTATCTACCGGGTCCGGGTTCCCATATAGTAGAGCAAAACATTGAATTCCCTAAACCGGTCTATCACTACGCAACAGTACAATTCCTGTTTGAAGTGAAGGAAGTGGATCCCCATACTCATTTGGTAACGATCGATGTAACAGCTACCAATGAAGAAGATGAGAAGGTCATCAATGGTACCATCAAAGTATGCCCCCCTCACCGATTAGAAAAAATGAATAGCCATGCATTAGAAAACTTTTAAACAACTTAAGGAGGCTGGGACGAAAGTGTTTTAGCCTAAGTAAAACCCGAACCAATCTGCTTACTGGTAGGCAGATTGGTTCGGGTTTATTATTTATTTCGGTCCATTTGATTTAAGCTGTTTCCAGCGGTTGATTGGAGTGCAAGACGAAGACTCCTGCGGGAAAAGTAGCTTATGTGAGACTTGTCCAGCTATAGGGCTTAGAGGCAAATGTCATAAGTCTGATCGTCCATGAAGGCAAAGAACGCCTTCAAGGCCGATCCGCCATATGCCAACCGCCTCTGAGCGAAGCCCCTCCACTTTCCTACCCGCAGGCTTGCCGAGGAGGCTCACGGGCTACCCGCGGAAAGCGTAGTCTTGCACGGAAATCATTAGCGGTATTAAGAACCTACACATCTATTGTTCGTATTTAAATGTGTTTTTTTGTTTTGCCCTAGCCTCTTTTTGTTATGCAAAAAAATGATAAAGAATGCGGGAGAAGTGCATCATATAAAAGAAGATAACAAGTTTTGTGGCGGTTTAGTAACGTACGGCAAGAAAACTAAAAAGTATTAAATCTCTCTAAATGATGGTAACCCTCAAGATTTATATTATAATGAAAGTACAATTACATAATTACGTTGGATGTTGGGGTTAATTTTCTTTTGTATGGAGGCACATCAAATGAGCAAAAAAATCTTGGTAGTCGATGATGAACAGTCTATTGCAACACTCTTAAAGTACAATCTTGAGCAATCCGGTTATTCCGTTACAACGGCACATGATGGTGAAGAAGGAAGAGATAAAGCGATTGAGCAATCCCCTGACTTAATTATTCTTGACCTGATGCTTCCTTCCATGGATGGAATCGAAGTGTGTAAAGAACTGAGACAAAGGAAGATCAATATCCCCATTCTTATGTTAACGGCTAAGGATGACGAATTTGATAAAGTTCTCGGACTGGAGCTTGGGGCAGACGACTATATGACAAAGCCGTTCAGTCCACGTGAAGTGGTTGCGAGGGTCAAGGCTATTCTAAGACGCAGTCAAGCCATACAGGAAGCGGTGGAACCATCTTCCATCGAACCGACAGATTACAAGGAAGTGGGAGAATTAAAGGTTTATCCCGAACAGTATGAAGCTTATTTCCAAGGTGATCTAATGGAGTTGACACCTAAGGAATTCGAACTCCTTTTATATCTAACAGAAAATAAAGGCAGAGTCTTAACGAGAGACCAGCTATTAAGTGCGGTATGGAATTATGATTTTGCCGGGGACACCAGAATAGTGGATGTTCATATCAGTCACTTACGGGAAAAAATAGAATCCAACACGAAGAAACCCACTTATATAAAAACCATCCGTGGGCTTGGGTATAAATTGGAGGAGCCTAAAAATCGATGACCAAGTTTAGAACAAAACTTCTTTTTGCTCTAATTACCTTGATCATCGCTGTATTGATAGGACTCGGGTTGCTTCTGGGTCAAATTTTCAAGAATTTCTATCTGGATACATTTAATTCCCGGATTCAAAAAGAGGCAAGGTTATTGGCAAATTCCATTGAAGAAAACGGGACACCGAAAGAGATCGATCCCGAGATGATTAAAGAATTGAGTGACATATTGGATGTCAGGATTACGATTCTTGATAAATCAGGGAGTGTAGTCCATGATACGGAAACCTCGGAATCACTGGTAGGCCCTCAGCAAAAGAGGATCATCAATGAAATCCAGGAGAACTGGGATGTAAAGCAAAAGCATAGAAAACTGGTGACTTCAGGTGTGGAGTACAGGTATTATTGGTACCCGCTAAAGGGCGGAAATAACCAGTTAAATGGGTTGCTTATCATGAGTACCGAGGTAGAGGCCTTTGAGAAAGGAATACAGCAAATTTGGTTTGTGCTGTCCATTTCCTTGGGTCTTGCATTAATTCTCATTATCATTTTGGGATCAAGAATTACGGTGAGGTACACAAAACCCATTGAATCGGCAACGAATGTGGCAATGGAGCTCGCCAAGGGGAATTATCGGGCAAGGACATATGAAGATCGCCTGGATGAAACGACTATGTTAAGTACCTCCATTAATATTCTTGCCCGTAATCTGCAGGAAATGGTGAATTCCCAGGAAATGCAGCAGGATCGCCTAACAACGCTGATCGAAAACATGGGGAGTGCCCTTCTCTTAATTGATCACCGAGGGTTTGTTGTTTTGACGAACCGGACGTTCAGGGACTTCTTTAATCTGAAAGAAAGTCAGCTGAAAAAAGTCAGATACCATGAGGTCATTCACTATCAGGAAGTGAATAAGCTTGTGGAAGAAATCTTCATGACAGAAGAACGGTTAAGAAAGCAAATCCTTCTTCCTCACAAAATAGAAAGAAAGCATTATGAAGTATATGGGGCTCCTATCATCGGTCATAACGATGAGTGGAAAGGGATCGTCGTGGTATTCCATGACATCACGGAGCTCAAAAAGCTTGAGCAAATGAGAAAAGACTTCGTAGCGAATGTTTCTCACGAATTGAAAACACCGATCACATCCATTAAAGGTTTCTCGGAGACATTACTGGACGGGGCGATGAATGATCCCGATACGTTAAAGTCTTTCCTGGATATCATTCTGATGGAAAGCGACCGCCTGCAATCCCTTATACAAGACTTATTGGAATTATCCAAGATTGAGAAACAGGGGTTCGAACTCTCCCTTCAGGAAGTAGAGATTGCCGGTTTAATTGAAGATGTGATTCCGATATTGAAAGAAAAAGCGAAATCAAAAGACATTTCCCTTCAAACGTCATTTGAGTCAAGAGGCCATGCGGAAGTAGACTCCTACCGACTAAAACAGGTTTTCATTAATCTGGTCAGTAATGCGATCGTGTACACTCCAAAGGGCGGGGATGTCTTGATTTCAGTGATGGAAGATAAAGAAATGGTTCATGTGAGCGTCAAGGATAACGGGATGGGAATCAGTGAAGAAGAACTTCCCCGCATTTTTGAACGGTTTTATAGGGTGGACAAAGCAAGAAGCCGTAATTCGGGCGGAACAGGCTTAGGTTTAGCCATTGTGAAGCATATCATCGAAGCTCATGAAGGGAAAATTGAAGTAGAGAGTGAAGTGAATGAAGGTACGATGTTCACAGTCTCCTTATACAAACAGTCTTCAAGCTATTCGTTGGGTGAAGGGAAGAGAAAATCTTAGTAAGTTTACAATTATTTTACATTGCATTTACAATAGGTTTAAATCCTGTTAATAAAAGGGTGTTACGATACTAAGTGAAACCCCTTCATCCAAGGTGTTAAGAAAAGGCGAGAACTAACCCCGTTCTCGTCTTTTCGCTTTTTTATTTTGAAAGCGCTATCAGCTTAATGAAGGCTGGTTTGGATCAAAACTTTACTCGCCCGCTGACGAATGCATCCAGTTAGGAATCCATTCACCTCGACCTTACTCCACTAACTCCCTCGTTTGTCATCTTCTCTTAATATTCTTGAAACCTTTTTGTAGTAAGTCCGTATATCTTAGTAGGTGATTAATAAGATATAGAGATAGAAAAGGGAGGGCGCATATGAGTTTAAAACGAATTTACATGGTGACAGGGATGGTAGTAGCAGCCATTATTTTAATTGTTGTGTTATTGACTTCCTGGTATACCGTTGATGAATCAGAACAAGCGCTTGTATTGACATTTGGAGAAGCGGGAGAGCCGGTCGTTGAGCCTGGGCTGCACTTCAAGATGCCATGGCCGATGCAATCAGTGGAAGTTCTGTCTAAAGAAACCTTCAGTCTTCAATTTGGATATGAAGAAAAAGACGGGAAGATCAAGGACTTCCCTAAAGAAACGAAAATGATCACGGGAGATGAGTACATCGTTCTCGCTGATCTTGTGGTTCAATGGAAAATCACGGATCCTGAATCGTACTTATTTAACTCTGACAACCCGAAGGAAATCCTTTACGATGCTACTTCATCTTCTTTGAGAAGCATTATAGGAAGCTCTTTGATAGATGATGCATTAACATCTGGAAAAGCCGAAATCGAGGCGGATGTAAGAGATTTACTAACGACCCTGATTGATGATTACGATATTGGTATTTCCATACTTGCAGTGAAACTGCAGGATGTCGAGCTGCCGAATGCAGAGGTCCGATCAGCTTTTACAGCCGTGACGGATGCAAGGGAAACGATGAACACGAAAATCAATGAAGCAAAGAAATATCGGAACCAGCGATCAAATGAAGCAAAAGGTGAAAAAGATGCGATCATGTCCAGGGCAAAAGGGGATAAAATTGCACGTGTGGAGCAGGCCCGTGGAGATGTAGCCGTATTTGATAAGTTGTACAACGAATATAAATCGAATCCTGAGATTACGAGAAAACGACTTGTATTAGAAACCCTGGAGAATGTTCTTCCGAATGCGGAAATCTACATTATGAAGGATAGTGGAGAAACGTTGAAATACTTCCCGATTCGACAGCTTGAAAATCAAAACGGCCCGGTGAAGCAGGAAGGGAGTGAAGAGAATGAGTGATCAAAACGTCTTTGACATCAATCAAAAGAAGAAAGAACCTATTGAGTGGAAGCGTTATACAAAGTTAGGAATCTTCCTGGTCATTCTCGCTGCCGTCATTCTTCTGCTGTTTACCAGTCTCTTTATGGTCAAAGAAGGAGAGTATAAAGTCGTCCGTCAGTTCGGGGAAGTCGTAAGAATTGACAAAGAACCAGGTTTGAAGTATAAGCTCCCGTTCATTCAGTCTGTTACGACCCTGCCTAAGCATCAAATGACGTATGATGTAACGGAAGCTGAAATCAATACAAAAGATAAGAAGCGGATGCTCATCGACAACTATGCGGTATGGCGTATCGAAGATCCACTTAAAATGATCAAGAATGCCAGGACGGTCATCAACGCAGAGACGAAAATGGAAGAATTCATCTACTCAGTCGTCAGGTCGGAGCTCGGGCAATTAGAATATGATGAAATCATCAATGATGAAAAGTCTTCCCGGGGAAGTTTGAACGATCGGGTGACGGACAAAGTGAACGAGCTTCTGGAACGGGATGGATACGGAATCGTTGTTCAGGATGTCCGTATGAAACGTACGGATTTACCGGAAGCGAATGAGAACTCTGTCTATACGCGTATGATTTCAGAACGTGAATCAAAGGCTCAGGAATACCTCTCAATGGGGGATGCCGAGAAACAACGGATCACGGCTGAAACAGATCGTGAAGTGAAGGAGCTGCTGGCAAAAGCAGGCGCTGACGCCAATGTCATCAGGGCAGAAGGAGAATCCGAAGCGGCACAAATCTATAACAAATCGTTCTCCAAGGATCCCGGTTTCTATGACCTCTACAAAACGTTGGAAACATATAAGAAAACAGTGGATGATAAAACGGTTATCATCTTACCATCCGACTCCCCGTATGCAAGGCTGTTGATGGGGTATACAGAATAAAAGAAAAAACTGTTGAAGATTGAGTAATCTCATTCTTCAGCAGTTTTTTTATGAAGGCCTTTGTCGAAATCCACAAAGTCAGCTTTTTTCACTGGACTTGATAAGGTCCCCTTTTTTCCTTTCATTCCCCAACATGATAGAATAAACATATAGAATCAGAAGCCTTTACAGGAGGTACTTACATGTCCAAAAAATTAGTATTGATCGACGGTAATAGTATAGCTTACCGTGCATTCTTCGCACTGCCTTTATTAAATAACGACAAAGGTGTACATACAAACGCAGTATACGGTTTTACCACCATGCTGCAAAAAATACTCGAAGACGAAAAACCATCTCATATTCTAGTCGCGTTTGATGCAGGAAAAACGACTTTCAGACATAAGACATTCAAGGAATACAAAGGCGGCAGACAAAAGACTCCACCGGAATTGTCCGAGCAATTTCCCTATATCCGCGAGCTTTTGGATGCATATGGAATTAAGCGCTATGAAAAAGAAAACTATGAAGCGGATGATATTATCGGAACGCTCTCCCTGCAGGCGGAATCTGACGGGTACGAAGTGAAAGTGTATTCCGGGGATAAGGATTTAACCCAGTTAAGCTCGAAGACTACTACGGTTTGTATTACGAGAAAGGGCATAACGGATATCGAAGTGTACACTCCGGAGCATATAAAAGAAAAGTGGGAAATCACACCTGATCGCATCATCGATATGAAAGGCCTGATGGGGGATAGCTCTGATAATATTCCGGGCGTGCCGGGTGTAGGTGAGAAAACGGCAATCAAGCTGCTAAAAGAATTTGATTCCCTTGAAAGGCTGCTGGACTCCATTGACCAGGTCAGTGGGAAGAAATTAAAAGAAAAGCTCGAAGAAAATAAAGATCAAGCGATCATGAGTAAGGAACTCGCCACCATCCTAAGGGAAGCTCCAATCGAGATTGGAGTGGAAGAGCTGAATTATGATGGAATGAATGAAGGAAAACTAAAGGAAGTATACCGGGACCTCGGCTTCAACTCATTACTGGAGAAGATGGGTGAGTCTACCCAAGAGGAGCCCCAGGAGCTGGATGATATCTCCTTTGAAGTAGTTGAAACCATCAAAGAAGAGCACCTTTCAAACGAAAGCTCGTTATACATTGAAATGCTGGAGGAGAATTATCATCTCGGAGAAGTAATCGGGATGAGTCTGCACAATGAGAAGGGCACGATTTTCTTTACGCTTGAAACCGCATTGAATTCAGAGGCATTCAAGGAATGGGCTGAAAACGAAAGCGCAGCAAAGTATGTGTATAACTCGAAGGAAACGGTAGTTGCACTAAAGAGACAGGGAATTGACATAAAAGGGATCGAGTTCGATCTGCTGTTAGCATCTTACATTATCAATCCTTCTGAATCGAGTGAAGACTTCGCTACTATTTCAAGAGGACACGGTCAGCCTTCCATCGAATCGGATGAATCGGTATATGGGAAAGGTGCCAAACAGAAGGTCCCTTCCACTGAGATTCTATCAGAGCATCTTGCCCGAAAAGCATTCATTCTTCATGATTTGAAAAACACTTGTATGGAAGAGTTAAAAGAAAATGATTTATATGAATTATTTGCAGAGTTAGAACTCCCCCTTGCCATTATTTTAGCCGAAATGGAATTCACCGGAGTGAAGGTGGATCAAGAGCGTTTGCTCACCATGAAAGATGAGTTGGCACTTCGCTTGGAAGAACTGGAAAAGAACATACATGAACAAGCAGGAGAGAGCTTTAATATTAATTCTCCGAAGCAGCTCGGCGTGATTCTTTTTGAAAAGCTTGGCTTACCGGTCGTGAAAAAAACCAAAACCGGTTATTCCACTTCAGCTGATGTTCTGGAAAAGCTGCAATCCAAGCATGAAATCATTGACCATATCCTTCATTACCGTCAGCTAGGGAAGCTGCAATCCACTTATTTAGAGGGATTATTGAAGGTCGTCCATAAAGATTCGAGTAAAATTCATACACGATTCAACCAGGCACTGACTCAAACGGGCCGATTAAGCTCGACGGACCCTAACCTGCAAAATATTCCGATCCGTCTTGAAGAAGGCAGGAAGATCCGTCAGGCGTTCATTCCATCTGAAAAGGGCTGGGTCATGTTCGCTGCCGACTATTCTCAGATTGAGCTGCGTGTACTGGCTCATATCGCCAAGGATGAGAAATTAGTTGAAGCTTTCAGAAATGATATGGATATTCATACGAAAACAGCGATGGACGTCTTTGGGGTGGCGAAGGAAGAGGTCACATCCAATATGAGAAGGCATGCGAAAGCCGTTAACTTCGGGATCGTATACGGAATCAGTGACTACGGTCTTTCTCAAAGCCTTGATATCACACGAAAAGAAGCAGGGGAATTCATTAAGAAGTACCTGGAAAGTTTCCCTGGTGTTAAAGAATATATGGATGATATCGTACAGGATGCAAAACAGAAGGGCTATGTGACGACTCTGCTTAATCGCCGACGTTACCTGCCGGAAATCACCAGCCGTAATTTTAACTTAAGAAGTTTCGCTGAACGTACAGCGATGAACACGCCGATTCAAGGAAGTGCAGCCGACATCATCAAGAAGGCCATGATTGATATGGCTGCCAGGTTAAAAGAAGAAAATCTTCAATCACGATTATTGCTGCAGGTGCATGATGAATTGATCTTTGAAGCGCCTGAAGAAGAAATCGAAGTGTTAAAGAAGATCGTTCCTGAAGTAATGGAGAATGCGATGGAGTTGGAAGTCCCATTAAAGGTCGATTACTCATACGGTCAAACATGGTATGACGCGAAGTAGAGTTTTTCATAAGGAGGTGGCAGAGTGCCGGAGCTGCCTGAAGTAGAAACGGTCAGGAGGACGTTAGAGCTTCTTGTTATTGGAAAGACAATCAAAAACGTCTCGGTTTTTTGGCCAAAGATGATTAAAAGCCCCGACGAATCCGAGGAGTTTGTTCAAAGCTTGAAGGGGCAGGAAATACTTGAAATGAGAAGAAGAGGGAAATTCCTGATCTTTTATTTAAACGACGTTGCCCTTGTTTCTCACTTGAGAATGGAAGGAAAGTACAACTTGTCCGACAGCGGGGATCCAATTGAAAAGCACACCCACGTCATTTTTCACTTTACGGATAACACAGAACTCAGATACCGTGATGTCCGGAAGTTTGGGACGATGCACCTATTCAGGAAAGGGGAGGAATTGCTTCATCTTCCCCTCCTGCAGCTGGGACCGGAGCCATTCCAATCCGAATTTACTGCTGGCTACTTAATAGAAAAGCTGGGCAAGACAGAGAGAATTGTGAAAGCCACATTATTAGATCAAACGGTTCTCGTGGGACTGGGGAATATCTATGTGGATGAAGCGTTATTTCGTGCAGGCATACATCCTGACCGGAAATCGAAATCTCTTTCACAGGAAGAAATTGAACGTTTGCACAAAGAAATCATTCACACGCTAACCGAAGCCGTAGAGATGGGAGGAAGTACGATTCGCTCCTATGTGAATTCACAGGGACAAATGGGTATGTTCCAACAGAACCTCTTCGTGTATAGCCGGAAAGAAGAACCTTGTCGAAAATGTGGTACTCCCATTGAGAAGAAGGTATCAGCAGGAAGAGGGACGCACTATTGTCCCGACTGCCAACGTTAGAATGAACAATTAACATCTGATAAGCCCTTACCATATAGTATTGTAATGATTTTCGGGAGGGCTATTAGATGAGTGAAACAATCTCCTTATTACTGCTGGCGTTTGCTGTAAGTCTTGATAGTTTTAGCACAGGTTTAACTTACGGATTACGAAAAGTGAAAATCCCTACAAAATCAATCAGCATCATATCCATTTGTTCGGCGAGCTCCTTATTGTTGGCCATGTTGCTTGGTCAGACGATCGGATCCATTATCTCTCCGCTTTGGGCTGGAAGGATCGGCGGGCTGATTCTGGTTGTAATCGGGGCGGCGGTACTGTACCAGTTCTTTAGACCGGAAAAAGAAACGGTATTATCCCAAGAAAAAACGTTAATTAACTTTGAGATTAAATCCATAGGATTAGTGGTTCAAATTTTAAGAAGGCCGTTAACGGCAGACTTTGATAGATCAGGTACAATTACCGGTATTGAAGCATTTATGCTTGGAATCGCACTGTCATTGGATGCATTCGGTGCCGGAATTGGTGCTGCGTTATTAAATTTCTCGCCATTCATACTTACTTTAGCCATCCTGGTGATGAGCTTTACGTTCTTATTCTCAGGATTGAAGATGGGGGAATTCTTCTCTCATTTACGGTGGATTCACCGAGTGTCATTTCTCCCTGGAGTTCTGTTGATCCTTATAGGGATCCTGAGGTTTTAATGGCTGAGCTGGAAAGGATTAGATAATGGCTAGCATTATAGGATTAACAGGTGGTATTGCAAGTGGTAAAAGTACAGTTTCGAAAATGTTAAATGAAAAAGGCTATACGATCATTGATGCTGATCTTGCAGCCCGTATGGTGGTTGAAGTTGATCAGCCGGCTTACCTTGCGATTGTGGAAGAATTCGGTGAACACATACTGCACAATCACGATTCCACCATCAATCGGGAAAAACTCGGCCAGATCATCTTTAACTCTGAAGAAAAACGAAAAAAGCTGAATGGAATCGTTCATCCTGCCGTCAGAAGCATGATGCTCGCTCACAAGGATGAAGCCATTGCAGCTGGTAAAAACACGATTTTCATGGATATCCCCCTTTTATACGAAAGCAACCTGACGTGGATGGTCGATCGCACAATCGTAGTATACGTGAACGAAGAAACCCAACTATCCCGTCTAATGGAACGGAACAACTTTAACCGTGAAGATGCATCATCCCGCATCGCTTCCCAATTCCCCTTAAAGGACAAAGCAGGCCTTGCCGACGCAGTCATAGACAACAACGGTTCTTTACATGAAACTAAAGAACAGCTTGATGCGCTGCTAGTCAAGTGGGATCTAAAACCATAGAATGACTTATGAGCCGACAAGGAAAATCCTTGTCGGCTTTTTATTATATTTTAGCTTTTGGCTGTTTAATGGAATAATCATTTATTTCTTTGTGAAGATCTGAAAACATTGTTGAGTGGAGCGGAAGGCTGCTCGACTCCTGCGGGAGAAGTGGGACAGGTGAGACCCCGGAAGCGAAGCTGAGGAGGCTCACCGCCCACCCCGCGGAAAGCGAGCAGCCTGTAGCGGAACTCAACCATTGCATGCTCCGTTGACAAATGTAAGTCAAGAGCCTTGAAAAAGATGTATGAATTCAAACCACAAAAATATACATTCAATAAGCATATTTGTCAGAATAATAAAACATTAAAAATCCGCAAAATACTTATTAACATATTCTCTAAATATGTTATACTATTTTTAGCAAATAAACATATAAGTATAACATTAATATAGAGGGGAGCCGGATTTATGAAGGCGAAAATTGCAATCAATGGTTTTGGGCGTATTGGGAGAATGGTTTTCAGAAAAGCAATATTAGAGGAAAACTTAGAGGTTGTAGCCATTAACGCAAGCTACCCGGCTGAAACACTAGCACATTTAATAAAGTATGACACAAATCATGGGACATTTCAGGCAGATGTGGTGACGGAAGATGATGCACTAATCGTCAATGGAAAACGTGTCCTACTATTAAGCAATCGTGATCCTAAAGCATTGCCTTGGGGCGAATTAAATATCGACATTGTGATTGAAGCTACTGGAAAATTCAATTCTAAAGATCAAGCGAGCCTTCATTTAGAAGCGGGAGCAAAAAAGGTCATCCTGACTGCCCCTGGTAAAAATGAAGACGTAACCATTGTGATGGGTGTAAATGAAAGCGCATTAAATATTGAAGATCACAGCGTCATTTCGAATGCATCATGTACAACAAACTGCTTAGCGCCGGTTGCGAAAGTATTAGATGAGCAATTTGGTATTGAAAATGGACTTATGACGACTGTCCATGCCTACACAAATGACCAAAAGAATATTGATAATCCACATAAAGATTTGAGAAGAGCGAGAGCGTGCGGCCAGTCGATCATCCCGACCACGACAGGTGCAGCAAAAGCATTATCACTGGTACTGCCTCAATTAAACGGCAAGCTTCACGGAATGGCATTGCGTGTACCTACACCAAATGTCTCACTAGTGGACCTGGTTGTGGATGTGAAAAGAGACGTGACTGTAGAAGAAATTAACGAAGCTTTCATTACGGCTTCAGTTAGTTCTTTACACGGAGTGCTGCAATTTACAACAGAACCTTTAGTTTCTATCGACTTCAATACAAATCCTCATTCAGCGATCATCGACGGATTATCCACGATGGTCATGGGAAATCGAAAAGTGAAGGTACTGGCCTGGTACGATAACGAGTGGGGCTACTCATGCCGCGTCGTTGACCTGGCTAAATTCGTTGCATCAAAAATGAACGCAAAACAGGAAGTCAACGTTTGAAAGAACCCAAATAAAAAATAAGCTGCATCCTTAGAACGTACCTTTCCAGGTGCGTTCTTTTTCTTTTGTTTCGTTCTAATAGAAATTTGGTATAGAACACCTTTTGGGAAAAGTTTAGATTATGAACAAGTTTCTCCCAAAGAGCTTTTTTGCAGCTATCAAAATGTATAAGTAGTAAATGTGTAATATCACAGAGTGGATTGTAGCGGAAGGCGCTCGACTCCTGCGGGAATAGCGGGGCAGTACGAAAAGCGGAGGGGCTTTGCTCAGGGGCGACAAGCATAAGACGAGTCTGCCGGAAAGGCGCTCTTTGCCTTTTTGACAGACTTGGCTTATGACCTCGAGCCCCTAAGCCCCGTAGCTGGACAGGTGAGACCTCGCAGGCGCAGCCGAGTTATCATGAACGAAAACTAGCTCCTTACTCGTAACATCGTAGGTTAATTTGGTTAGACTGTTTCTGAAGTAAAAACAAAAACCAAATCAG
>NZ_JBNNJT010000005.1:0-375234 GCF_050270195.1 Rossellomorea sp. NPDC071047 | reverse complement strand
GATCGACTCCTGCGGGAATAGCTGGACAGGTGAGACCCCGGAGGCGCAGCCGAGGAGGCTCACCGCCAGCCCCGCGGAAAGCGAGCATCCTGGAGTGGAAATCAACTCCTACATTCTTCATTAAGATAACCACAAACTTTGCGAAAAGAGCCTTAAACAAATAAAAGCCGGTCACCATCCATCTCTTGGATTCGTAACCGGTAGTTCTTCTATGTTCATACAAATATTTATAAATACTTATCCTATCCCCCGAACAGTGTTAATGCTCATAGATCATTTTCCTTGTCATTCCACCATCCACCACTAAGTTTTCTCCAGTAATGAAATCATTATCTGGATGAGCAAGAAATAAGCATGCTCTTGCTATATCTTCGGGTTTTCCGACTCTTCCCGAAGGATGCTGATCATGGTCTTTCTTTCTCAATGAGTCATACTCTTCTGTTTGAATCCACCCGGGACTGATGGAATTGACGCGGATCCCCACTTCACTCAGAGTGATGGCAAGGGAATGCGTGAGACTAACAATGCCCCCTTTTGTCGCAGAGTATGCTTCCGTATCCGGTTCAGACATGGAAGCTCTGGTAGAAGCCATGTTAATAATGCAACCACCCCTGTTTTTCATTAAAGCAGCCCCCTCTCTACTGCAATAGTAGACACTGCTTAAGTTTGACGATAGGATACTGTCCCATTCCCCTGGATCCATCTCCCAAAAGGACTTGAACTTCGAAACACCTGCATTATTAATAAGTACGTCCACCACGCCATGATCCTCTTTTATCTTTGAAAAGACATCTTTTACCTGTTGATAGACTCCCACATTCACTTCATGAAACCGTGTTGAATAACCTTCTGAATTGAGCTGCAGGGATAATCCCTCCCCTTTATTCACATCCATGTCCATAAATTCAACAACTGCACCCTGCTTCGCAAATTCTTCAACCAGCGCTTTACCGATTCCATTCGCTCCTCCTGTTATGCAAACAATTTTATCTTTCAATCTTGTCATCTCCCTTTATCTAAATATTTTCATTTGTCGTTCGCTGTTCATTCTCCCTAATAAGCATACCCCTTCCCCATTGCCTAAAACCCTCTCCCAGACATATAGAAAAGGATTAACCTTTGGAAATGCCGGGACATTCCAAGGTTAATCCTTTTATTTATTGTACTATCTTATTTTTTGTCGTTTTATTAATATCATTTCGCTGATGAATATTGATTAAAGCATCCAGCTCTTTACTAAGTTGAATGGTGGCTGGACTGCTAAGCCCAAAACGGACGCCTGACTGTATCATCTTCCATCTTACCGTTTCAATTCGAGTCACAATGGTCCCATTCACCAACATCACCTCTTTTTCTTTACTCTATTTTACTATTAATTTCACGTAGAGAAAAGTAAAAAGTATCCGAACGCTATTTTGATATTATATGAAATCCTGCGTAATGATTATTTTGCGAAGCGGTGTTGTCCAATGGTTAGCAATGTGTCTCTATTGGTAATCCAATCGCTTGTAGATGTGACTGGATTATAGAAGAAGAGGGAACCTTGTCCCTGACCTCTGAAAGCCAAAGCCTCTTGAACCGCGTCTCTCGCTTCCTGAGAAGGCGCTTGGTTGATTTCCCCGTTTTGAACGGGTGAAAAAGCATAATGACCGTTTGCTACCTGGTAGATTACTTCTTTAATAGAGCCAGGGAATTCAGTGGAATCCACTCGGTTTAAAACAACGGTTGCGACAGCCACTTTACCTGCATATGGCTCTCCTTTAGCTTCTGCATGAACCAGTTTTGCAAGTAACTCACGATCTTCAACTGTTACTTCATTTTCTGGTATCGCTAACGTTTGACCTGGATGAATTTCATTCGATTTCAAACCGTTCTCTTTTTTCAGTTGAAGGACAGATACAGATTTCTCCTTACCTATATCCCAAAGAGACTCACCATTTTCCACAGTGTGAACTCCTTTAGCTGCAATAGTTTGAGTAGAGAATGAAACAATCGAAAGTGCTGCAATTCCTGCTAGTAAGCTTTTCTTAATCATATTTCTACCTCCTAATTAGCGCTCCACACTAAGATAACAACGATTAAACAGAATTTCATCAGGTAATGGTTACCACCGATCGTCCTTCGTACCTTGGAAATACATTCTAACTATCCATAGTGCTGCATATATTCGTTATGAACCAGAAAAAAAAACGGAGGATCCCATCCCCCGCTTCTTTTAACTTCTTGGTGTATCTAAATAGTGATAAAGAATATTACCGCCATGCTGAGCCACTCCACGAAACTGTTTAAAATCCTCTTGTTTAACGAGTACAGATCGGAAGGTAAGAAAGTCTTCTTTCATCACTCTTATTTCTAACACTTCTCTTGTACGCAATAATTGTAATTGTTCAAGAATCTCTGTCTCACTCATATCCAAACCTCCATCCTGAATGTCTCTATTGTAGTTTTAAAAGGATGTAAACCTCAAGAATAATTTTTTTGATGAAATTTTTAGAAAACTCTTTACCTTTTCTTGAGTTTACGTCAGAATATTAGTAATTGTTTGTAGAATTTTGGCAAAAAGGGGCGACCTCTGATGAAAAAAGCAGAAATTGGAAATGTGATTGAATTTAGAGAAGGTTTAAAAGGTATTGTAGAGAAAGTAAATGAAAACTCGGTTATCGTTGATCTAACTTATATGAAAAATTATCGAGACCTTGAACTTGAAGAAAAAACAGTCGTTAATCATAAAAACTATAAAATAATTGAAGCATAGAACAATTTCCTAAAAGGTGGAGAACCAAACTCCACCTTTTTAAATTGAGCTCTTAAACAAGAGAAAGGTTTACGGAAATGCCATTAAGGATACTCTTATAGCATACTGTAGCGCAAGGTGGACCCCGTCATGAATTTAAATATTCACATTGTTAACAAAGCCAGGAAAAGTTTTTGGTTTGTACCATTTTTATTTTCACTCATCTCATTAGTTCTTGCTCTTATCACCTTCTATTTTGATTGGTGGTTGAGTCAGCATGATTATCCTTTGTTCCCTAAGGTACTGTTTTCCAATTTTGATTTATCCATGACCATCATCGGTACGATAGCTTCTTCGATCATGACCATGACCACGATTACCTTTTCAACGATTATGGTCGTGTTAACGACCTTTTTATCCCAATATTCACCAAGGACCCTTCAGAACTTCATTAATGACCGCCCTACACAACGGGTTCTAGCCATTTTTGTGTCAGGTGTGGTGTATTGCATCACTTTGTTGGTCCTCCTACAGGACGAGTCCGGACAAAAATTATATATTTCTTCGGCCTTTGCCGGTATAGTGGCGATTATTTGTTTATTTGTTTTCGTCTATTTTGTTCATCATGTTTCCAATTGGGTGAAGGTCAGTAATTTAATACATAATATCACTATAAAAACGAATAAAAAAATCGATGATAGTTATTTATATAGAAAGAATGCCATCAATGAACAGCCTTCAACCTTTAATGAGGCGCTATTTGACGATACGGAGCCCATTTTGGTATATAGTGAACAATCGGGTTACTTACAACAGATTAATATTGAAGGAATGCTCAATAAAGCCGCCAAGGATGAAGCCGTTATCCGCATGGTGAAAACACCCGGCGAATATTTACTTGAAGGAACGCCTGTCATGACAGCATGGACGACGAATAAAGACATCGATGTAGAAGATTACTTGGAATACCTCGTACTCGGACCTGATAAAGAGCCCATGGAAGACATTGAACTCGGGATAAGAAAGCTGGTTGAGATTGCCTTGAGAGCCATTTCCCCCGCCATTAATGACCCGAATACGGCAAAAAACTGCATAGAGGAAATCGGGATCATTCTATCTAAGCTTGCTAAACACAAGCTACCAAGCTCATATTTATCAGATGAAGAAAATAATGTTCGTATCATATTGGAACAGCCGACCTTTGGTGATTATCTATACAAGAGCTTTTACCAGTTAAGGCATTACGGGAAGCAGGACATATCCATTATTGCCGAAATTCTGCGTTCGCTGAGAATGATAGGGGAAAATAATAGTGAAGAAACGAAGCGTATGGTCTGGACGTTTAAAGACTATATTCTGGAAGGAATCGACTATGGCAGCCTCCAAAACCTCGACATGCAGTACATCATGAGACATCTGGATGAGCTGGCTAAAGCTTGCAGACAAACAGATTGGGATAAAGATGAAGTGAGAAATAAATATTTCCCCGAACAATATAAGACAAGCGACTCTTATCATCATAAGAAAAAAGAGTGATTGGAATCAAGAAAAAACGGATGCCCGAAGCGAAGCATCCGTTTTTTCTTATTTTTTTCCTTTTTTTCCTTCTGAAAGCTCTTTGAAGGATGAAACTTTGCCATGAGGATGTTGTTCCTGCTTTCTTACATTCCACTGTCTTTCTTTTTCGTGTTTTGATTGCGTCATGTTAGCCACTCCTTTTTCATTTGTCTCTTTTAACATGAGCAGCAGACCCGCATTTTACTCTTACCTTTATGATTATTTATTGGGTTTCATCCAAAGAAGAATGATGAATACTAAGCTCATATACCCAAAAAGTGGGTATAAGTACGATAAAAGTTCACTGTATTCAAAAAAGCTTAACGAATAGATCACCAAAAAGATACCCGTAAAAGTCATTAACGAAGAGCCCTTCCAATAATTCGTTAACTGTTTCTCCAGACCAAATACCCCGCCTATCACGGATGTGAAAATTTCACCATAAATGATGATGATATAAATAATATAAAAGCCGGCTACAAATGATTTCATCACCACAGCCATTGGAATTTGGTATTGTGTCACATCCGGGATCAAGACTAAAGTAATATGACTGGAAATAAGGATCAGTGTAAGGAAAAAACCGCCAAGATATCCTCCATACTTAATGGTCTCCCGGTCTTTCACTTCTCCGGCAACGGGAACGAGCACAGCCTGAGCCATGGCCAGATTAAAGGCCACATATGAAAAAGGTGCTACTACTGATTTCCACCCATCCTCTGCATGGGGTATCATAAGAAATGCGTCTAAAAAAGCGGCGTTTCGAACAGAATAAATCATCAAGAAAAGATTAAAGAAAATCATAAGAGGAACAACGAACGTATTGACTGCAAAAAGCCCTTTGATCCCCACCATCATCGTGATGAATCCAAGTCCGATCGTCAGCAGTATCCCTAATTGCTTGGGTAGCAAAAGCTGCTCTTGAAAAACAGCTCCTGCTCCTGAAAGCATAACCGCGGAAACCCCGATCAGCATAATCATCATGACGATATTCATAAACTTAGAAAACCATTTTCCAAATAGATATTCATTAAATTCTTCAAAGGACTTTGCTTTAATATCATGGGACTTCAGCATTATCTTCGTTCCCATTGTAATAAATAAGTACCCGCTTAATAAAATCGCAATAAACCCGACAAAGCCAAACCGGGTGAAAAACTCTACAATTTCCCTTCCTGTTGCAAATCCGGCCCCTATAACCGTACCAACATAAACAGCAGCGATTTGAAACGACCCAGCTATTTTTTTCATCCCATCACCTCTGACAACCTTCTACTTCACCTTATGTACAAGCAGAGAAAATCAGAAGCAAAAGAACATAATTCTTCCGGAATTGTAAAAAACCCCAAACAAAAGAGGCAGCCATAAAAAATGCGGCTGCCCTTTTACTATAATGATTTATCATCTATTCCATTTAACCATTGTCTTATCGGTTCAATGACTTTCTCAACTGTCCCCTCCTGGAATGGAGAATCGAGTTTGGCTGCTTCTACAAGCCCTGTGAATGAATGGCTTCCCCCGAGTTTACAAAGGTTTACATAGTCATTCCACGCTTCCTCACGATTAAGATTCATTTTCTTCCAAAATTGGAAGGCACAAATTTGAGCCAATGTGTAATCGATATAATAGAATGGAGAATTATAAATATGGGATTGACGCTGCCAATATCCCCCATTTTCTAAATACGAAATATGATCGTAGTCCTTATGGGGAAGGTATTCCTTTTCAATTTTTCTCCAAGCGGCGTTCCGTTTTGACGGGGAAGCTTCAGGATTCTCATATACAAAATGCTGGAACTCATCAACTGCCACACCGTAAGGAAGAAATTGCAATGCTTCACTTAAATGTGAAAATTGATACTTGTCTGTATCCTCTTCGAAGAAATAATTCATCCATGGCCACGTGAAGAACTCCATGCTCATGGAATGAATTTCACACGCTTCATACGTTGGCCAAATATATTCTGGGATATCGAACCCTCTGCTGGAGTATACCTGGAACGCATGACCTGCTTCATGGGTTAAAACATCGATATCCCCAGAGGTTCCATTGAAGTTCGAGAAAATGTATGGAGACTCATGGTTTGCAATATACGTGCAGTAACCGCCTCCAGCTTTTCCTTTCTTCGCTTCCAGATCCATGAGATCATGCTCAATCATGAATTCAAAAAATTCCTTTGTTTCCTGAGACAGTTCTTCGTACATCTTTTTGCCATTATCAATGATCCACTGAGGACCACCCTTAGGAACCGCGTTTCCGGACGTGAACTTAAAGCCTTCGTCATAAAACTTCATCGAATCTATCCCAATGCGCTTTTCTTGTCTTTCTTTAAGTTCAGTAGCCAGAGGAACGATATGTTTCTTCACTTGATCGCGGAAAACCTTTACCATATCAGGGGAATAATCCGTTCTCGTCATGCGATAATAACCTAGTTCAACAAAGTTCTTATACCCTAAAGTAGTCGCTATAGTGTGACGCACCTTGACTAACTCATCAAATAGACGATCCAATTCTTCTTGATTCTCTTCAAAGAAAGAAACGGTCGCTTGAGCGGCCTCTCTTCTTGTTTCCCGATTGACAGATTGTGTGAATGGGCCCATTTGAGCCAATGTCCTTTCTTCCCCCTCAAATGGGATCTTTGCAGACGCCATCAGCTTTGTATATTGGGAAGATAACTTATTTTCCTTCTGTAGAAGAGTCACGATGTCAGGAGAAAAAGTCTTCATTTCGGTTTCTGCCAGAGCAAATAGCTGCTTTCCCCACTTTTCTTCTAATTCTTTACGATAAGGAGAGTTTACGAGTTCCTTGTAATAGTCCGTCACCATCCCGTGAACCTCAGGCATCATTTCATCGATATGATCCTGCTCCTTTTTGTAAAACTCATCATTGGTGTCGATTGAATGCCGGATATAGCAAATATTTTGCATGGTATCGATGTTCAAACGTATATCATTCAGTTCCTTCATGGCATCCACCTGTTTTTGTACATTGGACGCAGACTTGAATTTTTCAAGTAATTGTTGGAAAACTGGTCTAATCTTTTCTAAATTTGGCCTTTCATATGTAAACTGATCAAACTTCATACTGTTGCCTCCTCATAATATAATCCCGATTATAGTTATTCGCCTTCTGGTAGAAAATCTCCTGTTTATTGTAATATCGAATTTAAAGAATTAGAAATAATGGAATCGACGAGGAAGAGACGTGCTTTTAAAACAAAAAACAAAATAAAAGCCCCGTCTCTTGAAAGACGGGGCACAGGAAGATCGACTCAATACGACAAGTCTTTAATCGATAATCCTAATTTCTTCAACATTTCTATCGTTTCTTTCTTTTCATCAGGAGATAGAGCTGACATCAGTTCATGAATCCGATTTTCGTGATTGGGGAATATCTCATCAATTAACTTTCTGCCGCTTTCTGTTATTTGAGCATAGGTAACCCGACGGTCTTTAGGACAAGCGTTGCGCTTTAGGTAGCCCTTTTGTTCAAGCTTATCCACCACGTACGTTATACTGCCGGAAGCTAATAGAATCTTTCCGCCAATTTGTTGCAAAGGCTGATCTCCCTTATGATAAAGTAGCTCCAGGACGGCAAATTCAGTAGGATTCAAACCGTTCTCCTGAATGTTTTTATTTATCTCTTCATTTAAGGCTTTGAAAGCTCTTGACAAGACAATGAAAAGCTTTAATGATTGTTTCGTATCCTGAGGTTCGTTCATGGCACTCATTCCTTTAAAAATTAAATATCTCAGTTTCAAAATATTATACAAATAAAAGCTCTTATTGTCAAATATGATAGTCTCCTCAGTATTGAATTAACAAAGGACGGTTTGCATATTGCGCACCGCCCTTCGTTTATCAAATAACGACAAATTAAGTTGATTGTTTTGGTATACGTGTGGATATTGTTGGAGATATGATTTCTCTGGTAAACCTTGAATGGTGAGGGAAGAACTTGATGAATAGTCTCAAGAAGCAGTTCGTTTTAATAAGTTCTTAATGTATTGCCCAAATTCGTTTGATGTTTCTTGGAGGGTTAATGATACGATCTTATTTGTACACTTTTCATAGTCGTTCAATAGCTGGTCTAATTGCTGACTGCATTTGATTGTCTCAGGTGCACATAATCCTAAACTCTCTCCCAACCCAATCATTTCTGAACGTTTTTGATTAATTCTCATTAATAACCACTTCTGTTTTAGTAGACGACCCATTTTCTAATAAACTCCTTTTAGCTCCTAGCCTTTATTAAGTTAAATCGTTACTTGAGCATTATCGCAAGTATTATCAGAAAAGTAAATAGATTCGCAAAACAAGACAAAATAACTAGTAATGTTTCTTAATTAGACATTTTCCGTCAAATATCTCCCCTGATAAAAACAAAAGGATAGACAATCTATTCTACTCTTTGTCTATCCTGAAAAATATTTTAATAGATTGGTACCCAGCCCTCCTGCGTGACGAATATACGAACGGCAACTACCTGCTTATCTTCGCTTAATGTAAAATAATGGCGGATGTTTTCAGGGACTGAAATTAAGTCACCCGGGTTTAGATGCACTTCAAAGAAATCACCATCACTTCCTTGAATGACAAATACGCCATGGCCGTTTACAATAAAACGGACTTCATCATCAGTGTGATGGTGCTCCTGTTGGAAATTCCTTAAAAGCTCTTCAAGATTTGGTGTTCGCTCGGAAAGGGAAATCACATCCCTTGCCTGATATCCTCTTCGCTCTGAAATATCTTCAATCTCCTCTTTAAAAGCAGACAGAATTTCCACCTTATCATCTTCGCTTAAAGCGTATCGGTCCCTTAGTCCTTCGTCCAGCTTTTCGATATTCCAATGCTCATAAATGACTCCTTGTTCACTTAAATACTTCACTACTTCTTCCTGATTATCAATGACTTGGTTTTTCCCCTGGATTTTGATTGTCGTCATAATCGTACTCCTCCTTTAGTAATTGATCCCGCGTTCGTTATAGATAAAAGAGTGAGTTGATATTGAAACAAAAACTCACAAGCTTCTAATAGTTTTTTAGCTTCAAAACCGGTTCTTCCCCATACTGTAATCCCGTGGTTGCGAATGAGCACTGCTCCTTTGTCTGCTTTAATAAAGGACCGAAACTCCTCGGCAAGCGTCGGGATATGCGCATGATTACGAATGATTGGAATGGACAAAGAATCATCTTCCTCCCATTTATCCCAAGCTTTAATTAATTCTTGGTTTCTAAATGTGACGACACCTTCATCCCCATACAGTTCACTGATCACATTATTCGCAACGGTATGAACGTGTAAGCTGCAACCCGCTGAACTTTCTGTAAAAACATGACTGTGCAGCAATGTTTCGGCTGATGGTCGTGCAGGAGTATCCTGGATGGCCTCACCACGTGCGTTTACGAGCAGGAAATCTTCTTCTGTTTGCTTTCTTTTATCCTTTCCACTTGCCGTAACCAGGAAAGTAGCAGGGGAAGAACTCACTCGGATCGCAAGGTTCCCGCTCGTTCCCATAAACCAATCCCTCGCTGCCAGTTCCCTTTTAATATCAGCGAGTTCTTCCCATTGAGATTGATAGGAATTCATATTTTCACTCCTTTTTCAATGACGTCCATACAATCGTGGAAGGATTCAAACGGATGATAGGGTATTCCTTTTTCTTCACATGCATGTGCCAAATAGTCTCTGGCAATCACAGTGTCTCCAAGCTTTGCCATTTCGATATCTGTAACAGAATCCCCTATCACAATGACCTCCGTATCTTCTGTTAAAGACAGCATCCTCAAGATGGAAGGCTTGCAGCATCCACATCCTTTACTTTCACAGTGATCATCGCATGGGTGTGGCCAATGAATCGCTATGGTTGAGTCGTTAAAGATTGCTTCATTACAATAAACCCCATTAAATGGCCCAAATTCTTTTAGTAAAGGATGAACAAAGAAGTCAATTCCACCACTGACGATATATAAAGGAATCTCGTGTTTTTTTGTATAATCTACAAATTCCTTAAACCCTTTACGTATGACTGCCGTGTCTAATAGATACTGAATCATTACCTCTTTCTGTGATGAAGGAATAAGTGAGAACAGCTTGCATACCCCTTCTTTAATAGACAACGACTGATTTAAGATGTCGTCTTTGATACGTTCCCATTCTGGAAGAGCAAAGGATTTCATCAACGATATGATATTATCGGTTTCTGTAATCGTGCCATCAAAATCACAGAAAATGACCGGACGCGTCACTATACCTTTACCTCCTCTCCCCACTGGGATAGTGCTTTACGGAGCTCACTATGGGTATCTGCTGCATCTGAGAGAGACTCTCCCCTTAAAACTGCTTCAATTGCTTGGATGAATGCCTTCCCCCCTCCAATTGCCCCATCTGGATGGCCATGGATGCCACCGCCTGCATTAATGACACAATCTAAACCAAAATCCTTTATCAAAAGCGGAACAAGCGCAGGGTGGATGCCTGCTGACGGTACGGGCAATGCTCGTTTTAGATGATCGTCATCCTTCGTTAACTCATGGCTGATCGACAGGACTTGATTCTTATCTAATGCGACGCTTCCGTATGGAGATGGAAATAAAGAAAAATCAGCTCCGGCCATTCTTAAGAATTTCCCTAACCATAGAGAATAACTCACACCATATGCAGGAGATGAAGCAACAGCACCTGCGAATGCAGGATGGGCCATAATAGGCAATCCGATTTCAGGGTCCTCCCTCAATTCCTGGAGAACATCCAGTCCGTAAGAGAATACATTGAATAAAAGGGCATGGGCTCCAAGCTCACGTGCTTTTCTTGCTTTATCACGTAATTCTGAAGTCCTTCCTGTCAGGTTTACAGCATACAATGTTTTCTTACCTGTCTCTTCATACAGCTCGTGTAATACTCTTTTCCCTATACTGATCCTCTCAGCGAAAGGTGTCAGTGAATTATCAAAAAGAATCTCATCGTCTTTTACTACATCGACTCCCCCGAGAGCCTGTGCCCTTAATTGAGTTTCAAGGTAAGTAAGATCCCTGCCGATTACGCCTTTAAAGATGCTCATTAACAGGGGTCTGTCTTGTGCACCCGTTAGCTCCCTGATTCCTTCTATTCCAAACCGTGGTCCAGGATAGGCTTTTTTCAAGTCACTGGAAAACTCTATATCTACTAATTTCACTTCACCATCCAGGGAAAGCTTCCCGAATACCGTAGTGAGGATGGCCGGAATATCATTGGAATAATTATGACCGGGATAGCCGATCTGCACTTCACCCCGGGAGCCGCCTTCCTCTTCCCACTCCTTCACGGAAACGACTCTCCCCTTGTACTTCCGCAATTGATCCTGTTCCAGGAGAGGTAAGTCCGTCCATGAACCGACCGTCAATCCCAGGGCGATCCCTTCTGCCTTTTTCTCGAATGAACCACTCTTTCCCTTTATTTCATATGTGGCTATCACTTCACTCATTGTTGTCCTGCCTCCTTTTTAATTATGCTATTTTTAGCCGCAAGTTGATTTCATACGCCTGGGCAAACAAAAAAACCTCTTCCAAATAAGAAGAGGTTTGATAAAGTCACTCTTTCTTATCTGTCAGCTTTATTGCTGCAAGAATTAGCACCGTGCTTGAATAAGTCGGTTGCCGGGCTTCATAGGGCTGGTCCCTCCGCCTGCTCTTGATAAGAATTTCATTATTCATTATTTCAGTTGGATTATTGCACCAATTTCAAATTCTGTCAATCCCTTTTGTTGAATAATTCTAAATTTTCTATACGTGAAATCGCTTCTTTTATCCGCTCGTTTGTGGTTAATAGTCCTACACGTACATACCCTTCTCCGAATTCTCCAAAGCCTACACCCGGGGCTACAGCGACTTTGATTTTTTCAAGTAAATAAGTAGAGAACTCTACAGAGCTGAATCCATCAGGTACTTTTAACCAGGCGAAGAAGGAACCTTGTGGAGCTTTTACATCCCACCCTATATCCTGAAGTCCGGAGATTAATAGTTTTCTCCTTTCTTCGTATGTTGAAACCAGAGAATCTACACATTCCTGGGAACTTAAAAGGGCAGTGGCAGCCGCTTCTTGAATAGCACCGAACAGACTCACATATAAGTGATCTTGCAGGAGGTTGATCGCTTCTATGACACTCTTATTCCCTACTGCAAACCCCACTCTCCAGCCAGCCATATTATACGTTTTCGATAATGTATAAATCTCGATCCCCACATCCTTTGCTCCATCTGTTTCCAAGAAGCTTATGGGCTTATTTCCATCAAACCCAATAGCTCCATAGGCAAAATCATGTACAACACATATATCATGCTGATTGGCAAGAGTGACTGTTTCTTCAAAGAATGATTCTGTGGCGATCGCTCCAGTAGGGTTATTAGGGTAGTTCAGAAACATTAGCTTCGCATTTTCCAGCTCATTACGGGAGTGTTCACTATAATCAGGCAGAAAGCCATTCTCCTCTCGCAGAGGCATTTTAATCATACGAGCTTCTGCCAATGCTACCCCTGATAAATAATCGGGATAACCGGGATCGGGCACCAATACCCCATCACCAGGATTCAATAAACATTGAGGGATTTCAACTAACCCGGCCTTTCCTCCGAACAGAACGGCTACCTCTGTTTCCGGATCTAATTCCACATCATATTCACGCAGGTAGAATGCAGCAATCGCCTCTTTAAAGGACGGTAAGCCGCGAAATGGAGGATACTTATGATTGGACGGGGAAGCTGCTGCTTCTGTCAGTTTCTCCACAATATGTGGAGGAGTCGGTTGATCCGGATTTCCCTGTCCCAAATTAATGACATCATGTCCCTCTTTGACAACAGCATTCACTGTTTTTGCCAGGGATGCGAAAAATTGTTCAGGTAATAAATCTAATCGTTTTGCCTTTCCAAAGGTTTTCATACACTCACCCACTACATTTTTTTGAAAATTAATTACTTTCAAATTCTAGTCACAAATGATATAACGGGAAATAAAGAATGTAAAGGAATAAATTCCAAAAAGTCATTAATGAGGTGAAAGAAATGATTCAAAAGTTAGGTCTTGCACAAATCGATATTGTGTTCGGACATCCCGAAGAAAACAAGAAAAAAGTAGAACGATGGGTTAAAAAAGCTAGTGAAGAAGGCTGTGATACAGTTGTGCTCCCTGAGCTTTGGACGACTGGATATGACCTTACAAGAATGGATGAAATCGCTGATGACGGAGCAAAGGATTCAACCTCCTTCCTGTCTGCCTTGTCAAATAAATATTCCATTCACATTGTAGGTGGTTCTGTTGCAGAGAAAACGCAGGATGGGGTGTCCAATACCCTTCTAGTTACGAATTCAAAAGGCGAGTTGGTGAAAAAGTATTCGAAGCTTCACTTGTTTAAGCTGATGGATGAACATCATTATTTACTTCCTGGTCATGAGGATGGCATCTTCACGCTTCAAGACACAAAAATGGGGGGATTGATTTGTTACGACATCCGTTTCCCGGAATGGTTCAGAAAACAAGTTCTAATGGGTGCCAAGGTTGTTTATGTCGTAGCAGAGTGGCCGGCAGCACGAATTGATCACTGGCAGACCCTCTTAAGGGCAAGAGCGATTGAAAATCAATGCTTCGTGATCGCCTGCAACCGGGTGGGAAGCGACCCGAACAATGAATTTGGCGGTTGTTCCCTTATCATTGATCCATGGGGAGATATTCTTTCAAAAGGATCGCAAACGGAAGAATTGGTTACAGCTGAAATCAATTTACAGGAAGTAGAAAAAGTCCGAAAGAAAATTCCGATATTCCAGGATAGAAGACCGGATTTTTATTAGATAGGCACTTTTTCAAAAAAACGTTGACATGGAAATTACTTCGATGGTACTATTCAAATCAAATGAAACATTCTGAAAGTTTAATTAAATAGTTAACGCAACTCTTATCAAGAGCTGGCTGAGGGATTTGGCCCTATGAAGCCCAGCAACCGACCATAATACCGTTGTAAAACGGGGCGCAGCATGCGCCGGATTGAATGATCCAGCAAGGCACGGTGCTAATTCCAACAGAAAGATAGTCTTTCTGAGAGATAAGAGGCGATGAAGATACCTTCTTCAAGCCTCTTTCGAACATGAAAGAGGCTTTTCTTATACCACGGAAAAGCCTCCATAACACAGTCTTTCATAAGTCTGTACTATAAGGAGGAACGATGATGGCCATTACGAAACTAAATGCATATCAACCACTAACTGAACAGGCGGCAATCGCACTGGCGATTCGCTTACGAATATTTGAGGACGGCACTCTCTTAACGTGTGAAGAAATTGGAGACGGGAATTTAAATCTGGTCTTTCGTGTATTAGAACGGGAAACAGGTAAAGGAATCATCATCAAACAAGCCCTGCCATTTGCGAAGGTTGTAGGCGAAAGCTGGCCGTTAACAATCGAACGGGCAAGAATAGAAGCGAGTGCCCTTAAGCTTCAGCGTTCATTTGTAGGGGATCTGGTTCCTGAAGTGTACTACTCTGATCCGATACTAGCTATTACTGTCATGGAAGATTTGAGCACAATGACCATTGCCCGGGCTGGCCTTATCAAAGGGGAAAAGTATCCCCGGCTCTCCCATGACATTGGAACATTTTTAGCAAACACCTTATATTTCACCTCTGATTATGCCCTTCATCCTTTCAAGAAAAAGGAGTATGTGAAAGAATTTTCAAATCCTGAGTTGTGCAAAATCACTGAGGACCTAGTATTTACAGATCCCTTTTTCAACAGTGAAACCAATGAATTTGAAGAAGAGCTTTCCCGGGACGTTCAACATTTATGGGATGATTTCACCTTGAAGCTTGAAGTGGCCAAATTGAAAAAGAGCTTTCTTACTGAAGGAGAAGCACTTCTTCATGGAGATCTTCATACAGGAAGCATCTTTGTAGATAAGAATCAAACGAAAGTGATTGATCCCGAATTTGCCTTTTATGGACCGATTGGCTTTGATATTGGACAGTTCATTGCCAACCTTATTTTCCAGGCAGTTTCTAAACCTGATGAGAAGGAAACGATTTTTTATCACATTGAGAATACCTGGAAAGTATTCTCCTCCGCGTTTTCTAAGCATTGGAAGGAAAGCGGGGACGCCTACACGAAAGTGAATGGCTACCTTGAATATGTATTGGAGAAGAGCTTTCAAGACAGCATCGGTTTTGCAGGATGTGAATGCATCAGAAGAACGATCGGCCTCGCTCATGTAGAAGATCTGGATGGCATCCCGGATAAAGAACGAAGATTACAGGCTAAACGGACCTGCTTGACACTCGGTAAGGAACTGATCATAACACGAAAGCAGATCTATTCGATCGAAGAGCTTTTGTCCCTATTGAAGTCCCATTCTGAATAATCAAAAGGAGATTATCATGACACAAGCATTGACCATTCCAACTTCACTAGAGTGGCATGAAGATTATTTACTGATCCTTAATCAACAAAAACTGCCTAACATAGTGGAATATATTAAACTGACGACCATTGAAGAGTTTTATGATGCGATTATCACACTAAAAGTGAGAGGTGCACCTGCCATTGGCATCACAGCTGCTTACGGTTTAGCCCGGTCTGCATGTCAGTATGAAGTGAAAACGCTAGAGGAATTCATCGATCTGTTTCAACGTGACAAAAAATACCTTGCCGATTCACGCCCCACAGCAGTCAACCTGGTTTGGGCTTTGAACCGGTTAGAAAAGGTATTAGAGAATGCTTCTTCTGTTAATGAAGCGAAAACTAATTTACTCCATGCTGCCATCCACCTTCATGCAGAAGACGAGGCAGTGTGCCGCCTAATAGGTGAAAATGGTTTAAGTGTATTAAAGGATAAACAGATCGTGATGACCATCTGTAATGCCGGTTCCATTGCAACGAGTAAATACGGTACTGCATTGGCCTCTTTTCATTTAGGAAGAGAAAGAGGAAAAGCGTTTCAGGTTTATGCATGTGAGACACGGCCCGTTCTGCAAGGAGCCCGCCTGACATCTTGGGAGTTACAGCAATCAGGAGTAGATGTCACCCTCATCACGGATAGCATGGCTGCCCATACCATGAAAGAAAAAGGAGTAGAAGCCGTGATTGTCGGGGCTGACCGAATTTCTGCCAACGGGGATACCGCAAATAAAATCGGATCGTCCATGCTTGCCATTTTGTGTAAACATTTCAATATACCCTTTTATGTCGCTGCTCCTTCTTCCACTTTCGATTTATCCAGCTCCAATGGAAACGATATTCCCATTGAAGAGCGAAACCGGGAAGAGATTACAACGGTCAGCGGGACACTGATTGCGCCAGAAAATGTTCCTGTTTATAACCCTGCATTCGATGTTACTTCTCATGAACTGATTACCGGCATCATCACAGAAAAAGGGGTCCTGTACCCTCCCTTCCAAGATAGTATTCAACAAACCATAGGAGTTAAACCATAACCAAAAGAAGAGCTTCCTACTGCTCTTCTTTTGGCATTCATCTTATTCTCCCATTAACTTTGTAGAAGCCCACATTTCCCTCGGATTCACTTCATAAATGCCATTTTCCCGATACATGAACTGATGAATGATAAATTCTCTTCTTAAGGTCGCAAAGTCTTCATGGAACTGCTGAATATATTCATTCAAATCTTTTTCCATATATTTTTCTCCCACCTTCAACCCTTCCACCATATGTTCCAATATAAATAATTTCTTCTTTTGTTGAGAAGGAATCGTTTTGATACGTCCATTCTTCTCCAGGAAATTATTCATCACCTTTTGTTTTTCTTTCAATAACTTTTCTGACATCACACTTTCCCCTTCCTCTCCCTGAGCAAACTGATGAAGGACATTTCCATGATGACTCAGGACTTTTTTATTCAAATAGTAGTAAACCGTGTTCTTCTCCCTTCGCGAATAAACAAGATTGCACTCTTTGAGTTTCGTTAGGTGATGGGATATCGTAGGGGCGGTGAGTCCCAGTTTCCCCGCAATGGCTCCTACGTGCAAGCTTTCTGATGCCAGCAAATAGACAATCTTGATCCGCGTCGGATCCCCCATCGTTTTATGGAAAGCCACCTGTTTACTTAATTGCAATATGTCTCCCCCTCTCTAATTAGATTACTATCTAATTAGATGATAATCTAAATAGATAAAAGATTCAATCACTAAATAAAAAAAACAGGCATCCTCCCTAGGAGAATGCCTGTTTTTTTATTCTATTTTTCTAACAACAATAAGGTTTCTTTCTTATCCACCTGCTTACCGGCATAGCCTGTAAGTGTATTATTCTTTCCAATGACACGGTGACATGGAATGATGATGGGAAATCGGTTTGCTTTATTCGCTTGCCCAACTGCCCTGACAGCTTTAGGTCTTTGAATCGCTTCGGCAACATCCTGATATGACCTGGTTTCACCAAATGGAATCTGTTGCAGGGTGTTCCATACGTCCTTCTGAAAAGACGTTCCCTTTATCTTTAGGGGGATATCAAATTCCCTTCTCTCCCCCTTAAAGAATTCTGTGATCTGTTCTTGTGCTCTTAGTAATATTGGATTCTCGGTGTAAAAATCCCCTCGTGAATCATTTTCTAAAAATTGCACCAAAAGTAGATGGCTCTGATCCGCCTGGAGTTCTAACATTCCAATCGGACTCTCCATTACAATAGAATCATATGACATTATACAGGACTCCTTTACGATTTAGGGAGATAAATGTGGAAGATGGTCCCTTCTCCGACGATACTCTCAACCTGAACGCTTCCTTTATGCTCTTTAATAATTTTAAAGCTTACCATCAGACCAAGTCCAGTTCCCCGTTCCTTCGTTGTGTAAAAAGGTTCACCCAGCTTTTTAATCTTATCCTTTGATATCCCGCCACCCTGGTCCTTTATGCGAATATGAATCATTTCATCATCCGTCTCTTGAATCCGGATGGAAATGAACCCACCGTCCGTCATGACTTCAATCGCATTCTTGATGACATTAATGAATACCTGCTTTAACTGATTGGGCTCTGCGATGATGGTTGGAAGCTCCGCTTGGTAACTCTCCTCGTACTGAACATTATGCATGACTGCCTGAGCACTAAGTAGTTCAACGGTATCTTTCATGATCCTGATTAAATTCGTTTCTTGATATTGAATCGCCTGTGGCTTTGCTAAAACCAGGAACTCAGTGATGATGGATTCAATCCGCTGAAACTCAGAAGTAATCACATTGAAATACATCTCATGATCTTGACCCACACTATTTTCCAACAATTGAATAAAGCCTTTAAGGGCGGTCATTGGATTTCTGATTTCATGGGCAATCCCTGCAGCAAGCTCCCCAACGACACTCAATGTATCTGACTTTCTCAACTGCTCCTGCATTTCAATTTGTTCTGTAATGTCACGAATGATCGTTAAATTTAAATTAGAGAGTAAATTGTATTTGGATGAAAGCTCAATGTATTGAATTTTATCCCTATGAGAAGTCAATGTTTGTAAAAACGTCGCCTGCCCGTCTTCTTTCAGCTGTTGTAAGTATTCATCATATGATTCTTCACCGGGGTCTATATTCAATATTTCACGTACATCTTTACCGATTAAGTGATCTTTCTCGATATCAATGATCTTACTCACTTCAGGATTTGCATCTACGACAACATAATTGTGATTGGTAAGAATCAGGCCGTCCAGTGAGCCTTCGAATATTTTTCTGAACCTCTCCTCGCTTTCCCGTAGTTCCTTTTCCATTTGATAACGCTCACTGACATTCCTGAAGATTGTCATGTTATACCCATCAACGGAATGAAGCTTAGAAGTAAATTCCAAATGCTTCAACTGATTGTTAGGCATAAGAAACAGAACTTCATCCCTTACTGCACCACTTCTGTTTAACTGTTCCATGACTAAATCAAACTTTTGGCTTTCAAGAGGATATACAAAGTCCCTTATCCTCTTCGAAAGAAGCTCTGAAAGGGAGCATTCAAAGATTTTCAGGGCAGAAGAGTTCGCTTTTAGTACCCTGCCATCCTGATCCCATAACACGATCGCATCGATCGCTTCTTCAAATAACCCTTTAAACAACTCTTCGTTTCGTTTTAATTGTATCTCCATCTGCCTCTTCTCGGTTACATCCCTAAGAATGGCCATATGAAGCTTGTGATGCACATACGGACTTGTCGTAAATTCCACAATTGAAATGCTGTGTGATTTTTTAATCGGAATTTCTCCACGGGCTTTTTTGTTTTGAGAAATCAGTTCTTTTATCTTTTCAACCTTATAATGGGCACTTTCAGGGATAAATGAGCTTATGTTCCTGTTCGTGATTTCATCCTTTTCCAATCCGACTTGTGAACTGAACGCCTGGTTCACATCGTTAATATTTCCTTCTATATCAAAGAGAACGATTCCTTCTGATGCATTTTGAAAAATATTCGATAACAAATGGACGTTCATATGATCTTTCCGCTCTTTTTCCTTTAGTGCCGTTACATCTTTGAAATACAAATAGGCATTAGGAGAAATGGTCGATTTTTTAAGCAATAGTTCAATATGGATGATTTTCTTATCACTAACATTCATTAAGGTTTCATCTTCAAGATTCTTACCGGTTTCCATAACTTCCTTATAATGAGCCACAATCGGGGCCGGCACAGAAGTAAAATAGTTGCTGAACAGTGTCCCTGTAATCCTTTCTTTCGTAGTCTGAAGCGTTTCACATGCTTCTCCATTGGCAAAGACGATTTTCAACTCTTTATTGATCACGAACATCGGCATGGGTGATGCTAAGCAAATTTCCCTATCGACGGGATGACATTCTTCCTTATTCAACTCTTTCTGCAATTTACTACTATTAGTCATTTCCTCATCCCCCTACTATTTTAAAAGACGACTATTGGCTCAAATCATTATAGAGTTCGCATAGCTCCCCATACTTTTGGTGATAATTAACAGTGAAATTCATGTTTTACTCATTGTATCCTAGGGTAAGAATGAATTAGGATAAATCTATTCTAAGAGATGGTGAAGATATGAAACAGCGTGACTATTACTTCGACAATGCCAAATTCATTTTGATCTTCCTGGTTGTATTTGGACATTTGATCCGGTCCTATATAGAAAGTGATCCATTTATCCTTTCTCTGTACAAAACGATTTACACCTTCCACATGCCAGCCTTTATTCTTGTGGCAGGGTTTTTCGCAAAAGGATTTTATAAAAAGGGATATATTCAGAAACTGGCAAAAAAATTAATTCTTCCTTACATTGTGTTTCAATTGATCTACACGGTGTATTACTATTTTCTTTATCAAAAATCAACATTTGAAATCGATCCACTTAATCCGCACTGGTCATTATGGTTCCTCATCAGCTTATTCTGTTGGAACGCATTATTGTATGTCTTCATCAAGTGGTTTAAGTTCAAGCCCGGCCTCGGATTGGCAATCGCTTTTTCCATTGGACTGCTTGTAGGTTTTGCTGATGTGATTTCAAATTATCTTAGCCTGTCCAGAACGTTTGTCTTCTTTCCAATTTTCCTGATGGGCTATTATTTGGAAAAGGAGCACTTCGAATATTTTAAAACGAGTAAAGCACGTATTGTGGCAGGTACATTATTTATTCTCGTATTTTTAGGAATGTATTTCATCCCTGAATTCTCCGATAAATGGTTACTTGGCTCTAAGCCTTATGGAGAATTCGAAGGGAACAACACCATTAGTTTAGCTGTCAGGGCGTTTGTTTACATGCTGAACGTTGTGATGATCTTTAGCTTCTTTACCTTTGTCCCAACGAAAAGACAGTTCTTTACTAAATGGGGCAAAAATACACTATATGTATACTTGCTGCACGGTTTTCTTATCCGCCTATTCCGCGAAAGCCAGCTGAAGGATACAATTGATCCCACTACGAGTTTATTAATCTTGCTCGGTGTATCATTGGTTCTGACAATGATTTTCTCGACAAAGTTTTTCACAAGCATTACGCAACCGATAGTGGAGTTTAAATCAACCAAACTCCAGAAACTTCTTTCAAAAAGAGAAATGAAAACAAGATAAACCTCACTAGAAAGGGCTGACCCAATAGCAGACACGGGTCAGTCCCTTTTCGTGAGTATCTATTCTCTTAAGGTATATATTGATCATCTTCTACACAATTTTCAAAAAACTATTTATTTTATTATACTATTCGTAACTTTTCCTTAAATTCCTTCTAATACTTACAATAAATTTAAATTCATTCTAGACAAACATTGAGCTTTCTCTCTTCCTTAGATAAAATGATAATCAGTACGGTTTAGGATAGATGTACGAACAACTCGTATATGTTGGAAAATATGGTTTACAATGGTTCACATGTTCCGTCAGGTGAACTTAGTATAAAAGGAGCTTATTTATGAAGAAAGTCGTTTTAAGTACGTTAAATGCAAAATTCATTCACACCAATCTGGCCATTCGTTGTCTGAAGGCCTTTGCTGAGCCTGAACATGAGATAGAATTGGCTGAATACACCATTAAGGATCCCACCCTTAACATCGCTAGTGATTTGTTCTCGAAAAAACCTGATATTATAGGATTCAGCTGTTACATCTGGAATATAGAAGAGACGATCAAAGTGATCAAGATACTTCGAAAAATCCTGCCTGAAGTTACCATCGTCCTGGGAGGTCCAGAAGTCACATATGATGTTCCCTACTGGCTGGAGCGGCTGCAAGACGTTGACTTTATCGTTATCGGTGAAGGGGAAGAATCCTTTAAGCAGTTATTGGATGAACTGAATGGTGACAGGGACTTTTCAAAGGTCCATGGTGTGGCTTATTTAGTAGATGGAAAGCCGGTCATCAAGCCACAGCAGAATAAAATAGATTTAAGGGAAGTACCCTCACCGTTCCGCTTTGAAGAAGACCTGCCTCAATTGGGTAAAAGGGTTACGTATATCGAGACAAGCAGAGGTTGTCCATTCCGTTGTCAATTCTGTCTCTCTTCGATCGAAGTGGGTGTGCGTTACTTTGACAGAGAAAAGGTAAAAGAGGACATTCGATTCTTAATGAAAAATGGCGCAAAAACAATTAAATTTGTGGATCGCACGTTTAATATCAGTCGAAGCTACGCCATGGAAATGTTTCAATTCCTAATCGACGAACACTTGCCTGGAACTGTCTTTCAATTTGAAATCACAGCAGACATCATGAGACCGGAAGTCATCGAATTTCTGAACAAAAATGCCCCAGCAGGGTTATTTCGCTTTGAAATTGGTATCCAATCAACAAATGACGAAACGAATGATCTTGTTATGAGAAAACAAAATTACTCCAAACTGACAAGAACCGTTACGATGGTCAAGGATGGAGGAAAGATCGACCAGCATCTGGATTTGATTGCCGGTCTGCCGGAAGAGGATTATAATTCATTCCGGAAAACCTTCAATGATGTATTTGAACTGCGTCCAGAGGAACTTCAATTAGGATTCTTGAAGATGCTTCGCGGAACGGGATTGAGGATTCGTGCCAATGACCATCAATATACGTACATGGACCTTTCCCCTTATGAGATCCTCGGGAACAATGTATTATCCTTTGATGATATCGTTAGGATCAAACAGGTTGAAGATGTATTAGAAAAGTATTGGAACGATCATCGTATGGATCGGACGATCGAATATCTGGTGACCGAATGCTTTGAAACACCATTTGATTTCTTCCAACTATTCGGCTCCTACTGGGAAAACCGGGGTTGGTCAAGAATCGGACATCAACTGGAGGATTTATTTAAAAGGCTGCATGAGTTTCTTTATACAGAGACTAGCTTCAACATATCGATTATTGAAGGTCTAATGAAATTGGATTACTTAGAGAATCAGAAATACAAACCAAGAAAGCCTTGGTGGACACATGAAATGACGAAAGAAGAAAGGTCCGCTATTTATCAAACCTTGCTGGCACAACCATCCATAGCAGGTGAATCTTTCGCTCGGCTAAACTTAAGTGAAAAAGAATTGTATAAGCATACACTCCTTGAAATGATTGAGTCGAAGGATGGACAAGATCAGTATGTGTTAGCTTACTTTGAACCTGCTACAGGTCAATCTACCGTATTTGAGTTTGGCAGACAATCTGTTTCACTATAGATAAGAAAAAATGTTAAGCGAATCGCTTAACATTTTTTCTTGTCTTTTTTTGCTTTCGGTTGTTTTTGTGTCACTTCCAGAATTTTGGCTGCATTAACATCTCCAAATTCCTGACCAAACTCTTCACGGAAAGATTGTTTTTTATCCTTCATCAGCTTCTACCCTTCATACCTTTAGAAGAGTTTCTATTCTTTCCCTTAGCAGGATCTTCTCCTTGAGAGAATTCAGCGGAGAATTCTGCCTCTTGCTTATTCTTTAAAGGTGTTTGATTATTCTTTTCAGCAGCATTATATTGAGCTTTTCGTTTCATCATGTAACTCATCTCCTTTGTAACTTACTTTCCCCACCACATTCTCTTTCCATTCCAAAAGTAATATGATTTTGGCTACAAAAGGTATTCCAATACTAGAAGAAAAAGACTGAATAAATGATGCATTTAACCAGAAACTAAGCAAAAAAGCTAAATGAGGATATGCAATGATACTTGTCTTATTACTTTGTTATGCTCTCCTTGGATGGAAATTCGGGAATTGGAAGGGTTTTTACAGCTATTATCCAACTTTATTGTTTTTTATTATTGGAGATCTACTCTCCCAGTATCTTTTATACGACTATTCCATGTGGCAGTTCCAAACGGTTACGGCATTAGGAGACCACATCAATCTGAATCATACGATCATTTCATTAAGTAAAATGGTAGTACAATACACAGCCACCATTGCGATCTTTATCGGCAGATTGCCTGCGACTTTTCGCGGAAAAGTCATCTGGGTCATGTTGTGGACGGGCATTTACGGAGTGACCGAAGGACTTTCTCATATCTTTGGAATGATGACTTATCACAATGGCTGGCATTTTGGATGGGACATCCTATTTAATATCTTGATGTTCACCGTTCTCATTGTTCATCATAAAAACCCGGTTGTAGGATGGATCATATCCTTCCCCATCATTCTCTTCCTTTGGATTTACTTTGATGTCCCCTATTCAGTTCTTAAATAAAAAAACGATGCGGCATGCATCGTTTTTCTATCCAATAATGACCCTTTCCTTTGGATAATGATATTTGGTTGTTTTCTCTTTTCCACCTATCATAAACAAGAAGGATAGAATGCCGACACGTCCGATGAACATGAGTGCTATAATCACGCTCTTTCCAATGGAAGAAAGATCAGAAGTGATTCCCAATGATAAACCTGTTGTTCCAAAGGCTGAAGCAACTTCAAATATTATCTCGATCAGACTGTGATCTTCGGTAATCGTTAGGATAACGACCGACACAAAACACATAAGGACGGCCACCATCGTAACGACAAGAGACTTAATGATGTCCTGTTCGTGTACTTCTCTTCTAAACACCTTGATCGTCTTATTGCCCCTGGCGAAGTGGAATAAGAACAAAATATTCAGGGCAAAGGTAGTTGTCCGAATCCCACCACCCACTGAGCTGGGAGATGCCCCAATGAACATTAACGCACTCAATACCAGTAATGTAGGTGTTGAAAACTCTGCGACATTCATGGTAGCAAGACCGCCACTCCTCGTCGATGAAGATTGAAAAAGGGAGTAAAAGAAAGATTCATGCCAAGCCATACCCGAAAAAAATCGATCATACTCGAACAACCATATTACCAACGTCCCAAAGATTAATAAAATACCGAATGTAATGGTCGTAATTTTAGTGAATAATGAGAAATGATGTTTGCTTCTTTGCTTGTTCAGTAAATAGTCTTTTGTCTCAATTAAAACTGGAAATCCAATCGCCCCTAATGTAAGCAAAATGATTGTAATAAATTGGACAAAATAATCATCTTTAAATGGGATGAGTGATTGACCGGTTATATCAAAACCAGCGTTTGTCGTAGCACTCACTGAGGCAAATAGTCCGTGAATGAATGCCTCCTGCCAGCTAGGATAGTAACTCAGGAAATAGACCCCTAAAATAAATGCACCCACTAATTCAATCACAATGATAAGTAATAATATTTGCTTTAATAGATGAACAAGGCCGGACAGATTGGTTTGATTTTGGTCCGTCATAATCAAGCGCCGTTCTTTCAATCCTATTTTCTTACCTACCAAAAGCCAGAAAAAAGTTCCAAGAGTCATGATTCCAATTCCACCGAACTGTAAAACAAATATCAATAAGAAAATTCCTACTGTGTTAAACGTATCCGCAGTACTTACAACCGTTAAGCCGGTTACACTCACGGCACTGACGGACGTGAAAATAGCATCAATAAAACTCCACTCTGCCCCGGGTTTATGGGCAAATGGTAAGCTCAAAAGAATCGTTGCCACTGTAACAGCGATAAGGTAGAACGTCACTATGACTTGAGCTGGAGTCAATTTATTCAAGTTTAATCTAAGTTTATACCACATTTGTGTATTTCCCTTTCAAGGTTATTTCCTTTTCTATCTTAATGAATATGTACGAAGAATGAAAGGAAAAATGGATAATTTCCTATATGTTTATTCTTTCTTTAAGGAAAGCAGCTTAAACCAGCAAGTCTCAGGGATTCATTCCCTCCCATACAAACTATACAATTTCGGCGAAATATTACCATTCATGTTCGAAGAAATAAGACAAATAATAGTACTACAGAAACATCATTGTTTCAAGTCTACTACTAAGGAGGAAACAACCATGGCTAGAAGCAGTAATAAATTACTCGTACCTGGTGTTGAACAATACCTTGATCAAGTGAAATATGAAATCGCTCAAGAGTTTGGTGTGACACTTGGATCAGATACAGTGGCTCGCTCTAACGGATCCGTTGGAGGAGAAATCACGAAACGACTGGTTAAACAAGCTCAATCTCAACTTTCCGGACAACAAACTAAATAATATTGGATTGGGGTAGCTGGATTCACCAGCTACCCTTTATAAATGAGAACGACCCATTTATGCAAATGGGCCGCTTTTTTTAATCATCTTTATATTTTTTATTATCTTTTCGTTCTTGGTGATCCCTTTTCTTTTCATCTTTCCAGTCTTGATGATCTCGTTTCTTATCCTCTTTCCAATCGTTATGATTTCGTCTCTCTTCTTTTCTGTCTTGATCTCGTTCATTTTCTTCTTTACTATTTTTAGGACTATGCCATTTTGCATTTCCTTTATATTTGTCTTCATCACGATTAGAATGATCATTGGAGTTCCGATGCTTATAATCAGAAGAATTGTTTTTTCGTTCATTCTGTACAGGTTTTTCTGAGTCCTTTTTTTGATTTGAATGGAATTTATCATTTTTTTGAAGTTTCTCAGTACCCTCTGGTTTCTGTTTCTTATCGACTGAACGTAATTCCACCTTTTGATTCTCAACCTTAGAACTCTTCTCTTTCTTTATTCCCTCTTTGAGGACATCTTCTTCTTTTAACTCTTTTTTGTTGGTATCCTCGACGGGTTTAGGTGTTTCAGCTTTTTCAGTTTCCCGTAATAATGACCCGGCAGTCATTCCTTTATCAGAAGCTTCTTCTCTCATTTCCTGCGATGTTTCTTTCACCGTAATGTTCATGTTGTGGTCTGTGCTATATTCTTGAACAAACTTATTTATTTCAGCAACTAACTCATCTTCACGCTGACCATTTGAATCCTCAATAAATGAAGAGGTGATGAGAACATTTTGATTTTCTTTTAAATATCCCATTTCTTCACATAAGAGGAAGATTTCCTCTGTCACTTCACTTACATCTATGTTTTCCCAGCCATCCAGCTCTTCTAAAAGCACTCTGGCATCTTGATTGTAAGGAGTAATCTTGATCACCTGTTGTTTTTCATTCAATGTCAATTCCATACTTGGGTTGATATCGACTGACACATAGGCATATGCCTGGTTACTCTGTATGAAACCACTTGAAAACAGGGTGAGGATGAGGATTATGGCTGTTAATAATACAGTCGATGCTTTCCAATTCCATATAAAAGATCGTTTGCCCCTAGCAGGTTCATGGTGCAAAGGAAAGAAAGGAATTTCTTCTCCTATTGTGTAATGTTGATTGGGCTGCTTTCTTCCCGTCAGAAATTCCCCTTCTGAGGTCATCATAACGAGGATATCACGTTTGATTTCCATAATGATCCCATTTTTCATATCTCTAACCGCCCTTTTAAATAATCCCGTAAATACACATAATCTCCTATTAGAATAAGAGTAATGGCAATAATATATTTTCTATTTCTCTCAATTGTTTTTCTACTAACGTTTACCTGTTTCTCTAATTTTTTTATGGGTAACCGTTTCTTTTCAAGGAGGTAGTTCAATAATTCTTTGGAATTCACTACCGTTTTTGCAATGTCTATGGCATTCAGTCTGGCATCTTCATGCTTAGGTGATTGTTCGACCAGCTCATGGAAGGATAATTTGAAGTGAGAAAGATGTTCCTGGAAAGAGATGATCTCTTCCCGCCTCTTCTTACCTTCTTGCTGTTTCCCATATTCTTCAACGGAGACGATTTGCTCGATTGTTAAATTTGTTGTCTCTCCATCATCCTCTACCACACTCATGTCGATGCTCATATCCTGAAATTTCCCGTTTTTTCTTATATAATCAATAACTTTCCGTTTGATGATTACTTCAGAAAAACTGATGATGGATGACCCTCGCTGATGATTATATTTTAAGATAGCGTCATGAAAGGCAATAAGACCGATGCTAAATTCATCATCACCTTCATAGATATACCGTTTACAGACTGAAGATACCGTCTTTTTAACGAACGGCTTATAGTCTTCGAGGACTTCGTTCAGTAATTGCTCATCCCCGTTTTGTATTTGAATCGCCATATTCTCTAAAGTTTTTTTCTTTTTGGCTATCAAAAATAGTAATACTTTTAACATCTATCTCACTCCATCCTGCACACTATTATACTCATTAGAAGTTAATATTAAAAGATAATAGAGAGGAGGAGTACCACCAAAAGATTTCAAGGTAGGTTTTAAACCTTTTCAGACATCGAAATTAGGACAGATTGTTTACATCATTCATTTTTCGTCACATGTACACCTCGGAAGTAAATTTATTGTTTGGCCGATCGATCGCCTTATTAAAGGAGTTACGTAATGAGTTCTTATTTTGAGGGGGTTACACATATATAAATTTAAAAAAGGTGAGTCAAGATTCTGTCGGAATTAACAAATCAAAAAAAGCTAACGTGTGAAATCCACGTTAGCTTTACATTTATCATTATTCCGCTTTTGCTTTGGCTTCTTCTTTAGCTTCTTTGGTTTCTTCTTGCTTTGCTTTCTTTCTGGATAATAAATATCCTCCAACTGATAAAAGGATTAAAACGGTCCAGAAGACGAGCTTCCATGGCTTTGATTCAGGGAAATGGTGATCCAGGATCGACACATCAGGATGAGCCAGCGTAAATACAGCCAGTTTCACACCGACCCAACCAACAATTAAAAACGCTGCTGATTCCAATGTAGGATATTTCTCCAATAGTTTCACAAACCATGTTGCAGCAAATCGCATAATCACCAAGCCGATTATTCCACCAAGGAACATGACGATAAACTGACCGCCGTCAATTCCACCGACATCAAACCATCCGGTTGGCTGCAAAGTAACCGCTAAAGCTACAGCAGCTAACATGGAGTCAACTGCAAAGGCGATGTCTGCAAGTTCCACCTTCAATACCGTCGTCCAGAAACCTGAGCCCTTGTTTGACTCTGACTCAACAATTCCCGTGTCTTTCCTCTTTTTAACAAAATGATGAATCGACACATAGAATAAATAGATTGCTCCGATGGCTTGAACCTGCCATACATTCACTAAGAACGAAATGAGAAATAGTGCAGCAAATCTAAATACAAATGCTCCCAACAGACCATAAAAGAGTGCTTTCTTTCTTTGTTCTACCGGCAGATGTTTAACCATGACTGCCATAACAACTGCATTATCAGCAGCCAGAATTCCTTCAAGACCGACAAGGATGAGCAGTACCCAACCATATTCCAATAACATTGAAGCATCCATTAATGTAAGTCCCTCCTATTTACACAGTTAGTTTTCCAATAGGCAAGGATTTTTATAAAATAAAAAGACCCTTGCCTAAATAAGGCAAAGGTCTTGCTGAGCATAATCATTATGCCAACAAAGCCGATGGAATCATCCATGAACTGACGACTTTGTTTAGGTATGTCACCTATAGCTACTCCCCTTTGACAGGTAGAAAACGTTTAAGTTGTATAGCCATATCTTACCTCATGAATGACGTTTCGTAAAGAGATAAAACTTAATGGACCCGGATGAGGATTGATCGAATGATCAGCCCAAGTACCACTCCGGGAATTACAAACATCATCGGCAAAAAGACAGGTCCTATAAATACACCAAATAAATATACCTTAGGAGAGTACATCAAGCCAACGGTCACCATATAAGCAGACATGACAAAAGGTAAAAATATATATGGTTCTTCCTTTGTTTGGGCAAGCTTATATGCATCCCACATGGCAAACATATATAGGCATGGATAAAACATCAACCACTGATAATCGATTACAGAAGCTGCTTTACGGGTTTCCCCTAAAAAACTATACATAATCCCTTGATTAAAGTTACTCTGGACATTGATGATAATCTCAAGAAGCACAAATAACGTTCCCTTAAACCAAAGTCCAACCAGTAATTGCGGAAAACCCGGAAGAGCAATGCTCCATAGAATTCCTTCTAATTTTGTAATAGAAGTTTTCATGGGCATCCCAGCAATTGGTGATGGAGTGAATGAACTATAGGATGTATATACCGGGTCGGCTCTTGCGTAAGGGAAAATGACATCTCGAGAATCCTCCTATTGATGCTTCTCCCATTATTTTTACCATTTCCCTCCCAATTATTACGGAGATTAAGACACTACCTAACAATCTTCATGAAAATATCCTTAATTTATCTTCACATGTAATCTTTCGTCAGATGAATGTTCAAGATAAAATTGAACCATTTTTTCGATTTGGTTTGAGAGCGTTGGGCATTGAATGTTAGATCCTTTTAAGTCTTCTTGGGCATATTGGCAATTGAACCTTCCTTCAAGTGTAAAATAAGCAAGCGCTTCACGTTCAACCTTCAAATATCTGCGTACAAAACGAAATCCCAGAGCCCAATTGGAAAGAGATAACGGAACTCTTCCCCGCGGCTGTTTCTTGTACATATGCCATAGAATCTGTTCATACACTTCTTTTACTGTCACTGGTTGTGGATCGGTAAGATGATAGGTTTTTCCTTTTCCGATCCCCACGTGGCCAAGGTATATAGAAGCTCGGACGACATATTCGACGGGAACGATGTTGATGAGGGCATTTCCTTCTCCGAGAAAAGGTATCCAAGGTAAAAACGATAATCGTTTAAACATATTCATAATAAAATACGGACCATCAAACTTAACTGTCTCACCCGTAGTTGAACTTCCTTTAACGATACCGGGGCGGATGATCGTAATCGGCAGGATTTTCTTCAGTTCCTCAACGTATACCTCTGCTTCATACTTTGTCTGTTCGTAGAAATTATTAAAGCTGTCTGGATACTCAAGCTCCTTCTCATAGATCTCTCCTTTACGTGTACCGGCTACAAACGCAGTAGAGAAATAAACATATCTCTTTAATCGGTGAAGAGTTTTACAGAAAGAATTAACGTGTCGTGTTCCCTCGACGTTTACTTTATATGCAAGATTTTCAGGTACGGCAAGGTCATAGATGGCAGCCAGGTGCCAGACATACTCCACTGTTTCCCGTATTTCACCTATTTTTTCTCCTGACATACCAAGATCAGGTTGTGTAATGTCCCCCTTCACTAAGATGAGGTCGGTTCCTTTTCCTCCAAGCATTCCGGCTAATTCCTCTGCTTCTTTAGTCATATTGTCTAAATGAAGCAAGTAGATCGATGATGCCTTCTCTTGAGTAACTAATTCTTCCACAATATTAAGACTCAAGAACCCTGGGAACCCTGTAATTAAATATATCCCTTTCTTCATATCGTTTTCCCCCCGCAAAGGACTTCTTTCATATGTGTAAAAAAAAAAGCTAACCTGCAGCCTAAGGTACCTGCTCGATTTAAGGAGGTGACTACTTAGCTGTAAGGTTAGCTCGTTTGACTTTGACTATTCTTTATTACCGTATGCTTCACGATTACTCTTCATTCTTCTCGTTTCTTTATCAAAGAAACTATATACAATCGGAATGACATAAATCGTCAACAGTGTACTGCTTATCAACCCACCAATTACGGCTATACCCATCGGCTGATTGATCTCAGTACCTTCCCCGAGTCCCAGGGCAAGCGGTAACAAGCCAAGTATCGTCGTCAATGCGGTCATTAATATCGGCCGTGCCCGATCTTGAACCGCTTCAACAATACTATCAAAGCTATTGATTCCTGATTCTTTACGCTGGTTGATGTAATCGACAATCACAATCGCATTGTTTACAACAATGCCTGCCAGGACAATGACACCAATAATCGCTGAAATGCTTATAGGTGTTTGAGTTACCGCCAGCGCTATTGCGACCCCGATGACCATGAGCGGCACAGTAAACATAATGACAAATGGATACTTAAATGATTCAAACTGTGCAGCCATGACCATATAGACAAGAACAATTGCGAGTCCAAGTGCAAGTGCCATATCGTCAATGGAGTCTTCCAGTAACTCCCTGTCACCACTGAATGAAACCAGAGTCTCATTCGGAAGTTCCAATGATTCTATCTTATCATCCACATCTTTCGAGATTGCACCGAGATTGGTGGACGATGAATACTTCAAAGTAAATTGAACTGCGTGCTGTTGATCGATTCTTTGTATACTGACAGGACCATCTTCTATTGCAAAATCCACTACAGAATTTAATTGAATATACTTTCCTTGTCCGTTAGGGATTAGTAGTTTTTTCAGTGAGTCCAGATTCTCAGTAATATTACGGTCATATTGTACGAGGACATTTATGACATCAGACGACTCTGTGACCATTTGTGTCGCCAATACACCTCGTGTTACATCCTGAACAAGGGTGCCTATCTGTGCTGGTGCCAATCCTTGTTCCAGAGCTTTGTCACGGTTCACTTTCATTAGGACTTCTTTGACCGTTTCCATTTGATCAGTCGTCACTTCTGATACGTTTTTCATATTCTTCAAAGAATTAAATAATGCATCAACGGATTGATCCAATCTTTTCGGATCTGTATCCCTTAAATTGAACGTCAGGGTTTGAGGACTGGAACCTGATGTTGATTGAAGGTTAAATGAAATTTCCGAAGAATCATTTACCTTTTTTGCAGCTTTTTCTATCTCAGGTTTTACTTCATCAGCAAAAGTGAATATGGATCTTCCACGATCTTCTAAAGGCTTCATTTTCACATACACTTCAGCAATATTCCCTTTTGAACTTCCTCTAAAGGACTCTTCCTGAGTTGTACCGACCAGGCTTACAAAAACATCAACATCCTTTTCCATTTCCAGCCTATCTTCAATTGCATTTACAACTGTATTCGTTTCTTCCACGGATGCTCCATTATCTAATTCGACTCTCATATTGAAAAACCCTTCATCCGTAGGAGGTAAAAACTGTGTTCCTACTGTCGTCAATCCGAAACCGCCTGCGACGAGAGTGAGAGCAGTAATAAACAGGACGATGAACCGGTGGCGAAGGGCCCACTTGACAGACCTGGCAAATGTTTTTCTGCTTTTGGAGCGCCTGCGCTTCGCTTCGAGATTTCCTTTAGGCTTCTTCAATAATCTGCTTGCTAACATCGGGATGACCGTTAAGGCTACAACGAGCGATGCTAACAAGCTAAAAGAAATGGTAAGGGCAAATTCGGTAAATAACTCACCAAGCAAACCTGAAATAAAGACAACTGGTAAAAACACTGCAACTGTTGTTAAAGTAGATGCCGTAATGGCACCACCCACTTCTTTGGCTCCGATGCTTGCAGCCTCTCTGGGTGTTTTCCCAAGAGAAAGATGCCGATAAATATTTTCAATTACGACAATGGCATTATCCACAAGCATTCCAATTCCAAGGGCAAGTGCTCCGAGAGTCATGATATTCAAAGCAAAATCAGCAAAGAACATTAGGACAAATGTAACGATGACAGAGTATGGAATCGCCACACCAATAATTAACGGACTCTTTACATTCTTCAGGAATAGAAATAGAACAAGCATGGCAAAAGCCCCGCCAATAATTAGGGAATTTGCAATATTTCCTATCGCTTGGGTAATATAGTCCCCCTGATCGAAGAGAATGTCTGCTTTGATTGATTTGTATTGGTCTTGTTGAAGTAGACGATCCAGCTCATCCTGGAATGCTTTTGAAACAGAAGCCGTGTTTGCGTCGGATTGTTGCAACACACTAAAGAGGATCGCAGGTTCCTGATTGGCACGAGTGATCGTATTCGTATCCTGCTGCTGCTTCTCAACAGCCGCCACTTCCCCAAGGGTAATCTTTTTACCATTTTGAGGATTCACTTGAAGCACCAATTTTTCCAGTTCATCTACGGACTGTAATTCACTCATAACCCGGGTGGTTAAGGTTTGTCCATCAGTTTCTATGGTATCCCCAGGTGATGTTACATTATTTGCTCTGATCGTGTTAATAACGTCAGATTGACTTAGACGATTATCTTTCAGCGCTTGTTGATTTAATTCAATGACCACTTCATCCTTGAGTGAACCAGAAACGTTCACATTGGCCACTCCTTCAACCCGGGTTAATTCCAATTTCAAATTCTCGGATAACGTCTTTAAATTACTTTCCTTCCCCTCTTCACGTAACGAGAATTGAATGATTGGGAATTGGGCCGGATCGAACTTAAGAAACCTTGGATTATCCGCTCCATCCGGGAGTGGAGTTTGATCGATTCTTTGAAGTACATCGTTTTCTATCTCATCAATCGAAGTTGTCCATGAAAATTCAAGGAGAATGAAGTTTGAACCTTCTCTGGAAGTAGATTGGATATTTTTCATTCCTGGTAAAGTTGACAAGCTTTCTTCCAGTGGCTTTGTCAACTTTTCCACCACTTCTTCAGGACTGGCACCAGGATAATTGGTTACGACGACCCCAACTGGAGGGTTTAGATCAGGAATGAGCTTTAATGGTATTCGTAGGAGGGACACTCCTCCAAGAATAAGAATGAGTAGCATTGTGACAATGGTGAATACAGGACGGCGTATGGAAAAATCACTGATTTTCAAACGGGCGCTCCCCTTTCTATATCTATATTGTTCATTACGGTTCGGAAGCAGTTAATGTTAACTATAGTCTCTTCAGGAAAATCCTTCAATATTAAAGCGTCTACAAGAGAAAATGTTCATAATTTATTCACCTTGATAAATAAATACACCTAATCTGTAAACACTATTTTTATACTGAAACGTTAGGAGCATTAGCATGGCGAATTGGGTTCCCTTTGTATCCCTTAGTCTTATCAGCATTATCCTGTTGGTCATAATTGTCGTTAAGAACCGTCATATGTCTGCTCGGATTGTATTATTTTGGCTTTTCATTTCCGGTTTAGCTTATGTATTCGAATATATCATCTTTGTTTTATTTAACAGCTATACGTATCATCCCCATATTTTATCGAATAATTACAATGACAGCGTGTTAGGATCGATTAGTTCCCAGGCCTTTTCGGTGCCAATCGCGCTCACTTATATTGTTGTATATCATTTAAGAGCAACCAGGATTGCCTTGATCATTGGTTTATTCTTTCTCATTGAAACATGGTTCACCTATTCAAATTTTTACGAACATCATTGGTGGCAATCGTATTACACATCATTCTTCTTGATCGTTTCTGTCATACTGTCTAAAGCGTGGTGGAAACTGCTTGAAAATGATCCGAATCACTATGTACTATTCATTACCTTGTTTTTCGCTCTGTCAACCGTTTCTCTTTCATTTGCCTGGATTCTATCATCCCTATTGCAACTATATATCATCCCATTGAATCAATTCTCCAATCCTACACGGGACTTGATTGCGGGAAATGCAATGTACATTTGGTTTTCCACCTACTTCTATACACTGGTGATCTTCTTTAGGAATGAGGATAAGCAATATGCATTGTTGACCATCCTTTTTCTGTTAACCATAGAGATATTCATGATCCAAGACGGTGTGTTGCTATTAAAGAACCCAATGATGATAATGGTTCTTCCACTTTTTCATTTTTCAATGATTGCACTAGGCGGATATTATTACAATCATCATTTCCCAAATTATGTTGAACTTACACGAAAAGGACTGCCCTCTGGATAATTCATCTTTTTTTAAAAAATGCGATGAATTACGAGGACAGTCCTTTTTACTTCTTTTTATAATGTTAGTTTGATGCAATTGGATTCGGTTCGGTTTGTTCTTTTTCGATGGTCCATCCGGTAAATCCATATAGAATGGTTATGACGGGAGAAATGAGACAAAAGATAGCGAACGGTAAATACTCTATCGTGGCGACACCTAATACATCAGTTAAGAATATACCACATACACTCCATGGCACTAACGGGTTTATGACCGTTCCAGCATCTTCTAACGTACGTGATAAGTTCTTGGGATGTAACCCAAGCTTCTTATATTGGGATTGAAAGGCTTCTCCCGTTAATAGGATGGACAGATACTGCTCCCCTACAACCAGGTTTATACCAATGGCGGATAGAGCCGTTGAAAGGATCGTTCTTCTTCCTGATTGAAGGATCGTTGAAACTTTATTAAGCATCACAGGAATTATACCAAGTTTAAATAATAATCCACCGAGGCTTAAAGAGAGAATGACAAGAGAAATCGTAAACATCATGCTGTTCACTCCTCCTCTGGTTAAAAGTGAGTCGATGGATTCCACCCCTGTTTTGGATTCAAACCCTGAAAATAACACCTGAAACAGTTCATTCAGTTTCAAAGATCCATGTAGGAATGAAAGTCCAATCGAGACAACTACATTGATCGCAAGTGTTAGTAGAGCAGGGGTCTTAAATACGATGAGAGCAATTAGTAATAATACAGGTACGAGACTGTACCAATGAATGAGACCTGTTTGATCCAAGCCATCCTGTAGCGATTTCAGCTGGGTTAAATTCACATCACTTGTTTCAGGTGATAAAAAACCAAAAACGATGAGTGTAATAATGAAAGCAGGAACAGTTGTCCAGGCCATATTACGAATATGAGTAAACAAATCTACCTTCACAATTGAAGAAGCAAGGTTCGTTGTGTCTGATAAAGGCGACATCTTGTCTCCAAAAAAAGCCCCTGAAACAATCGCGCCAGCTGTTATACTCATTGACAGTCCCATCGCCTCACCGATTCCTATAAGCGCCACACCTATGGTTGCCGCCGTTGTCAATGAACTTCCAATCACGATTCCGCTCAAGGAAGTAAGTAAAAAGGCAATCGCATAAAAATAATTTGGTGATACAAATTCAAATCCATAAAACATCAAAGTAGGAATGGTTCCACTGAGTAGCCAACTGCTTACAAGAAGACCAATGAAGAAAAAGAGTAAAATAGCTCCTAGGCCACCTTGAGCCCCCGCAATCATTCCTTGTTCAATTTCTTTGAATTTCACTTTACGACTTAGCCCATACACCATCAAAAAGAAGAGCGATAGGATAATGGGAATATGAGGGACTGATTCGAGCCCAATAATACTGAAACTAATAATCCCAAGTACAGCGAGCAATATCACTGATGCTTCTATAACATTTGGTTTGTTTACACTTTGAATGTTTAACATAGTAACACTTCCTTCTCTAAGTTGAAATTGATGAATTGGAATAGAAAGAACAACAAAAAGAACTCTCATTCCCGAATAGGGACGAAGAGTTCTCCGCGTTACCACCCTAATTGGAATAAACTTATTGTCATACATTCCCACTATTCATTCACTACTATTCATGAATAGTTAACAATTAGTTTATTCCCACTCCATAAAGGTTTGTCCCTGGATAAAGCCTCATTTACTTTGAGGATTTATAAGCAATGTAATTCAGAAATATTGGACCTAAGCTTTCACCTGCCGCCTAGTCTCTGATTGCTGTCCACCTATTTCCTACTGCGTTGCTCAAGACAAAGATATTTAATTCAATCGCTAAGAGTTCTCAAGGTCATCAGCCTCTTTCGCTCTTAAACGCTTTTAAGCACTAAAGCAATTATAGTAGTATTTTATCACCTTAACGAAATATGTCAATGATTTTCATTAAAAAATGACCTTCTTACAAGAAGGTCATTTCAGCTATACAAATAAGGATTGCGCAAATGGTTCTTTTGCTTCAAGAGCCGGTTTTCCTATGAAGTAGCCTTGTGCATAATGAACTCCGATTTTCTTACAGAATAGCAATTCTTCTTTCCTCTCAATTCCTTCTGCTAATACAAGGATGTTCAATTCCGTTGCAATCTGCATGACCTTATGTAAGAACTCCTGGTTTTCTGGGACACTATCACAGTGATTGATAAAAGAACGGTCAATTTTTACATAGTCAGGCTTTAGGAGCGTCAGCATTTCGATAGTGGCAAAACCGGATCCAACATCATCAAGCGCAACCTTCATTCCTTCACGTTTATATACATCAAGGACGGACTTTAAATGCTCGACATCCTCAATTTTCTCTGTCTCCACCACTTCGAATACAAGATCTTCAGGATTTAAACCTAATTCGTTCACGATTTGAAAGGTATGACGTAAACAGAATTCAGGATTATAAATCGTGGAAGGAAGGAAATTAATGAAACTTTTAATGCCAGGATTCACCTGACCTATACGGCATTCAATTGCCGATTTCCTTGCTTTCTGGTCTAACATGGAATGAAAGCCAGTGATGGCAGCAACTTCAAATAATTGTCCCGGATTAATACTTTTTGACTGATCGCCTGCCCGTAGAAGAGATTCATAACCCAAAAGACTATAATCGCTTAAATCAATGATCGGCTGAAGATGGCTTATGAATTCCCCATTCTGAATCACCTCTACCATCTCTCTATGTTTCATTAATAGCATGAATCTGCTGACTGCCATGAATGGTCCGGGCTGATCAATAACATTAATGCTACACTTCCATCCATCCTCTTCCATTATCCCTTCTTTTTTCACAAGATTTTCGTATAGTACATTCAGATTTTCATACAAAAAAACATATGTACCATCTTCTAATTGTGAAGAATATCCCTTCAACGGCAAGGTATAGTTTTGAGCATTATGTAAAAAAAAGTACCCTGTATCAAGATACTTCATGGTTACTGCACAATTTGCACAAGCGATGTTCATTTTCAACTCTCTCCCTTTATCATTAATATATCCCCTATAGGTATATACTAAGACTTTTCACCTGGGTAATGCCACTAATATACATTTATCCCGGTAAATATTCACTTGATAATGGTAAAGAGTTCAATTAAACGAAGGATCCCCTTTATTCCGACTACAAAAAAAACACCCCTCCAAGTCCAATTCTTGAGGGGTGTTCACGATCCTTACATCAAACTATATAATCGAATGTCCGGATTTTTATCATTGAACCATCTCATGGCAAAATCATTTTCAAACAAGAATACCAAGTTGTCATGACGGTCTTTAACCAGCATGCTTCGAGAGCTTGACATTGATTCCTTGACATCTTCTTCATTTTCAATCCATCTGGCTATTTTTGATCCGATCGGTTCCATTTTCACATCAACGTTGTACTCATTTTTCATTCTGTGCTCGAATACTTCAAACTGCAGCTGCCCGACTGCACCCAGGATAATATCTTCCGTGCGGGTCTTATAGTATTGGATGGCCCCTTCTTGAACCAGTTGAAGAATCCCTTTTTGAAAATGCTTCTGTTTCATTACGTTCTTAGCTGTAACACGAACAAAAAGTTCAGGTGTAAATTGAGGGAGCTTTTCATATTGGAAGCTTTGCTTTCCTTGAACAAGCGTATCACCGATTTGATACGTACCTGTGTCATAAACCCCGATAATATCCCCACTTACTGCTTCGTTTACAGTGCTTCGATCGTCTGCAAGAAACTGTGTTGATTGAGCAAGCTTAATCGATTTACCTGTGCGGGAAAGATTAACCGTCATCCCTCTCTCGAATTGTCCCGAACAGATGCGGAGAAATGCAATCCTGTCACGGTGAGCGGGATTCATATTTGCTTGAATCTTGAACACGAAACCAGAAAACTCCTCTGCCGTCGGCTCAATTTCTCCAGCATCGGAATTCCTTGGCTGGGGAGATGGTGCAAATTGTAAATACGTTTCAAGAAACGTCTGAACGCCGAAATTCGTTAATGCACTACCAAAGAATACGGGAGAAAGCTCTCCATTCGCTATTCGCTCGCGTGAAAACTGATTTCCCGCTTCGTTCAGAAGCAACACATCTTCAAGGGTCTGATCATATAGGTTGCTTTCTTTAAGGGGGTGTTCCCCATCGATTTCACCTTCATCGTTTAAAGGAATGAAACGATCTTCATCCTCCACGCGGAATTGCTCAATTCGATTATGGAAGCGATCATAAATACCTAAGAATTCTTTCCCCATTCCTATCGGCCAATTCATCGGATAAGATTGTATTCCAAGTACTTCTTCAAGCTCTTCCAATAATTCCAAAGGTTCACGGCCTTGACGGTCAAGCTTATTAATGAATGTGAAGATCGGTATGCCTCTCATTCGGCATACTTTGAAAAGCTTTAAGGTTTGTGCTTCAATCCCTTTTGCTGAATCGATGATCATAACCGCACTATCAACAGCCATCAATGTTCTATAAGTATCTTCAGAAAAGTCCTGGTGACCAGGTGTATCCAGGATATTCACCCGATAATCATCATAGTCGAATGCCATAACAGAAGAAGTGACCGAAATCCCTCTCTGCTTCTCAATTTCCATCCAGTCAGATGTAGCGAACTTTCCAGATTTCTTACCTTTTACAGTTCCAGCTGCCCGAATCGCTCCTCCAAAGAGAAGAAGTTGCTCAGTTAATGTTGTTTTCCCGGCATCCGGGTGGGAAATAATAGCGAAAGTCCGTCTTGACTGAACTTCCTGTATAAAGTCTATTTTCATTCATAAAATCCTTTCTCGTCATTCTCACTTTCTCATCATATTCGTTCTAAAGTGACAATGCAACAAAGAATCAACACCTTGGTAATTCAAGCATGTTTCACATATCATTTCCTATAGGTATGAGTTTGCATTTTCACTATCACGTTCTTACAGTATTCACCAAAATGGCTTTAAGGACACTTACATTTCACTTGTCCATTGAACAATTCGGGAACTTAATGATTCTGCTGTTTCTTTTGAAACCCTTCCCTGTAACGAATCCAGTAATTTAGTTTGTATATTATCTTCACCATAGGTAAAAGAATAAGACCAACGAATATCAGGGACTGCAATCAATATGAACTCATCTTTCTTGTTTTCATAGATATATACTTTTTGTTCCAAGCCTTCCAAAAAATTTTTTCTGATCTTCAAAATGTGTATCCCCTTTCATGAAAACGCTTTATTGGCGCATACTAATGACGATGTTGTCCGTACAACTTTAAGAAATTCGTGTAATTGTAGGTTGTCAGACGTCTGAAAGAATTGTAAAATAAAAAACCGAAAGCATCAAGTTACAAACTTAAATTTCGAAGAGGTGAAAGAAGTGCAATATTTATGGGGTATCATGGGTATCATTGTCGTTCTGGGAATTGCTTTTGCATTTTCTACGAACAAAAAGCGTATTAATTTCAGAACCGTCCTTGGAGGACTAGCTATACAGTTATTTTTCGCTTTTATCGTGTTGGAAACTTCTTGGGGTCAGAATTCTCTTAAAGGATTGACTCAAGTTGTAAACGCTATTATCAATTATTCAAATGAAGGAATCACCTTCCTTTTCGGTGGTCTTTATACGGAAGAATCCAATATAGCGTTTATTTTTGCGTTTAATGTCCTTCCTGTCGTTATTTTCTTCTCTGCTTTAATTTCAGTTCTTTACTATCTTAAAATCATGCAATTTTTCATCAAAATTTTAGGTGGCGGACTGGCAAAGCTGTTAGGAACAAGAAAGGCAGAGTCACTTTCTGCAGCAGCGAATATTTTCGTCGGACAGACTGAGGCTCCGTTGGTAGTAAGACCTTATCTATCCAGAATGACTGAATCGGAACTTTTCGCAGTCATGACAGGTGGACTTGCTTCCGTTGCAGGGTCCGTATTAGTCGGGTATTCCTTATTAGGGGTTCCATTGGAGTACTTACTGGCAGCAAGCTTCATGGCTGCTCCTGCAGGACTCGTATTGGCAAAGTTATTTGTACCTGAGACAGATAATACACCTGAACCAAAAGAGCTTGATATGGAAGCGGATTCTGATTCGGCAAATGTGATCGATGCAGCGGCTAAAGGTGCCAGCGTCGGGCTTCAATTAGCTTTAAATATCGGTGCAATGCTACTGGCATTCATTGCACTTGTCGCAATGATCAATGGATTGCTTGGCTTAGTAGGTGGCTTGTTCGGTATGGACAGCCTTTCATTAGAGCTTATCCTTGGTTATGCCTTTGCTCCACTTGCTTTTGCTATCGGTGTTCCTTGGAGTGAGGCAGTCATCGCCGGAAACTTTATAGGACAAAAGCTTGTCATCAATGAATTCGTTGCTTATTCCGCGTTTGCTCCTGAAATCGGGAACTTATCGGATAAAGCGGTAGCCATCATCTCCTTCGCTCTATGTGGATTTGCGAACCTTTCTTCATTAGGTATTTTACTTGGTGGACTTGGTAACCTTGCTCCTGACCGCAGAGGAGATATCGCCCGCTTAGGATTAAAAGCCGTCATTGCCGGTGCACTCGCTTCGTTACTAAGTGCCGCAATAGCTGGTATGTTTGTATAATATACAATCAAAAAAGAAGCTGTCCTCAAGGAGGACAGCTTCTTTTCATTCCAGACAGCTCATGGAATGTAAAGCTCATCATTTGCAAGACATGTCCTTCCCTTCCCGGCTTTCTTAGCTACATAAAGCCTTTGATCGGCAAGTGCGAAAAGCTTTTCCGGGTCATCGTCTTCCGTCGTTCCAGCTTGACCGAAACTCATGGAAATCGATATAGGCGCTAAGGTCTCTAACCGGCTGTATAATTCCTTTAAGAACTGATGGATAACACCATCATCCATATGTGGCAATAAGATGACAAATTCTTCTCCTCCATATCGAAATGCCTGTCCCTTATAGGTCTCCGTGAGATTACGAAAGACTTCTCCAACCTTTCGAATCACATCATCCCCTGTTAAATGCCCATATTCATCATTCACTTTCTTGAAGTCATCGATGTCACCAAGGAAAAATGTGAAAGATTCATTCGCATCCACCTTCCCTTTGAACTTTTCCTGAAATGATAGCTGATTGAATAAGCCAGATAAATAATCTCTATGGGCGAGATGATGATAGGCTTCCTTTTGGACATAATGGGCTCGTTCCCTCAGCATGATCAGAGCACCGAAAAGACCAATGATCCAAAGGAAAAACAAATTAAAAGAAAGAGTGAAATAATGTTGGAAATCTGTTAAGTTGACGGTCACAATTCCCATCAGAAGGTAGGCAAGACTAAATGCTGCAAGAGAAATGAAGGCCCCTTTGGTTCTCCAATAAATGGTTGCATGCATAACAAACAATATAGAGATCGGATAAAGCGGACTATGTATCCCTTCTGATAAAAACATCAGCCATATTAATGCCAGAAAATCGAACATTATCCCCGCTTTTAAGATGAGTTGGAGACTTCCTTTATCATCCCGGGCACGAACAAGTGCAAATTGAGTCACAATCATATAGATGACCGCGGATACTAATAAATAGGGAAAGACCGCTTTATTGGTAGTGATATTATCAGAAAAGGGTGGTACGTAAAATATGAGTGTAGCGATCACTACAAACAGCCACCTCAAAGTAGAAAACAACTTCTCTGTTTCGTAATCATTCAAGTACAATGAAAATCTCATAAGCTTCATTCTCTCATCGTTTAATATGGTTTAAATTTACCAAAGATTGTGAAATTCGTCTATCACATATCAAAAAAAACAGACCAACATCTGTCATATTGGTCTGTTGCAGAGGAGAAGATTATTCAATCACGCCGTACTTCGACTTGCTCTCTTTGATCGCAATATCTTTGTCACTATGAGGATATTTTGTATTTTCGATGATTTGATAATCCTCATGGCCTTTACCGGCAAAAATGATAATATCCCCAGGTTCACTAACTTCAACTGCATGCTTAACCGCTTCTGCTCGATCTCCAATCAAAGCATATTGTTCATGCTGCATTCCTTTTTCAAGATCTTTTAGAATGCTATCGTATTCCTCATATCGAGGGTCGTCTGTTGTTAAGATGACATAGTCTGCCAGTGATGCTTTTTCTGCCATGGTAGGACGTTTTGTCTTATCACGATTTCCTCCTGTACCAACGAGGAAAATGATCTTGTTTTCTTTAAACGGCAAGACGGATTGAATTGCATTTTCGATTGCATCCGGCGTATGTGCATAATCAATGTAAACGGATAGAGGTGCCTCCACTTCAACCTTCTCCATTCTCCCGCTTACAGGTGGGAGATCGCGAACAATTTCCACCAGTCTGGATACTTCCATCCCCTTCGCATACAAACAAGCCATGGCTGTCAGTACATTATAGACATTGAACTTCCCTAATAACTTCATTTCTACCTCAAAGCTTCCTTGAGGAGATACAAGTGTAAACTTCGTTAAATCATTGAAATATTCTACATTTTCTGCTTTGAAGTCTGCGTGCCCTTCAAGTCCATAGCTTATCACTTCATGTGGGGTCATATAGCTGTAGCGCTCATACCATTCGTCATCTGCATTAAGAACAGCGTACTTTGGATTTTGAAGGTCCTGACCTAATTGAGAAAACAATAACCCTTTGGCATATCCGTAGTGTTCCATCGTTCCGTGGTAATCCAAATGATCATGACTTAAGTTGGTGAAAGCCACCACATCAAAGTCAATGCCCCAAAGCCTCCCCAACGCGAGTCCGTGTGAAGATACTTCAAGGGTGAAATTCTGAATATCGCGATTTATCGCTCTTTGCAGCATCTGCTGGTTCGTTAAGTTGTCACAGGTTGTGTTTTCACTCGGGAGTAACTCTCCATCTAAATTAAAGCCGATTGTACCGGATAATGCAGAACTCCGGCTGTCTTTTTTCAGGATGGAGTGGATCAGGTTGCTCACTGTAGTCTTTCCATTGGTCCCCGTAACTCCGAAAACCGTTAACTTCCGTGAAGGGTAATCATAATACTTATTGGATAATTGAGCCAATGCTTTGAATGAGTCTTTGACTACTACTAATCCGGCTTTATTTAAATCAATGTCTAATTGTTTTTCTGCAACGATCAGGGTGGCTCCTTTTTCAACGGCCATCTGTGCATAATCATGTCCATCCACTGTGTAGCCTCTTGTACATACAAACATGCTGCCTTCTGTCACTTTTCTGGAATCGACATGAATTTCGTTTATTTCTGATGGCAATTCACCGTAAATGGTTTTTAATTTAATGCTGTCTAATAGATCATATGTAATCATTTGCTTACCTCTTTTGTATTAATATTGTATCTATTTTATCTTATCATCTTCGCCTTGATAAGAGAAATACCTCCTAAAATCAAAACAAAGTTTTCTCACACAAATGTCACCTTACCCCCATTCACAATGACTAAAACAAAAAAGTCTTTGATCACACCTATAAAGGGTGACCAAAGACTTCACATTTACTCCACAATCATCTTTGATTGAACATAGTGCCAAAGTAATTTTTCCGTATTGAGAATCGAGGTTTCATGCGTTCGCTCATATGCATGTGAAGCATCGATGCCTGCCCCGATCAGTCCATGAACGATATCAAAGCCTGCACGGATTGCGGCAGATGCATCGGAACCATAGTAAGGATAAATATCGACTTTATATTCGATCCCGTTTTCTTCAGCTAATGAGACTAAGTGTTTACGCAATTCGTAATGATAGGGTCCACTCGAGTCCTTCGCACAAATAGAAACGGTGTATTCATCCGTTGATTGTCCATCACCGATTGCTCCCATATCCACCGCCAGGTATTCAATGGTCTCATCAGGAATATTAGAATTCCCCCCGTATCCGATTTCTTCATTATTGGATATTAAGAAGTGGGTCGTATAAGGAAGAGTGATTCCTTCTGATTTGATTTGGTGAATCAAGCGAAGGAGCATACCCACACTTGCCTTATCATCTAAGTGGCGGGACTTAATAAACCCGCTATCTGTAATTTCAGCACGTGGATCAAAGGAAACAAAGTCACCAACCTCAATTCCAAGTTCCCTTACTTCCTTTGCATTTTGGACTTTTTCATCAATGCGGACTTCAATATTTGTTTCGTCCCTTTTCGCCTCACCCGCATTTTTGTATACATGAACGGATGTTTGATGCATGAGGATGGTTCCACTATAGGTTCTGCCAGAAGAGGTTTCAATCTGACAATACTCCCCTTCGACTGCATTCCATCTGAATCCACCTATCATGGATAAACGCAAACGGCCATCCCCCTTGATTTCCTTTACCATGGCGCCAAGGGCATCCACATGGGCCGTCAGCATACGATGCCTTCCTGTATCTTCGCCAGGAAGCGTAATGATCAGTGCACCTTTTCGGTTTCTTTTCATTTCTACATTTAGGTCTGAAAGATAATCCTCAACAAAATTCATTATCTTATTCGTGTTCCCTGAAGGACTTGGAATTTCAACAAGTTCCTTAATTATTTGAAGTGTTTTTTTCGTATCTGGATATGTATTCAATTGACTCCCTCCCTTATCGTATTATACCGTCAATTGGAAGCTTACTACAAATGTTGTTTACCGAATATTCCACCTAATGCGCTTGGATTTTCTAATCGCCTCTCTTTCGAATTTCTTTCTTTTCTCTTTTTGAAACGGATGAAGATAGCCACAGTTCTCACAGCAGTAAAAGCCAATATTTCCTCCAACCTTTTGTCCATGTGACAAAATCGTAAGCCCATCACCATATTCTTCTCTCAAAAACATTTCACTTTCCGACAATTCTGGGTGACCACAATATAAACAACCATTAAACCCCATATTTTCCACCATCCCTTTTTGTACATGCCTATGAAAGGAACGGGGATACTATGAATGGATTCGTAGGAATTTCACTGTAGCCCCTAATCATTACACATAAAAACCATCAAAGAAAAAGGAGTGATATAGTGAACTCATCAACACTGGACAATTTACCTCAAGGAAAGAAACATCCGAAAGGGTTATATCTCTTATTTTTCACAGAATTATGGGAACGGTATAGCTACTATGGCATGAGGGCTCTACTCGTCCTCTATCTAACAACCGCATTTGTAAGCGGGGGATTGGGTGTGGACCCAGCAAAGGCTTTATCAATCTATGGAATTTATACAGGAAGTGTATATTTCACTCCAATATTCGGAGGGTGGATGACAGATCGCTATATAGGGTTGAGAAGAGCGATTACCATTGGGGGCATCACAATGGCATGCGGAGATTTTTTAATCTTCCTTACCCACTCCCAAACCGGGCTATATGCAGGATTAGCCCTACTAGTAATAGGAAATGGATTTTTCAAACCGAATATCTCAACCCTGGTTGGTGAGCTCTATCCACGACATGATAAACGAAAGGATGCAGCTTTTACGATTTTTTATATGGGAATAAACCTGGGAGCATTATTCGCACCCCTAATTGCAGGGTTTCTCGCAGAAGATGTATTTCTCACTACGCTTGCGGATGGTACGATGCATTATGGATTTAAATGGGCTTTCCTTGCATCCTCCATCGGAATGGTTACTGGTCAAATCATCTTTAGCACATTAAATAATAAGTATCTCGGAAACGTTGGACTAAAGCCCAATAAAGCATTGGCCGAAGAAGCGAACGAGAACCAGAATGTTCCTCTGACAAAGAAAGAAAAGCAGCGGACAACAGCCATTCTAATTCTAGCCTGTTTTGTCGTTTTCTTCTGGGCAGGCTTTGAACAGGCAGGAAGCTCTTTCACTCTGTATACGAAAAGTTTCATCGATCGAGAAGTGTTCGGCTACACTATACCTGTCGCCTGGTTCCAATCTGTTAACCCCTTGTTCATTGTGATTCTGGCACCAATTCTATCAAGTGTCTGGTTAAAGCTTTCAAGGTCAAATAAAGGGGACCTGAACATGACGACTAAAATGGGGATCGGGATGATCCTCCTCGGACTCGGATTTATGATCCTCATTCCCGCAGTCATGCAAACGGGTTCGGATGAACAAAATATAACCGTAAAGGCCAACTTACTGTTTATCGTTTTTACTTACCTTCTGCATACTCTTGGAGAACTGTTTTTATCCCCAGTCGGTTTGTCTCTGGTCAGTAAAGTAGCACCTGTTAAAATTGCATCCTTGCTGATGGGTGTTTGGATGGCTGCCATAGGGGTGGCGAGCCTTCTTGCCGGACAGTTAGCTTCCCTGACAGCCACACTGGGATATTTGGAAATCTTCGCTGTCATCGGTGCCACCGCCATTATCCTTGGCTTCATCTTACTTGCCATCTCGAAAAAGCTAGTCTTAATGATGAGAGAAGAAAATCAAACGTAAAAGAAATAAAAAGCCGCTGGGCAATTAAGCCAAGCGGTTTTCCTATTTCACCTTTTTCTCAGCTACACTGCCGTTCAATAATCCACCAATCAATAAAATCGTGGAGGAAATGTAAAACCATACAACTAACGTAATGACGCTGCCCAGCTGACCATAAAACTGGGAATAGTCATTCAATTTAACATAGGTACCATATAACCAGGAAACCCCTTGCCAGCCAAAGGTGGCGACTAGTGCACCGGGGATGACATGTAGGAACGAAATTCGTTTACTTGGAACAACCATATAAAGAAACAGGAATAAAATCAACATAAAGATCGAACTTAAACCCCATTTTCCTATAACCCATGCTTGACTCCATTCTCCGTTAATCTTCCCTTCTGCGAACCTTGCATGACGGATATATTCCTCAACCACTGGTACGATGAGAGAAAATGAAATGAGGAACATAAAACCGACCGTCAATAACAAATCATACAATAACGCAATCAGAAAGGGTTTCTTCCTCTCGATTTTATACGCTTTATTCAATGATCTCACCATGGATTGGACAGCCATAGAAGAAAGCCAAAAGGTAAAGAAGATGGAAATGGACAACACATCTCCCCTTTGGTCATACAAAATACGATCTATATTATTTTGAATGATGGCGTATGATTTATCTGGTGCAAAAGGCTTGATCAGAAGCAATACATTGGTTTCCGAAATGGGCAGATAACTAATCAATGAAAAGACAAAAATTAAGAACGGAAAAATGGATAATAACAAATAATACGCCAACTGTGCAGAATGATCGAAAAAACGTTCCTTAAAAAATCGAACTGTCACATTTTTAGAATGATGTAAGATATTCATGGTTTTAACTCCTAAATAGGAAAAGATATTCTTATTTTCCCCTTTCATGCCCAATTCAATCATTTTAGAACAGCTTTGCATTATCATTTGACCTTTCTTAACCTCATTCTACACCCCTTTTTCTCCACTCATCCATTAATAAACCGAAAAGCAGGGAGTCTCTCCACCCATTTTTCATTTTCAACGCATGACGGATTCTTCCTTCTAACGTCATACCGATTTTTGTTAACACTTTCTGAGAGGAAATGTTTTGAGGGTCACATGTCGCTGAGATCTTATGCAGATTCAACTCAGAAAACCCTCTCTCCACTAACGCATTTCCAAGGAGAGTTCCGATGCCCTTTCCCCAGTAATCAGGATGTAGAATATACCCAATCTCTCCAGACTGGTGAACGAAGCTTTTGATTATTATTTCTCCTGCACCAATTACACGACCGGTTTTCTCATCGACCAAGGCATGAACATACCTTGTTTGCGGAACCAACTTTTCAGCTTTCAGCACATCCTCCACATACGCTAATGTTTCCACTTCCGAATTTGGGCCCCATGCCTGATACTGAGAAACAGCTTCTTGGGACGCATAAAGATGAACGTCCTTCCAATCTTCTTTCTTTAACCTGCGTAAAAATAAACTAGAAGAAAGATAAATCTTTTCCACATCATTCACCCCACATGCATAATAAATTGATCTAATATTAACACAACTTACCATATTAGGATTAAATTTTTTCTGAATGAATACCACTATTGAACAAATAGACAAAGGAATTCAAAAACAACACAAAATTCAAGAAAATACCCGAAACTAATAAAGGATTTCTCCCTCTCATTCAAGAAATCAATAATAGAAAGAAAATTTCTAGCATCACTGTATGAAGCAGACGAAAGGAAAGGGAGAATCTATATGGTAAACAACAAGGAAACAATGGGGAATGAAGATGTATACACCGACTTTATTAATAAAATGACCTATGGTGAATATCTTGGCCTGGATACACTACTCCATAGTCAGAAACGTTTATCCGGTCACCATGATGAAATGTTATTCATTATCATTCATCAAGTAAGCGAGTTATGGATGAAATTGATTCTGCATGAAATCAAAGCCAGTATCACCTCCATTCAAAAAGGTGAACTTTCTCCTGCATTTAAAATGTTGGCACGTGTTTCAAAGATTCAGTCGCAAATCATTCATGCATGGGATGTGCTATCTACACTTACACCATCAGAATACGTTCAATTCAGGGACAGCCTTGGGCAAGCCTCAGGATTTCAATCCTACCAATATAGAATGATCGAATTTGCCCTTGGCTATAAAACGAAACATGTATTGGAGATTTATAAGAAGGATCCTGAGTTATTAGCTCAGCTTGAAGAGGCACACGAAGCCCCTTCCCTTTATGATGTTTCTATCCTTGCCCTATCAAAAGCAGGATTACCCATTCATGAAGATGTACTTCTTCGGGACTATAAGAAGCATTACACGGAAGATCAGTCTGTATTGGATGCATGGACAGAAGTTTATAAGCAACCCGATCAGTATTGGGATTTATACGAATTAGCCGAAAAGTTGATCGATATCGAGGATTGGCTACAGCAATGGCGCTTCAGACATATGAAAACCGTGGAACGGATCATCGGTCATAAAATGGGGACGGGAGGATCAAGCGGCGTAGGCTACCTAAAAAAGGTTCTGGACCATCGGTTCTTTCCTGAATTGTGGAATGTCCGTACGAACCTCTAAATCCTTTGCATTTTGCATTTTTTTGTGAGGCTCATATAGTAAAAGTGAAATTCACACATTTTTCTGCCTATTTTTAATTCCTTCATTCATAAGGGTTGCCTTTTAAATGGTTACCTGATATTATGTAAGAGAATTATTTTTGTTCGGAATGGAAGGATAGACAAAGTTTTTAAAGCTTTTCGCCTTGAAGTTACGTGAGCAAGAATAGTAATACAATTGTGTGGAGAACACACGAGGAGGTAACATTATGTTAGAAGGTACAGTTAAATGGTTTAACGCAGAAAAAGGTTTCGGATTCATCGAGCGCGAAGGTGGAGACGACGTGTTCGTACACTTCTCAGCTATTCAAGGCGAAGGATTCAAAACTTTAGAAGAAGGTCAAAAAGTTTCTTTCGAAATCGTTCAAGGAAACCGTGGCGACCAAGCTGCTAACGTTACTAAAGCATAATTCATGCTAATTCGAAAGACTCTACTCTGTAGGGTCTTTTTTCTTTGCCATCACATTAAAAAGCGGATACAATAACCATACCATGCTTATTAGGAGGTTTATTTGTATGGCTAGACACTCTTTTCATATATCTACTGATTGGCCGGGTCTGCGAAATGATACAGGTACTTTAAGCTCGGAAAATTTTCACACGAAGATATCCATTCCTACTGAAATGGATGGGCCTGGAATAGGAACAAACCCTGATGAAATGCTTCTTGGAGCAGCAGCTACCTGTTACATCATCACTCTGGCAGCGATGCTTGAACGAAGTCATATTGAGAAAACGGACTTAGCGATGACATCTGAAGGAATTGTGGAAGTTCAAAAAGGGATCATTACATACAAAGAAATTATTCACCGCCCTGTACTGACATTGGGTCCCTCCACTACTGAAAAAGACATAACCCTTACGAAGAAATTGTTGATGAAAGCAGAGCAGTCTTGCATGATCACCCGTGCCATCAAAGGGAATGTCACGGTAAAGGTAGACCCGGAAATACATATGTAAAAAAGCATAAGCAAAGGGCATCCATTCAGATGCCCTCTCTTTTTATGATTCAGCGTGAACAAGCTTCACTAACATATGGGCAAGCATATGCTGCTCTTCCTTATTACCCGATTTCCATAATTCATATAATAACTTTTCTTCTCTATTCTTCGGTTCCTCATGAGCCGCAAGATAATCCCCAACCTTCTGGGCTGCCTTTGCCTGCTGTTCTTCATTCATCCCTAACTTATCCGCCAAGGAAACTTTATTACCTAAGTATTGTTTGAAATGATCAAAGTTAGATAATATATCCTCTTTTTTATCCTGGGACATATTATCTAACGTTTTGTCCACCTTAGATTCCATTTTTTCTTCTGTAGAATGATTTGTCATGTAAAACCTCTCCTCTCATTCAATCTAATATGTATATTCCCACCACTGGGAGAGTTAAACATTTATTTTCATATTATTGGTAATGGAAGCTCAAACTCTCTGCTTCTTGTTTAAGCACTTTCTCCAGAGTGTAAACAATATAGTGGATATTGAATAATGAGGAGGAATAATCATGAATACACAATTTGATAAACTGTTTATTAATGGAGAATGGGTAAAAGGGAGCAGTGAGAATATGATTCCTAATAAAAACCCATTCAATAATATAGAGCTTTGTTCCATTAAAGCTGCCAGTAAAGAGGATCTCGACACCGCATATCAATCAGCACAGAAAGCACAAGTAAGCTGGGCGGAGGAACTTCCTCAAGTAAAAAGAGAAGTGATGGAAAAAGCCGTTCGAGTCGTCGAAGACAATCAGGAATTCATCATTGATTGGCTTATCAAAGAGTCTGGCAGCACTTACATGAAAGCTGCAGGCGAAGTGAAGGTCTCCATAAATAGTATGAAGGAAGCAGCTACCTACCCTTACAGAATGGAAGGTAGAATCCTGCCTTCTCAAGTGCCCGGAAAAGAAAACCGTGTCTATAGAGAACCGCTGGGAGTTGTGGGAGTAATCAGCCCCTGGAACTTCCCCTTCCATTTAGCAGTTCGCTCAATTGCGACGGCATTGGCAACCGGAAACGGTGTTGTTGTTAAACCGGCTACTCACACTCCTGTGACAGGTGGTCTATTATTTGCAAGTATCTTTGAAAAAGCAGGACTGCCGAAGGGATTGTTGAATGTAATCGTTGGAAAGGGGTCAGAAATTGGTGATGATATCGTTGCTCACCCGATTCCCAGATTGATTTCCTTTACCGGTTCGACTGAAGTTGGACGTGGAATAGGAGCTCTCGCAGGGAAGAACCTGAAGAAGACTGCTCTTGAGTTAGGCGGAAACAACGTCTTTATCGTTCTTGATGATGCAGATCTCGATCAGGCAGTTGAATCCGCCCTTTTCGGAAAATTTTATCATCAAGGACAAATTTGCATGTCCATTAATCGGATCATGGTTCAAAAAGGGATATACGATAAATTTGTGAAAGCTTTTGTATCTCGTGTAAAAGAACTAAATACTGGAGATCCCTCAGTTAAAACCACCCATATCGGACCCTTAATTGATCAAAATCAGGTGGACCGCATTTTGAAGGATATTGAAAGCAGCAAGGAACAAGGAGCGGAAGTGGTATTAGGAGGCAACGCTGATGAGAACTTATTGCACCCCACAGTAATCACTCATGTCACCAACTCAATGCCGATTGCGAAGAATGAAATCTTTGGACCTGTAGCAGCCATCATCCCGTTTGAAGATGCCGATGAGGCGATCCGTTTTGCCAATGAGCATCCATACGGCCTAAGCGGAGCAGTACACTCTTCCTCGATAGAGAGAGCGACGAATTTGGCTCACCAAGTAAAGACCGGGATGATTCATATTAATGATGAACCTGTGAATGATGAACCCCATTTGCCATTCGGAGGAGAAAAGGATTCCGGACTTGGCCGCTTCAATGGCGAATGGGCTCTTGAAGAATTCACAACGGTTAAATGGGTCGCCGTTCAACATAAGAGAAGAGATTATGGACCTTTTATTGAGAAGAAATAAGTCAAAAAGCGAGTCATGATGACTCGCTTTTCTTATGGGGAGATTGTTATGATGTTGTATAAATTCTGAAAATAAAAACTTCCTTTTCCTAGCTTTTAGTTCTGAAAAAACGCATTTTGAAAGGAAATTAGTCCATTTCAGTATCATGATACCAAAATCCCCTCCATTATTAGTTGATTTTATATTACGTTGCCTGGATATCGGCGAATTTTTCATTTTATCGGCGGTATTTTGATTTTATCGGCGAAATCAGTACTTTTATCGGCGAAATTTCAAATATAACGGCGAACTGGATAACCACGATTATAGAGCTATCTTCTGCCCGAACGTCCCTCCGCTATAGTTATTACAGTTCATCAAACCCATTAGCATCCGATGTCTTCGTATATTGCCTTGATTTCTGTTCAAAGAAATCGGTCTTCCCTCTATCCACTTCCTGATAGGCGATGATCCATTTTAATGGGTTGGTCTTGTATCCTTCGAATGGTTCTTCAAACCCCAGCTGTTTGGCTCTTTTATTCGCCATGAATTTAATATAATCTTCAAGATCGCTCATCAAAAGACCTTCAACGTGAGATCCGATGATTTCCCTTCCCCACTCTATTTCCAGGAGAGCTGCCTGTTTGAATGCATCATGCCCGAAGTCACGCAGCTCATCCGTTTGATAAGCGGGATTCTCGTTGAGGACTTCTTTATATATTTTTTCAAATAAGCCGACATGAAGCTGTTCATCCCGATTGATATAATTAATCATCGTTGATGTCGCCACCATCTTTTGATTTCTGGCCAGATTGTAGAAGAAGGCAAAACCTGAGTAAAAGAATAACCCTTCCAGAATGACATCATAGATGATCGATTTTAATAGATTCTCTATGGTAGGGAATTCAACAAACCCTTTATATCCATTCGTTATAAATTCGTTCCGTTTTTTCAAGATCGGATCGTTCTTCCAGAAATCAAATACTTCATCCTGCTTTTTTTTGGATACGATACTGGATAACACGTAACTGTACGAATGATTATGGACGACCTCTTGCTGTGCCAGAATGATCATCAATGCATTCAGGCTGGAATCCGTGAGATAGTCTGCCACTTTACCGGCGTAATCTGTCTGCACGCTATCAAGGAGAGCCAGCAGGCCGATGATTTTCAAAAAAGACTCCTGCTCCCTTGATGAAAGAGCCGGGAACTGCTTGATATCCTTTGCCATATTGATCTCAAAAGGCGTCCAGAAGTTCCCAAGCATTCTCTTATACTTTGGATAGGCCCATGAAAACCTGACATCATCCCAGTTTAATATATTCGAACTTTGTCCATTTACAATTCCTGTAGATTTATTTGGTGCCTCAGAATCTATTAAGATTCGCTGTTTTAATCCATTCATTTTATCATCTTCCTCCCAGTCAGCTATGGCAGCTTTCACATTCTTCAAAATTTGAAACAGACGTCGATCTCACATAGTAGGTCGTTTTCAATCCTGACTTCCATGCATCTAAATGAAGAGATAGTAACTCTATCGCCTTGATATCATTCCGTACATACAAGTTAAACGATATTCCTTGATCTATATGTCGCTGTCTTTTCTCATTCTGTTTAATACTCCAGTGCTGATCTACGTTATAAGCCGTTTTGTAATACCAGGTCGTCTTAGGTGATAAATCAGGTGCTGTAACAGGGATCTTATAATCCTTCTTTTCTTCCGAGTATTCTAATCTGAATAAGGGATCTATGCTTGCTGTAGAGCCGGCTATGATCGAAGTGGACGAATTTGGCGCAACGGCCATTAAATATCCGTTTCTGATTCCTTGTGAAGAAACATCTTCCCGGAGTGCATCCCACCTCGGTCCTGAATATCCTTTTTTTGAAAAATACTCGCCAGTCGACCAGTCGGACCCGCTGTAATATGGATAGGAGCCTTTTTCTTTCGCTAGTTCTTGACTGGCTTTGATCGTGTAATAAGCAACATCCTCGTATATTGAATCACAGTAATCAACTGCTTCAATGCTCTCCCATTTCAAACCTTTTAATGCTAGGAGGTGATGCCACCCAAATGTTCCCAATCCAATCCCTCTATAGCGTCTGTTTGTCAGTTGGGCTTGCAGTACTGGAAGTTTATTAATATCAATGACGTTATCAAGTAATCTCACTCCTATGGATACGACCCTTTCCAGCTCATCATCCATGATTGTTTTGGCTAAAGAAACAGACGCCAGATTACAGACGACATAATCTCCGGGAGATTTATAGGTAATGATTTTCCCGTCTTTTATGACCTCTTCTTCCATGACGGTTGCACTCATATTCTGGGCGATTTCCGTACACAGATTACTGCAGTAAATCATTCCCTTATGCCCATTGGCATTCAGCCGATTGACTGTATCTCGGTAAAACATGTAGGGCGTTCCCGTTTCGAGTTGGGAAATCATGATCCGCTTGAAAATTTCAATTGCCGGAACCTTTTCCCTGGAAAGACCGGGACATTCTACACATTGCCAATATTTATCTCTGAACGAACCTTCTCCATCATACTCATCATAATAATCTTCCAGGGAATACCCCATGACCATCCTCACTTCATGGGGATCAAATAAATACCAATCCCCTCTCCTCTCCACTTGTTCCATAAATAAATCCGGTAAGCTGACTCCAGTGAATAGATCATGAGTACGCTGCCTTTCATCACCATTGTTTAAGCGTGTATCTAGAAAAGGAAAAATATCTTTATGCCATACATCCAAATAAACAGCTATCGCTCCTTGACGTTGACCTAATTGATCAACGGATACGGCTGTGTTATTTAATTGTTTCATCCATGGAATAACACCGGAACTTACTCCCTTGAAGCCTTTGATATTACTTCCTCTACTTCGTACCTTCCCCAGATAGATACCGAGACCGCCACCGTTTTTACTTAGTGTGGAAACATCTGTATTGCTGTCATAAATACTTCTCAAATCATCGGCTACCGTATCTATAAAGCAGCTCGATAACTGACCATGGCTTTTGCCGGCGTTGGCAAACGTAGGTGTTGCTACCGTCATATACAAATTAGACATGGCCCAATAAGCTTCTTCAATAAGCGCCAGCCGCTTTTCACGGGGTTCGTTCATAAAGAGTGTCATGGCGATGATCAGCAATCGTTCCTGAGGTAATTCAAGGATTTCACCATCATGGGACTTAGTTAAATATCGCTCTGATAGAGTGACGATCCCTATGTACGTAAACAGATGGTCGTTAGATGAATCCATGATCCTCCCCAAGGAATCAATTTCATCTTTGCTATATGATTCCAATAATGCAGACGTATATAGTTTCCTATCAGTCAAGTCTTGAATTAATTCAGAAAAGGAACTGTACAACTCGCTTTCTTCCACTCTCCTTGAATATGCGATCGTACGATAGAGTTTCATTAAATATAATTCTGCAGCCACATATGTCCAATCAGGTTCATGAGCAGTGATCCGTTCGACTGCCGCGAGGATCATGAAATGATAAAGCTTTTCTTTATTCAATTCAGATTGACCGTCTGCATACTTATAAGTCTTTTCATCGAATTCATTAAAATGAAGTTGTGGAAAGCGACTGTGGAGATTTGTTAGAACCCTTTTTGCTTCCATTGTGATCCTATGATCCTGTGATACGATTGACATCATCATTCCTCCCAAATTTATACAGTGTGGGAAGGATTCAAAAAAAGCCCATCCTTTCAAACGGATGGGCTTTTATATACGAAAGATATATGAATAGACTAAAGGGCCTACTCCAATCCTCGCTTTATCCTCCCAATTCCCGAAGAAGATAACACGTGATAAACAAGGCAGGTCTCCTGACTCGTGCTTCACCCTACTTTAAGGCCTTCCCATCGTATATGACAGTGGCAGTTCCTTATTTCGTCAGCACTTACAGTTGCGGGGACAGTTCCGGATTCACACCGGATTCCCTTTTAAGTCCATTCAGACACCCTATTCACAGGTTATAATCAATATATAGATAAAATAATTTAACAAAACACAAAATGTTGTGTTCTGTATCATCATAAACGATTGAAAATGAATTTACAAGTGAAACTATTCATTTTGTTTAGAAGTTGAAATCTTTTAATAGTATCACTCTATTACCCTCTTAAAGTCAAGAGATGAGACAAGTTAAACGATAGGAAGGAACCCCCCCATTAAAATATGCTTATAATTATTATTTTTCATGAAAAGAATAGAAGAAGATTGAATACTGCCTTCAAAAGGACACTAGTCAGCCGACACCTTCCTAAATGTTAGTTGAAGAAAATGTAGCCACTCTCTATAATTCAAATAGAAGGTTGTTTGACAGTATTCTTTGGTCCCCAATATTTTTTTATAGGCTGTTTAAATGGAGGAAAAGAACTCGATTTAAGCAGTCTCTTTTTTTTAGCATCCAAAAGAAAGTCTTCTTTCATTTTCATTTCAGCCCCGCAGTTGAAAGTCGGATGTAATCGCATACATTACAGTGAAAGAGGGACCATATTAGTAACCCGCTGTATTTCAACCTCATTACAATCTATACTTTTCGGCTTAAATACTTTCTTTTTACGGGCTTTTCCTTTAAAATGCGCATTAAGTGATTTTTTTCGAAATCACACCTTACTTCTGAAAGGGGTCTATTATGAAAAAATTATTAACGACTTTACTATTGACATTATTAACGATTGGACTAGCCGCTTGCGGTTCGAACGAGGAGAGCCAAAAACAAGCTGACGATAAAGCGAAAACAGAAGAGAAAAGCGATGGAAAGGCTCAGGAAGAGCAAGCGAAGCAAATGGAAGAAATGCAAAAGAAAATGGATGAACAAAAGATTGAAAAAGATAAGATCGTTGCTATTGTAAACGACGAAAAAATTAAAGGTGAGGATTTCAATAACGTATTGACTCAATCACAAATGCAATATCAACAGATGGGACAAGACCCGACAAGTAAAGATGCAGCAAAGAAAATCAAAGAACAAACTATTGATAGCCTGGTCGGACAAACACTCCTTATGCAACAGGCCGATGAAAAAGGCTACAAAGCATCTGAAGATGAAATCAATAAACAACTGGAAGAAGTTAAAAAGCAGTACGGTGATGAAAAGAAGTTTGAAGACGCAATGAAAAAAGCCGGATTCACAATGGACGAGTTAAAAGCTCAAATCGCTGAAAATATCAAATACACAAACTACGTTGAAAAAGAAATCAAAGTAGAAGAAGTTTCTGAAGATGAAATGAAGAAGTTTTACGATCAGTACGCAAGTCAGCAAGGTCAGGGTGAATCAAAAGATGCTCCAAAATTTGAAGAAGTTAAACCTCAAATCAAGACTCAGTTAGAGCAACAGAAAAAACAAGAAAAACTTGTTAAGCACGTAGAAGATTTAAAGAAAAATGCTAAAGTTGATGTGAAAATCTAAAGCTCCACTAAAGAAAGCCACCTGCACAGATAGGTGGCTTTCTTATGTTCTATTCCCCCTCTATGTTTTTCTCGGCTCACGAAGGGTATGGTACTACAAGGACTTATTAAGGGAGGATGAAAGATAATGACGAAAAGGACAAATGACAATCCTGAGCAAATCAATAAAGATCATGACGGCATTCTCGATCAGCATGAAAGTGAGCAAAATGTGGATCCAATTCCCCTCGATGACTTAAAAAAAGAGCAGCGGGACGAGAAAAATAAGCATCATACGAAAGATGACTCATCAAGCAAAGAATAAAACGTTAATCAAAAGCCCTGTGGGAATCCCACAGGGCTTTCTTCTTATTTAGATAACCAGTCCGTATGGAATGTTCCTTCTTTATCCACACGCTGATACGTATGAGCTCCAAAATAATCACGTTGAGCTTGCAGAAGATTGGCTGGCAGTGACTCAGAGCGATAGCTGTCATAATATGCTAAAGCACTCGCAAGACCAGGTACAGGGATACCTAATTTAATGGCTGTAGCCACCACTTCCCTCGCTTCCTCCTGATAGTTTTCAACGATTTCCTTGAAATACGGATCAAGCAGTAAATTCGTTAATCCCGGTTCACGATCATAGGCTTTCTTGATTTCTTCCAGGAAGCCTGCACGTATGATGCATCCACCTCTGAAGATCATGGAAATCTCGCCGGGCTTCAGGTTCCAGTTATACTCATCCGAAGCAGATTGAAGCTGGGCGAAACCCTGTGCATATGAACAAATTTTGCTTAAATATAAGGCTTTACGAATCATTTCGATAAACTCTTCTTTGCTACCGGAGAACTCCTTATTTCTTGGTCCTCTTAAGATTTTACTCGCCTTCACTCTTTCTTCCTTCATGGCAGAGATGAAACGGGCAAACACAGATTCAGTGATGATGGACAAAGGTACACCTAATTCCAGTGCAGAAATACTCGTCCATTTCCCAGTTCCCTTTTGCCCTGCTGTATCCAGAATTACGTCAACAAGAGGCTTCCCTGTTTCTTCATCCACCTTTGTGAAAATATCCGCGGTAATTTCAATCAGGTAGCTGTCGAGCTCCCCCGCGTTCCATTCTTTGAATATCTCATGCAGCTCTGTTGCGCTTAAACCCAATACATTTTTCATAAGATAATACGCTTCACAGATAAGCTGCATATCACTGTACTCAATTCCATTGTGGACCATTTTTACATAATGCCCAGATCCATCCGGACCGATATATGTACTGCACGCATCTCCTTTTACCTTGGCCGCAATCGCTGTCAGGAAAGGCTCGACTAAATCGTATGCATCCTTCTGACCGCTCGGCATGATAGCAGGACCGTATAAAGCGCCTTCCTCTCCGCCTGAGACACCTGCACCGATGAAGTTGATACCTTTTTCACCAAGTTCCTTATTGCGGCGAATCGTATCTTCAAAGTATGTGTTTCCTCCATCAATCAGAATATCTCCCTTATCTAAATGAGGAAGCAATGATTCGATCGCTTTATCGGTAATATTACCGGCTGGAACCATAATCAATATTTTCCGTGGTGTTTCTAATGACTGGACGAACTCTTTTACATCATGAGTACCGACCATTTTCTTCTCTGGATGTTCTTCAAGAACTTCTCTTACCTTCTCATCAGACACATCATAGATGGAAACGGAATAGCCTCTGCTTTCAAAATTCAAAGCCAGACTTTTCCCCATCACTCCGACACCTGCAACCCCTATTTGTTGTTTTTTCATATATGTATCATTCCTTTCACTACGAATAATTATATTTTCACCGTATATATTATAATACGAAATAATTTTCCGTGGTGGATTTTTATGAAATAATATTTTTTTATTTCAAGAAGTAGGTTAAAATTATTTTCATGAAGATTTCGCTTAAAGGAGGTTTACCCTGCATGAAAGAGGAAAAGGTACAGCATTGCTTCCCTCGAATCCGATCTCAATACTCTCAATTCAGTGAAAAAGAAAAGGTGATTGCAGATTTTATTATTGCTAATCCAGAAAAAATTATCCACTCCACCATCAGTGGTGTAGCAGAAGAACTGAACGTTGCAGATGCTACAGTCTTCCGATTCTGCAAACGGTTGGGCTTTAAAGGCTACCAGGCCATGAAGATTTCTCTTGCATCCGACCTGGTGACCCCTATAAAAGATATTCATGAAACAATCAATGAAGGAGACTCCGAGGGTGTTATTGCCCAAAAAGTGTTCCGGTCCAATATCAGAACATTAGAGGATTCTTTAAGCATGCTGAACGAAGAAATGTTTACGAAAGCTATTCAAGGAATGATAAGTGCCAGAAGAATAGAATTTTATGGTACGGGTGGATCGGGGTTTGTTGCCATGGATGCTCATCATAAGTTCCTCAGAACAGGCATGAGCACTACGGCGTACAACGACCCCCATATGCAGCTGATCTCCGCTTCCCAATTGACCGATGCTGATGCAATCGTCTTTATCTCACATTCAGGAGCGAACAAAGATCTATTGGAAGTGTTAGACGTAGCCAAGAAGAATCGGGTAACGACCATTGCCATTACTCACTTTGCCAAATCCCCTCTGAGCAACGGGGTCGACATTCCTCTTTTTACGGTATCTAAGGAAACCGAATTTCGATCTGAAGCACTTGCATCAAGAATCAGTCAGCTAACTATCGTGGATGCCCTCTATGTCAATACCATGATGAAAAGAAAAGATCTGTCCAAAGCCTCCCTGCAAAAAATGCGTGACGCGATTTCCATTAAGAAAATATAGCCATTAAATGTGGGGTAAGGGACATCCACCATTTTTTCAGAATCTCCTGATGATTATGAGCAAAGTAAGGGACGGACCTTTTCGAGTGGCCCGTCCCTAATCTTTATTTCGGATACTTCAGTGCATTCTTTTCCAATTTCTCATATACTTCTTCTTCTAGGTCGATATCCATTTTATCAGCCAGCTGAACTAAATAAATCAGGACATCAGCCATTTCTTCTTTAATATTTTGACGTGTCGCTTCCACTGCTTCCCGGCTTGTTTTCCATTGGAAATTTTCCAGGAGTTCATTTGCTTCTAATGAAATGGAAATGGCAAGATCCTTTTCATTATGATTGGCATCCCAATTTCTTTCATCCCTGAATTCAATGACTTTTTCACACAAGTGTTTCATCTTTTCTCACCCATTTGCCTATGATCTGTTACCACTTCTTTACTATAACACGGGTGGCAATAGGATTGTGACAGGGATGAGCAACTTTATTCTACTTATGCTTCCAGTCTTTCAATGATTGTTGCATTTGCCATCCCATGGCCTTCGCACATCGTTTGAAGGCCGTATCTTCCTCCAGAACGCTCCAATTCATGCATCATGCTTACCATGATACGTGCCCCACTCGCTCCTAATGGATGCCCCAGGGCAATCGCCCCCCCGTTTGGATTCAGTTTGGAAGGGTCGGCTCCTACCACTTTCAACCAGGCAAGAGCAACAGGTGCGAATGCTTCATTCACTTCGAAAACATCAATATCTGACAATGATAATCCTGCTTTATCCAGGACTTTCTTCGTTGCAGGTATAGGTCCGGTTAACATGAGGGTAGGATCGGATCCGACCACCACGCGGGTATGAACCTTAAATCTAGCCTTCAACCCTAATTCTTCAGCCTTTTCCCGTGTCATTAATAGAAGTGCCGCAGCCCCATCACTAATTTGGCTTGCATTACCTGCATGAATGATACCATCTTCTTTAAATGCAGGTTTTAAATTTGAAAGCATCTCCAGTGACGTTTCCTTTCTTGGACCTTCGTCTTTAGAAAACGGGATTACAGTACTGTCCGGACCGTTAACTGTCACCTCATAAATTTCCCGGTCGAAATAACCAGCCTCTTGAGCCTTTAACGCCTTTTGATGACTGGAGTAGGCGAACTGATCAAGATCTTCACGACTGAATCCGTATTCCTCAGCAATCCGTTCTGCAGATAAACCCTGGTGGATGATTTCATGCTTGCCTCTAAGCTTTTCACTAAAGGGAGACCCCTGATAGTTTGAACCGATTGGAGTTCTTGACATATTCTCAACCCCGCCGGCGATCACGATATCCATGTCACCGGAAAGAATTGCTTGTGATGCAAAGTGGACAGCCTGCTGGCTCGAGCCGCATTGTCTGTCGATTGTCGTACCAGGTACTTCGATTGGAAAACCGGCGATCAAGGCAGCCACCCTGGCAATGTCTCCAGCCTGCTCACCTGATTGAGTAACACACCCTAATATGACATCATCTATAAGCACAGGGTCAATCCCTGCTCTTTCCACTAACCCTTTCAGCACTTCCCCTGCTAAATCATCAGGCCTCATATCTTTCAACGAACCCTTTCGTCTCCCAACCGCAGATCGTATCCCTTCAACGATAACAACCTCTCTCATCCTGCTCTTCCTTTCTATAATCCAAGATTTTTCGCTATGATCACCTTCATGATCTCATTTGTCCCTGCATATATACTGGCAACTGGAATATCCCTGTATCTTCTCGCGATTTGATACTCTTCCATGTAGCCATATCCACCGTGAAGCTGCATGCATTCAGTGGCGATTTCCCTTGCCCTTTCAGTCAATCTATATTTGGCCATGGAAACCTTCGTCACGACATCCTTCCCATCCATATGTTCGGCGATCAAACCATCGAGGAATGCCCTGCCCATCTCAATATCCGTCGCCATTTCCGCCATCTTAAATTGTGTATTCTGAAATCCGCCAATCGCCTTCCCGAACGCTTCACGGCTTTTCACATAATCCAGCGTGAGAGAAAACATTTCTTCTGAAGCAGTCTGAGCAGCAATCGCCACGATAAGACGTTCTTGTTGGAGCTTATTCATCAAGTATTGAAATCCTTTGCCCTCTTCCCCAATCAAATTATCTTTCGGCACCTTGCAATCTTCAAAGATCAGCTCGGCTGTATCCTGACAATGCAAACCAACTTTATCAAGCTTCCTTCCCCTGGAGAAACCGGGTGCATCCCTTTCGATGGCCAACAAACTGATCCCTTTGTGAGGCGGGCTGATGGTCGTATCTGTTTTACATGCAACAATCACTAAATCACCTTGAATCCCATTTGTGATGAAGGTCTTCTGACCATTCACAATATAGTGGTCCCCCTCAAGCTTAGCCGTCGTTTTAATCCCGGCTAAATCAGATCCTGTACCAGGTTCCGTCATGGCAATGGCCGTAATCATTTTTCCACTTGTGCATGCGGGTAGCCACTTTTTTTTCTGTTCCTCACTTCCATATTCAGAAATATAAGGGACCACAATGTCATTATGCAATCCTATCCCGATCAAACCAGAGCCTACCCGTTCCAATTCTTCATTGATAATCACGGAAAATCCCCAATCCACCCCGCTTCCACCGTACACTTCGTCAAGATCCGGACAAAGAAATCCCTGCTCCCCCATCTTCGTCCAAAAGGCCCTTGGAACCATCCTGTTTTTCTCCCAATCATCATAGAAAGGATAAGCCTCTTTTTGTAAAAATTTCCGAAGCGCCTGCCTGAATATGCTATGATCCTCCGTTAAATAATGATGTTTCATACGTACTCGACCTCCTAACAAAGTGATGAATTTTTATTAAACGTTCTCATATTCCTGTAATGAATGAACATGCATTCATTTATTAAGCAAACCTTTTCATCAGCTTCAACCACTTACTTAGGCTGCATTCTAATTGCACCGTCTAATCGGATCGTTTCACCGTTCAGCATTGGATTCTCGAGTATACTCTTCACTAATTGAGCATATTCTGATGGGTGACCGAGCCTTGGTGGAAAGGGCACCATCTTCCCAAGCGAATTTCTTGCTTCATCAGGAAGTGTGTCAAACATCGGGGTATGAAATAACCCAGGAGCAATGGACATGACCCTTATACCATCCTTTGCAAGCTCCCTGGCAATCGGAAGAGTCATCCCGACCACTCCACCTTTAGATGCACTATAAGCAGCTTGACCGATCTGTCCATCAAATGCAGCAACAGAAGCTGTATTTACGATGACCCCTCTTTCGCCGTGGTCATTTGGTGTATTGCCTATCATCTTATCTGCAGCCAAGCGTATCACATTGAACGTACCAATTAAGTTAATCTCTATTACCTTCGAAAATCGTTCAAGAGAGTGAATCCCTTTTCTACCTACCACTTTTCCCGGAAGAGCTATCCCGGCACAATTCACTACAGTATTAAAACCGCCAAAAGCCTGTATCGATCTCTCCATTGCTTCTAACACCTGATCTTCCTTTGTAACGTCTGTTTTATAAAAGCCAATGGAATCTCCATACTCCTCTTTCAAAGAAGCTGCTCTCTCTTCATTGAGATCCAGTATATACGCCTTCCCGCCTTCCTCGATAATCCTCCTTACTGTAGCTTCCCCCAGTCCGGATGCACCACCTGTCACCAATGCGACTATATCTTTCATTTCCACGATAAATCCCTCCACTCATATACTTTAATTTTAGCGTTGTACGGAGGAAAAAGATATAATGTTTTTAAAATTCTGTCTACTCAAAACTCTCTTCCCTTACTTACCAAGGATAACGAAGCTTCCCTTGTTAAGAATAAGAATGTAAAAACCTTTTACAACCAGGAGGAAATAACGATGACTAATAAAAATGATAATCGCGAACGAAAAAACAAATACCCAAACAACAAAAAAAGCGATACTGAATTCTCGAAAGAACTCAATATTCGCAGTGAAGTGACCAAGAAAGATTTAGGAAAGTAAATTATATGAATGGAAAGGCTGCTTTTTATAGCGGCCTTCTTCATTCGAACATATTGGAAAGACGTCCGTTAATTTCCAAATAGTCCCAGGTAAATTAAATATCCACATAAAAAAAAACAGACTCACGAATGAGTCTGTTTTTGGAGTTGTAAAGTCAGATTATGCTTTACGTACGTTAGCTGCTTGTGGTCCACGAGCACCTTGTTCAACGTCGAAAGATACTTCTTGACCTTCGTCAAGAGATTTGAAACCTTCACCTTGGATCGCTGAGAAGTGTACGAATACGTCGTCTCCACCTTCTACTTCGATGAATCCGAAACCTTTTTCTGCGTTAAACCATTTTACTTTACCATTTTCCATGTTTGTTGCCTCCTAAAGTGCTTTACACACAATGTATTACTATTCTTGCGATATCAGGTGAAAAATCAAATCTTGTTCTTCCCTCGTATACCGGACAAAAATAATTCTTCTATAGAATAACAGTATTGAAACAAATAAGCAAGTTCTTCAAGGAGAAGTTTTTAAAGTCAGACCTCTGACACAACCTTACCCCTCATCAAACGTTCTCTTGATATGTTAATGATTACTACCTATTGCCTGTTAAAGCGCTACCATTATATTTATCAAGATTTATCACTAATGGGACTCTAAAATGAAGGGTAAACTGTGGTATAATGAGAGAAGATGAAAGGGAGTGCCCAATGAAATCCACAAAAAATCGTTTTAGTAATGGCGCAATGGTTACGATAAAGGAAACTGGCGAAACAGTGACAATATTGAAATGGCAATACGTTAAAAATATGAAGCGGTTCTCTTATATCGTAAAAGAACATCCTGGCACGTTTTATTTTGAGGAAGAATTAGAAGTCAACTAAAAAGAAGTGATCATATCCTGATATGATTTGGCAAGGACTCTTACGTAAATTCCAACAGAGTCCTTTTTACTTGGCTCTTTTCACAACTTTTGTGGCTATCTTAAGAAGAAAGTAGTAGTTGATTTCCGCTACAGGATGCTCGCTTTCACCGGGGCAGGCGGTTTAACTCTGAGAATCCTTTATAAAGATTGATCTACATATAAAAGAAAAAAGCCTGCACCTAATTTATAAGGTGCAGGCTTTCTTTATGTATGACCTGTGAGGGATTCGAACCCACGACCCCTTCCCTGTCAAGGAAGTGCTCTCCCACTGAGCTAACAAGTCGCAATGAAAGGTATATATTAAATTATAGTCATGATGGGAAAAATGTCAATCATTTTTTGTTCTATACCTTTATTTTTGGGAATCCATGTATAAAAGAACATTTGTTCGCATATACTGTGAGTATACTTCCAGGAGAGGAGCTCACAAATGAATACGGTATTAAAGCGCTCATTCAAGAACCAACGTCCCATTGAAATCATCTATATGACTCCTGAGTCCATTTGTACGAAGAGAAAGATCATAGTTAAAAAAATCGATGGGGATATTATTCTGGCCTATTGCTTATTACGAAAAGATTTCCGCAGATTCAGACTACATGATATTTTGGCCGCTTATCCCCTTCTTCCTTATAAGAAACGAACCATATCCTGATTGGAAACTAAAATACGTGAGGCTGACCTAATTAAGGGTCATCCTCACGTATCTTTGTTTATGCTGTTGCTTTTTTAGGTGTTTTGTCTTCTCTTTTGATGAAGAATTGTAAAGCGAGCATAACAGCAAACAGTACTAAACCAATGATATCTGTGCTTCCCTCCGGATAGATCAGCATTAAACCGGCTGCTACACAAAGGAAACGTTCAATTACATACACTCTTCTATACCAATACCCAATCATCCCAGCCCCTATGGCCATCATTCCGGTTATTGCCGTAAAGACAACCCATAATAATCTCGGGATGGTGGTATCAATCATCAGCAACTCAGGAGACAGGACGAACATATACGGAATAATAAAGGCAGCAATCGCTAACTTGGCAGAATTGACCCCTGTCCGTATCGGCTCTCCCCCTGACACCCCGGCGGCGGCAAATGCTGCAAGAGCCACGGGTGGCGTGATATCTGCAATGATACCAAAGTAAAAGACAAATAAGTGAGCCGCTAACTCAGGTGCACCTAACAGGATGATCGCCGGAGCTGCAATTGTAGACGTGATTACATAGTTGGCCGTCGTCGGTGATCCCATACCTAATACAATCGATGCAATCATAGTAAATACCAGGGTCAGGATTAATTTACCTTCTGATGAATTTGTTAGATCAGCAGCCAGGTCAACTAAACCATTCGCAAGTGTCAGCCCTAATCCCGTTTTCGTCACTACGCCGACTATCATCCCTGCAGCCGCAGTGGCTACAGCTACGGAAAGCGCAGTACGTGCACCGTCTACTAGTGCGTCGACTGCATCCTTAAAGCCAATCCTTGTCTCTTTTCGAATCGCGCTAATCACGACCGTAGCTACAATTGACCAAAGTGCTGCACGCATAACACTCATACCGCTGACTAATAAAATAATGACCGTAAGGATCGGCATTAATAAGTAAATTTTCTTTAAAACTTCTTTACGATTAGGCATTTCTTCGTCCGAAAGGCCGCGAAGACCGATTCGCTTCGCTTCAAAATGAGTCATTATCCAAATTCCTGTAAAATACAAAAGAGCAGGAATGGTTGCAGCCTTTGCGATATCCCAATAAGAGATCCCGCCGATGAATTCAACCATTAAGAATGCTGCAGCTCCCATGATTGGCGGCATCAACTGACCACCCGTTGAGGCTGCTGCCTCTACTCCACCTGCAAACTCCTTACGATAGCCAAGCTTTTTCATCATTGGAATCGTAAAAGAACCGGATGTTACAACGTTCGCAACGGAACTCCCACTGATCGTTCCTTGCAGGGCACTCGAGAAGATTGCAACCTTAGCAGGACCACCAGTGCGTTTACCGGCAATGGCAACAGCTAAATCATTAAAATATTGCCCTACGCCTGTTTTAACGAGGAAGGCCCCGAATAATAAGAATAGGAAGATGAAGGTGGCTGAAACATACAGTGGCGTTCCAAGAATCCCTTCACTGGTAAAGAACATCGTCTTAACGATATCGTCCCAATCATATCCCCTGTGCGCAAGGAATCCAGGCATCAGCCGTCCATAATACATATAGAGAATGAAAGTAGAGGCGATAATCGTTATGGGTAGACCGACTGCACGACGGGTTGCCTCCAATACTAAGATCATCGCAGCAAAACCAACATAAAAATCGAGTGATGTCATGATTCCGACTCTGCTGACAATGTCATCTTGCATAATCGGCCAGTATGCACCAATTCCTACAGATATGACAGAGAGAACGACGTCATACCATGCCACTTTATCTTTTCGCAGATTCTTTTTCCTGGCAGGGAAAAGAAGAAAGACAAGTGACAAAGCAAACCCTAAATGAATGGATAATAATAATTGTCTAGGGATGAATTGAAAGATCGATGCGACTAATTGAAATAATGAAAATGCTAAAAGGCCATAGAAAATCACCCATTTAAACAGACCATGATGAAGCTTTCGCGTCGATGATTCAGGGTCATATTTTTCTAATAATTCTTGTTGTTGTTCGGAGGTTAATGATTCGAATTCTTTATCTTTTTCCAACAACGGTCACTCCTTTCCACAGATCATATAGTGTTTGTTTCTTTACATGCATTCGAACGACAGAGCCTTTATCGAAATAGTCAGCTAGAGGATAGACTTTACCATCCAATACGAGACGATGATTGGCGATCACTTGTCCGATGCGAATATCAATGTACGGGAACACTTTATTCATATTTGAAATTAAGTATTTTCCCTCATCAGTCATCTCGAAGGATTCATTTCCTTCTGCATTTGCAGGCATACCTATTGCAGTATCCTCATAAAGCAGGCTTGTCTGTTGAATGTGGTTTGTAGATTGGCGATAAAACTCTTCTACCTCTGAGAGATGAATAGAATGAGTGTAACGAACCGAAAATGTACGATCTTCAGGAAGTCTGAAAAGGACAGGATCACCCTCAGTACTCCTCGGTTCGATTACCAGGTATGTTTGAAAGGGAATAAAGATGATGAGTAAAAGAACAAGAATAATGAGAATTGTTCCTATGAATGAAATTTTCTTCATAACAAATTCCCCACCATTCCATTTATTACTGCTGTACATTACATTTTTTAGCTTATACCAAAACAAAAGAATAGACCGTTTTACGCGGCCTATCCCTTCGTCCATCTACTGGTGTGGATCTATTCCATTGAAACGCCTTTTTCATCAAAGTATTTCTTCGCACCAGGATGTAATTCAATCCCCATACCCTTAAGTCCATCTTCAGCCTTGATTAACTCACCTTTGGCATGAGTGATTGCATCTGTGTTTTCAAAAATGGCTTTTGTAACATCATAGATTACATCTTCGGAAATATCAGCATTTGTTACTAACATTGCACGAACCGCAACCGTTGTAACCGCCTCATCGACTTTACTATACGTACCTGAAGGAATTTCATCCTCGGAGTAGTATGGATATTTCTCGATCAGCTCACTGATTTTCCCTGATTCAACCGGTACGATTGTGATATCTTCCGTTGCGGCCAATCCTTCAACCGCTCCTGTTGGAGTACCTGAAGTAATGAATGCCGCATCGATTGTACCATCCTGGATACCAGTGGTTGAATCATCGAATGATAGATTACGGGCTTCTAAATCTTCTAAGGCAATTCCGTGGACCTCAAGGATTTGTTTTGCGTTCAGTAAAGTTCCAGATCCGGCTTCACCGACAGAAACAACTTTCCCTTTCAGATCTTCAACGGATTTGATACCAGAGTCTTTTGTTGTTACGATTTGAATCGTTTCAGGATATAGAGTGGCAATCCCTCTTGCGTTTTCTACTTTATTATCGCTGAACATTTCAGTTCCTTCAGATGCATAAGATGCGATATCGGTTTGTGTAAAAGCGATTTCAGTTTTACCATCTTTAATGGCCGCCATATTTTCAGCCGATGCCCCTGAAGTTGAAGCCGAGGATTTGATTCCTGTTTCATCTTCAATGATCTTAGCGAATGTTCCGCCTAACGGGTAATATGTACCCCCTGTTCCACCTGTAGCAATCCCGATGAAGTCAACCTCTTTGTTACCTTCACCCTCAGATGATCCTCCGCCTGACCCGCCGCCACATGCAGCAAGAATGACTGATAGAACTAGAAGTAGTGCAGTGCTTAGATAAAAACTGCGTTTTTTCATATTCTAATTCCCCCTATTAAATTTCTACTTTACCGAAATAATTGTAACACAGTCTGTAACAATCTTGTCAAATCAAATACATAAAATTTTAACAATTTTTATAAAAAACCCCTTATACAGCTCCTACATTCTGATTGAAATCTGTTGTGCGGCTTGTTCTTGTCATGTCAATTATTTTACAAATGTATACATAATGTATAAAGCGGTTACATTTCACCATTCATTTTTCCTCCCCTGCGCATGTTTGTCCACAGTAAAAAGACTGAAAAGGAATCATTCCCCCTTCAGTCCATCTGTTATATATCAGAAATGGTCTAGCCTATCAATTCCTCATCCTCAAATTTCATCTTATCTTCTTCTGAAATATTTTCTTCACGGTCCCGTATGCTATGAGCAATTCGCGAAGAAGCATTTGCCGCAATGCTGGCGACGATATCATCTAAAAAGGTATGAACACCCTCCCCGTTCTTCGTATCGAGGTCACGGATGATGCCGATTTTATTTTTATCCAGATGACCAAAAGTGGTAACAGCGATGCTTCCATATCCTAATGCTGCACCTAAAGCAATGGTCTCATCTACTCCAAACAACCCTTCATCTGATTCTACAATCGATTGGAGTGGTTCGGAGAGCTTCTTCTCTTCAGCAAGTTGATCCAATTCTACCCCTACAAGAATCGCATGCTGAATCTCTCTTTTTAACAACACTTTCTTCACACTCTCGATACAATCTTCCATATTTAACTCATGATTATATGGATACTGCATTTCATAGACGATTTCAGCAATATCTTCTATTGTTACGCCTCTATCTTTCAGCCTCTGTAATGCAGCTTTCGTAACATCCCTTGAATGTACAGGTTTATTCATTGAGATACCCCTTTCTGGACAGTCCATAAACTTACATGAATTATACCATTCTTTTGAATTTTCGTATTGCAATCCGCTTTAGGGAATTATCAGGGAGAATATGATACAATCTTTCTGTAAACGTTAACACTGATTATAGGAGGCTATCGTCATGACAACCGCAAGAGGAACTGTAACCGAATTAAACCTCTATAGTAAAGAACTGAATGAAGAGATTAAGATGCTCGTATACCTGCCGGCTACTTTTTCTCCCCTCTATAAATATTCTCTACTGATCACCCAGGATGGTAAGGACTATTTCCAGCTAGGAAGAATACCTCGCCTGGCTGATGAACTTCTCGAAAATAGGGAAATAGAAAACATGATTATCGTGGGAGTTCCATACAAAGATGTTGAGGACCGAAGAAGAAAATACCATCCACATGGTGAAGAAAATGATGCTTACATTCGCTTTTTAGCACACGAATTGGTCCCGTACCTGGACGAACATTACCCAACATATCATATGGGAATGGGACGTGCCCTGGTTGGTGATTCATTAGGAGCGACAGTCTCATTGATGACTGCATTAAAATACCCTAATACATTTGGCAAGGTTCTCCTTCAGTCACCTTTCGTAAACGAGAAAGTGTTGGAAGCCGTAGAAAACTTCTCACAACCCCATTTGTTAAGCATTTACCATATCATCGGGAAACAGGAAACAGAGGTAAAAACGACGGACGGCAAAGTAAAAGACTTCTTAAAGCCAAACCGTAAGCTTCACGAGACATTCGATCAAAAAAGATTTTCTTCCTTTTACGATGAGTTCGACGGAGATCATACGTGGAAATATTGGCAACCGGATTTGAGACGCGCTTTGAAGATGATGTTTGGCTAAACCCCGATTAGGCAAGGGACCACCCTTGCCTCACTTTAAATGAATGGGAGCTGCTGACATCACTTTGATATTAGGAGATCCTATCCGTTCGCCCTATATTAAATTTTTGAAATATTTGCTATACTATACATAATACAAAGATAGTTAAATAGAGGAGGATTGAAGAAAATGAATTATGGTATAGTCATTTTCCCATCGAAAAAGCTGCAGGATATCGCAAACTCTTATAGGAAACGTTATGATCCTCATTATGCATTGGTTCCACCACATTTGACATTAAAGAATGTCTTTAGTGCAGACGATGATCAAATCAAAGATATAGCCAATAAATTAAATGTTATTTCAAAGAAATACGATCCCTTCAATTTAAAAGTGTACAAAGTAAGTTCTTTTCAGCCTGTGAACAATGTAATCTATTTCAAGGTGAACTCCACTCCTGAACTGCAAGGGTTGCACGATGACATGCATAGTCAAAGCTTCATGGGTGACGAGCCGGAATTCGCTTTCGTTCCTCACATTACTGTCGCTCAAAAGCTTTCGAATGATGAGCACTCGGATATTTTTGGATCACTGCGTATGCTGGGCATCGATCATGAAGAAACCATTGACCGATTCCACTTGTTGTATCAATTAGAAAACGGCTCTTGGACAGTTTACGAAACCTTCCGTTTAGGAAAGGAAGAGTAAGAGTTGAAGGTCGAAGTTGCAAAAACAGAAGATCAGATCCAAGAGGTATTCAACATAAGGAAGACAGTGTTTGTGGAAGAACAAAAGGTTCCACTCCAGGAAGAAATCGATGAATTCGAAAACGATTCCACTCATTTTGTCCTTTACGACCAAACACACGCTGTAGGTGCCGGCCGTTTCCGTATTCTTGATGGACTTGGTAAAATTGAAAGAATATGCGTTCTAGAATCCGTCAGGGGAAAAGGAGCAGGGCGTGAGATCATGCTTTCCATTGAAAAATATGCGAAGCAAGAGCACTTATCCCAATTAAAATTAAATGCTCAGACATATGCCATCCCTTTTTATGAAGGCTTAGGATACGAGGTTACGTCTGATGAGTTTCTGGACGCGGGAATCCCTCATAAAACAATGAAGAAGGATATTTAAAAGGAACAAGTAATTAAGCAGAACTGCTTAATTACTTGTTCCTTTTTTTTGCTTATCGCAAATCATATTAAGAAGTATATTACAATATCAACTCGTCGATAATGGGAAAGTGTATGGGAAGGGGGATCCTTATGGAAATCGCATCGATTGCCATCGAGTTAATCGTAGGATATTTTGCCTTATTGATTCTTACAAAAATACTTGGTAAAACTCAAATCACTCAAATATCTGCCTTTGATTTCATTTCAGCATTAATTCTTGGTGAACTTGTTGGGAACTCCCTTTATGATGGAAAGATTACTGTGCTTCCAATTCTTGCTGCCATTTTTATCTGGGGGAGTTTGATTTTTTTCACAGAGTATTTTACCCAGAAATCCCGACGGTTCCGTCATATGCTGGAAGGCACGCCTGCCTTAATCATTAATAAAGGAAAGATCAATTTTGATGAGCTTAAGAAAAATCACTTAGATTTGAATCAACTTCAGCATCTGCTTCGTGCAAAAGATATTTTCTCAGTGAGGGAATGTGAATTTGCCCTTTTGGAGTCTGATGGTACTCTGAGTGTCATTAGAAAACCGCTATATGAAATCGTACAGCGTCAAGACCTAAATATACCGGCAAAAAATGCTTCTCTCCCACTTTCTTTAATTGTGGATGGAGAAATCGTTTACGATAATTTAAAGCTGGCCGAACAAAGAGAAGATTGGCTTTTAAGCGAAATAAAAAAACAAGGCTTCCTCTCCTCCAAGGACGTTATGTATGCTGAATGGGAAGAAGGAGAAAGCCTGTTAGTACAAGGGTATTAATGGGGCTGAATGATGAGTTCATTGTTTCTAATCGTGAACGATAGGAGTTTCCCTCGTTCGAGACTGGTAAGATAAGCTGTTACCGATGTTCTGAACAAAAGCCATTGCCCTACATTTGATACAGCTATTTTGTGTAAATTCAAATAATCTTTTGTGATCTTTTCAAAAGAAATGCCCTCTTTACTATCATTTATTAGTGTTAAGAGAGAATTGATCCGTTCTTGATGAAGATCGATATTCACCTGCACTGTTCGAACAAAGTTTTCTTCATAGTCCCCGTGACCCGGAATTGCTCCTTTGCATGATATGTGAAGGAGTTTTTCTAATGAATCCAGTGTTTGATCCGCATCAATGATAAATGGAATGACATGCTTTTCCAACGTATCCCTGCCAAAATAACTGTCAGCTGCAAATAAAACATCATCAACAAGCAAACCTACCTGACCATAAGAATGACCCGGTAAGTCAATCGCTCCAAAAGTAAAAGGTCCAATGCTATTTTCACCAATCTTCAACTCATCATCAATGACCACTGATTGTCCTTCAAGAAACTTATTTCTCAAATCATTTATGGGATTAGCTCCATTAAATAGATAAATCGGTTCCAGGATCGAATTCTCCATGATCGCTTTTTCAAGTTTTGGAGCAAACAATGGAGTCCCTTGTTTTTTCTTCAGGAAGTGAGCTCCACCAAAATGATCTGCGTGGGCGTGGGTGATGACACAAAAATCCAATGGCAGTCCTTCATTGGAAAGGATTTTGATCACTTTCTTCATGGCAGAATCATCCAAACCACTGTCAATAAGAAGACCCTTCCCATCTTTCATGCAGTACCCAATGTTAACGCTCCCTGTAAATGCATAGCAACGCTCTGAAAGTTTTTGTAATTTCAAGTGATTACCTCCAAATATGTATGTGGCCAGATATCATCAATTAATTAAAAGATCCCATAAGGAATGCACCTTTTGGGATCTTTCAAAGTGACTAAAAAAAGCCCCTTAAACTTCTTTATACATATTCGTTAAAGTGCTTTCCTTTTCCTGTTAACCGGGCTAATAATGTTGTTGGGATGGATCGTTTAGAGAGTGCGTGATATGAAGCTTTGCGTTGATTTGATTGAAGTACATGATAGGACGATTCTGTTTCTTCATTATGTGCTTGAGTTTTATTTTTCATGGGCTTTACAGGTTGCACGGGGAGAAAGGTAAATGGATGTTTTTCAACTTTTATTTCTCGTTCCTGATACTGTTTATACTGATGGTGAGGAATTGGAGCAATGTATCCCATTTTTCATTACCTCCTTGATAATAGTTACCCCTATAGGGTAGAACATTAAACTTTATTTAGGCTTCATTGATACTATGGGCTGTATAGATTTTTTTATGTACCCTGCCTGGATGAAAAATCTCATCACTTTTACACTCTAGTTAAAAAATAAATAGGAGAATTAACATAAAGTACGTGTTGGAACACACCTTTATGTCCATTCTCCTTTCATTTTTATTACTTTTATTTCTTCCCCTTATTTAACATATTTGAGATGGTTCCAAAGTCTAATTGTTTTCCATCATTCACAATCGACTGTACAATCTTATTTTCCATTTCCTTGTTAACTGGTTTATTGGCAATTTTAGATACTCGTTTAATGACGCTTCTAACGGTTGCTTCATCTTTGAAGTTTGCATTTTGTAATGAGTTCGCAAGCTCTAACACTTCGTTCATGTTTACGCCTGTCTTCTTCTCTAAATTCTTAAAAAAGTTATTATTCATTTCCATCACGCCTCCTTTTAACTATAAGCATCATATGTGAAAAACCCAGGAGCGTGATTATGAATTGATTTTTTTTGAAGTACGTCTGGTAAGAATTAATCTTCGTCTTTTCTTGGATTCTCTCACAAAGATTATTCTCAGATTCTAAAAATGTATATTCATCTTTTGAATGAGTGGTAATGTGAAAACATGTACCGTTCCTTTCCGCTCCAGGCACAAGATTCCCCGGGGAGGAAGTCAAGCCTCCTCGGGCTTTGCCCTGCGGGGTCTCGACCTTTCCTCTATCTCCCGCAGGAGTCAAGTGCCTTCCGCTACAATCCACTCTGTGCTACTACATTCTGTCTGCTATAAGTATAGATACACAAACACAAGAATGCTCTTATTGTAGATATGTTGAGCATTTGTTGAAAAACAAACTACCAACAAGGGAGTAAAAAAATTTATGTTATTTCATAAATCAATGGATTATTGACTTTCTCACAAATGAAACCTTAAAAGGAAATTCAAACTTTACTTACCTTTAATAAGATTGTTTGCTAAAAAGCTTGTTTAAATTGTTTTCGATTTAGGATTCATGCTCAGAAAGTTGATTCTCGCTGCAGGATGCTCGACTCCTGCGGGAATAGCTGGACAGGTGAGACCCCGGAGGCACAGCCGAGGAAGCTCACCGCCAGCCCCGCGGAAAGCGAGCATCCTGGAGCGGAAATCAACTATTACCTTCTCCTCTACAATAGCAACAAACTATACCACAAGAGCCTTACAAAAAGAGCAAAACAAAAAGACAAAATCTCTCTAATGAGGATTCTGCCTTTTGTACCCCTTTCTAACAGAAACTTGCTCCGACGATAATCAAGAGAATGAAAAGCACAACGATCAATACAAATGTTGAGCCATAACCGCCGCCGCCATATCCACAGCCACCGTATCCATATCCATACATATAATTTCACCTCTCTTTTACCTTTAGTCTCTTATAACATATGTATAGAGAGAACATTACGTATGGGCTTTTGCAGAATTTATTGTGTGTTTGTCCAATTGTAGAGGTCGAAGGTCAGGTTTCCTTCGCGGTCAAGTTGGGCAAGGAAAATGGATTCAACTTGCAATTGTCTTTTGGCCAGCTCTTTTTGTAACCAGGGAAGGGGAAATCCTACTTCTCGCAGAGCCTCTTCATCTATTTCCCCATCCGAAATGACTGCTTGTGGAGGAGTGGACTTTTGTGAGATATTAAATACATCTTCTCGAACAAGCGGCCTTTTCTCCCTTTTGAGCAAAACACTTAGGTCTCCGTTTGTGTCCAATGAAGCAAATTCCACATCTGCAGCTCTGAAAACGTCTTTCTTTCTCAATTGCTCCAGCAGTTCATCAACGGAATACTGTTCCTTCTTTAAAGCCTTCTCATCAATATTCCCATCCTTTATGAAAACAGTCGGTTTCCCCTCGGCAAATCTTCTAAATCGAACGCTTTTTAGAGAAAGAAAGGAGAAAATGAGTGGAAATGAAAACCATAATAAGATGCTCATCAGTCCTTCACTTAAAGGGAGGCTAAGATCCATGGAAAGTGTCCCTGCAATGCTCCCAACCGTGATTCCTGTAATGTATTCAAAAAAAGACAATTTAGATAGCTGTTTCTTCCCAAGTAACTTGGTTATTGCAAATAAGGAAAGTAAGATAAATATACTGCGTAACGCCACCTCTAAGTATTCAGGCATCGTTCTTCACCTCTATCATCCTTTAGGTTTGAAAAGGAGTGCCCCAATGAAACCGAATATGATTGCCGACGAGATCCCTGAGCTTGTCACTTCAAACATCCCCGTAAGGACACCCACTATCCCATGTTCCTGTGATTCCTGCATGGCCCCATTTACCAGGGCGTTACCAAAACTTGTTATGGGAATGGTCGCTCCTGCACCGGCAAAATCAATGAGAGGCTCGTATAATCCAAATCCTGAAAAAACCGCCCCTGCCACAACCAGTAAGCTTAGTGTATGGGCTGGAGTTAATTTAGCAACATCAAACAGTAATTGACCAATCACACAAATAATCCCGCCTACTGTAAAGGCCCAAAAAAACATCGCTAACACTTCGTTTCCTCCTTTCTTTTACATATATTCAATGGAAACCGCATGAGCAATACATGGTATTGTTTCTCCTTGCTGAAACGTCAACGGGGATAGCAAGGCTCCCGTCGCCACAACTAAGATGCGTTTGTATGTTCCTTTTTTCATTTCATTTAATAGGTGACCGTACAGGACTGTAGCAGAACAGCCGGGGCCGCTCGCACCGGATTGAACCGGCTGATTTTTTCCATAAATCAGTAGTCCGCAATCTTTAAACTGATGATCGGAGAAGTTGTACCCCTTTTCTTTCAGCATTTCAATAGCTGTCTGCCTGCCGATCTTAGCCAGATCACCAGTAATAATCAAATCGTAGTAAGAAGGATCTCTCCCCAGATCTTGAAAATGACCTGCAATCGTATCAGCAGCAGCTGGTGCCATCGCTCCACCCATGTTAAATGGATCTTTCAATCCCATATCCATCACCTTGCCGATGGTTGCAGAGGTAACTCTCGGTGTAGGGGTTGTAACAGACTTTCCTTCTCCAATTACTGCGAAACCAGCACCTGTTACAGTCCACTGAGCTGTTGGAGGCTTTTGACCGCCATACTCAGTCGGGTACCGGAATTGTCTTTCAGTTGCAGAATTATGACTGGATGCCCCTGTCACCACATGCTGAGCGCCTTGATAATTCACCAAGAACGCAGATAACGCCAAACCCTCCATCGATGTTGAGCATGCCCCGAATAATCCGAAGTATGGGATTCCATTGGTCCTCGCAGCAAAGCTTGATGGGGTAATTTGATTAATGAGATCACCCGTAAGGAAAAACTGTACATCACTTTTTTGGAGAGACTGTTTTTCCAACGCAATCTGAACCGCATCTTCAATGAGAGTTCGATTGGCTTTTTCATATGTGCCCTGTCCCATCCACAGATCATCGTAAAACTGATCAAAATCGGCTGCTAAGTTCCCCTTTTTTTCAAAAGGGCCGCCGACCACACCGGTCGACAGGATGGCCGGATGTGTTGGGAATACCCATGACCTTGTACCCTGAAGCATTAAATCACCCCCAATTGAATTAAGATTGTCTTGATTAACGCAACGATGAATGCTGAAAACACTCCGAATACAATTACGGAACCAGCCAGTTTAAAAATATTACCGCCTACACCCAAGACATACCCTTCCGTTTTATGTTCGATGGCTGCTGATATAACCGAGTTTCCGAAACCGGTCACAGGGACAGCACTACCCGCTCCTGCGAATTGGCCGATATGATCATACACGCCAAAGCCTGTAAGAAGCATTGATATAAATACCATAGTGGCAACAGTTGGATTTCCTGCTGTCTGCTCAGTAAAATTAAAGAAATAAATGAATATATACGTAATTGCCTGACCGACTAAGCAGAAGAATCCCCCCACAAAGAAAGCCTTCAGTACATTTTTAAGTAGTGGCCTCTTCGTTTCATATTGTTTTTCCAGCTGTTCGTATTTTTTCTGTTCGGGCGTTTTTGGTAATTTCCCCACAAAACATTCCTCCTACGTCTTTTCCTTTTGAAGCTTCACAATATCCTGGAACTTCTTTTCAGCATCTTTCTTTGAAATCGAACCCCTCTTAAGCTTTTCCTTTAAACGGATGGTTTCAAGAAATATCTTGTAATCACTGGACAATATAAAGTCTTCATCCGGATATTTATCTTCTAAATAGCCATCCATCTTTTTTTCGATTTTCTTCATATGGAACCTTTGCAGGTGCTTCACTTTATATACCACGAGCGTTTCTTCTTTTCCTTGAATGACCGCTACATCATAAAGCTCTTTCATTTTCGAGATTTCCCTCTTAATTGCATGTCCATAGCTGTCTGTTTCCGGGTTATCCACTAATTCAATGGGTGGTGGATCGGTCTTCTTCATAAGTGCAATCTTGCTGTCATTCCCATCTTCCTTATTGGAGCAGCCCATTAAGACAAGTATCGTAAGTGGAACGATGATCCGTTTTTTGTTCATGACATATCCCTCTTTTATTTGTACTCATGCTTTATTTTTTTCTTAAAGTGAGATTTTATGAAAAAAAAAGACTGCCCATTTTGAGCAGCCTATCTTTTCTTCACTTTTGATCCACAACCGCACCCTTTTTTCTTGATGGGAGAATTCGTTGGTTTCTTGGTATTTGCAGAAGAATTCTTCATAATGATCGCCCTCCTTTACCATTGCCCTTACGACCATTATATGTGCGAAAGTGTAAGCTTGTTTCCACTAATTACCTAATGAGCTACTCTCTTATCCAACTTTGGACAGCAGCCTCCAATATGGAAGCTACTCCAGCAACTGCCAATACTGTGATAATCGGGATGAAAAATTGTGGAAATAAAAGATTTCCTGCATATAGGAATACAGCAACCCACACACCTGTACACCAATAACACGATAATAGCTCCCCTATAAACCCTTTTATTCCGCCTTTTTTGGGTAAAAGGAAGATTTCCTCCACCCCGTCTTCTGACATTTCAGGTACTTCATCAAAAAAAGGAGACCTTAAGAATTCCGTTATTTTATCAAACACGATGAGGTGAGTCATTCTAAACACAGCAATACCCAATATAATTATGTCAAGTATCTCCATATTCCCACTCCTTATATAAACTATATCCCGCCCAATTTAGTCAAAAGGGGCATTTGTCCGTTACCCAATTTCCTCTTCTACAATATGTTATTAGTGTAGTGAAAATTATTTAAGGAGGAAAATTCTTATGGGTTGCGGTAATTACAGAAAAGATGACATTGCAGGTGCAAGAGACCGCGGTTGTGTATGCCTTGCTGTTCGCGCTATTAAAGATGTTCAAGATGCAGCAGATCAAGACTGTTTTGATTGTAAAAATGATTGTTTTCTTGAGCCACTAGGATCTTTGGTAAGTCCAGTTGGAAATGCACCAAATACTCGTGTTTTCAAACTTTATAATAAAAAAGGAGACCTATTCAAGGTTCACCCTAAACATTATTGCTGGAAAACACCTTACTTCCGTGTGAAGAATGTATTTGACGACTGCTGTGCTACACTTCAAGTATTGAAGAAAGTACATGTTACAGGTGAAGACGTAGAATCAGAAGACGAATTAATGGGGTTAAACAATAACTTCATTTACGAATTGACTGGAGATTGTATCACAGTTGATCTGGATTGCTTCTGCGCTATCCAATGTATCGATGATGTAAGAGTAGAAGGAGTTTGTGACTAATCAGCAACGTGAATAAAAAGCCAGTCGGAATTTCCGGCTGGCTTCTTTTATTTCAATCCAATGATTTTGATCGCCTTTATAGAATTTCTTGTTAAAGTGATCTCTTCACCTTGAAACGTTTTTATATCAATGGATGCACTATCTGCACTGGTTAACACACCACGATAAACCCCTCCCTCAGTTTGAAACGCACATGGAAATGGGGCTCTCCCCATTATACTCTGCTGCATATATTCAATTTTCCCATCCATATCCAGGTCTTTAAATGGGGTAAGTGGTTTAAAGTAACCGTCATGTGAGTGTTCCGGCCTTGCTTCACCTTGAATTGCTTCTTCCTTATTAGAAATCTCTTTTAGAATGGGCCGAGCCTCTATCGTATCCCTTTTTACGTTCATATGGTACTCAGGCTGTTTTAACCTCCCTAATGGAGCAGCTTCGATCAACTCAGTGCTTTTTCTTTTCATTTCGATTGGCTGCGTGTTTCTTTCTTCTCTTTCTGGTTGAACGATGCTTGACGAACCTCTATAGACTTCCTGCATGCTGCTTTTCACATCGTTCAATCTGGGTTGATGTATATATAATAGTGGCTTTTTCTGTCTATTCAATCCTATCCCTCCTTACAGTCTACATTTATATGTATGCAGGAACCGCCTATGAGTTTCTTATTAGCATAGATAAATACTATCTTTACATAACAAAAGAACCCCGGCTGCAGTATGATTTCTGCAACCAGGGTTCCGTATGTCTATTTCTTAACCTAATACATGATAACCGGAGTCTACATGAAGGTTCTCACCTGTAATTCCTCTTGAATAATCACTAAAAAGGAATACAGCCGTATCACCGACTTCTTCTTGTGTTGTATTGCGGCGGAGCGGAGCACGCTCTTCAATTTCTTTCAGTATGCTGTTGAAGTCACCTACACCTTTAGCAGACAGGGTGCGGATCGGTCCTGCAGAGATCGCGTTCACACGAATTCCGTGCTTTCCAAGATCACTGGCAAGGTATTTCACACTTGCTTCAAGAGAGGCTTTTGCTACACCCATTACGTTGTAGTTTTGCATCACTCTCTCACCACCAAGGTATGTCATGGAAACGATGCTTCCACCTTCAGTCATAAGATCCTTCGCTACTTTAGCAACTGCTGTCAAGGAGTATGAGCTGATATTGTGAGCCAGAAGGAACCCGTCTCTTGTTGTGTTCATGTAATCACCAGCAAGCTCTTCTTTATTGGCAAAAGCGATACAGTGGGCAAGTCCATGAATCACTCCGACTTCTTCCTTAATCGTTGCAAAGCATTTTTCAATGTCTTCATCACTTGTTACATCACAAGGCAGCACTAATGAATCTTCTCCACCTTCCAGAGTCCCGGCAAGATCGCTAACCCCTTTTTCAAAACGCTCGCCTGCATATGTAAAGATCAAACGTGCACCTGATTGATGTAAGGAACGGGCAATCCCCCACGCTATACTGCGTTTATTTGCAACTCCCATAACGACATATGTTTTACCTTTTAATGAAAGAGTCATTGTAATCCTCCTATTTTATACATGTTATTAGTACCTGATACTAATTCTACAGTAATACACATCAAAAGAAAAGAATAATTCCTACAAGATTCGCCTTTTAACTTCTTCGATTTGAACTAAATGCCTTTGTTCATGTTTACCGAGAAGCTCTAACACTTGCCATATGGGCATATCCCCAAATCGATGATGGTTCATGGATCGACTTTTCAAACCTTCATTCGTGTATGATTCCAGGAAGCGTGTAGTGAATGACCGGGATTCATCCAAGGCTAGAATTAATTCTTCTTTTTTTTGAAACTCAGAAGATGGTTCGATCGGTGCCTTCAATTTTTTAGAAGGATCATCGAATACGGATAAATCTGCTTTATTCTCACAAGTTCCTGATGGATTCTCCGCGGACTCGAGTGCCAATGATAAAAATCTTTTTTCAGCTCCAGCCAGATGGAGAACAATTTGAGCGATACTCCATTCCTCTGGTGAAGGCTTTTCATTCAACTTCTCTACAGATACCTCCATGAAGCTTCCTTTCACCCTATCCCTGATTTCAATGACTTTTGTTTCCCACATTTTCATGCCTCCCTTTAGTATCTCTCTCTTATTAGATATTAGTGGTAAGAGTGTAAACTCCTCTAAAAAATAGTCTCTTTTCGTAAAGTTTGTTGTTTTCTACCATAGAATCTGCCAAGGCTCTGTCAACCAGTGTGTGCTGGATGGTGAGGGGAACTGCTCCGCTTTCCGCGGACGTTCGGCCGAGCCTCCTCAGCTTCGCTTCCGGGGTCTCGGCACGCCCAAAATCCGCCGGAGTCTACGCAATTCCCCTCACCATCTTTAACAGAATTTTCATGACAGAGCTTCAAGGTGTGCAAGAATACAATGTAACAAGAAAAAATATTTCTTCTTCCTTAAAAGTAAAATCAATCTCTGCTTACCTTAATTGAGATTGTTTGCTAAAATTCTTGTTGTTATTATTCCCCATTAAGGATACATCCTCAGAAAGTTGATTGTAGCGGAAGGATGCTCGACTCCTGCGGGAATAGCTGGACAGTACGAAAAGCGGAGGGGCTTTGCCCAGGGGCGACAAGCATAAGACGAGTCTGCCGGAAAGGCGCTCTTTGCCTTTTTGGCAGACTTGGCTTATGACCTCGAGCCCCTAAGCCCCGTAGCTGGACAGGTGAGACCCCGGAGGCGCAGCCGAGGAGGCTCACCGCCAGCCCCGCGGAAAGCGAGCATCCTGGAGCGGAAAGCAACTATTACTTTCCCCTCTACAATAGCAACAAACTATACGAAAAGAGCCAAAAATAAAACTTCCCAAGAAAAATTTCTTGGGAAGTTGATTAGTTCTTAGCAATACTCACAGAATTCAAGTTCGCGTTTTAGTTCATCTACATATTCTTTTGAACCGGTGACGATCAAGCGGTCGTTCATGTGGAGTTCTGTATCCCCGTGAGGAACAATGGAATCTTTCCCTCTAAAGATCCGGACAAAGATAACATCTCCCGTAAACGGAAACTTCCGAAGGGTCATGCCTTCAAATTGACTGTTCAGCATGCGAATCTCATAAAGCGATGTTTCTTGGTTCGTAAGGATATTCATGACAGACGGTGACTCAATGAGTGCACGCAGTAAGGCTTTCGTAGACAGGAACACGGAATATACTTCAATGTCCTGTTCTCGCAGTGTCTCATGTAAGTCTGGACTCTCAACCCTTACAATGACACGATTCACACCATATTCTTTAGCGGTAACGGCAAGTGTTGCATTGATTTCTTCATCACCGGTTGAGATCACAATGATGTCCGAATCAAAGATATTGTTCTCTTCGAGCGTGTCTAACTCGTAATTATCAATTTCATTGATGGTAAACAACGAATCAGCAATATTACGGTCAGACTTATCTTGTTTTGTATGATACAAGACAGGTTCATAAAGGGATGAATGAAGTTCCCTTGAAACCGGCATCGTAAGCTGATTCGCTCCAAGGAATGTAATCTTGAGCTTTTTCTCCTTTGCGCTTTCCCTCGGGAAAAGCTTTTTGAAGAATATGGGCGTAATGATACACGTGATCACGGCTACTAATATGAGCGTGCCACTCATCTGTGCTGTGATGATTTCCATTCTCTCAGCGATTTTCGCAGCTGCAATGACAAGTGATAACGTTGATGTAAGTAAAAATGCTGATGCAATCGTTGTTTTCGTATCATACCAATACTTTAATAAGTAAACGGGGATGATTTTTGAAACCAGGAAAGCAAGCAGAAGTAATGGAATCAACAGAAGCATCTTTTTATCGCTAAGCAGTGATCCCAGATCCAATTCAACCCCTACCATCACGAAGAAGATCGGGATTAAGAATCCATAACCAAAGGAATCAAGCTTATGAACCATTTCCTGATTTGGTGCCAGTAATGATACAAGTACACCTGCAAGGAATGCACCTAGAATGTTTTCAGCACCAACGGTTTCAGATACAGCTACAAGGAGAATGATCAATGTAAAGACCGCTCGTGTGCCGATTTGAACGGTACCTGTCGACAGGCTCTTGATGAAGGAATTGTTCTTCAATCTCTTTGCGAGGAAGTACAGGAGTACTCCAACGCCGAACAGGATAAGGAGAAGCCACATATTTCCATGACCTTCACCGTAAAGTGACACGAATACGGCCAGTAAAATCATTGTCACAAGGTCTGCAATAACCGCCACAAGAAGGATGATCTGCCCGATGGCGCTTTTCATGATATGTGCTTCCTTAAGTGTAGGAACCACAACACCAAGTGAAATGGTGGAAATAATAAGGGTCATTAAGAATGCATTATCAATGAGCCCGAATAAGACGAACAGATAAGACAGCCCAAGTGAAACAAAGAATATACCGATAAAAATAAAAGTCGCTACTTTCAGACGGTTTGGTTCTTCTTTTCCATTCGGTAACCGTTCTTTTTTCTTCTTACCTCCTGAAAAAGCAGTGAAATCAATTTCCAGTCCACTTAAGAACATGAGGAAAATAAATCCAAGTGTAGACAGTGTTTCCAACCACATGTCCTGGTGAACGATGTCAAATCCGCTCCTACCTATTATTAACCCCATAATGATTTCTGCGATGACTACAGGGATAAAATTGAGTTTGAATTTATGCAGCAATATGGGAGTTAAAAAAGCTACAAGAATGACAATAACTAATGATGTAACGGACGCATGCTGTTCCATCTATACCTCCCCCTCTCTCTTCTCTCTATATTAAATAATTCATAAACAATGTCGCTAAACCAAAATAAATTAAAATACTGATAATATCATTTATCGTCGTAATAAAAGGACCGGAAGCGACAGCTGGATCCACTTTTAGTTTGTGCATAAGTAACGGTACTAATGTACCAGCTAGCGTTGCAACAAATAATGACACCAACACGGAGATCCCAACGAGAACCCCCAGGAAGAATTCACCTTTCCATACATAAACCACGATGCTGACCACTACCCCGCATGTAGTACCGGTTATAAGTCCGGTTCCCGCTTCACGGATGACAAGGGACATCTTGTTTTCCTTTTCCAGGTCACCGGTCGCAATCCCTCTAACGGCAACAGCAAGGGCCTGAGTTCCCGTATTACCCGCCATTCCGGCGATCAAGGGGATAAACACGGCAAGAATCGCTACTTTATCTAACGTGTCTTCAAATCTCCCGATAAGGCTTGCAGTGAACATTCCTAGAAAAAGTAATGCAATCAGCCATGGAAGACGCTTCTTCGCAGCATTGAATGGACTTCGGTCTATGGAATCCAAATCCGCGATACCAGCTAACTTAGAGTAGTCATCAGAAGCTTCTTCTTCCATAACGTCCATAATATCATCGACGGTAATGATCCCCAGTAAGTGATGTTGGAAATCGACAACAGGCAAAGCAAGGAAGTCATAATCTTTCATTTGTCTCGCGACTGCCTCCTGATCTTCGCTGACGCCTACAGACATGACACGATCACTCATGATTTCGCCTATCATCACATCATCATGGCTGATGATGAGATCCCTCAGGGAGATAACCCCGACGAGCTTTTTATCATCATCCACTACATAAATGTAGTAAATCGTTTCAGCATTAGGCGCTTCATTCTTTAGTATATACATGGCTGATCGGACGGTCTGATTCTTGGATATGGCCACAAACTCAGTAGTCATGATACTACCGGCTGTATACTCTTCATAATGCAATAATTCTTTTATTTCTTTAGCTGATTCATCATCCATGATCGTTAAATAACTAACTACCTGGTCCTTATCAAGCTCATTTAAGACATCCACCGCGTCATCGGCATACATATTCGATAGCATTTCAGCGGCATAAGTAGGATTCATTTCCGCCAAAATATCCTGATAATCCTCTTCATCTATATCCAGACTTTCAAAAAGCTCCGCCATCTCTTCCGGAGACAGATAATGATACAGGCGGCTTCGCAGGGCTTCATCTATTTTCGAAAAAAACTTTGCTTGGTCATAAGAGTGTAAATGGACGAATTCTGAGCGAAATAAATCCAGATCTTCTTCTTGAAGGGCTCTAATGAGAAGGTCTTCATCATACATTTCTTTCTCTTGTTTATCTCTTTCTTTTGATTGATCCTGGGTTATTTCAGACATCATATACACCCTCCTTCTTATCATGAATTGTATATAGTCGTAATAATACTAGCAAATCTTATGACGAATGTCTCTTATGAAATGATAACCATCTTTAATATGGTCTGGGTTATGTACGATGGTATATTTAAATATGAATAAACATCCGCTCGATATGAAAGACTGAATCATTAATATGGCATAAAATAAGCGAAAAGAAAAGAAAAATGCCACAGGAAAGTAGGTGTCTTATGAAAATAGATATAATCGGAGACATTCATGGCTGTTATAAAGAGTTCAAAAAATTAACCAAAAAGTTAGGCTACGATTGGTCTTCCGGTCTCCCCGTTCATCCACATGGAAGGCTGCTCGGCTTCGTGGGGGATTTAACTGACCGCGGTCATCACTCGCTTCAGACCATATCAACGGTCTATAATCTGTTTGAAAAGGGAGCTCTTTACTATGTCCCTGGAAACCATTGTAATAAACTCTACCGCTACTTCCTCGGGAATAATGTAAAAATCCTGCACGGGCTTGAAACGACAGTAGCGGAACTGAGTGCCCTTCCCCGGAGTGAAAGGGACCGTTACCGGGATATGTTTCTCTCCTTGTATGAACAGTCCCCTTTATATCACGTGCTGGATGATGGAAAGCTGATCATAGCCCATGCCGGTATTAAAGAAGAACTGATCGGCAAGCAGAGTAATCAGGTAAAAACTTTTGTTCTTTATGGTGACATCACAGGTGAGAAAAATGAAGACGGTACGCCTGTCAGAAAAGATTGGGCTTCATATTATAAAGGTGACGCTTGGATCATTTATGGCCACACCCCGGTAAAAGAGGCCCGAATCGTTAATAAAACTGCGAATATCGATACAGGGGCCGTGTTTGGCGGGAAGTTGACTGCTTTTAGATACCCTGAGATCGAAGTGGTTAGTGTGGGGTCGAGCATGCCTTTTGTAGAGGAGAAGTTTCGGAGGTTTGAATGAGATGTGGAAGTGCTTGTTCCCGCACCACAAGAAAAAGAGATTCTTTTCAGTTCAACCGAAAAGAATCTCTTTTTTCATTGTCTTTCAAGCAAAATCTGCATATCCCGAGGCATCACAGCCACCAAATGCACCCATTCTTTTTTAACAGGATGAAAAAAATCCAGATTCTTACAATGAAGTGCCTGCCTTCCTATCAACGCCACGCTGCCTCCATACAAATCATCCCCTGCCAGTGGGTGTCCGATAAAAGACATGTGAACCCTGATTTGGTGAGTTCTCCCTGTTTCCAATCTCAGTTCAATATGATCGAAATCCTGGAAACGCTTTTTCACTCTATAGTGTGTCAGGGCATATCGGCCATCCTGCCTCACTTCTCTTTCAATGATACTAACCGGTTTCCGGCCGATAGGCTCTTCGATCGTGCCGATGTCCGAGTCCAGCCGACCTTCTGCAAAGGCTTCATACGTTCTCTTAATTTCCCGCCCCTTCTGCTGAAGGCTGAATAAATGATGAACATGGCGGTGTTTTGCTATTAGAACAAGCCCCGATGTATCCTTATCTAATCGAGTAACGATATGAACCGTTGAACAAATACCCGTCCTCTCATAATAACCGGCTATGGCATTGGCGAGGCTTCCTGTCGGCTCATTCTTAGTCGGAATGGATTTCATCCCCCACGGCTTATCTACTACGAGAACATCCCCATCCTCATAAATGATTGACAATGGAATCTCTTCAGCAACTAATGATCCACTCCCTTTTTCTGCAGGGAACTTCATCTCAAGAATATCTCCTTCTATAAGGTGATATCGGACATCTTCTTCTTTTCCATTAACGGTTATAGTTCCCCCATCAAACTTCACAGCAGTCAGTGTACGCTTTGAAATGTGCTGATCGATTAGAAACTCTCTCATCAGCTTCCCGTCATAGGAAGAAGGAATAACCCATTTCAATATATAGAATTTCATCATACACTTCCCAGCCTTGAATCATTCATCCGCCACAAAGGAATCGTGCACCCTCTTCCAGAACGGAAACGGACGAAAGCGGGCAAAACGGATCTTCTCATCAGCGACACGATATTGAATGCTCTTCACATCTTTATGAAGAAGGGATAGATGGTCGATGGTAACCAGGAAATCCGGCCCATTCACTGGCTTTAGCATGCATGTATGATGTGCAGGTAAAATCAAAGGTGATCCGATGGTACGGAATACACGATTATTAATGGAAGCCATCTCCGCAAATTGAATGGCTGGAAGAGACGGGTGAATGATTGCCCCGCCAAGTGCTTTATTGTAAGCCGTACTACCAGATGGGGTCGATAAGCAGAGTCCATCTCCCCTAAAACGTTCAAAATGCTGGCCTCTGATTTCCACGTCCATGACCAGGGTTCCTTCAACACTTTTGACCGTCGATTCATTTAACGCTAAGTAACGGGTTTCTTTCCCTCCATGCTGATACCGGATGATCGTTTCTAATAATGGGTATTCGATAATTTGATAAGGTGTCTTCGCTATGGCGATCACGAGCTTCTCGATCTCTTCCGGTACCCAATCGGCATAAAAGCCGAGATGTCCTGTATGTACTCCTACAAATGCTGTCTTATCCAACCGGGATCTGTAGCGATGAAAGGCATAAAGCAGCGTCCCATCTCCTCCAACCGATATGACGATATCCGGTTGATCATCATCATAGGTTAAATTAAAATCTTGGAGATAAGTCCTCATTTTGTGCATTAATGTATTGGACTTCGAATCACCTTTTGATGTAATCGCAAACTTCATTCATGTACCCCCTTCAAGTCACTGCTGATTTGGTTTAGAGCTTTTACCCCGTTGATCCTTTTCCTTTTTATTAGTAAAAATGACTTGGGCTTCCTGAATTTCTTCACGAATCAAGCTCATTTCTTCATCCAGTCTGAATGCTGCTTCAGCAGCGCTTTGAATGCGAAGACGAACTTGCTCGGGAATCTGCCCGCTGTACTTATAATTCAAAGAATGCTCTATCGTAGCCCAAAAATTCATCGAAAGTGTCCGGATTTGGATTTCTACCAGAATGTTTTTTTCTCCGTGAATCGTTTGTACCGGGTAGTCAATGACAATATGATAGGAACGGTATCCGCTTTGTTTCTTATGGGTCACGTAATCTCTTTCTTCTATAATTGTAAAGTCATTCCGCCCACGCAGCTTTTCCACAACCACATGAATATCCTCCACGAATTGACACATCATCCTGAGTCCGGCGATATCTTGCATTTCTGTTTCAATATTCGATAGCTTGATCCCTTTTTGATTTGCTTTATCAAGGATACTTGCAATCGGCTTCACTCTTCCAGTCACAAATTCAATGGGAGAATGTGTGTTATGAAGTTCATATTCTCCCCTCATCCCTTTAAGCTTAATCTTCAATTCGTCAACTGCTTGCTTGTAGGGAGCTAAAAATTGTTCCCAGTGATTCATTCTCCTCACCTCTACGCGACTACTTATCAAGAAATACGCTTTCTACCTTTTTAACCATTTCGTCACCGTAGTTCCCATTTCCTTCTATATTGGTCACAAGATAATCAAGCTCTTCAGTGAATTGATCCAATTCCAAAGAATAATCATGGCTTTTCGCAATGACTGCACTCTTTTCTTGAAGTGCTTTTTTCAATTCATCCCACATCGACTCTTCCAGGTATAAGTAAACATATTCCTCTTCATTTTCTGCTAAGTATACGAAAGCATAGCGATCGGAGTCTGCAATGATTTGACCAGCTGCCGTTGTCCCTTGCAGGAGCTCTGCTTGGTCGGTATGTAAGTATAATGTACCATTTTCAAATGTTGTGTGTTTAAATTGAACTATTTTCCTCATGCTTTTCTTCATCCTTCCATTAAACAATCAGTATCATTTTAACATAAGACAACCATTTCATCTAAACATTGAAGTTCTCTTTTATTAAAGAGATAATAGAAGAAGTATGTAATGAAAGGATGCTTGTTATGGCACAGGAAATTGAAATAGAATTCAAGAATTTACTAACCGAAGATGAATTTACGCTACTAACCTCACATTTTCATATAAAAGATGAGGATTTCTCATCTCAAGACAATCACTATTTTGATACGCCGGACTATCAATTAAAGGATAATCAATCTGCATTAAGAATCAGGGAGAAGAATGGGACTTATACGTTAACCTTGAAAACCCCTTTGAATGAAGATCTACTGGAAACGAACCAAAGGTTAACAAAGGAAGAGTCTGAATCACTCTTACATCAAGGGGCATTTCCTGAGGGTGAAGTCAAAAATGTTCTGATTTCCCTTCAAATCCCCACTGGGTCCCTTCATTATTTCGGAACACTGACGACAAGCCGGGCTGAAATCGACTATAAAGACGGGCTCCTGGTCTTCGATAAGAGTACATATTTACAAAAGGTAGACTATGAGCTGGAATATGAAGTGAAAGAGCGCAAATCAGGTGAAGTTTTATTCCTGAATTTACTGGAGGACCTAAACATTCCACTTCGGAAAACGGATAATAAAATCAAGCGTTTTTATCTGGAAAAATTAAAAAAGGATTGACGATTACCGATATAGTATATAAATATTAGTCTTCCAGAAGAGGAGTTATCTCATGAATGTTCAGCAGTTGAGAACGATGATGGAGTTGCAAGCTCTAAACAGCTTGGGTTCAGTATCTTCTGTTCAGCAAAACACTGGCGGGTCCCGTGATCTATTTCAAAAACTATTAAATCAGGCACTTAACACTAACCGGAACCATTTTAATATGAACCAAACATTAGGGGCCGTTAAAGAGGCAATGGAAACCAAAACAGGTTTCTCTGTTTCACCCCCTTCTCCCGGACTACCCGCTTTGAATAAACCGAGCCGGAATGCTCCCGAGGAGATTGATGAAATCGTCTCCCGAGCGGCCGATCACTATGGCATCCCCTTAAAACTGATTCAGGCGGTCATTAAACAGGAGTCCAACTTCAACCCAAATGCAGTCAGTCATGCAGGTGCATCCGGATTAATGCAGCTCATGCCCAGTACTGCAAGGGGGCTTGGCGTAAACAACATCTTTGATCCGGAAGAAAACGTATTCGCCGGAACGAAATACTTAAAGCAGATGCTCGATAAGTACAACGGGGACGTTAAACTGGCTCTCGCAGCCTATAACGCAGGTCCCGGAAATGTTGATAAATACAACGGCATCCCACCTTTTAAAGAAACCACTGCTTATGTAAAAAAAGTGACCGACCGCTATTTTGCATGACCCCCTCAAGCAGGCTGACCTTTACTACCTGGTCAGCCTTTTCTTATGTGTTTTCCTATTAAGACGTAAGACAAAAACTATAGTCTTATAGACCTGTATCTTTCCAATCCATCTTCATCATCCCCCGCAAGGTTCCTGAAATCGGGATAGAGATTAGAAAAAAGGCTACACTAAATTAGGAATAATAAGTTGATGTAAGGCGATTTGTTTGAGATATAAATAAATGCTTGCTAGAATAAACATACAATCTAAGTAAAAAGGAGTCATTCTTATGGTCGAGAAACCACAAATGCCTTATAATCTTATCGGCGAAAAGAAACTCTCAATGCTCGTTGAAGCTTTTTATAATAAAGTAGCCAATCATCCCGAGTTAGCACCAATATTCCCTGATGATTTAACCGAGACAGCCCGCAAACAAAAACAATTTCTTACTCAATATTTAGGAGGTCCTGCGCTTTACACAGAGGAGCATGGTCACCCCATGCTGCGCGCAAGGCATCTGCCATTTCCCATCACGGAGGAACGGGCAAAGGCTTGGTTAAGCTGTATGGATGAGGCAATGGATGAAGTCAATCTAGAGGGTCCAGTAAGAGATGACTTTTTTCACAGACTCGTATTAACCGCCCATCATATGGTCAATACAGAAACATCAAAGGGTAATAGCATTGACTAGAACAAATAGCTGGCATCACCTTAAAGGGTGTGGACGTGATAAGAAACCTCTGGAAATATATATGTTTGTTGACCCTCTTTGCCCGGAATGCTGGGCGCTTGAACCAATCTTAAAGAAATTGCACATTGAATACGGACAATACTTTCGTATTCGTTACATTTTGAGCGGCCAACTAGCATCTTTAAACATAGCGACCAAACGTAAGCAGGAAGATTTAGCCCAGCAATGGGATAAAACAGCCAGCCGTTCGGGAATGTCATGCGACGGAAGCTTATGGATAGATAACCCAATTGATTCACCTTATCTTGCTTCCTTCGCCATTAAAGCTGCGGAGCTTCAAGGAAAGCATTCGGGTATCCGGTTTCTAAGATTTTTACAGGAAAGATTATTCTTACAGAAACAGGACATTTCCAATATCGAGGTACTCAAGGAGTGTGCTCAAGCCGCCAAGCTTGATTTGAGCGAATTTATGAATGATATCAATTCATCATCTGCTTCCAAAGCATTTCAGTGTGACGTAAAGATCACATCTGAAATGGAAGTAGAAGAAATTCCTACATTGGTCTTCTTTAATGAAAATATTGAAGATGAAGGCTTAAAGATCACGGGTTTGTATTCCTACGAGGTATATGTTCATATTATTGAAGAAATGCTTGGGGAGAAACCTGATAAGCAACCTTTGCCTCCACTGGAAGTATTCATGAAATATTATCGTGTAGTGGCATCGAAGGAAATAGCGGTTGTCTATGATTTATCCATTGAAGAAGTAGAAAAGCAAATGAAAAAATGGACACTTCAGCAAAGAGTAAAGAGGCTCCCTGCAAAGCACGGAACTTTCTGGAAATATTTAAGCGATTAATTATTTCAATATATTAAAAAAAGCCTATAAACAAGAAAAGCCGATGTTGTTTCCAACATCGGTTTTTCAATACGAACAAAGGGGATGGGAGAAATTTTTCACGGTCAAACAAAGGGGTATATGTTTGCTTGTGATCAACTTCACACTGATAATATATCACGCATACACTTGTATTGGCAAGTTGTTTGTATGGTATTTCACAATATTGTCAAAAACCATTCATGTTCCCCTCCCCTCCTTCATATACATGTGAATAAGACAACTTATCACCGGAGGGAAATGATATGGCACTAAAAATAAAATACGGAATCCTCCTGCTGTTAATCCTGATCAGCTTCTTCATAAACATCCTCGGACTCATGCGCCTTGTTCCGATCTATATCACATCCCCGATCCTCTTTCTCTCGCTCCTGCTCTTCTTCCACTCCCTCGGAAACCGCAACCGCTTCAAGGGATTCAAATCAATGAAATGAGGGACGGACCTATCTTTCGAATACTTCCCCCATAATAAAACTCCCCTTAGATTTTTTCCTCTAAGGGGAGTTTATTTTTAAACCAGTAGTCTCCTGATCTTTATTTACTGTAATTTTTCAAGGAGTTCTTCCATTTCATTCAATTTTTCTTCAAAAACTTTGCATGCGTCTTCTACCGGCTTGGAGGTTGTCATATCCACTCCCGCTTTTTTCAATACTTCAATCGGATAATCAGAGCTGCCAGCTTTCAGGAAATCGATGTATCGTTCTACGGCCGGCTCTCCTTCTTCAAGAATTTGCTGACTGAGAGCGGTCGCAGCCGAGAAGCCGGTAGCATATTGATAAACATAGTAATTGTAATAGAAGTGAGGAATTCTAGCCCATTCCAATCCAATCTCTTCATCAATCGATATGTCTTCTCCGAAGTACTTCTTATTCAATTCATAATATTCTTTTGTTAAGAATTCAGAAGTAAGAGCTTCCCCTTCTTGGGCTTTCTTATGAATGAGGTGTTCAAACTCTGCGAACATGGTTTGACGGAAAACGGTTCCTCTGAAACCTTCCAGGTAATGATTTAATAGGTACAGACGTTTTTTCTCGTCATCAATTGTATTTAATAAATAATCATTCAATAAAGCTTCATTACACGTAGAAGCCACCTCGGCAACAAAGATCGAATAGTGTCCGTAAGTGTACGGCTGAGCACTGCGCGTATAATAACTGTGAACACTATGTCCGAACTCATGAGCAAGTGTAAATAGATTGTTCACATTATCCTGCCAGTTCATGAGGATATAAGGGTTGGTGCCGTATGCCCCTGAAGAGTATGCACCACTTCTTTTCCCTTTGTTCTCGACAACATCCACCCAACGGTTTTCAAAGCCTTCTTTCAGGACATTGGCATATTCTTCGCCTAAAGGCTTTAAGCCATCCAGGATCATGTTCTGTGCTTCATCATAGCTGATGTCCATCTTGACTTCCTTTACTAACGGTGTATATAAGTCATACATATGAACTTCATCCAAGCCTAATACTTTCTTACGAAGCTTTACATAGCGCTGCAGCAAATGAAGGTTCTTATTGACCGTATCAACCAGGTTATCATACACCTGTTCAGGAATATTGTTATTTGATAATGCCGCATGTCTTGCCGAATCGTAATGTCTTACGTTAGCGACGAAGTTATCTTTCTTCACTGCTCCACTTAATGTAGAGGCAAACGTATTTTCGAATTTGCCGTATGTTTCATACACTTTTTTAAACGCTTCTTCCCTTACCCGTCGATCACTGCTCTCCAGGAAACGTATGAAACGGCCATGTGTGATGTCCACTTCTTCGCCGTTCTCATCTTTAATGCTCGGAAACTCCAAGTCTGCATTGTTCAGCATACCAAACGTGTTACTAGCCGCACTGAATACTTCTGAAGCTTGAGCAAGTAGGGCTTCTTCCTCCACTGATAGAACATGAGGACGCTGGAGATTAATTTCTTCTAAAGCATGCCTGTATTTCTTCAGCTCTTCCTTTTCCTCAAGAAATCCTTGAAGCTTACTTTCATCAATAGAAAGCACTTCAGGTACTAAGTAGGCAAATTTACTCCCTAACTGTGTATAAAGACTTTTGGCACGGTCATCGAGTCCTTGATAGTATGAATTGGTAGTGTCCTGGTCATAGCGCATATGAGAATATGTATAAACCCTACCCATACGTTCCATAATTTCATCCTGGAAGGCAAATGCTTTATAAAGCTGATCTGCACTCTCTCCTAAAGATCCTTTAAACTCGTCTGCTTTACCCGTTAACTCTTTAATTGCTTTGTACTCTCTTTCCCAAGCTTCATCACTTTCAAAAATATCTTCTAATCTCCACGTTAACTTCTCCTCTACCTCTTTCCTGCCAGGCAGACTTTTCGTAGCTGTATCTTTTGACATATACATCCTCCATTCTGAAATCTACAGAAAATTCCTTATAGTTACATTCTCTCTTATCTAAGATTTTCCTGCAACAAAACAATCTTTGTTAGACCTTTTTTAATATATGCTTCCATTTATGAAAAAAATCATGCTGATGCTGTTCAAAATCCGGAAAATTGTCTGGACAATTCCATGGCTCAGAGAGCTGATATTGCCCATCCTCCTTCCTTCTGACCACCTGAATATCCTTCAAGAGAGACAAATAACCTTTTACTACTTCCTTTAGCAGTTGTTCCCCACATACAAAAGGAAGCGTACGGAATTCTAAATATCCCCTGTCCATCCTTCTTTTTATCACCTCGACTACTTTTTCCTCAGAGAAAAATGGATCTTTCTTCATACAATCCTTCCACATATAGTATTGCCACTCGATCACATGATTCTTAAAATGAATACCATGAGGGAATACAGGCATTCCAACAAATAAAGGTAAATATAAAAATGTATCCCCTTCTCTATACACTTCCCGTAAAAACAAATCGCTTTTCGCTTTATTGTAATGAAGTTTGTTATAGATCCACTTCATACGGAATTGATTCCAGTTTTTTAATAGATATGGGTGATTGACTGTAGGATGTGGAATGGACAAAGGAAGAGTGAATTGCTCGATGGGGATCCTGACAGGGGCTGCACTAATAAAAGCTGAGACTGAAACAGGTATGAGATGAGTAAATAATGTAAAGTTTCTATCTTCAGGTGAAAAATACAGAAGAAAATAATGTAATTGGGGTGAATATCGGATAAATGCTTGCTGAAATGACGGTAATTGCAGTAAGCCATTTTGCTTTACTGACACAGGTTGGGTGAGCAACCAGAATGGAGTGATGTTTTGACTTTGATATCCGCCGGTTCTGGAAAGGATGTCAGGGATGGGAATGGAAGAACATTGAATCTCAATGGCAATTTTTTTCGTTTTCGTTTTTACATAAACATCCGCGATTTGCTGAAGCTCTTTTACGTAATATTCAACCTTTACCTCTGTAAAATGATCTCTTAACCTTTCATATAGCAGTTGCTTACTAAGCAGATGTCGCGGTGACTCATGCTGCTTTCCGATCACACAATGGAACTGTGATCGATGAGCAAAATGTGGAACGTTTTGGCTTCCGACGCGAAGGTTCAATTCGGATGAACAATGAGGACAGAGAAATATATTACGTTTACTTCGTAAATTCTTTAATTCTTCTCTTGAGTAGTGGATGGTTGAAAACACTTTCTCTTGAAACAAAGCTGTTAACATAGAACACCTCCTTCAATAGTCATTCGCCAAAAATCGTGAAAATCCTTCAAAAAAAAACCTTCAAGCAAAATATCACTTGAAGGCTTCTTCTTATAATAGAGGTGACATTAAACGTGAAGTGGATTCCAATAACCGGTAGCCAAAATGTCTCTTTTGAAACTCTTCCAGCTGCAGTTCTTCCGCATCCTCTAAGTCATGTAAATATTCCTTCACAAGAGAGTCGGTACTTTCAGTTTTATATAGAAATGCATTGACTTCAAAGTTTAAGTGAAAACTTCTCATATCCATATTTGATGTCCCTATCGATGCCATTTCTTCATCGACAATGACAATCTTACTATGCATAAAGCCCTTTTGATACTCAAAGATTCGGGCCCCTGCTTCGAGAAGATCGGGGAAATAAGATCGTGAAGCGTGAAATACAATTCGTTTATCAGGCTTATGGGGAACCAGTAGCCTTACATCCACTCCACTTAAAGCAGCAATTTTAAGTGCTGAGAAAATATCTTCATCCGGTATGAAATATGGTGATGCAACCCATACGCTTTTTCTTGCCGAAGTGATCATCGAGAAGAATATATTCTTCAAAACGCTCAACTCATTGTCAGGTCCCCCTGCAATCATTTGAACCCCACCATCGTTTGAATTTTCCAATGGATCAGGGCTTAAATACCCTGGAGTCAAGAAATCGTCATTCGTCATATAATACCAATCTTGAAGAAAGATGAGCTGCAGTGTACGAACTGCTTCCCCCCTTACAAATAGGTGGGTATCCCTCCAGAAGCCAAAATGTGGGTTTTTCCCTAAATACTCATCGCCAATATTAAGTCCCCCAACAAATCCAATACTTCCATCAATAACGATGATCTTGCGATGATTTCTGAAGTTGAACTTATTATTTAGAACAGGAATTTTAACGGGACCAAACGGAACCACTTCAATCCCTGCATCTTTTAATTCAGCAATATAATCCTTTGATAATTGCCAGGCTCCAACTGCGTCATAAAGAAAGCGAATTTTCACACCATTATTAGCTCGTTCAATAAGGATATCTTTAATCTGATTTCCAATCTCATCATGACGGACAATGTAATATTCCATATGAATGTGATGCTTGGCAGTTTTTAACCATCGCAGGATTTCACCGAATGTCTCATTACCATTGGTTAGAAGCTTCGTTTCACTGGAAAAAGAAATGGCACTGTTTCCTATTCTCTGAGCAAGCTGAAAGTGCTTTTCCTGAAACAATTCGAACATTTCAGCGTTCATTTCCTTAGGGCCAGGCTCAAATTTATTGTAGGTCTCCTTGTCCAATATGTACTTCTTCTTATACATTTTCTCTTTCCGGTAGTTCCGCCCAAACAATAAGTAGAAGATAAAACCAAGGAATGGAAAAGCACCTAAAACAACTAACCATGTTAAGGTTTGAGTGGGATGACGATTCTCAAAGAAGATAAGAAATCCTATCACAATTACAGAGAAAGTAAAAACCAGGCTAATATATTTGACCATACCCGAAAGGTACTGATCAAAATAAAAAATATAACTTAACACAAGAACAGCAATAAATAAGAGGAGTCTCACTGTATTTTTCATACCTCTAACACCTTCCACTGGCTTAATGAGCTAAACAAAAAAAATACCGATTTCTAAATGAAACCGGTATGATCCTTAAGAAAAGTGTTCACTTAATGTCCCAAACACATGTTCATTAATGACTACTTTTCCATACTCTTCTAGGCGATGAACGGTCATTCGTGACTCATCCGCATATTCAAGTAGTATACTTAACATATTGTCGATATCTTCTTCCGAGAAGTGCTCTTCTGAAAATTTAACGTAAATAAAATATCTATTTTCGAATGAAAGCAGCTTTGTTTCCAAATGATCTAAAGGCATGTCTTTCATCCGATGGGATAAAGAAATAGCATCTTCAAAATCATTGAACTTCAAAGTGAAATCCAGTGCCACTTCTGCTTCTCCATCTTGCTCCTGCTTGATTTGGAAATGCTGATCCAGAAGCTCCTCTATCCGTTCATCTACAGGAAGTTCCTTGAGTTTATCCTCTGGAATAGGCAACTCAAAACGCTGACCATCCTTTGAAACCTGAGCTCTTGTAACCAGTACTTCAAGCCCTTTATCTAACGCCTGAACTTGAATCCATAGCGGTCCTTCAATTCCGAAGTCTTCTTCTTGATGAACTTCATCCATCATTTCCCAGAAGAGTTCTTCACTTCTTTCACGATTATACCAGATCTCCTCGCGGTCAAAGCCGCGATCTTCTATATCTCCGTAAGATATATAGAACTTGACCGTATTTTCATTAATGCGTTCGATTTCCAATTAACACCTCTCCCTTCTTGCATGATGTTGGTGAAGGGACTACACCCTCTGAGCAATTTTGCTCGATTGCTGGTGAAGATAGAAGATACATTTAGGTTAGTTTGTACCTTGTACTTCTATTTTATGATATAAACACTGAAAATGGAATAAAAATAACACCCATTTTTTTCTTCACAAATCCCACTATTTAACGTGTTTTTGACATTCTAGCGAATATTTGCAGAAAATTCAAGTGTTAATACTTATACTAATAAAAAAAGGGGTTGACCCGAAAGGATACGCAACGTACCTTAAAGGGTCAGCCCCTTTTTCCTTATATATTCTCAAACATTGATAATATGATGAGAATGTAAGAATCCTTTAGTTTACCATTCTTTGAGCTTCAAGAAGTTGGAACGTACGGACCTTTCTAGGTAGGAATCGTCTGATTTCGTCTTCATTGTATCCTACCTGAAGACGTTTCTCATCCAAGATGATCGGACGTCTTAAAAGACCAGGATTTTTCTGAATAAGCTCGAACAGTTCTTGAAGTGGTAAAGTTTCTAAATCTACATTAAGCTTTTGGAATGTCTTAGAGCGGGTTGAAATAATTTCATCCGTTCCGTCCTCAGTCATACGCAGGATTTCCTTTATTTCATCAATGCTTAATGGCTCAGAAAATACGTTACGCTCTGTATATGGAATCTCATGCTCTTCTAACCAAGCTTTTGCCTTACGACAAGATGTACAACTAGGTGAAGTGAATAATGTAACCACGAATCATTCACACTCCCTTAAGGAATTTTTTATATAGAGTATTTCATTTTAAACATCGCTGTTAATTAAAATAAGTTTAAATAAGAAATCTCTATTATGTATTATACATGAATTACTGTCCCTTGAACATAGTTTTAACCAATTTGTCAAATTTCCTATACATAGGTTTAACATACGCTATATTATCTCTTTCTACTAAGGGTTTACCCGGTTCAAAAAGAGCATAAACATAATATAGAACATTTTCATTTTTTCATTTAGAAAACCTTATTGCGAATAGACAATAAGGTTATTTTGGTTTAGAGATTTTTCAGTACATCTCCATCACGGTCTTTGTCTTTCTTCAAGACTTCTTCAACCGGCTGGTAAGACGCACCATAAAACTTCTTATCATTATAAGTGTGGATTAATTCGTATGTTTTCTTCATAGAATTGAAAATCAGATCTTCTGATTCGTTATTTGGAGCCCAATAAAGGATTTCCATTTCATTGATTTCATTTGTAGCGAGAGATCGACGTGCATATCCGATACTGACAGCATGTTCAAACCCTTCACGCTTGTAGAACTTTAAGCGCTTTTCAGTGTCAGTGTCATCATAATCAACTGGCTCTACTTCTAAAATAATCGCTTTGTTCTTTTCTTTTAACTTCTCGAGCAGCTTATGACCTAATCCTTGTCCGCGGGCATCCTTTGAGACGAAAAGATAATCGATAAAGATAAAATCGTCAAGTTCGGCATACATAAGTACGTGGTATTGCCCCTCATCTTTATGATAGATGTCGCTTCTTTCTTTGAGTAATGACTCAAGGTGTTCTTTTGATTTCATTTCCTCTACCGGGAAATACTGATTTAACTTTTCATACCAATGCATGGATCTACTCCTTTAAAAGAATTTTGGGTGACATTGACTAACGGGATACAATTATTTTTCTCAGAAAAAAAATGTTTATGTTAGATGTTAGTCTCATCCGTGGGATAATAAATACGGAATCACAGGCTTGATGTACCTATGAAGAGGGTAAAGTGGTTGAAAGCGGTTAATCTTACCAATACTTTAATGATAACAATGTTTGAGTATTTTTTCAAATCGAAAAGCCCCATTAAGAAAAGACCGGCCTGGATTTCCCCAGGCCGGTCTTGTCGATCAAGGTGTATAATCTACACCTTCTGTATATGTGTTACCGGCATCCCATAAAAGGAATTCTTTAATGCCTTGATCATTCAATGCTTTAATTTGCGCTTCAACTTCTGCTTTTCCGTAAGCTTTATAGTTTCCACTTCCTAACCAGGAAGCAGTGAAATCCTGTAACCATGGCCTTGAAATAGGCGGATTTTCTAATTCTGCTAACTTAGAATTTTCAAGCTTGGCATATTCAGAAACCAATTCATAAGGTTGTAGATCGGGCTTTGCAATTCCAAAGTATGGAGTCCAGTGACTTGGATAAATCATGGATGAAATCACATCGACGTTTTCAGATATCTTTGAAAAGTTCTGTCCAATCCCAGGTGCCTCTGGAAGCGTCGCTGTATAACCAAATATGTCCACAGAAACCTTGACTCCATATGGCTCAAGTTTCCCATGTGCGTACTCTACAAAGTCTGTAACGGCCTGCACACGTTTTTGTACATTATTTGAGTCTTGCTCCGCATATTCACCACCGTTGTATTGCAGTTCATCATCACGTTTTTCAAAGCCTTCAGGGAATCGGACATAGTCAAACTGGATTTCCTGGAATCCCATTTTGGCGGCTTCGATTGCAATTCCCACATTATAATCCCACACTTCTTTCAGGAACGGGTTCACAAAGGATTCACCTCTGCCATTTTTCCATACCTGACTTCCATCTTTAAAGGAAAGCTCAGGTTTCTCATTCGCCAAGACCGTATCTTTAAATACCACAATTCTTGCGATCGGATAAATCTGTTTTTCTTCAAGTTTCTTTAAAATCGCTTTAGGATCTTTAATATAAGGCTGACCTACTTTAGCGTATGGAGAAGATTCATCGGGTTCGTATGTAACATATCCGTGATCATCTTTAATATCAATGACCATGGCATTCAGATCCGTATCGTCCATTAGTTTCGTTAAGCTTTCAAATCTCGCACCACCAGCAGAGTGACCTGTAACATAAACCCCTCTGACTGCATCGGGATATTCAAATTTAAAGCCGGAATCATAGGCAAATCTTGGGGCGGGACTTGCTATTTCTTTCTTGCTTAAAGAAAGACTCCTCTTCTCGTGGGCACCCGTCCCTTCTCCTTCAGCACTCACTGTTTGGAACGGCAATACGCACATTGTGACTAAACATAAGGATGTCGCTACCTTACTCCATTTCAAAATAAACCTCTCCTCTATTAAATAAGCTATCTAGTAAAATATGTAACACCTTATACTATTCTAACAAGGAAATAACTTGAAAGAAAAGGGGTATTACTCCTAATCTGTCGAAATTTCCAAGGAAATTAAATATCTTCATTATATAGTATGATTTTCATATTGAAAAAGAATAAGAAAGACATTTATGAAGAACACTTCAATAAAAAAAGCTCCCCTCATTAAAGGGAGCTTTTTGTATGATGTTAGCTCTTGTACTGAGCTTTATACTGCGCAAACTCTTTCTCCGAGCAATACACGAAATGTCCAGGTGACACTTCACGCATTTCAAGATTATCATCCTCTGTATAATTGTGAACAGAAGGATTATATTCTTTTCTTCTGCGTGTGCGCTCATACTCTGGATCCGGTAACGGAATCGCTGATAATAGAGATTGCGTATATGGATGTAACGGGTTCTTGTAAAGGGCATCACTTGGTGCCAACTCTACTAACTTACCAAAATACATCACCCCGATGCGATCACTGATGTATTTTACCATGGAAAGATCATGGGCGATAAATAAGTACGTCAACCCTTTCTCTTTCTGAAGCTCTTGCATAAGATTTACTACCTGAGCCTGAATCGAAACGTCAAGAGCCGAAATGGGCTCATCGGCAATGATGAAGTCCGGATCTACTGCCAAGGCACGGGCAATCCCGATACGCTGTCTTTGACCACCTGAGAATTCATGTGGATAACGTCCGGCATGTTCTTTATTCAAACCAACTGTTTCAAGCAGGTCATGAACCCTCTTTAAGCGTTCTTCTTTGGAAGAAGCCAATCCATGAATGTCGATACCTTCAGCAATGATATCCGCAACCTTCATACGCGGATTCAAGCTTGCGTATGGATCCTGGAAGATCATTTGCATTTTACGGTTGAATTTCTTTAATTGTGAACGTGACTTTTTACCATGAACGTCCTCACCGTTAAAGAGAACCTGGCCGTCTGTAGCATCATACAAACGAATGATCGTTCTACCAGTCGTTGATTTACCGCAGCCTGATTCTCCAACCAGACCAAGGGTTTCCCCTTTATATATATCAAAGCTGATATCATCGACAGCTTTAACCATATTCGGTTTTCCCGGGTTGAAATACTGTTTTAAATTCTTAATTTCCAATAATTTTTCTGCCATTATGAACGAACCCCCTCAACAAGTACCGGCTCTTTATAATTAGAAGGCATTTGTCTGTGTCTTAATTTCACGATTTCAGGCGGCTCTACTTTTGGAGCACTAGGGTGCAATAACCAGGACTTCACATAATGAGTATCTGAAACCTGATAGTATGGCGGCTCTTGTTCAAAATCCACTTTCAATGCATACTCACTGCGAAGAGCGAACGCATCCCCTTTAGGTGGATTCAATAAATCCGGTGGAGTCCCAGGAATGGCAACCAGCTCCTGCTCACCTTCTGTTTCTGTTGTCGGCATGGAGCCGATTAGTCCCCACGTATATGGGTGGCGTGGATCGTAGAAAATTTCATCCACTGTCCCTGTTTCAACAATTTGTCCACCATACATTACGGCGACACGATCAGCGACGTTCGCAACAACTCCAAGATCGTGAGTGATGAAAATGATGGATGTGTCTATTTTAGTTTGTAAATCTTTCATCAACTCAAGGATCTGAGCCTGGATGGTAACATCCAATGCCGTCGTCGGCTCATCGGCAATCAGGATTTTCGGATTACAAGCAAGTGCAATTGCGATTACCACACGCTGACGCTGACCACCCGAGAATTGGTGAGGATATTGTTTAAAGCGTGTTTCAGGGCTAGGCAGACCAACAAGTTTAAGTAACTCAATGGCACGCTTTTTCGCGTCATTTTTACTCATATTCTGGTGCTTAACCAGTGGTTCCATGATCTGTTTACCAATTGTCATTGTAGGGTTCAGGGACGTCATCGGATCCTGGAAAATCATAGAGATATCTTTCCCACGGATTTTCTGCATATCCTTTTCCGGTAATTTCGCTAAATCTTTTCCTTCAAATAACATTTCCCCACCCTTGATGAAGCCAGGCGGATTCGGGATCAATCTCATGATCGCTTTCGTCGTTACGGATTTACCGGAACCGGATTCACCTACGATGGCTAGTGTTTCACCTTTATCTAAATGGAAATCTACACCTCGGACAGCCTGAACTTCTCCTCCATGCGTATTGAAGGAGACGTGTAGATCTTTCACTTCTAAAATTTTTGACATATTCATAATCTCCCTTCCATTACTTACGCATTTTCGGATCTAGTGCATCGCGCAGACCATCGGCCATTAAGTTAAAGCTTAAAATGACTAATGAGATGACAGCTGATGGCACTAGCATCATATGCGGAAATGACTGGATTGATTTGTACCCATCATTAACCAATGATCCCAGTGATGCTCTTGGTGGAGCAATCCCCAATCCGATAAAGCTTAAGAATGCTTCTGTGTAAATCGCAGCAGGCACTGTGAACATTGTGGTAATGATAACAGGTCCCATTACGTTTGGAAGTAGGTGTTTAAAGATCAAACGGTTGCTCGTAGCCCCAAGTGTACGTGAAGCAAGAACAAATTCCTGATTCTTTAACTGTAATACTTGACCACGAACGATACGGGCCATACCGGTCCAACCGGTTATCACCATGGCCATGGTGATGGAGAATATACCCGGCTCGAATATCAATATAAATAGGATAACCACAATTAAGTTTGGAATCCCTACAAGAATTTCAATAATACGCTGCATGACATCGTCGACTTTTCCACCGTAATAGGCAGAAATCCCACCATATGAAATACCAATGATAAAATCGATGATCGCTGCAAGAATACCAATATAAAGTGAAATACGGGTACCGTTCCATGTTCGAGTCCATAGGTCACGGCCTAAATCATCTGTACCGAACCAATAGTTTTCTTTAACTTGTCTTGCTTCATAAACATCAAATCCGTCAGCATCTTTTCCGTCAAATGGTAACCAACTAATCCCTGAAAGCGCTTCAATTTTTGGTGGCAGCTTTGCATGCCGAATATTTTGATCGCTAAATTTATACTCGTTCATCATTGGACCAAAAGCGGCAAAGAAGAAAATGATTGCCGTGATAATGATACCAGCAATTGCCCCTTTGTTCTTACGTAAACGGATCCATGAATCCTGCCAGAAATTTAGGCTCGGACGCGAAATTTTCTCTGACTCGTCTTCCCTAGCCTTTTGAGGTTGGAAGAGGTCTGGACTAAGTTGATCTAATTTCTTTTTGTTTGCTTCCATTATTTCTTCCCTCCAGCTAAGCGAATACGCGGGTCAATGATTCCGTAAAGAATATCCACCAAAAAGATTACACCAATGAATAAAGCACTAAAGAAGAGGGTAATCCCCATTATAACCGTGTAATCATTTGTGTTAATAGATAAAACGAATTGTTCCCCTAAACCAGGGACAGCAAAAATACGTTCAACAACAAGAGATCCTGTCATTACACCAACTGTCATTGGGCCTAAAATCGTTACAATAGGAATCAATGCATTTCTAACAGCATGCTTTACAACAGTTGCCGTTTTAGAAATTCCTTTTGCCTTTGCTAGTAAAATATAATCGGAATTTAGTATTTCCAGCATTTCAGTACGCATGAAACGTGCAATGGTTGCTACTACGAATACTGTCAGTGCTAAAGTTGGAAGGATCGTGTGTTTGTATTCACCCCATAGTGCAACCGGCAGCCATTCAAGTTTAACCCCAACATAATATTGTAGAAGTCCTGCGAATACGAAGGAAGGAATCGATATACCGAGTACAGCAAGGAATGTTGAACCGTAATCTAACCATGTGTTATGTTTGATTGCTGCAATAATTCCAATAAGTAGCCCTAAGAATGTGCCTAATACCATAGCTTGGAATCCAAGAAGTGCGGAAGGACCAATACGATCTCCAACAATCTGTGTAACAGGACGATTATCGTATTGGAAGGACAACCCCAAATCCCCTTTTGCCAACCCAACCATATAGTTCACATATTGTTCTGGCAGTGGGTCATTCAGACCGTATTTATCCAGGATGATTTGTTGTTGTTCCGGAGTCAGCCTTTCTGTGTTTTGTAGTGGAGATCCAGGTAGGAGCTTCATCAGAAAGAAAGTGGCGGTTGCAATGATAAGCAAAGTGATGATCATATAGACGATACGTTGAATTGTATATCTGACCATTCTTTAGCCCCCCTTTTTTATCTTTTTTTTTACACTTTTTATTATATCTATTATCGACAAATATTCAATATATTTTTACTTTTTTGATAATTTTCGACATTCACTGGAAAAGGAGAGCGTATGCTTGCGCATACACTCTCCTCTGAAGGTTTGTTCATCGAGCTAAAGATTACTCAATGTAAGCCCATTTGTATGATGCATCTGCACCAAATGAGTGACGTAACAGACCTTTAACATATGGACGCTCTAGGAAAGCAGTTCCACGTTGGTACATCGGGCTGATCGCTTGATCTTCGAAAAGGATCTTTTCAGCGTCAACCATTGCTTGCCAGCGAGCTTCCGGATCATCAAGAAGTTCACCTTTAGCTTGTTCGATTAACTTGTCATACTCTGGGTTAGAGTAACCCATTTGGTTATGTGCACCATCAGTCACGAACATGTCAACAAATGTCATCGGATCTGGATAGTCAGGACCCCATCCGGCGAATGAAGCGTCATAATCACCTTTAGATTCTAACTCAAGCTTTTGCTTGAATGGTTGTGCTTTGATTGAAACAGTTAGACCTTCTAAGTTTTGCTCAAGTTGTTCTTTTAAGAACTCACCGATTTTCTTAGAGCTGTCAGAGTCATAGTTTAGTAGTTCTAGTTCAATAGTATCTTTACCTAACTCTTCTTTCGCTTTAGCCCAATGCTCTGCAGCTTTATCAGGGTCGAAGCCACCGAAATCACCTACAGCTTCACGATACTCAGTACCATCTGGACCAGTAACGAAATCTTTTGGAACTAGGAAGTTCGCAGGAATAGAACCATTGTTTAGAAGAACGTCAACCATACCTTTTTTGTCATAAGCTGCATCAAATGCTTTACGTGCATTTACATTTGCAAGCACTTCATTCTTTTGGTTTAAACGAAGGAAGAATACCGCAGTATCAGCCTTTGTTTTGAAGTTTTCATCTGATTTGTATTTGTCAACAAATTCAGCTGAAAGACCAGCGATATCCGCTTTTTCTGTTTCGTATAAGTTAACTCCAGTAGCAGTATCCTTAACGATGTTAAAGTTTACTTCTTTTAACTTAACAGTTTCTGCATCCCAGTAACTGTCGTTCTTAGTTAATTTGAAGCTTTGTTCATGCTTCCACTCAGAAAGTGTGAATGGACCATTGTAAACTGCAGTGTCAGCTTCAAGACCGAATTTATCGCCTTTTTCTTCAACAAACTTTTGGTTTTGAGGATAGAAAGTTGCGAAAGAAAGTAAAGCTTTGAAATATGGAACAGCTGTTTCAAGCTGAACTTCTAATGTTTTCTCATCAACCGCTTTAACACCTAATTCTTCAACTGGAACTTCACCAGCATTTACTTTTGCAGCGTTTTTGATATCGTACATGATGTACGCATACTCTGCACCAGTGTCAGGGTTTAAAGCTTTTTGCCAAGCGTAAACGAAGTCGTTCGCAGTAACTGTATCTCCGTTTGACCATTTCGCATCACGAATTTTGAACGTGTATGTTTTACCATCTTCACTGATTTGTGGTTCTTCTGCAGCCATACCTAGTACAGCTTCATCATTTTCACCTAAACGGTAAAGACCTTCAAATACGTTGTTCATGACTTTGAATGAAACAGAGTCAGTTGCTAGAGTAGAGTCCATTGATGGGATCTCAGAACTCTCAAGTAAGTTAAGTACCTGTTCTTTCTTTTCAGCAGACTCGCCGCCTTCGCCAGATGCTCCTTCATTGCCCTCAGTTTTCTTGTCGCCGCCACAAGCAGCTAAGAAAGTACTTAGAGCCAGAAGAAGAACTAGCAAGAATGAAAACTTTTTCTTCATCTTGAAATTGACCTCCTCGTAAATCTCATATTTATTTATCTTCTAATTTTCAGAAGATTTGTTACTTATTATACATGATAGAGAAATTATTGCAATATGAATTTAACAGTTTTTTTGCAAAATTATCAGATTAGTAGGTATATTGACGTTAAAACGTTGGTATCAAAGGATTTCAGTTAAACATTTTAGAGAGTTTGTCCCATTACAATTGTTACAAATGTAAATTCTCTGGCATTAAAAGTAATGTTATTATTGGTGTTTAGTTTCAGATAAAGAGGTTTATACCGGTTATAAATATTAATATACAAGACTAAATATAAAAAATAGAATACATACTTTATTCTATTCATATTTTTATTAATATTGCTGAAGTTTCAAGCGTTTACACTTTACGCGGATTTATGTTCTCCCTGACCATACAGCTCATGATGGTTGAATATATATGAATGATTGAATTCTCTTAATGGCTTCATGTATACTTTTGATAAAAACATTTTAAGGAGAACTATGAAACGAATAAATTTTTTCTACATACTTACACTGCTGTTTTTCATCATTAGCATCGTCTCTTCTATATTTCAGGGAAAAAGCATGCTTCTCTCTATTATAGATAGCTTGTTTATTATCGGAATAACCTATGTTGCCGCAGGTTCCCTCTTGTATATATTCCAAAAAGGATTCTTCAATGGCATCGTGTATGCCCTTAAGAGATTCCGAAACAGTACTAAGCAGGGAAAGTACATTTCCCAGTTTGACGATCTGGACGAGACTAAAGAAGCCCATGAGGAATACGCAGTCAAGCGATCATTTTCCATAACCAAATCCGTTCTTATAGTCGGCTCCATCACCCTGCTTCTTTCTATTGCTTTGTCCTATCTGTTGTACACTTGAATTACACTTTTATTTTTCATATAATAAGGATATAAAATAGAGAATAGTAAGCGTAGATGAAGAGTAGTACTTTTCTATATGATTTATAGAGAGCTTGTGGCTGGTGAAAACAAGTATTCATTGGAAAGGGAATGGACTTTTGAGCTTTATTTGTGAATTATAGTAGCATATAACGGATTAACCTCACGTTAAAGGGGTTCCATGCCCGTCATGGACTAAGCTGACTCTTCTGAGTACTTAGGGTGGCACCGCGGAAATCATCCCATTCGTCCCTATCTTCAATAGGACGGGTGGGTTTTTATTTTGTGTAAAACAGGAGGAACTAAAATGAAAACAATCTTTAGCGGCATTCAACCGAGTGGTACGATTACGCTTGGGAATTACATCGGGGCCATGAAGCAGTTCACTGAGCTGCAGGAAGAATATAATTGTTATTTCTGTGTAGTGGATCAACATGCAATCACGGTAGCGCAGGATAAAATGGAGCTTCGCAAAAACATCCGCAGTCTTGCTGCACTCTACATTGCATGCGGTATCGACCCTGAGAAGTCAACATTATTCATTCAATCAGAGGTTCCGGCTCATGCACAAGCAGGATGGATTCTGCAATGTGTGACGTATATTGGTGAACTCGAACGAATGACCCAATTCAAAGATAAATCACATGGGAAAGAAGCCGTTTCGGCAGGTTTGTTGACTTATCCACCATTAATGGCAGCCGATATTCTTCTGTATGGAACTGATTTGGTCCCTGTAGGAGAAGATCAGAAACAGCATTTGGAGTTAACGAGAAATCTTGCAGAGCGCTTTAATAATAAATACAACAACATCTTTACGGTTCCTGAAGTCCGGATTCCTAAAGTGGGCGCCCGAGTCATGTCCCTTCAGGATCCTTTGAAGAAAATGAGTAAGTCCGATGTTAACCAGAAATCATTTATTACACTCCTCGATGATCCGAAACAGATTGAAAAGAAAATCAAAAGTGCTGTAACGGATTCAGAAGGTGTCGTTAAATACGATAAAGAAAACAAACCGGGAGTATCAAATCTTCTTTCCATCTATTCGATTCTTGAAGGCAGTTCAATAGAAGAACTTGAACAAAAGTATGAAGGCAAAGGCTATGGAGACTTTAAAGGTGACTTAGCTCAAGTGGTCGTCAATGCCATTAAGCCCGTGCAGGACCGCTACTATGAATTAATTGATTCTGAAGAGCTGGATGATATCCTCGATCGCGGGGCAGAGAAAGCTGATTTTGCAGCAAACAAAATGCTGAAGAAGATGGAAAAGGCCATGGGACTCGGGCGTAAAGAGAGGAAGAAAAAATAGAATTGTAGCTCAGAGCTTGCCGTATGGGGCTCTGGGCTTTTTTAATGGGACCGGTCATCATCCCCTCCCCCACAAACAAAAAACCCCAAGTCCATCACAGACTTGAGGTTTCATCCACCTATTAATTTACCTTAGGACGATTCTCCACTTCCCACAGTTTTTCAAAGAAGGGTTGTCCCTTGATTAAGTTTTCGCATAGGGTCAGATGCTTGTCCGACCAGCCAAACTGCGTTTCTTCGTATAACATTTGCCAAATTTCCTCAAAGTCCAATTCCTGGATGGTCCGGTATCGCTGTGGAGCCCATTCGGTGTACCAGTAGCGGATTTCAGCCGTGTTGTTCGAGCTGTGAAGCTGATCAAGCGCCATAAATAATAATTGCTTCAACTGTCTTTCTTTTCTTGTCAGCCCACTCATCATATAAGGGCTTGGTGAGAGAATGTGATAGGAATCCTCTCTTTTAGCCTCATGCTGGATGGCATATTGCATCGTTTCATGGCTTTCCACCATTTCATAGACGAGCTGTTCCTGTCTTGGGATCAGCCTGCTTTTTCTGATTGGAACAGTATACCCAATCGTATCCACTGCAAGTATTCCTGTCCCATCTGTGACAATGAAGCAATAATCCAGTTGAATTCGTTCATGGTTTTTTCGCAAGTAAGCTTTTTGATAGACATTATTAAGCAGTTGTTGAGGTAACTCTGATAAATCATTCTCGATGTAATGAAATAGAACAGTGTCCACTTTAATGAGAGGAACTTGATCCAATAACTCAATAACGTCCTCTTTTCTCCATTCGTGAAAATGACAGACATTGTAGCCATTTTCTTCGCCTTCGAACCAATTTACCCATACATCATGAAGATATAACATGATTGACCCCTCGCTTTGCTACAATCTTATTTGTCAATCAGTATAGGCAAATCGGTGTAAATTTATTCCTATTCAAAAAGGGTTTTATAGATAGTGATTATTTTTCCTTCGGGGGATATAGATCGAGAGCGTGATGATGAGTATCCCTAAGAGAAATAAATAGCATTCGACTCGGGTGGATACGAAAAGAATATAGTCTGAAAAAGTCATTCCGGTGGTGAGAAGATTTAAATAAATAATTAAACTCACTCCTCCTGAAACAGCTAGTCCAAACCCGATAAACAATAAAAACATTCGAAACACCATACCTTCCGCCTCTATCCTCGCATTTAGAGATTTAGCTCGTCCATTCTTACTATAGTTTATGAGGGTAAATGGAAGATATGACGAAATTAGGCTCCTATTTTCATCACCTGCCTGCTATGCAGAAAAATACCTGACTGATTCGCCCCCCATTCTCCTATGGCAAAAAGGTTGATGATGCTTTCCCTATTAGGGCTAGGGTTGTTGCATCCTTCTTCTTTAAATAATTTTCAACCAGGTAATAACCTGCAGCATAACCCAGCATGTTAGGATACGATTTCTTACCAAGAAGTAAGTGATCGTGAAGGGGACTGCTTCTTCTTACATCCAAATTAGGCTGTATCCATTTCTCGTAATAACGTGACATTTCTTTCTCTTCGTATGCCTTTGTCCAGGAAGCTGAGTATTTTTCTCCACAGTACTCTTTAACGGCATGTTCTGCCAGTCCTTCAAAAATGATGGAATCCAATAAGGTATATTGTGTGTCTTTTTTGTTTAGTAATTTCATTCTGACACAGTGATGGTATTCATGCACAAAGAGAGCTTCGTACTCTTTGGGATCTTCCTGTTCTGTTATAAAAAAGAATATCTCGTCTTTAAAGCATACACCTGACTTTTTCATTGACGATTGGAACATACCTCTCTTTTCCTGGACGGGAAATAAGTAAATCGGAACATTAGGGCCATTCCATTTCCGTTTATACTTTTTTTCATAAAGGGAAAAGCGTTCCCATATGTTATGTTCTTTCATCTTTTCGTAAATATCTTCGGCATGATGTGATGATTTGTACATTCCATGCCTCATAAGGTATTGATAAAACGATTTTTGATCGTCTTTTCCGTTTATTGTATTCTTTAAAAGCTCTAAAGGCTTATGAATGGACTCCACCAGCCATTCATCAGTAGGAGCAACGGTCACCTTCATCCCTCTTTCCTGGCTTTTTATCATGTATATGTAAAGGAAAGAGAGTTCACAACAAAAAACGAGCCTGCTAACGTGTTAGCAGACTCGTTCTCACTCATGTTAATTATTATATTTTTTAAAGACGATCGTGGCATTATGGCCACCGAAACCTAATGAGTTACTCATCGCCACATTCACATCCTGTTTTCTTGCTTCGTTCGCTACATAATCAAGATCACAATCCGGATCTGGTGTTTCTATATTGATTGTTGGAGGTAATACGCTGTCTTTCATCGCGAGTACTGTGAAAATCGCTTCCACTCCCCCTGCTGCCCCCAGAAGGTGACCTGTCATGGATTTCGTTGAGCTCATGGCTAATTTATAGGCATGTTCCCCAAATACTTCTTTCACTGCCATCGTTTCGTATTTGTCATTGTAAGGGGTGCTTGTTCCATGAGCATTGATGTAATCCATTTGCTCAGGAAGGATTCCACCGTCTTCCAATGCCATTTTCATGGCTCTTGCCCCGCCTTCTCCAGCCGGTGCAGGAGCCGTGATATGATACGCATCTCCCGTACAACCATAGCCTACGATTTCAGCATAAATCGGTGCCCCGCGTTTCAGCGCATGCTCAAGCTCTTCCAGAACAACGACCCCTGCTCCTTCTCCCATGACAAATCCGTCACGGTTTGCATCGAATGGTCTTGAAGCTTTTTCAGGATCGGTATTCGTCGATAGAGCTGTGTTTGCACAGAAGCCCGCTACTGACATCTTTGTAATCGGTGCTTCTGCCCCACCGGAAACCATGACATCTGCGTCTCCGCGCTGGATGACTTTAAATGCATCTCCAATCGAATTTGTCCCTGTCGCACATGCAGTCACTGTACAAGAGTTAAAGCCCTTTGCTCCCAGCATGATGGAAACTTGTCCAGCAGCCATGTCAGGAATGATCATTGGAACGAAGAATGGACTTACTCTGCGATATCCCCGCTTTTGAAAGGTTTCATATTGCTGTTCGAACGTTTCCATTCCACCGATACCCGAACCGATCCACACGCCGACACGGTGAGCGATTTCGTCTGTAATGTCGAGCTTGGAATCTTTGACAGCCATTAACGATGCTGCAATCGCATAATGAGTGAAGCGATCCATTTTTCTCGCTTCTTTTCTCTCGACACCGAAATCCTCGATATTAAAATCTTTCAATTCTGCTGCCACTTTGGCTGGATAATCATCTGAATTTAAGCGCGTTAACGGACCTACACCCGTTTTCCCTGCTAAAATATTTGCCCACGTTGATTCAACATCATTCCCTAACGGGGTAACACTTCCCAATCCTGTTACTACTACACGTTTCTTGTTCATTTATTCCATCTCCTTTGTCTGCAAGTTATAGAAGAGAGTTCTATTTATTTGCCCCAGCGCATGATAATGGCGCCCCAGGTTAAACCGCCGCCGAATCCTACCATGACGACTACATCGTTTTCTTTCACTCTTCCCGCTTCCAAATCTTCCACTAAAGAAACAGGGATAGAAGCTGCTGAAGTATTCCCGTATTTATTTACAGTTTTAGACATCTTCTCAATCGGCAATTCCAATCGTTGTCTTGCCGCTTCCATAATACGGATATTGGCTTGGTGAGGAATTAAGAAATCAACATCTTCTTTCTTCAAACCTGCTTTTTCAATGACATTCACACTCGATTCGCCCATTTGACGAACAGCAAATTTAAAAACCTCGCGTCCATTCATGATGATGTTTTCTTCCTGGTACAAATGCTTTGCACCCGATCCGTCTGCGCCTAATTCAAAGGCAAGTATTCCCTTATCATCCGGCACCGGCCCAAGTACCGCTGCACCTGCTGCGTCCCCGAACAGAACAGCCGTATTCCGGTCATCCCAATCTGTGACTTTAGATAACTTTTCAACTCCTACAACGAGTACATGCTTATACGCACCATTGTCGATAAACTGCTTTGCCGTAATCATACCATACATAAATCCGGCACATGCAGCACTTACATCCATGGCCGCCGCTCTCTTTGCTCCTAATCTATCTTGAAGTAAGCAAGCTACAGATGGAAATGGCTGGTCAGGTGTCACCGTGGCCACAAGGATCAGATCAATTTCCTCTGCTGTAATATCTGCATCAGCAATGGCCGATTTTGCTGCTTCAAACGCCATGTCTGATGTGTCTGTTTCATTATCTGCTATTCTTCGTTCTTCGATGCCTGTTCTTGTACGAATCCATTCGTCAGATGTATCCACCATTTTCTCAAGATCTGCATTGGTTACGATTTTCTCAGGAAGGTAACGCCCAATTCCAATAATTCCTGTATTCATACCGGCATTCCCTACTTTCTTATTTTATATTTTTTCTTTTATACTTAAGTTTATTATCAATTGTTATGACTTGGTACTAATTTTATCGAAGATTTCTACTTTCTGCAATTATTTTTTCTTTTCCCCTTCTTCTACGCGTTTGACTATACTCGTACAACCCTCCTTTTCATAGGTTACATAGTAAGTGGAGGGGGTGAGAATATGTCTGAAGAAAAGAAGCTGCATCCATTTGATAGGATGATGTACGGAGGAAGGACCCGTAAAAAAGAAGAGGCTCCTTCTCAGGAGAAGCGTGAAGGCAGCAATGAAGAAGGATCATTACTCGATGGAATTCATTCCATGATGAATTCCATCGATGACTTAAAACCACTCTATAAGAAAATCAGTCCATTATTAAAGCAATGGAATATAAAATAAAAAAAACGGTTCATTGAAAAATTCAATGAACCATTTTACTGTACACTTACTCTTTATGTAAGGCATCCTGTTTGCCTAATTCATAGGCTTCACTCATGACTTGTGTAAATAGCGTCATGAATGGTTGCAGCATTTCGGGAGTGAAGTCAACACCCGCTTGATCCAGTTGCTCTTTTGCTTGTGGGAAGTACTTCATGGCAATCTGCATGAATTCCATCGTTTTGTCTTGATTCATTGCTTCGTTTCCTTTCCATTCGGCAATTTGCCTGTTTCGATGTAGGTTTGAACATGTTGCTTTATCTCAGCTTTAAAATCTTCAGGAATGACGGGACTAAATTTACCCATGGAAATGACTCCGTCCTCAAAATCAAATTTGAGGTTACCAGAATCGAGTTCGTCTTTCGCAAATCTTTCCGCAACTATACTATACAGCTTATCTGCATGCTGCACAGTACTAGTTAAAACCGTCGATTCCCCTAAATCAGATTGATCCGAGACATAGCCAATGGCATAGAGACCCTTTTCCTTCAGCTTTTCTATTACAGCTACATTATAGCCGTCACCTGCAGGATATACAACATCGACACGTTGATTCATTAATCCCTCCAACTTTTCGAAGGCGATATCTTGATCATTCCAGTGATTGGTGTACTCGACAATGAGCTCTGTTTCACTATTTTGGTATTTCACTCCATCTATAAACCCTTGAACCTCGGGCTGCCATTCAAATGCAGCAATCACCCCGACTTTATTCGTTTTGGATTGATAGGCTGCTGTCATGCCTCCGAAGAAGCCCATTGCATAGCCCTTAAATTGTAGGCTTGTTGTATTATCCTCTGTTGCATTCCCATTAAAGCTTACAAAATGCATGTTGGGATAATCACCGGACAGGGTGTTAAATATCCCGGCATATTCACTTCCGTGGCCAAACACTAAGGTAACTTCATCATCACTATACTCTTTTACCGCTTGTTTAATTGATGTATCATTTCTTATACTCTCTTTATAGAAAACGTCTGCATTGTAATCGGATTGAATCTTCAATAATCCCTTGTAACCTTTTGTTCCCCATACCCCATCGCTTACAGTTTCCGGTACCAGTAAACCAACTTTTTCTATTTCAGCGCTGTCTCCTGCTGAACAACCACTTATTCCAATAAGAAATACAATCATGAAAATGGTGTAAAATTTCTTACTCATATGCAGCAACTCCTTTAAAGCCCGTGCAGCATCTATAATAAAGAATCAATAGAAAATTATTACATCATATTTATTTTACCCTCATCCCTATCCACAAGGAAAGAAAAAGTTTTCTTATTCCTGAATTTCATGCAAATGAATGCCCCTTAATTGTTCTTTGATGACAGATTCATGAGATTTGGACGGCTTGACAATAAGTTCTTTTCCATTTTGTTCAGCATCCCTTCTGACGGGAGAAAAAGACTTCTTTGTTACGTACGATAATGCTTCATTCCAGCTTTGATTCGAGAGTGCTTTCAACTTAAATATTCCTTCTGTATTGGATGAATGCTTTATTATAGATCGGGCAGCGTCCTTTACATAAATCGCTCCACTGGGGTCATCAATGTATGGAAAGTCTCCATCTTCTCCATTTAAAAGTTGAGCGAAAAGAAATTCTGTAGGCTGGTGAATTCCGTACAGAGTTGGAAGGAAGAATACGGTTCCTTCTTGGCATTTTTGATCTCTGTCCAGATTGGAATAGATTCGAATGATTGAGAGGGGTTGTTCAATTTTTGACAACAGCCCTTCTACTTCTGACAAATAACTTACTTTATTCTCTCTTCTCTGATCATAGTATGGAAGGAACACCCTGCATCCTGATTGAATTTCCTTATCCCAGTCTTCATAAGGAACATATTGAATGTTTGAGTTCCTTCCAATTCCTAACCACTTATCCTCTGTTTCTTTGGATTCATCCACTGCCGTTACGGTCCATCCATTTTCAAGAAGGGCATCACAAAGCTCAAATCCCAAATACTGTTGTGCGGCAAAAACGAATGCATGATTCAAGTCAATCACTCCAATGTGTTTGTTATAACTCTTTCTCATGTAAAGAAAAGTATGAGGCAAACTTCCTACCCAGAGAAGCACGTTTTTCAGGAAGTACAAAGAATAAATCCGTTGACGTACCTTTTTCTAAACGCTCCGTATATATATCTTTTATGAGAGTGAATTGATTTTTATAACGATTAAGAGTCGTTGATTGAACAATGTAAAGGGGAATCGAGATGTTTTTAAATACTTCGTAGTTCTTCGATTGTTGACTGATGAAGGATTCGCACTCTTCCTCTTTCAATCGAAACGTGTGTGCGAGTTCTTTTATTACCTTTTTATAAAAGAATTTCTGTTCCTTCTCTTGTTCCAGGTGATCATATAAAGACACGCAAGGCGCAAGCATAACTGCACTTCTAATGTCCTGCTCCATTTTTGGATAGAGGTTTTTCAATACCAAGGCCCCCATTCCTTCGGCCAATATATGAATCTTTCCATTAATGATTTCATTTCGTTTTACATGCTGATAAAGTCGTTTGGCTAACTGCACGGCTTGATTGCTACCCCAATTCGCTCCGTAAAGATTACTATAATACACAATGTATCCTTTGGCGGTCAGTTCTTGAATCCACTTATAACGTGCCTCATGTTGAACCCAAAAGCTGCTCTTATCATCTACATAGTGATGGGAATCTCCTATTACCATTACAGCGAATCCATTTGGGCGTTCAGGATAATGAATCATGCACCACTCTTGCTCTAATTGAAACAATCGCTGATACATTAGAATTTCTCCTTTTACATAGTAAGTCATTATAGTTTATGTAAGGAGACAACATTGGTAAGGGAGATAGCCCAAAGAAACTTTGATATTTGCAAATTTAGTTAAATAACAGAGTATTGCTAAAGGTTTTCACAGGTATATGATAAGGTTTACATTTCACAGATTAGTCATTTATTAATTCATGAACCTGTGGTAAGATAAAAAAGATTGAAATTGGTTAGAACACTCTAATAATCTATTAGTTGATTACATAGGAATGAGGTGACTTGACGTGAGATTTTTCTGGATGTTTTTCTGGGCATTTGCTCTGACTGAAATGTTAACTTACGTTGTAAGTTCAATGAATGGAACTGCTTTTCACTTTGAAACAGGATTGATTATATCGGTTTGTGTAACGGTATTAGTATTCCTTATCACGCTTGTTATACCAAACGAGCCAGTCGAAAAGCATTAAAAAAAGCAGCCAAATCCGGCTGCTTTTTTTATTTACTCTTAATGATCGATAAACCATTCTCCCCACTGTCGATGGTGATGGTTTCATTTGACCCGATATTTCCAGCTATCAGTTCTCTTGCCAGTTTGGTTTCGATTTCTCTCTGCAAGTACCTTTTTAATGGGCGTGCACCATAAACTGGATCAAAAGCTTCCTGTGCTATAAATTCTCTTGCACTTTCCGTTAATGACAATGAGATATGCTGATCTTCCACTCGGTTTTGCAAGTCTACTACCAGTTTATCGATGATTCCTTTTATATTCTCGATACTCAATGGTTTAAAGAGAATAATGTCATCGACACGGTTAAGGAACTCCGGTCTGAAAGAGGAACGAAGCTGACCCATGACCAGGTTCTTCGTTTCTATATCAATTTCCTCTTCCCCCTTATTCCGTTCTAGAAGATGAGAAGATCCGATATTAGAGGTCATAATGATCACTGTGTTCTTACAATCAACGGTCCTGCCTTGAGAATCGGTTATCCTCCCATCATCGAGCATTTGCAGAAGAATATTGAATACTTCTGGATGAGCTTTCTCAATTTCATCAAGTAGGATGACCGAATACGGTTTGCGTCTGATCGCTTCTGTCAGCTGCCCCCCTTCTTCATAACCAACATAACCTGGAGGTGCACCAATCAATCGTGAAACCGCATGCTTCTCCATGTATTCAGACATATCTATCCGAATGATCTGTTCCTCACTATCAAATAGCGTATGGGCAAGTGTCTTTGCAAGTTCTGTCTTCCCTACTCCCGTTGGACCTAAGAAAATGAATGAACCAATTGGACGGTTCGGATCTTTAATACCTGCTCTTGCACGAATAACGGCGTCACTCACTAATTGAACAGCCTCATCCTGCCCGATCACCCTTTCATGGAGGATGCGATCAAGTTTTAACAGCTTCTCCCGTTCACCTTCTACAAGCTTAATGACCGGTATCCCTGTCCATCTTGCTACAATATTTGCCACTTCTTCCTCCGTCACTTCTTCACGCAGCAAGCGCCCTTCCTGCTCTTTCATCATCTCCTGTTCAACAGCGACAAGTTCTTTTTCCATAGCGGGAATCCTGCCGTGACGAAGTTCGGCAGCTTTATTCAGATCATAATCACTTTCTGCTTCTTCAAGTGAACGCCTGAGCTTCTCCAGCTCTTCCCGCTTCTCCTGTACGATCCCGATGCTTTCTTTCTCCTGCTGCCATTTTAACTTCATCGTATTCGCTTTTTCCTTCAGATTACTTAAATCTGCACGGATTCGATCCAAGCGTTCAAGACTGGCAGGATCTTTTTCCTTATTTAAAGCAGCTTCTTCAATTTCCAGCTGCATCACTTTACGCGTCACTTCATCCAGTTCAGATGGCATCGAGTCAATTTCCGTCCGGATCATCGCACATGCCTCGTCGATTAAGTCTATTGCTTTGTCCGGCAAGAAACGGTCTGATATATAGCGATCGGAAAGTTTTGAGGCTGCCACAATGGCCCTGTCATGAATATTTACTCCATGATGAATTTCAAATCGTTCCTTTAAGCCTCTTAGAATAGATATCGTGTCTTCCACATTCGGTTCCTGAACGAGCACCTGTTGAAAACGTCTTTCCAAAGCGGGATCCTTTTCGATGTACTTACGGTATTCATTGAGAGTGGTTGCACCTATGCAATGAAGTTCTCCCCTCGCAAGCATCGGCTTTAAAATATTCCCCGCATCCATCGCTCCTTCCGTTTTCCCTGCACCAACAATCGTATGGAGCTCATCAATGAACAGAAGAATGCGTCCCTCACTCTTTTTCACTTCCTGCAATACCGCCTTTAAGCGTTCCTCAAACTCACCCCTGAACTTGGCACCTGCAACTAAAGAGCTCATATCCAACTCGAAGATGGATTTATCCTTCAAGCCTTCCGGGACATCTTTTCTGACAATCCGCTGTGCAAGTCCTTCAACGATGGCCGTCTTACCGACTCCAGGCTCTCCTATGAGGACAGGATTATTTTTCGTTTTACGGGAAAGGATTCGAATCACGTGGCGGATTTCACTGTCCCTGCCTATGACTGGATCTATTCTTCCCGATTTCACTTCCGCAACAAGATCTCTTCCATACCTTTTCAAAGCCTCATATTTCACTTCAGGATTCTGTGTCGTCACCTTGCTCCCTCCTCTGATACTCACAATGATCTCCTTTAATGCTTTTTCTGTCACATTATGATTTGTTAAGTAAGTCGTAATCGGGTGGTTCTTTTGATTGAATAATCCAAGGGCAAGATGTTCGATCGAGATATAATCATCTTCCCATTCAGCCTTTAATGCATCACTATCTTGCATGAGCTGATGGATATCCCTTGCGAAAAATCGGCCATATTGCAGACCATCACCCTCAACAGAAGGAATACCGTTTAACTTGTCATCAATCCAATTCTTAAAGTCCCCTGCATCTATACCTGTACGATCATAGATGGTTCGGATAAAACTGTCTTCTGAACTGAAGAGTGATTTCCACAAATGAAAAAGGGTGATATCTGTATGTAGTCTTTCTTTTGCGGTCTCTCCCGCCAAAACCAATCCTTCTTGAATGCTGTGAGTCATATTATCAAAATTCATCGTGCTACACCTCGCATTTTGACCTTTATTGACCTTTTCATCTATTATATATCTTACAGTGGAAAAAGGAAAAGAAAAAGGAACAAGGAGTGCATCGGATAGACGTCACCATCCTTGCTAAGGTCGGTTGTCGACACGGCATCCTTGTTCCCTTGTGGGGTTAAGGTTTTCTCTTATACGTCCATAGACGATTATGGTTGGAGTTTTCAGGAAATCTGTCTCCCGCATTTAATCGAAGTTTCTGCGGATTTTTCACCATACTTCCAGTTTCACCAATTTCGATATATTCTCCATTATTAGGTGCTTTTTCTCCAGCTTTGAACTGTCGTGACTGGCCCATTCCTACCCCTCCTTCTCGAAGCGATGCTTCCTTACTATTTTTCTACAATGCCGAGCATTCATGCATGCCAGATGAAGGATATCAGAAGGCTTTATATGATAAACAAGTTACGGTTCGGTTAACATTTGGAAAAAGGCTTTACAGTCTTTCCCTTTATGGTGTTAAATTAAAAACTGTGGAGAAAAAAAGCTTGGAGGAAACACAATGGATTTTTATCTGATTATGAAATACTTATTTTTAGGGATTTTTCAAGGGTTTACTGAACCAATCCCGATTTCATCGAGTGGGCATTTACTATTAGCCCAGCATTTCCTTGGAATCAAGGATGCTACCCTGACATTTGAAATCCTGGTTAATACGGCTTCATTAGTGGCTGTACTCATTATTTACCGTGAAGATATCATGCGCCTGATCGTGAATGGCTTAGGCTATTTCAAACATAAAACACCTGAAACGAAACGTGATTTTCATTTCATTGTTTACTTATTGATTGGTACGATCCCTGCCGGGGTGATTGGTATATTATTCGGAGACGTGATAGAGGAACATTTAACATCTGTTATCACAGTAGGAATTACACTTATCATTACCGGTATTGCCCTATGGTTAATCCGTAATCTTCGAGGAAGAAAAAATGATGGCGACTTAAATGTGAAAGACGCTATCGTTATCGGACTTGCACAGGCAGTAGCCCTTATTCCTGGAATCAGTCGTTCAGGTGCAACCATTGTTGCTGCAATGGCAAGCGGGATGAAAGCTGAAACGGCATTACGTTTCTCTTTCCTGCTCTATATCCCTGTAAGTGTCGGGGTTATGGTATTTGGAATAAGTGATTTGATCAAGGATCCGAATCTTGCTTCAATGGCCATTCCTTACTTAGTCGCTTTCATTGCGTCACTTATTGCTTCATACTTCTCACTAAAGTGGTTCATGAATATTATGGCTAAAGGAAACCTGAAATATTTTGCCATTTACTGTGCCGTTGTCGGAGCTGCTGTTTTAATTTTCGCCTAAATCCCTTCTATCTGTCTGTATCCTTTGGTAAGCTTTAAAGAATAAGACATTACGATGGAAATGATGTGATCTCATGAGTGAAAATCTAGAAGTTCCTTCGGGGATTAAACAATTATTTTTTGAGAAAAATAAGTTAAAAACCGTAAAAAAAGGAACTTTCCTGTTTCAAGAAGGGAAACCTGCTCAGGAGTTATACTTAATCAAAAGCGGTCGAATTCAGATCAGCAAAGTGATTCCTGATGGCCGCGAGTTGTCATTACGTATATGTTCAAGTAATGATGTGATCGGGGAGTTAACGTTATTTACGAAAGAAGCTTACTACATGCTCAGTGCTAAGATCCTTGAAAATACAGAGACCTATGTACTCCCAAAAGAAGTCTTTGAAGAAAAGCTTTCGGGTGATAACAGCCTCACCATTCAATGGTTAAAATGGATTCAAATGCAAAATCAGCAAAATCAAACGAAGTTTCGTGATCTCGTTCTTCATGGAAAAAAAGGTGCACTCTACTCGACACTGATCCGTATGTGCAATAGCTATGGAAAAACCGTTGAAAATGGCATACTGATTGATTTTCCGTTAACCAATCAGGAGTTGGCCAATTTCTGTGGTTCCTCAAGGGAAGTCGTGAATCGGTTGTTGAGTGAATTGAAGAAAGACAATGTCCTGGTGTGGGAAAAAGGATATATCACGATACTTGATTTGAATTTTCTCAAAGCTGAAATCGATTGTGAGAACTGTCCGGTTTCGATTTGTAGGATTGATTGATGACAGGATGCATGAAAAAAGCCGAGGATGCAGGTAGAGATACTGCATCCTCGGCTTTTTCACCTGTCCAGCACCGGCGGCTAGACCCTCGAGGTCATAAGTCAAGCCTGCCAAGAAGGCAAAGAACGCCTTTCCGGCAGGCTCGTCTTATGCTTGTCGGGTCTGACCAAGCCGCCTCCGCTTTTCTATTGTCCAGCTCCAGGGGCTTGGGGCTCGAGGTCATAAGCCCCAGGGCGAGCCCCTTCCGCTTTTCTTGTTACCTGATCCCCAATGCAATCTTAGCATAGCGGGACATGTTGTCTTTGCTCCATGGCGGATTCCAGACGATATCCACTTCTGTTTCTTTGACTTCCGGAATGTCACTTAGGGCTGTTTTCACTTGATCGACAATGGTACCAGCCAGCGGGCATCCCATTGAGGTAAGTGTCATAGTGACCGTTGCTTTACCTTCTTCATCAAGATCCACGTCATATACCAGACCTAAATTGACAATGTCTATTCCTAATTCAGGGTCAACCACCTGTTCCAGTGCCCCCATCAAATTATCTTTAAGATCCTGATCCATGTTAACACTCCTTTACAATATATGCTTGTTTCATATCTATATTCAGTACTCATCTTAACAAATAAACAGGCGTAAGACAAAAGGTTAGGCTGATAAATGCTTCTCAAACCACTCAACAAGCTTTAACACGCCTTCTCTCGTTACTTTATGATCGGCTTTATCATCTTCTATAAATAACAGGTTATCTTCCTGGGATTCATAGTATGGCAGGATGCTCTGGTAGAATTCTTGTGTCAGGTTGAATGGTACGACTTTGTCCCGTTTTCCGTGCCAGAACATCAATGGTCTGCCACTAAGTTTTTCAGGCTGAAGACTTAAGTCATAATGAGCCAGTTCACTTAACATGTTTTCTATCTCTTCTTCGCTGAATGGAAGTTCATATCCCAATGATTCAACTTGGGCCAACTGGGCTTGAGCAAACTTCACATATGTAGGATTCCCCATCAGCGAGACAGCAGAAGAGATCCATTCATATTGAGTCAAAGCTCCAAGAGTGACGATACCACCCATTGAGGTCCCTGCAACTCCGACACCATTATGAACGAGCAATCCATTTTCTTCAAAATGACCTTTAATAATCGATAATTCATGAATCGTATTTAAGACGATCTTCCAGAATACTTGCCCTAATTGATGCTCTGATTTGCCTGTCGAACGTTCTCCATGCTCTAAACAATCGGGAAGAATCACTCTAAATCCTTTTTCCGCAAGATAGTAGGCGTAGTGTAAATTATGCTCCTTCGCACTTGTAAAACCGTGAATGAAAAAGCATATCGGGACTTGCTTATCTGCATCTTCTTCTTTTACAAGGTGCAGGAACGGAATGCTTTGAATGGTTGATTTATCAACTAAGATCATGTGTGGTCTCTCCCTCCTGAATGCATTTCACTTTACTATGATATCCTAGATTTGGTAGTATGTATAATATTTAAATCGTAAGCGTTTGTAAACATTTTTTAAATGATCTGAAGCTGAGGTAGACAACTTTCTATGTCTAGCGCTAGAATTGCCTTAATACCAATAAGATTGGGGATTTGTATTCATGAACGCACAAGATAAACATCTGATTGTTCTGGATTTAGACGGAACACTATTAACGGATGAGAAGAAAATCTCATCAAAAACCCACGATATATTAAAAAAAGCACGCATGAAAGGGCATGAAGTGATGATTGCCACAGGCAGGCCTTATCGTGCGAGTGAATTGTATTATCAACAATTAAAGCTAACTACCCCGATAGTAAATTTCAACGGTGCTTTTGTGCATCATCCAATTGATGATTCATGGGGAGTGTATCACGAGCCGATGGATTTAAAAGTGGCTAAACAAATCATTGATGCATGTGATGATTTTAAATTCCGTAACATTGTTGCCGAGGTGATGGATGATGTGTATCTGCACTATCACGATGAAAAGATCATCGATGTATTCATGATGGGCAATCCAGCGATCTCAACTGGTGATATCCGAAAAGTACTTTCCAATCATCCTACTTCCATGCTCATTCACGCTGAAGAAGAAGATGTTCCAGAGATTCGTGCACACCTGGATGATGTTCATGCAGAATTGATTGACCACCGCCGCTGGGCAGCACCGTGGCACATCATCGAAATCGTTAAATCAGGATTGAATAAAGCAGTCGGAATAGAACGAGTTGCTTCATCTTTAAATATTCCCCAAGAACGGATCATTGCATTCGGGGATGAAGATAACGACCTTGAAATGCTTGAATATGCAGGTACCGGAGTCGCCATGGGGAATGCCATTGACCCCCTGAAGGATATTGCCAACGAGGTAACATTTTCGAATGAAGATGACGGGATCGGGCGCTACCTGCAAAAACGATTTGACCTCTAAATCAGAACGTTTTTGGAAGCTGTGGGTATATCTTCTTAAAGTAATCCACTACCACTTGAGCCATACTAAAAAGGAGCGCATCATGCGTTCCAACTTGCAAAAGGGGTGGTAGTGATGGGTAGAAATAAATCTAAACGATTTGTACAACAAGGTAAAATCGCTGTAACAAAACATGATGAACGTATTCCGTACCATCTGACGTATGCTGAAGCAGAAGCTAAAAAGCTTGCTTCACATGGCGAAGGGCTAGGGGGAATGGAGTAATGAGTAATCCATTATTCCAACAGGCCCGAAACGCGGTTCAGTCCGCCCAACAAGCATGCAGTACGGGAGAAAACGCTCAAATGTCCATTGATAAAGCGAAAAACGCGTTGTCCTCTGCTTACGCTAACTCAAATGTCGAAGAACAAAAGCAGCTTCATGCTCTTCAAGATGAGTTAAACCGCCTGTCATAAAGAAAGAACAAGGGTTGTCCAAAATGGGCAACCCTTGTTCTTTCACGGAATGGAGATGACATATCGGTGAAGAATCTTCCCATCCCCTTTATCCCGCTCATATAGACTTATAAACGCCTTCTCTCCACTACCTGATAGCTCCGGAAGTATGATTGTAAAATCAGTCCAGTTAGGCGCTTCTTTATTAACCTTGAATAATGTTTCTTTTAGGAGCACTCTATGTCCGTCCTCTACCGAATAATAAAAGCTGCCATCTGATACCCTGGCTCGACCTGTGATGGTAAAACGCCCTTTCACCTCACGTACGGCTACCCCTCTAAAAGACGGATTTTCTTCAGGAACAGAGAATGAATCCACAGCTCGCATAGGATGATCAAATCCACTCATATCCTCTCCCATAAGCTGCGCTTCAATTGTATAATGCCCTTTTGGGACACGCTTTCCTTCCTGTTTGTAATCCCATGTTTCTTTCCAAATCTTCGTTTCACCCTTTTTCAACATAAGGTTGTGGAACGCCTGGAGGAATGATTTCCCCTGACTGTACCGATAGACCACTTGACCTGCTTTGTTTTTGATCCTAAAGTCAAACATCTGACTAGTAGGGAAAGTGATCTTTTTATCCCCTTCACTATTATTATAAAGTACGAGCCTGATCTGAGTTTCTTCTTCTCCCGGAATAGATTTCACAGAAAAGATCAGAGGTGCCTTCTCTGCTTTCATCGGAGAAGGCACACTAAAGAGCATGAAAGAACTAATAAGGATATAAACAAATGCCTTCAAGGTGATACCCCTTTCTATTTAAGTTCACCTCTAGTATTTGTTAATATTAAGAATCTAATCTCTTCTAAAAAATCCGAATATCCCAGTCGTTTGCACGATATTGGTAAAGGCGTTGGGGTCTACATCTTTAATGGTATGTTCAAGCTCGTAAAGTTCATAACGCGAAATGACAATGATCAACATTTCCTTATCTTCACCGGAAAAAGCCCCTTTTGCAGGCAGAGTCGTGATTCCCCTGACAAGCTTAGAATGAATGGCTTCTCTTAATTCATTGGATTTCTTTGTCACAATCATCGCTGTGAGTTTTTCATGGCGTGTATGGATGGCATCAATGACACGGGTTGAAGCATATAACGTCACTAACGTATACAATGCTTTTTCCCACCCATACAGAAACCCTGCAGAAGTAATGATGACCGCATTCATCAGGAAGAAATATGATCCGACAGGTTTATCTTTCATTCTGGAAAGAATCATGGCAATAATGTCCATCCCTCCAGTGGATGCACCCCATTTTAACGTGATTCCAACCCCCACAGCGGCAATAACCCCGCCAAAGACGGCGTTCAGAAGGATATCAGGAGATAATTTAATCACAGGAATCACTTCAAGGAATAAAGACGTCAGAAATACAGAAATGAAGCTATAAACTGTAAAGGAACGACCAACTTTAAGCCACCCCAGAATCGTCACAGGAATATTTAAAATAAATAATAAAATACCTGTTGAAATATTGAATGGTGCAAATTCTTTTAGCACACTGGACAATAACTGAGCCAATCCTGTAAAACCACTTGCATAAACATTTGCCGGTATCAGGAAAAAATTCATCGCAATGGCACCCAGCACAGCCCCTACTAAAACTACGAAAAACTTCTTCGCTTCTAATTGAACATGATCTCTCGACATTGACAGACCTCCCACTTCTAGTTGTTATTTTCTATGTTCCACAATTCATCTTAACTAAACTAATCCCGATAATCATCTTTTAAGAAGATAATGATACTTTTTACCTTAAAACCATACTCTATGGATTGTTATTTGAATGAAATATAGCTAGACTAAAGCTATATAGAATAATCAAAGGATGATTAGAATGACAGTAAAATTATTTGCTGATAGTGCGAGCGACCTTCCTGCTGCATTTTTCAATGAACACAACATAGAACTGCTGCCACTGAAAGTACATATTGATGGTCAGGACTACGAGGATTTGGTCACCATCGAGCCGAAAACCGTATTCGACAAAATAAGGGAAGGACATATGCCAAAAACGTCTCAAGTATCACCGGATTTTTTCATGAAGAAGTTCACAGAGCTTGCAGAATCGAATCAATCCGGTATCTACATTGCCTTTTCCTCACAATTGTCAGGGACGTTTCAAACGGCTGTGATGATTCGGGATCAGGTAAAAGAGGAACACCCCTCTCTTGATTTGACCATTATCGATTCAAAGTGCGCTTCACTTGGCTACGGATTGGTTGTAATGAAGGCTGCTGAACTGCTTCAGAATGGTGGGACTAAAGATGAAATTATCGAAGCATCCCGTTTCCACTCAGAGCATATGGAACACCTATTCACCGTAGAAGACCTTGAATACCTGGCAAAAGGCGGAAGAGTATCAAAAGCATCAGCTTTTCTTGGAGGATTGCTAAACATCAAGCCTCTCCTTCATGTAGAAGATGGAAAGCTTGTCCCGATTGAAAAATTGCGTGGGAAAAAGAAGCTCCTCAAACGAATTCTCGACTTGATGGAAGAACGGGGCGAAGATCTCTCCAATCAAGTGATCGCCATCAGTCACGGAGACGACGAAGAACTTGCCCTTGAAATGAAAAAGCTCATCCAAGAAAAATTTTCACCGAAAGATGTATATATCAGTATTATTGGATGTGCCATAGGTTCTCATACAGGCACAGGCACTTTAGCCATATTTTTCTTAAACGAACACTCATAAACTCCCCTCTCCTTCCTCATACTATGAGAGAAGAATATACTCGAAGGGAGAATTACTATGCCACATACATCTGATAACGAAAAAAAGGCAAGAGACAACAACGCCCTGCGCCAGGAAAAAAATAAGATCAAAGAAGTGAATCGTAAAGCAGGGAAGAATCAGTTTTCTAAGAAGACGGATCATTTGTAAGGGATTGCCTTGGGCAGTTTCAGGCTTGGATACGAAAAAGTGCCAGTTCTTTATAGAGCTGGTGCTTTTTATTTTCTCTAAAAATCCCCCCAATGCATTCATAGAAGTTGTATGCACCATCAAAGGTTGTCTATAATGAAAGAGATAATACTATGGAGGGGTTACATATGGCAAAAGAGAGTTCATTTGATATTGTATCGAAAGTGGATATGTCTGAAGTGAGTAATGCGATTCAGATTGCGTTGAAGGAAGTTCAAACACGATATGACTTTAAAGGAAGTAAGAGTGACATTAAATTAGATGGAGAGGAAATCGTTCTCGTATCTGATGATGAATTTAAAATGAATCAGTTAAAGGATGTTCTTCTAAGCAAACTCATCAAACGTAATGTTCCTGTGAAGAACCTTGACTACAGCAAGCTTGAAGGGGCATCCGGCGGAACCGTTCGTCAGCGTGCGAAGCTAGTTCAGGGAATCGATAAAGAAAATGCAAAAAAAATCAATACCATCATCAAAAACTCCGGCGTAAAAGTGAAGAGTCAGGTGCAGGATGATCAAGTACGGGTCACTGGAAAAAGCAAGGATGATCTTCAAAAAATCATCGCTGCGATCCGTGAGGCGGATCTTTCTATCGATGTACAGTACGTAAACTTCCGATAATCCGGTTTTTCAAAGAAGTCTAATGGGTACAATATATCCATTAGACTTCTTTCATTTAGGAGGAAAAACATGAAGAAAAAAGTCATCATTATTGGGGCGGTCGGCGGCGGTGCCACCACTGCTTCACAAATTAGAAAACTGGATAGTGAAATAGAGATCATTCTTCTTGAAAAGACATCCTATCTTTCATACGGGGCATGCGGAATGCCTTATTACCTGGGTGAAGTCATTAAAGACCGTGAAAGCTTGTTTGCAGCGACTCCTGAAAAATTACATACGAAAAAAAACATCGATGTCCGCATGCATCATGAAGCGCTAAAGATTGACCGTGATAAAAAATCCTTACTTGTAAGGGATCATGACAAAAACCAGGATTACGAAGAAACATATGATTACCTCGTGCTTGCAACAGGGGCTTCCCCCTTTATCCCTGACATACCGGGACTGGATAAAATCCCGGCTTTCCATCTTAGAACCGTTGAAGACATGGATAGGATCAAGCAATTCGTTGAAACCTCGAAGCCAAAAGTCTGTACCATTATCGGCGGGGGCTACATAGGAGTCGAAATGTCCGAGAACTTCACTCATTTAGGGATTAAAGTCAACCTGGTTGAAAGATCGGAACATGTGATCAGTGTGATCGATGAGGAGACTGCCCTCAAACTGCAAGAGCATATAACAGAGCAAGGTGTGAGGCTCTACACGAAGGATGGGCTTAAAGAGGTACTTCCGGAGTGTACCCTGAAACTGGATAGCGGAAAAACGTTTCAGTCTGACTTCATCCTCCTTTCGGTAGGTGTGAAGCCTAATAACCTTCTTGCTAAGGAAGCCGGGTTATCAACAGGAGAGTCTGGTGGTGTCGTCAGTAATGAGTTCATGCAAACTGACGACCAATTTATTTATGCAGTCGGAGATGTGGTAGAGTCCATCGATTTTATTGACGGGACCCCGAAGCAGGTTCCCCTCGCATGGCCTGCCCATCGACAAGCATACATCATCGCAAGACACCTATCAGGAAGCCCTGTACCTTTTAAGGGGATGCTTGGAACTGCTATTGCGAAGGTTTTTGACCTTTCCATTGCATCTACCGGATTAGGTGAGAAGGAATTAAATGAAAAGGGCTATTCATATAAAACATCCGTGCATAAAGGAAAGTCACATGCTGGCTACTATCCCGGTGCTCATGATGTGTATGTAAGAGTCCATTTTTGTCCTGACACAGGAAAGCTTTTTGGAGGAAATGTAGTCGGCGGCGAAGGAGTAGACAAACAAATCGACGTTCTTGCCACAGCCATTTACGGAGGTCTGACCATTACCGAACTCCAGGAAATCGAAACCTGCTATGCCCCTCCCTTCTCCTCTCCCAAAGGGTTGTTGAACATGATCGGCTATAAAGGTGCCGGGTTGAAGGAAAAAGAATAAATGTAGGCAGGCTTCTCTCGGGAGGAGCCTGTTTTTATATTAGTATGCACTTAATAACTTTGATGATGGATAAATCTGTTTAACGGCTGGATTCTTTCCGGTTTCGGCCGGATTAGCCTCAAAAATGGCTGGATTTATGGGAATTTCGGCCGGATTACCCTAAAAACCGGCTGGATTTCCTTCAAAATAACTGCATCACACGACTAATAAATCGATAAAATTGCTAAATCTCCCAAAACAAACACGTTAATAATTATTTTTTCCGGGTAAACACTATCCTAAGATAACCTAAATCATCAAAGGAGTGTTTTCATTGTCACAACAACAAAATCAGAAGCAAACGTTCCCCCCTCAGCACCAGGATCATCAGCCCGGCACAGTGGATGAGATGAACCCCCAACCGATTCATACGGATCAAAATTATAAGGGGAGTGGAAAGCTGGACGGGAAGGTCGCACTCATTACCGGAGGGGACAGCGGGATTGGACGATCGGTCGCATGGTATTATGCCAGAGAAGGCGCCCATGTCGCGATTTCTTATTTAGATGAACATGAAGATGCGAATAAAACGAAGGAATTGGTAGAAGCAGAAGGTGTACGATGCATCCTGCTGTCAGGTGATATAGGAAGCTCGACGTTTTGTAAAGACATCGTGAGCAAAACGATTTCTGAATTCGGGAAGCTTGATATCCTGGTGAATAACGCTGCCGAACAGCATCCTCAGGCAGGTCTTGCGGATATAAGTGACGAGCAGTTGGAGCGTACATTCAAAACGAATGTATTCTCTATGTTCTACTTAACAAGAGCAGCTTTGCCACATCTTAAAAAAGGAGCTTCCATTATCAATACGGCTTCTATTACAGCTTATAAAGGTAATAAGGATTTGATTGATTACTCTTCTACTAAAGGGGCCATTGTCAGTTTCACCCGATCCCTTGCAGAAAACATTGCATCCGATGGAATCAGGGTTAACGGCGTGGCACCTGGCCCGATATGGACCCCGTTGATTCCGTCCACCTTCAGCTCTCAAAAGGTATCTCAGTTTGGAGCGAATACTCCACTGGGACGTGCTGGTCAGCCGTATGAGTTAGGACCTGCATACGTATACCTGGCAAGTGAAGATTCAAGCTATGTATCTGGACAAATGATTCATATTAATGGCGGCACGGTTATTAACGGATAAATGAAAAGCGACTGAAATAGATGAATCTCCAATTAGTGGAGATTTCAACGTTTCAGTCGCTTTTTATTATGATTTCACTTTCCGCTCACTGCAAGAGCATCTTGTCACGAGCTGATGCGGGACGATGATTCTCTTGATCGGCTCTTTCGGGTTCTCAATCTTTTGGATCAGGCTTTTTGCTGCCTCATTTCCCAGATTGAATATGTTGATATCCACAGATGTGAGCGGCGGACGGGACATTTCAGCCAGCAATACATTGTTGAAGCTCACAATGGAAATGTCTTCAGGAACACGGATGCCCATTTCATCCAGTGTGTTCAGTACCCCTAATGCCATTAAATCATCGGCCACTACCAGAGCCGTTGGAGGTGCCTCTAATTGCATCAGTTCATTAATGGCTTCACGACCTCCTTCACGAAGAAATTCTTCATGAATGATGTACTCGTCCTTCATGTCTATCCCGGCATTACGCAAAGCCTTCTCATAACCTAATAGACGCTCAACGGTTACCACGAGGTTGAGGTCTCCACCTATAAAGCCGATACATTCATGACCAAGCTCCAGGAGATAATCGGTTACTTCCTTCGTTGCCCGGTAGTTGTCATTATCCACATGAGTGATCTCTTCACAATATTTATAGGGCTTCCCGACGACGACAAATGGAAAACCTCGATCTTTTAGGTAGTTCATCACTTTATCTTCCACTTTTGAGTACAGAAGGATGATTCCGTCCACTCTTCCCCCTTGCACCATTTGGACGACACCTTCATAAATTTCTTCTTCGGATTGACCTGTGGACATCTGAAGTGCGTATTGTTTTTCCTGCGCCCCTTCACTTAGCCCTCTTAAAACTGTCGGAAAGAAAGGATTTTGTGAAAAAGTACTAGCCGAACCTGGTAATACAAGTCCCAATACTTGAGTGGATTGATTTGCCAAGCTCCTTGCAATGAAGTTAGGATGATATCCTAATTGCTCCATCGCTTCTCTTACTTTTTGCTTCGTTTTCTCGCTGATTCTTGGATTGTTTGCAATAACACGCGAAACCGTAGATGGAGCTACGTTTGCAAGCTTTGCAACATCCTTGATGGTGACAGCCATTCATTCCACCCCCCTCTTTGAAAATCGTACCCTCTTAGTTGTAGAGGGCTCCTTTATTCTATTTATTACGGTAATTAAAACGCTTCCATTTCGGTATTCTTAAAAATCAGGAATTGCAGGGCTCCTAGACTGAACCCCGCATCAAATCATGACTGTTTTTTCTTCCTTCCTCGTTTCCATACAAGATAAATAAAGAGTAAGAAGAGGACATATACAGTGCCAAGTGCCAGTAAGTAAGGATAATTCAATCCACTCTTCTGTTTAAGGGAATAAACCTCAGATTCTTCACGATCCACTACGATCGTATAGTTTCCATCCTTATCAATACGTACCAGGTCTGCGGTTAATAATCCTTTCAGCTCACTATTTTCCGCTAATTCTTCTTGACTCAATTGAACCTTTTGAGATTCACTTGTGTTGTTTATGGCGATCACGAGCGTTTGATCCCCGTACGTACGCTTAAATATTCCCATACCGTCTTTTTCATAGATGGGTTCTATCGTCCCTCTTGTTAGGGCGGGGTAATCTTGTCGAAGCTTTCCTAATTGAGTGATGTAATCAATCAATTCTTCATCTGCCCTAAAGTTCATAAAACGTCGATTATCCGGGTCATTTCCACCATCTACGGCTATCTCTGATCCATAATAAACGATCGGGATCCCTGGAGTCGTATACATATACGTTAGAGCGAGTTTCCACCTGGTACCCGGGAAGAGCTTCTCTTGAACGAGCAATCTCGTAAACCGTTCCATATCATGGTTATCGATAAAAGTCCCCATTACGTAAGGATCGTCATAGTATGTTTCGTTGTATTTCCAGAAGTTAAAAAGACGATCCATCGATGTATCCGGCTTTTGGAATACAGAACGCATCTCTTCTGCTTGAGGAAAATTAACAAATCCATCAATTCCTACATCATTATACTTTGCTATCTTCTGGGGGTCGCGATCGAACACTTCACCAAGAAGATAGAAGTCTTCTTTGACTGACTTAACCTCTTTGCTGAAATCAGTCCAGAACTCTTGTGGTACGTGACGAACAGTATCCAATCGATATCCGTCAACATCTGTCTCTTCGATCCACCATTTCGCGGCGTCAAATAAGTAGTTTTTCACTTCCGGATTTTCTGTATTTAAATCGGGAAGATCATATAACCACGCATTTTGCAGACTTTCTTCATTATCGAAGTTCATCGGCTGATTTTCATGAAACCAGTCCGATTTTTCAGGGTCATTCACCCAAGGGTGTTCGGGTCCGACATGGTTCACAACGAAGTCCAGCATCACTTTCATATCACGTTTGTGTGCCTCATCTACAAGCTTCTTAAACGTGTCGATGGATCCAAAATGTTCTTCTGTCTTATAGAAATCCGTAATCCAATACCCGTGATACCCAAGTGGTTGATTATCAAAGATCGGGGTCAGCCAGATGGCGGTAAATCCCATATCCCTAATATAATCCAGCTTATCAATCACACCTTGAAAGTCCCCGCCTTGATAGGCTTTAGGATCTTTGGTATCCACATTCTTATCGTTGCTCGTATCCCCGTTATTAAAGCGATCGACCATTAGAAAATAAATGGTCTCATCCTGCCATTTTCGTTCTTCTTTTTCAACTGCACCTACCGGAAGGGCGTAAAAAAGAAGAAACGGGACTAAAATGAGAGATAATACTCTTCTTTTCATCTCCGCTCCTCCTAAAACTGTTAGTAACGCCTATAAGATTATCCTTTTGTACCCCCTGCCGTCAATCCTGAAACGAAGTATTTCTGGAAGAACAGGAATAATAGGGCAATTGGTACGGCAATTAATACAGATCCAGCAGCAAATGTAGTAAATTCAGCTCCGAATTGTTTTGCTACCATATCATAAAGGGCAACCGGTAATGTGTACATTTTTTCTGAACGCAATAAGATACTGGCAATGATAAAGTCCGCGAATGGTGCAATGAATGAGAACAGAGCAACTACCGCGATGATCGGTTTCGCAAGTGGCATGACGATCTGGAAGAAGATTCGTAAATGTCCCGCTCCGTCCATCTTAGCTGATTCATCGAGCTCTTTCGGAATTGTATCCAGGTACCCTTTCATTAACCATGTATTCATTGGAATCTGTCCACCAACATAGACAAGAATCAATCCAATATGTGTGTCCAACAGATCTGTTAATAGTGCTAAAACGAAAATCGCAATTAATGCAGCAAAGTTAGGTATCATTTGGAGGATAAGAAATGTCATTAATCCATTCTTACGACCGGTGAAGCGGTAACGGGAGAATGAATATGCCGTTAAACTGACCAGTAAGACCGTAAGTGCCATGGTTGATAAACTGACTTTTATCGAGTTCCAGTACCAAAGCAGATAATTACTTTGTTCCAGATCGAATAGTTCTTTATAGTGTGCCAATGTTGCATTCTTGGGAATGATGGATGAACCGGATAAACTTTGACCTGGGTTGAATGAAGATCCGATGATCCATGCAACCGGGTAAAGAATGATGGCAAACATAATTCCGATGGCTGCGTATGAAAGTGTTAAACGTATGAGTTTCTGTCTCTTCATATTCATATTACATCATATCCTCTTCTTGGAATGATTTCGTTCTCTTGAACTGCCAGATCGCTACAGTAATAACGATGATGGATAATAATAATGTGATGGCAGCGGCTTTCGAATACTGTGCGGATGTCATAGTCAGACTGTAGATCCAGGAAATCAGAATGTCCGTTCCACCTGCATTTTGTCCTGTCAGGGCAGGTCCTCCGCCATTGAATAAGTAAATGACGTTAAAGTTATTAAAGTTAAATGTATATTGGGTAATGATGATTGGCGCCGTTGCAAAAAGGACGAGGGGCAACGTAATGTTCTTGAATTTCTGGAAAGCCGATGCCCCGTCCACCGTTGCTGCTTCATAAAGCTCATCGGGAATCGATTGGAGTACACCCGTTGTCATTGCAAAGATGAATGGGAAGCCTAACCAGGCTTGAATACCGATCAGGGCAATCCGTGTATACATCGGTTCCGTCATCCATGGTAAACCTTCAATGCCGAAGAATCCTAAGATATCCCTGTTAATCGTTCCGAAGGACTCATTGAACATTCCTGCGAAAACCAGGATGGAAACAAAAGCCGGGATGGCCCAAGGTAAGATGAACACAGTACGAATGATTGCTTTTCCTTTTAAATCTTTTTGATTGACCAGGATGGCAAGGAATACACCCAGTGCAACTTGAAGCGTTGTGGCACCGAACGTCCAAACAAGAGTCCAGGCTAATACGGTAATGAATGTTTCTCTCCAAATATCAATCTTGAAAATATCAACAAAGTTTTGGATCCCTATCCAGTCGACTAATTTAGCCGGCGGTGAGTGATACAAATCATAGTTTGTAAACGCCAGTAATATCACAAAGATGATCGGGAAGATGACTACGAATACAAGTAGTAAGAACCCAGGAGACATAATGAGATAAGGAAAGCCATTGTCTACTAAATTTCGATATTGTTCCCGAATCGTACTTAGCTTCTCTCCCCTGTCTCTCTTTTCTCCGTTTTTATATGCGTCCCGAAGATTAAATAAGTAGAATCCGATTCCGAAGATTGATACGATGATTGCCAGGATTCCATATACCATTAAGAAAATGGAATGATCTCCGTATGAGATGTCGGTCCCAAGCGTTGTAATCCCCCATAATCCGTAGCCGATCAAATCTCTGAAGACAAGGATAAAAGCGGCTGTCATGATCAGGAAGAATCCGCCTTTTAGAAACTGTCTATGATACATCTGACCTAATCCAGGGATTAGGGAAAGGGCCAGTGCTGTTTTTCTTGTGTTTTTTTGATAGGATTGTTGCTCCATCCTATATTCCCCTTTCTACGTTCACAATTTTGATAAGCTTCAAGAGCTTTTTAAGAAAAGAAGTCTTTTTTTCCTTAAAAAGCCCTTGAATAGGTCTTTAAAAGGATAGCAGTACCTCTCATGTATGAGAAGGTACCGCTATGTTTATTCATTAGTTTGAGTGATTGGCATCAATGTTTTCTTGAATTTGCTTTACAGCTGCATCAAGAGCCGCTTTAGGTTCTTGTTTGCCTGTCACAACGGTTTGAAGTGAGTCAGCCATTGGTCCCCAAACTTCTCCCATTTCAGGAATGTTTGGCATTGGAACCGCATATTGAGATTGCTCAGCAACCGCTTTTGCTCCTGGGTTTTCTGCGATCGCAGGATCGTCGATCAACCCTTGGTTCGTTGGAACTTCTTGAGTTTGTTCAAAACGTAATTTCGCATATTCATCTTGAGTGATGAATTCGATGAATTTTTGAGCCCACTCTTTATTTTCAGAGTAGCCTGATACGTGCCATCCTTTAACACCCATGAATGTTTTCATTGGCTCACCGTTTGGAAGTTTAGGCATAGCAGATACACCAATATCGATTCCAGCATCTTTGTAACCTTGGAAAGACCATGGTCCATTCATGACTGAAGCAACTTTCCCTTCACCAAATAGACCGTCCATTGCAGATCCACCATTTTCACCAACGATACCTTTAGGGAATAAACCTTCTGTGTACCATTTTTGAATATATTCCGTACCTTCTACAGCACCTTCATTGTTTAAACCAAGATCTTTCGCATCTAATGCGCCATCATTTTCAGCAAATACATATCCGCCGAAGCCACCGATCGGTGCATGAGCGAAGTAGAAGTTATCCCAAAGAGCTAAGAAACCGTAGTTTCCATCTTTCGTAAAGTCTTTTGAGAATGTGTACACTTCATCCATTGTTTTTGGAGCTTCTTCCATTAACGCTTTATTATAAACGAATACCGGCGTTTCAGAGGACTTTGGAAGACCATATAGCTTTCCATCATAGCTCTGTGCCGTCATAGAAGATTCAGTGAAACGCTCTTCAACGTCTCCTTCAACTTCTAAAGCAGCGATATGACCTGCAAGTGCAAGCTCACCGATTTGGTCATGTGGTAATGTTAAAACGTCTGGACCAGTTCCAGCAGGACCGTCTAAACGTAATTGTTCTTTCATCTTAGTAGCCATTTCGACTTCTTTCACTTCAACTTTAATGCCAGTTTCTTCTTCGAACTTAGCACCTACTTCATCCAGCCATCCAGTTTTCTCTTGATCTTCCCAGACAACCAGTTTTTCAGGTTTGTTTGCATCGTCAGCTTTTTTCTCTCCGCTGTCGTTGTTTCCTGATCCTTCTTCACGATTAGGACCACAAGCAGCCAACGCCCCTAGTACAAGCATGATTACCATCAATAATGATAACGCTTTTTTCATCTCGACCCCTCCTAAGTATGGTAAAAAACGAGCTTTCCGTTAGACTGAACAAACGTTTGCACTTACTATGACTTAATCCAAAAAGATATCGCTTACATTCTTTGTGAAAACGATTGCACAACCTACTTCTTATTATACAAACTAAATCTGCTTTGACAATACTTTTTTGAAAATTTTTTATGTTTGTCAGAGAGATAAGTAAACGCTTTAATAGAATGACGGCCCATCATTGACAACATTGTTGGTTTAGAATACTCTTTATATGGAATGAAAAAGAGGAGGATATACGATGCTACTGGAAGCCATTTATCATAGACCAAAAGATAACTATGCATACGCTTGCACAGAAAACGAATTACACATACGGATTCGCACGAAGAAGAATGATGTAGACAACGTCACACTCCTGCATGGAGATCCTTATCAATGGGAGGACGGAAAATGGATTTATGATCGTAAGGAGATGGTTTTAACCGGGACTGATCAGCTGTTTGATTATTGGTTCGCTCCCATCTCCCCACCTTTCAGACGTCTTCGTTATGGTTTCCTTCTTCATGACGAAACGGAAGAAGTCTTTTATGGAGAAAAAGGATTTAATGGTGCTCCTTCTACTGATATTGGGGATTACTTCTGCTTCCCCTTCTTGAATACTATCGATGTATTTCAAGCACCGGCTTGGGTTAAGGATACTGTATGGTATCAGATCTTCCCGGAGCGGTTCGCAAACGGGAATACAGAGAATGATCCTGAAGGAACACTGGCCTGGAATAGCACAGAGCCCACTCCCACCAATTTCTTCGGAGGGGATTTAGAAGGTGTGATCCAGAACGTTCCTTATTTAAAAGAGCTTGGGATCTCCGGGATCTACTTTACACCCATCTTTAAAGCCCATTCCAATCATAAATACGACACAATTGATTATTTCGAAATCGACCCGCAGTTCGGGACGAAGGAAACATTGAAGGAATTAATAAAGGTCTGTCATGAGAATGATATTAAAGTCATGCTGGATGCGGTCTTTAATCATAGCGGCTTCTATTTTGACCAGTTCCAGGATGTACTTAAGAACGGTGAGGACTCCCCTTATAAAGAATGGTTCCATGTAAACGGATTTCCTTTGGATATTGAAAGTAAGCCGCCTAATTATGACACTTTTGCATTCGAACCTTCCATGCCGAAATTAAATACTGAAAATGAAGATGTCCGCAATTATCTATTAGAGGTTGGCCGGTACTGGATAGAGGAATTTGATATCGATGGATGGCGTCTGGATGTTGCAAATGAGGTCGATCACCACTTCTGGCGTGAATTCCGCAAAGAAGTGAAGAATATAAAGCCGGATCTATATATTTTAGGAGAAATTTGGCACGATTCAATGCCATGGTTACGGGGAGATCAATTCGATGCGGTTATGAACTATCCTTTCACGACAAATCTATTGAATCTATTTGCGAAGCGAACGATATCCGCATCACAATTTGCAGAGAATATGACCTCTGTCGTTCATATGTACCCTAAGAACGTAAATGAAGTTAATTTCAACCTTGTCGGAAGTCACGATACACCGCGTGTATTAACAGAGTGCGGCGAAGATATCCGGCGCGCTAAACAAATTTACACGTTCATGCTCACTTTCACTGGCACACCTTGTATTTACTATGGGGATGAAATCGGCCTGACTGGTGAACAGGACCCGGGGTGCCGTAAGTGCTTCCCTTGGGAAAAAGAACAGCATAACGAAGAACTGTTCAGTCATATTCAGAAACATATCTCCCTTCGCAAGGAGTATCCACTGTTAAGCAATGAAGGTAATTTGACATTTTTACCAGGAGACCTTCATGAACAATGTCTTTCCTTCACTAAATCAGATGGAGAAGAAACCATTTTTGTCCTCTTGAACTGTAGTGAAGAATCAACCACCTACTCTCTTCCTTTTGAATTAAAAGGAAAGAAAATCACAAATCTGTGGAGTGGTGAAGATTTTGCCGCTGAAGCAGATTCCATTGAAGTGTCCCTTGAAGGGTATGGATTTGCCATCCTGAAATTTTAATAAAGCTTAGTTCGTAACAAGCGGGACTACACCTCTTCGGTTAGTCCCCTTATCTATTTAAATCGATCAGAATGACCAGGTCCCAATCCCTGGCCAGCTAAAGGAGAAAATCTATGAGCAAGAATCAAAAAAACATGACCCTCTTCGCCTTGACTTGGCCGATTTTCATTGAAATTTTTCTCCATATGCTGATGGGAAATGCCGATACGTTAATGCTAAGTCAGTACTCAGATGACTCTGTTGCAGCCGTCGGGGTTTCCAATCAGATCCTTTCTCTCATTATTGTCATGTTTGGATTTGTCGCAACAGGTACTGCCATTCTCGTTGCTCAGCATCTGGGAGCCCGGGAGGACCGATTGGCTGGAGAAGTATCCATCGTTTCCATTGCCATTAACCTGGGATTCGGTCTCTTCCTTAGTATCGCCCTTGTCTTTTTCAGTGAACCGATCCTGCTTTCAATGGATCTTCCCGGGTCTCTGATGAATGAAGCCTCTTCTTATTTAAAAATCGTTGGAGGATTCGCCTTCATCCAGGCATTGATCATGACAGCCGGTTCCATCATGAGGAGCTATGGCTACACGAAAGACGCCATGTACATTACAATCGGTATGAATATCATCAATGTAATCGGAAACTATTTATTTATCTTTGGTCCATTTGGTGTTCCTGTTTTAGGGGTGGAAGGGGTAGCGATTTCCACGATTACTTCGAGACTTATCGGATTTATTGTGAGCATCATCGTGATTACTAAACGAATTCCAAGCGCTCTTCCAATCAAGAGGCTTTTTCGTTTACCAATGTCTCATGTGAAAAATTTACTTCGCATCGGCATTCCTTCTGCAGGAGAACATTTATCTTATAATGGTTCACAAATGGTCATTACGTATTTCATTGCAAGTATCGGGACGAACGCATTGACCACCAAGGTGTATGCCCAAAACCTGATGATGTTTATCTTTTTATTCAGTGTAGCGATCAGTCAGGGAACTCAAATTATCATTGGTCATATGATCGGGGCGAAACAATTTGACAGTGCCTATGAACGGTGTTTGAAAAGTTTAAAGATTGCTATCTTCATCTCTCTTATCATGGCCGGAATTTTCTCTATCGCAGCGGAGCCGCTGCTGAGAATATTTACAAATAACGAAGAAATCATTTCTCTTGGTAAAACATTAATCTATTTGACCATCATTCTAGAACCGGGCAGAAGCTTCAACCTTGTCGTCATAAACGCACTAAGGGCAACAGGCGATGTGCGCTTCCCAGTTTATATGGGGATTTTATCCATGTGGGGAGTAAGCGTTACGCTCTCCTATATACTCGGAATCTGGTTCGGTCTCGGACTTATCGGGATCTGGATCTCCTTCATTGCCGATGAATGGCTCCGGGGCATCATCATGCTCAAACGCTGGCGGTCCAAAGTATGGATCCATAAACGATTTGTTCAAAGTGATAAAAGTACAATTTAGAGGGACGGACCTTCTTTTAGGTAGTTGCGAATCTTGAAGCAAGTCCAAATGACCGCCGCCACGATCCCTCCTTTTATAAAAAGAGTCAGCTCACAATCGAGCTGACTCTTTTTTATCCAAATGAAAACGCCTCCACCTCCGCATGTTAAGTTTTTTTACATAAAAACGCTTTCATAACAAATTACCACTTGAACTTTTATTATTTTCTGAATATGATAAATAATATAACTTATTCATGTCACAAAACCTAACATCTAAGAATCAATTTATTCAAGAATGAAAGAACAAAAAACAATAGGAGGAAAACACAATGAAAAAAGTAGAAGCGATTATTCGTGCAGAAGCATTCTTGTCCCTGAGAGAAGCGTTATGCCTTCGTGGATTCAGTGGGCTAACCGTATCAGAAGCAGCTGGCTGTGGAAAACAGAAAGGAAAGCAAGGGATTTTCAGAGGGAATAAATTCGAACTGCAGTTAGTCCCCCGTGTAAAGGTGGAAATGATCGTCGACGATAGTCAGGTTGAAGACATCATTGATCTCATTGTTGAGCACTGCAGTACCGATACCGTAGGAGACGGGAAAATATTCATCTATCCGGTCGAGGATGTCATTCGCATCCGTACAGGTGAGCGGGGAAAAAAAGCCGTTTTATAGTCACTTCTTACTTGACTCATTCATTTTGGAGGGATACCATTGATTAAAAAAATTTCTGCTCTGTTACTTCTGTCACTGTTTGTGAGCACTACTGCTTTCGCTGCGGCCCCTACCGCAGAATCTGTTCAAGCATCCGTTGACTCCCTGTGGGTCATGATCGCTGCAGTCCTTGTGTTCTTCATGCACGCTGGATTCGCCATGGTCGAGACAGGATTTACCCGGGCCAAGAACTCCCTTAATATCCTGATGAAAAACTTCTTAACTGTAGCCATTGCTTCTGTTCTGTTTTTCATTGTAGGATTTGGGTTTATGTTTGGAGGAACATCCGGTGGGATCATCGGTACCGACAGCTTTTTCCTTTCAGGACGTGAAGATATCGGCTTCTTCTTATTCCAATCCGTATTTGCCGCTACATGTGCAACGATCATTTCAGGTGCTGTAGCTGAACGAATGAAGCTAAAAAGTTATATTCTGTTAACCATTGCTATGACCGGAATCATTTATCCGATTGTGGGACATTGGATTTGGGGAGGCGGATGGCTTTCAGAGCTTGGGTTCGTTGATTTTGCCGGATCTACTGTCGTTCATTTAACAGGTGCTGTCGGAGCCTTCATTACGGTACTTTTCCTTGGATCACGTATCGGCAAATACAATAAAGGTAAAGTGAATGTCATTCCAGGTCATAATATCCCGATCGGCGCCCTTGGGGTATTCATTCTTTGGTTCGGCTGGTTTGGATTTAATGGAGGCAGCAGCCTGACCGCAGATCCGACACTTGTGCCTCACGTCATTACAACAACTTTATTCTCAGCATCTGCCGCCATCCTTTCATCCGCTTTCTATACACTAGTAAGATTTAAACGAATCGATCCTTCCCTGACGTTAAATGGAGCACTGGGAGGACTTGTCGGTATCACCGCCGGCTGTGCCAATGTATCACTCACCGGTTCTCTCATCATCGGGCTTATTGCAGGAGTGATCCTTGTTGAAGCCGTAACCGTAATCGATTCTAAACTTAAAGTCGATGATCCTGTAGGGGCCATTGCGGTACATGGAATTTGCGGGATTTGGGGTACAGTAGCTGTTGGGTTGTTCGATGTCTCAAACGGCTTATTATATGGCGGTGGTGTTTCTTTAATAGCCACTCAAGCACTCGGTGTGTTAGCAGTTATCGCCTGGACTTCCGTCACTGTCGGAGGGTTCTTGTTCATCGTAACGAGAGTGGCAAGTATTCGCGTTTCACGTGAAGAAGAACTTTCAGGACTGGACTTTACAGAGCATGGGTCGAACGCTTATGAATTAAAGGATACTGTATTAGAATCAAACGTTTCTTCCTCTTCTCCTTTTGGATCTGATTTAGTTGATCGATTAAATTCGATCGGTACAGGTAAAGTGAGTGAAACCATGAATCAGCGAAACACAATATAATCAGATTTTGAGCTGCCCCGAGCGGCTCTTTTTTTCGGTCTAAACAAAAATAAGCTCATATGGAAAGCCTTCAACTAAAGCTTCCATACGGGCTTATTTACGAAATGGTTGAAATGATTTTTTCTTTTACATCTTTTGAAACGAAATGTTTCTTGGAAAAAACATTATAGTGATTACTCCTTACCTCACCCAGGATGGCTCGATATAATAATGCAGCACCCTTCACCGGGGTCCTTGAATACATAGGATAAAGGTTCATTGTACGGAACGCCTTCTCATAATAGTCTTCTGCAATCCTGGCCATTTCTTCCCATATGGACTGGAATGCAGCATTATTTCGATGATCCATGAGTTCTGCTACGGTATATTCATATTTAACTAACAAATCCTGGGGGATATATAATCTACCTCTTTCCAGGTCTTCACCGATATCTCTTAATATATTGGTAAGCTGCATGGCATAACCTAAGTAGATTCCATCTTCCCTTAATTGATGTTCTTTCCCCGGAGCAAGAATTGGAAGTAGCATTAACCCAACAGTGCTTGCAACGTGATAAGAATAGTCCAGTACATCATCCATCGTCACATAAATTCTGCCGTTCAAATCCATTCGTTGCCCTTTAATCATATCCCTGAAAGCTCCGATGTCCATATTGAAATGTGCAAACACATCATCCAAGGCTACCCACATAAGTTCTTCTTCATTATAATAGCCTGTTAAAAACGATTCGAATTCCATTTCGAATTGCTGTAAATCCTCAGTAGGTTTCGTACCCTCGTCTACGATGTCATCTACTCTGCGACAGAATGCGTATACTGCCCATACAGCTTTCTTTTGGTCTTTCGGCAATAGGGAGAATGCCCTGTAAAATGTCTTTGAGTGAAGTTTAATGATATTCTCACAATGATCGTATGCTTCCAAGATCTTGTTCATTTAAGGTCACATCCTTCCTTTCCGACTCCGTTTTATAATGTTCTTTGAAGGTTTCAGCGACGAGTTTTGCCCCCTGCATGACGATCGGTACTCCCCCACCAGGATGGATGGATGCTCCCACAGCAAAGATATTCTTTTCTGCAAACGGTTGTACCTGAGGCCTGAACGGGCCTGATTGACCTAAACTGGGTGCAATACCGAAGCTTCCCCCTGAATATAACCCCTCTTGTTTCGCCTCTTCAGGTGTCCTGATTTTCATCCACTTGATTCGTTTTCTTAACTCTTTGAAGCCCCTTTTCTCCATTGTATCCAATACGTAATTGGAAAGAAATTCTGAAGCTTCCTTCCAGTCCAATTTCTCGGAAACCGGAACAGGGATTAGGACGTATAGGACACTGTTTCCCTCTGGTGCCAGGGATGAATCAACCTTAGACGGATTAAACACGTAAAATGAAGGTTCCTTAGGAATTCTCTTATTTTTGAAAATATCCTTCATATTCTCAGAGAAATATTCATTTAAATAAAATTGGTGCATTTCCTTTTCATCAAACTTCCCATCCACGCCCATATACATTAGCACGCAACCAGATGAAGGTTTGTAAGGTTTAGACTCATTCTTCTTTACTAGTTTGGTCAACGAAGGAAAATCACCATTAATGATCACTGCATCTATTTCTTCTCTATGGTTTCCGAGGACGATATGAGTCGCTTTATCTCCTGTGGTCTCGATTTCTGTGACAGGTGAAGATGTCTTGATGATTACACCATTTCGATCACACGCCTGCTTCACATGATCCAAAAGACTGGCATAACCACCCTTTATATAATAGATACCATGTTTATGCTCGCTATAGGATACTAAACTATAAATCGCAGGAGTCGTATAGGGATTCCCGCCAATATATAAGGTTTGAAGCCCGTAAGCGGTTTGTAGTTTTTCATGATTAAAATAATGCCTTAAATTCCCCATCACATTTCGATATGCTTTTAACTTTAGCAGTGAGCCAATCGTTTCCCGGTTCAGATAGTCTTTTGTTTTTAAAAATGTGGATTCAAGAAATTGAGGCTTGCCTATTTTAAATCGTTCATCCATATCTTCCATGAATTTCAGAAACCCGTCTTCATCTCCAGGGAACTGCTGCTTGATTTCTTCGTATTGCTTATCCATATCAGCATATTTTTTATACGTTTGACCGTCTGCAAAATGAACATTATACAAAGGATCACAACGGACGAATTCAATTTCGTCTGTATTTATACCTGCTTCTGATAGAATGGAAAGCAGCATTTCAGGCAGGAGCACGATGGTCGGTCCTTTATCAATTTTGTATTCACCTTCTTGAATAAAGGCAAGTCGCCCACCAATTGTGGTCTCCTTTTCATAAATGGTAACTTCATGACCATCTTTTGAAAGTAACAGTCCCGATATCAACCCGCCGATCCCAGATCCAACAACCGCCGTTTTCATAATGCTTCCCCCATCTTTTGGGTTTCAGTGAAGGAATATGACGGATCTTCGTTCAGCAGCATATTCGTTGTAATCCGGGCTGATTCTAATATTGTAGGCAACCCGCTTCCCGGATGGGTTCCTCCCCCGACCAGCCAACAGTTTTCAAGCTCTTCAAATTTATTGTGAGGTCTGAGTGCCATCATTTGAGTTAATTGGTGACCGAGATTAAAGGTCGCACCTTGATAAATATTGAAGTCTACCTCCCAATGATGAGGAGAGATGATTTTTTCAACCTGGATATGTTCCCGGATGTTCTTTAAGTTCGTTTTGCTTTCAACTGCATCCAGAACAAGATCCCGGAACGTTTGTTCATTCTCTGCCCAATCAATCCCGCTTACATTATTCGGAACGGGAGCAAGAATATATAAAGTGGAATGTCCTTGAGGAGCAAGCGTCTTATCTGTCACGGATGCATTTTGAATATATATGGAGGGATCTTCCGGAAGTGTAAACGTCTCCGTTATTTCCTCCACATTTCTCTTATAATCCTCCGCAAACAGGATGCTGTGATGAGGAAGATCATACTGTTTATCGATTCCAAGATATATCATGAATGTGGAGCAGGAATACTTCTTCTTCTTCAGTTTTTCTTTACTGTATTTCTTGAGAACACCATCATCTACAAGGTTACTCATCACATGAGCGAAATCTCCATTGATGATTACTTCATCTGCTGTAACCTTCTTCCCATCCTCCGTAATGATCCCCTTCACCACATTACGGTCTTCAATCCACAATTTCTTTACTCCCCGTCCCAAATGGATGGAACCACCATGCTCAGTCACTACTTTAGCCATGGCTTTCGAAAGTTGATTTACCCCGCCGATCGGATGAAATATGCCATATTCATGCTCCATGAAGGACAGAATCGAGAATGCTCCCGGACACTCCCATGGTGACATCCCTAAATATTTCGATTGAAAGGTAAAGGCTAACCGCAATTCATGATCGGTGAAATAATCACTTAACACACTATAAAGTGATTTCCCCAATGATAATTGGGGAAGGGCTCTCAAAACCTTCCAGCTGATATATTGATAATATCGATCCATCGGACTTTGAAGAATTGGTTTTAACCGTTCCATTTTTTTACGTGTATCATTCATAAAACGCGTATATCCTTCTGCATTCCCTGGATAATGGCGCTCGATTTCTTCAGAAAGCCGCTCCGGGTCTTTAAACATCTGGACCCTTTTATCTTTAAATATAAGTTCGTACATCATGGAGAGCTCTTGTAAATCCACATAGTCATGAAGATTCCTTCCTGCTGCCTCGAATAATTCCTCGGCAATTTCCGGCATGCTCAAGAACGTGGGTCCAATATCGAACGTGTACCCGTCCATGGTCACAGCACCGTTCCGTCCGCCAACAAATGTTTGCTTCTCATATACTTCCACGTCGTATCCCTTGCCGGCCAGCAGCATTGCCGCTGCCAAGCCACCCGGACCAGCGCCTATGACGATTATTTTCTTGGCCATTATAATAGCCTCCATTACGTTTTATTTGTACAATTATTATACAATAGTTATACATATGATTATACAACTCTTTTCCACTAGACACAAAGTTTAAACTCTATTTTTCAAAGATTATTATTTATTCATGAAACTAGCTTGTCTCTCATCAAATAAACACAAAATAACATGATTTAGATCAGTATTTCTCCATTTTTTATCTTCATCTGATGAATGGCCCCTTGTATAAAGAGAAAAAGAGGCATGCAAAAGGTGACTTTCCCTTTACTATGCCTCCTTTTCACATCATTATTACTTTATCCCTATGTTTGTACCTGTCTCTTAATTCTTACTAATGAAAAGGTACTTGAAGGATGGAAGAAGTGGAGAAACAGCGAGTGAACTTACCCGAACTTTCCCAAACAAAAAAGATAAGCTTCTATAATAATTAGAAGCTTATCTATTCAAATAGCTGCTATTCCACGATCTCGACATTATAATCCTTAAACCAAACATGAATCTGTGCCAGGTGGGCAAGTAGCTGGGGGCCGGTCATGAGTTGGCCGTACCACGGTACCTGAAAGGCCGATCCGCCTGTTGAAACGATTTCTTTCAATTTTTCTTCATCGAATAATTCATAAAGAACACTTGATTTGTCTTCGAGTATTTCTTTCAACCATTCACTGACAAGCTTCGTGTACTCGGGGTGGTGGGTCTTGGGATACGGACTTTTCTTCCGATAAAGGACTTCGTCAGGCAATACTCCTTCAAGAGCCTTTCGAAGAATGCCTTTTTCTCTTCCATCGTGCATTTTCATCTCCCATGGAATATTCCAGACGTATTCTACGAGTCTATGATCAGCAAATGGCACACGGACCTCCAAGCTTGCACCCATACTCATCCGATCTTTACGATCTAACAATGTCGTCATGAACCAAAGTAAATTCAGATAGAATAATTGCCTTCTTTTCGATTCAACTTCACTTTCCCCTTCTAATAATGGGGTTTCTGCCACTGTGCGATCATATTGCTCAAGCACATATTCTTCCAGATTTAATTTCTTATTCCATTCTTCTTTCAGAAGGCCTTGACGCTCAGCTGTGGAGCGCATCCACGGAAATCCTCTGCGATCGAAATCTTCAGGACGGTGAAACCAAGGATAACCCCCGAATATTTCATCAGCACATTCTCCCGATAATCCAACCGTGAAGTCCTGTTTAATTTCGCGACAGAACCATAACAGGGATGAATCAACGTCTGCCATTCCCGGTAAGTCTCTTACATGAACCGCTTCTGTCAGATAGTCCTTCAATTGCTGCTGGCTGATGACACAGCGATGGTGTTCGGTATCGAATTCCGAAGTCATCTTTTCTATCCATGGTGCATCGGAATTAGGCTGAAAATCGTTCGCTTTAAAGTATTGTTCGTTTTCTTCATAATCAATGGAATAGGTGTGAAGTTTCCCTTTTCCTTCTTTTTTATAGCTGGTCGCTGCCACCGCTGTAATCGCACTGGAATCAAGTCCGCCTGATAAGAACGTACAAAGTGGTACATCTGAAACTAGCTGTCTCTCGATGGCATCAGTCAACAGAAAGCGCACCTTTGACACTGTTTCAATAAATGAGTCTTTATGCTCCTCACTCTTCACATTCCAGTATCTCCATATTTTCAAGCCATCTTTGGAGAATAGCAAAGCATGAGCAGGACGGAGCTCTTTCACTCCTTTGAATACTCCATTACCAGGCGTACGGGATGGCCCCAGTCCCAATACTTCCGCCAATCCCTGATGATCCACCTGGGGCAAAACATCAGGATGGGCCAGTAACGCTTTGAGTTCGGAACCGAAGAGGATTCCTTCTTCCTTTTCAAAATAAAATAAAGGCTTTACGCCCATTCGGTCCCTGCCTATAAATACATGCTCCTTTTCACTGTCCCATACAGCAAAGGCAAAAATCCCATTTAGGTGATGGACACAATCTTCACGCCACTCTATATAAGACGTTAACAATACCTCCGTATCAGAATGACCCCTGAAGGTATAACCTTTTGAAATAAGTACTTTTCTCAAATCTTCTGTATTGTAAAGTTCTCCATTGTAGCAGATGGTGAAAAGGTGCCCGTCATGCTGAATGCTCATGGGCTGCCTTCCTCCTGCAGGATCTACTACAATCAATCGTTTATGACCAAACGCAACATGTTGATCAATCCATACATTCGTTTCATCTGGCCCTCTTTTAGAAAGGGTTTCTGCCATTTTTTCCACTATTTCTTTTTGATCAGACAAATCTCGTTTATAATGAATCCAACCTGTAATTCCGCACATGGTGATCATCCTCACTTTCTAATCAAACAAACTGGGCTCACGGACACATAAATTATTCTATGCTCCGGCCAGGAAATGGTTAATTGTCTCAATCAATTTTCACATGAATGAAATATGATAATTATGACAAGAAATGTAGTTAAGGAGGGATATTCACTTGAGCAACACATTTCGATCAAACATTTTAAAATCCCAAAAAAGGTCCTATTCCGAAGGCACTGCTCTTTTCGAAGATGATACGTGGTACTTTTTCGAAATTGATGCCGAGGAAGAGTCTGAGCTCGAATTTTACCTCAATCATGAATTGAAAGTATATAGAGATGGAGACTGGCTTGCAGGTATTTTGTTGGAAGATGGAATTATTGTCACACCGTATGAACGGTTAAGAATCGAGAATGGCGATCGAATTCAAATAAAGAAGAATATATTGTATTCGTTGGAGAATTTATTGGAAGAGATTTCTGATGATGCTTTTCATCAATTTACAACGGCCTTAAACAATCTGGGTTATTCTATTTATGATAGTATCTTTTGCCATAACCACCTGGTTTTCCTTGGAAATCAAAAGATCAAAGAAGGAGTCAACTTCATCACCTTCGATAACGGCGTAGAAGTATGTGCTGTCCAACATCACTTCACCTATTATAAAAAGAAGCGGGACCGCTTTGAATTCACTTTAAGTACAGGGAGACGAATTGTGATTGAAAGTTTTAATATTTAATCCATTCATAAACCCAAATAGAAAAAGCAAATGCCTGCCGGTATCCGACATGCATTTGCTTTTTTTCTATTACTTCTACTTCTCTATCCAAGGAAATTCAAGCCCAGAGGCAAACGTAATCCCAAATAAAGAACAATGATTAAAGCGATGATCAATTGAATCCAGAACATCTTCGTACTTTTGCCTTTATTCATGCGAACCAAGACCATCTCGAACATACCGATGACCCAGATCCCTACCAATCCTTTTATGCCATATAGGGCAGGATTAATTCCTTGATGCTTCCAGAATAATAGGGCACCCGTTAAAATAATGAGCAGGTAGAATAACCGTAAAATCATATGTACAACTTTCATGCCTTTTTTCTTTCCTGCATTATGTAAGCCAACCGCTACAAAGAAAAGAATAATCGCAATCACCCAAGTTGTAATATGGGCATGTGTATTATCAAACATAATGAACCTCCTACAGGTAGATAGTATACGTCCATAATATTACCATAGTCTTTACTCCAACAGAAATTTTAACTAGGCCTGTAACTGATTTGTCAAAATTCCGAGAGATTCAATTTCGATTTCCACTCTGTCACCCTTTTTCAGGAAAAGCGGAGGGTTGAAGCCTTTTCCAACTCCAGCAGGGGTCCCGGTAGCAATGATATCACCAGGCTCAAGGGTCATCCCCTTTGATAAAGTAGAAATGATGGTGGGGATGTTGAAGATCATTTCACTGGTGTTTGAAGACTGACGGATTTCACCATTCACCCTCGTCGTGATTTTCAGATTCTGAGGGTCGGCGACTTCCTCCCTCGTGACAAGATACGGACCGACCGGACATGTTGTATCAAGGCTCTTACCGATAAAAAATTGGCCATGCTTTTTCTGCAGATCCCTGGCGGTTATATCATTGAGTATCGTATATCCAAATACGTACTCCAAGGCTTCTTCCGGGGAAATCCCTTTTCCTCTTTTGCCAATCACGACAGCAAGCTCCCCTTCATAATCAAGCTGCTCCGTCATTTCACCATGATGCAGCACCGTTTCTTCATGACCGACTACGGTATTGGTGGCTTTAGTGAAGATCATGATGTCTTTCGGGATATCCCGCTCCCCACCCATTTCGATGGCATGATCACGATAATTTTTTCCTACACACATAATGTTCCTTTTCACTCTCGGAATCGGTGAAAGCCACTTTATCTCATCATGAGAATAAGTGCGGTGTTCTACCGAATCGTCCTGAAGAACTTTTTTCACCTTTTGAAAAAAGCCTTCCCCCTCTTCTATCCCATCAAGTAAATCCTTGGATAATCCGTCAATGCAGGATAATTCTATGATTCTTCCATTCCGTTCCACACCATACGTCTGTCTATCCCCAACCTGAAAGCTGACAAATTTCATCTCGTACTCATCCCTTTTCGTTTGATTAAGAAACTATAACTCTCCTTTTTTAACCACAGTGCTTTCTCCCATAGCTTAATACACGCCACAGTTTCTCAACAGGACCGTATCTAAACTTCGATAACCAAATCTCTGACAGTATGACTTGAATGACATAAACACCAACCGCCAGCAAAGTCCCCGTCGTTAACGTCACTTCTCCGTAAAGTCCAAATCCATACGAATAGAATATCAGGGTGCCGATGATCGATTGCATGAGGTAGTTCGTCAAGGACATTTTCCCTACTGAGGCTAAAGGCTTGCTCCCTTTCATGATTTTTTCATTCAACAATAATAATGAAAGGATTATTGCATAAGATACTGATAAGAACGGACCTCCCAAAAAGTCTTGAATATATGCATATGCAAAATTGGACTGTATGAAAAATGGCATTGATTTAATGAAAACCCCAATCGCCAAAGTACAGCTTCCTATCACAATCCATGCCTTCTTATAATCTCTTACCTTTTCCAAGAGTTGCAGTTTACTAGCCCCTGCCCCTATCATCATCATTGGCAGGATAGAAAGTAATAAGAATATGAGGTTGCCTGGTGAATTCACAGCATACCAGTCCTGAAAACGCTGCTCCATAATACTGCTGAAGCTTCCGGATGCATAAGCGGCAACAGAATCCTGCAGAGACTGGATATCAGTGAACTGCGTAACGCCAGTCGGATCTGCGAATGTCATTAATACCAGCAGAATACTGAAGAATAATTGAGGCAGCAGAAATAATAATCCTCCTAACCACAATAATCCCTTTCCAGAAAGCCTCATAAATACGAGCAGCAGCAGTCCGAATACGGCATAGTTAATCAGGATATCACCTGACCATATAAGGAAAGCATGGATGCAGCCGATCACTAATAAGATAAGAAGCCTTCTGATTCCAAATAAATAGAAAGACGTTCCTTTAACAGTGGCCCTTTGCTGCTGAATTCCCAACCCATATCCAAACATCATGGCGAATAGAGGATAGAAGCTGGCCTGGACCAATACGTCAATCCATGGATATAAGGCGACATCTTCAGGTGTTTTCCACCAGGAATACGGATCAAGATACAGAAATGGGGAATGAAAGGAAATCATATTGATGATAAAGATCCCTAGCAATGAAAAACCCCGGATCACATCAAGACTTACAATACGTTCTGAATGCTCAGTTGGCGATAACGTGTTCATATAAAGTTCCTCCGAAAAAGTATTCTCTGTTCTATTTTAACTCTAAATATGAAATTAGGCGATTATCACCTATTCATTTCTCTCACATAGAATAACAATAATTAACTTTGTCTTAAAGGTGTGAGTTGATATGCCCGCAATTGTAGGAATTGCCCAAGTCGTAAGCGTCGGTTCAAGTGCCGTCTTCCATATTGGAGATGTATTTAACATTAGCCCGATTTCCACAGCCAAGACTTTCGCAGGGGCAGGTTCGTTCATAACAGGAAAAGGGATTTCAGTCTACAATGAAAGTTCCTTGACCTATACCGTGGACGATGATGGAATGGACCAAGGAATAAACTTTAACCTATGAGTGTGATGTGAAAATGACGAATTATTATATTCAACAATCCATACAGATTCAATTTATTAAAATCGGGGGAATGTCCAATTCTTCCATCTTTCAGATCGGAACATGCGGTCAAATCACAACAAATGACTTTCTTTATAATACAGGGGGCTACACGGAGCCTGCTCCAGAGGCAGAAAAAAACGGAAACGGGAAACCGCCTCCCTCTATAACTCCCCTCGTTCCACTGCAATCGCCAAGGTAAACTAAATCGCGACAAATGAAAGAGGTGGCAGTATGAACAATTACTATATGACCCCACAACAACTTTATCAGTATATCGAGATGTTAAACACGAAAATTGTCGCGTTGGAAAATAAAGTGAATGAGCTGTCACAAGAGGTAATCACTCTAAGGGATGCTCCGAAAATCAATGTTGAAAGGATCGAATATAAATTTGATCAGCTTAAAGTAGAATCTCTTGATGGCACCTTAAATATTGGATTGAACCCAAATAACTTAAAAGAAACCATAGAGGATCTGGCCGTCGACCAAAATGTCGACGTCAAATCTATAAAGGACATCAAGCCTTATAAAGAAAGAATCACTGCTGAAATCAAGGCGTATATCGATTCAGAATTACCAAGTCTTATTCAGGATAATGAAATGCAATTCAAGCGGTCTCTGGATCCATCTTATTACGAAATGATTCAGCAGGATCTATTGAACCAGATGCCACAAAGAATCGATTTCTATTTACAGAACATCCCCTATATTGAATCTAAACAACAAGAAGGAGAATGGGAACGGAAAATCATCAGCAAAATCAAAAAGGATATCGAAACGGCCCTTTTCTCCTTTATGTCACAAATCCCAAATAATATGGAAGGAATGAAGAACAATGAACCTCCAGGTCATCAATCGTGAACTATCGGTTGGAAATATAGAAATTGCAGGGGTGGCGAGTTCTTCCCTCGTGCTTGTTGGAGATGCTGATATCATTCAATTGGCATCTGCATTCGATACCCCCCCTGAATCCCTGATCATCGGCCCATTTGTCCCTCTGACCCCTAAAGGATGATTGATGATGAAACGATATTCCATCGTAAACAAGCTTGATGGTATCACTCTGGCGTTTAGTTCGCTTTATCAAATTGGTGATTCCCAAAATATTTGCGCTCGCTCCATGGCTTATGCGGTGCAACGTGAGAAAGAATTTTTCCTGACGAGTGAGGGAAGCTTCGATTCAGACGTCTTTCAAAATCCGATTGACCTGCCTGCCATCAATCCAGACATTCGGGTAAGCCGCCTCAATCTTTGTCCCATCAAGGTCGACAATATGCATATCCGAGCGACATCCTCTTCCTCCATTATTCATGTAGGGAATACCTGCAATGTGTATATGGAAGCAAGGGTGAAAAATATACGGCAGTTGGAAAATAAGGAAGACGACACACCTCAAACATTTGAAACGATCGATGAACCAAATTGATGTGAGGTGTTCTTATGTATACAGGGATGACCGAAGAACCTTCCCCAGAAGTTCACATAGGCTAACATTATAGACAAATAAAAAGAGGATGTTGAATATGCCCGCTTTAGTAGGTCCTGTCGCTATTCTTAACGTTGGTGGAGGAAATGTTCAGTTTGGAGATACGGCCATTATCTCACCTAAGTCAGCTTCCAAGACTTTCGGTGGTGCCGGCGGCTTTAATACTGGACCATTTCAGTTAAGTTATAATGTCTTCAGTGTAAGTACCACATTTGATTGCAATGTCGTGGATCAACCAATCACTGGAAATAACTAAAAAACAAAAAGCCTTTTGCGGCTTTTTGTTTTTTTATTTCCTTATCGTTTATTTCTACGTTCGATACTTTTCTTTGTCTTCACCAATTTAGAAGAGGGCTGCTTTCGGATCCACTTAATGAACTTATGAATCTTTTCATCCCCCCTCAAGTTTTGGATAGTGTTCAATCTTACGCCCAATTCATCATTTGTATATAGGGAATGAATTTGCTTATGACACGGTATACATAGCTGTGCTGTGGGCAGGAAGGTTCCCCCCACCTCTTTAGGTGTCAGGTGATGAATCGTGGTTTCTACATTTTGCCGGGAACATAATTCACATGTACCAATCGTTTTTTTACTCATCTCATGCCCTTCCTGTATGTGTTTAATATAGATATTCCCTATTTTAATCACTTTAAAAAACCACTTTGAAGACAATTCCTTCAAAGTGGTTTTTCTTTATAGTTCCAACACATGTCCTCCATCGAAAAAGTAAAGATACTTTTCAGACACTGTTTCTTTCCAAATGGATTCCAATGCGCGTGTATATAATTCAATTTGTACCCTATACCGCTCTTCCAGTATCGGTCTTGCTTCTCTAAAACCATCCTTATATCGATCGTGGATGCCATCCGTCTTGTAATCCAACAGCACAATTCCGGATTCATCCCGGAATACACAGTCAATGACCCCTTGAACGAGGATCGTTTCTTCCGGGGCGCCCTCTCCTGTTTCCGATATTTCACTTAGAGGAACACTCATGCTGAATGGTATTTCCCTTTGGATATTCTCTGCCTGAACCAAACGCTTCCCAAGGTCGCTTTGGAAGAATCCAACGATGTTGTTTAACGAGATTGCTCTTTCCTGTTCTTCCGTCAGGATTTCTTTATGAACTAAAGTCGATAACAGCTCTTTTACATCTTCTTCTGCAGGTACACCATCCGCAAACGAAATATGCTGCATGACCGTATGCATGGCTGTTCCTCTTTCAGCAGGAGACAGCTCTTTGGACTGCATGAATTGTGGTCGGTTGTACACTGGCTTTTGATGGCGCCGGAGAATATCGATACTTGATGCTTCATCCCTTATTTCCACCATTCGCTTCAGCTCAGAAACCGATTGCTTGGAGCGAAGGTTTGTGGCACTCAGATGTGGATACTTCCACGACAATCGGTGCAAAACCTCTTCTTTATGAATGGATTCTATATCCACTTCCCCACCGGTCTTCACTTGTTCTTTCCAATTGTCTTCTTCACTCAATGACTCCTCTTCTTCTGCACCCAGCTCAGTCTTATGAATCGTCGTGATATGAAAGCAAGACGGATGCTTTAGAATCTCTTCATTGATTCCACTTCCTTCTAAGTCCGCATCTTCACCAAGCTCTCCACAATTGGGGTGTCGCATGAGGGACGGACCTATCCAATCAAGATAGGAACTGGCCCCGGCCCTGTCATAGTCAGATAACAACCATTCTTTCTGACCTAAAGCACCACGCCATTTCTTAAGGGACTTCTCTAAGCTTTTCACGGTTCCCACTAAGAATAGTTTCTCTTTTGCACGTGTTAATGCCACATAGAGCACCCGCATTTCCTCTGAGATGGACTCCATGCGCTTCTTTCGCTTAAATGCCAGCTGGGGAAGGGATGGATAACTGATTCGCTTCCCTGGGTCTGTATACTTTGTAGCAAAACCCAGATCTTTATCTAATAGATAGGAAGCGTTCAAATCCATAAGGTTGAATTGCTTCGACGTACCAGCTACAAAGACAACCGGGAACTCAAGCCCTTTACTGGAGTGAATCGTCATTAAGCGAACCACATCCTCCTGTTCACTGAGAGCTCTCGCTACCCCGAGGTCATCACCTCTTTCCCTCATCCGATCAATGAAACGAAGGAAGCGGAATAATCCTCTGAAAGACGTTGATTCGTATTGGCGGGCACGGTCGTATAGTGCCCGAAGGTTTGCCTGACGCTGTTTGCCGCCGGCCATTCCTCCGACATAATCATAGAATCGGGTGTCCCGGTACAATTGCCAAATCAGCTCCGTAACCGATCCTTGTCTAGCCTTCGTTCGCCAGTTTTGAAGGTGATACAGAAACACTTTAACCTTTTCAAACGTTTCTTCTTCACGTGAGTTACTTGGTTTTTCACTTGCAAATTTCTTCAAGGCTTCGTAATACGTTCCCGCTCTCGAATGAATCCTGATGCTTGCAAGACCCTGCTCGTCCAGCCCCACAACCGGTGAACGAAGAACCGATGCCAGGGGGATATCCTGATACGGATTGTCAATTACTTTCAGCAGTGAAAGCATAATCGCGATCTCGGTTGCTTCAAAATAGCCAGTAGACAGATTTGCATAAATCGGAATTCCTTGCCGTTTGAATTCTTCCATAATTTCTGCCGCCCAAGGCATGGAACGAAGCAAAATCACAATATCCTTGTACTTAATCGGGCGCTCGGTCTTCGATTTTGCATCATAGATCGGTGTTCGCTCTTCAATCATGGCCTTCACTTTACTCGCCATGTAGCGGGCTTCAAGTACGGATTTCTCAATATCACCCTCATCAAAAATGGACAATTCCTCTTCATCCCAACTAGCTTCCTCTGATTCCTGATTGATGATCGCTACTTCGATCGGATACTCTTTCTCCTCAGGGTAAGGAGCCCCCTTCACAAGCTCCGCTTCACGGTTATATTCCATCTCACCAACCGAGGACCCCATTATTTGCTTGAATAAAAAGTTGGTTCCCTCCAATACCTCTTTCCGGCTTCTGAAGTTTTGAGATAGATCGATCTTCCATCCTGCTTCTCCGCTTACGGGAAGAAAGCGGGTATACTTTCCTAAAAACAAATTCGGTTCTGCCAATCGGAAGCGATAGATGGATTGCTTTACATCTCCTACCATAAAACGGTTCCCTACTTCTTCACGTTCTTCAGTAATGAGAAGAAGAATCGATTCCTGAACCATATTCGTATCCTGATATTCATCGACCAGTACTTCTTTGAATTTCTTTTTATATTGCTTTGCAGCTTCTGAAGGAAGTAAAGCATCTGAAGCAGGGTCCCTTAAAATATCGAGACAAAAATGCTCTAAATCCGCAAAGTCAACGAGTCCCTTTTCTTCTTTCACTTGTCGGAAACGCTTGCCGAATTCCACCACCACTTCTGCCAGGGTGTGAATCACGGCTCTCATCTTCTTCATATCCTCAATGAATGATTCCGGTCTTCTAGAGAAAAAATCTTCCTGCAGTTTTTCTAACGTTTTCTTCCCTTGATCCCGAAGCTTTTTCGCTTCATCAACGATATCCTTGTTATAGTCATCCCCTCGACAAGCTTTTAACTTTGTAAAAGGTAAGGTTTGAATCGTTTCATACAAGGCATTCCATGATATGTGCAGGCTTTCTTCAAGGCTCTCGACAATCTCTATATCACATAGAAAGTTTTCAGCTCTTGGACCCGGACCTCCAGGAACCCGAGTCAGATCCAAAGCACGCTGAAACAAATTTTTCGCCCCATGAAGCTGTAAGCGAATATCTGTAAGGAGCGGCTGAATGATAGGAAGGTGATCGATTTCTACACCTTCTTGGATGTCATACATCTCTTCCAACCCTCTCAGCCATTCGTCCGGGTTTGGATGGGAACGTGAAAAGTCATATAGTTTACGGATCATATCCTGAAGAGCCCCGTCACTTCTATCATTGGTAAATGTATCTACCAGTGTAAAGAAATCATGATTATCTTCTTTTCCGTACTCCTCTTCAAACAGCTCATCAAGAACTTCATCACGCAGCAGATCCCCTTCTGTTTCATCGGCAATCCGAAAACCCGGGTCAATGTCGATAAGATAATAATATTTACGAATCACTTCAAGGCAAAAAGAGTGAAGAGTCGAAATGGAAGCCCGGTTCAGTAAGCTCAGCTGCTTCCTTAAATGATGGGAATGGGGATCCTCATCAATCGCCTTTTCCAATGCCTGCCCGATCCGATGTCTCATCTCAGCGGCCGATGCATTCGTAAAGGTTACTACCAATAGTTCATCTACATCCATTCTGTCTTCTTCAGAGAGGATTTTCTGAATGATCCTCTCTACAAGAACGGCAGTCTTTCCTGATCCTGCAGCAGCTGCTACCAGAATGTCCTGACCCTTTGCCCAAATCGCCTTCCACTGATCATCTGTCCATGTAACATGATCAGGCTTAGCCGGTATCGTACCTTTACTCATTGGACTCAACCTCCTCTCTCACTTTCCTTAATAGATCTTCTGGTTTTGCCGTTGGAAGCACCCTGTACTCGTTTTCTTCAAGTGATTGGTCGAATTGACAAACGGAACGGAACGAACAAAACTGACATGGTGTACGGTCCTTCAGTTTATAAGGAGTAATATTGGTCTCACCTGACACAATCCGGTTCCCTGACGCTTCATATAGCTTTCTCACATGCTGACGCATATAGTGAAAGTCTTCCGTTGAAGCTGCTTTTGAACGAGAGGATAATGATCCATCCTTCTTGATCCCGGCAGAGATGATATCTGAGTTCCCCGTATCTAGCGTTTGATCCATTAACCGAACGATGTCAGAGTCTCCCAGCACGAGTCCCTTCATCTTAAAACTCTTAAAGATTTCCTGTTCAATCTGATCCATCGTCAAGATTTTCTTACTATTGATCATAGGGTTATGAACGTGGAAATAGAGCACGCCTGCTGGCTTTGCTTCCTTCCCGACAAATTGTTTAGAGTTCATTAACACAATATCTAAATACGTCAGCATTTGAAGTGCCAATCCGTAGTACACTTCCGTCATATCCAGATCTCTCGCACTCGATTTGTAATCAACGATCCTTAGGTAAACTCCACTTGCATCCTCTGCTTTGTCCACCCGGTCGATCCTTCCTTGAAGCTCCATTTTCGTTCCATTTCTCAGCTGAAACTGGAACGGCGGCAGGGTCGCATGAGGTCCAAACCCAAGCTCCACCCCTACAGGAACAAATCCGCTTGCCTTCGCATGCTCACTGAGAATGAGGCTTGCACGGCTTATGATTTGCTCAAGCTTCTGAGCGATATAATAATGACGGTTTGAGCTTAACAGAATCTGGTGCTGAAGCTTCGGTGCGAGCATCAAAACTGCTTCTTTAGCAAGCTTGAGACACTGGGCTTTTGATAAGGATGCCCAGGTCAGACCATGACGCTCCACTTCTTCTGATATCCATTTAAGAGCGGAATGGAACATCTCACCGATATCCGGTGCCTCCAGTTTAAAGAAATCCCGCTCCCTAAGCTTCAATCCATGACTGGCAAAATGAGAAAACGGACAACTATGGAACAGCTCCATTCGGGATACACTCGCTAAAATATGGTCACCATACAGATCCCTGCTCGTATCCTCAGAAAGCTGATTAGCCCTATTCTGATAGAAGAGACTGGATAAAATATGCTGTGAGTGCCATTTCCAATCGTTTGACGTTGCATAAAAGTTATACACATCCCACCAGAAATCATAGATCGGATATTCACGCTTCTTTAACTGTAATTGCGACGTTAAATGAGAAATCGTCACATTGGGATGGCAAACATAGTGCAGCTGCTCTTCTTCAGAAAGCTCGGATGGTTCATTAATTAGTAGCTTCGTATTTGCATCCGGGAACATTTCATTCAGCCTCTTGATGAAAGAGGATGGCAATAACGCTTTTCCTTCTTCATTGGCAATCGGATAGCTGATGAATAAACGTTCACTCGGGGTCGTAAAGGCTTTATACGCTACAAATTCCTCGTCCAACAGCTTCGTCCTGTTACTGGGTGCTATCTTGAAGCCCCTATTGATCAACGATTCGCGGTCTTCATCTGACAGGACTCCGTCTTCATTCATTTTCGCTGGAAGAACCCCATCATTCACTCCGATGATAAAGGCTGCTTTAATGTCACCGAGCCTTGATTTCTCAAGATCTGCAATAATGACCTGATCAATGGCAGGGGGAACTAACGAGAACTGCATCGTTTCCATACCTGCATCGAGGATCGACGAGAATTTCTTCATCGTCGTTTCCTCATCACCAAGCATTTCTACATATTGATCAAGCAAGTCCATTACAGCTGACCACGCTTGGTCATGCTCTCTTGCCGCAATCAAGTCGCCTTTTTCTTCTGCTTCAATACGCATACGTTCAAGCTTAGCCGGAATGTCCAACTCTTCCAGATACAGATAGAGAGTTTCACAGAATTCCCGTCCCGTGGATTGCTTTTTCAATCGCTTTCCGAGACGGATGATAGGAGCAGAAATAAATAAACGAAGCTCATTGATCTCATGCTCGAGTTCCTTTTCACGGTCGGTTTGCGGTGCGTCCACATGCTCAAGGCCACGGAAGCGACGGTATTTCCAGCGATCTTTTTTCGTCCAGCGATCTCCTTTTATCCCGTAAGCCAACACATAGTTCTCCAAACGGTCCATTTTTTCACGCAAATCGGTTGGATTTTTTTGATAAGGAAACAACAGGTCTGTTTTCACCGCCCGGAATACAGGCTCATATCTCCAGTTCGTGTTCATGATCTCCAGAGTCGAGCGGATCAACTCAATTAATGGGTGATTTAACATCGTCCGCTTCTGATCAAGGAAAAATGGAATACTATAATCTTGAAAAATCGTTTCCACCTTATCTCGGTAGTCCTGGCTGTTTCGAACCAGCACCGCTATATCCTTGTAGCGATATCCCTTTTCCCGGGCAAGCTTCCTTATTTCCCTTGCTATCCCTTCGACCTCTGCACGGCGATTAGAGGCTTCCAGAAACTCGATGGATCCTTTTGCTTCTTCGCATGGAACAGTTGGCCGTTCATCAAAATGACTTTCGAGATGCAGCATCGTGTCATTATGATAGCGAATCCGCTTTACTAACACCTCTTCTTCTATGTACTTCCCCGCAGCACAGCTTATATCCTGAAGAGTATGGTATGTTTCGTTCGTCATCCGATATAGGCTCAACTCGTTCATCGCGCCCATTTGCTGCTCCGGATCGGTTGTCAGTGCGACCGTCACTGCCTTACTATGCTGAATGAGTTGATCGATTATTTGATATTCCTGTGGCGTGAAGCTATGAAAGCCGTCTATGTAAATCTCTGCATCTCTAAGAAGCTCAGAGTTTTTCACATTATCAGCCAACAGCTGAAAGTAGTCTTCTGAATCAATATATTTACCCAGGAGCTTTTCCTCGAATTTCTCATAAATCAGTTCAAGGTCATGAAGCTTATCCTTCAACACCTTAGAATCGCGCTCATCTTCCCCTCCAAGTTGTCCGAGATCCTTAGGCGAAATACAATAACGCTTGAATTCCGTCAACATGGATTCTACATGTTGAATGAATCCCGGCTTATCCGCGGCCTTCGAGAAAATATGGAGGCGATCTTTATTTTCGTCGATAATCTTCCTGATCATCATATTTAAGCCGACATCGGATAGATGGTAGCGGCTCATTCCCCCCGTTTCCTGCAGAATCTTCCACGCGAGCCGGGTGAAACTGAACACTTGTCCACGAATCATCCCATTTAATCCGGGTGTGTTGACAAGATCGTATTCCGATATAAATGACATCTGATCCGGTACGATATAGATGATGGGATCCCCATTCGGCTCTTCCAATAAGCTCTGCTTCATCTCATCTAATATGCGATGGGTCTTCCCCGTACCAGAGCGCCCGAGAATAAAACGTACAGCCATCCTCTCACTCCCTTTCTTATACTAATCTATTGTAACCATGAGGCAGTTTGAATTTTTGTATAGGTTCATTATAGTACACAGGAACAAATCTTTCCCGTCTCAATCTTTATTGAAAATATTTGGAACACCTGCATACAGTAAAAAGAGGCAGGTGATGGCTCATGAATCAATATTTTATCAGAATCGCTTCTGTTCTTGTTGTGATGGCAATTATGGTAGCCTGTAATATTTACACGTTCATTCCCATTTACGGGAATATCGCTTCCTCCCTCTCCATTGCACAAAGTGAAGTCGTTATGGCAGGAAGCTCATTTATCTTTTTCTACGCCTGTGGACTTCTAACCTTTGCCAATGGCGCAGATCGTTTCGGAAAAAAAGAGATTCTCGTTTGGGGAATGCTCGCCTCTGCTGTTTCAACAGGCTTGGTGGGAATTGCAGGTGATTTCTGGAGTTTATTCTTCACCCGGGGAATTCAAGGGTTTTGTTTGGGGAGTTTTGCCCCTGTCGCCTTTGCTTATACGTATGATTTGTTTTCTGGAAGAAAGAGAACGCTGCTTCTCGCTTTTATCAATTCCGGTTTTCTGTTCGCAGGCATACTCGGTCAATTGCTCAGTGAAGGAATCACCCGCTACAGCAACTGGACGATAGTATTCTTCTTTTTCGCAGTGGTATACGCCTCTTTATTTTTAATAGGAAAACAAACTCTGCCCGCTACATCCATTCGAGCCGTTTCCGTCAAACACCAGGTCAACACGATCTATAAACTCCTTTTGAGAAAGGAACTCCTTTACTGCTACGGCATCGTGTTCACCCTTCTCGCATCCTTTGTTGCATATTATGACAGCTTAACCCGGTACCTGTCCGGTAATTCCGATCTACTCTTCCTCATCAGGACAGTCGGATTGATCGGCGTCGGATTATCGCTCTTTACCGGTCGCCTTCTTGAAGCCATTGGAGTCTATAAAACTCTTTTTATCGGTGTAACCATCTCCATTATAAGTGTATCCATCGCTTTCATTTATGTGCACATGAGCGAACCCTTTATCATCGTTTTTTCTTCTGTCCTATTTGTATCAGGCATTTCATTGTTGATTCCAACGGTGATTACCCTTATGGGAGAAATGAGCGGTGAAGACCGAAGCCAGGCTCTCAGTCTATACTCCTTTATTTTATTAGGAGGAACCAGCTTAGCCCCTTTAGTGATCATGCAGCTTACTTACGTTCAATCGTTGTTTCTGTTACTTGGCTGCTTTTTCTTTCATGGCTTTATGGGAGGCTTGTTGTATGTTGAGCGGAGGAGATGGAAGCCGGGGGAATAGATGCCTTCCTCATCAAAAAAAGAAGGATAGCCTCATCCTTCTTTCCCACTATCCCTCCATTCATCTGCTAATATCCCGTATAAGTTCATGTCATACCGATCTCCGTCTCTTTGTAAAAATTGACGGTAGCTTCCTTCTTTCGTAAATCCGAGTGATTCATATAAACGAATGGCCCTCTCATTATATGAAAATACCGTTAATTGAAGGCGGTGTAGATTCAACTCATGAAATGCGTACGCCAACAAACATTTCATGGCTTCCTTCCCATAACCATTGCCCCGGGTCTGTTCGTCTCCAATTGAAATGGAGACCCATCCGACACGATGCGTCCATAGGATCCCGTCCAATTCGACAAATCCTATGATTTTCCCATCATTTTTTAGGCGTATGGCAAATCGAAAAGCATTGTCTTCAGGAGCCACCATCCATTTTTTTATCTCTTCCTCTGATTTTGGTTTATGGGGGAGAGCATCGAATAATCTCTGAAGCTCTTCATTTGAATTCCATTCTTGTATGGCCGCAAGATCTCCATCCTGAAATCCTGAAAGATGAATTCTTGTACCTGTTAATAACCGTTTCATTCTTACTTCACCTCGACGTATGTATTTCGAGGTTCACCCCTTCATTTCCTTTATTGCCCTTGTAGAAGTTTCGCAAGCGCTTTCTTATTGACTTTCCCTACATCGGTCTTCGGAATTTCCGAAATGAAATGATAATCCTTAGGAATCTTAAACTTACCAAACCTCTGTAAGCAATACCTTCTCACATCCTCCGCCGACATACTTGCACCGATTCGAATCGAGATGAAGGCCGTGACCACCTCTCCCCACTTTTCATGAGGCAGTCCAATGACCGCACACTCAAGTATAGCAGGATGCTCGCATAACCAATGCTCGATCTCTTGAGGATAAATATTTTCTCCTCCGGAAATGATCATGTCTTTTTTCCTCCCGACAATATAGTAATCTTCATCCTCATCATACTTCGCCAGGTCCCCGGTATGTAACCACCCGTCTTTGAAAACTTCTTCCGTCTGTTCTGGATTCTTCCAGTACTCCTTAAATAAATGGTCTCCTCCTAACAACAACTCTCCCACTTCTCCCTGACCGACAGGATTTCCGGCCTCATCAATCACCTTTACCCGATTCAACATCATCGCTTTACCCACCGAACCTTTTTTCATCCGGGAAGGATCGATATAAAAATTATTAGGTCCCGCTTCGGTTAAACCATATCCTTCTTTAAACGGAATGTTCTTTTCCTTAAAGAACTCATATACTTTTCCGGGGCACGGGGCTCCCCCTGAAAGAAACACCTTCATCGTTGGAAATGGAGTTTGTTTAAAATCCTCATTTTCCATAAGCAGGTGATACATCGTCGGGACAAGGAGAACGATGCTGCATCCGTATTCGTTCAGGACATGTATCGCTTCGTCGGGGTCAAACCTTTCTGCGATCACGACCTTTCCCCCCACCATCAATAGAGGGATCGACAAAGCATTAAGCCCTCCGGTGTGAAAGGTAGGCAAATACGTCAACGTGCAGTCCTCATCTGTCAAGTTCCAGCTCACCACTGTGTTCAGGGCATTAGCAGTGACCGATCGATGAGAAAGAACCACTCCCTTAGGACATCCCGTTGTCCCACCTGTGTAAATCATCACCCAAGGATCCGAGGCTGAGAGAGCAGCAGACTGAGTTATCCTCTGTTTTTGAGAGTAAACAATAGATGTGACTACATCAATACAGACTGGTTTGGCGTGGTTTGGAAGGTCCGTAATAAGAGATCGAAAGTCTTTATTATATAAAATCAAGCCGGGTGTACAATTCGCTATGATCGAACCAATCTCTGAAGCGGATAATCTCCAATTAAGAGGAACAAATACCGCCCCTAATTTTCCGCAAGCGAACATGAGCTCGAAACAGACCGGATGATTCGTGGAAATGCACACCACCCGGTCTCCTTTCGCTATTCCGTTGCCACACATATATTGAGCCCACTTAGATGCCCGTTCATCTAAAGTGCGGTAATCGATCGTTTCGTTGGTAGGAGCATTGATTAAAGCAACGTGATCAGGAGAGATCATTGATCGCATCTGCAACCAATCTGTGACTCTTTCCATATAAATCTCCTCCTTAGGATGGTTGCTTTTATGATAGATGGCGGGGGTTACAAATGAGTTACAATAAAGTAACCAACCTTCCAAATAAAAAAAGAGCCTGGAAGATTCCAGGCCCGGTCTGCTTACCAGATCATTTCCGCCCACTCAGGGTGGTCAATGAATGGATTGCGGTTTCCTTGATATTGCTCAAAGATTATATCGTTGCGCCTAATTTCCCTGGCATCCACAGGGTCCTGTTCATTCCATTGAAGAAGAACGGACATTTTCCCGTGATAAGGGGCACTTCCATTGTTGACGTTATTATTGATCTCTAAATCCAGTTCCCCGCTGTCCCCTTCATAGCGGACTGCCATGTAGAAAATCATACGGGCGACATCCCCTTTCACTTCATCCCGTGGCTCCCAGGAGTCCCCGTCATAATAGTTACCGGGTGCTTCACTATGCTGAGTCCCGCCATTATCAAAATCAAGATTGCTTCTTGTAGAATTGACCGTTACATCTGTAGGTCTCAAGTGATGAAGATCCGTCCCTGGTCCTTGAGCCGTCCCAAAGTCCCCGTGGGATTTCGCCCAGACGTGTTCCCGGTTCCAGTCGTTGACTCCACCGCCGTTTGTCGTTTTGGATTGGGAACGGCCAGAGTATAGAAGGATCACGTTATTCGGGTTGTTCGGATCTTCGTCTGTATTTCGAAGTGCCACCCATACATCGCTGTAGGAAAGAGTTTGATGATCATCTATGATGTTATGTAGCGCTGTCTTTAATGAAGATCCCGTTTTCCCTTCAGCCGTGTCGTAATATTCCTCATAGGATGGTGGCTCGTTAGGGTCGGTTGGAGGATCAGTAGGATCAGTCCCGCCATCTTCCACTGATTCAAATGCTGACGTAGACTTCACTCCCGGATGAGAGAAATAGGCCGTTAAACTGCCCGTCACTTTGATTTTTTCACCCATTAGATCCGGGTTACTTTGCAATCCAAAGTTTGAACGGTAAGAAGATGGAATTTGTACATAGACCATCTCATCCGTATTGGATTCAGTCGGGGAATCCGCCAACGCAAGTGCGTAATCGTTTGGAAAGTTACTCGTGACAACGGATGACGTAGAGGTTGGCTGCCCGACCACATACCCTTCCACTGACTGAGTGGAACCATCTTGATTGGATAATGCCTGTTCAACAGTGAATGGCGAACTCCACGTCCCATTTCCCGCTGCACTCATTTGACTTGGAGATACTTGACCACACGCAATCATAAAAATAATTAAAATTGAAAAAATGCTGATGAACTTTTTGTTTACAACCTTCAAATTATTCCGCCTCCTCTAAATATGACTATACATTCAGCGTACATTACATATTGTCAAAATAGGGTAAATTTTGTGTGAACGCGTGAAAATGAGTCTATTATCATAGAGTTGCAAGTGGTGTTACGGGGGGAGAGACGTTCTCTCCGTAATGGGTGCGGGTCTCCCTCCCACACTAAAAATCCCACAAAAAAAGCACTAGCCCTTCCAGAGCCAGTACTTCCTCTTCTTAGATCCCTTCAACCAATACCGAAGCGCCCATGCCACCGCCTACGCATAATGATGCAATTCCTTTTCTCAATTCACGACGCTTCAATTCATGCAGTAAAGACACAACAAGGCGTGCACCGGTGCAGCCGACTGGGTGGCCGATACTGATTCCGCTGCCATTGACATTCACTTTCTCACGATCTAGTCCTAGTTCTTTTTCAACGGCTAAATACTGTGCTGCGAAGGCTTCGTTGATTTCAAATAGATCAATATCATCCAAAGACCAATTTTCAGTCGTATGTAAACCTTTTTGAATAGCGGGTACGGGACCTATGCCCATCACTTTTGGATCGACGCCGGCTACGGAATATCCAACGATTCTTCCTAAAGGCTGAAGTCCTCTTCGTTCAGCTTCTTCTTCACTCATGAGAATCAGTGCAGCCCCTCCATCATTGAGGCTTGAAGAATTCCCGGCAGTCACCGTGCCACCTTCCCGGAATGCCGGCTTTAATTTCTGCAGCTTCTCTACCTTCAACCCAGCTCGTGGACTTTCATCTTTATCAATGACCTTTTCTCCTTTTCGTTCCTTCACGGTAAGAGGAACGATTTGAGAATCGAAGTACCCTTTTTCTATTGCACCCACCGCTCGCTCATGACTTAACACTGCATACTCATCCTGCTCTTCACGGGTAATCGAGTGAATTTCCGCCAGGTTCTCCGCTGTTTCCCCCATCATCATGCCGTGAATTGGATCTTCAAGGACCTCCCAAACCGAATCTCGAATTTCTCCATGTTGCAGTCTTTGCCCGAATCGGTGCTGCTTCAAAATATATGGACTGGAGCTCATCGCTTCAACCCCACCTGCAAGGACAATATCAGATAGCCCTGTTTGAATTTGCATGGCTGCTGAAATGATGGCCTGCATTCCACTGGCACACTGGCGCTGGATCGTAAAGCCAGTGGTCGTGTCATCAAACCCGGCCAGTAAGGCGGCTGTTCTTGCTGTATTTGGCTGATCGGTCCTTTGGATACAATGCCCGAGGATCACTTCATCAATATCACTTGGCGACAGCCCGCTTTCTCTCGCCGCTTCTTTCATAACGGGCACAATCAAATCCGTCGGGAGCAGATCCTTGAATACTCCCCCAAATGCTCCAACCGGAGTACGCAGAGCCGCTGTAATCACTACATTCCTCATTTTGTCACTTCCCTTTCCTGTCTAAATTACATCATGATGCCGCCATCTACATGGAGGACGGTTCCGTTCACATAGTCACTGTCATCAGATGCCAGATACAAATATGCTTTCGCGATATCATCCGGTTTCCCTAATCTTCCAAGGGGAATCATCGCCTTCATTTGATCGATGACTTTTTCCGGGACGGCTGCCACCATGCTAGTTTCGGTGAATCCTGGCGCGACTGCGTTCACGTTGATTCCTTTACGGCCTAATTCCTTCGCCCATGTTTTCGTCATTCCGACAACGGCTGCTTTTGTTGCGGCATAGTTGGTTTGACCGACATTTCCGTATACCCCGCTTACTGAAGATGTGTTGATGATTTTCCCTTTTCCATTTTCAATCAAATAGGGAAGAACCGCTTGGGTACAATTGAACACACCTGTTAAATTAACATCCAGCACCTTTTGAAAATCTTCCGGCGATAACTTATGAATCATGCCATCTCTTGTGATTCCGGCATTGTTAATTAAAATATCGATTTTCCCAAATTGTTCCCTTACCTCTTTTACAAAAGAATCAACGGAAGGGCGATCTGCTACATCCCCTTGAAAAAAGGTTGCTTTCCCCGTTCCCAGTTCATTCAGCTGTCGGGCTTTTTCTTCGCCGACCTCCTCGTTGAAGTCTACGAGGGCAACATGGCATCCTTCTTCCACAAATAGTTTCGCTGCGGCATATCCTATTCCGTTCGCAGCACCCGTAATCAGGGCGACTTTGCCTTCCAATCTCATGCTGGTTCCTCCTTCATCTGCAAAAATGATGTCATTGCGCGAAGCAATTGATCTACATCATCGATGAGCGGTGAATGCCCACTATTCTTTAATTCAACAAAAGTAGCGCTTTCTCCTATATCTTCGACAATTTCCTGTGTCATTTCTTTTGTGATGACATAATCCCTGTCCCCTCTTAAAACAAGCACCGGTATCGAGATGGAGCCCGCTTGATCGGTACCTTCAACAAGACCATTGTAAACACCACTTATGTTAAATGTATTCAATGCCTGATAGATATGAGCGAGGTTCCGCTGTGTTCTCATATCATCGATGTACTCTTCATAGCGTTCCTCTTCGGGTTGATTATGGGAATAAATCAGGGCATTCCAGAGGGAACGGAGAAAATCCCGATCATTCCCGTCATAGGCGGTTTGAACCGGTACGGTTTTCCCGCTGTCCATCATCACTTCTTCCATTGTACGAAGGCGATTTCCTATATCAGGTGTACCATCTGCTTTTGTACCGAAGAATGGGTAGCCTCTTGTAGAAGCTGATGCTAGTAATATAAGATTCTTACAAACTCCCGGATAATCAATGACAAATTGCATGGCGACTGCGCCTCCAGTCGACCATCCCGCCATTGAAAAGTCACTGAGGCCCAGCACATCCGCCCAATCCTTGATGTCATCGGACAAGTCTTTGATACTCGTAATTCCCCCATGGTAGCTGGATTCACCAAATCCTCTCATATCAACGGCATAAATTTTATAGCTTTCATCCATTCGATCCAGTACAACATCCCAATGTTTGGATGAAGTCATATTCCCATGGATGAGTACCAGTGGAATGTGTCCCCCGCTTCGTTCCCGGTAAGCAAGCGTCTCTCCATTTCCAAGCTCTACTTTTTTTAACTGAACCGTTATCACCTGCTTCTCCCCCTTTTATGAATTGCCCCAAACGATAGTACTCGCTCCCCAGGCATACCCAATTCCAGCACTGACAAGAACGACAACATCGCCCTCTTTAAGCTTGCCTTTTTCTTCTGCCAGTTCCAATGACAAAATTTGATCGAATTGACCGATATGTCCGTATTCTTCCAAATAGATAGACCGCTCGTCTGTAAGCCCCAATTCCTTTAATACATAACGATGCGCCGACTTTTTCATATGAAGCATGGCCACGTATGAAATATCTTTTTCTTCGTATCCACTTTTATAAAGGGATTCCCGTACGACCTTTAGAAAGTGATCCATGGATTTCTGCTCGAGCCTCTTTTTCATTCCTTCAGGATCGGTGACATCCAGCTTATATTGTCCGATAGATTCCCCTGTCAAAGGCTCTTTCGTCCCACCTACCGGGACAATGACGTCTTCAGAAAACGATCCGTCGGTGATGATGGACGTTTCCAAAACCATATTTTTCTTAAGACCCTTTTGAAGGATCATCGCTCCGCCGCCAGCTGCCAAGTTGAACATGAAGCGTGTCCTGTGATTCTTATAATCAATGAAATCGCTGTTACGGTAGCCTCCTGCAAGAAGCACGGTTTTAACGGAAGGATCCGTTTGCAGTAAGCTTTTGGCAAGCTTCATCGCCATAATCGTGGTACCGCACCGTAACGCCACGTCAAAAGCCCAGGCCCGATAAGCACCGATTTCTTCCTGGAGCTTGATACCGGCTGTCCAAAGGGGATATTCTTTATGTTCTTCACCAACGTAGATGACTATATCAATATCCTTGGGATCGATGCATGCTTTTTCGATGGCTCGCCTTGCAGCTTGAATACCCATGGCACATGTATGATCTTCCGGTCCTGGAACCGTTTTCTTTTTGATTCCCATTTTGTTTTCTACAACCTCTAAAGGAAGTCCTGCTTTTTCAGCAATTTCCCCGCTTGTCATAGTGGTTGAGGGTAAATATAATCCCGTACTAAGAATACCGATCGTCATGAAGATCCTCCCTTTTAGCTTGCGATGTTTTTCTCTTCCCTGTGCTCTTGTTTCCCTCGTTTTCTTTTCTTGATTTTCATGAATGACCCCACAATACCCGCCGGGAAGAACATAACCGCCAGGATATAAAGGATCCCGAAGAAAATGATCCAGCGTTCAAAGATCGGATAGGTTTTGGCGAGCTCGGTCAACCAGTGGTGGGCAAATTCAATCAGCCCTGCTCCGACGATCGGTCCGACCAGTGTACCCACTCCGCCAATGATGGTCATTAATAAGGCATCAAGAGTGACATCCATCGTAAAGACACTTGTGTTCACAAAGCGTAATGACAATCCGTACAATGAACCTGCGAAACTCGCAATCACACCTGCTATCACACTCGCTAAAATTTTATAATGGAGGACCTGGAACCCGAGCGATTCTGCCCTCTGCTCGTTTTCACGAATGGCCTGGAGTACGGACCCGGCAGGAGAGTGGGTGAATCTTCTTAATAAAAGAAAGATGACGGCCATGACACCGAGGCAGATGAAGTAAAATACGAGACGATCCTTCATTAAATCCGGTGTCCGAAACGTAAATCCATCATTTCCAAATGTTAAACTTCTCCATTTTTCAGCCCCGACGAGGAATAATCCTGCAAAGGCAAGGGTCAACATCGCATAGAAATGACTTTTAAGTCGTAACGTCAAGAGTCCGACGATATAGCTGACGATTCCCGCTATCACGGAAGCGACCAGGATGGAGACCATGAGCCAAAACATGGTAGGCTCCATTCGATCGAGGAAAATGCCTGTTGAATAGGCTCCGATCCCAAAGAACATGGCATGCCCAAAGGAAACGATTCCTGTATATCCGAGAAGGAGATCGTAGCTCATGGCAAATACGCCGAAGATAAAGACCTGGGTCAGGAGAATCATCATGCTTCTTGAATCATTGAAAAACGGATAAATGATCAGGATCCCTAAGGCTATTCCTAAAAAAACGTTGGATCGCTGCTTGAGTATCTTCATTTTGTCACCCCTTTACTGTAAATAGTCCCTGTGGCCTGAAAATCAGTACAAGTGCCATTAATATCATATTGACTGCCAGGGATAATTCGGGCACATAATACGTCATGAACGAGCCTGACAGACCGACTAAGATAGCAGCAAACAACGACCCCGGAAAGCTTCCCATTCCGCCGATCACCACTACGATGAATGCAAGGATCGCAAATTCCATGCCCATCTCTGCATAAATGACACCTGAATATGGGGCAAGAAGAATTCCCCCGAGGGCAGCCAGGGCAGATCCAACCATAAAGACGTACATAAACATTTTCTTAATATTGATACCAAAGGCTTCGACCATTTCTTTATTCATGACTCCTGCGCGGACGATCAAGCCGATTCTTGTTTTATTCAAAATCAGCTGGACTATCGTGAAGATCAATAATCCAACTAGGATAATGAAGACACGATATTTTATGACAATGATATCCCCGATTTCCCAGCTCCCCGTTAAATAGTCAGGCGCTTTAGCGGATAGCTGGTTCGGTCCCCATACGACTTTCAACATCTCGGAAAGAACGAGCATGAAACCTAACGTAATGAGAATTTGTTGAACGTGATTTCCGTACACCGGCTGAATAATGAATTTTTCCGTCACGAGTCCCAGCACCAAACCAGTTGCAATAGCTCCGATAATGCCTATCATAAAGCTGTCTGTTACGGTATAAACCCAGACGCCGCTGTATGCTCCCCATGCAAATAAGCCTCCGTGAGCAAAGTTCAATACATCCATTAATCCAAATATGAGCGTCAAACCTGCTGCCAGAAGGAAAATCAGCATTCCTGTGGCCAACCCATTAAGTGCCAAGTTAATGATGAGGTCCATCCTCTTCCCTCCTCACGCAATTCCTAAGTATTTCTTCTTCAATTCTTCATCTTTGACCAGCGATTGCATTTGCCCATCGTGAACAGTGGTTCCATCATCGATAATATAGAATCGATCCCCGATTTGACTGGCCATCATAAAGTTTTGCTCAACAAGAAGGATCGTTGTTTTTTCTTTCATTTCTTCAATGGAAAGCATCACTTTCTCTACGACAATCGGAGCGAGCCCCTTACTCGGTTCATCGATTAAGATAAGCTCATTATTATTTAAGTACGCCCTTGCAATGGAAAGCATCTGCTTCTGACCTCCACTCAATTTCCCACCTGCCTTTTTCCAGAACTTTTTCAAATCGGGAAATAAATCAATGATCCAATTCATTCGTTCCTCTGTCTCTTGATCTTGAGCCTTCATGGCAACTTTCATATTTTCTTCCACTGTCAGATCATTAAATATCCCCTGATCCTCAGGGACATAGCCGATTCCTTTGTTGGCTATTTTATAGGTGGGCAGAGTTTGAATCTCCTCGCCTTTATAGGTGACCAATCCCCTCGATGGCGGCGTCAGTCCCATGATACTTCGGAGGCTTGTCGTTTTACCGGCACCGTTTCTTCCTAATAAAACCGTAACTTCACCTTTTTTAACCTCAAAGGATACACCTTGCAATATGTGATACTGACCGATATACGTTTCGATGTTTTCTACTTTAAGCAGTGTGCTCATCGTAAAGTCCCCCTAAATAAGCCGATTGCACTTGTTCATTCTTCATGATTTCCTTTGGATGATCATCAGCAAGCAATCGGCCATTGAATAACACCATGATGCTGTCAGACAGATCCATGATCATATCCATTTTGTGTTCAATGAGGACAATGGTTTTCGTCTCTTGAGATTTGATGGTACGGATAACTTCCAGGATCGCCGGTACTTCTTCCAGGGACATTCCTGCAGTAGGTTCATCCAACAGCAAGATTTCCGTATCCAGTGCAAGGAGCATAGCGATTTCAAGTTTTCTCTTCTCTCCGTGTGCAAGGTTTACGGCAAGAGAGTCCGCTTTATTCGAGAGCATGACGAGCTTCAATAAGTCATAGGCTTCGCCCATGACGTCATTGTACGCTTTGATATTCCGGTGCATCACGTAGCGGATGCCATGCTTCGACTGCACGGACAGTCTCACATTCTCTAAAACCGTCAGATTCGGGAACACATTCGTCATTTGAAAGGAGCGGCCGATTCCAAGCCTTGCCCTTTTTGTAGGAGAGAATCTCGTAATCTTTTTTCCTTTCAAGAACACATCTCCTCCAGTTGGCTTTAACTGACCGCTCAAAAGATTAAAGAGCGTCGTTTTCCCGGCACCATTCGGTCCGATGATCGACTTGAATTTCTTTTCAGGTACTGAGAAGGTTACATCATCTACGGCGGTATGACCACCGAACTTTATCGTTAGATTCTTTGTTTCTAAAATACTCAACTGTCTTCACCCCGCTTATATTTCATGAAAGGGGCTGACTGATAACAAAGTGCCAAAACACCCTGTCAGTCACCCCCTTTTTCATTCCTTAACTTTGGATCAGTTACGGATTGGAGGAGCCGTTTCTTCCGGTGAAAGCTCTCTGATCAATACCGGAACAGGATATGGAACTCCTTCTTTCTTCTCAAGCTTGATGGCATAAAGCGTTTGTAATGCCTGATGATCTTCTTCCCGGAAGGTCATCGTTCCCTTTGGCGTTTCGAAGCTCATGCCCTCCATTGTTTCAATAAGGGTTTCAGAATCTAAATCCCCTTTTGTTTTCTTGATCGCCTCCACAATGGAAATCGCCGAGCTCATCCCACCTGGAGTAAAGAGATCGGGAACGTCCCCGTCATATTTCTTCTTATGTTCTTCCACTAACCAGTCGTTGATGTCATTGTCCGGCAGTTCATGGTAATAGACACTGAACCCCTCCATCCCCACAAGTGGTTCCATAGCTGATAGAGCAGCAATATCTGGTGCCCCTGTAGAAATTTTGATCCCTTTTTCCTGAAGCTTCATATCCCCGATTTGATTCCAGGGAGAGTTCGCCCCTGCCCAGATCACAAATAGATAATCCGGTTTACTATCAATGACCTTTTGGATATTCGATGTAAAGTCCGTCGCTGCCGGATCTGCATATTCTTCAAGCACAATTTCAGCTCCAAGACCTTCAGCCGCTTCTTTAAAAGCTGCAACCCCATCACGGCCAAAGGAATAATCCGGTGCCAGTGTAGCGATCTTCACTCCATCCTTCGCAATCGCGGCAGCTCCTGCAACAGCATCCTGTGAAGAGTTACGGGCTGTACGGAATATATAAGGATTAAACTCTGAACCGGTAATACTATCTGCAACCGCCGGCTCAACGATCATGATCTTTTCGTATTCTTCTGCAAGTGGCAGCACGGCTAATGTATCACCGGAGCTTGATGATCCCACCAGGAAATCCACTCCATCTTCTTCTAAAAGCTTCGTCGCTTTTTGAACAGCAACCTCTGGCTTCGTTTCTGTATCTTCAAACACAACCTCTATTTTCTTCCCTGCCACTTCCATCGTTCCATCCGTGGCATACTCGAGGCCTAATTCAAATCCGCGCTGCGTTTGCTTCCCATATGACTCCAGTGCCCCTGTAAGGGAAGCAAGCACCCCAATCTTCACCGTTTCCTGTTCTTTCTCATCTGTATCCCCCGACCCGCCACTGCTTTCTGAGCTGCAGGCACTTGCAGCAATAAGCATGCATGACATCAACATCATTAAAGCCGTCCATCTAAACGATCGTTTCACATTTTCTCCCCCTTAGAATATGAACTAAAGCGATAATAGCTTTGAATTCATCTTAGGTGAGAGAAGTTACAAATGAGTTACAGATGGGCTTTTGTTTATGGATTCAGAAGTATCAATTTGGTAATTACATCACCTACTTTCTTCAAAATAGAACAAACTTCTAAAACATTATGTTCCCCCCTCCAAATTTCCTATATAATGAATCTACTAAATGCTAGGGGAATTGGAGGATTCATCCTTGAGTGTATTTCAGCAATTTCAACGTACAATCATAAAAAATTATCTTCTGGGAAGCTTCATAGCCGTCTTTGGTGTCGGGTCTGTATTCATTTTTCAAACCCTTGCCCTTAATGAAAATGAACTGATCATAATGGGAGGCATCATCTCCCTTTCAATCGTTACGATGTTCAGCTGCGAATTTTTGGTCTATCAGAAGCATATTCGACCGATGAAACTCGTCTATAAAGAGAAGAAATCAACACTAAGTCTGGACCTTTTCTCAACTGCCTATCAACAAGTGGAAAGGTTCCCACTTTTAACCGTTAAACGAATCATGCTTCCCCACTTTCTGGGACTGGCACTTCCGTCGACTTTGTTGACCGTTGGCAGCATCAATGCAGGATGGTTGTCAATTCCTTACACCTACATTTTTTATGCCTGGTGCGGAGCCTTTTTAGTGGCGATTCTTCATGCATTGATTGAATTTTTCTTAACTTTTAGAGCTTGTCATTCGCTGCAAGTGGACCTTATTCGGAAAACAGTTGAAACTTACGGAGTCGATCCCTCGAATCAGTCCACCCTATTTATCAGTTTAAAAAGAAAAATCCTGGCTGCTTCCCTGTTTCTTGCCCTGTTTCCGATCCTGCTTTTTTCATTAGCTTCACAGATTCGCTTATCGCTTGCAGACTCCACTCTTTTAGTAGACTACTGGAAATGGGCAGGAACTCTGATTTTCATCATTACAATTCTAGCTTTCTATGGAGCCCTCCTTATTTTCAAAAGCATCGAAGCACCCGTAAAAGAGCTGGTAGCCCGTTTTGAAAAAGTAGAAGAGGGGCATGTTTCACCCGTAGTGAATACATACACGGATGAGTTTTCTCATTTATTTTCCGGCTTTAACCACATGGTAGGAGCCATCAATCTGAGAGATCAGAAAAACCAGCAGCTACTCGATCAATTTTTCGCAGTGGTAGCAGGTACATTGGATGCAAGGGACCCATATACGGCCGGGCATTCTAAACGCGTTGCGGAGTTTTCTGTTTTAATTGCCAAACAATGCAACTGGTCTTCGAAAGACATCGAGCTACTTAATAAATCGGCCCTCCTTCACGACATTGGAAAAATAGGAATTCGGGATGATGTGCTTTTAAAGGAAGGGAAATTGACCAATGAGGAGTTTGAACAAATCAAGCGTCACCCTGTCATTGGCGAGGAAATTGTCAAAGGAGTTCAATTAACAGAAGAGCTCCTTCCCATCTTGCCCGGGATCAAACATCACCATGAGCGGTTGGATGGCTGCGGGTACCCTGATCGATTAAAAGGAGACGAAATTCCCGTGTTCGGACGATTGATTGCTGTTGCCGATGCCTTTGACGCCATGACCTCTGATCGCCCCTACCGAAAAGGGATGCCACTCGATAAAGCTTTCTCCATCTTGGAAGAAGGAAAAGGTACCCAGTGGGACTCGGAGTTTGTGGATGCGTTTTTGGTGAGGATGAAGGTCACGGACACCTCTTCTCCTTTATCAACTTCTGCCATATAATCATCAAATTCCAAATAAAAGGATCAAATCCCCACGGGATTTGATCCTTTTTCATTCAAAGAGCCTTCCCCCTATCTTTCACTCCAATGACCATTTCGTACATTTGGCGGGTCGCTTCCATTGGGTCGACGCCGAGTTCGGTTTCCAATATATCTTTGCAGCGCTGAAACCACTTCACGGCTTGGGGTCGGTTATTTTTTTGATAATAGCTGTACATGAGGACGCGGTAGGCTTCCTCCCAAAGGGGATCATGTTCGATGATCGTGAGGCAGTGATCAATAGCTTCATCCACCTGTTCCTTTCTCACTGCGAGCTGGGCCCGTTTCTCCAGTCCCCTCAAATACTGAATATGCAGTCTTTCCCTTTCCTTCGCGGTCCACCATGTTCCTTTCCGGTCAGGCAGAAACGTCCCTTTATAGTAATGTAATCCCCGTTCCAGGTATTGAATGGATTTTTCCACATCGTTTTCCTTTAACCCTTCTGTGATCCAGCTGGTGAATTGATCGGCATCGTATTCAATGTTGGCCATTGGATTCAATCCATATCCTTCCTGATGCCGCCCGATAAAGAAAGCTTTCCCCCTTGCTTGACGATTGGGTTCGAGTACATTGTTCAGAGCGTTGAGTGCCACCTTGAAATCACGATCCGATCCTGTCCCCTCAGGCCAAAGCTCTTCGATAATTTCTTCCTTCCTCTTCAATTGATTCCTTTGAGTAAGGAAATATTGGAATAATTCTTTCGCCTTTTCCCGCTGCCACTGCTTTTCTATGACTTTATGATCTCCTAACCGAATTTCAAAACGTCCCAGGGTTTGAACTTTGATTGTATATCCCGGATGGGAGGTGATCGAATCGTATCCTGATTTGGTTAAAAGTTGATGACAATATGGAGCGTGAATGCTCTCCTGGTAAGCTTTTACTAATAATGGAATCAGGCTTTGCAGGTCTTTCGGTCCGAATGTGGTCTGTTTGAAAAAGATAAACTCATATTCTCCCAGTTGGACTTCATTTAAGCAGGATGTCATGCTTTCAACGAATCTATCATGGTCACCTGTTTTATAGGCTATTGCGCTTTTCCACAAATCTGTCACCATTTTGCCGTAACGGTCTCCGCACGCTTCAAAATGACTGCCCGCACGTTCAAAACTTTTCCTCGCCTCTTCAAATTCTTCATTATAAACGTCAGTTATGCCGACGCTTAGAAGGATAAGTGAATATAACCACATATCCTCTACCATTTCCGTTTCATGCAATGCCTCTTCGGCTAATTCCTTTGCCCTCTGGAATTCTCCTAATCGGGCATAAAGAATGGACAGCCCCATATACGGCTCTGCTTTTCCCCTTGAAACATTGATTTGGCTCATTAATTCCAACGATGTTTCATAGCAGCTTTTCGCAAGATCTGCGTCGTAATCACTGATGAGCTGAACGGCATGACCCATGCGTATCCAGCCGCATGCTTCCACAAACGGAGACTTCCCCTTGATCCCCTGACTGATTCCCTGTTGTGCAAGTGTCTTGGCTTCATCGCCATTCCCCATAAACGATTGAATGAGTGATAGTAGCAATTCTTTTTCCCGATGGGATTGGGGAAGCTGGTCTTCACCTTCCTTATAAAGTAGCACCTGCTTAGCTTCTTGAAGCTTGCCTGTGCGTAGGAGCATCCTCGCCTCAAGATTGCCTTCTTCCTTCATGAAACCGCTCTTCTTTCCTTTGTCATACCAGATCTTTGCCTGAATCGCCTTTCCTGAGTTCACCAGATTCTCTGCTATCAGAACATATAAATGATTTTTTTCCTGAAGATATTCTGTATCTTCCCCCTCTAAGCATTCAATTGCCTTGAGTAAATACCGCTGCGCTTTTCCCGGCTGAATCGTATCTAAATAGATTCTGCCGATTCCCTCATATGCTTTGCTCAGCATGAGCGGGTCACTCTTTTTCTCTGCCAGTTTAATTCCATGGGTATAGGCATTTTCTGCTTTTTCGTAGAATGACCGATAGCGAAAGAACTCACCTTGATAAAACCAAAGAGGATAATATTGATCCTTTAATGAGTCTGGAACCTCCCCCAAATAGTCACCCAGTGTTTCGAGCTGTCCGCTTTTCATCATCGCATCCGCTTCGCGAACAAGAATAGCGGACACCGCCTCAATGTTTTCCATTTTCATATAATGATAAATCGCTTTCTCCCACTTCCCGTGCTGCTCATAGAATCGAGCACATTTCAGCTGCAATCCCTTATAGAGCCCTATACTTTCTTCTTTTAATTTCCGTTCTAAAAAAGTTTGGAAAAGGGCGTGAAGTCGATAATGATGTGATCCTTTCATTTCTTGCAGGAGGGCATTTTTCTCGGACAGATGGTTTAACATTTGCCCGGATCCCGGCAGTTCAAAGATGGCTTCGCACGTACGTCCATTGATTTCATCGAGGATCGAGATTTGCTTTAAGAATTGCTGCACTATCGGCGTCTGCTTGGAAAACACCTCATGAGCCAAATAATGAAAGAGTTCATCAAGGGAGGAATGCTGTTTTTCTACCATGAGAATATCAGGATTCTCCTGAAGTTGTGAATGAATCATACTGACAGCAATGACCCATCCTTCGGTTAATTCACAGATCGCATCAAGCTGGGATTCGGGAATGACCGTCTCATGAAAGTCCGTAAGAAGTACTTCCACCTCTTCTTTCGTTAGGCAGAGGTCACCTTCTGTAATCTCAAGCAATTGCCGGGATATTTTCAATTGGATGAATGTAGCCCATGAAGGTTTTGTACGCGTAGATAGAATGAAATGAATGTGATCTGGTAAGTGCTCAATCACCTTCTCCATCCACTGATTGATAAAGAAGGAATGATCCACTAAATGGTAGTCGTCAACGATAATGGTGAATGTTTGAGGGATCTTCATGCATTCGTTTATAAACAATGCACTTAAGCGGAAGATATCGTCATCCTTCATATATTGCCCCATGGAGAAAATCGTTTCCCTCAACTCTTCACCAAAATGTGGAATCTGCTTCTGGATGCTGTACACAATATTTGTCACAAACGGAACGAGTCCATCATCGGTTTGTGTAATGGAGTACCAGCAATGGTTCGGTTTCACATCCTGCAGGAATTGACTGATGGCCGTACTCTTCCCGTAGCCTGCTCCCGAATGAACGATCACCAGCTTATAATCTGTAACCGTTCTCATTTTTTTCATTAAGCTTGGACGCCTTATATATGAATGCTTGACAACAGGCGGCACAAACTTGGTTTCAATGATTGGTATTTCTATTGTCACACTACCACCCTCAAAACGATAGAATTTTCTTACTATTCTAACATATTTATATGGATCACAGGAGGACAACTAGTACATAGTAAAGAAACTTTCGCAAAAAAAGAATGCTGTTCATGTATTGAACAGCATTCCCATATCTTTAGTTCCTGAATTGTATATCCCATTCATTGATAGGCCAGTAACGAAGATCCACTTTTCCAACAATCTGTTCCCGGTCTATAAATCCGAAGTAGCGACTATCCATGCTTCCCCGACGATTGTCTCCAAGAACGAATACTTTGCCTTTGGGAACCGTTTGTTCATCCGTGATTTCTTCTAGGGTAAAGTCCCCTGTCAGCTTGTTGCCGATGTACTCCTGTTTGAACTTTTCTAAATAAGGTTCAGGATAATACTCTCCGTTAACATATAACTTATCGTCTTTATAAACGACCTTATCACCGGGCAGTCCAATGATTCGTTTCACATAATCCTCGTTCTCATTCGCATGAAAGACAACAACATCAAAGCGATCCAAGTCTCCAATATGATAACCGATTTTATTCACAACAAGTTTATTTCCATCCTGTAGTGTCGGCATCATCGATTCACCTTCGACTACATAGTTGGAGAAGAGAAAGGTTCGAATGATAATAAAGATGATCAGTCCAATCCCCAAGGCTTTAATCCATTCGAGTCCTTCTCTTTTTACCTCTTCTCTCAATTTGATTCCTCCTGCTTTTTCCGTTCAATTCGTTGATCTATTTCCATTTTCTTATTCAAATGTATCTCAATTCGTTTTCCTATAAACCATAGGACAAAAATGATGGCTGCAACTATTACTGTACGTATTGGTTGTCTTACTAATGATATGATATCATATCCGATAAAGCTTATGGTGAAAATCATCACCATTTTCCCCGTAACCACAGCGAGCATATATTGAGCGATGCTGATCGACGACAATCCCGCCACCACATTCACCACGGCAGACGGCGTAAACGGGAAGCATAAAAGAATGAACAACGGGCCAAATCCATGCTTGTCTACCCACTTCGTCAATCGTTTCACTTGGCGATTCTTTCTCAGGAAGCGGAAGAATCGTGTTTCCCCATATCTTCGCACCAATAGAAACACAATGAGCGCACCAAGCGTAGCACCAATCCATGAAAACAGGAATCCCCACCATAACCCGAAGGCATTCGCATTGGCCGTCACAAACACGACCAGGGGAAGGAATGGAAGAAATGCTTCCAACAGCGGAAGCAGGATCCCTGGAATCGGTCCAAAGGAACGATACTGCTGAATCAAGTCCATCATATTCTCAAGTGTAAACCAGTCTTTTATCTTATTTATATCCATATTATATGTTTCCCCTTAAACGACCATGAACAAATAAACTCATTTCGTTATATCGTTACTTTCTATTTTCATCATATCACACCGTATCAGGATTTCCACATTGTTGTCTATTGTTGGTTTTATTATTATAACCTTGCCTATTGAGAGGGGATGTAAACGTGTTAGGATGGGTATTTTTTTGCGGTTGGTTGTCGAATAGGCTTTGGATTGAAATTGGATGTTTATTGGTTGGTTCGTTGGTGAAATTTATCGGTTTTTTGCACAAAGGGAGCCAAATTAGATTTTCAGCAGGTAAAAAGGTTTTGAGAGGGAATAAACCCGGAAAACAGCAGATAAATTCCTTCTTCAGACAATCCAGTCTAGACTTCCTTGACTCCGTACGGTCAATATTATCGACCTCAGCCCATATATTATCGAGTTTCACTTTTTATTATCGACTCTGCCCCATATATTATCGACTTTTAAAATATTCGCTCCCACCCTCGTCCCAACTTTATCTTCAATTCCTCTTTCCCATATCTCCGCAACAAAAAAACTGCCATCCCCATCCAGGAATGACAGCTCTCACCTCTATAAATGCTCCCCGAACCAATCCACAATCTCTTGTAACCTTGCTTCTCTCAAAGAAGGTTTTCCGGTCCTCGACAGATTATGATTGGATTCAGGGAAACGCACAAATCTCACATCTTTTTTCTCACGTTTCAAGGCGATAAATAGTTGTTCCGCCTGCTCAATCGGACAACGGTAGTCCTTTTCGCTGTGGAGTATCAATAGGGGTGTGTTCATATTCTTCACATACGCAAGGGGCGAACGCTTCCAAAGGGTTTCGATGTCGCCAAGATCGCTTTGGATTTGCCACTCTGAGAAATAGTAGCCGATATCGCTCACTCCGTAAAAACTGATCCAATTGCTGATGGAGCGCTGGGTGGCCGCCGCTTTAAACTTGTCGCTGTGACCAATGATCCAGTTGGTCATGAATCCTCCGTAGCTTCCACCGGTCACACCTAAGCGGGTTTCATCAATAAACGGAAATTCCTCCAGGGCATACTCGACTGCTGCCATGATATCCTCGTAATCCCCGCCGCCATAATCGCCTCTTACGGCATCCACGAATTCTTGCCCGTAGCCATGACTTCCTCTTGGATTCACATATAAAACGGCGTATCCTTTGCTTGCAAGCACTTGGAATTCGTGAAAGAACGTGTTCCCATACATGGTGTGGGGACCCCCATGTATTTCGACGATAAGTGGATACTTCTTTCCTTCCTCATAACCGACTGGCTTCATGATCCAGCCTTGTACAGGCCAGTCTTTCGCACCCATGTACCTAAACGATTGTGGAGAAGACAATTCACGATTCACGAGCAGTTCCCGATTCAGACTGGTTATTTCCGTCAGCTCACCACTAGGAACATGAAGAGTATATAATTCACCGGGTTCGGTCGGTTTGCTCATGGCAACGAGCATCACTTGACGAGTTGAATCGAAGTCGAAACCATATATATGCTGTTCTTCGTGCAGCAGTGCAGGGTAGATGGCTCCTTCAATGTGAGCGTAATAGAGAACTGTGTTCCCTGCATCAGACGCCAGGAAATAGAAGCTTTCATTATCCTTTGACCATAAAATCCCCGTTTGTGATGAACCTTGGACACTGTCGCTATTAAGATAATCTCCTACGGGCAGATCCATGCCTCCTGTCAGACAGATGGAATGTCCAGTTTCAAAATGATACAGCCACACCTTATTAAGTGTCGCATTCTCGTATTCACGTCCATGCCCCATATAGGCAAGATGCTTTCCGTCTGGAGACCAGGCAGCTCCTCCGTAATAACCCGATTCTTTATTAATCTTTTTATATTCATTCATTTCAAGGTGAAAAATAAATAAATCAGACTGGAAGGAGAAATCTTTGTCTTTTGTTCTGTCCACTGAAAACGCGATGTGCCTTCCGTCTGGAGACCAGGAGTGAAGAGTGTAATCATGGACATCATCCGTGACTCTTCTCATTTTTTTCAACGCCACGTCGACCACTACTATTTGCGAGTAGCAGCTGTCATCGAAACCTCGGTCATCACTTTTATATTTCATGCTTGTGGTAACGAACGGCTTTAATTTCTCTCCTTCATCTTCCTTCTTTTCAAACGTCTCCCCTTTTTCCAGTCGGAGGGAAACTGCGATTTTCCCACCGCATGGAGACCAGACTGGATTTGAGACGCCTTTTTGGTAATCTGTCAGCTGTTCTGCTTCCCCTCCATCCCGGTGGATGAGGTATAGTTGATTCACACCTGAGCGATTTGAGACAAAGGCGATCTTTCTACCATCAGGTGACCATCTGGGAGTTGAAATCTTTTGTTCTCCGAAAGTCCATTGGCGAGTGGTCTTATCTTGCAGACGAATGCTATGTAAGGTTGAGAAATACTCATTTCTTTCTTCACACATGAAGGTTTTGACATAAACGGCTTCATCTCCACTTGGAGATAATCTTGGATCTGATAAGGCGCTTAACTCATAGAGATCCTGGATTTCGATTCCTTTATTCATGTTCCGGCACCTTCCTTTCTTCTATTCCCTTTATTATTTCGACGTCAGAAATACTTTTTCCTTTATGGATAAAAATCCGATCTGCCCTTCATAATAGAAACAAATTCAAATTCTACAACTTTCGCTATTGAAAGTAAATCGAATTCCACGTAAAATAAAAATACGAACATTTGTTCTATATTAAAGTGAAAAGGAGTCTTTTCATATGACAAGGATCCCGGAGAACGACAGGAACATATTAGAACAGGCCATATATTTACCGATGGTGCTGACGATTTTGAATCGTGATCTGCAAATCGTAGACAGCAGCCCTTTTAAATTAAAACGACCGTATTTAGAAATGATTGAGGAGACGATGAAGGTCATCCAAGGAGAACTCGCCCATGTCAAAAAGTACATGAGGACCAATAAGATGAAGGTTGAGCGAATCCAATCAGACGATGCCTTTACGATGTATATGTTTTTGTATAAGGGTTATGAGGAGCACCACAATTATTTTAATCCGCGCCTTCGAAACCGTGTGGAGGATTTAATGAGACATTATTTGTATCGCCGATTCCTGGAATCGAAAACAGATACAACAAAAGAAGCGTGATTCATCTCACGCATCGTTTTTTTTGATATTTCGATTAAGGTAAAACGTTTTGATATTACCCATTTCGGTTTGAACCTTCGTATTATATTTACTTTCCATTTCTGCGACACGCTGTGTGTAGGCGATACGCAGGTCCGAAGTACGAAGCATTTGATTTTCAAAGGAACTGTAAGAAATGGGAACCATGCAGGACTCATTGTTTTGAAGAAAGACCCGAGTTGATCCATTTGTCGAGCGTTCATACCCGCGAACATGTGAATGGGAAATCCAGGCGCATTCTTGCTTGACAGGAGAAGATGTTGGAAATAGATAAATGGACATTTGAGGATTCACCATGATAGGAGCTTTGTAGATGATACCCGTAAGTCTCTTGGTGCCTTCTTTTCTACCTTCATAGGAGGAACCAAAGAATTCACAGCTCTTCTTTAAAATATCGAACGGTTTAAATGGGGAGATTAGTACGTCATCTACCTCTATTATTTTGGTAAATGTCCTGGCACCGTACTCAATCGGCTGCAGAATCATCGTATGGGGATTCACTTCATATTCTTCTATAATTCGAGATTTTTCTCTCATTTCATCGCCTCCATTTACATTTTTCACCAAAATAATACCACAAATTCCGAGGGTTGTCTCGCATATTTTTAAAAATTCTGAAATTAACTATACGCCACTCCGTTAAGGATAAAAAATTATCAGAATATTTAATTTTTTGGTTGAATTTTTACTACTTACCCCATATACTAATAAAAAGAATTCAGGGGTGACCGTATATGGAAAACAAAAAGTCCTATACCGAAATGATGAAAGCTTCTGCCATGACCCGTAAGAAAGCCGCTGAGAGAAGTGTGATGGAGATCTATATCGACATGGTGCTGCATGAAAGCATTCTGATGACGCGCAAGACAAAACTCCTTACAGACATTGACGCCGCCCTGGATAAGAAAAACAAACCTCTGTTCATGAAATTAACAAAAGAATTAAACGAACTGAACCTAAGCTACGGATGATAAATAATAGCTGACTCTAAACATGAGTCAGCTATTCCTTTTTTAATGGACGGGCCATTGGTCCCTCCATTTCGTGCATGACTTCAATTTAAATAGTACATCCTAAAGCTAACCTATACACTTTGGAGCGAATATGATGATCCTGCTAATAAAAGTACTTGTCCTCTACTTAATTACCATAGCCGCTATGCGACTGATGGGAAAATCCACAATTGTACAAATGACTCCCTATGATCTTGTGGCGATTATTATCGTTGGGACCATTGCCTCTGAACCACTGATCTCCACGAAATTCTGGCCAACCATTGCGGCTCTCGTCATTTTAGTGGGGCTTCATGTACTGTTCTCATTCATGACCCTGAGTCAATGGGGGAATCGCTTCTTCTTGGGAGAACCTACCTTACTGATTAAAAATGGGGAGATATTAGAAGATAATCTGGAGAAATCCAAGATCTCGCTGATTCAATTAACCTCCATTCTACGCTCTCAAGGTTACCCGAAAATTTCAGATGTGGACTACGCCATGCTTGAACCGATCGGTGAAGTGAGCGTCATTCCAAAGGTGGAAAACACCCCTGTTACCGTCCAGCACCTCAACCTTAAAATCGATGACGAGGGATTGCCGATTTCAGTGATTGTGGATGGTAAAATCCAAACGCGGAACCTGAAGCTTCTTGGCAAATCGACAGAATGGCTGGAAACTCAACTAACAAACTCAGGACTGCATCATAAAGATGTGATTTTCGCCTATATGACAGAAAAAGCGAAGAACCTGATTATTAATAAAAGAGAAAAAGCCTAGTCTCTACCGCTCGGGACCAGGCTTTTTTTTCTTATTCTTCATTTTTCTCTGCTTCATACTCCTCAAGCATCGTCAATCGTTCAAGCATCGTCGGATGACCGTAACGAAAAATCTTCACAAGTAAAGGCGGATTGACCTGAGATAATCCCACCTTCGATAACTTTTGGAAAGATGAGATGGCAGCTTCTTTATCGCCCGTCATTTCTATTGCATATCGATCAGCTCTCGTTTCCTGGTAGCGAGAGATCCAGTTACTAAGGGGACTGACAGTGAACAGGAGCATCGAGGTAATCATCAAGAACAGAGGTAATGAGCTCAGGTTCGAAACGCTCGATACTTTCATGTCATCCCTATGATTGGCGACAATGCCTCTCATCAGCTTAGCCGTCAAAAATAATCCAAAGAAGGATAGGATCAGGTAGATGGCAATGCCGATATAGATGTGCTTCTCCACATAGTGAGCCATTTCATGGGCCATCACAAACAGGATTTCCCTGTCCGTTAATTTTTCAAGTGTCGTATCCCAGAGAACGATTCGGGAATTGGATCCGACTCCGGTTACATAAGCATTTAGTGAATTCGTTTTCTCCGACATGTCGACTTCGAATACGTGGTCCGTTGGAATGTTTGCCTTGTCGGCAAGAGTCAGGATTTGTTCCTCTAACGCTTTATCCTTTAGTGGATAGAAGTCGTTATATAGCGGGTCGATCAAAACCGGCTGGACGAACATCATGAAAATCGTAAAGGGGACCGACAACGCCCAGGCCGCTAACCACCAGCGCTGCTTGAATCGTTTCATCAATCCATATAACACAGATACAATGATGAACATGAGGAAGTAATTCACCCAGAAATCCGTGATCTCATCCTTCATCCACATGGAGAACGTCTGGGTGGAAATATTGTAGTTCTTCGAAATGCTATACGAAATGTACTGCAGTGGAAATATTGCCAGGAACGAAGCAATCGATAACCAGAACAAATAAATGGCCGTTTGGAGGAAACCATTTTTCACCGTTCCCCTCGCCCACTTCTCAAACACACGCGAGACCCCGAGTATCAGAATCAGGAAATAAAACAACCATTCGTAAGGAGTGGATAAGAAAAACAGGAGATTCTTGATTTTTGAGAAATCCTCACTCAGCATGATTTCTTTACCATTCATAAAGGTGGCCGGATCAGCACTGCTTCCTTTGTACATGTCAGGCAAAGTAGAATCCGCCAAGAAGAATAAATACACATATAGAAATAAGCCTAATAGCAAATAAGCCAGTATCGAACGATGTGCCCATTTTTTAGCCAACATATTTCCTCCCTTCCCATCTTCATTACTATATGTAATACCCTGTCCAAAGATTTAGAACCTAAACACATTACGGCAGAAATCGCGACATCTCCCTCCAACAAAAAAAGCCACGACCCGAATCGCGGCTTACATCAAGAATACCGAATACAAAGACAAAACAGAAATCGCCCCGATCACCACAAGGATGACGTTTGCACCCAGAAAGGCAATGAGAAATGCAGCTGCCGTCCCTACTGCTCCAAACATAAGATTTCCTTCTTGAATCAACAAAATGCTTGGGAAAATTAATGCGCCCAATACGGCGAAGGGAACATTCTTTAATACACCTTGAAGGAAAGGGGGCAATTCTTTCCCTTTGAATACGAGGAAAGGAAGCATTCTGGGAATATATGTGACAACCGCCATACCGATGATCATCAAAACAATCGCGCTATTCATTCGACGTTCCCCCCTTCATCATGACCACTAATTCCACAATCACGGCTGAAACGAGGGTAGCAAGTACAATCGACCATCCGTTTGAAAGGTTCGTCGTGAAAAGCAGGGTGCTATTCAATGCACCGGCCACTACAGCTAAAAACGTGACCTTCACACTTTTTTTCATGGAAGGAACGAGGAGTCCCACAAACATGGCATATAGAGCGATCGTCATGCTCGCTTGTAGAAATTCGGGAAGGATTTCCCCGATGAAGTATCCTACACCAGAGTTCACGACCCAGCTCCCGTATGAAATGAGCATCACCCCGACGGCAAAACCCGTTCTTACCTTGCCATCTTTGACACTGATGACCGTGAAGGTTTCATCCGTAATCCCAAACGCATAAAAGAGCTTTTTAAACAAACGGTCTTCCTCGAGCTTTTCACTTAAAGAAGCCGACATTAGGAAGTGACGGATGTTTACGATGAAAGTTGTAAGAATGATCTCAATGATACCTGTACCAACCGCAATCAGACTCAGCGATATGTATTGAGCGGCCCCTGCAAACACGAGCATGCTCATCAGTACCGTTTCCGTGACCGTGAGGCCCGTTGTCCGTGCCAACAACCCAAAGGTTAACGCAACAGGCATGTATCCGATGGCAATGCTGAGCCCTCCCTGCAGGCCCAGACGAAAATCACTGACTTTTTTCGTGGAAAGCAGTGCCTCCATCCCCTCACATCCTTTATAATAGAAGTAATTTACTATTTTAATTTTTCGTTAATTTATTATATTATACATATAGACGTTATAGTATACAAGAGGAGTTTTTAACATGGAAAATTTCCCGATTCAAATTGGTGATAATATACGAAAGATCCGCAGGGAGCGCGGCTTCAGTCTTGAGCAGATGGCTGAGCGCACCGGTGTAAGCAAGGCGATGATCGGTCAGATTGAGCGTGGTGATTCGAATCCGACGGTCGCGATTCTATGGAAGATCGCCAATGGCTTGAAGGTATCCTTCTCTTCACTGATTGAAAAGCCAAGCAATCAAATATCCATCATTCATTATCAAGACGTTCAGCCTGTTCTTGAAGATAACGGAAATTACATCGTTTATCCGATCTTCCCTTTTGATCCCCTGAAAAAATGGGAAAGCTATCGGGTTGAAATGAAACCGGGCTGCTCGTATCGGAATGAAGGACATACGAAGGGTGTGGAGGAATACATCACGGTGCTGTCAGGGAAGATTTCTCTTAAGATTAGCGAAGAAACCTATCTGCTGACAGAAGGAAGTTCGATTCGTTTTGCCGCTGACTCCGGGCATGAATATGTAAATGATTCAGGAGAAACAACTGTATGCCAGATGGTTATTTATTACGGCGGTGAATAATCCAAAAAAAAAATCCTGCATGTGTAACTACATGCAGGATTTTTCAAACTATCCAGTTAGCAAAATGTATCCTTTGGTTTCGGCACCGACAATCCGAACAGCGGACGAAGATATAGTGCCAGGAACGTACCGCCCAGGGCAAGAATCCCCCAAATATAACCGTGAAGACTGAAGGAAGCAATCCCTCCGAAATATGCACCAATGTTACATCCGAATGCCAAACGGGCACCATATCCCATCAGCAGTCCACCAATGACGGACGCCATGGCATTTTTCCCAGTGATATTATTAAAACGGAACAGGCCACCTGCAGCAGATGCAAGAAATGCTCCAAGAATGACACCGAAGTTTAATACCGTTGTGGAATCAGCAAAGATCGATGCTTGAAGTGCTTCTGCATTGGCTCCTGTCCAGTAGCCCCAGCTTGCCACGTCGACTCCGAACATTCCGGCAACCTTTGATCCCCATAGAGCAAAGGCAGAAGTGATTCCCCAAGGATTCCCCCGTGTCATGAGAGTGAGGGCATTTAGCACAGCCAATACAATCGCTGCTGCCATAAGGGGCCAAGATCCACGTAAAATCCGTTTCCATCCTTTTCCCGTTGGAAGTGTTGCCATGCGGGGCGGGTTTTTCTTCTTCTCCACTCGCAGTGTAATCCATGCAATGAGGCTAAAGAATAAAATTGAAACGACCCACGCCCCGAAATAACCTAATCCGGTAGAAGTTGCTAATGAAATAGGTTTAAAGGACGGCATTTCCTCTGTCCAAAATGGAAGATGATAGGCTCCTACTGTGGCACCCACAATAAAGAATAGCAATGTGATAAACATAACGGAGCGGCCGCCGCCGATTGCGTATAGGGTACCTGAAGCACAACCTCCTCCAAGCTGCATGCCAATCCCGAACAGGAAAGCACCAACGAGAAGGCTGACACCAACGGGTGATACATAACCTGCCGCTTCACCCCCAAAGAATGTGTACCCTGTCGCAAGGATCGGAGCAAATAAAGTTACGGCAACGGCAAGCATCACCATATGTGCACGCAGTGCCTGCCCGTTGCCAACAGACATCACTCTGCGGAAAGCAGAAGTGAATCCGAATCGTGCATGAAATAATGTATATCCTAACAGCAGCCCCAGCACCAATAACACGGTTTGGGCAATGTCTTGTGTAAAGAGTAAATATAGTCCAAGAATCGCTGTAACGATTAAACCGCCAACCACTAAAGATGTCTGTGGCGGGTTTAATTCGGTACTCGCTTTCTCTGGGCCCTTTTGTTCATTAATCGGTTGAACATAGCCAGCCATGAATAATCCTCCTTAATCTGATTGAATTGGTTGGAATTTATTTTACAATAGTAATAGATTCGAAGGCTGTTGTCAAAAAGAGAGACTTCCACTTCCTTTCCTCTATTTAAAAAAGCTACTTGAGAAATCTCAAGCAGCTTCGCTTCTATAAGGATACAAGTGCTAACATGATCGGAATCGTTACAATGCTCATAAGTGTAGTGACAAGGGTACTTGTCGACACTAAATCAGGTTCTGTGTTGAACTGCAATGAAAACATCGTAGTATTCGCCGCAGTCGGCATGCTTGCCAAAATAATGAGAATCGACCCCAACATGGTAGAAATAGGAAGGAAAGAAACGACGACCAGAGCTATGATGGGTGAAGCTACCATTCTCAAGATCACAATAAAGGAAAGGGCGCCTCTTTCCACTTTCTTCCCTCCCAATGTCGCTAATTGCATCCCTAACACCACCATGATCGTAGGAATCGTTGCCTGGGAAATCAAATCAATGGTCTGACTCATAAATACCGGCACATCAAGATGAAACAATTGAAAGCCCAATCCAAGAAAAGCACCATGCAGAATCGGCATCTTGACGATCTTCATCCAGATTTCCCTCGTTTCCCTCTTTTTATCACTGCCACTGACAGCATAATAGAGGCCGATTGTATTCATGAGAAATGACTGTATCACCATCATAATGACCGCATAGCGAAAACCGAGCTCACCGAAAGCGAATAGGATGATCGGTACCCCATAGTTGCCGCTGTTCATGAATACCCCGGATAATATCATGGCCGACACTTTCGGTTTTGAATAGTTTCTAAACTTAGCCACTATTTTAATAGATACGATCAAAATCACACAAAGCGCGATACAAAAGAGAAAAATATAAAGATAATCCATATTCAGTTCATTCTCGTAAAAGGTCTTGAAGGCAAGAAACGGATACATTAAATAAATGGCCATCTTCGAAATCGAATTGATCTCGAAACCAAGTTTCTTTTGGCCGATATATCCAACGGCAAAGACCAGTAATGCAGGCAGTACAATCAATATTACATCCATTTACGTCACCACAATCTATTAAAATGAAAGATAGGCTTGACTACAAGAGTCAAGCCTAAGTGTACCATATTTACAACAGCGGGATAATTAATCCGGCCAACAGCAGGATCAATGCGCCGCCTAATCGGGAAGAGATTTGAGCAAAAGGCATAAGCTCCATTCGTTTCGATGCTGACAATACGGCAACATCTCCTGTTCCCCCCATATTCGCCATGCATAGTCCCGCCGTGATTGCAGCTTCAATCGGGTAAAAGCCAACGACTTTCCCAAGGATCGCCGCTCCGATGATCGCCCCTAAAACCACTCCGAATACGGTCAAGATATATTGAAGCGTCAACGCAGCAAGAACGGTATCTAAGTCTGTGTACGCGACACCGATCCCGAATAATAAAGCGAACGTCCAATTGCTCGCTACAAATTGATACCACTGACTGGCTCCCTCTACGACGTTTTGAGGGATCATGTTTGAAATCTTCGCTGCAGCCACAAGAATGATCATGATGGCGTATGGATGAAGGGGAAGAACGGATCCCAACAATGTTCCAACCGTGAAGAATGTCAGGGCAGCGAGTAAGCCTACCCCCATCTTTTCTATGTTATACTTCTGCTTTGTTTTTTCGTAGGTAAAACCTTTCATAAGCTGACCGTTCCCACTAAGGGAAGGTACTTTTTTTCCGATAATATCGAGAATCGATGCTAAAATGATGGCAAATACATTCCCTAATGCCAGTGCAGGCACGAGCATTGAAATGTAATAGCTCGGATCATTCCCCATCATCTCAGAATAGATTTGGCTCATGGGAACGGCTCCCGCTCCCATTCCACCACCCATGATCGGCATCGTAATGACGAGGATGGCTTCTTGAAGGGTAAATCCGACAAGAGATCCAAAGATTCCCGCTACTATCACGGCTCCGGCTACAGCCCCGAAGATCGGTAGGAAATAGCGAAGTCCCACTTTAACCAATACCTTTGAATTCATTCCTAAGATACTTCCCGTGATTAATGCTGCAATATAGAAATTCAAAAATCCGCCTGATTTCATGAAATCGGTCATGGACGTGACAGTGGCTTCCGGAAGTAAACCTGCATAAACCATAAAAGCTGATCCAAAGATCGCAATGATGGCACCTCCGCCGAGGAACGTCTTCACGATTGGCGTACGATCTCCTATCCATCCAAATAATTCCCCGAGGATCATCATGACGAGAAGGCTTCCGATCATGCCCCCTGGAAGGTTCCCCGTATACAAGCTTGCAAGCGTGATGCCCGTAAAGACCAGGAACCAAAGGATCGGCATATTGAAAATCTGAAGCGACCGATCGTTCGTAAGCGTCACATTCTCTTTTGTTTTCTCATTTTTGTATGGAAGTGTTGATGCTGCTTGTCCCATCTTGTTCATCCCCTTTGTTGTATTAATTTTTACGAAACTGAATTGTTTGCTTTGCTTTTCTTACATGCAATCTTCCGCACGGACTCCCCGACTATTTCTGCCACACGGGAATCAAGCGCCTTCGGAATAATATATTGAGGATTCAATTCAGAAGAGCTGATCACATCGGCGATGGCATAGGAAGCAGCGACTTTCATTTCCATTGTGATATCCTTTGCTTTCGCATCCAGTGCTCCCCTGAATATCCCGGGGAAAGCGAGAAGATTATTGACCTGGTTCGGATAATCCGATCTCCCCGTCCCTACTACCGCTGCGCCTGCTTCCAATGCTTCCTCCGGATAAATTTCAGGAATGGGATTAGCCATGGCAAACACAATCGGCTGCTCATTCATCGTTTTAATATACTCTTTCTTGAGGGCTCCAGGTCCCGATACACCGATAAATACATCGGCCCCTATTATCGCATCGGATAATTCACCCCGTACCCCTAACAGGTTCGTGCGTGAGGAAATATCCTCTTGGGTAGTATTCATCCATTTCTCCCCCCTGCACAGGACACCTTCTAAGCTTACGAGAGTAATATCTTCATAACCTGCGAATAAAAGGAGTTCCGCAATCGCGATTCCAGCTGCCCCCGCCCCATTGATGACAATTTTCACTTTCTTATATGATTTGTTTACGACCTTCAGAGCATTGACTAATGCGCCTAGAACGACAATGGCTGTACCATGCTGGTCATCATGGAAAACCGGAATATCCAACTCTTTCTTTAACCGTTTCTCAATTTCAAAGCAGCGCGGCGCTGAAATGTCCTCCAGATTGATCCCTCCAAAAGAAGGGGACAACGCTTTAATAATCATGACGATTTCATCTACATCCTTCGTATCCAAACTAAGGGGGAAGGCATCTATACCGGCGAACTTCTTAAACAACATGCTTTTCCCTTCCATGACCGGGATCGCGGCTTTTGGACCGATATCACCAAGACCCAATACTGCTGTACCGTCTGTGACGATGGCCACCATGTTTCCTTTCGATGTCAGCGTATTGGCCTGCATGGGATCCTCGGCTATCGTCTTACATACATCGGCGACACCCGGAGTATAGACAAGACTAAGATCTTCTTCAGATGAAATATCAATCTTACTCACCACTTCAATTTTCCCTGCATGAGATTCATGTATGGATAATGCTTCTTCCTTTAAATTCTTTCGAGTCATCCAATCGCTCCTAACGTAATCGCTTACATTGTATACCCATCATATGAAAACGCTTTATCTTTTCATAGATTATGAAACTATTGTTTGACTTTTGAAATTAAAAAAAGCAGCCGGATGGGCTGCTTACAAATAGCTTTGAATTCGTGAGCTATTCAGTTTGTTCCATGAATATTGATACACAGGTCTTCCGATACCATAGATAAGGGTTTCATCCAACACGCCGATACTTTTTAGAAACCTGAGGTACTTTCTGATCGACACCCGTGAAATGGATGTCACGTCTGCGATATCATCTGTTGAAAACGACTCTCCTTCGAAACTCACAATCTCGTCGTAGATAGACGATAATGTACTGCTCGTCAATCCTTTAGGGAGGGGTTCCTTCTCCCTGGCTTGTCCATCCCTAAGTAGAAGTAAATCCAGTTCACTCTGATCGATGGTAGATTGCTTTTGAAGCATACGATTACTCTCCCGATAAGTCGTCAATGCTTTTTTAAACCGTTCAAATTCAAATGGCTTGATCAAGTAGTCCACTACCCCCATCCGAAGGGCGCTCTGGATATTATCGACTTCTGATGCCGCTGTGATGAGGATGACATCTGTCTCCAGCTGGTCCTTGCGTATTTGCTCTAATAAGTCCATCCCCGTTCGTTTCCCGGGCATATAAACGTCCAATAAAATCAGATCAACCTTATATTCATTTACTTTCTTCATGGCATTTTCAATCGAATTCGAAATGCCTATCAAATGAAACCCATTGATTTCTTCCAGATACCTTTGATTAAACCGGGCCACCATCGGATCATCTTCCACGATCAATACATTAATCACCCTTCTTCCCCTCCTTATATGAAGCTTGAACAATCATCGTCGTTCCCGAGCCTACCTTTGATTCAACGTGAAGCGTCCCATTCAGTTTACCGAGACTATCTTTCACTAAGAAGAGACCGTATCCTCTTCCTTCCCCTTTAGAAGAGTATCCTTTGGTGAAGATCTCCTCTACCATTTCATCCGGCATTCCTTCTCCAGTATCCGTCACGATCATTTCAAATCGCTCGTCCTGATAGAATAGCTCCATGAGCACTTCCTTGTCTGCACTATTTGCCGTTGCTTCAACACTATTATCCAATAAGTTTCCGATCACGGTAATCAGTTCATGTGTAACAGAAGGATCTTTGGGTTCCGGGATAAAGTCGTGACATTCAATGGTCAATGCAACGTTCTTTTCCCTCGCATAGCTCAGTTTCCCCATGATAAAACCAGCCAAAGCAGGATCCTTCACTTTCGACGTCACCGTGCTCACTTCATCGACACGTAAGGAAACAAGCTCCTTCACGTAACGATTTAAATGATTGTAATCCTTCATCTTCACCAATCCCAGAATCACATGCATCTTATTCATAAATTCATGCGACTGGGCACGGAGCGCTTCCGCATACGATTTCACACCCGTTAACTGCTCTGCTAATTGATTCACTTCCGTTTTATCCCGGAAGGTAGAGATTGCTCCGACTACTTCATCATTGACGATTAACGGGACGCGGTTGACCAGGATAGATACCCCATTGATGGTTTGCTCCTCGTCAAGCTCAGGATTCCCCGTTGCGATGACTCTTTCCAACCTGGTGTGTGGCATGTATTCTTTGATGGGCATTCCGATCGGATCTGAGCTTAGTCCCGCTTCATTAAATATCTTGAGTGCAGATTTATTCACTAAAGAGATGGTTGTATCTTTATTGACAGCCACTACCCCTTCATGTACAGACTGGAGCATCGTATTCCGCTCTTCCAATATTTTCGCAATCGTAATCGGCTCCAACCCAAATAAAATTTTCTTTATGTATCTGGCTATAATAACCGCCCCAATGATTCCAACAATAATCCCGATCATAGATCCCACTAATATATTCCGGTGACTCATGCTCACTGCTTCCTCGACGCTACCCAGGGAAATCCCAACTGCGACAGCCCCTATCTGTTGATTTTCATCGTTAAATACAGGAGAAAACGCCCTGACGGATTTGCCCAAAGTCCCCTCTGAAATAGACAATGTTTCCTTCCCTTGGAGCACATCTTTCTCATCACCGCCGACAAAATGCTTGCCGATACGGTCAGGATCAGGGTGTGATTTACGTATCCCTTCCATATCCATGACCACTACAAACAGAACTTCTGCTGATTTCTGGATATCTTGAGTGTATTCTTGAATTTGATCTTCACTTTCCCCTTCTAAACCGCTCTTCACAATCGTAGAATGAGCGACCGTCCGGGAAACGATTTTCGCCTTTTCTTCAATATTAGACTCAATGTTGTCATTAATCGTCCTGGAAATAAGCAAGTCCGTAATGACAAGGGATACCAGGACAACGATGCACACGAAGAGAATGATGATGGTACTTAGTTTAAACTGTTTCTTTTTCACAGGAGTCACTCCAGTGTTTTTTAGTATGATTCTTTATTTTACATGATTTTTGGTGTTTAAAAAGGGCCATATGAAAAAGAGGCTCCTAGTTGGAACCTCTTGGTTGAAATATATTTGTTAAATCGTTTTTTCTAGTTGAGTAATACACTCTACTTACTGGTATTACCCTTCAATCACCATCTGAACTTTTTTTGAAATAAACAACAAATAACAAAAGAACTCCATTCGTTGCCAGTATACCAACTAAAACCTTGATGAGAATAGCGGTAGCAGGTGCATATAGATTGATTGTATTCCAAGGCGAACTGAACAGATAAATTAGCAGTGGAATCATAATAATTGATAACAGTATAGATAACAATCCAATGAATATCCATACCTTCGACTTAATTTTGGTTTTCTTTATCAGTCGATATATGTTCCAGGATGATAATAGCAGAAGAAAAAGGGTTACTATTAAAGTGCTCCATTGCATGTGGTGATTCAATTGCTGCACTTCCGGGGACTTTCCCTCTTCCACAATCATCTTGATTCCGTCCCTCATCCAAACGGTCGAAAGTACTTCAGAGAAGTTGTTTTTGTTTGTGAGTAGGATAAATCCATAGTCTTGTTGGGGGTTTATGAATAATTCAGCCCGTGAATCAGGTGTTTCTCCGCCGTGAAAAAAATAAGAATTATCAACCTCTGTAGAGATTCTCCAGCCCAGTCCATAATACAAATCTTCTTTTCTATGATAATGAGGTGAAGTATAAGTATCGAATGAATCCTTAGATAATATGGCCCCACCTTCCAACAAAAATTTAATAAACTTTGACATATCATCCGTTGTAGAGACCATGTAACCATATGGGGCCCCGCTATCATCAAAAAAACCTCTACTTTTCATAGGCTTTCCAAACCAAGATTGATGGCCGTGCTGATACCCCAATGCTTTAGCTGCTTCGAAATCCGATACGGTCCGACCCATCCCAATCTCACTGAATATCTCATCATCCATAAATTCGGAAAATGTTTGGTTTGTGACATTCTCTATGATTTTTCCCAACAGTAAATAATTCGCAGCGCTGTATTGATGCACTTCCCCTGGCTCATAATTCAAATCAACATTATTCAGCTTTTGAACCGCAACATTTATTGCATTTTCCCCTCGCAGATTACGATCTGCAATTTTTAACCCTTCATAAGAACTGATTCCACTTGAATGTGTCAACAGGTGCCTAACGGTGATGTTCTTATCATATCCATTTTTATTGTAATGAAAGGCAGGCAAATACCAGTCGATCTCCTGATCAAGTTCAACCTTCTTTTCATCCACTAGCCTCATGATTGCAAGGCTAGTTAAAGGCTTGCTGATAGAACCTATCGTAAACACCGTATCCTTCGTGACAGGAGTCCCTTTCCTTTGTTTCCCCCAACTTTGTTGAAACATGAGCTTTCCATCTTTAATAATCGCTAAAGAAGCTCCAGGAATCCCATACTCCTCCATCGATTCAGTCATAAACCTGTCTAAGAGTTCCACTTGATTATTACTCTCTGACCTTGCATGGAATTGAAAAGAAAAAATGATGTGGCAAAACAAGCATAATGCTACCAGTACTCTTCTCAAACCCTAACCCCCCCTTACAAACCCGTCTTCGGATCCCACATACTATTTACATAAAATTACCATTGAATAAATATTCTCTCTAACGGCTTAGGGACTATCTTAAGGTAAGACTTGGGGTGTAATCATTTATCTATGAACTTGTAACATAAAAAGACCAAATTTCTCTATGATATACTTGAGAAATTTGGTCTTTGGAATTTTGTAACTGCCATGGACTAGCCCACTTATTTCCCCTTAAACTCCGGCTTACGCTTCTGACTAAACGCCAACAATGCTTCCACACGATCTTCCGTAGGAATTGTAATCTCATATGCTTTTCTCTCAATCTGTAATCCGGTCTGAAGGTCTACGTTCATACCATTCTTCACTGCAAACTTAGCTTGCTGCAGGGCAATAGGACCATTAGACAGCATAGGCTCCACGAATGCATGGACTTCACCCAAGAAATTCTCTTTTTCTACTACTCTTGTAACGAGTCCGATATCCAACGCTTCTTCTGAAGTTAATCGCTTAGCCGTCAGAATAAGCTCCAGTGCTTTGGATTCTCCTACTAATCGTGGAAGGCGCTGAGTTCCACCTGCCCCCGGGATGATGGCAAGGCTTGTTTCGGTCAGTCCCATTGTGGTCTCTGCTACAGCGATTCTGAAATCGCATGCCAGTGCCAGCTCCATTCCTCCGCCGAATGCGTAGCCGTTCATGGCGGCGATGGTTGGTTGAGGGAGAGTGGCGACGGATTGGAAGACTTCACCGATTTTGTAGACGTTGCGGATGACTTGTTGTTCGGTCAGGGTTTTGCGTTCTTTGAGATCAGCTCCAACCGAAAAGGCTTTTTCTCCGCTTCCTGTGAAGATAACGACTCTGACGTCCGGGTTGATGCGGAGTGCTTCGACTACCTGCTGGAGTTCGTTCAGTGTATCGTAATTAAAGGCATTCATTGCCTCCGGTCGGTTGATGGTGACGGTGGCGACGTTGCCTTTTTGTTGTAGTAAGATCGATTCCATGTTTGTTCTCCCCTTTTTTATGTATTTCCTCCTTATGTATGATTCGACACAAACCGAGAAAACCCTTTCATTTTTTTATAAGGGCTGAACATATTCCGGTTGGGTGCATAGACTAAACGTGACATCTACCCATGAAGGAGCTGTGTTTATCTTGTATTATCCTTACAATCAAAACCCTTATATTCCACAACGCGCTTATGCGCATAAACATCCAAATGAAATTGCCTGGCTGCATCAATATTATCGTGATACAAAAAGCCTTCCCGATCAATGGGTTGAATATATTCAACCACTTGTAACCCGAGCCCTATCTGAAGTGGAAGAAGGCATCAACCTTACCCATCTCTTCCAGGAATTCATCTTGTCAGGTGTACTGGTTGGCCAGGGATTCACACCCGAGCAAGCAATCGAGCAGGTTGAAACATGGGAAAAAGGTGAATCAAAGCTATTGCAGGCAAGTAAAGCGATGAAGTAAACACAAAAAGATGCTCAGTGATCCACTGAACATCTTCTTTTTTTATGATTGAAGCACCTGTTCTTTCAGTGCTCTTCTTAAAATTTTCCCAGTTGTATTCTTCGGCAGCTCATCAATGAACTCGATCGATGCCGGCAGCTTGTACTTGGCAAGATGCTCTTTACAATACTCAAGTACGTCCTGTTCCGTTAAGGATGGTTCACTTTTGACAACATAGCTGCTGACGACTTCACCCAGTTCGGGATGTGGGACGCCGATGACCGCTGCTTCTACAATTCCAGGGTGATTGTATAGCACTTCCTCTACTTCACGCGGATAGACGTTGTATCCTCCCACAATAATCAGCTCTTTTTTACGATCGACAATATAAAAGTAGCCTTCTTCATCCATCCGGGCGAGATCCCCTGTGTATAACCAGCCATCGCGGATTGTTGCGGCTGTTTCTTCTTCCATTTTGTAATACCCCTTCATGACATTAGGACCTTTGACGATCAATTCGCCCACTTGTCCGATTGGTACTTCTTCTCCCAATTCATCGACGACTTTGTTCTCCAGATTCATGATCGATGTTCCGATTGAACCCGGCTTTCTTGGTCGATCCAGCGGGTTGAAGCATGTCACAGGCGAAGCTTCAGATAAACCGTAGCCTTCAGAAATCATGACGTTGAATTTCTTTTCAAAGTTTTTCAAGAGGGCCACCGGCAGGGAAGCGCCGCCTGAAATACAGAGACGGAGAGATGAGAGATCTTCTGGATTTCCTTCAGGATACTGGAACAGGAAGTTGTACATGGTTGGTACGCCTGCAAATACGGTTGGCTGATAGGCCTTCGACAGTTCAAAAATGGCTTTTGGACTGAAGCGCGGAACGATTAAAAGGGTCGCCCCTGTCATCAATGGCGCATTCAGGACCACCGTCAAACAGAAGACGTGAAACATCGGCAGAGCTGTAATGACGGTGTCGTCTTCATTCATCCGTAAATAGCTGCCGACATCGGTTGCATTGGAATAAATATTTTTGTGCGTCAGCATGGCACCTTTTGGTTTACCAGTCGTACCTGAAGTGTAAAGGATGATGGCTACCTCATTTTCATCCACTTCCTCCCCCTTGAAAGCAGGATCCCCTTTTCCAAGAACCCCTGTAAACGATTTCATTTTAGGGTATGCAAGCGATATTTTCTCTAAATCAATATCCTTCGCTCGTTCATCCCCTGATTCACAAAGGATGAAATGCTCCACATCAGATAAAAGATGCTGCATCTTTTCGATTAATGGTACAAGCAAATCAAGTGTGACTATTGTCTTCACGTCACCATTTTTCAGAATGTAGCCAATTTCATCCGGTGTGTAGATCGGATTGATCGGTATCACCTTCAACCCCATTCGTAGTGCCCCATATAATCCAATGACGAAATGTGGCGAATTCCCTAATACAAGCGCGATGTGATCCCCTTTTTTCAGACCCAATTGCTCTAAGCCGCTTGCAAATCTCGATACAGCTGCATTTAATTCCCCGTATGTACTGGAGGTATTTAAGAAATGATAAGCTGTTTTATCTGCTTTCTCTTGAGCGATTTGGTCTAACCGTGTTGCGATATTCAATTGTATCCCTCCCCTTTTCAGATAAACTGAATGAATGGTCATTCATCAAACTATTAAAAGTATTCAAAATATATTCTATATAAAGAATAGTATTAATACAAGTATCTTGTAGAAAAAAAACCGCCCAATTTGGACGGCTTTTCCGTTTTTTTTATTGTGCAAAAATCGCATTGGAAACGAGTCTGAAAAGATAATCCGTATGATCACGGAAAGTTGGTTCGAGTCCGATTAATAATACATTTTCGTCCTTCACGATCACTGGTTTACCTTGAGCCCTTTCACTGCCTTTCCAATGTCCGGCCAGGAAGAAGTCACTGCTATTTTGATAGCTTGATAGAATGTCTGCACTTCCTGTGTTCGTGTACCATGTCGGTTGATAAACAAATCCAAGGTCTTCTGTCTGGTAACCAGCTGTGTAAGTAGAATCAGTGTGAGATAATTGGACGATTCCGTTGCTGTTGGAGCCGCCTGTTTCCACCTTCACATCACTTAATCCAAGCTTTGTCGTAGCCTGGGATGCACCGGCACCGATGGCAAGATATTGACCGCCATCCGCTACAAAACCTTTTACATTCGTTTTAAATGCTTCATATTGTGCTGCATCCTTCAATCCAAATTCCGAATTGGCCGCACTGTTTTGATAGGAAATGAGATTCGATCTCCCGTTATAAATAAACACATCTGTTGAACCAAGACCCTCTTCTGCTACCTGTCCGGGAGTCTTTTCTTCCACTGTGAAGCCGAGACGTTCAAGTGCCAACTTAGTTCCAGAGTGGGATTGAGCTTTATTCATTCCTCCATCTTTTAAGAGTGTCACATGCTGGGACGTGATTTCTTTCGCTCCAACAGGAACAGATTGGGAAGAAATAGTAACAGCAGAATCTTTCACCAGGTCGATCAGTTCAGCTCTGGCATCGGCACCTGCATACAGTATTCCATCTTCTCCTCTATGAAGAGTATGTCCGCTATTTAACAAATGATTGGCAATCGCAATCGATCTAGCAGAGGTATTCGGGATCGCATAAGGACCGTCCCCGACGATTTCTCCACTTTCATTCAGTGCCTTTAACTGTTTCGATTTTACATTCAGTTCAGTGTCACTGCTTACTTCCACTGCACCGAAGCCCCATAGTTCAGGCAGATTCCAGGCAGAGATATCGTACATACTTGGTGTGTCCTCGGTAATGTCTTCCCCGTCCCAAAGCATGGTGTTCGCAAGGCCAGCTTTTGCTTGATCCATCGGTACGATATACGTTCCTTTAGGATAAGTCACACCATCAAACGTGAAATCCTTCTGAGCTTCTTCTACGACAATGTCATTATCTTGAAGGTGCTGAACGGCTTTCACAGTAGCCGTTTGATCCTGCTCATCATTTGGTAGAATATAGGCAGATGGGAAATGACCTTCCTTATGGAACGGGTGGTCGAACTGTACACCGCGTTTAAAGACTTCGATCTGATCTTTAACCATATCCACTTTATTTTCGCTCGCATAACCCAGTGCACCCATCACGGCATCATATGTCCATTGAACCCCGTCCCAATCGTTGGTCGGCGCTTCAAGAGTGTATCCGTATGCCCCGTGGTACATAGCATACATTGGTGTGAAGATCGGCGGATAATCATCCCATCCGGCCGCATCATCACGTTGGGGTATATAAGTCCCTTCCATATTCTGATAATCTACTTTTGACGATTCCGTATGAGTATTATCATAGTTTCCTTTATTTGATACTATATTTGATTCCATTGCTTCCGCTTGATTCAATGCCCATTTCGAATACAGATCATATTCATAGTTTGGATTATGAGGCGGAGTACATGGCTCAATAAGACCTGGTTTGGTCGGTCCGCCGTAGCCTTTCACATAACCATGCAGATCAAGGAAAACCATTGGGTTCCATTCCGTGATCAGGTCAACCATATGCTCTGTTTCAGGCTGGGATTGAGTGATGAAATCACGGTTGAGGTCGATCCCATTTCCATTGAAACGTGTAGCATCAATACGCCCATCAGGGTTCGCTACCACATTGAAGATAAGGATATGATCGTCGAGGATTCCTTTTGTCTGCTCATCATCCTCTGTCGCAAAGCGTTCGATTAATTGCAGAGCTGCGTCTGTTCCAACAAATTCTGTTCCGTGAATGGATGCATTGATCATGACGGGAACCTTAAGATCAGGATGCTTATCGATAAAATCCTGTGCTTTTTCCGGCGACTTGATCATTTTCTTACGGAGACCTTTATAATGACCATACTTCCCTTTTGCTTTCGCATCCGATACAGTCACCACATACATATCATGACCGGCCGCTGACTTCACATCACTCTTCTCGACCGTCACACGGTTGCTTTCCTGTGCGATTTTATCAAGCTTACCTTGAATTTCAGAGTACTTCACAAAGTCATAGTGCTCACTATTAAATAAACTTTTCTCTTTCTCATCGAGTTGAGTGCTTTGAATCGTCGTTTGAGGAGATTCTGCTAGAACGTTGAATGGCGTGGTGGATAGTAGAGTAAAACTGGCAATTCCTGCAATAATCTTTTGCTTCATTTATGTACCTCCAAATTATGTAATAGTATAATGATAGAATAAATATTCATAACGGTACATAAATATTTCGCCCTATATTCTGTTGGGTATAATTTTCCTAGTTGAGACAAAAAGAGGGAGGCTTCCCATATTAGGAAACCTCCCTCCTTTATATATCAATACACCAAATCCACAAATTCATCCTTCGTCACATTCCCGAAATAGTGTTGAATATCAACGCCCTCTAAAGCCCCGGCAATATCTTTTCGTTCGTAGCGGGTACCTATTAGTTTTTCTTCAATGTCTTCTACATTCCCGACTCCGAAGAAATCACCGAAAATTTTACAGTTATCAATTTTCCCTTTGTTCACTTCGAGACGGACGTCAATGGATCCGACCGGGAAGCGGTGAGAATGTTGAAGATTGAATTTCGGTGATTTTCCGTAGTTCCAATCCCAGTTCTGATAGCGTTCTTTAGAAAGCTCATGAATGTTCTTCCAATCTTCTTCCGTCAGGACATATTCTTCTACGTCGCTTCCGTCGAAAATATAATCCAGAAGGGTTGATCTGAATTGTTCGATGGTCATTTTTTCTGAGAGGAATTCAGAAATGTTGGCCACGCGGCTTCGGATCGATTTGATCCCTTTTGATTCAATCTTGTCCTTTTTCACCCGTAGAGCTGATACGACGTTTTCCATTTCGGAATCGAACAGAAGTGTTCCGTGGCTGAACATCCGTCCCTTAGTGGAGAACTGGGCGTTACCGGAGATCTTTCTGCCTTCTGCGATAATATCGTTACGTCCGCTAAGCTCCGCCTTCACCCCCAGCTTATGAAGGGCTGTTACGACAGGCTCAGTGAATTTTTTGAAGTTGTGGAAGCTCTCTCCGTCATCTTTCGTGATAAAGCTGAAGTTCAGGTTTCCTAAATCGTGATAGACCGCTCCCCCGCCGGAAAGGCGGCGAACGACATGGAGACCTTGCTTCTCTACGTAGTCTGTATTAATCTCTTCGATCGTATTTTGGTTCTTCCCGATAATGATGGAAGGTTCATTTATATAGAATAATAAATAACTCTCATTAATATCTAAGTTCTTCAGTGCATATTCTTCAATAGCAAGATTGATCCTTGGATCCGTGATCCCTTTATTATCGATAAATAACATCATGTTTCCTCCTAAATATCTACTTTCATATCTTTTTTCGCTAACAGTACCTTGCCGTTATAGATGGTTTTCGCTTCTGTTACCAACTGCTCCAGTTCGCCGAAATGAGGTAAATGAGTCAGTATAAGCTTTCCGGCATTCGTTTTTTGAGCAAGATTCCCGGCGTCGAGACTCGTCATGTGACCAGCGTTCGAGGCATCCATCCCTCCATAGAAATTACATTCACAGAGCAGTACATCTGCATCTTTCCCAAACGGGACAAATGACTGTTTAAAAGCCGAGTCTGCTGTATAGAACAGCGATTTGCCGTCTGCTTCGATTCTCATGCCGTAGCACGGTACGGGATGCTCGGTCTTCACAAAAGTTACCTTGAAAGGGCCGATCGATAATGGTGTATCTTCCTTATATTCATGGGCTTTCATCAAATCTTTATATGTAATCGCATCGTACCCCCGTTGATCTTCTCTATGGGCATACACAGGTAATGTACCTTTATTTTTCCCCAGGAAGTATTGAATCAATAAAGCGTGTTGTAGTACACCTATATCTGCTACATGATCTGGATGATAGTGGGACAGAAGGACCGCGTCTAAATCTGTAGTCTGTACGTGATGTTGCAGATGGGATAGTACACCACTGCCACAGTCAATAAGCAGGTTAAAGCCATTATGTTCAAGTAAATACCCGGTGCTCGCTTCTCCTGCCTTCGGATAGCCGCCCCATTGTCCAATAACGGTTAGCTTCATTTTTTGAACCTCGCCCTTCACTTTAGTATGTACCCCTACTATACTTCATTGTGCCTATTTTTTCATTTTTTTCGCCTATTTTTGAATTAATCGTTGACGAAATACATACTGTTATAATACAATAAAATAAATTAACACATCAGTTATATAACACAAACAATTGATGGGTGAAAAAAATTACGGAGGGTGATGAACATGGTAAAAAATATTGTGGAGTTCTTTCGAAATTTGCCGCCTAAGTCTTGTGCACAATGTGGAGATACAATTGAAGAGCAGCATGAATGCTACGGCATTTATTGCGAAAAATGTACGACTGATTACGAATATTAAGAATTAAAGGGGTAATAAAAAGGATGCTCTTCACTTTGAAGTGCATCCTTTTTATGATTATTGTACTTCTACTGTTTGCATTGTGTGTTCGTGAATTTCCTCACCTTTGGTCACGTGAACCTGTACATTGTATGTGCCCTTATCCGGGAATGTATAGGAACATTTATACTTACCGGCTTCATCTTCAGTCAAGTCAACCCACTCATGCTTCTCTTGGCCCTCTTTATAAATTTCCAGACGTACTTCTGCTTTTTCCAGGGCCGCTTCTTCATTTTCCACATGAACGTTCATTTCCGCTTCTTCATTCATTTTAATTGTATCAGGCTTCATTAGATGGATGGAAACTGAACTTTCGTGATGACCGTGGTGACCGTCTTCGCTTTCCTCATCATGTTCCTCTTCCTCTACTTCGCCAATCGCAATTTCAGCTTTCGGCATGGTGTGCATATCACGGGCTGTTACATGGACCTGCACAGTATACATGCCGTCCTCTTCAAACTTCTTTTCAGCTTTATATACACCGTTCTTATCATGCTTTGCTTCAATTATTTCACTTTCTTCTTTATGACCATTTTTCCAAATCTCGTATTTCACTTCACCTGCGTCCTCGACGTTTTCATCACCTTGAGTGACTTTAGTCGTAAGAGAAACGGTTTCACCACTTTCTCCTTTTTCAGGCATGTCTAACTTTGCTTCAATCGCTTCCAATTTCTCATCTTCTTTGGCTCCGTTATCTTCATTTGAATTCCCGCAGGCAGCGATAAACAATGCAAGTATTCCTACCAGTACTAACAAACTTAGCTTCTTCATCCCAAACTCTCCTTTAAACATTCTTCTTTTTAAGTGTCTCACCATTATGTACTTCTCACCAATTAGTATACACTCTCATGCTTACGGATGGTTTGTCCATTTTATGAAGAAAAAAAGGGAAATGTGTGTGACATCTCCCTTTTTTTCCCTTAAGCTTCTACTGTTTTTGTATATTGTTTCTTGAACAGCCCTACAAAGAATACAGACGTCATTGCGATAAACACAACGAAGTATCCCAGCAGGATGAAGAGGTTCTGCCACATGAAGGCAAAGTCCCCGCTTGAAATGACTGCTTTGAATGCTGCCACTGAGTATGTCATTGGTAACAATCCACTGATTGGCTGCAGAGCAGTCGGGATTAATTCTAATGGGAATGTCCCTGCACTTGTAGTTAATTGCAGGATTAATATGATAATCGCTACAAAACGCCCCGGATCACCTAAAATCGTAACAAGCATTTGGATGAGGGCAAGGAATGTAAGACTCGTAATGATTGTAGAAAGTAAGAATAATGGTACACTTTCCACTTCAAGACCTAATCCCAACAGCAATATGCCAGCTGCAATCAATGATTGAATGATCCCGACGACTGTAAGAACAGTGAATTTACCCATGAACCAACTCATCCCGCTTGATGGACGATTTGCTGGTTCTTTCAATGGATACACAATTGAAATTAATAGTGCTCCGACAAATAATCCGAGAGATAAGAAATAAGGAGCAAAACCTGTTCCGTAGTTTGGAACATGATTGATTTTTTCATTTTTCACATCAACTGGACCAGCCATCATGTCGTACGTTTCTTCATCCGCTTTGACACTGTTTGCTTCTTTTGCTGCGTCTTTCAGCTTTGTTTCATATTCCGTTGTTCCATCTGATAGTTTGGTCGTTCCAGCTGCCAACTCTGTTGAACCGTCGGCAAGTTTCTTAGACCCGTCTGTTAATTGAGTAGAGCCATTGTATACTCTGTTAAGACCTGTGCTTAATTCATTTGCTCCTGAAGCAACACCTACTGTTCCTTGATATACTTCACCAAGCTTATCATTTAATAGGCCAAAGTTCTTCACAATTTCACCCTGACCTGCTTGTAGCTGGTTGGATCCTTCAGCGAGTCGGCCTGAGCCGGATACAAGCTGGTCGATTCCACCTTGTAGTTTCATTTGACCTTTATTTAATTCCCCGATTCCTCCAGCAAGAGAATCCGCCCCTTTTTGAAGCTCGGATGCACCCGTACTCAGTGCCCCGGTACCTGTTTGAAGACCGGTTGCCCCCTGCTTAATCTGATCGATTGCAGCCTGTAACTCATTCTGTTTTTCTTCTGGAAGGCTTCCCATAAATGGTGCCAGTTGTTCTTCAAGCTTTGTCGCCCCTGCTCCAATGGCTTGTGCCCCTGTTTTCGCACTATCCGCTCCACCCTGGAGAGCACCGATTTTTTCTGCCAGGTTTTGTGATCCTGCGTGCAGTTTAGCTGTATTGTCCACTGCGCTATTTAGACCTGCATCCACCTGCTCTAAACCTGCCTTACTTTTATCGATTCCAGTTGCAAGTGCATCAATCCCTGATTGGACATCCTTTGTTCCTTCATACAATTGTTGTGATTTATCATTTATAACGCCGACACCGTCGGATAATTCTTTAGAACCCTTTGCAAGTTCAGCGGCACCTGCCCGCGTTTTCGACACACCGTCATTCATCTCAACATTCTTTTCGGCTAAGACGGCTAAATTATCCTTTAACCTATTGGCACCTTGAGATAAATCGATGGCCCCATTATTGATTTCGGAAGCTTTGTCACTGGCTGTCTGGTAGCCGTCTCCCATTTCTTTGATTTTATCAAACATGGTCTCAGCGTATGTTTCAGATACAGACTTAGAAAGACTCGCTTTGATTTCTTTCATCGCCGTATCACCGATTTGGGCCGACAGGAAGTTAAAGCTTTCGTTCGGCACATATTTCAGAGAAAGTTTTTTAGGATTCTCTTCTAATAATGTTGTTCCGTTCTCGGAGAAATCCTCCGGGATCTCAACAAGCATGTAATAATCCTGCTTCTCTAAGTTTTTGTATCCTTCTTCTTTATCGATAAAATGAAAGTCAAATTGATCGCTATCCTTCAATTTATCTACAAGTTCATCCCCAATATGCAATTCCTTCCCATCAAACTCTGCTCCCTGATCGCTATTTACAACTGCCACAGGTAAGTCTGACAACTGTTCATATGGATCCCAAAATGCCCATAAGAACATACCACTGTACAAAACAGGGATGAAAAGAACGGCGAGAATGGGGATGAGAAGTTTCTTATTCTTGAAAATTGCTTTGAATTCTGAACCAATAAATGAATTCTTCATGTTTTTCCTCCTATTATATTTCTAAATTTGAATTATTGACCAATTAGTTCAAATAGTCATTTTGACGAAAAAATAAATGACTATTTCATCCATTTAGTCATTCAGTGCCAAAAAATGAAGGACTATCATTTCGATAACCCTTTAATTAAATAAAGTTCAAAGAGATTGGCGATTTCATCTTTATCAAGGGGACCATGCGCTCGTTCCCAATCGAAAATAAGTGAAACGTACATCTTCAACATAACAAAAGCGGTCATTTCAGGATTACATGGCTTAATCGCTTCTGAGGCAATCGCTTTTTCAATTCGTTGACTCAAGAATTCAATGACCACTTTCTCCATGCGATCAATGACTTCTGATACAGCAGGAGTTCCCATTTCCCTGGCTTCTTGATAAAGCTTGATGGTCAGCTTATGCTCTTTCCTGAATTCAAGCATGCGGAACAATGCACGATGAACATTTTCTGAGAAGGTTTCCTGCGGATCAATCACTTCTTCCGCTTCCCGTTTCATTTCAATGATTAACGATGATACAATTTCATCAAATAGTTCTTCCTTATTTTTAAAAAACGTATAAATCGTTCCTTTACCCACATTGGCTAATTTTGCCACTTGATCCATTGTCGTGGCTTTATACCCAAACAATGAAAATGAATTTGTTGCAGCCTCCAAAACCTGTTTCTTTCGATCGATCGCCATGAACACACCCCTCAATATGACCAATTGACCAAAATTGTAATTTAGTCATTTCATTAACATTAATAAATTTATCACATCACTTGCCATTACACAAGTGATTTTTTTCTTTTAGTATACCATTCATCCTTCATATAGAATAAGCCCTTCTGAATAGGCTATAAAGATAAGGTTTGTTTGGAGGTGTCTTATGAATATTTATGTTGTAAAAAGCGGGGATTCTCTTTGGTCGATCGCACAAAGATATGGTGTCGACATCAATCAAATTTCATACGGGAATCAATTGAAAAATCCCAATATTCTCGTGATTGGACAAAGTCTTCTCGTTCCGGAACCTTTAAAAGAATACATCGTGCAACCAGGAGACACTTTGTATAGCATTAGTCAAAAGTACAATATAAGCTTAAAAGAACTGATCGATTTCAATCAGATTTCTGATCCTGCCATGCTGTTCGTCGGCCAATTGATCGTAATACCTTCCTTTATTCATAGAGTAAAGTCAGGTGAATCTCTCTATACCATTTCCTATAACTATAAAGTTCCTTTGCAGGAAATATTAGATGCCAATTCTATTGCGAATCCTTCGCTCATTTATCCAAACCAGCAAATCAGGATTCCAAACACGAAACTCACGACGGAAATAAATTCTTATATTACCCGGACAGACAGTGAAGGAGTAGCAGAAGTGAACGGTTTGGGCAGCTATTTCACCTACCTGACGCCTTTTACCTACTCCATTACAAAAGACGGTTCGGTCACTGAGTTAAATGATAGTGCTCTAATTTCAGCCTCATATAACCAAAACGTTGATCCTTTACTGGTTCTCACGAATTTCACAGGCGGAAAATTCGACTCTGATCTTGTTGCCACCATCTTAAGAAGTGAAACTCTGCAAAACACCTTGATTTCATCCATCTTAAAGAAAATGGAGGCGAAGGGCTATAAAGGTTTAAATTTTGATTTCGAATATGTATATCCCGAAGACAGGGAAAATTATAATACTTTCTTAAGAAGAACCGTTGCAGCACTAAAACCTAAAGGATACTCTGTGTCGACGGCCCTTGCACCTAAAATTAAAGCAGATCAAAAAGGACTATTATATGAAGCCCATGACTATAAAGCCCACGGAGAAATTGTCGACTTTGTTGTCCTCATGACATATGAATGGGGATGGGCAGGGGGCAAACCATGGGCGATTGCCCCGATTAATGAAGTGAAGAAAGTACTTGATTATGCCGTCACCGTCATCCCGAGAAACAAAATCATGATGGGCGCTCCCCTCTACGGACGCGACTGGAAAGTTCCATGGGTCGACGGGACCTTGGCCAAAACGGTCTCCCCTCAAGGAGCACTTGATCTCGCAAGCAAATATGGTGTAAGGATTCAATACAACGACGTTTATCAATCCCCTTATTTCACCTATTGGGATGAAACCGGCCAAAAGCATGAAGTCTGGTTTGAAGACGCACGAAGCATGCTGGCCAAACAGAAAACAGTGGATGAGTATAGACTGAGAGGTTTAAGTTATTGGGTTTTGGGATCTGCATTTCCTCAGAATTGGATGCTGCAGCATTCCAGGTATCGGGTTGTGAAGTGAGTGGTGCACATCCTGCTGACTGCAGGATGTCTTTCTTTTGGTTCAGTTTGAAGAAAATCCGCCTGAATACCTTCCTCTTCGTTCTCGGAACCCCCTTAAATTCACAAAAGACCGCCAACCCTGGCGGTCTCCATAATCCTATTTCAGATATTCCATTACTTTCGATACAGCCTTTTCCCCCTGCTCGATACAATCAGGAATACTTACTCCTTCATAAGAGCTCCCTGCGATGAATAATCCAGGCAGACTTGCTTCAGCCTGTTCATACATGTCCTGGATCCGTTCCCGGTGGCCCACTGTATATTGAGGCATGGAGTTCTTATAACGGGACACGATTGTAAACTCAGGTTCACTCTCTATATCCATGACCTTGCTCAGATCTTCAAGGACAATCTGCTCAATTTCATCATCGGATAAATCGACGATGGTTTCGTCGCCGGATTTACCCAGGTAACATCGCAATAGGGCCTTTCCTTCAGGGGCAGTATGAGGCCATTTTTTATGGGTCCAGGTTCCCGCCGTCAAGGAATAGTCACTGTTTCTTGATACTAGGAATTCCGTACCGGCTATGTCTTTTTTAATGGCATCTTGTGAGAATCCCATTGCTACGGTTGCCACGGATGTAGCCGGCATTTCTTTTAAAAAGGTTAAGAAAGGATAAGTGGGAAGCATGGATTGTACTACATGATGAGGTGTGGTGACGATTACGCTGTCAGCTTCCAACTGTTCACCGTTTGTGAAGGTAATCGTATAAACATTGCTGGCTTCTTTTTCTATGTTGGTTACTTTCATGCTCTTGTATACCGTATTCGGGTTCATTCCCGCTTCCATGGCATCGATCAGAGATTGTAGCCCTCCTGTAAATGTCAGGAAGCTCCCTTTCTCATTCGAGTTTACAGATTGACCGCTCTTTTTGATACCTGCTATTAAACTACGATGCTTTTGTTCTAATTCATAGAGTTGCGGAAAGGTTGACATTAAGCTTAATTGATCGATATCCCCGGCAAAGATGCCTGTTAGGAGAGGTTCAATTAAATGGTCAACAACTTCATCCCCCATTCTTCGTCGAAAGAATTTACCCAATGACTGGTCTTCCATTTCCTGTGAACGGGGAAGAACGAAATCAGCGGCAGCCCTCATTTTACCGGTCAACGAAAACAGACTGGTCGTAATGAAAGGAGCGATTTGGGTTGGAATACCTACGATAGATCCCCCGGGTATAGGGTACAGCTCACCGCCCGCTATCACATAGGATGTGCCTTTACGGTTACGAATGAGCATGTTCTCGAGTCCCAGCTGTTCCGCTAAGCGGGAAACTTCTGGTTTGCTGGCTAAACATGAATCCGGTCCTTTTTCGATCACATAACCGTCCCTTTTCAAGGTTTGCACTTTTCCACCAAGTCGATGGGTTGCTTCCACAAGCTTCACTTCGATGGAAAGGTTTTTATCTTTTATTTCCTGCTGTAGGTAGTACGCAGTCGTTAACCCGGTGATCCCTCCACCTATGATTACGACTCTTTTATTTTGTTGTTCCAACACTTTCATCGCCTTCTTTAACAATATATCTTATTGAACAATAGAGAAGGACTAAAGCGGTGAGAGTGAACTCATATGCTTCAGTCCTTCCTTTGTTTCAGCCAAAAACGAGAAATTATTTAAGGTGTTTTAACACGACTTCTGCCATTGCATCGATGAATTCAGGTTTGGCATTCGGCATTTCCGGACGATAGTACGAAGCTCCAATATCATCTGTTACCACTTTACATTCATAATCGTTATCATATAGAACTTCAAGATGATCGGATACGAAGCCTACCGGCGTGTAGACGAATGTCTTGTATCCTTTTTCTTTATAAAGATCACGGGTTAAATCCTGAACGTCAGGGCCTAACCATGGATCAGGAGTGTTTCCTTCACTTTGCCAGCCTACTGCATATTCCTTCACGCCTGCGCCTTCTGCAATCATCTTCGCTGTTTCCTCTAATTGCATTGGATACGGATCGCCTGATTGCAGGATGCGTTCAGGCAGGCTGTGTGCAGATACGATCAGGACAGCATTGCTACGCTCTTCATCCGACATGCTTGCATAGGATTCCTTCACTCTGTCAATCCAATACTGAATGAATTTAGGTTCATCATACCAGCTTTCAACGGATGTAATGTGTGGTCCACCAAGCTTTTCTGCCGTTTCCTTCGCACGCCCATTGTAAGATTTAACACTGAACGTTGAAAAATGAGGGGCAAGTACAATCGAAACTGCTTCTTGAATGCCGTCTTTATGCATTTGTTCAACAGCATCTTCCACGAAAGGTTCGATATGCTTCAGACCCAGATACATTTTAAACTCAATGTCATCCTGAATGCTGTTTAAATGTTCTTCAAGACTCTTCGCTTGATCCAGGGTGATTTTTGCCAGTGGAGAAATCCCGCCAATGGCTTCATAACGTCCACGGAGGTCTTCCAGCAGTTCCGCTGAAGGAGCTCTTCCATGTCGGATATGAGTATAATAACGTTCCAAATCTTCTTCTTTATATGGAGTTCCATAGGCCATCACTAATAGACCCATTTTCTTCTTTGTCATACCATTTCACCTCGTTATCAGTATCATACATTCCATTATTGTGCCATGTTTCTTCATATGAATCCATGGTTACACATGTATGAATGTGCTCTACCTGGCACTGTATTCGTGTACGAAAGCTGCCAGACGCTTTAATGTGTCCGGATTAACTTGCGGGAATACCCCGTGTCCTAAGTTAAAGATGTGAGAAGGAAGCTCCATTCCTTGATCAAGGATCTCTTTGGCTCTTTCTTCGATCACTTCCCAAGGAGCCAACAGAATCGCAGGATCCAGATTCCCCATTACCGTTTTGGAAATGCCTCTTTCTCTTGCTTCATTAATCGGCAGACGCCAGTCCAATCCGACTACATCAAGAGGAAGGTCATGCCATTCATTCGCCAAGTGACTTGCACCAACACCAAACATGATCAATGGTACGTTCTCTTCCTTCAATTCTGTAAAGATCTTCTCCATGACCGGCTTAATGAATGTACGATAATCTTGAATATTCAATGCCCCGACCCAAGAGTCGAAAATTTGAAAAGCAGACGCCCCTGCTTTGATTTGAGCTTTCGCATAGGTCACTGTCATAGCTGCCAGTTTATCCATTAAAGCAAACCAGGCTTGTGGCTCCGCATACATGAACGCTTTTGTTTTATTATAGTTTTTCGATGGGCCGCCTTCAATCATGTAGCTTGCCATTGTAAAAGGTGCACCGGCAAAACCGATCAACGGCACGGACAGTTGCTCACCAGTCAATAATTTAATGGTATCCAATACGTAAGGAACATCATTTTCGGGATCGATTTCACCAAGCTTTTCAACATCCGCTGTCGTACGAATCGGGTTATCGATCACGGGGCCGATTCCTGATTTGATTTCTACATCCACTCCTATGGATGGAAGTGGTGACATAATGTCTTTATAAAGGATCGCTGCATCCACATCATATTGTTCAACCGGCAGCCTTGTCACATATGCGCAAAGCTCAGGTTGGTGTGTTATTTCAAACAGAGAATACTTCTCTTTGATTTTGCGGTATTCAGGTTGTGAACGCCCAGCTTGTCTCATATACCAAACCGGAGTATAGTCCGTCTTCTCTCCCCTTGCTGCTCGTAAAAATGTATCATTCATTTGTTTCATACCTTTGTTCGTCCACCTTTCTATGTAACTCCATTATTCCCATTGTATACTAATTTGAGTAGATTCTAAAATTGTACTATTTTCAATCGGTTCTTTCGTAAAGTTTGGTGATTTTAAAGAAGATAGTAGTAGTTGATTTCCGCTCCAGATGCTCGCTTTCCGCGGGGCGGGCGGTGAGCCTCCTCGGCTTCGCCTGCGGGGTCTCACCTGTCCCGCTTCTCCCGCAGGAGTCGAGCATCTTCCGCTCCAATCAACTTTCTCAGTATGAGGTTTTTTATAAAATCTAAATAAAAACACTAACTTTTTAGAAAGCAATCTCTTTTTAAGAGAGCCGTGGTCCATTTCCATTTGAGAACAAGAAATTCTAGTTTCTATTAGCTCGTTTTTGTCACCTTTCAACTCTGTCACAAAAAGTCTCATATTGATGGTGAGGGGAACTGCGTAGACTCCTGCGGAAGTACGGGCGTGCCGAGACCCCGTTCGGCTAAGCTGAGGAGGCTCGGCCGAACGCTAGCTGCAAGCGGAGCAGTTCCCCTCACCATCCAGCGCACGTTGATTGACAGAGCCCTCGACAGACCCTTTTCGAATAGAACCTTATAATATGACCGTACGAATTGTAACCCTTTTAAACTATAGACGTTTTAAAGAGAATTGTATAGTTATCAAGGGAAAATGTCATAAATTTGCCGATTTTCAAGTGAGAAGAAAAAATATCCAGAAATCATGTTACATGAGCAAAGGATTAGGGAAGAGTATAATAGAGATAACTAATTAATTGAGGTGATTTGGATGAAGGTGTTTATAACCACGGGAACCCACGAATTCCTGCAAAAATTAATGGATCGGCATACAGATGAAAAAATGATCTTAATGCAGGGGAAAGATGCCATGTTGCTTCATGAGACACATGGAGAAAGTGTCTTTGAGTCCCCACGGAAATATGAAATCGTCGATCAATCTGGTGAGCTTGAAAATAAAGGGTATGTAGTGTTCAATAATATTCCAGTTACAGATGAAGGCCGTCCGCTATTTGAGTACCGCTTTAAAAATCGGGCAGGATTGATTGAAGAAGTTCCTGGCTTTACGGCTATTCGGGTTCTTCGTCCTTTAGACACGGATACATATGTGATTATGACACTATGGGAAGACGAGAGAAACTTCATTGACTGGCAGGAGTCAGAACAATACAAAAAAGCACATGAAAAACGCGGAACGGAAGAAGGAATTGATAATAAGAAGGATATCTTTCCCCGCGCTTCCTATGTAAGTGAATATCATGTAACAGGCCAAGAGTAATACATAAGCTGCCCAATCCGAGGCAGCTTTTTATTTTCCTGGATGGCAGCTATTCACCGGTCCCTCAAACTTAACAATTACACTTAAAGTGTACATACATAATTACAAATTATTAACAGTATACTTTATCGTATTGGTCATAGATATTTACTTTGCATTTATTTTCAACATCCTATATGAAAGGAGTAGAGTACCGATGAGTCAAACGTGTTTGCTTCTGGTTGACTTTCAAAAGGCATTTAGTCATCCTTCATGGGGAAAGCGAAATAATCCTGGTATGGAAGAAAACGCCTTTCAGCTACTTCGCGCTTGGAGAGAGAAGTCATGGCCGGTCGTTCATGTACAGCATTCTTCCAATGATATGGAATCACACCTACATTCAAGCTGCTCAGGTTTCGATTTTATAGACGATTTCCGTCCTTCTCGAAACGAAAAGCAAATCATTAAGCACGTCAACAGCGCCTTTATCGATACCGATCTGGATTTATATTTAAAAAGGGAAAAGTTCACATCCCTTGTAATAATGGGCTTCACGACGAATCACTGTGTATCCACTACGGTTCGCATGGCTCAGAACTTAGGTTATGATGTGACTGTTCCATTTGATGCCACAGCATGCTTCGAAACGTATTCGTATGATGGTTCTTTATTTTCTGCTGAAATTGTTCACGGTCTGTCACTGGCTAATCTTCATCATGAATTCGCCACCATCTCTTCAACAGAATCCATACTCTCTTCACGATTCAAAATTAGTAAACCTGTTACTTTCTAAGTAACTTTTCTGTTCCAGCAAAAGGGGCTTAGTCAAGGGGAATGGAATCACTCCCCTTGACTAAGCCCCTTTGCGTTATCTGAAGGAAACTCTACCTATTCTTTCGAATCCTTACTGTACAGTATCCCATTTCGATTCGCATAAATCGCTGCCTGGGTACGATCGGCAACTGCAAGTTTGCTCAGGATATTACTTACATGAGTCTTAACGGTCTTAATCCCAATGAAAAGCTCTTCTGAAATTTCCTGGTTTGTCATTCCTTCTCCCAGGCATTTCAATACATCCATTTCTCTCGTCGTCAGCTCTTCATGAGGCAATATTTCCCGAGGGCGGAATCTGTTCATCATTTTATCCGCTACTTTGGAGGCGATGACGGACTCCCCCTTCATGGCTTTATAAACAGCCGATGTAACCTCTTCGGCACTAGCTGTCTTCAACAAATAACTATGAGCTCCTGCTTCTATGGCTGGAAATACTTTTTCATCATCATAAAAGCTTGTAAGTATAATGATTTTACAGTGGGGATGAAAGGTAAGGATTTTCTTGGTTGCCTCGATTCCATTCCCGTTCTCCATTAATAAATCCATCAGAATCACATCAGGCATATACAGCTTCGCAAGCTGAGACGCTTCATTACCGCTTTTCGCTTCCCCTAGAAATTCAATCCGATCCTCTGTCAGCAAATAGGTTTTTATCCCTAATCGAACCATTTCGTGATCATCTACAATCATCACCTTTACCTTATCCACCTGTTTTCCCCCTTTGGTTTAGACTGGAATCCGCAGGTCAATATACGTTCCTTCTTCCTCTTTGGAACGAATTTGAAACAATCCCCCGATTTCCTCGGCACGCTCTCTCATCGTCTGAAGTCCGTACGATGTCATCTTGTTTTCTCTCAAGTTAAAGCCTCTACCATTGTCACTTATGTACAGTGTGACATAACCGTCCTTCTTCTCCGTGACAATCTTCACTTTCGTTGCCTCTGAGTGACGCAGGATGTTGGAGAGGCTCTCCTGAATAATCCTAAACATATGGGTTTCGGTCCCCTTTGAAAGATTCTCGATCCCATCGAGGCTTGCTGCTATTTCAATCTGTGTTTTTTCCTTTAATTCTCTTATTAAAATGGTCAACGCTTCACAAAGACTTTCACCTTTTAAATCGATTGGCCGTAAATGAAGAAGAAGAGCCCTCATCTCCCCTTGCGCTTTCCCTGCAATTTCAGCCACTTGTGTTACAATCATCCCAACTTTTTCAGGATTTGTGTCAATGCTTTTTTGGGCGGCGGAAGAAAGCATGTTCAACGCGAATAATTGCTGACTGACTGAATCATGAAGATCCCGCGCAAGTCTTTGACGTTCTTCCATGACAGCTGCCTGGTGAGCCTGATCGGCAAGCTCTGATTTTTCATCAGCTAATCTCTGGAGTGATTTTACCTGTTCTTGAATGAACACAGCAAGCTGATTCAACTCATCCGATAATATCCCAAGCTCGTCGTGTTCGTATCTATTCACCCTTGCCGAAAACTTCCCGCTCCTCAGCAACGTTACAAAGGTCGAAATATCATCAATTCTTCTTTTAAATGTATACCCCGTCCGAAATCCGAAATAAATGCTTAATAATAGAAGAATGCCTGCAAGCCAAATGGTTAAATAGAGTGATACTTTAAGAGAAAAGCTTGGATTATCAGATAAGTACAGATAGACTTGCAAGGAAATAAAGAAAAGCAAGACAGCCATGGTGGACATCATGAAGAAGCTTTTAAAGATCCAATTGCGAATGTTTGAAGACTTTTCCACGTTCTAACCTCCTTTTATCTGATAAATCATCTCCAATCACACTCGACTGATTCGAATCGATCCAATTTTCACATTCACATTCAATTTGATTTTTTTGCTTGCAAGCTCGTATTCCGGGGAACGGTAATATAGCTCCGAACGTAGATCAGCGGAGTTCTGGTCGAATAAATTAATATCCCCCACCTGCACTTTCAAGGTGATCTCCACAGGGACGTTTTCTGGAATGATCATCTTTACATCACCTATCCAGCCCCTAATATCAATGGGCGTTTCCCCTTCAGGTATGAAGGCTTTACTAAAGTCAAAATAGTAATCTCCAATGGCATTGTTAAGATTCATTGATTCCAGCGGCCAGTTAGGCTCGGAAAAATGTATATCCCCTACAATGAACCCTTTGTTCATTTTATTCTTCTTTTGAAGGACTTTCTCCCCCAAATGCTGATTTTCAAAACCTATTTGAGATGTCTCCTCTTTATTTGGTGATTCATTGCTTATGCTAATCTTGATGGGTTTATTTCTTCCCACTCTATTAATGGCAACAGCAATAATAATGAGCGGCCATAGCTTCCACCAGCTTCCATAGTCAAAATCCACTACATCATATCCATCGAGTATAATGAGTCCCCCTAACACCAAACTGAATAGTCCAAACAGTAACTTCCCAAAGCTTCCCCTCAAAAAACTGTCTACCGTCCACTTCAAACCAAGGAGCAACAACAATATTGGAATAATATTGACAAATATCTGCGTTATTTCCAAGGAAATGACACCAATATTCAATAGTAATAACAACAATCCCATCCCCATCAACAAGAACGAGAAAAACCATTGTTTCCTTCCCTTATACCTCATATCAGCACCACCTTCACATCTTCTATTAATTTCGCTATGAATGAATAAATTCCTGTTACTACTTTTATTATAGATTGCTTTCTCTCGTGTATTGAGGAGCATCGGCATGATTCTGTCTCGGTCTCTAGACGGAAAAAATGTTTCTAACCTGTATCACACCTTTTCACGTTTTTCATAATCTATAGTACAGATCAGGGCATTTGCCTAAAGTTTGAGGAACGATTTAGAGGAGGTTTTTTCTGATGGGGATTGATTTAACAGCTCTTCATTGGATTTATCTAGCTTTCATAGGATTTATCATCCTATTCATGATTTTCCGGAAAGACACCACAATCGTATGTATACTGGGAATCTTCAGTATTGCACTGGTGGCAACAGGATCGTTAAGCGGATCGATTAGTAGTATATTTAATAGCTTTATCTTTGCCATTACGGAATTGTTATCTACCATTCTCGTGATTTCCATTATCGTAGCAATGAGTAAAGGACTGACTACTACCGGTATTAACGATGTCATGATACGTCCATTTACGAAGTTCATCCGGACACCGGCCCTTGCTTACTGGACAATCGGTCTTGTGATGATGTTTATATCCTGGTTTTTCTGGCCGTCGCCTGCAGTAGCCCTCCTGGGTGCCGTTTTAGTACCTGTTGCCTTACGAGTCGGATTACCCGCTCTTGGAATCGCCATGGCCATGAACCTGTTCGGTCACGGCATCGCCCTTTCCGGTGATTTTGTCATCCAGGCAGCTCCGAAGTTAACGGCCGACGCTGCAGGAATACCTGTATCAGATGTTATCTCTGCAAGTATCCCCCTTATTATTGTGATGGGCGCAGTCACAACTGTCACTGCTTTTCTTTTTCTTAAACGAGATATGAATAAAGGAATCCTCAAAGTGGATTCAAGCGCCATCGCATCTATTAGCAAGGATCAGGAGGAGTATCCCAGCCTGTTATCTACACGATGGAAACGAACAATTGCCATCCTTATCCCTATTTTATTTGCCCTGGATATTACCGCAATGGTTCTATTTGATCTACAAGGAGGAGATGCAACCGCCCTGATCGGTGGAACATCCATCATCATTCTTCTCTTGATTTCATTGGCTGCCTATAAAGGAAAGGGATTAGAGAAAACGACGAGCTTCATGATTGACGGCTTTCAGTTTGGATTTAAAGTGTTTGGTCCCGTGATTCCCATCGCTGCTTTCTTCTACTTGGGGGATTCAGGGTTCCAAACGATCATCGGCGACTTCCTTCCTTCATCGTCTCAAGGAATCGTCAATGACCTCGGGGCATCCCTTGCTGCCGTCGTACCCCTCTCTACAGCAGTCGGGGCGATCACCCTTACGACTGTGGGGGCGATCACGGGCCTCGACGGATCCGGTTTTTCCGGTATTTCCCTAGCCGGTTCCGTAGCCAATTTATTCGCAGACAGCATTGGGTCTGGTGTCGCAACCCTAACCGCCCTTGGGCAGGTCGCAGCCATCTGGGTCGGAGGTGGAACACTCGTCCCATGGGCCCTCATCCCGGCAGCCGCCATCTGTGGAGTCGATCCATTCGAACTCGCACGGCGTAACATGCTTCCTGTCGTCATCGGATTACTAGTAACCACGATTGTAGCGATGTTTTTGATTTAAATATAGCGAGGGACGGACCTTGTTTTAAGGTCCGTCCCTCTACTTTTCTTGTTTCGGCCTCTTCTCATAGAGAAAGATGCACAGTACGAAAAAGGAGTATCCCAGCAGGTATCCGGCTGCGACATCTGATGGATAGTGAGCCTGTTCCACTATTCTACTAAGTCCTGTCAGTATGGAAAGGATGATGCCCACTGCGTAGAGCGTTATTTTCACTCCTGTGGAAGAAATCTCTTTACTGATAAAATAAGCAATGACGAGTAAGAAGACCAGTCCCACCATGGCATGGCCGCTTGGAAAGCTGAACCCTGCCTCACCATGTGAAAATGGAGGTCTTTCCCTTTCCATTAAACCTTTGATTGCTTTATTCAGCACGTTACTTCCAGCCACCAGGACAACAACGGTAATGATTCCAACAAAGTCCTTCTTGACCCACCAAAGATATAAAATAAGGACGATGGATGCAATCCCAATCACTAATTCCGTACCGATTACGGAAAACAATTCTATAAAGTGAAGGTTGCTCATGTTGGACAAGAGATACTCATCACCTAAAATCACCATTTCATAAAAAACAAAATGTGCGATGGTCATAAACAGGACAAATGAGATAATGGCCGTTATGTATTGAAATTTCTTCATCATGATCCTCCTTGAATTTCACTCTAATTACCCACATCCCTCTCAATATTTAGTGTTATAATATTCGTAATATTCATCAAATATTAGGAGGTTGTGCACTTGCTGAATGAATTATATCAGAAATTAGAAGAACGTTGGGTAGAAATGGTAGAGATCAGAAGATTTCTCCATCAACATCCTGAATTATCCTTCCAAGAGAAAAACACAGCTGCATACATTGCTAATTACTACAAAAAAATCGGGATTCCCGTCCAGGAACAAGTCGGTGGCCATGGAGTAGTAGCAAGAATCGAGGGAGCTCTCCCGGGAAAAACAGTGGCCCTTCGTGCAGACTTCGACGCCCTTCCCATCCAGGATGAAAAGGATGTGGAATATCGCTCCATCGTTCCAGGCGTCATGCATGCTTGTGGCCATGATGGTCATACAGCAACCCTGTTAGTATTGGGTAAAACCCTCCATGAAATGCGCAGTAAGCTTTCAGGTACAGTGGTACTTATTCATCAGCATGCGGAAGAGTATGCACCAGGCGGAGCGAAACCCATGATTGAAGCGGGCTGCCTGGATGGAGTGGATGTTATTTTCGGAACTCATTTATGGTCAAGTGAACCTCTCGGAAAAATTCTATATCGAACAGGTCCGATTATGGCTGCTGCTGACAGATTTGAAATCGTCATCAAGGGATCCGGCGGGCACGGGGCACAACCTCATAAAACAAAAGATTCCATCGTGATCGGATCTCAAGTCGTTTCCGAGCTTCAACAAATTGTCAGCAGAAGAGTGAATCCGATTGACCCTGCCGTCGTGACAATCGGTTCGTTTATGGCAGATAACGCATTTAATGTAATTGCCGATTCCGCTAAACTCATCGGGACAGTCCGCACATTCAATCCTGAGGTCAGAGACTTTATAGAAGAAGAAATCGGACAGATCCTGAAAGGTGCATGCCTTTCTGCCCGTTGTGAGTATGAATATGTGTATGAACGCGGATATCCTGCTGTCGTGAATCACGCAGGGGAAACGGATCTGTTGGTTCAAAGTGTGGATACAGTCGATGAAGTTCATAGTGTGGAAGAAATTGAAATGCAAATGGGTGGGGAGGATTTCTCCCATTACTTAGAACATGTAAAGGGTACCTTCTTTTTCACGGGAGCCAAGCCGGAAAATGTTGAAGTTGCCTTCCCCCACCATCACCCCAAGTTTGATATTAACGAAAAGGCTCTACTGATTGCCGCCAAAACACTGGCGTCTGCTACCATTCAATTTCAAGAGAGGCATTCTGTCACAGAGACGCTAACAAAATAACTCATAAAAAAGGATCAGGTGCATATATGCCTGATCCTTTACCCTTAATAAAAGCGATGATTTTTTTCGATCTTACTTACCACCAAGACCCACCAGATCAAGAGAGGTTGAAACAATAGCCTCACCCAAAGAAGCATTACATTCGCTTCTTCATTCCCTGGCGCAGGAATTCCTTTGATGGCCGCATAAATATTTGCGGGGAATATAAGAACCAAGTAAATCGCTGTCATAATGCCCGCTTTTTCACGAGTCTTTGGAATGAGCAGGAGTACAGCCAATATAAACTCGATCATTCCCGTAATATACACGATTTCTTCACTTAGAGGTATGAACTCAGGGATCATTTTGGCGAACCCTTGAGCTTCAATAAAGTGAAACACCCCTGCTAAAAAGAAGAAGAATGAGAATAGAATAAGTCCTAACACTTTCAATCCTTTCTTGCGTTTGTTCATCTATTTCACACCTCACTATAACAATGATAACGTACTTTCTAACTATACCTGAATATTCAGAGGAAATAAAAAGATGCGTTTGCCCTGCCCACATCCCTCAAAAAAAAGATCGACCATCACGTCGATCTTCCCTCACTACTATTCTAAATCATGAAAGTAACGAATCCGATAAGCATATTTTGCCACTTCCCCCAATTGATCAAGAAGTTGATAGTTTGCATAGGCTCCCACCACAGCCCCTACCCCGGGAATGAGTTGAAACAATTTCACTAAATCAATGTAATCCCGATACTCCTGCTGGAAAGTTCGCCAATCCAATCCCTTCAGTTTTTCTTTTTCCACATCCCAGTTTTCGATGGTGTCGAGAACATGTTTTTTATGAGAATCACTGGAGAAGGCAAGCTGAAAGACATAAAGCATAAACAGGCGTTCCTCATATTGTTTTGTATCATAGCCATGAATGGCAGAGCATTCGCTCAGAAACTTCATTTTGATTGATAAAAGTAACGGAAAATCTGCCATGCCTAGAAAGATTCCACCAGCACCAGTACCTGCTCCTTCAATCGTAGCCGCCTTCCGGTAAAATTCCATTCGTTCCTTCATAAGCGTTTCTCTTTCCTTCAGCGAAGGTTTCACTGGGACCTGCTGAAGGGGTACCCATTCGCTTCCCTTCAACGTTACTTCCACCATCTTCTTGATGCTTTCCGTTACTACATTATGTGCTTTCTCAGGGATCCATTGGTTCACTTTTGTTTGAGCTTGTTTAGAAACCCTTTGGAAGATGGAAGATTTTCTACTGAATTTACGTTTCCAGGAATCAAGCTCTTCTCTTTCATGGTTCACACTGAACCACCATCCTTTTTTCTATTTACTCATTCTATACGTTTCTACCTGCCGGATCGTTTCACTAAAATAATGTTTCTTCCATCTTCTTTAATCGCTGCACTAAGTAGTACTGACTAAATAGAATTGAAAATGCCAACCCGACCAGTAACGTAATCAACCCCTCTATCCATGCACCCTTTAAAAATAGAGGCAGGGAAAACACAACCGCCTGGATCACCATTGCCTGGTTTATGATTTTTTGAAAAGAAGACTTCTTTAATTCCCTTGATACAGGATAAATGAGAACCCAGATTTTATAATCAAACCGTTTAAACAAAGGGATCAGCTGAAAAGCTGTTAAATAAAGAAATACTAATGCCGTCAGAATACTGAAGATAAAAGAAGAATTCGAATAAATCAACAGAACGCCGATCAAGGTCAACCTAATGTAAAGACCTGAATATTCACTTGTTCTCACCAACGACCGAAGATACAAATATCGATACGTCGATGTTTGAGAGAAAGGGGTCCTCACAAGTCCATCAAGCCATTTTCTCCGGTGCACCTTCCCTTTCAGCTTAGGCACATCCGTGAACATATTGGCGATTCGATAAAAGATCAGCATCCGCTGCTCTTCCAGATTTATTAATAGATCCCATTTAAGATTTTTACCTTTGGTTGATTGAAAAAAGTAAAACGCATATCCGAGCATGACCAAAGCAACAATGATGACCATCCAGATATCTGCCTTCGATAACACTAAGAAAACGAGAGAGCCGCTTAGTAAAAATCGTAAAAAGCTGTCGGTCCAATGAACTTCCCTTTCCTGAAAGCGCAGCATAAACCACCGTACATATAGATTCCATATCTTTAATGCTAATACAAATCCAAGTAACGGAAAGAAGCTTCCAAAGCTGCTTCCGGAAACCGCTACATACATTGGCATGAGGGCAGCCAGTACGAGCAGTTGAATGTATGATTGAAACATGAAGCTGATCCAGATGCATTTGGTGAAATAACTCGATAATCGCCCCTCTATCGGCAAAAGAAACACGGCGTCCGCTTCTCTTAGAAACGTATAGACGGGACTCCATGCCAATAATAAGCCCAAAATCACCGCCATGATGAGTGGTGCAGGGAAAGCCGGGTCCAGGGTTTTCACCCACTGATTATATGTATACGCTGCTCCTCCCAGTGCAAAGATCAGGACGAATAGTAAATGATCGTTAAACATGTATTTCAAATACTTTTGAAGCTCCTGATTATACTCAACAATTCGTTTCTTCCAAATACTTTCCACCTTATTCATCATGGGATTCTTCCTTTGTCAGCTGAATATAAATATCATCTAAGGTTGCACCCGGCATGGAGAATTCCTTACGAAGCTCCTGAAGCGTTCCTTTTGCACGAATTTTCCCTTCATGAAGGATGATGAATGAGTCACAATATCTTTCTGCAGTTGCTAAAATATGCGTCGACATCAATATTCCTGCACCGTTTTGCTTCATCTCCTGCATCCAGTCCAGAAGTGACTGAATTCCGAGTGGATCTAATCCAACAAACGGCTCGTCAATGATATAGAGACTGGGCTGAATGAGAAAAGCGCACATGATCATCACCTTTTGTTTCATCCCTTTTGAAAAGTGTGCAGGAAACCAGCTCATCTTCTTCTCCATACGAAAGGCCTTCAACAGTTTATCAATTCTCCCTTGATACTCAGACTCTGATAAGCCGTAAGCCATGGCCGTCAGTTTTAAATGCTCTTCAAGGGTAAGCTCATCATAAAGAATCGGAGTTTCCGGTATGTAAGAAAACTGCTTGCGATACTGATCGGCATCACTCTTCAAGGTATGACCATTAATGGACACTTCTCCTTGCTTTGCTTCCATAAGACCGATTATATGCTTGATAGTCGTACTTTTCCCTGCTCCATTCAGACCGATCAAACCGACAATTTCATTTGAATCTATGGAAAATGTTATATCCTTTAAGACCGGTTTTCGGGTATACCCGCCAACCAGGTGTTTGATTTCTAATAAAGACACGAGCAGCAACGTCCTTTCTCTTCTACATGGTTTTCTCTATTTTATCAAAATTTCATGGTAAAGGCATTGTTAAACCAATTTCTCATTCCACATTTTAACATTCATAACAATACTCGATTTGCACATCATAATATTTGAAGGGGCCAGCAATAAGAAAAAGGGGATGGTTGTTAAAGACCAGCTAACCGATTTCACTATTGTTTGCGACTGTAAGGATTGTCGTCTTCTATAGTGAATGACACACTCACCATATTCATTTGTTCAAAAAATTGATAAATGAGGTGTTTGTTAAAGCACACTTTGACTGAATCAACTTACTTTATTAGCTTATCAAGCTTAGGAGATAAGGGGATGGTCACATTGCACAAAGTCATTCATGTTTCTAATGGTTTACACATATCATCCTTATAGCAAATGAGGTGTTTGTCCAAGACGGCTAACAGTTTCTATTGTCTGAATTGCTTAAATAGCGAAAAGATAAGGGGATGGTCGCATTGAACAATTTTCATTCTGACTTAAGAATGTATCACTACAGAAGCTACTAGCGAATGAGGTGTTTATCAAAGAGAATGAAGCCTGACATAAAAACCTTTATAGTATTACCCCTTCAAGAAGAGAGGCAGGAAAATCGTTCCTGTCTCTTCTTCATTTATTTTCTCTTTCATGATAAAATACATAAAAATGCCATTACAAAAAAGGTGGAGTAAACATTGAGTGACTGTATTTTTTGCAAGATCATCGACGGTGAAATCCCTGCTATGAAAGTGTACGAGGATGAGCATGTCCTTGCTTTCCTTGATATTAGCCAAGTGACGAAAGGTCATACATTACTTATTCCCAAAGTACATAAAGAAAACATCTATGAGCTGACTCCAGATCTTGCAAGTCACCTCTTCTCTGTGGCGCCTAAGATTGCTGACAGTATCAAGGCCGAGTTTAATCCTGTTGGAATGAATCTGTTAAGCAACGCAGGGGAAGAAGCAGGACAATCTGTCTTCCATTTCCACATGCATTTCATTCCCCGCTATGGCCAGGGAGATGGCTTTGGAGCCGTTTGGAAGACACATAATGATGACTACACTCCAGAAGACCTGAAAGAAATAGCTGAATCCATCGCACAGCATCTTTCCTAATAATTGAGCCTGATCCCGGAAGTTAAAGGGATCAGGATTTTTTCAGAATAATTAATCTTTGACAACGATACTCGGTATGTTATAATGTACCTATCTTTTCGCTAATGGCAACAGTGCACATTAGGAGAAGCAAATTGTATAGTTTAGTTGAGGAGAGATGAGAAATGAATACAAAAACACTTGTATCCCTGTCATTATTAGTAGGGATCGGAGCCGTCCTGCACACTGTGATCCCGGGAATTTTCTTAGGAATGAAGCCGGACATGATGCTGACGATGATGTTTCTGGGCATTATATTATTTCCAGCCAAGAAAAACGTATTACTTTTAGGTTTATTAACTGGAGTCATTTCAGGTCTGACAACACAGTTCCCAGGAGGATTCTTACCTAATCTGATCGATAAACCGATCACGGCATTCGTTTTTTACGGACTTTTCCTGGCTACTAAAAAGGTCACTCGTTCACTTGTAGGGGCTTCTGTTCTAACAGCTATTGGTACACTCGTATCAGGAAGTATATTCTTACTTTCTGCTTATGTGATTGTCGGTCTGCCTGGAGCTTTCTTTGCTCTATTTGCAGCTGTCGTACTTCCAGCTACACTTGTTAACGCCGGGGCAATGTTTGTGGTGTATCCAATCATTAACGGGATTTTAAAACGTTCAACCATTCGAGAAGCTGTCACAACAGAACAGCTATCCTAATTTAATCATAGTAAAGCCCTCCATTCATTGTGCTACCGCCACCTGAATGGAGGGCTTTTTCTATATCTTACTTGACTGCAACCCATAAGAGTACTCCAATCAAAAAGGTGATCACTCCACCGGACCCCATTATGGCAGCGCGCTTTTTTAATATATTCTTAGGAGGATACATACCTGGCCTTTGAATGGAAATGAAATTATACACCATACTTAGAAATAATACTGCACAGAGAGCAAAGAAACCAAAGATTATCCCGTCCATCGATTAGAATCCCTCCTTTACTCCACCCCTTACCTTTATTTTTATGCTGCAAATAAGGAAGTTATGAATTGACTTGTTTTAATCTGTTTTAAAAGGGAAAAGGAGAATACATGTCGATTGTAGAAATAGAGTATTATAGAAATAGAAGAACGAGGTGATCATAGTGAACAAAAAATCCCTGGCTTACGGGCTTTTAATCGGTGGAGTGGTCGGAGGAGTAGCATCCCTTCTCACGTCTCCTTCATCAGGGAAAGAAATCCGGGCACAAATCAAGGACAAGAAAGATGACTGGACTGGAGTAATCGATGAGATGAAGGTCAATATTGGTGAATTGAAAGAATCCATCGGCACCCTGTCTCAGGAAGGAAAAGAAACGGTCATGCAGCTTTCTAAAGATCTTCAAGCCTCCTTTAAACATTGGCAGGCTTCGACAGAGCCAAATAACCGCAGACTCCAGGAAGAAATCCAATCCATACAGAAAACCATTGAAGAATTGGAAAAATCGATTAACTCAGCAAATACACCTAATCAATAGCCAGATCCCCGCAGGCCATTTTCACTAATGATGATGGAAGGCTGTGGGGCTTTTTTGTTGAATTAGGAATAATACCGATTCTGTAGAAACATGTTTTGAAAAAAAATTATTATCCCCCTTCTTTTCTTTCAATATAATGATTTCATGCACAAATCCCGTCATTACAGTATCTATCCACCCACTAACCTCTGTTTTTCTCAGCATATCCCCATCAAAAATTATATACTTCGAAAAATTTTGTCAATTTAACCTTTATTAATTATTACTTTATTGGCATAATAAAATATAAGCGCTTTCTTTTTTGTGATAGTTGTTTTAGTAAGTCATTTTGGTACTACTTAGATTTATAAAGATTTTCTAGCAAAGTGGGTGAATGAGATGAAGGAAAGAGAATTTACTTTGAAAGAGGCTATGCTCTTCAGTCAAAGGATGGCTCAGCTTAGTAAAGCTCTGTGGAAGGCCATAGAAAAGGACTGGCAGCAATGGATTAAGCCATACGACTTAAATATCAACGAACATCATATTCTCTGGATTGCTTATCATTTAAAGGGTGCTTCCATTTCAGACGTAGCCAAGTTTGGTGTTATGCACGTGTCGACTGCATTTAACTTCTCCAAGAAATTAGAAGAACGGGAATTATTACAGTTTTCTAAACGGGAGAACGATAAACGGAATACCTATATTCAATTGACGGCTAAAGGTGAAAATATACTTCTTGAGCTAATGAAGAACTATAAGCCTGAGAGTCACTCAATCTTCCAGGGAGTTTCCCCATTAAGGGAATTATATGGAAAGTTCCCTGAAATGATTGAAATGATGACCGTCGTGCGAAATATATATGGAAATGATTTTATGGAGATATTTGAAAAATCGTTTCATAACATTGAAAATGATTTTTCTGATGATAACGGAAAACTCGGTGAATTATTTCAAGATGAAGAAGAACTGGCTTGATCTACAAGCTCTTCTTTAACTGTTTCATCAAAGCTGGATAAATGTCTTGAACTAAACAGCTATCAACCACCTCATGAACTTTCAGCTTTGAATGAAGCTGTTCTTCAAATTCTTTGAAAAGCGGAGTATTGTACACGAATCCTTCCGCTTTTTGCTTTTGGAGTTTCATGCTCAACCTATCACAAGTGATAAAGAACTCCTTCACTTCCCTCTCCGACAAACCCTTCCGAATGATCATTCGATGAAAAGGATAACCATTTTCGGGGATCATCTCCGCCATTAACCGTTGATAATACTCTATTTTCTCTATACGCTTCACTAAATCATTCAACTAAATCACCCTTCAGTCATTGCAAAAAATTCTCTTACTCTCATTGTACAAAACTATAACATACCTTTCCCAAAAAGTTCTTCTAAAAAATATGAAAAAATCAGCCTGAAATGTATTGATTTTTTCCTGCAATCGTAATAAAGTATGTTAGGCACTTAACTATGATTTATTCGTCTAATGGAGGCGATTTTTTTATGCATTGCTGGAAAACAATCAATCTGGAAAAACAATTCGGATTTTACCGAGTCTTTTTACTTTCATCCATCATCATGATGATGGTATTCTCATTAATATACGTACCAATTAACTTACTATTTCCAAGTGCGTTCTATGATAACCATTTCCTTGTGTTCTTCATAGGAATGTTGAGTATCTATCCATTGCATAAGTTTTTTCACATAGTACCGATACTTCCTTTTGTGAAAAAAATGAAGTTTAGATGCAATCGGAAACTCTATTTTTTACCGATCGTTTCTTTGCGAGTGGATCAGCCTATTTCAAAATATCGTTACATGCTTGCCCTGGTGGCACCATTCTTTGTACTGAACGGAATTTTGCTATACGGATGCATCCACTTCCCGCACTACTCTCATTACTTTACAATGCTGCTTGCATTTCATTCAGGAATCTGCGCCATTGACTTTATATATGCAAAGCAACTGATGGACTCTCCAAAGGATGCACTAATTGAAGAGAATGATGATGGATACGAAATATTGATTTATCAGTAAGGATGATGGATGGCCATTGAAACATAGACTCGATGGAAGAAATCATCCTTCTGCTTTTTTCAGGCGTTTTTACGAAAAGTCTTCATTTACTGATCGTAAATTCCTGCTTGAACTTGGATGAAATGTAAAAAAGAATGCAAAAAGCCTTATTTGCATGACTATTGCAATACTCTCGCTACCAATTAGAGAAATTATTTGGTAATGTATAGCTTAAAGGAGATAACGGGGAGGGGTTTGGATGATCTCCATGTTTTTAGTGTTTGCTGTTTTCATCTTATTCTATATAAATAAAATGACAAACGCATTATGTTTACAAAAAGAAATACCTGAAGAGCGCCAACCAAAGGTGTTTAGAACCATCAATATCCTAATCACCATATTATTGGTCTCTTCTTATATAGAGATATTATTTACATAGAAAAGCGGATGGGCTTCGCTCAGAGGCGACAAGCATAAGACGAATCTGCCTGAAAGGCGGTTTTTTGCCTTTTTGGCAGATTTGACTTATGACCTCGAGCCTCTAAGCCCTGGAGCTGGACAATCAGAAAAGCGGATGGGCTTTGCTCAGAGGCGACAAGCAAAAAGCAGACCCGGAAAAAATCCGGATCTGCTTTTTTATATCTATTCAAATTAGCAAACGTATGCTGCACCAATGATGATTAACAAAATGAATAGAACAACGATTAACGCAAATCCTCCGCCGTAAGCACCTGACATCTGCGCTTCCTCCTTTCATGTATGAAAAAGCCGCCTAAATATGAATAAAGCAAAAGGGGCCGCCTTTCTTAAGGTATTGCCCCCTCTACAGTCTTTATCCGATAACTTTAAACCCTGAGGCTAAAATTATAGCCATGCTGCACCCACAATGATTAACAGGATGAACAGTACTACGATTAACGCGAAACCTCCGCCGTATGCATTACCCATAACTTTCCACCTCCTTTGAAGCGCTAATTTATCTTATTCAAGTTAGCTGCCATTTGTTTTAGGCTAATGTCATAAATTTAGTTTTTTTTAGCAAATATATGCGGCACCAACGATGATTAATAAGATGAACAGCACTACGATTAACGCGAATCCGGAATTGTATCCACAGCTCATATTTATTACCTCCTTTTCTCTCTTCGCTCTTATCATATGAAAGTACCTAGGAAATGGGTGTGTAAAATGCCCATTTTTCTGAAGATAAATATGGAAAATATTTTTTTTCATGGAAAAAGTGTGTTATAGTATGTTTTGTAGAAATTTGACAAGCCATCAAATATTGTAGGAGTTGGTCACCATGAAAAAATGGATCATATCAGTATCATTGGCTGCGGGAGTCGTTGGACTCGCAGGATGCAGCGGAGACGGTGCTGAGGGAAACAGTGACGTTGTTGCAACAACAAAAGCTGGAGACGTAACAAAAGATGAACTTTACAAATCAATGAAGCAAAAATTCACTCCACAAATGGAACAAGCCCTTCAAGAATTGGTTTACACGAAAGTACTTGAAGAAAAGTATGACGTGTCGAAAGAAGAAGTCGACGAAAAGCTGAATGAAGCCAAAGACCAATTGGGACCTCAATTCGAGATGTTCTTACAACAATATAATCTTGATGAAAAATCGTTTAAAGAATACTTAAAGCTTCAATTACTTCAAGAAAAAGCTGCGATCTCCGACGTGAAAGTCACTGAAGAAGAAGTAAAGGAATACTACGAGACATGGAAGCCTGACATTCAAGTTCGTCACATTCTTGTAGATGATGAAAAAACAGCTAAAGAAGTGAAACAAAAATTAGCTGATGGTGGAAAGTTTGAAGAACTTGCAAAAGAATATTCAAAAGATCCTGGTTCTGCTGAAAATGGCGGAAGCTTAGGCTGGGTAGACAATGCTGGTCGTCAAAACTTCGTACCTGAATTCTCTAAAGCTTTGGACACATTAGAAAAAGGCAAAGTGAGTGAGCCTATCAAAACAGAATATGGCTATCACATCATTGAAGTGACTGATAAAAAAGAAAAGAAATCCTTTGACGAGATGAAAAAGGAAATCGAAAAAGAACTGAAGCTTTCAAAAGTGGATCCTCAAAAAATCCAGGAAGCGATGAAAGCTGAAATTGAAAAAGCTGACTTAAATATTAAAGATGAAGATCTTAAAAAGGCATTTGATCAAGTGTTGAACCCTGCGGCTGCACCTGAAGGCGGAGAAGCTCCTGCTGTACCTGAAGGAGAAGAAGCTCCGGCACCTACCGAAGAGTAGAACAAAAAGGACTGACGGATCCATTCCGTCAGTCCTTTTTATTCTCTATGATCAAGACGTTAGTTGACGTCTCCGCTCCTTCTCCTCTTCCATTCGATGAATGTAGACTTCTCCCTCCTTCTCTATCCACTCATCTTCCATATTCTTTTCTTCCTTAGCTGATTTAATCGTCATAAAGGCACTCCCGAAAATCCCTGCTACAACCAAGTACATCCAAATAGGTAGTGTCATTTGCTTCATCTCCTTATAGGTTTGTCCTCTTTATTCACACTATATGTAGGGAAGAGATAAAACATAACTAGATTTACCCTTTTATTCTACTAAAAAGACCCCGTTCCATTGTCCGGGGTCTAAGAGGTTATCTATTTATGAAAAGTCGGTTTATAGAATGAACGATTATCAAGGGCAAATACTCTTTCTGTATACTCCCCTGGTTTCACCCGTTCCAATGCACGGTCCAGCATATTCATCTTAGCATCCACATTATCGATATAATGGAGGATTTCAGCTTCACGAATAAGCGGCGGTTTAGGACTTCCCCATTCGGCTTTTCCGTGATGACTCAATACGAGATGTTGAAGGATCATCACTTCTTCCCCTTCAATTCCAAGCTCATCTGCAGCTTTTCCAATCTCGTTCACCATGATCGAAATATGACCGATCAGATTCCCTTCAATCGTATACGTAGTTGATGTTGGACCTGAAAGCTCAATGACTTTGCCTAAATCATGAAGAATGACCCCGGCGTACAATAGATCTGAATCCAGGGATGGGTATAGTGCTGCAATGGCTTTCGAGAGGTCAAGCATCGATACAACATGATACGCAAGGCCTGACACGAATTCATGATGGTTCTTGGTAGCAGCCGGATATTCCAGAAAAGGCTTCTGGTATTTTTTAATCAAGTGTCTTGTGATGCGTTGAATATTTGGATTTCTCATTTCAAAAATATACTGAGTGATCTTACTCGTCATTTCATCAATGCTCACCGGTGCCGTTTCCAGGAAGTCCGAAATGGCATAACCATCTGCCGGGGAAGCCGGGCGAATCTGCTTGATCTTGAGCTGACTCTTTCCACGATAACTATGTATGTCTCCAACAACCTGCACGATTGTTTCAGGTTGATATGCCTTCTCATCCTGCTCAGAAGCATCCCAAAGCTTAGCTTCCATATTTCCACTCTTATCTTGCAGTATCAGCGTTAAAAACGGCTTCCCTGTATTTGTCGTACCTTTGGTCATTTGTTTAATTAAAAGGGGTAATTCGATTGTTTCTCCGACATTAAATTGTGTAATCCCAGACATCTCTTCTCCTCCGTCCAACTATATTAGTAGTTTCAGTATACCATATTTCGCTAGAGTACAGGAGTGGAAAGGGTTGGAGAGATGGAGGCCAAACAATAATCAAATTCCAGAGGTCCGTCCCTCTCTCTTCTCACAACAAAAAAACCGCCCCCACCCGGAGACGGTTCTGACTAATTCACCAATGCTCTTTTTTGTTTCTTGCTAATCCAAACTTTCGTCGCTACCAGGCCTACGAGCATAATGAATGCTCCGAAGAAGTAGGGAATATGTATATTCCACTCAAACAGTGTCCCGGCAAGCAATGGTCCAGCAACGTTACCAAGACTGAGAAAGGAGTTATTCAGCCCCATGACCGTCCCTTGACGTTCTCCTGCCAGTTTTGAAATGAGGGAATTCAACGAGGGACGGAGCATCGAGTTTCCGACAAAGAAAACGGCGGTTGTGATCAAGACCCCTACAAAGTTAGTGGCAAATGTCATGATGACAAATCCCAGTGCACTGAGGAGCAAAGAGCCTGTTACTACTTTTTCCTCACCGAAGATCTTCGTCGCCCTCCCCACTCCCACTCCTTGAACAACGGTACCGATGATACCAATGATCAAAATGATGATCCCGACTTCCTGTGGACCATATCCATATCGTTCGAGTGCATAGTAGCTGAAGATTGATTGGAAATTGGCCAATCCAAAGCTCATGATGAATACGAGTACCAACAGAAACCCGACCGGACTCATCACCGCATTCTTCATGACAACGAAGCGATTTTCACGTTTCTCATTCGGGTCAAAAGTTCTTTTTTCCTTTGGATAGGATTCCGGTAAAATGATGACCGAGACAATGGCAGCAATGGAGGCAGCAATCCCGGCAAAGATAAATGGATAGGAGAGATTGATTTCTGCCAGCCATCCCCCGATTCCAGGTCCGATGACGATTCCAAGGCCCATCGCTGCACCAAGGATCCCCATCCCTTGCCCCCTATTGTCCTCATCCGTCACATCTGATACATAGGCCATTGCAGTCGGCATTAATGCTGAACCGAAAACTCCTGCCAGGATCCTGGACAGAAATAGCATCCATAGCCCGACAGCGAAGGCAAAAATGAATTCAGCAATAGCAAAGCCAACCAAGCCGATGGTGATTAATGGCTTTCTCCCGATTCGATCGGATAACCGTCCCCAAATAGGAGCAAATAAAAACTGCATAAATGCGAATACTGCCACCAACGCTCCAAGTGTTTGAGCATTGGCGTTGAATTTCTCTACATAGAAAGGAAGAATGGGGATGACCAGCCCGATTCCAACCATGACGATAAATAAGTTGAAGCTTAGTAATGCCAGTGGTCCCCGATTTCGCTTGGACCCTTTTGTATTTGTCATACTATGTGTTCCTTCTTTCTGACTATCATTTCTTTCCCTTGTTCGTCAAACAAACTCCTTGTAGTATTGTAACGAATCTGAGAAATTATTGCCAATTCAAATTTTTAAAATAATCATGCATTCCGGATCGATTCCTTTTCCATTCGCCTTAACACAATCATTTCATCCTCGGTAAACTCATTTCTTATATGAGGATGACAGGTAAAGAACAGAGTCTGATGGTTCGTTGACAATTTCCTCAACAGCTTTAGAAATGCATTCGTTCTTTCCCGATCAAAGTTTACTACTCCGTCGTCGATCAGTAGCGGTAATGGGTACTTGTCCCGGAAAGATTGAATGAGGGCAAAGCGAATTGAGATGTATAACTGTTCTTTCGTTCCTTGACTGAGTTCTACTGCATGGAAAACTGCACCGTCCTTTCTCTCTACACTGATCATCTCATCATCCCGTAAGAAAATCCGTAAATAGTGGCCATCCGTCAGCTCTCTAAAGTTCCCTTCTGCAAGCTCCATCACTTTAGGCATCTTCGATTTCTGGTAAAGATCCATTGTTTTCTTTAAGGCCACTTGTGCTAACGTATATTTGGACCAGTCATACGCAAGTTCTTGAAGCTCAGCCTTTTTGCTTTGAAACTCCTGAAGGATTGAGGAATAGCTTTTTCCTTCCTCCAGCACTTTTATTTCATACGAAATGGAAGCGAGCTCTTTTTGATGTGCAGAGAGCTCAGTTGATAGCTCTTCGATTTTTTTCGATACACCTTTTAATTCTTTTCTGCTATCTTCCTGTGAATTAAACCGTAGAAACGTGTTAAGTGTTCGTTCGGTCAGCCTCGTTTTCATTCCATTATATTGAGTCGATAGGTCCATTCTCTCTTCGGCGAGAAGTGCCTTTTTACGAAATTCTGGTTCTTCTCTGCACCCTGCAGATTGAAGAAGGGTCCCAATCTCTTCACGGATCTTTCCACCTTCAATTCTTAGCTTCTTTATCTCAAAAGAAAGAGGCTCGAGCTCTGTTTGGATGCTGTTGATTACGAGGGTTTTCTTTTCAACATCCTGTATGAACCCCTTCAGTTTAATCATGGCCTCATCCACTGTTGTAAACGTGAGAGAGTGGCGATGGAACCAATCCTGACAGTGGTCCCTATATTCATTCATTTTTCGGTCCACATAATCCTGCTCTTCTTTAAGATGGATATAAGCCTCATAACTCGAGACGGTCTCTTTCATTTTGACAAACGCATCACGCAGCCACTTCCAGTGAAAATCAGAAGGTAAATAGAGCTCTGATTTTAGACCGGACAATCTTTGTTCTCCTGAAACAATTTCTTTCTCTACTTCCTTCTGTTTTTCATGGAGCTTCCGAAGTTTCGCCTGTTGCTCTTCTAGTGAAAGAATTCGCTGTTTCCACTCGTTCCTCAACTCCATTTGCTGCTTTAAGCTTTGCTCAGCCCTATCCAGAGAGTGAAATTCCAATTGACTCTCAGGCTGAAACTCTTTTGCTCTTGCTTTAGTTTGTTGAAGTGTGCTGGATTCTTCTCTCAGATTCCCCCTCGCCTGCATTCCGGATGCAGCCACAACAATGAAAAGAAGCAAGCTGATCCCGACAAAGAGCCCATTCCCGTTCACGATTGCCCATGACCCCATCCCGAATAAAAGAAGGAGTGCTGCACCTATCAGGAAAAGCTGCCGGGTGAAGGAGGACTTTTTTCTGCCGAAACGTTCTTCTGCCTCTTTTAGTTGCAGGTTCATCCAATTTGTCTGGTCCCGTGAAGCTTGCCGGGAAGATTCAATCTTCACCTTTCTTTGCAATTCTTGATACTCATCTTCTTCCATCAGCCTATCCTCTAAGCTATCACATTTCCTTTCTATGTTGTGAAGTTCTCCTTCTTCCTCTTCGTAATGCTTCTGGAAGCTTTCGCGTTCGTGAAGGAGCTTTGATTGCTGGTCCAGTGCATTTTGAATACGGTCAGACATCATTAAGCTAGTATCCAGTGTCGGGATATCTTCCACCTCTATTGGTAATCCCAATTCACGGATTGTATCGTTGATCTTACTACGCACCGTTTTTAGTTCTCTGCTCCGTTCACTGCTTTCTTCTTTCCATTTCATATAAAAAGATTGTTGAGACAATATCTTTTCTATAAAAGGAATGTCTTCAATTAAAGAAGGATCAATCTCTTCTGATTCTAATTTGTTGTGCAAATTTCCATGTTTCGTCTCCAAGGTTTCAAGATATGCCGATACTTGCCTTTCTTCCGTTTTAAGTTCGTTTAAACGCTCTAATCCTTTTGCAGGAAACTCAATTGTTTCCAATTGGGAAAGCCGCTCCTCCACTCTTTTGAAGCTAGTGAGAGTATCCCAGTTTTCAATTACTGAAATCAGGTTTTCTTTCTTTTCAGCAAGAGATGCCTTTTCTTTCTCCAAGGATGAAATCCGGTTTTCTAATGATTTTTGCTTCACTATGAGAGGACGGTATTGATCATTTTTTTCTTTTCCTTCCTTTACTTGTTTTTCAAGGAGTTTTAATTGTGTCAAAACTGAGTTGACCATCGGCTTTCTTCCCGATTTCTTAAACAACTGTTCCCTCTCTTTCTGCCAATCCTGTTCCATTTGTAAAAGGAGGTCCGTCCCTGTAGAGCCTGCAGAGAATAGGTAGCGGTTCAGTTCTTCTTTTTTGAGGCGCTGAATGTTTTGCAGCCCTTCGAGGTTGAATGAGAATATGTTTTGGTAAGTTGTCCTGTCCATATTTCCGAGGAGTTGTTGAAGTGTTTCTTCTCCTTCTGTTCTTCCGTCCTCGAATTGAACGGTCACGTCCCCTGTGGCTTTCCCTTTAACCCGCTCGATACTGATAAGCCCTTGTCCTTCCACCTGGCAAAGAATTCTTCCGCCATACTCTTTAAAGGATTTCGGTTCATACCTGAGCAGGGATTGCTGCTTCGTCGGAAACCCGAATAAAACGCTGTGTATGAACGACATAATCGTTGATTTTCCAGCTTCATTTTCCCCATAAAATAGTTGAAGGTCACTAATCGTATAGTGCTTGTTTTGTATTTTTCCGTATCCATAAATATGAAGTTCGAGCAGTTTCATCCCATTCACCTCCACGTTCAGCCTTTATTTTGTAACAAGTGCTCTGTTTCTTCTATTAAAGATCTCTTCTCTTCTTCCTTCAAGGGGTCCAGAAAGCGGTAAATAGATGGGTGCTCATACATTTCTGCCAAGGCATCCTTCCACTCTTCTTCACCCATGCTTTCCAGGGTCTCCATTACTTCCTGAGAGAATGGATCCTGTTCCATTCGCCGACTCCCTTGTGTATGATTCCATCTTATGGAATGAATCCACTTCAAACCCTGGTGACTTTCGTATTCTGACTGCAATGCTTCCAGTAGATCACCATTTTCTATTTTGCCCGCCATGTCATGAGGCAGTGATTCATCATCCGTCAAGATAACCTCAATGATCACATCCGCTTCTTCAAGAGATTCCAGTGCTTGCTGGATACGCTGAAAAATTTCACCAAAGCGCTTGATACCTTGAAGGGATACCGTGCATGTCTTCCACATCAAGTCGTGAGTGGGGATAAAAGTTAATTCTGTGTGGTGTTGATCAAGTGTCACCTCATAGCATCCTTTTTCACCAGTCTCTTTCCGGTGTCTTCCCTGGATGTTACCTGGATACACGATGTAAGGCTCTTCGTGCAGAATTTGCCTCTCATGGATATGCCCCAAAGCCCAGTAGTGATAATTTTTCTCCAATAGCTCCCTTATCGCAAAAGGCGCATACGTTTCATGAGAAGAATGCACACTTCCTTCGCTTCCATGGAGGATGCCTATCGTATAGCGTTCTATGGAACGTTTGGGATAATCAGCAATCCTTCTTTCCTGGATATGTCTTGTATCATAGCTGAACCCGACGATGTCGACAGTTGTCCCGTTCTTTACAGTAAGCTGTTTCACTTCTGTTTCTTCGCTGAAGATATGTATGTTATCCGGCATATCGAGGTCTAATCGATAACTTCCAAGATGATCATGATTCCCGTGAACGACGTATACAGGAATGTTGTTTGAATGCAACAGATTGAATTGCTTTAATAATTTCGCCTGCGCACGAATGCTGCGATCTTCCTCGTCAAACAGATCTCCGCTGATGATCATGAAGTCAATTTGTCTATGAATCGCTTCCCTTACCACTTTTTCAAAAGAGGCAAAGGTACTATTATGTATTCGTTCGAACACGTCCTTAGGTAAATGTTTTAGTCCTATAAAAGGACTATCCAGATGTAGATCTGCTACATGAAAAAACTGAATCTTCCCCATGAGTTTCCCTCCCTGCACTACGAATATATGTTCTTATATTCTTTCATTATATCCTAAAACCGGCGATAATTTCAGTATATATTCAACATTTTACGCGATTCATAGAGAAAGGCTGCCCCGGACGACGGAGACAGCCTTTATCGATTTATTTTTTCGATGTTATATCAATTGCTTTTTTAATATCTTTATATGAATTAGATTTCCCGTACAATAGCACTCCTCCGCGATACACTCTTGCTCCAAATACTCCAAGAATAATAATCGTCGCGAGAAGGACCGCTATTCCTATGATTGGTTCATACACTGGTAGATTCAGCATCCCTACTCGAAGGAACATGACCATAGGTGTGAAAAACGGGATGTACGAAGTAATCGTCACAAAACTGGATTCCGGATTCCCAAGACCGAACATGGAGATGAAGAATCCAATCATGATCAAGAAGGTCATCGGCATGATCATCTGTTGTACATCTTCTATCCTACTGACAAGAGATCCGAGTAATGCAGCCAGGGTGGCATACAGGAAATACCCTAATAAAAAGAAGATGACTGCATAGATAATGACACCTACTGATAAAGATTCAAATCCGAATCCTTCGAAGAAATCTCCGACCAGTTCATCTTTCTTTTGAATCATTGTAAAATATCCCACTGCCAGGATTACGGCTAACTGTGTTAACCCTGCAAGGCCGATTCCAATGATTTTGGCAAACATTTGTTTAACCGGAGACACACTGGATATTAGGATTTCCATAACTCTCGAGCTTTTTTCTGTGGCGACTTCCATGGCCGTCATATTGGCGTAAGCAATGACAGAGAAATAAATAAAGAATAATAGAACATATACTATACCCCTCGCCTGACTCAGTTCTTCTTCAGACTTGGCTCCTTCAATAAGGGCTTCCTTTTCAAAGGCAACAGGACCGCTTAACAGTGCCAGTTCATCACCTGAAAGCTCTAATTTACTTGCAGCCAGTGAAGACTTCACATTTTGCAGGGCGACTTGTAATTCCCCGGTCACATTGGACTCTGATAGTGAATTGGATTTATACAGAGCTTGTGGAAGACCTTCAGGGCTTTCACTCAAAATGAGTAATCCTTTTAATTCTTCAGATTCTATATTCTTTTCGATTTCTTCCATCGATTGGGTGGCAGGTTCCAGCTCGATCTCGCTATTCATGACCTTCATCTGCTGCACTAGCGGATCATACAGGTTGCCCGTTTCGTCCTGAACCGCTATTTTACTCTTTTCATCATCACTGAAGTTCGAAATGATACTGTCAAAATTGGCCAGTAATACAAGGGCAGCGGCAATGATGACGGTGGAAATGATAAAAGATTTTGCCTTAAGCTTTGAAAAATAGGACTGACTAAGGATCAAGAAGAAATTATTCATAAGAAGTTCCCACCTTTTCTATGAAAATATCGTTCAGGGAAGGTTCTTCTAATTCGAATTTACGAAGGAATCCCTTTTGAACAACATCATGAAATACACCTTGGGCAGCATCCTCAGACTCGACCTGAAGAAGAACTCCTTCCGTTGTTTCTTTCAGCTTCGTCACACCTTTCAAATCCTTTAGATGTAGAAGATCAAAATCGGAGTGAATCACCACATTCTTCTTCCCAAAGGAACGTTTGATCTCCTTCAAGCCACCATGCACCACGGGACGCCCTTTATGCATGATACACAGGCTTTCACAGAGCTCCTCTACATGCTCCATGCGGTGACTGGAGAACACGATTGTCGTTCCATTATTCTTGATTTCCCGGACCGCATCCTTTAACAGTTCAACATTAACCGGATCCAGACCGCTGAACGGTTCGTCGAGAATCAGTAAGCTCGGCTTATGGATAACCGATGCGATAAACTGTATTTTTTGCTGATTCCCTTTTGAAAGTTCTTCTACTTTCTTATTGACGTTTTGAGGAACATTGAATCGATCCAGCCAGTAATCCAGTTCTTTCAGGATGGTCTTTTTCTCCATCCCACGAAGACGTGCCAGGTAGACGATCTGATCGCTCACCTTCATTTTTGGATAAAGTCCTCTTTCTTCAGGCAGATATCCAATTTCCGGACTTGTGGAATAATCGATCTTTTTCCCTTTCCACGTAATCTGACCTTCCGATGCATCTAACAACCCTAACACCATTCGAAATGTCGTCGTCTTCCCGGCCCCATTCGCGCCCAGGAACCCAAACATTTCTCCCGGTGGGATATCCAGTGACAGCTGATCTACTGCTGTAAATTGTCCAAAGCGTTTGGTCACCTGTTGTATACTCAAACTCATTTCAGCATTCCCCTCCTACACCCTTAAACGAGCATCCTTTTTATCTCTCTAGTACTCTACGATTCTACCCAAGAAAGGTTTCATTTTCCCTCTTTTTTATTTATCAAAGTATTTAGACTTCCCAAAAAAATGATAATATGAAAAAATAAAAGAGTACATGAATTCTATACAAAGGGGTATATCACAATGAAAGTATACAAATTAACGGTTTTTGAAAAAGACGGAAAAAAGATTCTTGATGAATCATTCGAAGCTTCATCCGACAGCGACGCGAAGAAAATGGGAGAATCTATGTTAGAAGATAAGGGGTATTCCAATCATACCCATCGCTGTACCTCTCCTCTTGGGAAACTATTGTTGTTTCATGTGTAAGGCTTACATCCTGCATTACGGGTCACTTTCGTGGCTTGTAATGCATTTTTAAATTAAATGGATTGAATGTAAAAAGAAAAAAAGAACCAACCCTCCAGGTTAGTTCTCTTCAACTATTATTCTCCCTTAAATTCAGGTCGTCTTTTTTCCACAAATGCTCGAATGCCTTCCTGGTGATCCGATGTTTGACGCATGAGCCATTGCCCTTCTTTTTCCAGCTCAAGTGCACGTTGAAGTCTGTCTTTGTTTAATGTGACATATACTTCTTTCGTTTTCAGCATCGCTTTCGTCGGTGCACCTAATGCTTGTTTCGTATAGCGTTCGATGCCTTCTTCCAATTTCCCGGAAGGAATCGCTTCGTCAACCAGTCCCTTCATAAGAGCCTCTTGCCCTTCCAATACTTTACCGTTCCAAATCAATCGTTTGGCTTTATGTGTTCCCAAGCGCTCTTGCAGAAGAAAATGACTTCCTCCATCCGGTATCAGTGCGATGCCGATAAAGTTCATGGCGAGCTTGCTGTCTTCTTCACACAAAATATAGTCAGAGCAAAGCGCCAGACTGAAACCAAGACCTGCAGCAGCACCATGTATACCTGTTAGGACAATTTTCGGCATGGTGTACAGCGTCATCACAAGTTCACTGATGGTATCCATAATACTTGAGAACTGTTCTTCCCCGCTTAAGGAAAGCATGGATTTAATATCTCCTCCAGAAGAAAACCCCTTTCCTTCCCCTGTCAGTACCAATAAAGAAATCGATGGGTCATTTTTTACTTCTTTTAACGCAGCCAGGAGCTCCCCCATAAGCCCTGCATCCAACGCATTCAGTGATTGTGGCCGGTTCAGCTGAAGCCTTGCCACCTTACCTTCTTTATGTAATCTAACTGTTTCGTATTGATTTGACACTGTCAAAAAAATCCCTCCCCTTTCTTCTAGCATAGCGTAATATCCTATTTTTAGGAATCATTTTTTTGAATAGTATAATAATTCAAATGAGAGGCCGACTTCGGACCGACCTCCCATACGATTTATATTTGTTCCATCTTATCTTGCACTTGATCCCGCAATGCTCTCTTCAAAAATTTACCTACTGACGTCTTTGGAATCTCATTAAGGAACAGGATTTCATCCGGCAGCCACCATTTGGCAAACTGTGGTTTCAGAAAGTCCATGATTTCTTCTTTGGATACATTTCCTTTTCCCGAATCTTTTAACACCACACATGCGATCGGGCGTTCCTGCCATTCTTCATGGGGAACTGCAACTACCGCTGCTTCGAAGATATGTTCATGTGCCATGAGTGCATTTTCAATGTCCACAGAAGAAATCCATTCTCCACCTGATTTGATCAAGTCCTTTGTGCGGTCAACGATTTTAATGTAGCCCTCTTCGTCGATGGTGACCACATCCCCTGTATATAGCCATCCATCACGGAATGCTTCCTTCGTTCTTTCGTCTTCATAGTATTCAGATGCAATCCATGGACCTCTCAGGGCAAGTTCTCCCATTTCCTTTCCATCCCAAGCCACTTCTCCGTCTTTCCCGACGATTTTCATGTCTAATCCAGGGACGAGGATCCCTTGCTTTGCTTTCAATTCAAGCTTTTCTTCAGGAGAAAGATCATCATGATAACTTTTCGAAGCAGCGATCACGGCAAGTGGACTTGTTTCCGTCATTCCATATGCATGCATGAAGGGAATACCGAATTTCTCTTCAAAGGTCCTGATCATTCCTTTAGGGGCCGCCGATCCCCCACATAGAACGGAACGAAGACTGGAGAGATCATATTCATTTTTCTCTAATTCATTAAGCAAACCAAGCCAAATGGTAGGGACCCCTGCAGAGATGGTTACCTTCTCATCCTGCATTAACTGTGCCAGCAATCCGGGAGTGAAATATGGTCCAGGCAGAACCTGCTTTGTCCCGAACCATACAGAGGCGAACGGAAGTCCCCATGCGTTTACATGGAACATCGGTACGACTGGCAGAGCCACGTCTCTTTCGCAGACACCAGTGGTATCCGCAAGCCCCAGCGCCATGGCATGCAGGACGATTCCACGATGAGAATAAATGACCCCTTTCGGATTTCCGGTTGTGGCTGATGTGTAACACATCCCGGCAGGAGCATTCTCATCAATGTCTGTCCGGAATTGGAAAGAAGGGTCGCCTTCCTCCAGCAATCTCTCATAATGATAAACGGGTTCCAAAGTGGTTTCCGGCAAATCACCATCGGTCATTACAATGAAGGCTTTGACCGTCGGAATCTGGTCTTTGATTTTTTCGATGAGCGGTACAATGTCTGAATCGATGAGCAATACCTGGTCCTTTGCATGATTGATGATATATACGATGTGCTGAGGTGATAAACGAATATTGATCGTATGTAGGACAGCCCCACTACAAGGAATCGCAAAATAGGACTCAAGATGTCGATGATGGTTCCAGGCAAGTGTGCCGACCTTATCCCCTTCTTCAACCCCGAGTTTTGATAGGCTGCTTGCAAGTCTTCGTGTTCTTTCTCCCCACTGTTTATACGTGAAGCGGCTTATGCCGGACTCAGTGCGTGAAACGATTTCTTTGTTAGGAAAATACTTTTCGGCTCGTTCAATCATTTGTGTCAGAAGCAGAGGTGTTTGCATCATATTCGATCTCTCCCCTCAATTTTGGTAAGCGTTTACAAAAATATTGATTGATTTCTATGTCTACCTTACTAATTCGACCTTTTCAGAAGTATTCCTTTAAGTATTATTGAAAAATTCCGATAACTTTATATGTATAAACAACAATCCGATAGGTATAAAAAAGAAGCTGCCCAGAAATCTGAACAGCTTCTTTTTATGAAAATAAGTCATTTAAGATCTTGATCTTCTTATCGGTATATTCTTTGAATCCAAGGTTGTAGGCGTTTGGCTCTTTCGGATTGGCAAAGTGCGTGATCTTTCCGGTCTTCGGATCGATGAATTTACTTGCAGCGCCACAGCCGATGCCGATGATGGTCTGGACCTCTTCCATGATCATGATGTTATATAGGCTATCCTGCCCTGGGAGAGCATAGCCGACATTTTCGAGGTTACCCAGAATGTTCTTCTGACGATATAAGTAATAGGGATCATAGCCGTGTGCCTTGGTCCACTCTTCGGCAAGGTCCATCATCTTCCCTATTTCCACCCGGTCTGCCACTTTATACTTGTCTTTATTCTTCGTCATTTCAGACGCCCGCTTGAATGACAGTGTGTGGACGGTCAACGATTCCGGCATAAGCTTCTCGGTCTCATCCAATGAATGCTGAAGCTCTGGAAGCTCTTCACCTGGAAGTCCGATAATGAGATCCATGTTGATGTTGTTCATTCCCATGTTGCGGGATAAATGAAATTTATCGATGGTCTCTCCCACTGTGTGATGACGACCGATCGCTTTTAATGTTTCTTGTGTATACGACTGAGGGTTGATGGAAATGCGGTCGATATTCCATTTCTTTAGTACCTCCAGTTTATCTGGGGAAATCGTATCCGGTCTTCCTGCTTCTACCGTCACTTCCCTTACCGAGTCCACATCTGGGAATGATCGATACATTTCTTCATATAGGGCATCCATTTCTTCTGCCGTGATGGAAGTAGGTGTCCCTCCGCCATAGTAAATCGTCGTAATCTTGACGTTATTCTCTTTGAGCCAGCGTCCCATTTCCTGGATTTCATAGTGAAGACCGGCCAGGAAGGAATCTACCCGCCCTTGTTTACCGAGAATCGCGTATGCAGGAAAAGTACAATACGCACATTTGGTAGGACAAAACGGGATTCCGATATAGATGCTCACTTCATGCTGGAGATCATAGAGATCCGGTACAACCGAAAGCTGCCGGTCCACGATGTTTTGCATTAGCTGAATCTTTTCATCGGTAATAAGGTATTCCTCTTTCAATTTCGCATGAATCTCCTCTTGGGGGATCCCAAGCTGAGTCTGCTTATGTAAAAGCTTGGTAGGACGGATCCCTGTTAAGATCCCCCACTTTTGCCTGATTCCAGTCAGGTCTTGAAGAACATTCAGATATACATGAGATACTGCAGTTTTCAGCTGTTTGAATCGTTCTTTTTCATTTTCATATGAAGTCCAGCCTCGTTCATAGGTCGCAGTGTATAATTTATCAGAAGACGGATTTATCAACACAGCTTTTGCTTCTATCTTTTCTTCAATTGTAAGTTCTATTTTGATTTGAAGATCCATGTCATCACAAGAGCCAAAGTGAATCACGGATTCTTCAAAAAATAAATTAGCAATCAATCGCAGGGGGCGCTCAAAACGCTCATCCTCGACTCCTTTTATCAAAACATTCACGTTCTAATCACCTTTCACCAAATCTAATAAGCTTTTATAAGTGTACAGAATGGGGTGGGATGGTCAATGGCATGGAGTCCCTTTCAAATAAATACAACACCCCGCTTTCCAATAGAAAAGCGGGGTGTATCGGTTTATGATTTAATGATGTTCATTTTTTTCAGGAATGGAATCGGGTGCTGCTTACGGAATAGCTCTGTTACAAAGTATGGGATGCCTTTTTCGCTTTGGCTCCGTGTAATCCAGTTCGCTGCATCTCTCACCTGTCCAGGCGCGTCTCCCATAGCTACCCCAAGACCACAGCATTCCAAGGAGTCGATGTCATCCAGCCCCGATCCAACCATCACGATTTGATCCTTTTTCACTCCAAGGCGTTCAGATAAATACATTAACCCTCGAAGCTTAGATACGCCCCTTGGTACGATATCAAGTTTATAGTCGGATGTCGGAATGGCGTCCACTTCTTCATACATTCCTTTTAGAGAAGCGACGACGTCCCATACATCTTCACGATGCTCCATGACAACCGATATCTTTGGAACCGACATTGGATTCTCCAATAGATGATCACTCACACGATCCACAAACTGCTTACTATAAAGTAATTTCGACTCTCTTTGCCATGAGACTTTTGCCATCTCCCTTGCCTGGGAATTGGCTTTGCCAATGATTGACCTCTTTTCATGGGATAGAGCTACTTGGCTTGAGAAACCTTCAAGGAATTGAGCGATTTCATACGTAATGTCCTCGGCAATCTTTTTTACGTACAACGGTTTTTCAAACTCACCAGCGATGTAGGACCCACTATGTGTAACAAGCGGGGTTTTGAGTTTAAGGGCCTTGGCTACTTTCTTAGCTGAAGCAAAGCTCCTGCTTGTTACCAATGTGACCGTTACACCTTTATCTTGAACGTACTCAATTGCATCCTTTGTTTCTCTCGCAATTTTTCCGTTTTCATTTACAATCGTTCCATCAATATTTAACGCCAGCATTCTATAGATCATCATCGGTGTCCCCCCTATATGTTGTCTACTCCCTTTCTTTACTTTTATGAAGGATGGGAGACAAATATGACAAGGGGTGGGAGCAATTCGCAAATTATAGCGAGTGGCACTCATCAACTGGATGAAAAGTTCTTGTTGCAGTATCGCTTAGAACTGAAAAGTGTTCTTATTTTAGCGAATTTATGGAAAAAGTGCCTACTTATTTACATTATTAAATATCTTGACGTGCATCGTAGTCGATCATCCCCTACATTTCATCCATAATTAACTTTCAATAATGCCCTCTCAATTTTATGGCGTCGTTTTCTGAACTTATTGCGTCGTTTTTGAAGGTTATTGCGTCGCTTATATTTTTTATGCGTCCTTTTTCTATTTTTCGCGTCGTTTTGACGATTTTATGCGTCATTTGGTAAAATATGATAAAAATACATTACAAAAAACCAACGCTCCAAAACAGACACCATATGTTAAAATCCTGCCCTTTCTCTTCCACTGCTATATCCACAAAAAAAGGACTAACCCCCGTACTGGAAGTCAGTCCTTTTCATTGCCATATTATTTCTGCATTGAACCGTAAAGTTCTTCAAGCGGCTTCATGATGACTTTGTTCAAGTCATTGATGACCATGCTCATGCGTTGCTCAGCTTCCATAAGCTTTGCAATTACTTCGTGTTGTTGAACAAGTTGAGCTGTTTTTTGAGCTTGCTCTACTTCTTCTTGAGAGATTTCTTCACCGCTCATTTGTTTTTGTTGAAGATTCATTTGAATGTTTCTGAAGTTTTCAAACATCTTGTTAGCAGATTCGTCATTGTTTACTTCGTCATACATCTTCTTCAGTTGTAGAAATTCATCGCTTTGACGTAAAGCACTTTCCAATTCGTTCGCTTGATCGTATAAGTTAATAGCCAAAATACGTACCTCCTATTATTTCACTCTATGTTTCCTACACCACTATAACAAACTATAGAGTGAAATTCTAGGAAGGACCCTTAGGCCCTGTTGAATTAAGAGATAAAGAGGGCTATGACTCCTTGAACGATTCCGATCACCCCTCCAAGTAATGCCCCTAAATAAGTAATCATCTTGAATTCACGACGGGAAATGCCTAGAACCAATTCCTCCAGTCTTCCAACTGAAAAAGATTCAACCTGCTCCTGCACAATATGCTGCAGGTGCATCTTCTCCATCAGGTTCGGAATCTTCTTCGATAAGAGGTCCGTCCCTCTGTCCACCCATTTCGGGAGCTGGAGGTTGAAGAAGGAATCCTTATGCGGCTCAAGAAAGGTTCTTAACGGTTTCCCCATGTGGCCTTCGATGTTGACGAGTTTGACCAGGGATGCCTGGACGGTCTGAATCAGATCATCTTCCGGTAATCGATCGATGAACTCATCAAGCTTCATTTGTTTCAGTTTGGACCATTCTTTTGTCAGCAGATTGAACAGGATTTCCTGGGTTCCTTCATGCTTGATGAACTTTACGATTTCAGGCTGTACTTTGTCCGCAACCGATGTGTTACCGAGGAACATTCCCAGCATGTTTCCAAGCATGCCCCGTTCTTTAAGAAAATCGTCGATCATGATCTTCACTTTCATTTTTCCTTCTGGGCTTGTGAAATAAGTTTCCGCACGATTTGCGATAAAGTCAACAAGCTTCGGAATACTTTCTTCCACTTTTTCCTGCCATTTTTCAGGTAGAGCCTCTTCCAGCTTTTTAGAGGTGTAGGCTGCTTTCGTATCTTTCATTTTTACAGCTACCCACTCTTCCAGCCATTCATTAAGACGATCGGAGGATACAGGGATTTGCAGGATGTCCAGCCAATCATTCACGGTTTTGTCCGAAGTGAAGACAGGTTGTAATTCTTCCGCTAGCCAGTGGGTTACATCATTTTGAAAATTTTCGTTCATAACTTTTTTCTGAAGGCTTTCAGGAGTGATTAAATGATCGACCACCATTTTCCCGAGTTGTTCTGCCAATTCTCCACGGCGTTTTGGAATCAACCCTGGTGTGAATGGTACTTTAAATTTTCCGATATAGTAAGCCCTATAAGGTCTGAATAACATTTTTATGGCTAATGAATTGGTGACTCCTCCAATAAGGGCCCCAATCAAAACCATGAACAGTATTAGGATGAAAGCATCCAGCATGATTGCACCTTCCTTTTCTACCTCTCTTGTTTGAACATTTTGCATTGCTTTACATAGAATGCTATATCAACATTAGCCCAATAAATCATTATAGAATCATTCTTACGGGTTATGCAAACGGGGAATGCCTGATGAAGATAAAATGTTCATTTAGTTCGCATATACATCATCATGATCATCATCACTTGATTATACCGAAGCAGATGATGAATCGATATCCTTTTGAACGGAACATGATACTGAAATGTGGAAACTCTTCCCTAAACGTAACATGCAGGGAAGATCCATCCGATTCTTTACAGATTATGTTAGAAACAAGCGATTCATTATTCTCTTCCATACCGAATCTGGAAAACATATGGATATACATCGATTCAAGGCATAGCATCATCCATATGGGACCGGTTGTGGCCCTACTAATCAACCAATTTTCTTTGAACACATTACATTCACACTCTTTAAAAGAATATTTTACAGAGTGTCAGAGCTGGTTTCAACGAAAAGGTGGATTCTTTTATCTTATTCCGCTCTCTTCTTTTGTCGGAGACCTCTCTGAAGGGGTTGTATTTCTTGATCAAGACTGGGAGCTTAAAACACTTCCTGCTCCTCACATCATTTACAATCGATGTCATTCAAGAAAGGTAGAAAAGACTCCTTCCTTTGAAAAAGCCCTCACTCAATCTGAAGAACGGGACATTCTCGTTTTCAATTCTGGGTTTCTATCTAAAGACGACGTTTACAATGCGCTGAAAGATAGCCCGTCACTCGCCCATCACCTGCCCAAAACCGTGCAGGGATTCGATTCATTGGAGCAAATGCTTTCCTTATATAAGGATGTTTTCGTTAAGGGGGTAAACGGTAGCAGGGGACGCTACATCATGCGTATCCAAAAAAGAGAGAATGATTTTATCATGCACCAAAATTCTTTCACATCACAGAGTCCACTTTCTTTCTCAACCTACTCTGCACTCTATAGGAAAATCCGATCCTGGTGCAACCCTTCTTCTTATTTGGTTCAGGAAACCATTCCTTTTCTTACAGTGGAAGATCAGCAATTGGATTTTCGATTTCTTTGTCACTTGAATGGAAAGGGACACTGGGAAATCGTTTCTTCTGTCGCCCGGATTGCTTCTCATGATCAATTCGTAGCGAATGTCGATCAGGGAGGACGAATCGCAAAACCTCTTCCAATCCTTCAATCTCATTTTTCACCCCAGAGAGGTGTTGGGATTCTAAATGATATGAAGGTGTTATGTACGTCTTCTGCCCGACTCCTTTCTGACACGGTTGAAGGGCATTTCGCCGAGCTTGGCATTGATGTCGGCATCGATGAAAGCGGGAAGCCCTGGCTGATTGAAGTCAATTCCAAACCCTCTAAACGAACATACTTGGAAAACGACCGGATTCGTCCTTCGGTTAAAGCATTCTATGAATATAGTTTCACAAAATGGATGAACAAGGAGGATTAAAACGATGAACCAATCATTGGGCATTATGACCCTTACTCCACAAATAACGAACAACTACTTTCTTGGAATAGCGAAACAATCCGTCTCTTATCCGATTGATCTTTATCTGTTCTCCCCCAAAGGAATCTCTCCTTTAAACGAGACGGTGGATGGATTCTATTTCAATAAAGAATCACAATCCTGGGAAAATGAAGCCTTTGAAATTCCAGAATATATCTACGATCGTACGTATTACCAAAAGGATATACTATCCCAGCAGGCAAAGGCCGTCGTTCAGTGGTTAAAGAACCAGAGACACATTCGATTTCTCGGTTATGGATTACCAAACAAATGGCATCTTTACGAAAAACTTAAAAAGACGCCAATCTCCCCTTACATTCCCGAAACATATCTTGTTACCGACGGAAATCATTTATTTAATCTACTTACTGAACATAAAGATATAATGATCAAACCAGTGGATGGGGCTCATGGATTTGCCATTTATCATCTTGTTGAAAGCCAGGGGGGCATAGTCGTTCGAACAACGAAAAAGGAAGGGATCAGGGAACAATCCTTCCAAAGGAAAGAAATCTTTATTAAGTGGGTTAATCGAATCCTTCTGCAGCATACGTTCATTTGCCAAAAACGGATTCTCAATCTGACGAAAGAGAATGCACCTTTTGATCTGCGCATTCTTTTGAATAAAAACGCTAATGGAGAATGGAGAGAATTTCAGCGGGCGATCCGTGTAGGGGAACAGCAGGCAATTCTGACCAATATCAGTCGAGGAGCTTCATATAAATCATATATTGATTGGATGACTCTTCACGATTCTACTTGGGACAATATTGAAGGAGAACTCACTGACATTATGGAAGAAATGCCTTTACTACTTGAAGAACATTTTTCAGCTCTGTTTGAAATCGGGGTTGATATTATTATTGGTGAGGATCAATCACTGTGGATTCTCGATATGAATTCTAAGCCGGGACATAAAGTAGTAGATGCACTTGGACCTGAGAAACTGCCATCCTTATACAATGCTCCATTAGATTATTGTGAGTTCTTGGCATCACAATCACTAACATCCTTAAGACGAGGTGATTTCTAATGCTTAAAACGTATAAAATAGAACAATTCCAAGATGAAGAATGCCTTCTATACCTCCCCTCTGGTTTCAAGCTGGAGGAAAAAAAATTCCCTAATACAGTAATCCTTGGAACTGCAAGGCAATCCGCGGTATGTAAGCGCCATCCGAATGGACGTAACGTGATTGGCATTAGCTCAGGTTTAGCCGGGAAGTTACATCTTCCTTCTAAAGTAAAGTCCCTTTCTCTCTTTTGTAAAGAGGAATGTTTATATGCAGGGGTGCTCATTGGCATATTCACCTCAGGATTCACAAGCTTTAGCTTAAGCCCGATTGGTGAGCGTTCCCATTTCTTCAAAAAACTTTTATCTGTTCAATCATCCCTTGGAGTCATTCCTTATGTGTTTGGAGAGCGTCATATCGATTGGGAGAACGGACTCGTAAAGGGATATTTTCACTTTGGAGAAGGTTGGGAAATCGAGGAGATTCCTTTTCCAAATGTTATCTATGACAGGCTGCCGAACCGCCGCAGTGAAAAGCGGAAAACTTACCAGAGCATCAAAGAGAGACTACAGAGCGAATACGGTATTCCCTGGTACAATCCAGGTTTTTTTAATAAGCTCGATTTGTTTGAACGACTGGAAAACGATTCTTCCGTCCAGCATCTTCTGCCGGAAACACATTCATTTCAATCATTTGATCAGATGGAACGAATGCTTGCCACCTATCATCACATTTATCTTAAACCGAAAAACGGCAGTCTGGGCAACGGCATCCATAAGATTACGTACAACCGCTCTTCCGAAGAATATTATTGCCGGTTCAGGGATGCAGATCATAAAAATCGCTTACTGAAATTTAAGTCCTTGGAGCAGCTTGTCAACACGGTCTTTAAGCACCGAACCCTTGACACTTTTATTGTCCAGCAGGGAATTTCCCTGTTGCAGGAGGATAACCGGCCAATCGACTTCAGGGTTCATACGAATAAAGGTGAAGATGGAGTATGGCAAGTAAGTGCAATGGCTGGAAAAGTTGCAGGATCAGGAAGTGTGACCACCCATGCGAATAACGGCGGAGAAGTAAAAATTTTATCTGAGCTGTTCCCGGACGAAGCGGCGAGAGAAACTATTGAATGTGCTCTAAAGGACGCAGCGTTAACACTATCACATGCCATCGAACGAAATTTGGAAGGATATATTGGAGAAATCGGCTTTGACTTCGGAGTGGACGAAAATCATCGAATTTGGATGTTCGAAGCAAACTCTAAGCCGGGAAGGTCTATTTTTTCCCACCCACATCTGAAGAGCTTTGATTTATTAACAAGAAAACTTGCCTTATCATTTGGGATCTTTCTCACTCAGCAAAGCTTGAATCATCCTGAGGAAATGCTTCCATGAACATCCTTTATGATCGGGAGAAGAAAACCTTTTTCCATGTGGAAGAATCCATAAAGACCTATGGGTTTGCGAAGAATTCATTTCTGCTTTCTTCCAAGGATTCAAAAGATTGCTATCATTTCACCATCTCATCCCATCAGAAGAATATTCCTGCGATTCCCCTGATCGGAATCGTAGCCAGTAAGGAGGAAAGGAACAAATACAAGGGGAATTTTGAATTATTTCGATCGATTCAACAGGACGTTGAACAGGCAGGTGGAATCTGTTTTGTTTTCTCTCCTCAAGATGTTTTCGGTGATTCCATTTCCGGAATCATGTACAATCAGCCACTAAACAAATGGGTGAAATGCCTATTCCCTGTTCCAAACGTCATATACAATCGTGTTCCCTCGAGGCATGCTGAGCAAAATCAGGCTTATGAAAAGCTTCTCCATTTTATCAGGGAACATAAAATTCCTTTCTTCAACCCTCATTTCTTTAACAAATGGAAAATATACGAGCTTCTGTCCAAAAGTCGTGAACTCGATCCGTACCTGCCACAAACTGAACTTGTCACAAATGAAGAGTCCTTAGCCAACTTTCTTACTTCTCATAAAAAAATATATGTGAAACACTCTCTCGCTTCGCAAGGAAAAGGCATCCGACTCATCGAAATCGATGACAATGGACGTATTCTCTGCAAAAGCATTAAAAAAATGGAGAGGTTCTTAAACCTATCCCGCCTGTTTCAATCATACAGCGAATGGTTTACTAGTAACCAGTGGATCATGCAGGAATCCGTTGACTGTAAAACATTGCATGATCATCGTTATGACTTCCGAATTTTAGTCCTTCACACGGGAGAAGATTTTCGTTTAATAGGCATTGGGGTCCGCATGTCACAACGCCAGGAAGTCACCACTCATGTACCTACCGGTGGGAAGATCATTTCACTTAAAGAAGTCGCAGACGCTCATACCAAAAAGGAAATTTCACAGATTGTTCAAACGTGTGGGGAAGAGCTTGCTAAATCCTTTGGCTATGTCGGAGAGTTCTCCATTGACTTAGCTCCCCGGGAACATGGGGGATTTGTATTATTTGAAATCAATTCAAAGCCCATGAGCTTTGATGAAGAAGAAATTGAAAACAAACGCCGAAAACAGCTTGTCCGCACATTCCTTACACTCAGTGCTAAAAATAGTGAAGGTTGAATCCAGGTGGTTCAACCTTTGTCATTCTTACCGTAATGAATTGTAGATAGTAGAGAATCTCGTAGCATGTTCCATTTCATCAGTCATGGCAATAAAGAGTGGTTTATAGGCTTGTTGATTCGGAATCTCCAGCAGCATGTCCCTATAGAATTCTGCAGCTTCAAGCTCATCCTTCAGTGCCCGCAGGACTCCTTCTTTAAAAGTGGTAAACCCTACCTTCTCCTTCTTATGCTCGTAATACTCTCCCGTTAATAAATAATGGAGGTATTGGAACATTTCATAATGTACTTTTTCATCCTTCAGGGCATGTTCAATAAACTCTACATATAATGGATTATTCGTCCGCCCTTTTAATTCTTTATAGAAATAATAGGCTGTCCATTCATCACTGATCGCCTTTTGCAAATCACGAATAAACGAATTCATTCTTCGTCCCTCCTCTATCTCTTCAGTAAATTCTATTAGAGGAGAATTCCATTTATGATACATTTAACACCCACACCTACACAGCTTGTATTAAAACGTTTACAATAATAGTGGAGGTGAAGAAAAATGATTCAACATTTTCAATATAAAAGCATGTTCGAAAATAAACAGCTCCCTGGCTGGATGTTTTCCTTTTACTTCAGTGGGACAAAATATCAAGGGAATTACCATAAAGACGGTAAAATTGAATGGACCGGAGCCACTCCACCGGCTGATAAGGAAGACACCCTTAAGAAGCAGCTCCATGAACTGATGCTATTCCACGTTTATGATTGATGGAACGTACATAATTCACCTGAAAATGAGAAATTAATGAGCCTTTATGCATAACTTCAGCCTCCTTTCCAAAACTAAAGTAAGGAGGCTGATGAGCATGAAAAAAGATGAACAATTCCTTCCAGATACCAATTACGAAGGAAAAGAAAAAGCATTTCTCGATGTGGACCGTTTTATCAACGAAGGCATGTCCGGGGGCTCCGTCCACATGAGGGAAAACACAACCAACATCGAAGAAGCAATCGAAATCACGGAACATGAAGAACCGCCGAAATAGAATGGAATAAAACAAAAAAGCTGCCAAAAAGGATAAATGATCCTTCGGCAGCTTTTAGTATTTATCGACTTCTGACAAGCATATTGACGGCTTCTTGAATAGCATCTTCTGCATTGATGCCCTCTTCTTCCGATTCACGTATGCAGGCTTCCAGGTTTTTCGCAACGATGAGACCTAACGTACGATCAACGGCAGTACGTACGGCAGATAATTGAGTCACAACATCCTTACAGTGCTTTTCCTCTTCCATCATTTTCAACACGCCTCTCACTTGACCTTCAAGACGTTTCATTCGATTCGTAACTTCTTTAGTATATTCCATTTAGGACACCCCATAATGATTTATTCATTCTTCAATAGTATTAAAATTAGTGATTTTTTGCAATCATGCACCCTTTGCTTAATCCTACTATTTCAGTACAATAGACATTATAACCTTTTTTACTATAATAATGAACAAAGAGGGATGACATGTTTACATCTTTACGTAAAAAATTTCCTGCTGCCATCATTCAAAACCATTATCCAACCAGTCTTGAAGCTACAAAGATATGGTTTACAAATGAAGCAGAAGATGAATACATAGGCATTGATAGAAGTGAGATCACTCAAGAGGAAATGGAGTTATTGCACTGTTTGTTCAAAGAGATCATAAATCCATCCGGATCGATCAATGATTCTCCCAACTCAATGGAATGGTTCACCTATTTATATAAGAATGGGCCAATGCCTTCTAATATAGCAGGCGAATACCGTATCATTCAATTCTCAATGAAGGAGAGTTTGGACCAGCTTCTATTAAAAGAGGCGTTTCAACATCTTTTACCCCTCAACACGATTCTTGTATTGCAGGATGATCATATGGGGTTGCTCATCGAAGAGAAAAATGAATGGAATTTGGATGAAGAGCAATTACTCTCGATTTCCCATGTGATTGAGTCGGACTTTTTCGTCAGTCTTTCTTATTTCATAGGACAATATCATGAGGTTCCACAATTCCCTCTCACCTTTAAATATGAGCGGGAATTGTTTTCATTCTCCAGAACGGTGCAGAAGCAGGCATTTATTCAATCCGTGGTGACGGTTCTGCCTGAATTTGCCCTGCATCATTTACCTCAGGAATGGAAGAAACAAATTTTCACAAAGGTGGCTGACACCTTTCAGGAAGATCCTGAATTGATTCACACAGTAAAGGCTTTTCTCGAGCATCAATCAAATATCAGTCAGACTGCCAAGAAACTATTTATGCACCGGAATAGCGTACAGTATCGAATTGATAAGTTCATTGAAAAAACCAATATTGATATAAAAACATTTCAAGGTGGAATTTTAGCCTATTTCGCATGCTTGAACTTTCAATCTGACAACCTGCATAAAAAGGAATAAGGAACTTTGTGCAAGTTGACCATATCGTTTTGAATCCGCTTTCTCTACAATAGGGCTATAGATGAAAACGATTGCATTTCAAGGAGGAGAAGGTAAAATGGCTGAATTAAAATTAGAAAAAATCCACAAGATTTATGATGGTAAGGTTACGGCAGTAAATGACTTTAATCTTCATATTCAAGATAAAGAGTTTATCGTATTTGTAGGACCTTCAGGTTGCGGGAAGTCAACGACTTTGCGTATGATTGCCGGACTTGAAGAAATTTCTAAAGGGGATTTCTCTATCGATGGAAAGCGCGTAAACGATGTGGCACCAAAAGACCGAGATATCGCCATGGTTTTCCAGAACTATGCCCTATACCCACACATGAGCGTATATGATAATATGGCCTTTGGTCTTAAACTTCGTAAATTCGATAAACAAGAAATTGACCGCCGTGTTCAAGAAGCGGCTAAGATCCTTGGTCTTGAAGCACTTCTAGATCGTAAACCGAAAGCATTATCAGGTGGTCAGCGTCAGCGTGTAGCACTTGGGCGTGCCATCGTTCGTGATGCGAAAGTGTTCTTAATGGATGAGCCTTTATCCAATCTTGATGCTAAGCTTCGTGTGCAAATGCGTGCAGAGATCGCCAAGCTTCACCAACGTTTACAAACGACAACGATTTACGTAACACATGACCAAACTGAAGCCATGACAATGGCAACACGTATTGTTGTCATGAAGGACGGAGTCATCCAACAAGTTGGTTCTCCTAAAGAAGTATACGATAAGCCTGAAAATGTATTCGTAGGCGGATTCATTGGATCACCTGCTATGAACTTCTTCCATGGCTCCCTTGAAGATGGTAAATTCGTAATTGGAAATACCAAAGTTTCTGTACCGGAAGGGAAAATGAAAGTGCTTCGCGAACAAGGTCATGTAGGTAAGAGCATCGTTCTGGGAGTGCGTCCTGAGGATATTCATGATGAGCCGCTATTCTTGGATACTGCACAAGGAGCTAAGATCACAGCAAAAATTGAAGTATCTGAATTAACAGGTGCTGAAACAATGCTTTACTCTCAATTAGAAGGACAAGAGTTTGTAGCCCGCGTTGACTCTCGTACAGATATCGCTGCCGGTCAAACAATTGAACTTGCTTTTGATATGAACAAAGCTCATTTCTTTGATTCAGAATCCGAATCAAGAATTCGATAAATTAATTACTTAATTACAAAAATGCCGCACTCATTCACGAGTGCGGCATTTTTGACATCTTTAAAACTCTGTCAAATCTATGCTTTTCCCCTCTTCTTCCCCACATCGAATGCATGTGAATAGATGGAGGCATGTTTCAGAGCAGCTGCTATTCGGAATGCCATCGGCTAATTGTACATGCTGTATATCCATATACGCACTGTACTCATCATAAAAATCATAATATCTTCCCTGATCTGTTGTAGAGTCCCCGCACTTCTGGCATAGTCCCCTGTATTCAACGATCCCATTACAAAATGCGCAAGCTTTCATGCTGTGTCACCATACTTTCAATCTAATTCATTGTATAGTGGTATCTTTTTTACAATCACGGTGATTTATGTAGAAAACTTATAGGTATTTAACAGGAATAAATTCCCTGTCATCACATTGAATATATTACCCCAAAAAAACCATAATACCTATTAACAAGGCAGAAACAAGCTTTCTCTCACCCCACTCGATGGGTTACACCATACTAAGATGGCCGCTCATGGAATAGCGTGCTGGTGCAACTCCAGCTAACCCAACCAAAAAAAAACTTATACATTTTAAGGAGATGACAGATTATGCAACAGCAACAATCTCGCAGCAATTCATCTAACCAACTAGTAGCTCCAGGAGCTCAACAAGCAATCGACCAAATGAAGTACGAAATCGCTTCTGAATTTGGCGTACAATTAGGACCAGATGCTACAGCTCGTGCTAACGGTTCTGTAGGTGGAGAAATCACTAAACGCCTGGTTCAAATGGCTGAACAACAAATCGGTGGCGGGTACCAAAAATAATCAGCAATTTCATATGAATGGATAAAGCCCCCGGTCCTTGGCCGGGGGCTTTCTAATATAAAAAGAGGGGACACTGGCAGGAGCCGGCGCTTCATATTATTTATTATGAACCATGCTTGCCGGATCGATCCACTCATCATACTCCTCTTCTGTCAGGTATCCTGATTCGATGGCCGCTTCTTTTAATGTAGAGCCATTGTTGTGAGCTTTCTTGGCTATTTCAGCTGCTTTTTCATACCCGATATGAGGATTTAATGCTGTTACGAGCATAAGGGACCTTTGAACAAAGTCTTCTATTACCTCTACATTCGCTTCCAGTCCTTTTACACACTTATCGTTAAAGGACTTTATTCCATCTGTAAGCAGTCGTACGGATTGCAGCATGTTATAGATGATTACTGGTTTAAATACATTAAGTTCGAAGTTTCCTTGGCTGGCGGCAAACCCGATGGCAGCGTCGTTCCCAAATACTTGTGTCACTACCATCGTCACTGCTTCACTCTGGGTCGGATTTACTTTACCCGGCATGATCGAGCTTCCTGGTTCATTGGCAGGTATCGTTATCTCGCCAATCCCACTACGGGGACCGCTCGCTAACCACCTTACATCGTTGGCTATTTTCATCAGATCTGCTGCCAGTGCTTTTACAGCTCCGTGTACGTACACGATTTCATCGTGGGACGTTAAGGCATGAAACTTATTATCAGATGAGGCAAACTTGATACCTGTCTGAGCTTCTAATTGACTTGCCACTTTGTCACCGAATTCCGGATCGGCGTTAATCCCCGTACCGACAGCCGTACCTCCGATGGCCAGATTGACTAATTGATGTACGCTTTCTCTCAGCATACTATAGGATTTCTCCATCATGGCACGCCATCCGCTGATTTCCTGACCGAGCGTCAAGGGTGTTGCATCCTGAAGGTGAGTGCGGCCGATTTTAATAATGTCACTGAATTGGTCTTCTTTTTCCCTTAGGGTCGCGGTGAATTCCTGAATGACAGGAAACAGCTTTGATTCGATTTCTTGATACGCTGCAATGTGCATGGCTGTAGGGAATGTATCATTGGAGCTTTGGGACATGTTTACATCATCATTGGGATGGACTTTTTCATCCGATCCTTTATCTTTGAGAATTTCATTGGCACGATAGGAAACGACTTCATTTATGTTCATATTGGATTGTGTACCGCTTCCTGTTTGCCATACTACAAGGGGAAAATGGGCGTCCCACTTTCCATCCAGGATTTCATCACATGCCTGTCCAATCGCCCTCTTCTTGGCATCTGATAGCTTACCAAGTGAATGATTGACGACGGCCGCTGCTTTCTTTAACTGTGCAAAAGCATATGTAACCTCAATGGGCATTTTCTCTGTACCGATTTGGAAGTTTTCTTTACTTCGCTGCGTCTGTGCTCCCCAATATTTTTCCTTGGGTACCTTCATTTCTCCGATTGTGTCACGTTCTATACGATATTCCATTCTAGTTCCTCCCTTAAATGTCTCTTCTATTACCATATTTCCACTAATCCGGTTAATCTAACCTTTTTCTGAAAAGTTTATTAGACTCACATAACTTTATGACCATAATCCTAAAAAAAAATGAATGAGCATGAGGCTCATTCATCTTTTACAATTTATTGTATTAAGTTCAGGAATTGTTTCGTACGTTCGTTCTTAGGGTGTTCAAACACCTCTTGAGGAGAGCCTTCTTCGACGATATATCCACCATCCATGAAGATGACTTTATCGGCTGCTTCTTTGGCAAATCTCATTTCATGAGTCACGACAACCATGGTCATCCCTTCTTCAGCAAGGTCCTTCATCACCTTTAGCACCTCACCTACCAATTCAGGATCGAGTGCTGAGGTTGGTTCATCGAAAAGCATCACTTCCGGCTCGATCGCTAATGCTCTTGCGATTCCGACCCGCTGCTGCTGTCCTCCTGAGAGCTGGAATGGATAGTAGTCCACTTTGTCACCGAGTCCCACTTTTTCAAGCAATTTGATCGCTTTTTGCTTTGTTTCGGACTTGTTGCGTCTTTGGACCACTGTCGGTCCTTCCATTACGTTTTCCAATGCGGTCATGTGGGGAAACAGATTATAGTTTTGGAACACCATGCCTGTTTTCCGTCTAAGTTTAATAAGCTCTTGCTTGGAAACCTTTTTATTGAAATCAACGGAAGTTCCTCCAATTGATACAATTCCGTTATTCGGTAATTCCAGTGCATTTATGCAACGCAGGAAGGTTGTCTTTCCTGAACCCGATGGGCCGATCAGGACGATCACCTGCCCTTTATTTACTTCTACATTCATTCCTTTTAATACTTCTAATTGATCAAATCGTTTGGTTAATCCTTTGATGGAAATCATATTCAATCTCCTTTAATATTACTTGGCAATATATCGGTCCAGTCTTGTCTCGATACGCCCTTGAATGATGGATAAAATAAAGCAAATGATCCAGTATAACAAGGCAGCTTCCATGTACATGAGCAGGAACTCATAGTTTGTAGCAGCGATTTCCTGTGCTTTTCTGAACATTTCCGTTACGAGAATTAAAGAAGCAAGTGAGGTATCCTTCACCAGACTAATGAAAGAGTTCGAAAGCGGCGGGATGGATACCCTGGTTGCCTGGGGCAGGATGATTCTCTTTAGTGCCTGCGAATACGTCATACCAATTGAATAGCCCGCTTCCCATTGGCCTTTAGGAATCGATTGGATCGCTGCACGGACGATTTCAGAGGAGTAGGCACCTTTATTTAACGAGAAAGCAATGATGGCAGACGGGAACGGATCAAACTTTATTCCAAGTGTCGGTAAGCCATAGAAAATAATGAACAATTGAACGAGTAAAGGTGTTCCCCTGATGGCAGATACATAGAATCGTGCAATTCCTCTTAGTATCGATACATTGGACAATCGGGCAAGGGCTGTAAGGACGGCCAGGATCATTCCTAAAGCAAAAGAAATCAGCGTCAGAGGGATAGAATAGTACAAAGCTCCCTCTAGCATTGGAAGCAGGGAGCTTTGTAAAATATCAATCATTGCTTCGGGATCCTGGTAGATACTACTTAGGAGATACATCTTCTCCGAACCATTTCTCAGAGATCTCTTTGTACGTACCGTCTTCTTTCATTTCCTCTAACGCTTTATTTACTTCTTCCACTAACTTGTCGTTACCTTTACGGAACATAAGACCACTTTGACCGGCATCTTCGGCTTCAGCCGCAATTTTGACATTGGCATTCGGCTGTTTCTTTAAATAATCAAGGATTGAGATTTTATCGTTCACTGTCACGTCCACTCTGCCTTGTTCAAGGAGTTGGATGGATTGTGACAGTCCCTCTACACCTTGGATTTCTGCACCATTTTTTTCAGCGATGTCGCGGTAGTTACTTGTCAGTGATTGAGCAGAAGTCAATCCCTTGATATCTTCAAATGATGTTACATCCTTATTGTCTTTCGATACAACCACAACTGCACTTGATTCAATATATGGAGTTGAGAAATCATATTTCTCCTGGCGATCTTCACGAATTCCCACTTGGTTTGCAATAACGTCAAAACGCTTAGAATTCAATCCTTCAAACATGGCATCCCATTGAGTCTCTTGGAATTTAGCTTCCACGCCAAGGCGCTTTGCTACTTCACGGGCAATCTCTACGTCAAATCCAGTCAGTTCCCCTGATTCGTCGTGGAATGTGAAAGGAGGATATGTACCTTCCGTTCCAACCAGTAATTCTCCTTCTTCCATCACTTGATCGTAAAGTGATGTTTCAGAACTTTCTTTGGAATCACCACTGGATTCTTCTTTATCATTAGATTGACCACACGCAGCTAATACCATGGACAAAGCAATTAGCATGATGATGGATAATTTCCATTTTTTCATTGTAAAACCCCCACTATTCTTATCGGATTTAAAACTATTACGAATGTCATCATAAAACGATACAAGGAATAAGTCAATACAAAAGTTTTCAATTCGAGACTTTTTCATTCTTCACACTTATTAGTATGGATTCTGATATGCTCAATCATGTAAAGAATAAGGATTTTACGATAAACTATTTCTAATGGTAAACAGGAGGTCATAATAATGAAAATCGCTTTATTCGGAAGTACGGGGCGAGTCGGTTCTGTTGTTTTTCAACAAGCTATGCCTACACATAAAGTGAATCGCTTGGTTAGAAAAGAAATGGATGTTCAAGCATCTGGTATGGATATTGCTGGTGATGTTCTGAATGAAGAGGATGTAATGAAAACCATTAGGGGCTGTGATGCGGTGATCAGCTGCTTGAATACGGATAAAAATGATGTACTCTCAAGGAGCATGCCCATCATCTTAAAAGCAATGAGACATCATGGAGTAAAAAGAATCATTACCTGTGGTACTGCAGGGATCCTTCAAGCCAGAAAGGATTCCAGTCTGTATCGATTCCAGTCACATGAATCCAAACGTAGAAGCACGACTGCTGCTGAGGACCATTTAAGAGCCTATTTAATCTTAAAAGCTTCAGAAATGGATTGGACGATTGTTTGTCCCACCTATTTACCTGATGGAGAGCGCTTTGGGGAATATCGGACAGAGATTGATGTCCTTCCTGAAGAAGGAAAAAGCATCTCCACGTATGATACAGGGGATTTCATCTACCAACAGCTGGAGGACGATCACTATATCAGAACTCGCGTGGGGATTTGCTATTAAATGTTCGGACTAGGGGTGGACAGGAGGCTGTCCCAACTCGAAAAAAATAGGGACAGCCTCCTGTCCCTACTAGCCATTATTTAAATATAGTTGATATGATTTCGTCTGTTGTCATTCCGCTTTCTACTTCGAAAGTACCCGGGCGTAAATCATTTTCAAGTCCGCGCTTTTCAACTTCTTTGTAGAAGTCGAGGCCGTCTTTGATGATGTTTGCGTTTTCCAGGGCATTTCCAACATCGATACTTGTCATACCGGTAGAAACAGTCAATATGGTCTTGTAAATGACCTTATCGTCCGTTTTTACCTCTTTCTTATCTTCCACTTTCTCTTCCTGTTTCTCGGTCATGGCTGAAAGCTGCTTGTTCCACTCTGCTTCTGTATGTATGACAAAGCCGTTTGAAGTCAGCTGTTTCACCATTTCTTCTTCTGAAAGCTTCTCCGTTTTAACGGTTTCAACTTTCTCAGTGCTCTTGGCTTCCGAAGGACCAAACATATACACGGCACCGATTGACGTCGTTGCGATTAAGAGACCTGCAGCAAAACTGCGCAATGAATTAGGCGTCACTCTCATTGTGCTACTAAGCTCCTTTCAGTCTTCCTTGTCATGTATGGAGCAAGCATGTGCTCTACCTCATTCGGTGTGAGCTGGTTTTTGGATGCAATGCTTTCAATGGAATACCCTCTTTTATGTAAGTCAAGCATCTCACGCAGCATAAACCGTTCTTCCGATTCCGCTGGTGCTGCCCCGGACTGTTGTGCTGTAATTTCAGCATCTAATTGTATATTCCGTAACTGCTTCTCCAGTTCATGTACTTCGTTCAGTACTGAAATTGAAACATGCTCTATTTGTTGCTCAAGCTGTGAGTTGGTTTGTGTCGTTTTAATAAACGATAAAATGAGCAGCACGACTGCTGTCCCAAATAAAATGGCGATTGCCCATCCCATCATAGGATCCTCCCTTTATGAAACTTTTTTATCAATTAAATTATACATTGATTAAGAGAGAAATTCGATTTAAAACGACAAAATCCCACAAAAGTCCTGTTTTCTTAACAGGAAATTGTATTTATGCATGAATCATGGGGCTATTTGGTTGTACCTCAGACTGTTTTCTACCAAAAAAAGATAAAGGCATCCGACTCCAATCGTCAGATGCCCTTCCCCATTACCCCGCCATTTCTCCCTGTGAACCCTGCTGGAGCTGATACATTTGATAATAGCGCCCTTTCCGTTTCATCAGTTCATCATGATTGCCCCTCTCCACGATTTCCCCTCGATCCAATACAAGAATTTGATCGGCATTCTTAATCGTAGAAAGTCGATGAGCGATGATGAAGGTCGTTCTTCCCTTTTTCAAGACTTCCATCGCTTCCTGTATGACGGCTTCCGTCTCTGTGTCAATGCTCGAAGTCGCTTCATCCAAAATCAGGATTGCTGGATCAAAGGCCAAAGCCCTGGCAAATGAAATCAGTTGACGCTGCCCTGAAGAAAGGGTGCTCCCCTTCTCGATCACCGGTTCATCATAGCCATTCTCAAGGTTCTTAAACACCTTTTCAGCACCTACGGCTTTAAGTGCAGCCTCCACTTTTTCCCTTGAAATCCTTGGATCATCAAGACTGACATTGGATGCAATCGTTCCCGTAAACAAGTAAGGATCCTGCAAGACAATTCCCATATGCTCCCGAATCGTTTGATAGGGAATATCTACAATGTCTTTTCCATCAATCAGGATCTTCCCTTCATTACTATCGTAAAAACGGAATAATAGATTCATGATTGAGCTCTTACCTGAACCCGTGTGTCCGACCAGGGCTACGGTTTCGCCTTTATTTGCTGTAAACGTAATGTCCTTCAGAACATATTCATTTTCCTTGTACCCAAAGAATACATGTTCAAAGCTGACATTTCCTTCATATCTGCTCATTTTCTCATCTTCAACCGATGTTCCGGTTTCTTCTAATAGTCGAAAAACCCGTTCACCTGCCACTAGTGCCTGCTCAAGGTTTGCCAGCTGATTGACGATTCCTGTCACAGGCTGGAACAACCGGTTGATGTAATCAACGAAGGCATAGAGCACTCCTAATGTGACAACAGATCCTACTCCCATTGAAGCGCCTCCGAAATACCATATGAATGCGACAAAGGTGATGTTTCTCAGTACCCCGACCAGATTGTGGGATGTCATCGAATTCAAGCTCAAGAGTTTATTTTGATACTTGAAATGTGTTTCGTTCAACTCTTCGAATTCTTCGTTCGTTTTCTTTTCTCTGCTGAAAGCCTGAATGATGTTCATGCCCTGGATCGACTCATTGATCATGGCATTGATATCACTCACTTTCGACCTGATGATATGGTTGTATTTAGACGCATAGATACGGTACAGATACGTCCATACAACCAGGATCGGAATCAAGATCAAACAAATGGCTGCTAATTTTGCATCAAGTATAAAGAGTGCGATGTATATTCCAATAATGTAAATCGTGCTGGAGAAAAAAGTAGATAAAACAGTTACATACAGATCCCTGATCGCTTCGGTGTCGTTTGTGATCCTCGCTACGACCTTTCCTGCCGGCAGATTATCAAAATAGCGGATCGGCAGTTTCTGAATATGCTGGAACACATCATTACGCATTTTCTGGATGACCCGGTTTGCCGCCTTTTGTAAATAGTAGCGCTGGCCGTATTGGAAAAAGGCAGCGACTACAAGCAGCCCAAAATAAAAGGCAATCAATTGAATGATCTTCGGGATCTCAGGATTATAAAAACGCAGCAGTTCATCTCCGGTCAACTTCTCGGCGGGATAAGTTGCCGACTCATCCCCTTTCGTGATCGTCATTTCACCTGACTTGACAGACCTTTCTCCGTCAAAGGAGACGGTGGAAGGAACGAAATAAAACTCTCTCCCGACCTGTAAGATACGGATATCATCCTTTCTCGTTTCACCTTCTGAAAAATATTGATCACGTTTATACCATTTCCCCTTATAGGATACAGCTTCTTTCCCTTCTACCGTTTCATACCAGGTGGATTCAATTCCAAGAATATGATCATCGATCAGTTTCTTCGCAATAAAAGGACCTGCAAGTTCTGCTGCTACTGACACACTAAGCATCAAGAGAGCAGCAATGATGATTTTTTTATAAATAAGGGCATATTCGGTTAGTCTTCTTCCGACATTCATGCGCTCACCTCCTCGCGTGAGGAATCCTCAACTTGTTGGCGGTCGAACTGTTCTTTATACCAGCCACCGTTTTCAAGGAGTCGTTCATGTACCCCTTCTTCTACCACTTTCCCATCTTCAAATACGATAATCCAGTCTGCATGCTGAACTGCGGAGAGACGATGAGTCGTAATAATCGTTGTTTTTCCTTCACGTTCTTTTCGTATATTGTCAATGATCTTCGCTTCTGTTTTCGCATCAACAGCCGAAAGCGAGTCATCCAGAATCAGGATTTCCGGATTTTTGATCAGTGCCCGGGCAATCGAAATCCGCTGCTTCTGACCACCTGAAAGAGCCACACCCTTTTCTCCTACAAGAGTGGTCAATCCATCAGGAAGCATTTCAAGATCCTTTTTGAAATCAGCCAGTTCAATGGCTTGTTCCAGGTCTTGTTCAGTCGCATCATGTCTTCCGAACAGAATATTTTCTCTAACGGTCCTTGAGAAAAGGACATGATCCTGGGGCACATAACCGATCCAATCCCTAACCTGCTGGATGGTCAATTCACTGATCGGGACCCCTCCAATGGATAAATTCCCTTTTCCGGCAGGGTATTCACGGAGGAGCTGCTTGATAAGAGTCGTTTTTCCGCTTCCTGTCTTCCCGACGATTCCAAGAGTGCCTCCCCGATGGATATTAAGATTGATACTGGACAGATTCAACACCTGTGAAGTCGGATATTGAAAGTCCACATCCTTAAATCCGATTTGATCAGGAGAATCTATCCGTTTAGGATTATCAGAATCCTGGACGTCCTGCACATAATCAAGAGTCTCTTGAACCCGGTCAAGTGATGCATTCCCGCGCTGCATGATATTGATCAACTCCCCGATGGCAAACATCGGCCAAATCAGCATCCCGAGGTACACGTTAAAGGAAACGAGCTCTCCTAATGTGATCGATTGATGAAACACCAGATATGCTCCATAACCAAGCCCGATTAAATAGCTCAACCCGACAAGGACTTTTATTGTTGGTTCAAAGAGGGAATCAATCTTTGCCACACCAATATTCTTGTTATAGACGTCTTCAGTCATATCAGCGAAACGCTTCTCATCCGCTCTTTCCTGTACATACGCTCGAATGACACGGACACCTGCAATCGACTCGAGCACTCTATCGTTCATGTCACCGAATGAATCCTGGGCTTCCGTGAATCGCTTATGAATTCTCGCACCGTACACCTTCATCAACATAGCCATGATCGGAAGCGGTAATATCGCCGCGAAAGTCAGTTTCCAGCTGATAAGAAATCCCATTGTAAAAAGGATCGTTAACATAAAGATACTGGAATCAATAAGTGTCAATACTCCGAAACCGGCTGTGACCGAGATGGCCTTCAGGTCATTCGTTGCCCTTGCCATTAAGTCTCCCGTACGATTCTTTTCAAAAAAAGTCGGAGTCATCTTTAATAAATGTCCCATGAATTTTCCGCGAAGCTTCCGTTCAACTAGAAACGCTCCGCCAAATAATTGATACATCCATACATACGTCATTGCGTACGAAATGAGGGCGATTCCGGCGATCAGCCAAAGATATTTCCCTACGACTTCCCACGTCATCGCACCCAGATGAATGTCATCAATGGCATTCCCTACAAGTTTTGGAGGAATCACATCAAGGATTCCGACAATCGTCAATAGAACGATCGCAACCGTATATCTCTTCCAATTTTCAATAAAAAACCACGATAATTTCTTAAAAATACTAAACATTCCACACTACCTCCTCTTGTTGACTTTCTTCACTATCCGCCTTCTGTCTCCACAGCAGACATCATCTTCTTCATTTGAATGAGCAACATATTCTTTTCCTCCTTATGAAATTAGGTTTTTTATATGTGATCAAGGATGGTCCTTGGTACACCTAAACAATAAAAAGACAGACGCCTAAGGCTCTTATCACAAGATCCGATAGGGATTCGTTCCCAATTCCTATCGATCTGTTGCGCCTTAAAAACGTCCGTCTTTGTTTTTGGACATAAAAAGGCACAGATTATATGCATAACCTGTGCCATTAATATTCGTATGACAGAATGATTAAGGAGTTACTGGTTATGTGATGATATGAAATTGGCATTGCACAATGCTGGTACTCCATGAATTGTATACACTTTCATCATCACAAACCCTCCATTCATTTTTATTATTTATTCCATTAATAACCATACTACACGCCGAGAATTGTGTCAATATTATTTTTATTGATAATTTTCTATACACTATATGTTTTTCACCAATATAAGTGAACCACCATAGCAGAATTATTCCACAACTACAGCCGTACCGTAAGCAATAATTTCAGAAGCGTTTTGCATGACGGCCGAGGTTTCTAAACGAACGGCAATAACCGCATTTGCTCCTTTTTGAGAAGCTTCTTCCATCATACGATCAATCGCTTGTTTTCTTGCTTCCTCCATCAACTCACTGTATTCACTTATTTCTCCGCCAATAATGGTCTTAAGACCGGCAATGATATCTTTGCCAATATGCTTTGCTTGGACGGTGCTTCCCCTTACAAATCCTTTTAATTCTTTTACATCCTTACCTGGTACAAAATCGGTTGTCACTATAATCATGATCCCCTCTCCCCCGCCTTGAATTTTCTCCAAATCTTCTTTGCAAATATGAAATAGAAAATGAGTGGAAATGGACACTGAATCAATCCCCATATCCCCCAGAACCAATAGTTATGTCCGTTCTTACGGGCATCAAGAAACAGGTAAATGCTTTGAGTCAGAAGGATCGGAATGACAAGGGGTAAAATATAGAGCTCTTCTTTTGTCATATCCTTTTCACCTTTTTCGTGTATGTTATCGCAGTAAAAATCGAGGCTCCGACAAAGATGGCAACTTGAAGGAGAAGAAATAGAATTGGCATTTGAAATAATGTAAGGGAAAACACAGTCAGGATACAACAGGCCAGAAGAAGAAAGATGGTGATATCCCTCTTAAACCTGGCTTTCAGCTCAACTTGCCGGTCTTCTACTAATTGCTTAAACCACTGCAGGGACGGGATGCTCTCGTCAATGTCTTCATCGATTGACTGGAATCCGTCCTCCAGTAATTTCTTTAATTCATCGTTATGTTCCTGATGGTTGTTCATCTATTTTCAACTCCTTCCTCAGCCGGATGATCCCATGATGAACCCGCGATTTTACTGTCCCGGGTGGCACATCAGTCATTTGTCCAATCTCTTCATAGGAATAACCGTAGTAATGTTTCAGAATGATAGGGAGCCTGATATCCTCCGATAGTGTAGACAAGGCTGCCAGCACATCATTCCATTCTTCATTCTTTGACTCCATCTCCCATTTTAATTTTCTAACGTTCACTTCTTCATTTTGCCAGTTCTGTTCCCTTTTCTTTTTACGCTGAAGATCAATATAACGATTGGTTGCGATGGAAATGAGCCATGATGAGAATTTTGATTTCCCGTTGTATTGATGAATCTTCTCAACACATTTTGCCATTGTATCCTGTGCAAGCTCCTCTGCCTGATCCCGATTCATTGTCACTTTCATTAAGTACTTTACTAGAAAAGGATAATGTTCTTGAAAAAGAATGGCAAAGGCTTCGTGATTCCCTTTTTTCGCCCGTTTGATCAGATCTCTCTCTTCCATCCTTTACTGTCCTTTCTTTCCACCCCAGCCTGCGAGTTCATTTATAAGACGCACAAACAGGAAAAATCGTTCATAAAATCATTATACTTTTTTTGAAATACTTTCATTCTTTTCAAAGGCTCTTTTCTTAAAGTTTGTTGCTATTGTAGAGGAGAAAGTAATAGTTGATTTCCGCTGCAGGATGCTCGCTTTCCGCGGGGCTGGCGGTGAGCCTCCTCGGCTGCGCCTCCGGGGTCTCACCTGTCCAGCTACGGGGCTTAGGGGCTCGAGGTCATAAGCCAAGTCTGCCAAAAAGGCAAAGAGCGCCTTTCCGGCAGACTCGTCTTATGCTTGTCGCCCCTGGGCAAAGCCCCTCCGCTTTTCGTACTGTCCAGCTATTCCCGCAGGAGTCGAACCTCCTTCCGCTCCAATCAACTTTCTGAGCATGAATCCTAAATCTAAAACCATTTAAACAAGCTTTTTAGCAAACAATCTCTTTTAAGGTAAGTAGAAATGATTTTGTTTATAAGGAAAATCAATTATTTTTTCTAGTTTACATTGTATTCTTTCAAACCTTGAAGCTCTGTCATGATAATTCTGTTAAAGATGGTGAGGGGAACTGCGCAGACTCCTGCGGAAGTACGGTCGTGCCGAGACCCCGTTCGGCTAAGCTGAGGAGGCTCGGCCGAACGCTAGCTGCAAACGGAGCAGTTCCCCTCACCATCCAGCATAGACTGGTTGACAGAGGCCTGGCAGATTCTATATTAGATAACAACAATCTTTGCGAAAAGAGCCTTTTCAAAGTAAAAAAATAGCCCTCTATGAATAGTCATTTCCTATTCATAGAGGGTATTTCCTAGCCATTCAGAGCGGCAGGCTGAGCATTATTTTCCTCTTTCACATATTTAGGAAGGATGATGGTGTAGAAGATACCTACTATGATTAGACATCCACCGACGAGCCAGTAGAGCATTTCAACGGTTACGATGGTAGGGAATGTCAAGGCAATCACTCCCAGGGTAATGGATTGTGAGAGCATCATAAGAGGATTGATCCATCCTTGCACCCTGCCCATCATTTTTGGGTCGATGATGCTTGGCATCCATCCCCCGATGGCAATATTCACGAGGGGTAACCCCAGTGCAGCGAAAAAGATGATCGTGAGGAAGATCCAAGTCGCAGGCGCAAAAGATGCTGCGATGATAAACGTTCCGGAAATAACCAGCCCTGCAACTATCAACACATGAAATTTAAACTTCTGAGTAAGCATTGAAGAGAATATACTGCCAATCAATACACCGGCACCGAATGCGACACCTAATAAAATCGAATATTCTTCATAAGACTCTGGGGCTAATTTATATTTCAATATAAAAATAGGAATGACCGAGAATCCGCCGTTCACAATTCCAAATACGACAAACCCTCCAATTAAAGATAACAGCAGCTTGTGATTCAAGATATAGTTCATCCCGGCTTTAAAATCTGTATTCACAGACTGAATGTTCAAGTCTTTCCACGTATGCACGCCGTTTGGAAGACGAACCTCTTCTGGAATGATACATTTCCTGATTAAGATTGCAGAAATAACAAATGTAACAAAATCGACTGCAATTGCACCGTAGATCCCGGCCGTCCAGTATACGAAGATGGCTACAGCATTTCCAAGTAACATAAACAAGCTCATTACCATTTGATTCAAGCCGGCGGCCGTTGAATAATCATCTTTTGAAAGCACACCTTGCAGTATCCCCTGTTCAGCAGGAAAGAAGAACTTCTGTACACCGCTTCGCAGAAACAAAATCGTAAATATGAGGGGAAGCCAGCCAATAAAGATGGCCCCAAATAACAAAAGTGTAAGGAGCGCACTGATCGTATCACAGTGGTAGGCAATTTTCTGCCGGTCCATCCTGTCAGCGAATACTCCAACAAGAAAGAAGACAAGAAGAGTGGGTAATGAATACATCATTTCAGTCAGGGAAGCATACACAGGTTGCTCGGAGAAACGATCCAGCAGATAAAACATAAAGGCAGTCAATCCAATCACACTTCCCATATGCGAAGTGAAATTAGCAAAGAATAACTTTAGAAAAATAGGATTCTTAAAGATTTCAATCATTTTTTTCATGAATAACCGTCTCCTATCAATGATTAACTATCTTTATAATATAGGGAATTCCCGAAGAACATGAGGGTCTATTGGTGGTTTTTTCCTCCGTCTGTGGTCGGATGTGGGTCGAGAGATAGTCTCTCCGGGATAGCAAAAGATCAGTAGAAGACGTTTAGCCGTTATATCCAGAATTTCGCCGTTAAAATCGTTATCTGCTCAGCTGATCAAAAATTCTATTTCCAACAAAAAAATAGCCCAAAGCCACAAGGCTCAAAGCTATTTTAAAACCAAACATTCATTCAAACGTGCCCTTCACAATCGCTTCCCCCTTCTCTACCATCAACTTACCTTTGGCAAACACCGAGTTCACTTCAAGCGTATCCTTATCCAACAGCACCAGATCAGCGTCCTTCTCTACCTCAACATGACCTTTTTGCTTTAATTTCAGGATTTTGGCAGGATTTGATGTTATTACTTTAATCGCTGTTTCTAACGGGATGCCTTCTACCAATACAGCGTCCTTTACTTCCCTGTATAGGCTCGACACCTGACCAATTTGTAATCCGATCAGCTCGCCGTCCCCATCAAAATTAGGTAAGCTTGCTTGTCCATCCGAAGTGTATGTGATTTGCTCTACCGGTACACCTGCATCGAGCATGCGTTTTAGCGCTTTACTGCATTTCACCTCGCCATCTTCAAGAAACTGGGGAATGGTACTGGTCGTAAAGTCTACATAACCACCCCTTTGAGCGTATTGAATCCCTGCTTCAAACAGATGCGCATTTCGATTGATATGGGTTGGATAGAACTGTTTTATCGGAATATCCGTTGTATCGACTACTTCCTCGAGAAGTTTTAAGTGGTCATGACTATCCCCTACATGAACATTGACTATTCCCGATTTGCCGGACAACATGCCCCCGATGCGAGCAGCGGAAGCAATTTTCGTTAATTCGTTTACTGTGGGTTGAGATGAGCGATGGTCAGCAATCGCCACCTCACCTACTCCAATGATGCGGTCTACTAATATGATATCGTCCTCGATTTTGCCGGTAAGTGTTTTCAAGGGAACTTGGTAAGAACCGGTCTGGGCGTAGCAAGTGATACCCTCTTCTTCAAGTCCATTTGCTTTTGCTACAAGGCTCGCCATCGTTCTTGTCGTTCCATCTGTCCCAATCACACCAACAAGGGTCGTAATACCGGCAAGCGTGGCCTGTGTCAGTTGAATTTCCGGTGTTCTCGTACGAAAGCTGCCCTCGCCGCCTCCCCCCATAATATGTACGTGCGAATCTATAAATCCAGGTACAACATAGTTACCCGTAGCATCCACAATCTTTATATCCACAAATTGATGAGGAGGTTCAATCTTATCTTCAATAAAACCTATTTTATTATCTACTATCAATATATCCTTTTTCCCTAAATATTCTGGAGCATAAACTTCTCCGTTTTGAATTAATGTCAGCATGATGTTTGCTCCTTTCTTTTCTCTTACTCATATAATCACGCCGAACCTTACAGCGAAGGTTCGGCACTACAAATAAAATCAGAAACCGATGAGTGTTGCCGTAATCACAAAGATCGATGACAGAACGAATAGGATGAGCATGAATTTAATAATAAATTTAGCCCATATTCCCCAATCAACACGTGCTGCTCCAAGTGTACCAAGTAAAGCAGCGGAGGTCGGGACAATAATATTGGTCAGACCATCTCCTAATTGGAAGGCAAGGACAGCTACTTGACGTGAGACTCCGGCAATATCTGCAAGTGGAGCCATTAAAGGCATTGTTAGAGCGGCTTGACCGGAACCAGATACGACAAAGAAGTTGAATACTGACTGGAATACATACATGCACCAGGCAGAAATGGCTTCAGGGAAATCCCCGACCACTTGCCCTGCTCCATATAACATCGTATTTAATACAGATGGGGCGTCAGGTGAATCTCCACCAAGGATAATGACGATTCCTTTTGCCATACCTACAACTAAGGCAGCCGGCAATAAATCCTTTGCTCCGTTGATGAATCCATCTGCTATATCATCCCATGACATTCCATTCAATTTAAACAGGACGCCAATGATTCCTGCTACTAGTCCAATCGTAAAGAATTGGCTGGCAATCTCCGGAATATAGTAAGCGTGTTCCACCACTCCCCAAATGATCCAGGCAATACCTACTGCAACCGTTAATATGACAAGTGAATGACCCAAAGTAAATTTGGTATTTAGGTCTTGTACTCTGCCTTCTTTACGGAAGTATTCATCAGAATCGTAAGAAAGACTTCGTTTAGGTTCCTTGCGAATCGCTACAGCATATCTCCATGTATAAATGATTCCGACAAGTGTAAAGACAACCCACATAACAATACGGAAACCTGCTCCCGAAAGGACCGGTACACCTGAAACACCTTGTGCGATAGCTACGCCGAAAGGATTCATCCACGAAGTGGCAAAACCGATTTGAGTCGCCACGTAGGTGATCATGATTCCAGTGATGGCATCATACCCAATCGCAATCATGATCGGAACAAGAATCATGGCAAAGGCGATAGCCTCTTCCCCCATTCCGAACACGGCCCCCCCTAATGAGAACAAGAAGAACATAATCGGAATAATGAGAGATTCCTTTCCTTTGGTCCTCTCGATGACCTTCAGGATCCCTTCTTCAATGGCCCTTGTCTTCATGATGATACCAAATGCTCCACCAATTATTAAGATAAAGGCAACTACACCTACAGCGGACCCCCATTTATCCCCGGATACAAGACCTTCAAATACATAATTAAGAAATCCAATTCCGCCTCCCGGCTCGAAAAGACTGGTTCCTTCTCTAATCAGATTTCCATCATCATCCTTTAAATAACTAAAGGAATCAGGATTTAATACCGTTTTGGTTTGTTCTTCTCCATCCTGCATGAATGTGACTTCTTCAGTCGTGAATTGCCCCTTTGGTACGACATACGTTAAAATTGCGGCGGCAAGTACGACGAAAAACACGATAATGAATGTATGCGGCACCTTCCACGCCTTTTGTTCTTTCTCCATTTCTTTCCCCCCGTTTGACAGTATGATTTACTTCACGTAAATACATGCAAGTTCCATGCCAATCTATAATTATCTGAAAATACAAACTTCCGGTGCACTAATGGTTATTATCGGTTAAAATATACTTAACCATTAAACTATTTATAAACCAATTGGCTCTTTTCGTATAGTTTGTTGCTATTGTAGAGGAGAAAGTAATAGTTGATTTCCGCTCCAGGATGCTCGCTTTCCGCGGGGCTGGCGGTGAGCCTCCTCGGCTGCGCCTCCGGGGTCTCACCTGTCCAGCTATTCCCGCAGGAGTCGAGCATCCTTCCGCTCCAATCAACTTTCTGAGCATGTATCCTTAATGGAAATCAATAAAAACAAGGATTTTAGCAAGCAATCTCATTTATGGTAAGTAGAGATTGATCTTCCTTTTAAGAAAAAGAATATTTTTTCTCGTTACATTGTTTTCTTGCACACCTTGAAGCTCTGTCATGAAAATACTGTTTAAGATGGTGAGGGGAACTGCGCAGACTCCTGCGGAAGTACGGTCGTGTCGAGACCCCGGAAGCGAAGCTGAGGAGGCTCGGCCGAACGTCCGCGGAAAGCGGAGCAGTTCCCCTCACCATCCAGCATAAACCTGGTTGACAGAGCCCTCGCAGATTCTATGTTAGAAAACAACAATCTTTGCGAAAAGAGCCAACCAATTAAACCATAAGGGGGAAACGTATGAAACACGAATTAATTCTATTAGCTGGAACGAAGGAAACAGAAAGAGCTCTTAAGGAGCAATTACAATCCGTTTTCGGAGACCTGATCAATATTACGAGTTATGCATGTGATGAAGGAATTGCTACGTATTTCACCAACAAATTGATTGTTTATTCTTCTGCACTGATCGCACCCGAAGTGAAGGAATATATCGATTTCGATTCATGCACCATCATTAAAGCTCGTCGAACCGTCAATTACGAATACATAGATCGTATATTCGAATTACCTCCGGGAAAAAAGATACTATATGTGAATGATTTCATCGAAACAGCCAAAGAAGCAGTTTCTACCTTGAAACGGTTAGGAATAGATCATGTAGATTACATTCCATACTCGCCAACCAGAGACTACCCTGGACAAATCGACATTGCCATTTCACCAGGAGAAACGGCTAGCATCCCACCTTCGATTCCAACCAAGATTGATATCGGTGTACGCCTGATCGATTTGAATACCATTATGAAAATCATCTACCACTTTCAATTGTCGGAGCAGTTGACCTTTGATATCACCGATCGCTATACAAGAAAGATTATTGAGCTCAGTCAAAAGCTGGGTGCCATCAATCGAAAGGCGAAAACGTTAAATAAATTTTTAAATAAAGTAGTGGATGGCGTAAATGATGGGATCCTCGCATTTCAGGAAGACGGAGAAATTACCGTATTCAATGAAGTCCTTGAACGAATGGTTGGGATTACAGCTGCACATGCGAAAGGAAAAAAACTAAACAGGGTGTTCAAGAATATCGAGCTCAATCACTTTTTGACGTCGCAACAGGATGAAGATCAACAATATTTCACTCTCCGACAGCAGAATGTGATGGTCTATCGTTTCCGTTTGAAAACAGAGGGTGTCATCGTCGCAACATTTAAAGATATGGAAGAAACCATTGAGATGGAAAAGGTTCGAAGACGGGAGCTTCAGCGGATGGGGTATATCGCCAAATACACATTTGACAGTATACTGGGAAAAAGTGCACTTATTAATGAAACCAAGATGATCGCCAGAAAACTCGCACAAAGTGAACTTCCGGTTTTAATTTATGGTGAAACCGGTACTGGAAAAGAACTGTTCTCAAGTGCCATTCATAATGATTCGTCCCGAAAAAACAGTCCTTATCTTGCTGTAAACTGCAGCGCATTGCCTGAAGATTTATTAGAAAGTGAATTATTCGGCTATGAGGACGGAGCCTTCACCGGCGCAAAAAAGGGAGGAAAAAAGGGATTATTCGAACAAGCAGACGGGGGTACCCTGTTTCTGGATGAGATCGGTGATATTAGCCTAAAACTTCAAGCGAGGCTCCTTAGGGTTCTTCAGGAGATGGAGATCAGACGGATTGGTGGAAACAAGAACATTCCTGTTGATGTAAGGATCATTGCTGCTACAAACAGGGACCTCCAAACCTTAATAATAGAAGGAAGTTTTCGTGAAGATCTCTACCACCGCCTGAAGGTCCTATCAATGAAGCTGCCGAGCCTCCGGGATCGAAGCGAAGATATCCCCTTTCTCATCGATAATTTCCTCCGTATGGAACATAGCAAAATCACTACAATCGACATGAAGGTATTAGATGCATTGAAGAAAGCACCTTGGAGCGGCAATATCCGTGAACTTAAGAATACACTTCTTTACATGATCACCGTTGCAGAACAAAATCGGTTAACGATTCATCAATTACCGAAGAATGATAATAATTTCATCGAAAAGGAACATACTAAGGGTACCTTTTCCCTTCCTTCTATCACAATGTCTAAAACCGGGGAGTATGTAAATATCCTTACCGCTTTAGTTGAATTTTTCGAAGAAGGAAAGCGAGCCAGCAGACAAAAGATTTATTCTTCCCTGCAACGAAGCTCCACTCCTCTATCCGTTCAACAAATCAGGACAAGATTAAACGAACTCCAGGATCTTGGGTATGTATTGATCCAGAGAGGGAGAATTGGTACAGAAATAACCCATGAAGGATTAACCTGGTTAAATAATAATGTGGAGAAGGTTTCAACTATTCGTTGACAGGGTAACTTTACATTAACCGGTTAGAAATACAAAACATATTTCATTGATACGATAAGTCGAGGTGATTTTAATGGTACGTACAATCTTAATGGTCATTGGAGCAATTGTTGTCATTGGTTGGATTATCAGCATGCTTTAATAAATACCATTCAAATTAAACATTATTCCTGCTATTATATGAGTTTTAATCAAAGAGAAAGAGCAGAACGGATCTTCCCCCCGTTCTGCTCTTTCTTTCTGTTATAAAGCGATTGTTGAATCAATGCTCATTATTCAATTCATCGTTTTCCGGAAAAAGATTAAAAAACTTAATATTGGGTAAATAATAGATATCCTATTGATGAGGTGATTTTGATGTATAAACATATCTTGTTAGCTTACGATGAAACCGATGGAAGCAAGAAAGCATTGGATGAAGTGCAAAAATTAATAAAAGGTTCTATAGATACACAATTAACCGTACTCCATATATCAGATGAAAAGGTAGCTAATGAAAGTCATGACAACTATACCCCTACCCACGCGTTGGCAGATACGTCACCAGGGTTTGATAACAATTATATGGGGAATTTGTCAGTTTCACCAGACAACAAAGTTCATACTACGGAGGAAGAACGTCATGAAATTAAGACACCATCCTCTACACATCACTTTTTGAAAAATGCTAAAGAAAAACTTTCTCCTTACGGGATTGAAGCAAACTATATTCACCTATCCGGTTCAGAAGCAAAACGCATATGTGAATATGCCAAAGAAATCCAGGCAGACCTCGTAGTAGTCGGGAGCAGCCGTAAATCCGGCATGAAGAAATGGGTGCTTGGCAGCGTCAGTGAAAAAGTCACTCAAAACTGCGAAACCAGTGTCCTGGTCGTAAAATAAAGGAAACGAATGGAGGGACGGACCTATAATAGGTCCGTCCCTCCATTTACATATGTATTACTTACCATTTAATTCATCAAAACGTTTATGGGCATTATTCTCGTCAAAGCTGCTGTATATCCGATAGTCTTCAAAGTCTAAAATTCGGAAGTGCTGACTGAAAAGGTTTTGTTGAAGAATGTATTCATCATTCTTCTTTACATCTTTCCACCAGACCTTCCCGCCCAACGTTTTCTCCTTCCGATAATCAATGCCTTCCCGAGCAATGGTCTCTATGATTTCAAGGGGCTCCCCCCCAAGACTCGTGGTTAAGGTCTCACTATCTTTAAACAATGCGCAGATGGCAATGACCGCTGTCCAGCCGGCCATGACTCTGCCTTTTTCAATTTGAACAAGGGTTTTTTTTGATAATCCGATAATATTCGCCATCTTATCCTGTGTATAACCTGCCTCTGTTCGTATTAGCCTTAATTTATCTGAAATGATTAGAACGATCTCTTCTTTTGTCATCGATTCACACCTTATTTCTTTATAGTGTAATATTACACTAACCTTATTTCCATTTTCAAGAATATTTTAATGTTTTGATTAAACCCATCGATTTTTGTATCACGGCGTTTATTTTACTATACTTTAGCTAAATAATTGACGAATTCGGCTAAAACGGAGGGAAAAGCATGACAAAACGTATCATTGTCCTTATTAGGGAGGACCTTCGGATTCACGATCACCCAGCTCTCTATAGAGCTTCTCAAGAAGGAATGGTGATTCCTCTATATATCCTGGATGAAGGAACCTCTCACTGCCCCCCTGGAGAAGCCAGGAAGTGGTGGCTGCATCAGAATTTAGAGGCATTCCAGAGGTCGCTTCAATCTATTAACGGGCATCTTTGGGTAGATAGAGGAAAACTAGAAGATCTCCTCCCTCAATGGGTTCAGAAAACAAATGCACAAGGGGTTTACTGGAATAGAGTCTATGATCCAAGTGTTTATGAGCGGGATCTCACATTAGCCCGTTCTTTGTCCGCACAGGGAGTAGATGTTCAAACATTCGAAGGGACACTTCTTCTTCCGCCTTGGAAAATCAAAAAGGATGACGACACCCCTTATAAAGTGTACTCAGCTTTTTATAAATCATTAAGGAAGGAGGAAATCCCGAAACCTCTCCCATCAGTGAAGAAAGTAGAGGTCCCAGTCCTCGATTTGGATGGCCTATCCCTGGACGATTTAAATCTAATGCCCTCTATTCCCTGGTTTCACGTCATGGAAAGCATTTGGGACCCCGGCGAAAAAGCTGCTATTAAAAGGTATCATGCATTTGTTAAAAAAAGCATCAATGACTATTCTGAAGGAAGAGACTTCCCAGCAGAAGGTCACCACTCTACCTTATCCCCTTACTTAGCCCTTGGTGTCCTATCGGTAAGAAGTTTGTATCATTCACTCCTGAAAATAAAAGGTTCTCAAGTTGAACCATTTGTTAAACAATTAATTTGGAGAGACTTCTCCTACTCCGTTCTGCTTCATTTCCCGGAGTCCACCATTCGGCCTGTAAATGAGAAATTCAAGGATTTCCGATGGGAAAAGGAAAGGGATCATTTGGAAAAATGGACAAGAGGAGAGACAGGCTATCCAATCGTTGATGCTGGAATGAGAGAATTATGGGCAACGGGGTTCATGCACAACCGTGTCAGAATGATCGTTGCATCGTTCCTGACCAAGCATTTACTGATACATTGGCAAGAAGGCGCTAAGTGGTTTTTGAATACACTGATTGATGCAGACCTCGCCAATAATTCAATGGGATGGCAGTGGATCGCAGGCTCCGGCTTTGATTCAGCCCCCTACTTCCGAATCTTCAATCCAACCCTTCAAAGTGAAAAATTCGATAAAGAAGGCACCTATATCCGGAAGTGGGTTCCTGAATTAAAAGATGTTCCCAATAAACATATCCACAAACCATCAGATGCTTCCGTGGACATTCTGAAAGATGCGGGGGTCATCCTGGGAAAGCATTATCCCTATCCGATCGTGGACCATAAAGCCGCTAGGGAACGGGCATTAGAAAGATACCACGAAATAAAATGATAAAAAAAATCGAGTCTATCGCCTTTACACGCCATAGACTCGATTTAATATATGATTAAATTACGCCTCTCCTCTTTGTTCCTTAATTGTACGTTTCTTCTCGGATTCTGATACAAACAGAGCACACGCTGCATCTCCCGAGATATTGATGGAAGTCCTTGCCATATCAAGCAGGCGGTCAATCCCCAGAATTAATCCAATTCCTTCTACCGGCAGGTTTACACTGCTTAATACCATCGCAAGAAGGATCAATCCGACTCCAGGAACCCCTGCTGTACCAATACTGGCTAAGACAGCCGTAAGTACGACCGTAATCAGTTGTTCCATTGATAAATCAACACCATATACCTGAGCGATAAAGACGGTTGCAACCCCCTGCATGATCGCAGTACCATCCATGTTGATGGTAGCTCCCAATGGTTGAACGAAGGAGCTTACTGATTTCGATACGCCTAAACGCTGTTGGGCAACATCCATAGAGATGGGAAGAGTCGCGTTACTGCTTGATGTACTGAATCCTACGCTCATCGCAGGACTGAAATTTTTGAAGAACCAAAGCGGATTCTTTTTTGCCAGAAGGAGAATCGTTCCACCATAGGTTACGATGGCGTGAATGATCAATGCAGCAAGAACGACTACAAAGTAAAGCCACATCGCCTTCAATGCACTGAAACCCTGGCTTCCTATTGCTGAAGCGATTAATCCGAATGTTCCGTATGGAGCGAATTTCATCACAAGTGTCACAAGGTACATCATCAGGTCATTACCTTGTTCAACCAGCTTTAATATTCCTTTTGTTTTATCCCCTAAAGCTGTTAATCCAAACCCAATAAAGATGGCAAATGCAATGATTTGCAGCATATTTCCCTCTGTCATCGCCGTTAGTGGATTTTTTGGAATAATGTTCATGAGGGTCTCTCCAACAGGAGGAGCATCTTCCGTTTCAAAACCTTCTGATTGTGTTTTATCGATTCCCTCCACCAAACCGGGATCTATGACATAAGCCAGAGATAAACCGATTACGATGGCTATGCAGGTAGTCATTAAGAAGAATACAATAGTCTTCAACCCTATTCTCCCCAGTTTCTTAGGGTCACCCAGACCTGCAGATCCAAGAACGATGGATAGAAACACAATTGGTACAACAAGCATGCTGATTAGGTTAAGGAATATCTTCCCTAACGGAGTAAATAGATAAGGATCTAATATATCAAATATATCTTTAGCAAAAATATTAAGCAGTAATCCCACAATCGCCCCTAGTATTAAGGCAATAATAATCTTAGTTGTTAAATTAAATTTCATAGATGTACCTCCCCTATTGAATACAAAATAATTAAAAGATGTTTACCCTTAATTACTTTTAGCAAAACTATTTTTTTAATTTTTCTATCATCTCTTCCTGAACTGCCTTCCCATCCGTTTTTTTCGCTGCTTCTTCATTCTCCTTTTCCTATTATACTGATTTTTTTAATAATTGAAGAAGATTAATGGTGAATTAAAACATTTTTACTATGTTTCACTTCACACCCCACACAATATGTGGGAGTTGAATGATTCTATTTGACTACAGAACAACTTCCAAACTTTTCTTTTTTACATTTTATGATTAAACACTGAGTGATTGGGTAAATAGTAATAACAGCATGAAAATAGAAAGGAACATACCAAATATGAATAAAACAGTCTATTTTCTTTCAAGTAGTCAACAGCGCAGCTTGATAGCTGAAGGGTGGGCCGAGAAGCTTGATGTGTCAGATTGGTCATTCAAAAGTGCCGGATGTGTTGCTGAGAGTCGTGCTGAATTCAGCGTTTTAGCAATGAAAGAGTTATGTATTGACATCAGCTCATTCCCACTTACACGTCTTGAGATGAATGAACTTGGTAATGCTTCGGTTATTGTTGCGATTCAGGATACAGAATATGATGATAAGATCGAGATTCCATCTGAATTAGAAGATAAAGTCATCTATTGGAATTTGCCTAATCCAAGGAAGCGTTCTGCGACACTCATTGAAGAATGGGTACACTATCAAGAAATTTGTGATGAAATTGCCATGAGAGTGAAAGATTTGGAAAATCTTTTACCACAACTACATTAAGGGGACTGATTACAACTGATATTGTATTGTAATCAGTCCCTTTTTTTAGGTGAAATACTCCAACTTCGCTTTTGGAAAATGTTTTTCCATGTAGGCATACAGATGATCTTTCATTTCCTGCTCTTCGTCCTTCTGATAGATATACTTTCCGATCCCGTATTTACCCCATTTATATCGCCGTTCTTCCTCATTAAGTTCAAGCTTTGTCATCGGATAATTTTTCTCTATGACTCTTTTGGCCGGTTTGGTGAAACGATGTTGAATGAATTCAAAGGTTAAATCCTTTTTCGCTTCTTCCGGCAGATGTGCTTCCAAATGTTCAAACATTTGCTTATACCCTTCCTGCCATCCTTCATGGATATAGATTGGTGCCACAATGAATCCCAATGGATATCCAGCCCTCGCAACCTTCCCCGCAGCCTCAAGGCGCTTATCCAGAGGAGATGTACCAGGCTCAAAATTCTTAATCACATAATCGGCATTGATACTGAACCGGAACCTGGTTTTTCCATTATGCTTCGCATCAAGCAGATGGTCGACATGATGGAATTTCGTCACAAAACGAAGCTTGCCATGTTCGGATTCACCAAAATGCTCGATGGCTCGTTTTAGAGTATGAGTGAGATGATCGATCCCTACGATATCTGACGTACAAGCAGCTTCAAAGCGTGTGAATTCAGGAGCTCTTTCTGCTATATACTTGTCTGCCGACTCAAATATTTCATCCACATTCACATACGTTCGTATATATGGTTTACTCCCCATCGTTGTTTGCAGATAGCAATAATGGCAGTGCCCCATGCATCCTGTTGCAAATGGGATGGCATATTCAGCAGACGGTTTTGATGTATCAAACTTCAACGTTTTCCTCACTCCGACTACTAATGTGGATTTTGCAATCCGGTATTTCTGAAAATGGTTGTCCCCTGGCAAATTACGAACCTGATTATGCGATGTTGTGTACCTGATTTCAACATCCATTTTTTCAAACTTTTCTTTGAGCTCTTTACCCAGGGGATATTCCAAGGCATTCGGTTCAAAGTAGACCAATTGTGGCACGAACGGTTTAACCATGATTCATCCCTCCTACAGGTCTCCAAATGATTGAGTATAGGCTTGCTCCGCTTCAGCTTCTGAAGAATAAACGGCTATTTCATGTGTTAACGGATAATAGGTTTCATATAAAAATAATGCCAGTTCGTTCGGATTTTCCGGATCATGCACTACGGCAGCTTCCTGCACGTTCGCTACACTTTGCGTATGCGGATTTCGATAAATCACATAAACTACATCGCCTGCTTGATAAGGCATATATTGATCATTCAGTTCCATTCTTTTCACCTTTTTCCTAAACGTCATTACTATCATTTTTTGTTATCTCCCTGATAAATATGATGGTAAAAGATGTTTATAAAAAAACTTCTCCTGCACCAATGATGCAAGAGAAGAATGATTTAGGAAATCCCATAAAATTCAGTTGTATTCTTAAACAGCTGTTTATATACTTCTGCTTCTTTGATGCGTTTTATTTCGGCGATTTTTTCAATGGACCGATGCATGATCCCGGGGTGGGTCATCCTTCCCTGGAAGATGCCTTCAAAACGCCAAGGACCGTCCGTTTCTACCATAAGTCCTTCGATTGGGTACTTCTTAACAAGCTCCTGTATCTCCTTCTCATAAAGGACATCAGGGGTAATGGAGATGGAATAGCCATTTTTCTTCATTCTTTCAATGGTCTTTTCATCTCCCTTAAACCAATGAAAATGTGCTTTTTCTATGGAGTGTTTTTCTAACAGGTCACAAACGATCGGTGCATGCTCATACACTGCATGAAGGATAATCGGTTTGTTCACCCTCTTTGATTCAATAAAAAACTGTTCCAACAGATCGATATACGGCTCCACTTTAACATCAGGATCTTCTTTCATTCTATAATAAGGCAATCCAACTTCTCCAATCGCCACTATTTCCTGTTGATACAACTTAATGAATGCCAGAAGCTCTTCAACATCTCTTTTAGAAGGAAGTTCCTGCTCAGGATGGAACCCTGCAGCCGGTTTGATTCTTGCATCTCTTCTTGAGAGATCTAAATTTGTCCTGGTCGATTGAAGGTGGAACGATACAGATATGAGCGCTTCTACAGAATACAGTTCAAGTTCCTGCAGAATCTTATCACGTTCATATCCTTCATATAAATCCAAGTGAATATGGGCATCAATCAAGGCAGGTTTACACATATTGAGAAAGCTCCTCAAAAATGCCCGTTTTCCATTTCAAAAACTCCTCTGTTAAGAGAATATCTTTGTCGCGGGGACGGGGAAATGGTACTTCGAACTCCTTCTGCACCCTGGCTGGCCGGGTCGATAATACAATGATCCGGTCTGACAGGAACAGGGCTTCGTCGATATTATGAGTCACAAATAGAACGGAACTCAAGTCTTCCTCCCAAATGGAAAGGAGCCATTTCTGCATGTCCAACCGCGTGAATTCATCCAGGGCAGAAAAAGGCTCATCCAGGCATAAAAAGGATTGTGGACTGACAAGGGCACGAATGAACGCCACCCGCTGCTTCATCCCTCCGGATAAATCATCGGGATACGCATTCTCGTACCCCTTCAATCCCGCCCGTTCAATCATGCTCAATGCTTTATTCCTATCTCTCTTCCCATGTAACTCCTGACCAAGCATCACATTCTCGATTACGGTTCTCCATGGCAGGAGGGAAGGACTTTGCGGCATATAACTGATGGTCCCTCTTTGCCCATTTATCGATTTTCCATCTAATTGAATATCTCCTGAATCGGGTGTGAATAATCCACCGATTACGTGAAACAGCGTGCTCTTTCCGCTTCCTGAAGGACCAAGGATCGAGACAAACTCACCTTCTTTAACATGAATGGAAAGCTCATCGAGGATCAGCTCCCCATCAAAGTATTTAGACATATTTTGTATGGATAAGGTCGTCATGTTACCTGTCCTCCTTTCGATTCCACTTAATCATGATTTTTTCTAATAACAAAATGATTCCAAAGAATACAAGGCTTAAGAGCATAATCATAAATATGGCTACAAATACCCTGTCTGTCCTGAAGGAAGAAGATGCAAGAGTCATATAGACACCGATTCCTTTCTGTGCACCTAACCACTCTGAAATCACCGCCCCCATCACACTATAGGTAGCTGAAATTTTCAATCCTGAGAAGATGGAAGGAAGTGCATGCGGCCATTCAACCTTCCGAAAGATTTGACCTTTTGTGGCTCCCGACATTTTCATGTAAAGGATGTACTCTGAGTTTGTCTGTCTGAATCCATCCAATGCCGAGACCGCTACAGGAAAGAAACAAATCAAGGTAATGACAATGATTTTCGGCAATAGTCCAAATCCAAACCAGATAACAAGTAAAGGTGCCAGAACGATAATCGGAATATTTTGAGACAAAATCATTAGTGGATATATCGCTTCTCTTACTTTAGGCAGAGTGTGCAGACCAACTGCTGTCCCGATTCCAATCGTACATCCAATCATAAACCCTCCGATTGTAAGGAGAGTGGTCGATGCAAGATGTCCTGTAAACGTGGACCATGAGGCGACTCCTTCTGCCCATATCTCTGAAGGTGAAGGCATTAACCATGCAGGTACCTCAAATACTCTAATGGTGACTTCCCAAATGATGAATAAAAGGATGAGGACCAAGAAGGGTCTCCATCCTTTTGATAGCCATGCTTTCATCCTTTATACTTCTCCGTTAATTGATTCATTTCAATCCCTGCAGGCTGATATAAAACCTTGATTTGAGAAATGACGTTTGAGCTCCCCATTTCGATCATTCGTTCATTCATTTGTTCAATCACCTTAAATAAGTCAGTCAGATCCCCTTCCATTGTCGTTTCTAATGGATGGACTTCATAACGGACACCAGATTTATCAATGATCGCGATCGCTTCATCCACGTAAGGTATAACATCTTCACCATTTTTCGTCTTCGGAATAATTTGTATGCTTACGAGTGCGTTCCCCATTTTGTTCACCTCTTATTTTGGTAGGAATTCGTTTGTGAATGCTTTTTTACTGTCCAGTTCCTTATCTAATAAATCATTATCATACATCCATGAAGCATAGTTTTCCCAAACCTCCAGCTTCTGCTCTCCCCATCTGTCAGCGTCATCCTTGTATTTAGGAGCAAGCCATTCCTGACTCTTCATGACTAATTCCTTATCTAGATCCGGAGCTGCATCTAATAGGACCTTACCGGCCCCTTCAGGATCGTCGATCGCAAACTGATAGCCTTTTGAAGAAGCTGATAAAAAAGCTTTAACCGTATCAGGGTCTTTTTCAATCATCTTTTCATTCGTCGTCAGTACAGGGGTGTAATAATCCAGTTTTTCAGAATAATCCTTAACGTACATCATATTCAAATCCTCACCACGAAGCTCTGCTTCAATACCTGTCCATCCATAGTAGATCCAAGCAAAGTCAACATCCCGTTTCACAGCAGTAAAGAAATCTGTATCACCCATATTTACAAAATCCACTTTCTCTACATCAGCATTTTCTTGTTTCATAATCGACGTCATGACTGCTTTTTCTACAGGTGATCCCCATCCTCCATAACTTTTCCCTTCAAAATCCTTTGGAGTCGTTATACCCTTATCCTTAGGTGAAGCAAACCCGGATGTATTATGCTGTATGACCGCAGCGATAGATACGAGTGGCACGTCCTGAACCCTTGCTTGCGTGACACTTTCCTGATATCCGACTCCGAACTCAGCTTTACCCGAGGCAACGAGTTGATCTGCCCCTGCCTCACCGGGTAAGATGATATCCACATCCAGCCCCTGCTCTTCAAAGTATCCTTTTTCTTTCGCAACGTATAATCCAGTGTGATTGGTATTCGGTGTCCAGTCCAGTACAACCGTAACCTTTTTAAGACCTTCTTTCTGTTCTGATGCATTTCCTCCACCACTGCAAGCAGTTAAAAGAAAGACAGAACAGATAATATACATCCACTTTTTCATCATGTTTCCTCCTCAAATCCTTGTATGTAGTTGTAACGTTTATACTTATTCTTCACTCAGTTTAGAGAATGAATGTAAAACACCTAAGAACGTTAGGACACAACAACAAAAAAAGCGCCCCAAGCTTCAGCGAGGGACGCATCGTTAAACATGATTATGTAATGTTTAAGAGAATGTTTCCTACGCTGGTATCAGCCAGTTCAGGTTCAAAGGGTCAGTATCTGTCAGGATACAATCTCAACCGGCCACACCGGTCCCCCTACACTTGTACTATGAAATTAAACGTTATCTCCTTCCCTACTTTGCCACAGAAAAGGTGGATATTCAAGCATTTCCTCTTAAATAAATTCACAATTGAAAGGCCCGTTCATAATCACCGGAATTTACCAGCCTGTTAATGAACGGGATGTATGTAGATACGACTTGTGAATATCCTTTTTGATCGTAAAAGAACGTGTATTGAAGAAGAAAGATAATGACTAAAAATGGCATCAGTTCCTTTTCTTCTTGAGTTAAAGTACCATCGCTCTGATAGCCCCCCATAAAGGCATGAATACATTCAACTTGCCCACCCTCGCCCTGCAGAACCTGGTCTTTAAGCATCCCTGCGAGAAAGTAACAGACATCTGTTATGCGGGGTGCCTTTCGTATCCTCTCGAAATCTATGAGTCCTGTCACCCTTTCTTCTTTGATGAGGATATTACGTGGATGACAGTCGCTATGGACGAGTTGATGGGGCAATTTGCTATAGGAAAAAGACCATCCATTCAGCCTTCCAAGAAACCCTGCACTCAACCTTTCTATCAATGTTGAATCCTGCCCTCCTATCCACTCTCTCATATGCGTTTCGATTTCCCACTCCTTCACCTCGTTTTTACAGACGTAATTTCTTAGCCTGTCATGGAGTTGGGATAGGTAGTTTCCCACCATTTTCAAAGAAGCTAAGGAATAGACTTGTACTGGTAGTCCTTCCAGAGCTTGATACAAGGAGTAGAAAACTAGATGCTGTCGTACATACGGCTGTTGTGAGACAGTTAACAGCGGCCTTTCAACAGTAATTCCCTTTTCCAGCAAAAAAGAAGTTAAGAGCAGCTCCTCTATGCGCTTATCCACTGAAGAGTTCAATCTCTTTTTTAAATAAAATGTCTTCTCCCGACTCCTCACCTTATAAACATTCGGATGACTTTCCATCGTCTCTATGGAGGAAGGATGAACCTTCCAGTTCAATAATAGATCTTGAAGAGGTTCAATCATTTTTAATTCCTTTCCAAACATAGTAATATACCTTTAGTATGACTATGAAAGAATGTCTACATACCATATGAAAAGAGGTTGTATCGATGCAAAGAATACAAATGACGGAAGACTTATCATTCTCAAGAATCATTCATGGGTTGTGGAGACTTTCAGACTGGAATCAATCCAAAGAAGACACTCTTTCTTTAATTCAGCACAATCTTGAAAACGGAATCACGACTTTTGATCACGCAGATATTTATGGCTCGTATACATGTGAAGCGTTATTTGGTGAAGCTCTGAACCTTCAGTCATCCTTAAGGGAAAAAATGGAGATTGTGACGAAATGCGGTATCGTCCTGCCTTCTGACAATCGTCCGGAACATAAGACACATCATTACAACACGAGTAAAAAGCATATTTTGACTTCTGTTGAAAACTCCCTGCAGAACCTGAAAACGGACTACATCGATTTATTATTGATTCACAGGCCAGATCCATTTATGAATGGAGAAGAAGTGGCTGAAGCCTTCACTCAATTGAAAGAGGAAGGAAAGGTCCGTCATTTCGGAGTATCCAACTTTAAAGATCATCAATGGAATATGCTTCAATCCTACTTACCTTTTCCGTTGATCACCAATCAAATCGAATTATCTGCATACCATTTAGAAAACTTTGAAGACGGTACGTTAAACCTTTGCCAAGAGAAGCGTGTCGCACCGATGGCCTGGTCACCACTCGCAGGCGGGGCGATCTTCAGAGGTGAAGATGAGAAAGCCGTTCGTCTTCAACATACATTGAAGAAAATTCAAGAAGAAACAAATGCAAAGGGAATTGACGAGGTTCTATATGCATGGCTACTTAATCACCCGGCAAACATAATGCCCATCGTCGGTTCAGGTAAAAAGGAACGCATTCAACATGCAATCGACTCTATGTCCATTACATTAAATCACGATCAATGGTTTGAGATCCTGCAGACCTCTATGGGGCATGATGTTCCTTAAAGCTTTCAACAACAAAAAAGACGATCCTTTTCTTGTAAAAGGTTCGTCTTTTTTTATTGAGCTATATCTCCACCAACATAATATTCCAGATAGACATCTTGTAGTTCATTCATCGAGAGCTCATAAAGCTGCTTTCCAAAATACTTATATACGCCAATCCTTAATAATTGTTGAATGTAGAAGTCTTTTTTAAATTCGGGTGTCTTTTGTTGCTGTGATTTATTTTCTTGATGTAACATGTTCATCCCTCCAGTTGAGGATATACCCCACATCAGGAGGGAACTAAACATCTTCTTATACATTGGTAATATTAGGAGAAAGCGAGAGCTGTTACGTACAAATGTGATGGTGGCCCTCTGTGACACTTTTCCCTTCAACTTGAATGGTAGAGTGATGAATATCAAATTCCTCTTCAAGAAATTTGGATACCTTTAATAGAATCATATCTCTATCCACTTCTTTTTCCACCACTACATGACAGCTCAGGGCTGTGAATTCCGAAGTGATGCACCACACATGAAGGTCATGGACTTCAATGACTCCCGTAATTTCGGCCATACCCATTTTCACTTTGTCGGTATCTATGTTCGCTGGCGAGCCTTCCATCAAGATGTGTACAGAATCTTTCGTGACTCTCCATCCGGATATCACGATAAGAATCGCCACAATAACAGATGCAATAGGATCCGCCAAGTTCCAATTAAAGAAATAAATCAAGAGTCCGGCTGCGATGGCCCCTACTGACCCCAACATATCACCAAGCACATGGAGAAATGCACTCCGGACATTCAAGTTATGCTCCGTATCGCCTCTCATTAAAATCCATGCGACAATAATGTTTACAACCAGACCTATGCTGGCGATCACGATCATACCTGGTGAAACCATGGGAGTATCTATGAAACGATGATACGCTTCCCAGAAAATATAGAGGGAAACGAAAATCAACGTGATGCCATTAATAAACGCAGCCAGTATTTCAAATCTCTTGTACCCATACGTCTTCCCTTTATCCGACGCCTTCTCACCTATATAAAAAGCTGCCAAACTAAGACCTATGGCGGCTGCATCACTAAGCATATGCCCCGCATCAGAGAGAAGAGCAAGACTATTTGTGACGATTCCACCTATGACTTCTACAATCATAAAGGTAAAAATAAATAGGAAACTGATTAATAATGCTTTTTTATTCTGATTGTGTCCATGGCTGTGGTCGTGACCCACATGACATCCCTCACTTCCTGTCTCTTACTCTTAATAACCTGAGACCATTCAACGTAACGAGTAATGTTGCTCCCATATCGGCAAAGATTGCGATCCATAACGTAAGCCAGCCGGGGATTACAAGTAATAATGCAAGAAGCTTGATCCCAATGGCAAACGAGATATTCTGTTTAATGATGGTAAGCGTTTTTCGACTTAAACGGATGATATATGGCAGTTTTGTAAGGTCATCGTTCATTAACGCGATATCTGCCGTTTCGAGTGCTGTATCGGTTCCTGCCCCGCCCATGGCAATTCCTACATTTGAGGTTGCCAGTGCAGGGGCGTCATTAATGCCATCCCCTACCATTGCAACTTTTCCATACTTGTTCATATAGCGCTTGACAAAGTCTAATTTATCTTGTGGCAGCAGGCCGGCTTTGATTTCTTTGACACCTATTTTTCTTCCAATCGACCTGGCCGTATTTTCATGATCTCCTGTCAGCATCACCGTTTGCTCGATACCCAAATGATGAAGGCTGTCGATGATTTCGCGACTTGTTTCCCGCACTTCATCGGCCACGGCTACAAGAGCTAATGGATTATCAGCAATTCCGAACACCATGACCGTTTTCCCTTCTCTTTGAAGGCTTTCAATTTCTGTAGAAGGGGGATTAGCAAAAAGGCTTTCCGTTCCAAGGAAGTATCTATCCTCACCAATTCGCCCACTGATTCCTTTACCTGTATGGGATTGGAACTCAATCACTTCACAATCCCGATACTCAATGTTCAGCGCTTTCGCTTTTTTCAGAAAAGCGTGAGCAAGTGGATGCTGGGAGTGAAGTTCAAGTGCAGCCATCTTCATCCACAATTCTTCTTCCTCTGCGTTACCTATTAGGATGACATCAGTCACTTCGGGTGTTCCTTTTGTGAGTGTACCAGTTTTGTCAAAGGCGATGGCCTTTAATCTTCCTAATTCTTCTAAATACACCCCGCCTTTTATGAGAATGCCATTTTTCGCAGCGTTTCCTATCGCGGTTACAATCGCCACCGGAGTGGAAATGACCAGGGCACATGGACACCCCACCACTAAGACAGATAGCCCCTGATAGACCCATGTCGACCATTCCCCTCCAAAAAGCAACGGTGGAATAATAGCCACAAGTAAAGCAATACCCATAATAATCGGTGTATAATATTTAGCGAATACATCCACAAAAGCTTGGGAAGGTGCCCTCTCTCCCTGAGCTTCCTCAACTAAATGAATAATTTTGGCGAGAGTCGTGTCTTCAATACGCTTCGTTACCTTAACCTTTAAGTACCCTTCTTCGTTTAACGTTCCTGCAAATACAGCATCACCATGAAGCTTTTCCACAGGGACCGACTCTCCTGTGATCGCCGCCTGATTGACAAAAGACGAGCCCTCAACAATATCACCATCCATGGCAATCTTCTGACCAGGCTTCACGATCATCATGTCACCTACCTCAATCTCCTCTGCATCAATAAGCAGCTCTTTTCCATTCCGGATGATGAGGGCTTGTTGTGGTGCAATATCCATTAGTGAACGAATCGACTCACGGGCCTTATCCATGGAGTAAGACTCCAGCACTTCACTGATGGCGAACAGGAGAACGACAATGGCTCCCTCACCCCACTCACCGATAAATGCTGCACCGATTATTGCAATCGTCATTAGGGTTCTCATATCGAACTCTAATTTGAGTAAGTTTTTGAATCCTGTTTGAAATAAGCGAAATCCTCCTACAACAATGGCAGTTGCAAATGAAAGAGTAGAAAGGATTTGATTGTTATCGATTTCAGTAAATGGAATGGAATAAGCAAGAAGGATAAAGAAAACTGATAAAAGTAAATGCTTATATTTCTTGTAAAAAGGTTCTTTTTCTTCCTCTTGTTTTCTTATTCCGTCTTCTGTTAAGCGAAGCCCTTCAAATGCTCCTGCTTTTTCCACCGATTCCTTCGTAGATTCTCCGTAAACGGTAATCTTCGCTGCTCCAAAGTTCACTTTTGCATCTACCACTCCATCGAGATGCTGAACGTTCTTCTCGAACTTGGCCGCGCAACCCGCACACGTAAATCCTTCGACCCGGTAGGTTTGCTTATGGGCGGTTTTACCAGTCACGTTCCTCCACCTCCACTTGATGCGTCAACGCAATTTCAATTAACTGTTTCACATGATGGTCGTCTAAGGAATAATAAACGAGCTTGCCTTTTTTTCTGAACTTGGCTAACCCCTGCTTTTTTAATAGACGCAAATGATGGGATGCGGTCGCTGTTGAAGCATCAACAATATTTGCCACATCGCATACACATAGTTCTTCTTCGATCGTAAGTGCATAAGCAATTTTCGCTCTTGTTTGATCAGAAAGTGCTTTAAAGATTTCAGCTACCTTAGAGGTATTGTGTGATAAAACCATTGATTTTAAGCGATTGACCTTCTCATCTTCCACACACGCTACTTCACATATATCCGTCTCTTTCATCTCGTCACTCCTCTAACATTCAAATACTCTTTTGAATATAGTATAGAAGAAATGCTGATAATGTTCAAACATTCTTTTGAATGTGAAGAGATTTCAGGAATGAATTGACTGATTAGACGAATTCCGGGCACAAAAAAAGCCCTGGCTTATATCCAGAGCTAATGAAAAAAAATATATTAATTTTGTTGAAGCTTTTTCCGATCACGTTTCATAAAGAGATCCAATGTTACCCAGAAAACAACAGATGATATCGCAAAGATGGCAATTGCAAAGTATATCTCTTCCGTTTTCCAGTCTAATCGGGGAATAAGCAGGCCAAGTACGCCTGATAATATATAGTAGCCACCTATTAATTGCAGATATAATCGTCCAGTTTGGGATTGAATATTTTCCAGATAGCCTTTCCCTGCTTTGCCAAAGAAAATAGCTATTCCTCTTAAGATGACATAAACCGAAAAGGCAATGATAAGGGCTACAACAAATCCTTGGTTAAACACGTCTGCCATAATCGTTCTCCTTTCCAACTATCCATTGATTCGTATCCTTGTTTTGTCTATTTCTATTCTCTATGATGAAAATTGTTATTTCTAACAATAACCGAATGACCTGCACATTGCAACGAACTTTGGATACGGATAAGAATGTGATACTTTTAAAAGGATATACTCATTGCAACCGGATTTCAAGTGCTATCTTGCTTCATTTTTTACGGAACCATGACTTTTCTATTCAGGAGGTGTTTGAAGCTTTAGAAGGGGCCTTCGATTTACTCCCTTTCTACAGCTTTTGCTCATTGGACATTCTACTTAATTTATTTCTCGTTGCTGTTTTAATTGCGCTGACGGCTTTCTTCGTCGCATCAGAGTTTGCCATCGTCAAGGTAAGGAGCTCTCGTATCGATCAGCTGGTATCTGAAGGAAATCAAACGGCCATTGCTGCTAAAAGAGTCATCTCCCATTTGGACGAATACCTTTCTGCCTGTCAATTAGGCATTACCATCACAGCCCTCGGACTCGGTTGGTTAGGTGAACCGACCATCGAGACGTTGCTTCATCCGGTGTTTGAGGAGCTTGATTTAAATGCCTCCATTACAAGTATCATTTCATTTGGACTCGCATTTTCCGTCATTACCTTTTTGCATGTGGTGATTGGAGAATTGGCACCGAAAACCTTCGCCATTCAAAAAGCAGAGAAAGTCACTCTTCTATTTGCAAGGCCATTGATATGGTTTTATCGACTCGCTTATCCGTTCATATGGGCACTAAACGGCTCTGCCCGGGTGTTCACCGGGTTATTCGGATTAAAACCCGCTTCTGAACATGAAATTGCCCATTCCGAGGAAGAGCTTAGGATCATTCTTTCCGACAGCTACAAAAGTGGGGAAATCAATTCATCCGAATTCAAGTACGTAAACAAAATTTTTGAATTCGACGAACGAATCGCAAAAGAAATCATGGTTCCGAGAACGAATATCGTGACTCTATCCTCAGATTCCACCATTGATGAAGTACTCACCATCATAAAAGAGGAACGCTATACGAGATATCCTGTTGTAGAAGGCGATAAAGATAATATCCTCGGTATTGTGAATGTGAAGGAACTGCTGACAACACTCGTGAACCACAAAGAAGAACATGAAGACTTAACTTCCTTTATCAAGCCTGTGATCCGTGTCATTGAAACCATCCCTATTCAAGCGTTACTCGTCAAACTTCAGAAAGAACGGTCGCCGATGGCCGTACTCCTGGATGAATACGGTGGGACTGCCGGTCTTGTCACGGTTGAGGACATCATCGAAGAAATTGTCGGGGAAATAAGGGACGAGTTTGATATCGATGAAATACCTGAAGTGCAGAAGGTAAAAGAAGATCATTATATCTTTGACGCCGTCATGCTCATTGAAGATGTGAATGACCTTCTCGGCATCTCCATTGAAGAGGATGAGGTCGACACGATAGGAGGCTGGTTCCTGACTCAGAAATACGAAGTTAAACTGAATGACAAGATCGAGGAACAAGGCTATTGCTTTAGAGTGAAAGAAATCGATGGCCATCACATTCAATATTTAGAGGTTTCGAAAATGGCATAGCAGCCATGATGAAAAGAACGAGTCCGATTAATGGCTCGTTCTTTTTCTCTTAGTGAATGCAGCATCCGGAAAGCCGGTATGCAAATTCGACTCCAGCCAGAAACACATTTCACTATGGAATAAATCCTTTCATTAATGGAAAAATAACTACAAACATTTATGAGAGGTGAGTTATGACTAGCATCATTGTTGGATTAATCCTGCTTATGGTCTTGGCTTATTTAGGCTGGTCAATCATTTGGATCGCTCCCCTGGTTGCAGGCTTAGTGGCACTAATGAGTGGTCTCGACCTGCTTCCTGCCTATACGGAAACTTATATGACTGGATTTGTGGATTTTGCTAAAGAATGGTTTCCTGTATTCCTGTTCGGAGCCATTTTCGGAAAATTGATGGAAGACGTGGGAGCAGCACAATCCGTCGCATACAAAATTACGAACATTATCGGTAAAGACAGAGCTATTCTGGGCGTCCTGATCGCTGCTGCGGTTTTAACATATGGCGGTGTGAGCTTATTCGTTGTTGTATTTGCGATATATCCACTGGCTATTGCCATGTTCAGAGAAGCGGATATCACACGAAAACTGTTGCCGCCGACTTTCGTATTGGGGGCTTTCACCTTTACAATGACAGCCATCCCGGGTACACCACAGATTCAAAACTTGATTCCAATCGATTATTTTAAAACCTCCCCCACTGCCGCTCCGATCATCGGTATCGTCGGCGGATTAATAATGGCGGCTGGAGGGTATTTTTATTTAAGATGGCGTCAAAAACAATTTACAAGTAAAGGAGATACGTTTACCGAACCTAAGGGTGGGAACGATGTAAAGGAAATTAAAGAATCTGAGCTTCCTAACTTCTACTTATCATTTCTTCCCCTTGTCATTGTCGTCGTTACACTGAATGTTTTTAAGTGGAACATTCTGACCGCTCTGCTTGTTGGAATACTTTCGATATTATTAATTAACTTCAAACATTATAAAAAATTCATCCCTGCTGTCAATGGCGGAGCAAAGGGCTCAGTCATGGCAGTAATTAACACAAGTGCAGCAGTTGGTTTCGGAGCAGTTGTCACAGCCGCACCCGGTTTCAAGACGTTAACGAAGCTTATTCTAGGCATTAAAGGTAACCCCGTCATATCTGAAGCAATAGCTGTTCAAACTCTTGCAGCTATTACTGGATCCGCTTCAGGAGGAATGGGGATTGCCCTTGAGGCTTTGGGGGATAAATATTATGAGTTGTCTCAAACGAGTGGTATCAGTGCAGAAGCTTTCCATAGAATTGCATCCATTTCATCAGGGGCATCGATTCTGCCTCATAATGGTGCACTCCTGACCTTATTTGCCGTAACAGGGCTAACACATAAAGATTCGTACTTGGATGTAGCTGTTGTCGGGTTGCTTATTCCTACGATTGCAGAAATCGTTTCAATCATCCTGGCCAATATGGGAATTTATTAATTAGAGGAGGAAAAGAAGATGGTCAATGAAAAAGTTGTATTCATTACAGGTGCTGCAAGGGGAATTGGTTTTGAAATCGGAGAACACTTTGCTCAAAATGGTGCGAAAGTGGTTCTCTCAGACATCAATCAAGAAGGGTTGGATGAAGCGGTAGAAGAACTGAAAGACAGAGGATTCGATTGCCTGGGCATTAAATGTGATGTTACCAGTGAAAAAGAAGTGAAAGCGGGAATTGATAAAACAGTTGAGCACTATGGCCGCATAGACGTGTTAATCAATAACGCAGGTATTCAACACGTAGCTCCAATTGAAGAATTCCCTATTGAAAAGTTTGAGCTTCTGATCAAAATTATGCTGACCGCTCCATTTATCGCAACAAAATTTGTTTTCCCTCATATGAAGAAGCAAAAATTCGGTCGCATCATTAATATGGCATCCATTAATGGACTGATTGGTTTTGCCGGTAAAGCGGCATACAACAGCGCCAAGCATGGTGTCATTGGTCTGACAAAGGTATCGGCTTTAGAAGGTGCCGAGCATGGGATTACCGTCAATGCCCTATGCCCCGGATACGTGGATACCCCCCTTGTCCGTAACCAATTAAAGGATATTTCAACAACTCGTGGTGTAGAGCTTGAAAAAGTATTGGAGGATGTCATTTACCCTCTTGTTCCACAAAAAAGATTATTATCAGTAGAAGAAATAGCAGACTACACCATTTTCCTATCCAGTGACAAAGCAAAAGGTGTAACTGGTCAGGCCGTCGTTTTAGATGGGGGATATACTGCTCAATAATACGCACAGAAAAATCGGATCAAGGAACTGATCCGATTTTTCTTTAGTTCATATTTTCAGGTAATACACCTAAATCGATTCCCCATACGAGTGGCATGAAAAAATAAATCAAAAGTGTAATAAATAAGATACTAATCAGATTCAACCATATCCCCGCCTTGACCATGTCTCCCATTTTGATATAACCTGATCCGAATACGACAGCATTCGGAGGCGTAGCCACCGGCAGCATGAAAGCACATGAAGCAGCTAGGCCCGCCGCCACCATCAAACTATATGGGTGAATATTCAAGGCAGCTGCAAGGGCAGCCATTATCGGGAACATCATCGTGGCTGTCGCCGTATTGGACGTAATTTCCGTTAAGAAAATAACGAAGGCCGTCACTGCAAGAAGAATAATAATGAAGGATATCCCTTCAAGAATCGTTAGTTGCTGTCCAATCCACTCTGCCAACCCAGTCTCTTTGAAACCCTTGGCAATGGCAAGACCTCCACCGAATAAGAGCAGGATCCCCCATGGAAGTTTCTTCGCATCGTTCCAATTGATCAATCGCGATTCTTTTCTTCCTGGTAGAAGAAATAAAACGAGTGCTCCTGTGATGGCTATGATTGTGTCATCCAGTGACGGAACCCATTGATTCAATAGAAACGATCGAGTGATCCAGCATAGGGCTGTAGTGACAAAGACCGTAAGAACAAGCTTTTCTTCAAATGAAATGCGACCAAGAGACCGGTTCTCTTTCTCCACAATCTCCCTTCCCCCAGGCAGTTCTTTAATCTTTAATGGAAAAGCCACCTTAATTAAATACCACCATGTAACAAATAAGAGAATAGCGGCAAGTGGAACACCAAAAAGCATCCACTTCGCAAACGAGAAATCAATACCGTACAACTGTTTCACTACTGTAGCAAATATCGTGTTTGGAGGCGTTCCGATCAACGTTCCCAAGCCTCCGATCGATGCACTATAGGCAATCCCCAGCATGATCACTTTACTGAAGTGCCCCGTTCTATTGGCCCCCTCCTTTTTTAAACTTTCATTAACTTGATAAATCACGGCTGTTCCAATCGGAAGCATCATCATAGCCGTTGCCGTATTCGAGATCCACATAGATAAAAAACCAGTAGCCAGCATAAATCCAAGGACGATTCTCTCAGTGCCAGTACCAATCAACAAAATGATATTCATGGCAATCCGCTTATGTAAGTTCCACTTTTCCATCGCAATCGCAATGATGAACCCACCCATAAAAAGAAAAATCGTACTATCACCATAGGCAGACGTGACATCCCCGGATTGAAGAGCTCCCGTAAGCGGAAACAAAATGATCGGCAACAAAGCAGTTGCCGGGATAGGTATCGCTTCTGTTATCCACCATACTGCTATCCATGTTGTACCTGCAAGGACAGAAACAGCCTCTTTAGATAAACCATCAGGCGAAAAAAATAACATGATAAGAATAAACAGTAAGGGTCCTAGGAAAAAACCGATTTTCTGTCTTGGATTTGCATTAGGCTCCGGAACAAGATTTGTATCCCCCGTGCGAGAAGCAGCAGGCGTACTTCCTGAAGTGAAAAATTGCAAAGTGTCCATCACATCTCCGTGCCATTTCCAAAGTGTCCCCCATGCGTTTTTCACAGTTAGCATCTATTCATTCCCCCATTACTCGTCTTACTAAAACTCTATCGACCATCGAAAGCGCTGTCAAATACAACCCCTTCAAATAATGTAAATATCTGAATATTCACTCCTTTATTCCTACTCTCCTTTTGTTTTCTCCTTCAAAGGATGTACATCTCTAGAAGGACCTTCATCCTCTCTCTACTAAACAGAAAACAAACCATATCTTCATAAACCTTTTCGTTGTAAAATATTGTTATAGAGTAATGACTGTTATTTCAAAGGAGACACTATGAAAATCTATTGGCAAATAAGCTATTTCGTAATAGGGTTACTTATTTTCAGCTATGGAATCAGTATGTCCATCAACGTGCAATACTTAGGGATCCATCCATGGGATGTATTAAACATTGCCTTATTTGATAAGTTCGGCTTAACGATTGGCACGTGGAATATAATTGTCGGTGCCACCTTGATTGCAGGCACCCTGGTCTTGAAAGGGAAGTATGTTCGTATCGGGACGATTCTTAACGGTGTGATGGTTGGCATGTTGGTCGACTTCTTTCTATTTTACGACCTGCTGCCTCCTCAAACGAACATAGTCGCAGATATCCTGATTCTGTTATCAGCGGTTATTTTAATGGGGGTTGGCGGGGGATTGTATTCAGCGGCACACCTTGGCACAGGTCCTCGGGACGGGTTTATGCTTACCATTTCAGATTTAACGAATCTTTCAATCAGCAGAGTCCGGATCATGTGTGAGTGTGCCGTATTACTGATCGGACTGCTTCTTTCCGGTCCAGTCTTCGTTTTTACTTTTATTTATACGTTTATTCAAAGTCCCATCTTTCAAAAATCCTTTTTATTTTTCACAGATAGACTCAATACCCGTTTCACTAGTCGAAATAATGTAAGTATGTAAAAAGGACAAAATGCCTGAGGCAGTTTGTCCTTTTCTACGTTATGACATCTCGCATGCCACTAAGCCGTATTGTTGATGGGGATTTAATTGCTTTATAAACTGAAATAGTTGCTGCACCTGTTCATTATCCATATCCCGCTTATAGTAATCCTCCAAGACCGACAACATTTCATCCGGGTACATCAAACACGTATGACTTCCCCAATCCGTTTGCCTGCCTTCTATTTTTTTATAGTAAATGCCATCCAATAGTGAGAAAAAGAGTTCGTACCCTTTCGGAAAAAACGGACTGATCCTTTTCGGGTAATTATGATTCCAGTCCCCTCCTTCATAATGAAATGTCTGGTCCGTTAAATCACCGATAAAGACTTCAACATCTGCCATTCCCGTCTCCTCCTAAAGTTTAAAATAATCTCTCTTTTTATCGTATAAGCCAGTCCATCTATTTAGAACCCCTTTAGCTTTTTAAAAAAGGCTCTTTTCGCAAAGATTGTTATTTTCTAAAATAGAATCTGCCAGGGCTCTGTCAACCAGGTTTATGCTGGATGGTGAGGGGAACTGCTCCGCTTTCCTCGGACGTTCGGCCGAGCCTCCTCAGCTTCGCTTCCGGGGTCTCGGCACGACCGTACTTCCGCAGGAGTCTGCGCAGTTCCCCTCACCATCTTTAATAGGATTTTCATGACAGAGCTTCAAGGTGTCCAAGAAAACAATGTAACGAGAAAAAATATTCTTTTTCTTAAAAGGAAGATCAATCTCTACTTACCTTAAATGAGATGGTTTGCTAAAATTCTTGTTTTTATTGTTTTCCATTAAGGATTCATGCTCAGAAAGTTGATTCTCGCTGCAGGATGATCGACTCCTGCGGGAATAGCTGGACAGGTGAGACCCCGGAGGCGCAGCCGAGGAGGCTCACCGCCAGCCCCGCGGAAAGCGAGCATCCTGGAGCGGAAATCAACTATTACTTTTTCCTCTACAATAGCCACAAACTTTACGAATAGAGCCTAAAAAAAACAGCCGTTCCAGGATTTCATCTGGAACGGCTCTGCCCATTTACAAATATTTTCGTTGCACGCTTCGCCCATCATACGTAAATAACATATCACGGTTCTCCACATGCGTTTCGATATGGACCGGTCTTCCCCAAAGCTGATGCAGATAAGGTAAAACCTTTTCCAAATACTTAATATCGAGTTCCACGTCTTCGAACCAGTGCTTCAGATAAAGCTCCCCGCTCTTCATATAATCCCCATCATTCACGGTGATGTATGGGAACCCTCCATTGACCCTCATCCCCACCAGCTGGTCCCGTACATGAGTCCATTCTTTATCGACGATTTTGTAGTCCTTCCCTTGCTTCTGGAATAAATACATATCTTCTCTCGTGACAAGATCTTTCGTTAAATAGTTACGTAAGAAGGAAATGTCTGATTCAATCTCACGAACCTCAAACATTTTTTCACGGCCTGAATTTGGTTTCACCCCACGCTTTTTCATTTCATCCGTAGGGTTGTCGAAGCGATCTTCAATATCTTCAAAAATCTTCAATCCTAAATAATATGGATTGATCTGCGTACGGGAAGGCTGTACAACACCTGCATTCAGTTTGGCAAATTCAATGGACTCTCCACTCGTCAAATCCATTTCACGTATGATGCGCTGATGCCAATACGAAGCCCAGCCTTCATTCATGATTTTCGTTTCAAGCTGCGGCCAGAAATACAACATCTCTTCCCTCATCATCGTCAGTATGTCCCGCTGCCAGTCAGACAACTCCCTGCTGTACTGCTCAATAAAAAGAAGAATATCCTTTTCCGGCTGTGGCGGGAACTTCTTCTTCACTTTCTTCTTTTCCCTGCTCTTAGGTTTTTCATCCAGCGACCACAAATCATCATAAGGAGTCGCATGAGACACTTCTTCCTCAACCCATTCGACATCATCCATCGTCCAGGACAGCTTCGGACGCATCAATGACGGGTCAATATGCTCATCCACGGCAAGCACCGCATCAAGAAAGTTTTCAACCTCCTGCTTCCCATGCTCGATCTCATATCTTCGCACCCGCTCTGCCGTAGCCGCCATACTTTCCACCATATCCCGCTTCGTATTCTGGAATCGCACATTATTCTTAAAGAAATCACAATGGGCCAACACATGGGCAACAATCAACTTATTCTGAATAAGCGAATTCGAATCCAATAAAAACGCATAACAAGGATCCGAGTTAATCACGAGCTCGTATATTTTACTTAAACCCAAATCATATTGAAGCTTCATCTTATGAAATTGTTTCCCAAAACTCCAGTGAGAAAATCGGGTCGGCATCCCATAAGCACCGAATGTATAAATAATTTCAGCAGGACAAATCTCATAACGCATCGGATAAAAATCAAGACCAAACCCGGCTGCAATCTCAGTAATTTCCCCTATCGCATTTTGTAACTGCCTTTGTTCCTCTAAATTCATCGCCATCCCCCTCTTTATACTCTTATCTAAATGTATGAAGAGAAAAGGGATTTGATGAAAAGAAAAGCGAAGGCGGGTTGGGCAGGCCCGACAAGCATAAGATGAATCGACCGGAAAGGCGCATTTTGCCTTTTTGGTCGATTTAGCTTATGACCTCGAGGGACTACCCGCCGGAGCTGGACATAAAGAAAAGCGGAGGCGGGTTGGGCAGAGGCGACAAGCATAAGGCGGATCCGCACAAAAGGCGCTCTTTGCCTTTTTTGTGGATTTGACTTATGACCTCGAGCCTCTAGCCGCCGGAGCTGGACAATGAGAAAAGCGGAAGGGGCTCGCACTGGGGCGACAAGCATAAGACGAGTAACCCGGAAAGGCGCCCTTTGCCTTTTTGGGTTACTTGGCTTATGACCTCGAGCCCCAAGCCCCTGGAGCTGGACATAAAGAAAAGCGAAGGCGGGTTGGGCAGGTCAGAAACAAACAAAAAAGCTGTTCTCTATCACATGATAGGAACAGCTTTTTCATCAATGTTATGTCCGAAAATCCTTTTGCAACTGCATCACAGGGATGAGAGTACCCAGTAGTATGAGTGCTGATAGGCAGAAAATCATTGAAATACTTAGTACTTCAAGAAGCAGCCCCACCCCTACAGATGATAAGCCAAACAGCAATGTTGTTAATGCTCCCTGGGCAGCATAGATTTTCCCCAATTCTTCAGGCGGTGCACTTTCCTGCAAATACGTTTGAAGAACGACATTTTTAATTTGATCAAACAAACCGAACACAAAGGATAAAACAAGTGCAAGGAGAGCAACCTTATTCCAGGCAAAGACGAGTGTCACACTTGAGGTAAAGACCATGCAAAGCGGGAGCCATCTATCCCTGTGCTTTGAAAACAAGCCGTGAAGCTTAAAAATCAAATAAGAAGCAAGAACCAAGCCTACAAAGAAGCTGGAGTTGATGAACCCCCACCATTCTTCTCCTCGCTGCAATTGCAGATCAACATACAAATACAAAACAGCCGCAATCCAAACGGTGCCTGAAATCGACTCTAACCCATAGATCCAAAACACGGGAACTAATCCCTTTCTCTTTCTAACCTCTGACCATCCTTCTCCAAGCTGCTGCCACCAAACTTTCCTCACTTCTAAGCTGGCACTTGGGATAACAGGCAGCTTCATCATAAACAGGGTACTTGCAAGAAACAAAACAATGATCACGATAAAAAGATTCGTTTCATTTATGAGCGATAATAAGATCCCACCTAATGCCCAGCTTGAAAATTGTATCGTCTGATCGACGGTGGATAAAAACCCGTTCGCTCCCATCAACTCTTCCCGTTTTACAAGAAAAGGCACATACGAATTTCGGGCAGGCAATGCCCACCCATCTAAAAATGAGATGATACTCGCACAACATAAAAAGAACCACACATTGTCAATATTGAGTACCATTAACAAGAGAAAGAAACATAATAAGAATGTTTTCCCCATTTGAGAGTATGCAATTAAACTCTTCATTTGACTGCGATTTAATAGAAGAGGTGCCACCATACTACTAATGAAACGCGAAAACGTAATAACCAAAGGAACGGCCGTCATATAAATAGCAGAGCCCGTTATATTGTAAACTAGGGAGATCAACCCTACTATATACAACACATCTCCCATATTCGCCAATGCTTGACCGAACCACAGATTTCTAAATGCATTGGAATGCAATATCTCTTCCTCCCTCTATTCAGTTTTTTATTAGGTCAGAAAAGATCGCATCACATTGGATTAATGAACCCCTTTCAAAAAATAATACGATTTATGTATAGGTTTATTTTATCAAACAGTTTCAATTTTTGCAGTGAATACTTTATTTTATGCTCCCCGAACAAAAAAAGCCTTCTATTTAGAAGACTTTATCTGTTGCACCTATTCTTGCACCGTAATGTTCAGTATTTTTTCATTATCAAGATCGTGTACGACGACTACAAGTACCTTTTTCTCTGCATTGTTCTCTTGAACGGTAAATTCAAATGAATCGGCCACTTTGTTTTCAGTCATTTTCTTTCTACCCTGGTATTGATAATCCTTCACAGGCTGACCAGGATAATCTTCTTTAATGACGGCTGTGGCAATCCGGCCAAATTTTTGATAATCCGTTGGTTGAGCATTTGCATGACTTGAAAATAACAGAAAAAACACGGTTGATGCAATCACTATGACTTTCTTCATTATCATCACCTCTGTTTGCGTTTCATTAATAGGATGAATTAAATTCACTGATTTATTCACCCAATAGTAGGAAAACAAGCAACTGCAACATAACCAACTTTTACAGAGAAATAAAAGCGGTTTTCTCCATACAATATGATTACCCCTTCAAAAGGAGGGAAACCAAGTGAACAAAGTCGATTACGATCGGGCCTTGTATTACACTCACCGATCAGAATGGGATAACCTGTTGATCCTCATGGTGAGAACGAAGGATGACCTTCTTTCGAAAAGAATTGAACACTTCTTACATGCGTATCATTTTTCTAATGATTACACGGTTGTAGAGCGTAACCTATATACGCTTTTACGATATATTGAACATGCAAACTTCACCTATAGTGTCGAGCAACCACTTGAGGAAACCTTTGCAGAGATGTAACAAAAAGAGAATTCCACCTACGGCTGATCCAATTAGTATGCGCTAATGGATCAGCTTTTATTATTTTGGCATGTATAAATTGAACCAAATAAAAAAACCGGCACAATGCCGATTTTCCCGTTTAAGAAGATATTTCACTTTTCACTAGCTCAGCCGCTTTCACATACACCTTCAGTTCCCTCATCAGATCATCGACTAATTTAGCAGGTTCTTCTAAGAGTCCGTCCCCTTCATAATCAAAGCAGTGCGGATCAAGGATTAGCTGCTTCGGAATGACGTTCGCATATACTCCACGGCCGACGATGCGAAGGTTGTTCAAGCAGTTGATACCTCCTTTACCTCCACCGGCACATGCAAGTAGTGCCACTGGCTTGTGGGCAAATTGCTCGCTGCCAAGGAAATCGAGTGCATTTTTCAATGTCCCGCTCATACCGCTGTGATATTCAGGAGAAGCTAAAATGACGGCGTCTGCTTCCTTCACTTTTTGTTTAAGTGATTGAACGGATTCAACCTCTGATTGATCCTGCTCCCCGGTGTACAAAGGGAGTGATCCATCACTTAAGTCAATAAGGTCACACTCATACGTCCGTGCGATGAATCGCGATGCAATTCCAGTACGCCCGCGTTTTCTTGGACTTCCGTTAATAATTACAATACTCATGATCGAAAAATCCTTTCCGGTTTAGTTTGATGTCAGTTGATGTTTAACGGCATATAAAGCCGCCTGGGTTCGATCCGTTACTTCCAGCTTTGAAAAAATGTTTGAAATATGAGTCTTGACGGTTTTTTCCGTTATATAAAGGCTGGAAGCAATCTCTTTATTACTCTTCCCTTTTGTAAGCTCAATCAAAACATCCTTCTCCCGTTTGGTAAGCTCATGGATTTTGTGGGGGGGTTCTTTTCTGGAAATACGGGTAAGTAAATGGTTGGTTGCCTTAGGATGGAGAGAGTTTTCCCCTGATAAAAGCTTTCGGATGCTATTCACTAATTCATCTGGTTCAATATCCTTTAATTGGTACCCTGCTGCTCCTGCTTCTATGGCTGGAATCACATGATTTTGATCAGAAAAACTGGTGAGCATCAGAATTTGAATAGCGGGATGATTCTTCTTTATTTCCTTTGTTGCTTGAATTCCATCCATGACCGGCATCATTAAATCCATTAAAATGATATCCGGTTCCAATGTTTGAGCTAATTGAACGGCTTCTGCACCATTCTTCGCTTCTCCAACGATATCCAGGTCCTTTTGTGTTTTCAAAAAGAATACAAGACCTCTTCGTACGACGTGATGGTCATCGGCTATTAACACTCTGATCATGCATGGCACCTCCTAATACGGTATTTGAACTATAATCTTCGTTCCTTTCCCAAGCCCACTATCTATCATTAATTCCCCGCCAATGCTTTTCACACGCTCTCTCATACCCTGGATCCCCACTGACGGCAGGGACTGTTTCCTGTCATATTGAAATCCGTATCCTCTATCTTCAATCGTTAATCGGATCGATTGTGCCTGACTTTTCAATGTATAGATTATGTTCTTTTCACCCGAATGTTTTTTACAATTATTCAGGGCTTCCTGACTGACACGCCACAATACTTCCTCTATTTTAGAGCTTAGGCTTATGACTCCCTCTACTTTCATTTCAAGGGTTAATCCGAGCATGTCTGCGTATCCTTTAGCAGCTTCCACCACACCGTTTTCCAAACCATGGGGCCTCAATTGCCAAATGAGGGCACGCATTTCCGATAGCGCTTCCTGGGCAAGACTTTGAATGGTCTTGAAGGTGTCCTTTACTTCCGCTTCCCCAGTCATCTCCGCTCCGCCTCTTGCCGTTAACGTAAGTGAAAACAACAGTTGGTTCACAGAATCATGAAGATCTCTCGCCAATCGGTTCCTTTCGCCAATCAGAGCAACTTCCTGCTCCTTCTTAGTCAGCATAATCCGCTTAATGGCCGAACCGATTTGAAAGGCAACCGATTCCAGAAGAGCCAGTTCATCAGTAGAAAAGTGGGTTTTATTCGGAGCTGCGACATTCAATAACCCAAAGGATTCACTTCCGGACTGAAGAGGTACGGTTGCATGATACGTGATTTCATCTGTATCCCCTCTGTTTTCTTCAATGGCCTGCTCAATCCGCTGACATTCGATGATATTGGATGCCTTCGTCAGTTTTCCATTTCGAAAGCGATTGACACACCAGCAGCCGCCCTTTTTCATCAATTCACATTTTCGGTCAGATAGTGACTTTGGGAGATTTTCATGGGAGACAAGCTCGTGACTTCCTTTCTTATCAATAAAGAAAATCCATCCTGTCGTGAAGCTTGTTCCTCTGATCAACTTCTTGATTGCACCTGAAAGCATGGAAGAAAGCTCTGTTTCATTGTTCAGCAATTCGGCTATCTCTTTCAAAAGCCCGATATTTGAAAGGGATTCTTGATTCATCTTCATCGTCCTCTCCGATCCTTCACTACTATTATATAGATTTTACACAAAACCGGTATTCTCAAAAAGAATGAAACGCTCTACGACCTTTGACTGAAAACATATGTTCTTTTTTAATTCAAAAAAAAACAAGAGATGCTCCAGCACATCTCTTGTATTGTATTACGCATTGCAATACTGCTGTAAAGGCCTTATGCCTCTCCTACAGATGAACTTACCATCGTTTCCACCTTCGCCATGACGGCTTCTTGCAGAGCATGTAATTTATCATCGCTATCGCTTTGTGTCTCACCAATCACGCTGAAGTAGAACTTGATCTTCGGCTCGGTTCCAGATGGACGCAAGCAAATCCATGATCCGTCTTCAAGATAGTATTTTAAAACATTGGAAGATGGAAGGTGAATGATTGATTCTTCACCTGATTGTAAATCGACTTTCTTACTTACTTTATAATCTTCCGATGAAACGACCTGCATACCTGCCACTTCTTTCAAAGGCTCGTTTCTGAAGTCCTTCAGAATCCCCTGAATTTGTTCAGCGCCTTCTTTTCCTTTAAGAGTTAAACTCTTTAATCCTTCTTGATAGAAGCCATGCCGTTCAAATAAATCATTCAGTACATTATATAGTGTTTTTCCTTGCTTCTTATAGTAAGCCGCCGCTTCTGCTGCCATCAGCACGGCTTGAATGGCATCTTTATCACGGGCGAAGTCGCCGATTAAGTACCCATAGCTTTCTTCATAACCAAATAAGAAGGAGTATTCGCCTGTTTCTTCATACTTCTTGATTTTTTCACCGATAAATTTGAAGCCTGTCAGAACATCTTCCACTGAAGCTCCGTAATGTTCTGCCACTTTACGGCCTAATTCAGAAGTAACGATGGTTTTGAATACCCGTCCATTTTCAGGGATCATATTTTTTTCTTGTTTACGTGCCAGTATATAATCCAGCAGAATAGCTCCTGTTTGGTTTCCAGTGAGAAGGATATACTCGCCTGATTCCCCTTTAACGGCTACACCTAATCGGTCTGCATCCGGATCTGTCGCAATCAGGATATCTGCGTCGATTTCCTTTCCGTCACGGATGGCATATTCAAAGGCAGCTTTATCTTCCGGATTCGGGGATTTCACAGTCGTAAACTCAGGATCTGGAATCGCCTGCTCCTTTACAATGTGAACAGACTCGAATCCTAAGGCTTTCAGACCCTTTTCAGCCATCTTCAAAGCTGTTCCATGTAATGGAGAAAATACGATTTTCAGATCGACTTCCTTGGCGATTTGCGGTTTTTCAGAAATCGAAATCAGATGCTCCAGGTAAGATTGATCGATCTCTTCGCCAATCATTTTAATCAGGCCGGATGATTTCAATTCTTCTTCGGATTTCACTTTGATTTCCAGCTCATTTTCCACTTCATTCACTTTATCGATAACGGCATCGGCTATGTGTGGGGGCAGCTGAGCTCCATCCTCACCGTATACTTTGTAACCATTATATTCAGGTGGATTATGGCTTGCCGTGACTACGATTCCAGAGAATGCCTTTAATTGTCTAAGGGCAAATGAAAGCTCCGGAGTTGGTTTCAGTTCGTCGAACACATATGTTTGAATACCATGTGTAGCTAACGTCTTCGCTGATTCCATGGCAAATTCAGGAGATTTATAACGGGAATCGTAAGCGATTACAACTCCGCGCTTTTTAGCCTCTTCACCTTGTTCTTCTATGTATCGTGCTAATCCTTCTGAGGCCTTTCTAACTGTATAAATGTTCATTCGATTGGTTCCGGGACCAATTTCTCCCCTCATTCCACCAGTACCGAATTCCAGGTTTTTGTAGAATGCGTCTTCTAAGGTTTTCTCATCGTCTTTCATTGCTCCTAAAAGCTCGTTGATCTCTTCATCCAGATGCAAGTAGTCGCTCCATTTTTCCCAAGATGTTTTCCAACTCAAAACGATCCCCTCCTAATGCTGTATAATAATAAATTCTATCACAAATTGTTGAAATCCTGCTAAAACAATCCGTCACATGTCGACAAGATTCGTTCAGACCTTATTTTAGCATAATTTTTCTCAAAAGAATTTGTCTTTTTTTCTCAAAAAAGCCTCACTGAACAAATCAGAGAGGCTTTTTCTGGATTACTTCTTATAATTCACTCCATACACATCATGGCGGCGATCTTTCAGCTGGCGGACCGTACCCGATTGACGCTGGCGTCGCAGCACTTCGAGGTCGACGTCTCCGATCATGACCATTTCAATGTTCGGATTCGTCTCTCCGACAATTCCGTCACGTGCGAATTCAAAGTCAGATGGAGCAAAGATACCTGATTGAGCGTATTGAATGTCCATGTTTTCTGTTTGTGGAAGATTCCCGACTGTACCGGAAATGACCGTGTAAATCTGATTTTCGACTGCACGGGCCTGTGCACAGTATCTGACACGGAGATATCCTTGGCGATCTTCTGTACAGAATGGAGTAAAGATGATCTTCGCCCCTTTGTCAGTTGCGATACGGGCCAGCTCAGGGAATTCAATATCATAGCAGATTTGAATCGCGATCTTCCCGCAATCCGTGTCGAATACCCTTACTGAATCCCCAGGACTGATTCCCCACCATTTTCGTTCATTTGGTGTGATATGAACCTTGTACTGTTTCTCGATCGTTCCATCACGACGGAATAAGTATGCGATGTTATAGATTTCATCGTCTTCTTCCTTAACGAAGTGAGAACCCCCAATGATATTCACGTTGTAACGCACCGCCAAATCCGTGAATAATTCGATATATTCCTCAGTAAAATCAGTCAGTTTTCTCACAGCTAAGCTCGGTGACTGGATGTTCAAGAATGACATGAGCTGCGTGGTGAAGATTTCAGGGAACACGACGAAATCAGATTTTGCATCTGATGCAACATCTGTGAAGTATTCAACCTGGTTCGCGAACTCCTCGAAGGAATTGATTTTACGCATCATGTATTGAACAACACAGATTCTTACAGGATAACTTGTTTTAAAATGCCGTTTGCTCGACGGACGGTAATCGACGTTATTCCATTCCATTAAGGTGGCATATTTATGTGATCGTTTGTCATCAGGCAAATAGTTCGGGTTGATCCGCATCAGGGTGAAGCCGTTCAATAACTGGAATGATAGTACAGGGTCGTAGATCTTATGACGCCCGACTGAATCCACGTACTCCCGTGGAGACATCTCCTCTGAGTGTTTATGGTAGTTCGGGATGCGTCCCCCGATGATGATACTCTTTAAATTCCACTGTCGTGCAAGATCTTTCCTTGCTTCATATAATCGGTGTCCTACCTTCATTCGTCGGTACTCAGGATGAACCATGACTTCGATTCCGTACAGGTTATAGCCATCGGGATTGTGATTCGTTATGTAGCCATTATCCGTAACATCATCCCATGTATGGCGGTCGTCATACTCGTCAAAGTTAATGATCAGACTCGAGCATGATGCAATAATTTCCCCTTCTAATTCGGCGACAAGCTGACCTTCCGGAAACACGTCCAAATGACTTTCCAGGTGCTCCACCTTCCAGGGATCCATACCCGGGAAACAAACAGACTGCATGTTGATGATATCTTGAATGTCCTTATGTTCCATTGGACGAATGATCATTTTCTTTTCGAACTGTGATAAGTCTAGTTTTTCTGCCATCTATGATCTACTCCTTCATAAAATACCTGAATTATATACCCTTATAGTGCACTGTTGAAACGAAGTTCATGACAGTCCATCCCTTTTATTTTAGCAAAGGGGTGTGAATGATTTGAAGAGATTTGGTGTTAAATATTCTTAAAATAGCCAGTAGTGGTTGATTTCCGCTCCAGGTGCTCGCTTTCCGCTCCAATCCACTTAGCTATTATTTATTTCATAGCTCATTAACACCAAACAAACATTACAAAAATGTCCTTAAAAATAGAAGCACCCTCATTCATGGGTGCTTCCTTCCATTACCCTTTAAGATAGTAAGCCGTTGCTTCCCAAGGGTTTAAAGTAAACTCATCTTTTTCATGCTTTTCTTCGTTTGTTATGAGGATTTCAGCCCGATTGATATCAAAAGAAGCGACGTTACCAATGACTTGCTTTTCACCGGATACATTGCAAAGAACCAGAATCTTCTCGTTTCCATAGGCTCTCGTATAGGCATATACGGAAGGATGGTCTGCATAGTGGAGCTCGAATGATCCATATGGAATAATTTCATGCTCTTTACGAAGAGCGATCAATTTTTGATAGTAGTAAAAAATGGATTCCGAATCTTTTAACGCTTCTTCGGCATTAATTACTTTGTAGTTGGGGTTAAGGGCAATCCAGGGCTCTCCTTCCGTGAACCCTCCCTGGTCGCTGCTGTTCCACTGCATAGGGGTTCTTGCGTTGTCTCTTCCCTTTACATAAATGGACTTCATGATTTCTTCAGGATCCATACCTTCTTCTGTTTTTTCACGGTACATGTTAAGGGTTTCGATATCCTTGTACTCTTCAATGGAAGAGAAGCGAACATTTGTCATTCCGATTTCTTCCCCTTGATAAATGTAAGGCGTTCCCTGCATCAGATGAAGGAGTGTTGCCAGCATTTTGGCAGATTTCACACGGTACTCTCCATCGTCACCAAGTCGTGAAACAATCCTTGGCTGATCGTGATTGTTCCAATACAAACTGTTCCAGCCCTTCCCGTGAAGTTCTGTCTGCCACTTCGTAAAAATGGTTTTCAATTTTACAAGGTCGAAAGGAATGATGTCCCATTTCCCTCCTGGCCCCGAGTCCACATCCATATGTTCGAACTGAAATACCATATTCACCTCATTGCGGTCCTCACCTGTATATAATACGGCTTCATCCGGTGTCACACCCGGCATTTCACCAACCGTCATCGCATCATATTGGGATAAGACTTCTTGATTCATTTCCTTAAGGAATTCATGAATGCGCGGACCGTTCATAAAGTACTCATGACCGGAAGCATACACCTTTCCTTCAGGATTAGGAGCATCAGGCAATGTTGGCACTTTCGAAATGAAGTTGATGACGTCCATACGGAAACCATCGATCCCTTTATCCAGCCAAAATTTCATCATGTCATAGATTTCCTGGCGCAGCTTCGGACTTTCCCAGTTTAGATCCGGCTGCTTTTTAGAAAAGAGATGTAAGAAATATTCCTTTGTCGTCTCATCATATTCCCAAGCAGAACCGCTAAAAACAGACTCCCAGTTGTTCGGTTCTTTACCATCTTTTCCTTCACGCCAAATATAATAATCACGGTATGGATTGTCTTTTGATTTCCTCGATTCCACAAACCAGCCGTGCTCATCTGAAGAATGATTCACCACTAAGTCCATCACAAGCTTCATACCACGGATATGCATTTCCTCAAGCATTTCTTCCCAATCAGCCATCGTGCCGAACTCAGCCATAATCTTTTTATAATTGCTTATATCATAACCATTATCATCATTCGGAGATTCATACACAGGTGATAACCAAACCACATCAATGCCCAGTTCTTTCAGATAATCCAATTTAGAAATAATTCCTCTGATATCCCCGACGCCATCACCATTTGAATCCATGAAACTGCGAGGGTAAATTTGATAGACGACTGATTCTTTCCACCATTGTTTTGTCATATGTGATTCCTCCTGTTAGGTACATTCTAAGTATAAAACGCTTACTGCAAACGTTTGCACAAATCGTTAAAAAAATATCATATTTATTCATAAAGATTTCTCATTTTACATTTATAATAATAACATACTATAATTTGATAGAATATACTAAGAAAGGAATTCTATATGAATAAAAAAGCAGATTCTCTGTTGTTCCTAGCATGGGCTTCCTCTCTTGTCGCAACTATGGGAAGCTTATATTTCTCTGAAATCCTGAAATATGAACCATGTGAATTATGCTGGTATCAGCGTATTTTAATGTATCCGATGGTCATTCTATTAGGTGTGGCCTATGTCCGCAAAGATTTTCAAGCGGCATTATATTCTACTATTTTATCGGGAATCGGCCTTCTCGTTTCCTTGTATCACTACTCTATTCAAAAAGTTTCAATCCTAACAGAGAGTGCACCTGCCTGCGGACGGGTCCCATGTACAGGCGAATACATCAACCTGTTCGGCTTTATCACCATCCCATTCTTGGCATTGACCGGTTTCAGTATCATCTTCATCGCAAGTGTAATGGTATTAAAAGCATTAAAGGAGGACAAATAGATTGAAGAAAATCATCATATTCCTAGTAGCGATCGTCGCATTATTTGCTGCCATCGCGCTCATCACAAGCATGCAAAACAATCAAAAGGCAGAGGGAAATAAGTTTAAAAAAGCGAATCTTGAACCGGCCACTGTCGAATTGCTGGACGACCCTAACTATCAGAATGTAATCCTACCAGAGGAATTAGAAGAGAAATTAAAGAATAACGAAGATGTGACTGTGTATTTCTACAGCTCCTCATGTATTCATTGTAAGAGGACTACTCCTGTACTTGCTCCACTTGCCGAAGACATGGGAGTCGACATGGTTCAGTACAATCTACTTGAATTTGAACAAGGATGGGATCAATACCGAATCGAATCCACTCCAACACTGGTTCATTTCGAAGATGGAAAAGAAGTAGCGAGAATCGTAGGAGAACAGCCTAAAGAAGAATTCAAGACGTTTTTTGAAGAGAACGTTACGAAAGAATAATAAAGCAAAAAAAGAGGGGCTGACTTTTCCACGAGTCAGCCCCTTTCAAGTGAGGAGGAATTTCAAGATGAAGATACTGTGTACCTTCAAAATCAACTTATTACAAGCTATTTTCCCCTCACTGGAATCTTCTAAACATTTTTATACGAATTTTCTAAAGTATCAAACTTTTCCTGACGTGATTTTCTAAACAAGCAGCTGGTTATCCGCTCTGGAATAAATACTTAAATTATGCTTACAATCAGATTCTTCACTGAATTGATCATACGACAGTGGGAAAAACATACCAAACCCCTGAAGTATTTCAGCATTGTGGTAAAACATTTCTTCATACACTTCTTCTTTTGATCCGCTCTCGATAATGGAAATCAATGTTTGTAAGCTTGAAATCACCTGGAACGCTTCTTTAAGGGTTCCGAAGTATTCAAAGTTTCTTGTCGTCGTATGTAATACTTGCATATCATCAAATTGCTCAATTTCATCATCTGTGAAATAATCAGGGAAAATAGTACAATACATGTACTGTATGAGCTCTTGAATTTTATCTTCCTGTTCATGTGTTGATGCTAGTAAAACTTTCACCGTCATAACCCACCTTTGTAATGGTTGTAATCTCTCTGTAATAGATATATTAAGGATAACATAGAAGTAGAACCCACAGCGTGGTAATTATACCCATGAATTGGGTTGAATAGGTGTTAAATTAGGCTTAAACACCCACACACGTATACGATTTTTGTCATTTGAAGGAGTTTTTTGATGAAAACACAGAAAAAAGGAGAACTATTTGAACTAGTCATTCCGAATAAATGGAAAAATGTAACGATTGAAACAATTCTTAGAAATCACTGGAAAGCACCTAAGAAACTAGTTCATTCCATGAGGATGGCGGGTGATATTAGAGTGAACGGGAATTCGATTTCCTGGACCCAGCCCCTATCCCCTGGAGATACCCTTCAGCTTCGATTATTTAAAGAAGTAGGATACGATGTCCCTCCGACCTACGGAGAAATCGATGTACTATTCGAAGATGCCCATCTGATTGTCGTCAACAAATCTGCGGGAATTGATACTCACCCAAACCATCCGAATGAGACGGATACCCTTGCAAATCTGGTTGCCTTTCATTATCAAGCCCGGGGAGAAAGCTGCCGCGTCCAGCACATTCACCGTTTGGATCATGATACTTCGGGAGCGATCATCTTCGCCAAGCACCCGTTAAGTAAAGCGATTCTTGACCGCCTTCTCACCGAGAGACAGATCAAGCGTACATACCACGCTCTCATTCATGGTCGACTGATGCAGAAAAAAGGCACCATCTCTGAACCGATTGGAAGGGATCGCCATCACAATACCAGAAGAAGAGTTTCACCTTCTGGTCAGGATGCGGTCACTCACTACAAGGTGCTGGAGTATAAAAATCCTTATACTTTAGTGGAAGTCCAGCTTGATACGGGCCGCACACACCAGATTCGAGTCCATATGGGTCACATCGGTCATCCTTTAGTCGGTGACATATTATATGGAGGAAAGCCGATTTTCAAAAGGCAAGCGTTACATGCAGCACGGATTTCATTTCCTCATCCCTTGACTGGCGAATGGATTGAGTGTGAGGCTGCTTGTGCCGATGATATTGGACTTTGAGAACAAAAAAAGCGAGCCACTCTCGAGCGGCTCGCTTTTTTATATGTTATTTATTTCAATCCGTTTTTCACAGCTTCAGCGATTTGTATCGTACGGCGAGTTTGGTGTTTCACGGCAGGCTCTACGGATTCAACCATATTGCCCTCTTGATCGACCGTTACACTCGTTCCATACGGGTTTCCTCCTGTAGTAAAGCTTGATTGGTCTGTGTACCCTGGAGCCGCTATGATTGCACCCCAGTGCATCATAGTTGTATATAGAGCCAGAACCGTCTGTTCCTGCCCACCGTGTGAGTTGCTCGCAGATGATGTGGCACTTACTACTTTATTTGCAAGTTTCCCGTTGAACCAAAGACCTCCAGTAGTATCCAGGAAGGCTTTGACTTGAGATGGAACATTTCCGAATCGTGTTGGAACGTTGAAAAGGTAAGCGTCTGCCCATTCAAGATCGTCAAGTGTCGCAACAGGCACGATATCTTTTGTTTCATTATAGTGCTTTTCCCATGCCGGGTTTGAAGCGATCGCTCCTTCAGGTGCCGTTTCTTCAAAACGAAGTACTTTCACTTCAGCACCTGCTTCTTTCGCAGCCTCTTCTGCCCATTTCGCCATTTGATAATTTGTTCCCGTTGAACTGTAGTACATGATTGCTAATTTTACGTTAGACATAGTCGAAATCTCTCCTTTAAATATGGTTTTTATATAGTAAATAAGTGAAACACCGAATCTGAGTGCAGGTAAATCAATCAACATTCACCTGCATTATTCATTTGCTACCAAATTTAAAATAGTGATGTTGGATTGCACGCCGAGTTTCTGTGTTGGATTTCCACATCAGATAATTCCTACTGAAAAATGAACCTTATCTAAAATAAGAGTGCGTCTATAGAAAATGATCCTGCCCCTACCAGAGCTACCCCTAGAGCAACAACAATGATCATCACATTATATTCTGTACCATTTTGTGTTACCCAATAACCATTTGGTCCGTGAACTTTCACAATCGCTACAATCATCGTTCCAATGATAAGTAACGCTGCTAATGGCGTCAGGAACCCCGCTGCGAATAGTAATCCCCCTGCAACTTCAGAAAGTCCTGCAAGTAATGCCATCGTTTTTCCCGGCTTGATTCCAATGGACTCAAAGAAGCCACCGGTTCCTTGTAGTCCGTGTCCACCAAACCATCCAAATAACTTCTGTGCTCCATGAGCAGCGAATGTTAACCCCACTACTAAACGAATAACCAATAAACCGAACGCAGCTAATGCTGTCATCTTACTTCCTCCTTTATGTTTTCCCATCGAGATGTAGCTTCAAACATTTCAAATTCAATTATTCTCAAATCATTTATCTTGAATTTGAGATATATGCGTAAAAAAAGAGTACATGTTATCTCGAATGTATTTATTTTGATTTCGAGATAATTGTATAATACTCCTTACTTCTCTGTCAATAACTATTTTACAACTTTTTAAATAGTGGGTACCTGAAGGCAGGAGGACAAAAATAAGAGGTCCATCCCTCATCTGGAGGGACGGACCTCTTATTAATATACAGATTAGAAATCGAAGTTGTCCGGATCTGGTCCGAAACGTTCGTCGAGATTTAATCCATTGATTTGGTTCATTTCTTCTAGTGATAATTCAAAGTTGAATAGATCTGCGTTTTCTTTTATACGGCTTTCATGAACAGATTTAGGAATGATGATGACATCATTCTGAAGGTGCCAGCGCAGAATCACTTGGGCAGCGGATTTTTCATGCTTTTCAGCAATGTGATTCAGTGTTGGTTCATCCAGTACACGCCCTTGAGCGATTGGTGACCATGCTTCCACTGCAATATTTTGTGATGCACAGAACTCTCTTATTTTTTCCTGATTCAGACGAGGGTGTAATTCGATTTGATTTAATACAGGCTTCTCATTGCTGTTCTTCATCAAATCTTCAAGGTGATGCTGATGGAAGTTGCTTACACCGATGGATTTCACTAACCCTTCGCTATGCAGTCTTTCGAGTGCCTTCCATGTATCATTGTACTTTCCCTCTACCGGCCAGTGAATTAAATAAAGATCCATGTAGTCCATATCAAGCTTTTTCAGGCTGGTTTCGAATGCTTTCAATGTTGTATCGTAGCCTTGATCACCATTCCATACTTTCGATGTAATGAACAGTTCCTCTCTCGCTACTCCACCTTCTTTCACACCTTGACCTACACTTTCTTCATTGTCGTAGATCGCAGCTGTATCAATGGAACGGTACCCTGACTTAATCGCTGTTTGAACAGCCTGCACCGTTTCAGACGGATCTTTCATTTGGTAAACTCCTAAACCGACATAAGGAATTTCGATCCCGTTATGTAGTGTCTTAGTGCTCTGTAAGTTTTTTAACATATTGCATCCCTCCTGAATTACTATTTTACAAATTCACTCAGCTTTTTGCGAATGTTATGATTGAAAGATTCTTTTATATACTAAATTAAGGTCCGTCCCTCTGTATGAGGGACGGACCTACTTGGAGCTTCTACCTGCCAATAAATTGCTCTTTTCTCTTCCCGATAAACGCGAGCTTATGCAGGGGACGGGTCATGGCCACATATTGGAGCTTGATGTCGAGTTCGTTTTCCGGATTGAATGCCTCATCAACCGCTGCAATGATGACCACATCGAATTCGAGCCCTTTTGACAGATAAGATGGGACGACGACGATTTGATCTTTCGGGATCGATTCCTGTTCTTCTAATAACTTCACTTTCCCGGGCTGCCTCTCTTGAAGGATTTCGCTGATTTTCACACAATCCTTCATGCTTTTTCCAATCACGGCGAAGGTTTGGAATCCTTCTTCCCGTCCAGAATTCACCTTCTCCTCGATTACCGCAGCCAATTCTTCCAATTCCACATACTCATCGAAGCTGGGAGAATCTCCATGTCTCACCACTGGATTCACTTTAGGAAAATCGTAGGGTAAGAGATTCAGCAGTTTATTCGCTTCCTCCATGATTTCAATCGTGGTTCGATAGCTTTTTTGCAGCTCGGTATAGGTAGCCCTCGGAAACACATCTCTATACACCGGCTCCCATGACTGAAGTCCACGATAGGAGTGAATCCCCTGGGCAAGATCCCCCACCAGTGTAAACATGTCGGTTTCCAGTGCCCTCTTCAAGGAATAAAGCTGCATATAACTATAATCCTGAGCTTCATCAATCACGATATTTTTTGCTTTATAAAATTTATCGATCCCATACAAGTGAGTTTGCAAGTATAGAAGGATGGCTAAGTCTTCTACCTCATACTGTTTCTTCTTCACATATTTCAACGTATATTGACTAAGCTGTTCTGCCTGTTGCATGCTTAGCTCACCTTTCGAGTATGAAGCCAGCCGTTTGGGATCTGAAAACAATTCTATGAAGTATTGATCCAGGTTTTTCTTTTCAAACTGCCTCATGTAGGCCGTAACGCTTGTTCGGATCGACTTCTTAATTTCTTCAATCCGCTCACTTTTCTTGTCCAATGCTTTTGACACATAGTCCTTCCGGTTTGCTGCCTGTATCCTTTGAAAGAGCGCTGTTTCGATCCGTTCATCGAAAAACTTCTCTACCTTCTCCACCATCTGTTTCTTGTTCGTCCGAACATAACTCTGTAAGAGAGTCTTGAGCTTTTCTATCCTGCGATAGATTGGCATATACGTATATTCATCTTTAAAAAGATGAGTGAACTTTTTTGCCGTGTAAAGCTTGTATTTATCAACATAGAAGTCCTTTGATGTATAAAAACGCTGTTCAATTTCTTCAATATAATAATCAAGGATTCTCCTGAATGCTTTGGAGCCTTTAAACCCTGATATCCAGGATGCAGTCACTACGTCTTCACCGTGGGTTTCAATTAACTGAATGAGCTTGTTATCTTCTACTAATTTCAGCTTTTTCTCTAAGCAGGTCATGACATAATCAGTGAACGTCGTTTGTCTTACACGTTCTACTCCAAGTTCCGGCAATGCCTCTGAAATATAGTCGATGAATAAATTACTCGGCGCTAAAATCATTAGTTGTCTGGGATCAAAATGTTGTTTGTAATTGTAAATGAAATATGAAATCCGGTGAAGGGCGATGGTGGTCTTTCCGCTTCCTGCCGCTCCTTGAACAATGATGGGCTTGTTAAGATCTGCCCGGATGATCCGGTTTTGTTCTTCTTGAATGGTGGAAATGATTTCAGTTAAACGATTGCTGGAGCTTTTGGCTAATGAATCCTGAAGCAATTCATCAGTGGTCGTTAAATCTATATCCCTGATTTCCTCTAACAAACCATCCTCAATCATGTACTGGCGCTTTAATGAAAGATCTCCTTCATATGTCTCGTCTTCCGCTTCATACGAAACATCACCGATTCTTCCTTCGTAATACAGGTTTGCGATGGGAGACCGCCAGTCCACGATGATTTGTTCTTGATTCTCCCTCTGATACAGGGAGGTCTTCCCAATATAGTGCTTCTCCACCTTGTCCGAGCCCTCATGTTGAAAATCAATCCTGGCAAAATACGGTTTCGTTTTCGCTTTCGTCAGGGACTCAAGTTCTTCTTTGGACATCTCAAAAAAGCTTGAGTTCGTCAAGATATCGATGTAAGCAGCACTCGACTCGCCCCAATCAATATCTCCAAAAGCTTTTTCCATGTTTTCCTTATACTTTTCCTTACTCGTCTGGGATGTGCTGATGACTACATCAATGTAACGCTTCGTAAACTCCAGGCGTTCTGATTCAGTTGAAAAATCGGGATGAATTGTTGATTCCTTCGTCATACATTTCTCCTTCCAAATGTTAGTAGCCGCAATGGAGAAAAAACGTCATACCACTTCCACCAAGGTAATGACTCTAGGTGAATGCGCATATCGAAATCTGTAAAAATTATGTAGGCGTTTGGGAGCAGGAATATATATTATCAGATAATTAGGAGAATATCAATATACAATTCAAGACCCAATATCCTGAACGAAAATAGTGATCAAAAAAACCTCCACCTATAAAGATGAAGGGTCTTTCATACGATCCACAGGAAACACAATCTGAAAACTCGTCCCCTTGCCAACTCTACTTTCAACCGTAATTACGCCTCTCATCGCTTCAATGATGCGATAGGAAACCATAAGACCAAGACCAGTCCCTTTTTCCTTCGTAGAAAAGTACGGTTCTCCCAGTCTGGCGTGTTGTTCAGAGGTCATCCCGACTCCAGTATCAGTGATGGTGATGTTTACGTTCTCTTTTTGAACCTTCGAAAGTATCGTTAGGGTACCTCCTTTTGGCATCGATTCGATCGCATTTTTGATGATGTTGAGAAATGCTTGCTGAAAGCTCCTTGTATTGCCGACGATGGTTGCGTCCATGATGCTTTTATGTACGTCCACCGATTGCTGGTTGCTGAGGGGCTCTACCATATCAACAAGCTTATTGAGTTGTTCGGAAATTGAGATGTCCTCTACATGATCAGGATCAGGCTTGGCAAATGTGAGATAGTCATTGATGATATCTTCTGCCCGGTTCAGTTCTGATGAAGCGATGGCTAAGTATTGCTCTTTTTTTCCGACTGGAAGATTTTCTTGATTGAGCAATCTTAGAAATCCTTTAATAACCGTTAACGGATTCTTCACTTCATGTGAGATGCTGGCTGCCAGCTGAGCGAGCACTTCCATTTTTTCTATTTTCACGAGTGCTTGCTTGATTTGAATCTGTTTAAGCAATGTTTCACATATGTATGTCAAGATGAGCATTCCCACTGAAGGGAGTAAGATGAAATTAATCAGATAGCTTTCATCAATTACAAACACTGTCATGGCATTCGCAATTAGGGCCGCTACTATGGAATGAATGGTAAAGAGCATCACTGAGAATATAATCTTCTTACGGCTCGTTAACCTGTCAAAATCGAACCACTTCATCCCGATAAGCGTCATGAGGTAGATCACCACATAAATCACAAATGCTACTAAACTCCAACTATATATCATAGTCCTGGATACCAATAAAACAACTAAAAGTGCGAGCCCTGTGTATGGTCCTCCATACATAATTCCGAGTACAAAAGGAATCATCCGTAAATCATGTACACAGTATGGATTATGATAGATTGGGGAGAGCATGCACAGGATAATGGCAATACTCAAAGAAACAAGGGTTGCAAACCTTGTATACCAGCCATGTATCATCTTTCTTTCAATAAGGAAAAAAATTAAAAAAATACTCAAAATGATATAAAAGAAATTATTAATAACATCCTGATTAAAGATAATCATACATACCCTTTGACCTTTCACAGATATTGTCTACTTTATAGAAATTCTACCATACTACTACGAAAATCGTTACAATTATATATGTAATCTTACATTACATAAGAATACTCTCCTGTAATTGTACAGGAGAGTCATCAACTTACACTCTTTTCAATTGTTCACCAAGATATTTTGCCAACTCAAGCATTCCGTATTGTCCGTACTTCGCCTCGGCATCCTTGTTGTAATTGGTGTTGGTGTTCACATCATATGTGTAGATGGTGCCTTCTTTGTCTTGAATAAATTCAATCCCGGCAACATCGATCCGGTTTTCTTTTAAAAATGCTTCATAAGACAAAAGGATATCATGGGAAAAGTTTTCCCTGATTTGGAATTTAGGCTTCTCCTCTTGCTCCCCCACTGGACAGAATAGATCATCGACCTGGCAGACATCGGCGGGACATAATTCAAATCCTTTTGACGTATCCACCTTCACAGCATAAATGAATTTTCCTCCAATGAATTCACAGCGTGTGATCGAAGCGTCTGGTGCTTCAATGTATTCCTGGATTAGCGTCGTGCCATCCAGCGGTTCTTCAAATGCATCACTGTAGACATAGTTTTTCAGTGCGTCGACTGAATGAAACAACTGAACACCCAATCCTTTCCCTGCACGATTATGCTTGGTGATGAATGATGTCTTATTGAGCTTTTGTGCAGCTTCTATGATCTGCTCTTTTCCAACGGCCGCAATGGTTTTAGGTGTCTTGATGCCGGCAGCGTTCAAGGACATATACTGATTCACTTTACTTACTTCCAAACGGAGGGCACGGCTCCCGTTCAGTACATTTCTTTCATACCTCTCCAACCATGAAAGAACGCTTTCCGTTAACTCAGGTGCAAAACGATGGTTTCTGGTATGGGAAGATGCACTGATCCGGTTATAGAAAACACCTTCTGGCGGCTCTGTTGATAAATCGACGAGTCCTTGATCCAGAAACCATTCCTCATAAGGCAATTGAAGCTCGTCAAGACGAGTCGTTAAATGATTGGTCCATTCACTATTTTCATGAATAATATGAATTTTTTTCACGATCATTACCCCATTTGTCCGTAGGATTTTTTCAAAAAAATGGTCGTACAACACAAAGTAATCCTACTATAAAAGTAGGATTTAGGTCAATGATCATGAATTTATCTTGGCTTTCTGTCGGTTCTCATCTGAATTTTCATACCACTTTTTGTAAGCTGATCGATTGTTTTCGGGAAATCATCGCTAGAGGAAGGGCTATGATCGTCCTTCAAGATATCCCTGATTTCCTGTAAGACTTCAAGGTTCGTCGTTTGCTTCACTTTGTATTGCTGTTCTCCGCCCTTCAAGCGGTTGACCACCTTTATCATCAGAAAAATGCTCATGGCCACGAGAAGAAAGTCTACAAGGGCTTGTAGGAACTTTCCCAATTCAATCACCTCTGCTCCAATTCGAAGGTGCAGGCCTTCTAAGTTAATTCCACCAAATAAAATTCCGATTGCCGGCATCATCATGTCTTGAACGAGAGACTCCACGATCTTGCCAAACGCTGAACCAATAATGACTGCAATCGCTAAATCAATTACATTCCCCCTTGAAATGAATTGTTTAAATTCAGACCACATGATGAATTCACCTACCGCTTCATTACTCTTAACATATGGCAGAACCGAGTGAGTTATGAAGACAAGGGCAAAAAAGCTACATAAGATATTTCCCTACAATGGCTAGCAACACAATAATAGCGACTGCCCCCATTAGGATGATCAACATTTTTTCTTCTTTATTCCCTAACATTCTTTTCGCCTCCTCCATTTCTTAAGAAACTTACACGGTCCCTCTTTCAAATAATTTTGTTTCCAGTATCACGGGGCTAGGGTCCGTATTTTCAAGAAATAGTTTAAACGATTCTTCTCCCACTTTGCGTATTGGTACTTCAAAGGATGTAATGTCCAGGGCATCGGCAATAGGATGATTATCAAAGCTTAAGATAGCCAAATCATCGGGTATCCTGATCCCCCTTTTCCCTGCCTCTGTCACCATACCGGCTGAAACCTGATCACTCGTAACGATAAGTGCAGAAGGCTTTTCTTTCATCTGTTCCCAGGTTTTCACGACGTCCCTCCCATCTTCCAGGTGATAGCAGTCATTGAAGATCCACTCATCACGCACAGGATTGCCTGCAGCTTCTGAGCTATCGTAATAACCCCGGATTCTCTCTTCACTATTCGTCCCATACATTCGATGCAGGCATAGACCTATGCGGGAGTGACCTTTTGAATAAAGATATTCGAGACCATTCCTAACTCCTTGATAATGATCGATATATATTTTCTTACAAGATTGACCGTACACATTTTCGCAGAAAACCACATTGGCATTCTCTGTGAACGGTGTGAGAATATCCAGTGAATTTGAGCGTGAAGTTAAGATCAAACCGTCCACTTCCTTCATTTGCAGACGATGAAAGGCATCAAGTTCGGCTCCCTTGTCATAATTCGTTTGAAAAAGTTGAAGATGATATCCATGCTTTAACGCTTCCCCTGCAATACCTTGAAGAATTTCTCCGAAGTAAGGAAGATTCAAATACGGCAAAACAACTCCTATGCTATAAGTTTTGCCTTTTGATAAATGGACAGCGTTTGCGTTTTTTATATAATTTAATTGCTCGACGGCATCGAGAACCTTCAGACGTTTTTCTTCTTTCACATAAGGGTGTTGATTTAATACCCTTGAAACCGTTGAAACAGATACTCCCGCAAGCTTGGCGATACTGCGAATATTTGTCATCCCCATACCCCTCATTAAATGTTATGAATAGCCCATTTTTGAGAAAAACTTTTTAAAACGCTTGCTCTGAAACGCGTTTCACACTTTAGAGTTAATCATGCAAGGGGTCTACCCCTAAAACATGATAAGGAGGCTGTACTATGCTCGGTATTTTATTCTTACCCGTTCTGTGTATCATCATCATCGGAGGAAGCTACGCCGCATTAAAGCCCATCCATTTCTATACTCCCCACGATCAACAGGATCCGTTTGAGCACATATACAACCATAAGCTCAACTAGTTCAATTGCCTTGTCTGCTTCACTGAAGCAGGCTTTTATTTTACCCATTTCACTGCCCAACCCTGGACGGCCTCCATCACAGTCTCCAGTTCCCTTCCCTTTTTCGTCAGGCTATAAAGGACTTTGACCGGCTTTTCGTCGAGGACTTCCCGGGACACGATACCGTTTTCCTCCAGTTCCTTTAATCTGTCGGTTAACACCTTTTGACTGATATTCGGTATTTCTGCATTTATATCTTTAAAACGACACGTTCCTTCAAATAATACCTTTATGATCATCCCGATCCAGCGCTTGCCTAATAGTTCAAAGGCAGCGGCGTATTTCGGGCAAAGTTTTGTTTCCATATGAGTTCTCACATCCTAAATCCTTATCCCTTGACGCATACTAAAACGTCGGTTATATTGTTCATATTGTTTATACACTTACTAAAAGTAAGTAACATACAATTATATACCATATTATAACACTTTTTTAAACATCAAGGAGGCTTTATCATGGATAATTTCTTTCAAGTCGTCGATGAACGACGCTCAACGAAAGTATACGACCCTCAAGTGGAGATCCCTCGTGAGGAATTAGTCAGCCTGCTCGAAACAGCAGGAAAAGCACCATCTGCCTGGAACCTTCAACAGTGGAAGTTCCTGGTATTCGATCATAAAGAAATTCAAGAACGCTTACTTCCGATTGCATATCATCAGCAACAGGTACATGATGCTTCTGCAGTTGTGGCTATACTTGGTGACCTGGAAGCTAATAAGAATGTCGATCCTGTCTTCGATCCTGCCATTGAAAAAGGGGAAATGACGGCAGAAATCAAAGAGATTCTGAAGAAACAAATTGACGGTGCATACAGTCGCGATGAATATCCAAGAGACGCCGCTTTCAGCAACGCTTCCTTAGCCGCTATGCAATTCATGCTTGCAGCAAAAGCGAAAGGCTGGGATACTTGCCCAATTGGCGGTTTCAATCCGGCAGCTCTCGTTTCCGAATTCAATGTGTCGGACCGTTATATCCCGATCATGCTGATTACAATCGGAAAACCACTTCAAGAAGCACGAAAATCAGATCGTTTAGATATCCGCAACTTAATTGATTGGGCGGAATAAACCTATGAAAAAGCCACATCCATAGGGGATGCGGCTTTTTCTGTCTGTTAAAAGAGTACGCTTTTTTCAATCTGTTTCATTTCATAGAAGTAGCCTTTTTTCCTCATGAGTTCATCAAAACTGCCTGCTTCTACAACCTTCCCTTGATCCATGACGATGATTTGATCCATGTTTTCAAGACCGGTTAAACGATGACAGATCAGAATCAACGTGTCTCCTGCAGCTACTGTATAAAGATGGTCAAAGATCTCCTTCTCCGTCAACGCATCAACCGAAGATGTCGGTTCATCCAACATCCATAAGGGTGACCCCTTCAGCAGTGTCCTTGCAATGGCCAATCGTTGCTTTTCTCCTCCAGAAAGATTCTCTCCTCTTTCCAGTACAAGATCCTCTAACGAAAGGTGGCGCAGCTTCACTTTTTCTAATGCTGATTCCATTACCCCGTCTGCCACTCCGTCACGCACCAGCATAAGATTATCCTTTATAGTGCCATAGAAGAAATGATTTTCTTGAAGAACCACATTGGCATGCTCCCACAACGATTCTTTATCGATATCTTTAATTGAAGCATCATTCACGAAAATCGATCCTTGATCCGTTGAGTAAAAGTTTAATAACAATTGAAGCAATGTTGATTTCCCTGATCCCGACGGTCCTACAATCGCGGTTTTCGAACCTGCAGGCAGCTCAAGATCCACACCATCCAATGCCTTTCTTTCCTCTCCCTCAAAGGAAAAGCTTACATCCTTCAGGCGAAAGGACGGAGCATTCCCGTCAAGTTTCCCGCTAAATGAAGGTCCGTCCCTCTCTATGCACTCTTCGGGTAGGACAGAAGATAGCCTGGCTGCCGCTCTGCGGGAATCTTCATAGTGTGAGGGGAGGATTGCCATGGGTGTGGCGTTTTCGAATACGGTTAGTGAGATCATGACTAGCATAGCAAGGTATAGGCCGTCCATTTGACCTGATCCCACCGAATATGCCCCTACAGCTAAAACGATCCATGAAATAAGAAGCGAGACCAGGATATTGGTTGAATGACTAAAGAGGGAATGGACACCCTCACGTTCCTGTTCACTCACATAGCCTGTTGATGCATGAACAAGGCTTCTCTCTTTATCCTCCAGTCGCTGATAGATTTTCAGGTCTCTGAATCCATAAAGAAATTCCGTTACCTCAGTAGACAACTCCCCTCTTCTTTCTCTTAAGGTCATTTCAATCTTTCTCTGTTTAAGAGCAAAATGGACAGGGAGGACGAATCCCGTCAGCAGAAGGCCCACGAGAAGAATCAATGCAACAGATACAGAATAAAACATCGTAAACAAAATCGTACTTAAGAACACCATCACCAGAATGATCGGCGGATAAAAGACCCTCAGAAAGAAATTTTGGAGGCTCTCTACGTCCCCGACAATTCTTGAGAGAAGATCTCCACTTCTGTATCGCCCGAAAATCCCCGGTGCTAACGGCTCGATCGTTTCATAAATCGAGACCCGTAAGTTGGCAAGAATCGTGAAAGTAGCACGATGTGAAAAATAACGTTCTGCATAACGGCTTAGCGCCTTTGTAAAACCGAACAGCTTCAAGAGCGCAATCATTACCGTCAGTGCGTATAGAGGTACTTCCAAAGCCGCTTTAGAAATTAAATAACCACTTGAAGCAAATAATCCGACAGAGGTCATTCCAGCCAGGAAGCAAAAAAGAATAGAATACACAATATCCTTTTTTTCCTTCATCATCAGCTTTACGACAAATCCTAACTCTTTCATCATATGTTCACTCCTTGCTGTACAGTCACCATCTCATGATACCGTGAAGAGGACTTCATTAACTCATCATGATTTCCTATACCCGCTAATTCCCCATTTTCCAGGAACAGAATTTGATCCGCTTCACGAATTGTATGCAGGCGGTGAGCCACCGTAATCACCGTTGAATTCTCGGATAATTCCTGAATGGAGGCTTGAAGGATTCCCTCCGTTTTAAGATCCAATCCTGTTGTCGGTTCGTCGAAAAGAATAAGAGAAGGTTTCTTGAGAAAAGCCCTCGCTAAGGCAATACGCTGTTTCTCTCCTCCTGACAGCCCTCTCCCCGCTTCACCGATCGGTGTGTCAAACCCTTTATCGAGACCTGCAATCATTTGTGAGATTCCTGCTTTTTCAGCAGCGTATTCGATCTCTTCCCTGGTCACGCCCTCTCTTCCTCCAACCGCAATATTCTCTGAGATTGTGCCTGAGAATAAATACGGATTCTGAGAAATATAACTCAGTTGATCAAACCAGTCGCTTTCCCTATATTCACTTCTCAAAAGTCCATCAATCACGATGTCGCCTTCAGAAGGATCAAGAAGTCCGGCTAAAAGATGAAGAAGCGTTGTTTTCCCTGCTCCACTTTGACCGACAATCGCCACCTGGCCACAAGGAGGAATGGCCGCCGAAATGGATTGAAGAACCAATCCATTATCACCGTAGGAAAACCCGACATTACGTAATTCAATTGTGGCAGGAGTCCCGTTTGATACGAGTTCCTTCTCTCCCCATTGCACAGGTCGATCTTTTTCTTCAAGCTCCTCCATGACTTTCTTCGCGGCCCCCATACTTCCTCGGCCAGTATGAAATGCTTGCCCAAGCTCTTTTAATGATAAATAGAATTCCGGGGCGAGCACAAGAACGAAGAAAGCGGTGAAGAATGAAATGCTTTCAAAGACGACCAATCTGAGCCCTACTTCAAGAGCAATCAGTCCAATACTTAACATGGAAATAAACTCTAACATCAAGGAGGATAAGAACGCTGTCTTTAACACTTCCATCGTGGCTTCACGAAAGTCAAGACTGGCAGAACGGATTCCTTCTTTCTGTTGTTCCCCTCTTCCAAGGAGCTTCAAGGTAGTCAATCCTTGCAGTGTATCGAGAAATCGTCCGGAAAAAGCCGTCAGCTTATCCATTTGCTTCTCGGATTTGTTTTTTGTCATCACTCCGATAATCGCCATAAATAAGGGAATGAACGGGGCCGTTATGACCATGATCAGACCCGTATATATATGCTCCGTAAAAATGATGATTAAAAGTATTAACGGAACGAAGGTCGTTTGGATTCTTTGGGGCACGTACTGACTGTAATACCCATCCAGCCCATCGACAGCATCCATCATCGTACTGACTTTTTGTCCAGACTGCCCTTGAATGGACGCTTGCAGTGGATTTTTTGTCCACTTGTTCAAGAGCCGCTTTCTCAAGTCGCTCTTCACCATCGAAGCCATCCTGATTCCTGTTCGTCCATTTACATATGTGAGGGCTGCTCTCCCCACTAAAATAATCAGCAACGCACCCAGCATTGGGAGAATGTCTTGAAATTCCACTCCCTCTATAAACATTTTATCTACAATGCTAACCAGCAAGTAGGCTTGTCCAATCACAACTCCCCCCATTAATAGGGATGTTCCGTAGAGGGTCATCATGGATGATCTCTGCTGCTTAGCCAATTTATTTAGTTCTTTCATACCTTTTCTCAACTCCAAGGTTAAAAGTTAGTGAAATGTTTCACAAATTAATAACTCTATTATAGTAGACTTGTTCCCTTAATGCATCTTTTAGGATTGACCTTTTTGTGACAATTCCAGAACCCAGTTAGTTTTGAATGTGGCGTGGATGGTCTAGTATTTCATTGATGTCCTAAGGAATCCAGCCGAAATCGCCAGTAATCCGGTCATTTGTCTGTATAATCCTGCGGAAACCACCAATAATCCAGCCGATTCCGGTGAATATCCAGCCGATATCTTTATTAATCCGGCCATTTTACAATAATTGAAAACCTGCACAAACTAAATTCCAATCAATAAAAATAGAGAGGCATATCGCTAAGCGAATGTCCTCTCTATTTTCCCCTGTTATATCTTCAATAAATCCTTCGTAACACGCTGAATAATCTCCGGCAGCACTGAGAAGGTGTATGGTTTATATACTCTCTCTGTCCACTGATGGCCATCTTTTCCATAAACTCCGATATTAATAGAAGGGATGTTGAGTTTTCTGATCATGTCGATGGGAACAGGGAACAACTGATCGATCAATGGAAGATTCTTTTTGAATACGTCAATATCCTCGTCTTCTTCATGAAGAGAAAGAAAGCTTCCGTCTGCGAGATATGGGAAAAACCGCTTTATCACAAATTCTTCGCCGGTTTCTTCGGCTATATCATTTAAGCATTTCCCTAAAGCTTCTCTTACCCTCTTGCCATACTCATTTTCCTCGTTCACAAAGTTATGAGGTAAAAATGGCGGTGCGAAGAAAATGATCACTCTGGGCGTTCGATCAGGATCCAGATGCTGCAGTGCTTCCACCATGGCATATGCAATCGTTCTTCTGTCTTCCCCCTCCATATCATAAAAGACCTTTTTCATGACAGGATCGGGATCAATGCCTCTTTCCTTCAGCCAGAAGATATACTCCCGTAATGTCAGCACTTCCACTTCCCATGAAAACTCCCTTTCCGGGAATCCATGATAGCTCCGATATTGCTCAAACTGCCTTTTACTGCGTTCTTCCAATTCACTCACTGCCTTTAATGCTGCCTTCTTCATATCGTAGAGCACTTCCCGGGCAGTCCTCTCGTATACAAAGTAATTGAAGTAAAGAGAAGCGCTCAGAGGGGTCTGAACATTATACGTATGCTTGTCATCTTTGAAGTACAAACAAGATGGCGGCAGGGTGAATTCACCAGGTATATCCTCAAGGTAATCCAGGTTCTGATTGATTTCAAGATTGATCTTCGAAGCAATCACAGTAGGATCGATCGATGTCAGAACATCCCCTACATGCGCTTCTCTTCCATATATATAAAAGCTTGGCAGGAGCTTTCCTGCAGCTCCCGTGTAAATATATCGCTTACAGTCCCCATCATAGATCGGAGAAATGAAATCGGTATTGATCGCGGCCAAATAGTCAAAGCCCTCTTTTTTCAAACGATAGAGATCACTTAAAGCTGCAATCATTCCGGCGTGTTCACTTTCTTCATCACCATTAAATAGGAAGAGTAAATGCCCATCTGGCGTTTCCTGGCCCGTATAGTTCAACAGATTCGCCATGTGTACGGCAATCCCGCTCTGCATATCCAATGCCCCTCTTCCAAACAGCCAGTTTCCAGAGAGGGCGTCTTCTCTCACCTTTTCCTCTCCTTCATAGTCCATAAAGAACTTCTGGAGAAAGTCGGGATCATGAGCCATATCTTGAAGTGCCCCATAATCATCCGTCCCCACCGTATCATAGTGGGCATGGAATAATACAGTTTTCGAAGACGTTCCTTTCACGAGAGCAAACACGTTTTTCCTTCCTGTCGGATCATTCGGGACTTCTTGGAGCCAGACTCGATCAGGATGCTCTTGAAAGTAAGGAAATGAAGAAATCATTTCATATATATATCGGGCTTTTTCACTTTCACCAATTGTTCCATTATAGCTTTTCAGAGCGACTAAAGATCGTGTTATGAGCTCAATCTGCTCGGAGATTGATTTGTTTTTTAATTGTGTATACACGTTAGTACCGCTCCTTTCCTTGAGAAATGTCAGCTTATGCGTGGTTAATCGTTTATTTGCTGGGCATTATAGAGACTGATTCTTCTATAATTGATAACATCTTATCGAAAATGCAAGGGGTTTGGAAGGGGTTTCAGGATTATTTCTTAAAAAAATTTCATACCTTTCTATTGAAATTCGATCTATTACCGAATATTATAGAAGTTGCGCGTTTTTAATGTTCGTTTTTATTGGAGGTATTACGATGTTTAAATTAAAGGAACACGGCACTAATCCAAAAACTGAAATACTGGCAGGAATTACTACATTTCTAACGATGGTTTACATTGTCGTTGTCAATCCTATTATTTTAGCCGATGCAGGTGTGCCATTTGATCAAGTCTTCTTAGCAACCATTATTTCAGCCGTAGCCGGAACGTTATGGATGGCCTTGTTCGCAAACTACCCGATCGCCATTGCACCAGGGATGGGATTGAATGCTTACTTCACCTACTCTGTAGTAGGGGCGAATGATGACATTTCTTATATCGTTGCATTCTCTGCCGTTTTTGTAGCAGGAATCATCTTTATCATTCTTTCATTAACACCATTCAGAAAAAAATTGATCGAAGCCATTCCACAAAATCTAAAGCACGGCATCACCGCAGGAATCGGTTTGTTCATTGCTTTTATTGGATTACGACTGACAGGACTTATCCAAGCTCATCCAACGAATTTAGTACAGCTGGGGGATCTTCATTCATCTTCAGCAATCTTAGCGTTAATCGGATTGGCGGTCACCCTTATCCTTATGGTCTTACGTGTCCATGGTGCATTGTTTATCGGAATGATTGTCACTGGTCTCGTTGCCTTCTTTACTGGAGAATTATCATTTAAAGAAGGGTTTGTGGCTCTCCCACATCTTCCAGAAGGATTGATCGTATCAAATCCCCTTACAGCATTTGCCGATGTATTTCAATACGGGTTATATGCCGTTGTGTTCTCATTCTTACTTGTAACGATCTTTGACACAACGGGAACGATGATCGGAGTGGCACAACAAGCAGGTCTTATGAAGGGCAACACGATGCCAAGAGCACGTGAAGCACTATTGGCGGATTCCATTGCAACGACTGTCGGGGCGATGTTTGGTACGAGTCCTACGTCCGCTTATATTGAATCTTCAGCCGGTGTCTCTGCTGGAGGAAGAACAGGATTGACAACATTAACGGTTTCTATCCTGTTCATCGCTGCTGCATTCTTCGGTCCTCTTGTAAGTGCCGTATCAGGAATCTCAGCCATTACAGCTCCTGCCCTTATCATCGTAGGAAGCTTAATGATGGGGAGCATTTCTCATATTAAATGGGATCAATTAGATGAAGCCTTCCCTGCATTTTTAATCATTCTTAGCATGCCGTTAACATCAAGCATCGCAACAGGGATAGCTCTCGGATTCATATCTTATCCTTTATTAAAGGTAGTGAAAGGGCAATGGAAACAGGTACATCCACTCGTGTACATCTTTGCTGTCCTGTTCTTCTATCAGCTGGCATTCCTGCCTCATTAACTCGATATAGATACTCGAAAGACCGTTCATAATGAACGGTCTTTTTCTGGTGCAAATTCAGCTGGTTGTGTCCATATTCTATTGACGCTTTTTAGATTTTTGTCATCAAAAGTTAAACAATATACATCCGGCATTTCAAGCCTTCTCCAAAATCGTATATCATATTGAGGATCAAAGTAACTCATGATCAGAACCATGATATTACCGTGTGTTCCAATCACTACGTTTTTCCCATTATATTCTTCAATGATCTTAAATATCCCTTGTACGCCCCTTTTTTGAGCGGTGAGATTCGACTCTCCACCTTCCAAGGAAAAAGCAGGATCCTCCCACACCAATGAGATTGCCTCATCAAAGTTTTGAACAGGTTTACTTGATAGAGTCCGTTCTCTTATCTCCTCATAAATGTTGATCTCTTGATCAATGTAATGGGCTATTCCTTCAACGGTTTCCACCGCCCTTTTGTACGGACTGGAACATACCGCATCGATCTTTTCCTTCTTTAATAATTCTGTTACATGCTCAGCCTCCACCATACCTTTCTCAGATAGGGGCCTGGTTAATTCCTCGGGGGTGTATTCCGAGTGAGCATGCCTCACGAGATACAGTTGAGTTATTGCCAACTTCATTCACTCCTTCTTATTTTTCGGCCACAAAAAAAAAGAGCTGTCATGCAAAACAGCTACCCTTATTTCCACACCGCGTCCAATTGGCCAGCATAAAATGTTATCGCCTTTTTATAAGCTTCAATGGTGGGGTCTTGTGACGTTTCTCCAATGCATGTCAGCAGTAGCTCCATTGCTTGACTGTGTTCGTTCAGATTATAGAGCGTCATGGAATAAAAGACCGTCAACGCTTTATTTTCAGGAAATCGTCCGATTCCTTTCTTGAAAACCGATTTGCTTTTTTCATACTCTCCCAATGTCCGATATGTACTCCCTAATCCAAGATATGCGCCTTGTAAATCTTTATCATCCAGTCCCAATTGAATCGAACTTTCGTAATAAGGAACGGCTTCACTTTCTAGTCCCATTGTGTCATGGGTCCATGCACATTGGTAATGCAGAAAACCATTATCTGGTTCTTCCCCAATCAATCGCTTCCACCTTTCAATGGAGGCTGCGTATTCTCCCGACTCTCTCAATGCAATGGCTTCTTCTATTTTTCTTTTCATTTTACAGTCTCCCATTTACTCGGGAATGAACTCCATCAACCAGGAATCATGATATTCGCCTTCATGAAGCTCATGCTCCCGCAGTATTCTTGCTTTACTATATCCACATTTCTCATAGCATCGGATCGCTCTGGTGTTCCAAGTCATGGGATCCACCACGAGTCGGTGGACACCCTCCTTCTTGAGCAAGTACTCTACTACAGCTCGAATGAGTTTCGTCCCTACTCCCCTGTTCCAATATGTCGCTTCTCCGATAAATTGATCCGTACCGTAAATCACTTCATCTAAATTCGTGTAACCATATCGTATCATTGTTTCTTCATCTAGCTGATAATACTGGAGATAACCGATTTCATTCCCCTCGTACTCAACCAGACAACCTAAGACGTCCCTCTCTGCCAGGAACTTCTCCTCCACCATCTGAAGAGTAAATGGGCAGTCCCTCCCTTCATAAAACTCCAGCACCACTGGATCCTGCAACCACCTTGCCAACGTGTATTTATCCTCCTCCTCTAACCGACGGATATATAAATCCCCACTCCTGACATTCATACACACACCTCCCATAACTCTCCTCTTCCTCTATACATTCATCACATATTAGAAAAAACCCTTTTTTTATTTGAGGGACGGACCTGGGTCTGTCCATTGTTTGAAAAATTTGTGAAATAATTCACATTTAAGTATTTATCTGAATTCATGAGTAGAAAATCTGTATGTTTCATGTTATCATTTGGTTGTGAATAATTTCACAATACACTTACTAAAAATCTTTCATCCCCCATTACATTTCTTTGAAAATGAACATTGTTGTGTATGATGCAAAAAAACTCATGAATAGGTGATGACGTATGACAATCAAATGCACAAACAAAGTAGCTTTAATCGGTACAGGATTTGTTGGTTCAAGTTATGCCTTTGCTCTCCTTAATCAAGGAATCGCACATGAACTTGTGATGATTGATTTGAATAAGGAGAAAGCTGACGGAGACGCACGTGATTTAAATCATGGTCTTGCATTCGCCTCCCCTATGAAAATATCTGCAGGAGATTACAGTGACTGTAAAGATGCCGACTTGGTCGTAATTACGGCAGGAGCGAACCAGCAGCCGGGTGAAACCCGTCTGGACCTGGTGGAAAAGAATGTGAAAATCTTTAAAAACATTGTAGACTCTGTCATGAATAGTGGATTCAATGGCATTTTCCTTGTGGCGACGAATCCTGTCGACATCTTAACGTATGCAACGTGGAAGTTTTCCGGTCTTCCGAAAGAAAGAGTCATCGGCTCAGGAACGATCCTAGATACAGCAAGACTTCGCTACTTAGTCGGAGAGCATTTTGATATTGATACACGGAATATTCACGCCTATATTATGGGAGAACACGGCGACACGGAGTTTCCAGTTTGGAGCCACACGACTGTAGGTGCAAGTCATTTAAGTGAGTTGATTGATCTCCACCAGGATGACGTGCAGAAACAGCTCGATGATATATTCGTCAATGTAAGAGATGCAGCCTATCACATCATTGAACGGAAAGGCGCAACTTATTACGGCATTGCCATGGGTCTTGCCAGGATTACCAAAGCTATCTTTAACAATGAAAATAGCATATTAACCGTTTCTGCCCTCCTTGAAGGAGAATATGATCAGGAGGACATATACATCGGGGTCCCCGCCATCATTAATGGTGAGGGCATCAGAAAAGTCGTCGAGCTTCCGTTAAATGACAAAGAAAGAACTCAATTCGCCCACTCTGCAGAGACGCTAAAAAATGTGATGAAAAAAGCGATGGATTCTTGATTTACTCCCTTCGTTAAAATGAATAGACACGCACGCCCATTGGACCTCCTCATATGATAAAGAGAAATCTTTATGAGGAGGTTCTTCTATGTACGATCACAGACAACTATTCCCCGGTTTTCCTGGGGGAGGTAGCGGGTTCCCCGGATTTCCTGGTGGAGGTCAAGGATCAGGTGGCGGCTTTCCAGGCATTCCTGGCTTTCCTGGTGGAGGACAAGGTGCACCAAGCTCACCACCACCTGGAGGCGGGCAAGGCGGACAAAATCAACCACCACCCGGACCACCACCGAACTTCCAACCACAAAAAACGGCGATGCAAGGAACACAAGGCGGACCGAGTGTCTTTGCAGTAGACCCTGGTGCCATCAGAAGATGTTTATTCCGCTACACGTATATTTGGTTACGAAGAGATGCGTTCTGGTTTTATCCTGTCTTTGTTGGGCGCCGTTCCATCGCCGGATGGAGATGGATCGGATTCACATGGGTTTACTTTGGTATCGATTTAGATAAAATTGAATCCTTTACCTGCGTGTAGGTTTACCCATGTATCCATATCCTTACTATAGAACCAGCAACACCAATGGGACGATTACTGTAACGGGTGAGCATACACTTTATGTGGATCCTGATCAAGCCATCGTCTCTATCGGCGTTGTCACTAAAGATGAAGAACTTGAAGCGGCACAAAACCAGAACCAGCAACAGTCCACTCAAGTCGTTCAATCACTATTAAATAACGGTGTGTCAGAAAAAGATATCCAAACCTCCACCTATCAAGTATTCCCACAGTACAACTATGAGGACGGTAAACAAATTTTTACAGGATATGAGGTTCGCCAAGTATTTCGCGTTACTATAAAAGATATTGAAAAAGTGGGTACGATTATGGATGATGCTATTAAAAGCGGAGCGAATCGGGTAGAAAACATTCAATTTGTCAATTCAAATCCTATCGAATCCTATCAGTCAGCCCTTGCTTTGGCCTATCAAAAGGCATACCAAAAAGCACTCACATTATCGAGCCAATCGGGGCAACAGCTAAGTCCCCAGCCAAAGTCCATCACAGAGCAATCAAGCCCGATGGTCACCCCCTTTGTAACAACTGGATTTGTGAAAGCCGCTGAAGAAAGTACAACCGTGCAACCAGGACAAATCGGCGTCACTGCCATCTTGACAGTAGAATACCAAACCCGATAAACAACAAACTGTCAAAGTATACCAATACTTTGGCAGTTTGAATAAAGTTGAGAGGGACGGACCTCAATTTCCACTTTTATCCACACTGCATCTTAATCTCTCCACTCAGTAATAATACTAAAGAGCCCATCCCTAAAACGAATGAGCTCCCCTAACTATCTCCCGAACTTCAACTCCGGATTTACTACATGAGCTACTACTCTCTCGACAGACGCAACCACTTCATCATCACTCAACACTCTAACCCCATGCTCAACATAAGCAGGCAGGAATGCCATTCCCGTTAAGTTAGCAGTAGCCTGCAGTGGTTTCAGCAGTTCGCTCATGGAATAGTGATTGAATCCTCCTGATCGATATGCACCTGCAGGACCGCCGGTTGAGGTTACAACCAAGAATTCTTTTCCGTGAAGCTTCGTGCCCTCTGCCCCATAAGCCCAACCGTATTCCAGCACCTTATCCTGCCATTCTTTTAGAATCGCTGGTGTACTGTACCAGAAGAATGGGAATTGGAAGACGATTCGGTCATGTTCTAACAAAAGATTTTGTTCTCTCTCCACGTCAATATCCATGTTTGGATATTCCTTATATAAATTATGCACAGTAACGCTCTCTTCTTTTTCCAAACGTTCTGTCCAGGCTTTGTTCATTCTTGATTCTTGTAAATTTGGATGTCCTACTAAAACTAGTGTTTTCATTTCTATCACTCCTTATTTGTATATACAAATAATATCATCGTTTGTTTGTACATACAACTAATAAACTAAAAAAATTTATTTTTTATTTTCCAATATTAAATTCGCTTCATTCACATCACGAGTCAACTTACGTGCCTGCTCCTCACCCATGATTTCTGCATAGCGTTTAAACAGGTTCTTCCAACACTTCGAAATGTCATCCTGCATGCTATAGCCTTTATCCGTCAGGGCGATGATCGCCAACTTCCCTTTGTTCTTACGTGTAACAAGCCCCTTCATTTCTAATTTATCTACAAATCGGGTACTTGTTGAAGGAGCGATATTCAAAGCTCCGCTAAGCTCTTTTTGTGTTAAACCATCTTTATCCTTTAAGGTCATCAACAAAAATGCATATGTGGGAGACAAGCCGATCGGCGCAAACTCTTCCTCCGCCATCTTGTTCATCATTCTTGCCAAGTGATTCGCAGAGAAATAAAGACAGTTACAGAATTGATCTTCCACTCTCCTCGACCTCCGTTCATGTTTGTATGTACAAACTACACCAGTCTTGAGGATTTGTCAATGCTTTCCACTCTACTCACCCAGGGACTTCGATTTACGGCTGCATGCTTCCATAGCCGTTAATATGGCTCCTTTAAAATTATTCTTCTCCAGAGCTGATACCGCTTCTATCGTTGCTCCTCCTGGTGAGCAAACGGCATCCTTCAGTTCTCCTGGGTGAGTGCCCGTTTCGAGAACCATTTTGGCTGCTCCAAGTACAGCCTGCGATGCAAGCTGATAAGCCTGCTTGCGGGGAATGCCTTGCAGAACCGCTCCATCAGCCAGTGCTTCTATGAACATAAACACATACGCGGGAGAAGATCCGCTTACTGCCGGAATGGCATCCATCAGGCTTTCCTCTACCATTTCAGCCTTTCCGAAGCTTTCTAAAATGGCTTGTACATCTTCAAGATCTTCTTCCGTTACTTCATTATTTACACAATAGGCCGTCATACCTTCTCCCACAAGAGAGGGGGTATTAGGCATGGTCCGGACAATTTTCATTGATTCAGAAAGCTGACTCTCCATCCAATCAATGGTGATGCCTGCTGCAATGGTAATGATGATGGCATCCTCTTTCAAGGAATCCTTGATCGATTCGATAATGTTCCGATATTGGTCAGGTTTCACTGATAAAAACACTATATCCGAAAACGTTGCTACACTATTATTATCACTTGTAACCCCAACTCCAAATTCCCGTGCTACTTTATCCAGCGTTTCATGAGTTCTGGCGCTCGCTTTAACCGAATGATCATCCACCAAACCGGATTTCAATATCCCGCCCATAATCGCTTGTGCCATATTTCCGCAACCAATAAATCCAATGGTTTTATCCATTTCTTCACCTCATAAGTTTGTATGTAAATAGTCTTTAGCATCATACCAAATTTATCTCCTCATATAAAATTAAACGTCATAAAAAAAAGGCTCAAAGGAGAAATCCTTCAAACCTTTCCATCATTCCACCAGCTTCCCGCAATGAGGACAAAGAGATTTTTGATAATCCTTTGGGATCTTCCTATGACAATGATTGCATGTCTTCATATACTGAGGTTGATCAAATAAGTCCTCAGACATCCCATATCCACTCTTAAAGGTGGTTCTCATAAGACGGACTATTAATCCGATAATCACACCTGTAATAAGTAGTGCCCAAATCATTTAGCCCTCGCTTTTTCAAAAATTTCACCGTAGTCCAGGTCGAGGATTGGTTCATCATGGAGCAACCTTTCCCTGATCTGAGAAAGAAGCGACTCCTCGACCTCGGATAAATTCTCAAGATCCCATTTTTTATGGAAAACAGAATACAGTGTTAAATCCCTGAGCAGGAGAAAATGGGGGATTCGTTCTACCCACTCTTCTTCTAAATCACACTCTGTCAAATATCCTTTTAAAAATGAAACGAGAAACTTACCACCAAATTGGCTTCGAATATCTAAGTTCTCATTACGATGTTTCCACCACACGGAATAGTATAAAGGTATGGCAACGTCACTTATAAAAAAGAACTGTGTACTATCGTCGAAGTCAAACACATGAAGATCACCCTCATGGTAAAAAAAGTTCCCTGGATGGATGTCAGAGTGAATGAGCCCAAAAGTATCTTTGGTTTCCACAAATCTTCTAATCGCCTCCATGTTTTTTTGACCAGCATCAAGGATGTACCTGTCTTCTTCAGATAAATATTTCTTATAGTCCAGTACATCGTCCTGATCCCAGCGAAGACGGTGGATGCCATCCTCCCCGTATGCCTTTGTTACCCTGTGCATATGTCCTGTTATTTTCCCCCATTTATAAAATAGTTCTTCATCGAATAACGGATCATTCACTTTCACAGGATTTCCTGGAGCTTTATCAAACAAGCACACATAGAAATACGTATCTCCTGCTTTGATGACTTCTACGAGCTTTCCTTTATCAGAGTGGTTGACTAATGATACATTCACTCCTTGTTTATGTAAGTAGTTAATCCATTTCAGTTCAGCTTCCACTTCTCTTTCTGAACGATGAGAACTGTGAGTGAGGCGGAGGATATAGGGAGTTTCCCCCTTATGCACCTCATACACATAGTTTTCAAAGTCTCCAAGTTTCTTCGCTTGAGCAGTATTACAGCCATATCGTAAGGAAGCTTCAGACAATAGTTCCTCTGTAAAAAGCTCTTCTATCCACTTTTCCATCGTACCTTCTCCTACTCTATTTCAGAATTGATTTCCTATCTCGAAAGGGCCACTCTGTAAGGGAACAGCTCGGCAATCATGATTCCTTCATTTACCGCAGGATCTTCCTTCATGAACGCTTTGGCCATTTCCTCATCTTCCGCTTCAAAAATAACGATTCCAAAAGCATTTTCTTCTTCATTCAATGTTCTGCCGGCAAGGATTACCACCCCTGCTTCCGTGAATTCTTTAAGCCTCTGGAAGTGTTGTTGAACAATATCTTCATCCGCGGACGTCCAATTTTCTTCTTTATGTAAATCCGGGACAAGCTTTAATACATAGATAAATTCCATCTGAATCGTACCTCCTTCTATTTTATATATACTACCTTCCACATCAGGATTCCTTTATCTTTGCATACAAAAAAAGCTGCTAAGTCTACTCAGCAGCTTTCATAATAATGAAATCAATGTTCCTTTAACCATTCATCCATCGTCCGAATGATTTCATCTTGCTGGTCCTTTGGTGAGATATATGCTTCAAGATCCCCTTTTTGCTTCCCGTACATTCCGAAGCCTGCATGGTTTCCCCCTTCGATTTGGTGGAAGGCCGTTGATTGCGGCAATATTTTTTTACTTTCTTCAATATCATCCTTTGTAGTAAGCCCATCATTCTCTGCGAAGATGCTTAGAAAAGGAACATCGCTTCCTGAAAAATCAGTTGAGCTTGTTGGATAAGAGGCGAGGAAAATCACCCCTTTTATCTCATCTTGATGATCATACGCGTATGTAGCAGCGGCTACACCACCCAATGAGTGACCTGACACATACCAATCAAGCTCTTCATCAAAACTTTCTATTATCTTTTCAGATTCACCAACACCAAAAAAAGCGATATGAAAGGGCATCCTTGGAATGACCACTGTGTATCCCTTTTCGGAAAGCGACTTCCCTAAGTACCCGTAAGCCTCGATTTCGACCTTTGCTCCTGGATATAGAATAAGGCCCTTGCTGTTAGATTCCTCGGGATTAAAAATAAGCCAGTCTTTTTTTTCTTCAATTAATGGATCCTCTTCGATTTTGATTGTTTTTATTAGTTCTTCCGTAGCTGTATACGTTTGTTCTGACCAGAAGTAAAATCCAAGGCCACCTATTAGGACAACTGCAATAAGAACAATGGCAGTCCATTTGAGTATCTTTTTCACAGGGATCACCTTTTTTACTTTTAGTATACTCTACACTACAGCTCTTTTCTTTTATGAATGCTCAGTTAAAAAAATGAGGATACGTATGAATATCAGTTGTTTTCACGATATGGATTTCTTTTCTTACATTGATAGAGGCATAGAATACCTCATGGATTGCCGTGAATCCTTCTCTTCTCAATTCATCCCGAACCCATTTTTCCTCCACGTTTAACTTTTCTAGAACACCCGTATGCAGTACGCCATCTACAATAAGAGGAAATGCAAGGCTCGTTCGCTTCATCACTCCCGCATCCTCCACTGTAAGAGTTTGTTTAGGGGGGACCTTATTTATCGATAAACTCCCATTCGATTCAATGATTCCTATCTCCACATCTTGCAATGAGAATACCTCTTTCTCCCGAAGAAGCATCAGAATATTATCAATCGTGTAACCGGTTTTCTTTAAGTCTTCTTTTAGAACCTGACCGTTTTCAATGACCACAGTAGGTTCAAATGAAAGCAATTTACCTACTTTTCGAGAAGAGATTTTCATTTTAGTCAAGATTTTTTGTAATATGCCGATCAGAATCATTGCGACGATGGTATGGATATGTTTGATGTCTGGGTCTGCAATATCCGCTCCTACAACAGAACCAAACACGAGGACCACTAGAAAATCAAATACCGGCAACTCCCCAATGGAACGTTTCCCCATATATAATGTGACAAAAATCATAAATGGAAGTATTGTAAAAATTCTTAATGCCACGATACCTAAGTCTTTAAAATCAACCATGAACTATTCAAATCCTTTTTGAGTCTGATAGGGATAGTTTCCCCTATCACAGAACAAACATGAAGGTTGTTTGCTTATAAATAAAAAGAACCAACCGAATAGGCTGGTACTTTTACTCATTTATCTTCTGGAATGTAATTTCCTTTTCGCTCATCAAATATTGCAAAGCTGTCCGGAATGTGAGGAAGCTTTTAATCCCTTTAAGCTCTCTCACTCCTGAATTGATCATCACTTGAGTAAGCGCAGGTGTAAATCCGACAAATAGGGTTTCGATTCCCATTAATCCAATTGCCTTGGCCATGTTATGGATATAAGTGCCGAAAATGTCCATTTCACCGATTTCTTTCTCTGATATGGCTGAGAAATCTACAATGATTGTGTTGATATCTCCTCCGTACGAGACGTCTAATATCTTGGAAATGATCCTTTCAAAACGTTCCGGGCTAAGTCTGCCGGTAATGGGGATCAAGATGGTTTCCGGGACGATGGAGGGGATGATAGGTGCTGAAATATCCATAATCAGTTGTTCTGATTGACTCAGTTGTTCTTTTAATTCTTTAATTTCATTCTTTAGTTGTTGAATTTCTTGCTTTTCATCTGTCATGATAAACCTCACCGCTTATAGAATGTTTTAAAAGTACCTCTCTCTATTCTAGCACTATGCATACAGAATAACCTAATATTTTCATATGTAAGTAGATAAGTAGTTGACAGTGAAAAACCAGCCTCATCGGCTGGTTTTTCTCAAGCGAATGCTTTTTCCTGCTCATTATGGAAGAAACTTTTCATGGCATGGAATACATCGGCTTTTTGTTTGAGAATGTAATAACGGAAATCGTCGTTTTTAATATTTTTGTAGGCTGACATCAAGGTGGAGTGGCGGTTATACTGGTTCACTTCCCCGTAACCGAACATGCTGGATACTTTCATTAATTCTTCTACAAGCTTCACGCATCGTACGTTATCAGAAGTCAGGTTATCCCCATCAGAGAAATGGAACGGATAAATATTATAGCGGCTAGGAGCATACTTTCCATCGATTAGTTCCAACGCTTTGCGATAAGCAGATGAACAGATGGTTCCACCGCTTTCCCCTTTCGAGAAGAAGTGTTCTTCTGATACCACTTTGGCCTCGGTATGATGTGCGATGAATTCAATTTCTACGGTTTCATATTTTGTTCTCAGAAAACGTGTCATCCAGAAGAAAAAGCTTCTTGCCATATATTTCTCCCATACTCCCATGGATCCACTCGTATCCATCATAGCCAATACGACCGCTTTGGATTCAGGCTTCAATACTTCATTCCACGTTCTAAACTTCAAGTCTTCGGTATATATCGGATGAAAGCTTGGTGCTCCTTTCATGGCATTCCTCTTAAAGGCAGTCATCATCGTCTTCTTTTTATCTATATTCCCCATTAGGCCTGTTTTACGGATATCGTTGAATTCAATGTGCTCGACGGTTTGAACATCTTGCTCCTTCTTCTTCAGGTTCGGAAGCTCCAATTGGCTAAATAAGGCTTCTTCAATCTCAAGCATCGACACTTCTGCTTCATAGTAATCTTCACCGGCTTTATCTCCGGCCCCTTGACCTTTTCCAGGACCCTGTTGCTGCGGTGAGCCGTCTCTTGCAATGACGTCTCCTACCTGACTTTCACCGTCACCTTGCCCGACGTGCTTATTCTTATCATAGTTATAACGAATTTTATACTCATCTAAAGAACGAATCGGGATCTTGACGACGTCTCGACCATTTGACATGACAATGTTTTCTTCAGTGATCAAATCAGGTAAGTTATTTCGAATCGCATCCTGTACTTTCTCTTGATGTCTTTGTTGATCATCGTGACCTTTGCGGTGGAGGGCCCAATCTTCCTTGGAAATGACAAACTGATGATTATCCATTTGACTCAAATTATTCCCCTCCTTAAAGTTTTTTCACATTTCTTCATTCTCCTGCATACACTATGTTGACTGTCTAAACTGCATATATCCCATGAAGTGAAACGGGGATTACTCTATCCTATGCAGAAGTATTGATAAATTTACAAATAATTTCGACAATTAAACGTTCTTTTAAGGTTGGACGAGCCTATTTTTCTGACAGGTTATGTAATAACCGTGAATGACCGATTTCCTCCAAAAAAAATAACCAGGCAGAATCACCTGATTAAGCTTCTTCTTCATATTGAGCCGGGTCTGATACTCGATTGTGTATCTTTAATTCGCCACTGGAACGTAATTTTTCCATCTGCTTCCCTAGCTTAATGACTTCCTCCATATTGGAGGCCATACTTCCGTTAAGAGGTTCTGCTTCTTCTCGACGATGAGGTTTAGAAGACATCCTCTCCACCCACTTTCATGTAAGATAATGGGCCCAGCTCTCTATCTATAGACTATTATATTCAGAGTTTTCCGTCAACTATTCCTTGTCTTTTTCTTTATATTGAACAGGATCCGGCTGCTTTTTGTCCTCTTTCAGCTCTTCATTCGTTCTTAGCTTGTCCATTTGCTTTCCCAGCTGCTCCATTTCTTCCATATCAGATGCCATGGAGCCATTTTCAGGTTCATAGTTTTTATCCAGTTCATGTTTATTTTTGCTCATAACTTTCACCTCTTGGCTACTACTTTTCCCTTTACCAGAAAAAATAAACCACATAGAAAAATCGGGAGGTGTGTTTGGCACCTCCCGATTTCATTTCTATTATCGATTCAACAGGCTACCCACATAGCGCAGTAATTCATTGGCGGATGTTGAGTTGTAGCCATGCTCATCGATGAGGCGGGCAACCACTTCGTTGACTTTCTTCAGCTGCTGTTCGTCTGGCGTTTTCGATGATGTCGTGATTTTCACAACGTCCTTCAAGTCAGCGAATAGCTTCTTCTGAATGGCTTCTCTCAAGCGATCATGTGAATTGTAGTCAAATCGCTTACCTTTACGGGCATAGGCAGAGATACGGATAAGGATTTCTTCACGGAATGCTTTCTTCGCATTTTCTGAAATACCGATTTGTTCTTCAATGGAGCGCATCAGCTTTTCATCCGGATTGATTTCTTCACCGGTCAATGGATCATGAAGCTTTGCCTTATTGCAATAAGCTTCAACGTTATCAAGATAGTTATCCATAAGTGTTTTCGCAGACTCTTCATAAGAGTACACGAAGGCTTTTTGAACTTCTTTCTTGGCGATATCATCATATTCCTTACGGGCGAGGGAGATAAAGTTCAAATACTTATCACGAAGTTCATTCGTAATTGATGGGTGTTGGTCCAGTCCTTCTTTCAATGCACGAAGAACATCTAACGCGTTAATCGTCGGTATCTCTTTTCGAATGATCGTAGACGAAATTCGGTTAATGACATAACGCGGATCGATTCCGCTCATTCCTTCATCCTGGTATTCCTTCTTCATCTCATCCACATCTGCAGAATTAAAGCCTTCGACATTTTCCCCGTCGTACAGGCGCATCTTCTTGATCAAATCGATATCACCGCGTTTAGGTTCCTTCAATCGGGTCAAAATGGTAAACATCGCCGCTACCCGTAACGTATGTGGGGCCACATGGACATTCGACACATCACTTTCGTTGATCATTTTCTCATATATTTTCTCTTCCTGGGTTACCTTCAGGTTATATGGAACCGGCATGACGATAATACGTGAGTGTAAGGCTTCATTTTTTTTGTTTGAAATGAAGGATCGGTACTCAGTTTCATTCGTATGGGCCACAATCAGCTCATCAGCCGAAATTAGTGCAAACCGCCCGGCCTTGAAGTTTCCTTCCTGGGTAAGGGATAATAAGTGCCATAAGAACTTTTCATCACACTTCAGCATTTCCTGGAATTCCATCAATCCACGGTTTGCTTTATTTAATTCCCCATCAAATCGGTAAGCCCGTGGGTCTGATTCAGAACCAAATTCGGCAATCGTGGAGAAGTCGATACTTCCTGTTAAATCGGCAATATCCTGTGACTTTGGATCAGATGGACTGAACGTACCGATTCCGACACGTTTATCTTCAGAGAAAAAGACTCTTTCGACCTGAACGTCTTCTATACGGCCATGATACTCTTTCTCCAAACGCATAGTATTTAACGGAGAGAGATTTCCTTCAATGCGAATGCCATATTCGTTGTAAAAATCTTCACGTAAATGTTGAGGAATCAGATGCAATGGATCTTCGTGCATCGGGCAGCCTTTGATTGAAAAGACGCCTCCTCTTTCAGTCCGGGAATATTGTTCCAGCCCGCGTTTCAGCATGGAAACAAGGGTTGATTTCCCTCCACTGACTGGCCCCATCAGTAACAAGATTCTCTTTCTGACATCTAATCGCTTCGCAGCAGGATGAAAGTATTCTTCAACGAGTCTTTCCAGCGCCTCTTCTAAGCCAAATAATTGATTGCTGAAGAATTTATACTTTCGTTTCCCCTCGACCTCCTCAACTCCGGCATCCTTAATCATATTAAAGACTCTTGAATGAGCGGATTGCCCAACCCAAGGCTTCTCTTTCAGCAGGTCTAAATACTGAGCAAACGTCCCTTCCCATTTCAGTTTCTCTTCTTCTTCTCGGTAATGTTCGATTTTTTTTAAAATATCCATAAGGACCTCCCCCTGTCGCTTAATGAGAGACGATTAATATACTCTATGCGCTTGTTCACCTGAACATGTTAACAAGATATATTTATTACATACAATGGTTCGGTATTCACAATAAACAGCAGAATGAGACTTTCGAAAAATAATGGTTTCATTATCAATCAGCCAAGCTGTCACAGATCAACAAAAAATTAAACGATTTCATTCACATCAAATAAAAAATAGGCTATACTAAAGACAGACTGTGGAATAAGTGAAACTGGGAGGTTACCAAACATGGGTACTATAATGATTATAGGTGTATCTTTAGCGTTCTTAGTAGCGATTTTCACTGCTGGATATAATGATAAACCCGGCTCCAACTAATTCATAAACTAAAAAAACTGGCCTTGGCCAGTTTTTTTAGTTATTGCGCCATATTAAATTAAGACCAATCACCACAATTGTTCCGACAATCAAACCATTACTCATTACAATTTGAAGTGAACTCGGAAGATCTTCGAAAAAATCCGGAGATTGAAAGAAGAGACTTGTGCCGCACAAAAGTGAAATACTAATGATTGATAACTCCCTTTGATTCAACTTATTAGAAGTAATCTTTTTTAATGAAATGATAAACATATTCACAATTGTCGAAAGCAATGCTGCACTCGCGACGGCTACAGGCAAAGTGGACACTACATGCACCACTTGTGGCATAAAGGATATAAGTAATAAACTGCCTGCTGCTATAAGAAATGGAAGACCATTTCTTTGTTTCGTAGTTTGTACGAAACCTGATGTAACCGGCAAAGGCACAATGGCAAGAGCAGAAAAAATGGACGATAACCAATGATTGATTCCTCCGACGACAAAGCCTCTTCTTATACTGTCTTGTTTATTGATTTTCTTTCCATCAAATACCTCATACATCGAATCAATGGCTGCAATATTGTTTAGAATCAGCGTAAAAGAAAACAGAATAGTCGCAGTGATGATATTACCATTGATTGCAGGTGGTCCCCATGAAAATAGTTCTGGGAAAGCTACGCCACTAAGATCCCTCTGTCCAATAGGGATGGAAGCACCACCCAACAGGGCGAACACACCCCAGCCAATGATGATACCGATTAAGAGGGAAAACTGCTTTCCCCATCCTTTTGCTTTAATTGACAGAATCACAATAAAGACAAAAACGAATATGGCAAGCATCGTCAGTTTCCAATCAACGCTTCCTTCTTCTTGTACGATCATCCCTTTAAAAAAGATGCCACTAAGCTGAATCGCTAGAAGAAACAAAAAAACACCTGAAACTAAAGGTGGAAATACTCTTTCGTAAAATGATTTGTTTTTCACTAATCCCATGAGAATCAGTATACATCCTGCTAAAGCAAGTGAGCCCATGCCAAGTGATAGTGATTCTTCAACCGACAGGCCAATTTGCTTAGAAAAGCCAGCCAAAATAACAAAGACACTTACCCAGGATCCAGCCGGTCCTTCAATAATCGGAAGGGAATGTCCAATTACTTTCTGAAGAATGGAGCCGAGAGCAACCAGGAAAAGCGTTCTTTGCATTAACCCTGATATCTCGGTCTCACTTAATCCAAACACACTACCAATTACAATCGGAAGAGCAATCGACGTTCCGATCAAAAACATGAGCCATTGAAAGCTTTGCAGGGTTATTCTTACGGACTGCCCTTTGTATTTCATGATACTTTAACCGCTCCGGCTTTAAGCAGTATCTTCTCAATTTCAACAAAACCTCTTTCCCTGGCATGCTCAATGGGTGATTTTCCTTCCTGATCAGGTATCGTTACATCGGCACCATACTCGATTAATGTGGCAATAATTTCTTGATGCACCTTTCCTCCATCACTCAATACAATGGCTTCCATCAAGGCTGTCCAGCCAAGGTCATTTATATGATTGATATCGACGTTTGTTTTTTCCAATAGAAGTTTGACGGTCTCACCGTGGCCTTTTTCCGCTGCTGGAATAAGCGCGGTTCCGCCATATCGATTTACTAAAGCAGGATCTGCTCCTGCTTCGATCGTGAGAAGCAGAATGTCATTCATTCCTTCTGCACCAGCATACAGAAAGGGATTGTTTTTTAATTCATCCTTTAAATGAATATCAGCTCCCTTATCAATAAGCAAACGAACCATATCCGGGTTATTTTGATACGTCGCAAGCATTACAGGCGTTCTACCGAGGGCATCCTGTTGATTAATATCGGCACCTTCATCAATTAACGTTTCAACTTCTTCAATATATCCTTCTTTTATATAGGTGAAAATCACTTCTTTTTCCTCCTCTTGAGCATTGAACGAACATCCCGCCAGAGTGCTGATAAAGATAGCCATGAGCATTTTCTTCATTTTCACTCCCCCTAACAACTTTTAGGGTAACATGTCTTGATATATATGAATAATATCTATTAAATTGTATTATTATATATTTATTGTATAAGAGAGGTGATTTCCATTCTGGACCTTAAACAACTGCGTTACTTCATGACGATTGTAGAAGAAAAAACAATACTTGCTGCAGCAAAACGACTACATATGTCTCAGCCACCCCTAAGTCAGCAGCTGCGCACGATGGAAGAGAATCTCGGTGTGAGCCTGTTTTACCGGAAAGGGAGAAAACTGGTGATTACAGAGGCCGGTAAAGCCCTTTATCAGCATTCATATCAGATGATCAAGCTGCTGGAGGCTGCAGAGGCAGAAGTGAAAGAAATTGGTTCAGGAGAAAAAGGCAAGCTGAGGATTGGTGTAAATACATTATCTGACATTGATCTGCCACATATTTTAGCAAAGTATGAAAAGAAATTTCCGAACATCACTTATAATATTCATCAAAATGAATCCTCACAGCTCATTCATCTTTTAGAATTACGCGAGATTGATGCTGCACTGATCCGAATGCCCTTTTCAGCAGACAATATGGCGAAGGTGGTCCTTCAGGATGAGCCATTTTACTACATTACGAGTGTTCCTACTCTAAGTCTAGACACGATTACATTAGAGGATATTGTTCATCAGCCATTAATCCTTCCCAGTACACAAAGTTTGGGCTTGTACGAAATGATTGTCCAGTCATTTATTTCAATCGGGTTGACTCCAAATGTAAAGGCAGAATGTTCGGATACCGTCCTCCTTGCCAATCTTGTAGAACAAGGATTCGCTTCCTCCATCGTTCCCCATAGTGCTTTGCAAGTATTTAAGCATAAAGATGTTCAACTGGTGGAAATTGAGAACATGAACAACGCAAGCTACGGAATCGTATGGAAAAGAGACTTCTATCTGCCTAAGACAACGAAAGAATTTATCCGGTTAGTCACAGAACACTTTCAGATTGAGCTTTTGGAGATAAATTAGGAAAAAAAGCCCGAAAAGGATTTGATCCTTTCGGGCTTTTTCCAAGTTTCTTTATCTGGACTATAGAGATCTACCTTTTATTGAATCCCTTCTTCTCTATAAATTCCTTCATATACATGCGCTTCTTCCCTGAAAGCATGTTGGCCATTTGCTCCGTCCATCGATCCGATCGTTTGCCCGCCGTTCGTGCATGATAATAGGAAGAGATGGTTTCGTCATAACGATCAAGTTCCTCTTTCATGGACCCTTCATCACGTTGATATGAATCCTCATGATAAACGGCTTCCATTGGCAACCTCGGCTTCACATCAGAACTTCCTCGAGGGATACCGACAGCCAGCCCGAATAAAGGAATGACCCGATGAGGAAGCTCCAGGAGTTCACTCACTGATTCCAGATCATTTCGAATTCCTCCAATATAGCAAATGCCCAATCCCATCGATTCTGCGGCAATGGACGCATTTTGAGCCGCTAGTGAAGCATCAATCAAAGCCACCATGAATTTCTCCGTGCTTTCCAGTGTAGGAATGACATCTGCATTTTCCCATTCACCTATTTTCTCGTGGCGGTACAAATCGGCACAAAATACAAAGAAATGACCGTTTTCCTCTACATATGATTGTGGACCGGCAAGCTCCGCCAACTTCTTCTTTTTAGCAGTGTCCTTCACTCCGATGATTGTATATGCTTGAATATAACTCGACGTACTCGCAGCTTGGGCACTCGAGACAATTGTACGGATTTGCTCCTCTGTTAATAGCTCATTCTTGAAATGACGAATGGATCGATGCTTAAGAATCGTTTCAATGGTTTCGTTCATTATGTACTCTCTCCTTCACATTCTTTCCCTTAGTATAAGCCAAATAAAAAAAGGAATGAAAATCATATGATTCTCATTCCTCGTTTTTTATAACAGACCCGGATAATTTCTTTGTCTTAATGCTTCATAGATCAGAATCGCCGCTGTATTGGAAAGGTTCAATGAACGGACGTTTTCGTTCATTGGTATGCGCAGGGCACGATCCAAATTATTTTGGATGATGTCATCCGGCAGTCCGGATGTTTCCCTGCCAAAAATGAAGAAGTAATCCTTCTCTTCCACACTGTAATCAAAGTCAGTGTGAGGGATCTTTCCGTATTTTGTTAAATAGAAAAATTCTCCGCCGTCATTTTTCTCGAAGAACTCTTCAATTGAATCATAGTATACAATGTTTACAAACTGCCAATAATCAAGGCCTGCCCGCTTTAACATTTTATCATCTGTTGAGAACCCGAGTGGACGAATCAAGTGCAGAGTTGTATCCGTTGCTGCACACGTTCTAGCAATATTCCCTGTATTAGCAGGGATTTCCGGTTGATATAATACAACATGTACTCCCATGTTACTGTCACCTCATTCATAAAACTCTAAGTGACATTATACCATTTCCTCCCCATAGAACAAGACTTAGCCGTCATCTACTATTGTAAAAAATCTATATTTGATATTGGGTGTATAAGCCGTCGAGTCCTCATATTTCCAATATCGCATTCTGCTGTTGAACGTATGGGCATTCACGAGAGGCTCTCCCGCAGCATCTTTACCCGTCACGATCGTAGTATGGTCAAAACGCCCATCCCCCTCGAAGTCATAGCAGATGACATCACCAAGCTTCAACTCTTTAGCATCATTTACCTGTCTCCCCCTTAACCCGACCGTCGAATTCGGGATATACAACCTCAAGGAATTCGCCACCGTCCAGCTATAGCTCCAGTTCTGATTTCTCATCCACCAGCCCTTCCCCTTAGCAGGATACCCACGCATGGGAGCATCCCCAGCATGGAGGCACTGTGAAATATAGTTCGTGCAATCATTCTCAAACTTCTTAAACGCAGGGTTATAGCTGTTCCACCAACGTTCAGCATATTGCACCGCACTCAGCCGATCATATTGATACACCGCTCTAGCTTCTTTCTCCCCGAAAGTTGAACTCTCTTCACGTACGATATTCTCTTCATATTGAATTGGGATCTCGCCGTCTTCATAAATCTTATCCCTATAAATGGATGCATGTCTATTCTCTACTTCTTCTTCTAAATAAAGAAGATCGCCATGCTTAATAAGATATTTATAGTGAACATCATATAAAATGTTTTGTGTTTCATTTCGCTGAGGTGACATGCTTTGTATTTTCCCTGCTGCATCCACCTTTACAATTTCCGCATTTCGCTGAAGACAAGATTCCTTCTTTCTTTTCACTTTGTCACTGTGATAATCGGACTGACTACGAGATGTATATTCATCAATCACATGTTGGACCTTTTCCATTAACAGCTTTCTGATCATTGTCTTCCCTCCTCCCTAATTGTTATGCGACGAAGGGACTGTTCAAAACAAAAAAGGATAAACTCAGGTGGATTTGTGAGTTTATCCTTTTGGGCTATTTGGTTATAAGGTTAAGACCCTTTTGAATTTCGTTTAGTACATCGTCATCCGTTTCTACTGATTGTTGTTTTAGTAATGCCTGCTGTGCTTCTTCACCGCCGATTTTGCCCAGGGCCCAGGCAGAGGTCCCGCGAATGACGGGCCTCACATCTTTTTTCATCACATCAATCAGATCGTCAATGGCTGTTGTATCCTTATAGTGGGCCAAGGCGATGATTGCGTTTCGCTGAATCGGCTTCTTACCTCTCCACGAACCGGATACATGACCGTACTGTTCTTTAAATTCACGATTACTGATCGTTAAAAGCGGCTTTAATAGCGGCTTTGCAATTTCTGGATCCGGCTCCATCTCTTCGTGGAAATGAAAGTCCATCCCTTTATTTTCAGGACATACAGTTTGGCAGGTGTCACATCCATAAAGACGGTTCCCAAGCTTTACCCTGTACTCATCCGCAAGAAAGCCCTTTGTCTGCGTCAAAAAGGCAATGCATTTCTGAGCATCCAGCTGTCCACCTTCTATAAGAGCACCCGTTGGACAGACATCCACGCATTTATTGCATGTACCACATTGGTCCTCCATCGGTGAATCAGGGGCAAAAGGAAGATTCGTCACCGTTTCCCCGAGATACACATAGGACCCGAACTCGGGCGTGATTATCGAGCAGTTCTTTCCGCTCCAACCAATGCCTGCCCGCTCTGCCACCGCACGATCGACCAGTTCACCTGTATCCACCATTGATTTGAAACGTGCCTGTGGAACTCTTGATAAAATAAATTCTTCCAGCTTTGAAAGACGATCCCGAAGCACATGGTGATAATCCGTCCCCCATGATGCCCGGCAAAAGATCCCCCGCCTCTCTCCCCGTTTGCTTTGTGGAGCATCCTTCATCTTTGAAGGGTAGGCAAGGGCAATGGCAATGATTGATTTGGGTCCATCAAAGATCAAAGAAGGATCGACCCGTTTCTCGATATCTTTTTCTTCAAAACCGGATTGATACCCAAGCATTTCCTGACGAAGAAGCCTGTTCTTCATTTCCGAAAACGCACCAGCTGTCGTAAATCCGATTTTATCAATTCCGATTTCCTTACTATAATCGATGATATCCTGTTTTAACTGATCCATATCCATTGCCCTTTCCTCCCTTCTATCTATAAATATATTTACGTCTACTTACGTGAAATGGCAACGTGTATTATGATAAACTATTTTAAAACAAATGTGGAGGGAAAATAAGTGGAAATCACGATCGATTCACCTATAACATCCAGAATCCCTGATTTTAAAGTAGGATTCATTCAATACCATCATATCGAAGTCGGCGCTTCTCCTCAAATGCTGAAAGGCAGACTTCAGCTGTTCCAGGAATCCATCTTTTTTGATCTTCACGATAAAAATGTGACGGAAATAGAAGGAATTGCCGCGTGGAGGGACATCTTCAAGAAAACAGGAAAGGACCCGAATCGCTATCGTCATTCAGCCGAAGCCCTCTTTCGCAGGGTCAAAAAACAGAACTACCTTAGCACCATTAACTCAAGTATCGATCTTAACAATTTCTTCTCCCTTCAATATGAAGTGCCCATCGGCATTTACGACAGAGCTCAACTTAAGGGAGACACCATTCAATTGAAAATTGGTGAAACCGGACAATCATACATAGGGCTCAACGGCCGGGAAAACTCCCTGGAAAACCTCATCGTCGCCTGTGACGGGGACGGACCTTTCGGAAGTCCATTCGTGGACTCAGACCGTGCACCCGTCGGCGAAGAAACCAAAAATGCCGTTCAAATCATCTTTCTGAAGCCTTCTCTTTCTATAGAAGAAAGTGGGAAACTCACGAAATCATTAATGGATATGTTCATCGGGATTCATGGTGGGGAAGGATCCTTTGAAGTGGTAGGTGGATAGAAGTTTGAGCAGGATCCCTGGTTGGTGGGATCCTGTTTTTTATTGAGAATCTTGTGCGAGAACCCATAGCTAATCAAGAGATCTCAGCCGATTTCATGGATCTTATGCATAAGATTGGCTTATTCCTAAGATGAATCGGAATTTCCAGCCCGATTTCGACTGCGGCCTAAGTCAATCGAGCCAGAATTCATGATATTCCGGCCGTTTTTGCTTCTAATCCAGCCGAAATCACGTTTAATCCGGCCGTTTCTTGTGAAAATCCAGCCGTTTCCGCAAATAATCCAACCGATTTACATTAACTGTAAATTGCACACTGCACCTATGAGACTAACACTCTCACTCCACCACCCACTTAAAAAAGAGAGCCCAATGGACTCCCTCCTTATAAAACCTATACCCACCACATATCCGATGGCTGCTCTTCAATCAAGATCGACTTCAAATTCTTCACGGCACGTCCGAAGCCCTCTTCAATCGACATAATCGGATCCTCGTGCTCGATGCTCACCACATAATCGTATCCAAATGTGCGCAATGCACTCATCATATCCGACCACTCCTGCAAGGAATGTCCGCAACCCACTGAACGGAAGGACCACGCTCTTGTTTGGATGTTTCCGTAAGGCTGCATATCCGTCAGGCCGTACATATTGACGTTTTCTTGGTCGATATACGTATCTTTCGCATGGAAATGATGTATCGCATTTTCCTTACCTAGTATTTTAATCGCGGCAACCGGATCGATTCCTTGCCACCACAGGTGACTTGGATCCAGGTTGGCACCGATCGCGTCACATGTTTCTTCACGAAGCTTCAATAACGTATACGGAGTATGAACAAGGAAACCCCCGTGCAGCTCGAGACCGATTTTCACGTTATGATCCTCTGCAAGCTTCCCTGTTTCTTTCCAATATGGAATCAACTTTTCTTCCCATTGCCATTTGAGAATATCCCCATATTCATTCGGCCAAGGGGATACTGGCCAGTTCGGATGCTTTGCTCCTTCATGGTCACCAGCAGTACCGGAAAAGCAATTCACAACTGGAACGTTCATCAGTCCCGCAAGCCTGATTGTTTTCTGAAGTGCCACATGGGATTCTTCCGCAAATGCTGCATCTGGCGAGATGGGATTTCCGTGACAGCTGAAGGCACTGATTTGAAGTCCTCTTGATGTTACTTTCTCTAAGTATTCGTTTCTCTTTTCTTCACTTTCTAAAAGGGCGTCAAGGTCACAGTGAGCATTTCCGGGATATCCTCCAGTGCCGATTTCGACTGCGTGTAGCCCGGATTCTTTTACATAATCAAGCATTTCATCAAGATTTTTTTGTGAAAATAATACAGTAAATACGCCTAGTTTCATTTGAGCTTTCCTCCTATTTCAATCGGATGCTTTGTCCGGTTTCACTGCTTTTGTAAATGGCATCAATTATTTGGGACACTTGCATAGCTTCCTTGGGCTTCACAACCAGCTCCTCTAAACCGAGACAGCTGTTGATAAAGTTCCGGGCTTGTGGAAGACTCGGATCACCTTCACCGGGAACCCAATCCGCTTCACTATTCAGAAGCATGCCATGTTTCATCTGGTTCATTTTGAACGGGAATAGATCGATTCCTCCGGTTTCGCCTGAAATGCTCAGAGTTTCTTCATCGCTCTTGACGTTTGCAGACCAAGACGTTTCGAAGAGCATGGATGCCCCGTTATCGAACTTGATATAAGCCGTAACATGATCATCGACTTCAAATTTCTCTTTATCAAAGTCTCCCCACAGATTCACTTGATCTGGCATTCTACTAAGCTTGTTATAGGTCGTTCCTGTTACTTCAACAGGTGCCGGGTTCCCAAGGAGCCATAGGGATAGATCCAGAAAGTGACATCCGTAGTCGATCAAGCTGCCACCGCCTTGCAGCTCCTTGTTGGTAAATACTCCCCAGCCAGGGACTTTGCGGCGACGGATCGCTCTTGCCCTTGCAACCATTGGTTCGCCAATTTCATCTTCCATGATCACTCGCTTCGCAGCACGAGAGTCCTTCATAAAGCGATAATGATAAGCGATAGCCAGAACCTTCCCTGACTCATCCGCAGCTTCGATCATCATTTCACATTCTTCAGGAGTCATGGCCATTGGCTTCTCACAAAACACATGGAGACCTGCTTTGAGCGCTGCAATCGTGATTTCCGCATGAAATTTATTCGGAGTACAGATCGTTACAGCATCCACATGCCCGAACATGTCCCGATAATCACTGAACACATTCGGAATGTTAAAGGTTTCTGCCACGGTTTGAGCAGTGACTGGATTGATATCACTGATCGCCTCAATGGAAACAGAATCTGATAGATTTATAAAAGTAGGGATGTGACGCGTTTGGGCAATGCCTCCAACGCCGATCACTCCCATCCGAAGTTTTGTCATAGATGCATTCACCTCTATAGCTTTATGATTCGTTTTGTTTCACTTGATTCCAGGGCAGACAAAACAACTTCAAGAGATTTCTTTCCTTCTTCTCCCGTAACAGGAGGCTCTGCATCATGAAGGATACTGTGAACAAATTGATCGATCACACGGGAATTCGTCTGGCCGCCCTCGTCATTTGTTTGAATGCCGCCAAGCTCATACTTAACTACTTCTCCTGTTACGTATTGAACGATAAGAGAGTTGACCGGATCATCTTCTAAACGGAGGATTGCTTTCTCTCCATAAATGATCGTAGAGTTGTCTTCTTTAGAAACATAAGACCAGCTTGCTGCAAGGGTGCCGATTGTACCGCTTTCAGTTTTCAATACACAAACAGCCGTATCATCCACATCTGCATTTTCCTTTGCACTAGTTTCAACAAAGGCACCGACTTCGGCAAATTCTTCCCCTAAGATGTAACGAAGAAGATCGGTTTTATGAACACCAAGGTCCCCCATGGCACCGATGAACGCTTCGTCCTTTTTGAAGAACCAGCTGTTTTTACCGTCAGCACTCCAGCCTTCAGGTCCACCGTGTCCAAATGCAGAACGGAAGCTATAGATTTTACCTACTTCACCACTTTCAATCAGCTGCTTCGCTTTTTGGTGTGAAGGGACAAAACGCTGGTTATGAGCAATCATCAATTTTTTACCGTTTTTAGCAGCGGCATCGATCATGCTTTGAGCTTCTTCACTTGAAGTGGCCATCGGTTTTTCACATAATACATGCTTTCCAGCGTTTAAGGCATCGATGGAAATCGGAGCATGCAGGTAATTCGGTGTACACACACTAACAGCTTCCACTTGGGCGTTCGCCAATAGTTCTTTATGATTGGTATACGCTTTTGCTCCGACTGCATCGGCCATCTTCCATGCCCGTTCTTCCACGATGTCACACACTGCTACCACTTCTACGTCTTTATTGTTTGCATATTCCGGCAGATGACGATGCTGGGCGATGCTTCCACACCCGATTACCCCGATTTTTAATTTACTCATGATTTTTCCTCCTCTTGTTTTTTAGTTAGATCCTTTGATTTCTTCTAAAGGCTGTGCGTTTCCGTATACCGGTCTTGCATGATCTACAGGGGATGCCCATTTCACTGCATTGACGATGACCTTCTGAACGTCTTCATTGTAATAAGTTGGATACGTTTCATGTCCAGGACGGAAATAGAATACTTTTCCGTTACCACGCTGATACGTACACCCGCTTCTAAACACTTCCCCACCTTCGAACCAGCTCACCATCACAAGCTGATCGGGAGTAGGAATGTCAAAATGCTCTCCATACATTTCTTCCTTCTCAAGCTCGATGTATTCCCCGAGCCCAGCTGTAATCGGATGACTTGGATCGACTATCCAGATGCGTTCTTTCTCATCAGCTTCCCGCCATTTCAAGTCACAGGAAGTACCCATCAATGTTTTGAAGATTTTAGAGAAATGACCTGAATGAAGGACGATTAATCCCATTCCATCAAGGACACGCTGTTTCACTCTTTCAACAACTTCGTCTTTCACTTCATCATGGGCGATATGTCCCCACCAAACCAATACGTCTGTACCATCCAATACTTCCTTTGTTAGTCCGTGGTCACCCTCGTCTAATGTAGCCGTTTTCACATTGAATGATGCTTCTCCCAGGAAAGAGGCAATGGCACCATGAATTCCTTCAGGGTACACTTCCCTCACTTTCGGATTCTTCTGCTCATGACGATTTTCATTCCATACTGTAACGTTCAACATTGTAAAACCTCCAAGTTAAGTGTTTGATTGTAATTGCCGGTATTCATTCGGTGTCATCCCGACTTGCTTTTTAAATACTTTACTGAAATATTTTTCATTCCCATACCCTACACCATAGGCGACTTCATAGATTTTCAAATATGGATTCTCAAGCAACTTCTTTGCTTTTCCCATCCGGATATTCGTAACGTAATCCGTGATGGTAGATCCATGATCCTGTTTGAACTTACGTGAAATGTATTCCCTGCTTAAGTAAAAGCGATCGGCAATGTCCTGAAGGTTAATATCCTCTTGATAATGCTGCTGAAGATATTCTTCAATCCGCTGCATATTGTTCTTTTCCCGCTGATACTTTGCCTTTGAAAGGGTTTGAATTAATTCACTGAACTCTTTCGCCTTTTCCTCTTTAAATTTCCTGAACGAAAACGAGCCGTCTTCATTCCAATAATCCAGGCCCCTGTAGAATGGTTCCTGCTGCTGAATCTCATACTCTTTCAACCAATTATTCCGTAATAACTCAAATTGATTTTCCCACATCTGGAGCTGCTCCAGTGAGAGGGCATGCCCCGCTTCCATCTGTGAAAATATCCCCTCTAACTGGGACCTGACCTGATCGCCGCTTCCTGAACGGATTGCCCATATTAATTCATTGGAGTGATCCAAAAGGTGCAGCAGGGGTCTCGGTTTCATATCTTTATGGGTCACGATTTTCTTTTGATCAAGCAGGGTATGCTTTAGATAAACTTGTAAAGCAGATTCATACGCTTCGTTTATTTTCTTGGACTTCTTCCCAAGTGCAATAATCGTAAAGAGTTTGCTATATTGATAGATCAATGAGTAGATTTCCTCTAACAGATACGTCACATTTTTATCGTTCCAGAAGAGGATCACAAGCTCTTCTTCTTTGTTCCCATTCCGGAAGCAAACTCCATCATTTTGCTTTCGCAGTAATTCATTGCAAATATTGCTAAGGGTAAAAAAGGCCAGGTCCCGGTCTCCTTGAAAGAGTTTCTCCACGATCGGTTTGATTGGGATGAGGGCAACGGTCTTTTCCAGTTTTGTAATGGAAATCCGAAACTCATTTTCAACCTTTTCTACCATCTCAGGTGTAATGCTCTCCTTCGCACAGAGACTTGAGAATATACGATCCCAGTAAAGGGGCTTTACCTCATTCATCACACGATTTTCCTCGACTTGAGATTTTCTTGATTTAGCCTGTTCATTCCACTCTTTTACCGCTTTATCCAGTGTTTCATTTAACACATCCGGTTCAATCGGCTTAAGAATATAATCAAAGCTTTTGTAATAGATCGCGTTTCTCATATACTCGAAATCATCATACCCGCTTACAACGATGGTTTTGCTTTTAAGGTCAGAGGCATGAAGCCATTTTAAAAGGGTGATGCCATCCCGCTTAGGCATCCTCATATCAGTGAAAATGATTTCCGGCCGGTGCTCTGTGATCAATTCGATGGCTTCGTCTCCATCTTCTGCCTCCAGAATGGTGTGGATCCCATGCTTGTCCCATTCCGCTAATAAAAGTAACCCCTCACGCACATGCTTTTCGTCGTCAATGATGATTGCTTTCATTTGCATCACCTTCCATTCGTATTGGCAGCCTCATGGTGACCATAAAGCCTCCCCCATCATGATTTTCAAGCTGTAAAGTGGCCTGGTGGTCATAGTAGAGCTTTAAGCGGACATACACATTCTTCAGTCCGATATTGGTCTCATCCCCCGTTTTATTCCAAGCATCCGCTTTAAAATGATCCCCGATTTCCCGAAGTCTGCTTTCCGTTACGCCAACACCATTATCACGGACAATCATCACCAATTCTTCCTCATCCTGAAAGCAGGATAACCATATACGACCTACCCCTTCCCGGATATCGAAGCCGTGTTTGAAGTAGTTTTCAATGAGAGGCTGAAGGATCATCTTCGGTACCGGGATCTCCATTACCTCATCTTCTACCTCAACACTGTAATCCAGATTTTCACCGAAACGTTCCTTTTGTAAAAGAAGATATGCGTTCGTGTAATTGATTTCCTTACTTAATGGGACCACATCCTCCTCCATATTCATCCCGTACCTCATTATTTTAGAAAGGTGGGTGATCAGGGAGTAGATTTGCGGAACCTTGTTCTTCAAGGCAATCGTTCCAATGGATTGCAGGGCATTATAGAGAAAATGCGGATTGATTTGAGACTGTAGAACCTTTAATTGATTCGTCTTGTTCTCGAGCTCCAGCTTGTACTCACGGTTGATCAGATGATTGATCCGCTCGATCATCTGCTGAAACCTGAAGCCAAGGATCCCTATTTCATCGGAACCGAACGATTCAGACTGTAGCTTCATATTCCCTTTTTCAACCTGCTGGATATTTTGAAGCAGAATCCTTATTGGTGATGTGATTTTAAAAGATACAAAGAGAGTTGCCAGGACCACCAGGGATAATCCGAGTACTCCGAATAAAATATTAATCTTTGCCACACTAAATGCGCTTTCATAAAGATTTACGTAAGGAACCCTTTTCACTAACAACCAACCTCCAGCTGAAGCAGGTAGCTGGTCGTACATCATCACCCCATTGAAAGAGTCCTCTTTCCACTCGAGTGTACCTGATACATCTTTTGATTCCATTATCTTCTTAATCCACTTCTGGTTGTTACCATCGTCCGACACATCCCGGTCCGAGCTATAAATCATTTCCCCTTCGGAAGAAAGAAGGTAGAATTCTTCTGACTTATCGTTATACAGGTTTCTACTCAAATCGATGATCTTGTCGGGTGAAACCTCCAATGAAATATACGCGAGCACCTCATCACCGGGAACGTTTCGGAATGCCCTGTGAATCGTGACAATATCCTTCGACCGGTTAATATTCTTTTCTTCCTGACTATGTGTTGGTTCAATATACATGTTATAAGGACTGCGCTCTGCATTTCTGAAGGATTTCCATTGCGTATCCCTTACCTTATTGGAAAAAACAACGGTAGATCGCTTGGTTGCCGAGATGACGCGGTGACCATCAGCGAAGGAAATGCGTACCCCGTTAATCGTGTCCCCTGTGTAGAGAATCGTTTGCACAACATTCTTAACAATGCCGATCGTCAAGTAATTATTCTCTTGACCGGGTGATCTCATGAAGTTAATAAAATCAGGATTATTATAGAGTGACAAAGTTAACCCGTTTAGCTCATTAATATAGCTCTCCAGATTAACCTTCCCCTGATAAAGAAGATTGCTGCTCTCCTCCACCACCTGCTCCTCTATGGAATCCTTCGTATACAAATATGTAATAATAATCGAACTGCCAAACGGCACAATCGTCGTAATCATCAACAACACAATCAACTTATTCCGAATGCTGGTCTTTAACATGAGGGACGGACCTCCCAGGTCTCACTTATACACTAGTATAAAGTGTTTTTCCCCGCTCTTGGAAGTGTTTTTTCGAAATATTCCTATTAAACTTATAAAATAGAAAGCATGCCCTAAGTAGACATGCTTTCTATTATTCGATTTACTTCAAGTTATCCCATGTTTGCTGGAATCGCTCAAGTACAGTATCATAATCAATTTTCCCTGCGGCATATTCCTGGATCGTTGCAGCGAATTCCTTATTCGCTCCATCCGGCCATTTGAACCAAGTCCAAGGAATCGTCTTCTCTTCTTTAGAATAATCAAGGATTGACTGACCTAAGTCTCCAAGACCATTTGGCTCGATGTTATCGAATGCCGGGATGAACGCAAACTCTTCCGTGATATAACGCTTACCAGTTTCAGATGAAACCATCCACTCCAAGAATGTTTTCGCTTCTTCAAGATGCTCTGAGTTCTTGTTTAATACCCAGTTATTCGGTACACCTACAGGAAGGCGATCAGCACTATCATCATTGCTGATAGAAATTGGAAGGAAGCCCATGTTGATTTCAGGATTGATCTCAGTGATCATGTTCTCAGTCCAGTTCCCTTGTTGCAGCATCGCAGTTTCACCAGAAGCAAATAGCGTTACTTGTGTATTGTAATCCGTCGTTAATGGATTATCATTTGCATACTTAAGCTCAGCATCTAAAACTTCTTTGAACTGCTTGAACTTTTCGTTTCCTACAATCTTCTCAGAACCGTCATATAGTCCGGCGATGAACGCATCCGGATCTTCCTGCTGAGCAAAAGGAATGTTAAGTAAATGTTGACCAATTACCCACCACTCGCCGTAACCAGCTGAGAAAGGTGTGATTTTCTTTGCTTCCAGCTTCTTCGCAGCGTCTTTTAACTCATCGATCGTTGCAGGCGGCTCTGTAATTCCTGCTTCTTCAAATAAATCTTTATTGTATACAAATCCGTAACCTTCAAGGTTTACCGGCATACCATAAAGCTTTCCATCTTCATCCGTCATTGGAACTTTACCGATTGGAAGAACATGTTCAACCCATGGCTCACCAGAAAGATCCGCTAACTTTTCTTTCCAAAGTTCTAACTCTTTAAAACCACCGTTGTTGAAAATGTCCGGCTCTTCACCAGAAGCAAATTTCGCTTTCAATGCTGCACCGTAATCGGCACCCCCACCAACTGTTTCAAGCTTAATCTTAATGTTTGGATGCTCAGCTTCAAACTCATTAATCATTTCTTGCAGCTGATCGGCAATTTCAACCTTGAACTGGAAGAAGTTAAGAGTTACTACATCGTCACCTGATCCAGACTCTCCACCTGATTTGCTTGTAGTGTCTTTAGAAGAACAGCCAGCAATAATTCCAAATACTAAAACCAAAGACATACAAAGTAAAAGTATACGTTTCATAAATGGATTGACCTCCCTGATATAAATTATTTTATATAAATTTCTGTCTCAATGATAGACCATCTCGACAGAAACTTTATATCTACTTAATTGACCCTGAAGCAATACCTTTGATGATATGCTTCTGTAAAAATAAGAAGAAAATGATGATCGGTGTAATGCCAAGCACCAATGCTGCAAGACCCATATCCCATTGCTTCGTATACTGGGCGAAGAATGAGCTTGCTGCAAGTGGAATCGTACGCAGCTCTGCATCCTGTAATACAAGAAGAGGAAGCAGATAGTCATTCCAAATCCATAAAGTGTTCAGAATGATCACGGTCACTGTTATCGGCTTAAGTAATGGGAATACGATTCTCCAGAACACACCAAACTGACTGCAGCCATCAATCATCGCGGATTCTTCAATCTCAATCGGAACGGTTTTCACAAATCCATGATATAAGAACAGAGAAAGTGGTACCCCAAATCCGAAGTACATGATGATCAAACCTGGAATGCTATTTGTAAGTCCAAGAGTCCCCCCAACCTTCATAAGGGGAATCATCACCGTCTGGAAAGGAATGACCATGGCAGACACAAAGATGACAAATAAGATTTTGCTGAACTTCCCTGGCGTACGTACCATCTTCCACGCTGCCATGGAACTGATAATCACTAATCCAATATTACTGAAAACGGTGATGACCAAGGAGTTCCAGAATGCACGAGGGAAGTTGATGATCTCCCACACTTTCGCATAATTAGAGAAAACAAATTCCTTGGGCCACGCCGCCGCATCAATCAAAATCGCAGCAAATGGCTTCACTGAGTTAATCAGTACGAAGTAGAAAGGGATAAGGAAAATGAGCCCTATGACAATTCCGATAATCTCTAATACAAACGTTCTTTTCGTATAGCGATTGCCCATTACGCCTGAACCTCCTTCTTCTTCGTCACCATCACCTGAATCGTCGTGAACACTGCCACTACCACAAAGAACAGAATCGATTTCGCTGTTCCCAGGCCATAACGGTTGTTCTGGAATGCCTCTTGGTAAATATTGATCGCAACAGATTGTGTAGAATTGAATGGTCCCCCACCTGTTAACGAGATGTTCAAATCGAATATCTTAAAGGCCATTGAAATCGTCAAGAAGAAACAAATCGTGAATGCCGGTAGAATCAACGGAATGATAATCTTCGTCAACAACGTCCAGTTAGATGCTCCATCTATCCTCGCTGCTTCCAATAGTGAATTATCCACCCCTTGCAATGCCGCAACATAGATGACCATCATATAACCACTGATCTGCCATGCAAACACGATGACAATCCCCCAGAATGCCGTCTTCTCATCACCAAGCCAGGGCATTTTAAAGAATCCTATATCCGTCATATTCCCAAGGGATGCAAACCCTTTAACAAAAATGAACTGCCAGATGAACCCGAGTAGCAATCCACCGATCACGTTCGGAATAAAAAACACTGTCCGTAAAATATTTCGGGTCTTCAATGCCGCATTTAACAGTAACGCAAATCCAAAACCTATTAAGTTACTAATAAACACAGCCGCAAACATAAACTTCGTCGTAAACATAAAAGAATTGAAGAACGTCTTATCATCCGTAAAGATCTTAATATAATTCTCAAACCCAACCCATTCAACAACCGAGCTAACACCATTCCATGAAGTAAACGAGTAATACACTCCCATCAAGAACGGAAGAATCTGAATCACTAAGAAAAATATAAGTGCCGGTCCAACAAAGGCAGCATACGTCAGCAAGCTCTTATACTTAAACTTCTTCTTCGTCACTGCCTTCATTTGTACGTCTGGGCTTACTGGTCCAGTCTGAATCTTTGGTTCCACCCGTATCACCACCCTAACTGTGTAATCGCTTTCTTACATTATAATGGCAGCGCTTTCTTAAAAAGGGGAACTCAATTGACAAAGAAGGTGCAATATTTTGACTAGATGGGTTTGGTTGGGGGAGGTGGTGGGTAAATGAAAAGGTTTGTTTTTTTTCGTTTGGTTAGGCGAACGCAGGGTGCAATGCGTTTTTGAAAATAAAATGCTGGAATTGAAAATAAAAGTGGAGATTTTGAAAATAAAATCGTGGAATTGAAAATAAATGATCCAGTTTTGAAAATATATTGGTCTTGATCGAAAGTAAATGGACCTAAGTCGATCAGATAAACATCAATAATGTTGAAAATGATACTAAATAGATGACTTTTCATAATTAAACAATAAAAAAAGACTTTCTCATAATGAGAAAGTCTGTCGTATGTAAGTTGGAGCGGGTGAAGGGAATCGAACCCTCATCATCAGCTTGGAAGGCTGAGGTTTTACCACTAAACTACACCCGCGGATGGTACCGGTGGCCGGGATCGAACCGGCACTCCAGAGGAACACGATTTTGAGTCGTGCGCGTCTGCCAATTCCGCCACACCGGCATTACATTTGGAGGCGGCAACCGGATTTGAACCGGTGATCAGGGTTTTGCAGACCCATGCCTTACCACTTGGCTATGCCGCCTTAATATTGGAGCGGAAGACGGGATTCGAACCCGCGACCCCCACCTTGGCAAGGTGGTGTTCTACCACTGAACTACTTCCGCACTACTGGGCTAGCTGGATTCGAACCAACGCATGTCGCAGTCAAAGTGCGATGCCTTACCGCTTGGCTATAGCCCACTGATAGTATATGTCTCGGAAATGAAAATGTGACTTTTATGGGGCGACTGATGGGAATCGAACCCACGAATGCCTGAACCACAATCAGGTGCGTTAACCACTTCGCCACAATCGCCATGATATAATTGGCAGGGGTAGTAGGAATCGAACCCACACCAAAGGTTTTGGAGACCTTCGTTCTACCTTTAAACTATACCCCTATGAAATATAATTAAATTCCAGTGTTTTCTCTTGCTATTCGTATTGAAGCATAATGCTCCGCTTCGCTGCGCAAAGTTTAAGGAAGATTATTTTACTTCGCTGACGCTTCGTAAAAAATCTTGGTGGAGGGGGGCAGATTCGAACTGCCGAACCCGAAGGAGCGGATTTACAGTCCGCCGCGTTTAGCCACTTCGCTACCCCTCCACATATGAAATCACTCGAGTGGTGCCGGCAAGAGGACTTGAACCCCCAACCTACTGATTACAAGTCAGTTGCTCTACCAGTTGAGCTACACCGGCATCAAGAATAGTGATAAATGGTGGCTCAGGACGGAATCGAACCGCCGACACATGGATTTTCAGTCCATTGCTCTACCAACTGAGCTACTGAGCCACTATGTAAAATAAAAATGGCGGTCCGGACGGGACTCGAACCCGCGACCTCCTGCGTGACAGGCAGGCATTCTAACCAACTGAACTACCGGACCAGAGTTTTTTGCGCCAGCAAAATAACTTTCATTACCTCACGACAGTCAAAATAACTATCCATGCGTGACTCTTCAAGGATTATCCTATCCTAAGTCAAAAATGGTATTGCGGGGACAGGATTTGAACCTGCGACCTTCGGGTTATGAGCCCGACGAGCTACCGAACTGCTCCACCCCGCGACGATATAATTTGTTAAGTTAAACATAAAAATTATGGTAGATTATTTTATTCAGCTTAGGCTTCGTAAATAATCATGGTGGAGGATGACGGGATCGAACCGCCGACCCTCTGCTTGTAAGGCAGATGCTCTCCCAGCTGAGCTAATCCTCCAATAGATTGATTGTTTTGTTTTCACTTTCGAATAAAAAGTGTTGGTGACCCATACGGGATTCGAACCCGTGTTACCGCCGTGAAAGGGCGGTGTCTTAACCGCTTGACCAATGGGCCTTAATAAGAAGAAATGTTATGGCGGAGAGCAAGGGATTTGAACCCTTGAGACAGCATTAACCGCCTACACGATTTCCAATCGTGCTCCTTCGGCCACTCGGACAGCTCTCCATATGATGGCTCCGCAGGCAAGATTCGAACTTGCGACCGATCGGTTAACAGCCGATAGCTCTACCACTGAGCTACTGCGGAACGATATGCCTGGCGACGTCCTACTCTCACAGGGGGAGATCCCCCAACTACCATCGGCGCTGAAGAGCTTAACTTCCGTGTTCGGCATGGGAACGGGTGTG